>NZ_CP102951.1:3300000-4500000 GCF_024741815.1 Pseudomonas sp. LS1212
ACCGCGGCTGCTGGCACAGAGTTAGCCGGTGCTTATTCTGTCGGTAACGTCAAAACATCAACGTATTAGGTTAATGCCCTTCCTCCCAACTTAAAGTGCTTTACAATCCGAAGACCTTCTTCACACACGCGGCATGGCTGGATCAGGCTTTCGCCCATTGTCCAATATTCCCCACTGCTGCCTCCCGTAGGAGTCTGGACCGTGTCTCAGTTCCAGTGTGACTGATCATCCTCTCAGACCAGTTACGGATCGTCGCCTTGGTGAGCCTTTACCCCACCAACTAGCTAATCCGACCTAGGCTCATCTGATAGCGTGAGGTCCGAAGATCCCCCACTTTCTCCCGTAGGACGTATGCGGTATTAGCGTCCGTTTCCGAACGTTATCCCCCACTATCAGGCAGATTCCTAGGCATTACTCACCCGTCCGCCGCTCGCCACCAGGTACAAGTACCCGTGCTGCCGCTCGACTTGCATGTGTTAGGCCTGCCGCCAGCGTTCAATCTGAGCCATGATCAAACTCTTCAGTTCAATACTGCTTGGGTTTTGAGAAAACCCTAAACTTGGCTCAGCAATCTCAAAATGAACTATATGATTGCTCATGTAGCCACTTGTGATGCTGATAATCTTTCTGACTATCAGTCTGAGCTCACAAGCACCCACACGAATTGCTTGATTCAGTTGTTAAAGAGCGGTTGGTTGATTCTTTCGTCTCAACCGAGGTGCGCATTTTACGCTTTCCTCTGTCTCTGTCAAGCGTTTATTTTCAGAAGTTTTTCGATTTTCTCGTTTAACTTCAAACACTTGACTCGCTTCGATCTCTCGTTGCGGGAGGCGAATTCTACAGCGTTTCAAACCGTTGTCAACGACAAAAATGATGGCGGTTGCCAAGCCCTGCTCTTGCAGCTTCTGCAGCTACTTACTGAAAGCACTCTATATAGTCAGCGTTGCACTGTTCGGTTTAAACCAGGGTCGCGATGTCGCTCGGCTCAAATACTTCTAATCCGCACATGGGCCCCCCTTGGGCAGCATGATCGACTACCATGCCGCCGCCGGTTTCCAAATGGGATTAATAGGGAATCCGTGGTGCTTATGCAGCATCAAACGGAACTGCCCCCGCAACTGTAGGTGCTGAGCCTGCTCCTGAACTGCCACTGGGATTGCTTCCGGGAAGGCTGGAGCCAGGCGATGACGCATCAGTCAGGAGACCTGCCGGCCAAGCAAATCACTAACCGGCGGGGTGTCCGGGAAGGACATCCTTGCCGCGCGCGTCACCTCGGTGACCGGCCTTGCACTGCTCCTGCGGCAGCGTTCGATGATGTGTTTCCAGACTGTACACCCCCGCTCCGCGTACGCTTCAAATGGAGATTGCATCATGCTGCTGCCCCGCTTTGCCGCCCTCATCACGGGTCTGGGTCTGTCCGCCCTCGCCCATGCGGCCCCTACCCACTATCCCCTGACTGTAGAGAACTGCGGCAGCACGCTGACCTTCCAGCACGCACCAGGCCGTGCAGTGACCATCGGCCAGGCCGGCACCGAAATGCTCTATGCCCTGGGGCTCGGCGACAAGCTGGTCGGCACCTCGTTGTGGTTCAACGATGTATTGGCCAAGTACAAGGCACAGAACGACAAGGTCGAACGCCTGGCCGATAACGATCCAAGCTTCGAGGCAGTGATCGGCAAACGTCCGGAGCTGGTGGCAGTGCAGCTGGAGTGGATGGTCGGCCCGCAGGGGGCGGTCGGCACGCGCGAGCAGTTTCACGAACTTAAGATCCCGACCTACCTGATACACCAACTGCCTTGCCCGGTTGATGCCAGCCATGCCCAAAGATGATGCCGATGTGCAGGTGAACACGCAAGTCAACGTTCTGTCCGAAAAAGACGCTGCAATTCGCTTCGCCTTCGCTTTACCCAAGGCAGCGCATGAAGCTGGCATTAGCCCGCAGGAAGCCTGCAAGGCCCCACGCTGGCAGTCGCCGGACACCCTACCCGGACAGCATGCCCCTTGTCCTGCCTGAACCCGTAGACGATCCTGACCGCACCCGCTGGGCAGAAGAGTTATCCCTGACGGATGAGCAAAGGCGCGACAACGCCGTGGTCCGGCAAACCCATAGTGGCAACCTTGAAAGCTATGCCGGCTCAGCCGCCGAGCAGGCGCTGGCGCGTCGTCGTAGAGAGCTACTCTAGGCGTCGCCAGCGAGAACTAGAAAATGCATGAATGGAGTGAGCGTGTGGGATCAAAGCGGACCGTCGCGTACTAACGTGCCGCATAACCGGCTGCCAACTAAGAACAGTATAGTCGGCAGTCCGGGCTGATGTAACTGTTAGGCAGTTACGGTGGGCAATACTTCGCTTTTTGTCACCCCACCTTGGCTACAGTATCTTTTCCAAAGCTTTAGCCTGTTTGATCCAGTCTTTCACCAATTCAAAGGTGGGTGCCCTACCTACCAATTTGATTTTCTTTTGTTCAATCAATTCCTCCAACTCAGAGTGCAATTTTTCTGGCCGTTGCTTGGCAAGATCGGGAATCGCTTTCACTCCATCAATATGCTCTAATAGGTCGGATAAAACTCCTCCGACCCCATGAATACGAGCCAGATCTGCGCGATCGGCCAATGCTAAGAGCTTTGGTCTTGTCAGGCCGCAGTACTTTGCCAGTTCGCTTCTTTCGTGTGGTGTCCGACATGCGTCTAAGAGTTGATCGCTGTCATGGATGTCCTTTTCCTTCAATTTGCCCTCAGTTTCGGGGGTCATGCCTACGATTTTGCTGAGTGGTATAGCCATTTTTATCTCCAATAATGCGTTAGATGATTGTCGACAAGTGTTTGTGACCGGGCATTTCTTGCTTCCTGTCACAACACCTCCTTTCCACACATCTCGTATCACGCGTTTGGGAACGGCTTAACTGCAAAATATAATGTTGCGTTTGCTCACGACATAGACGGCAAGCCAAGGCCGCTCAATCAGCTTAGACGGCAGACCAAGCAACGCTAGCTATTTTCCACCATGCTGACTAGTGGCTCCTTCTGGCCGGACTGGGACGCCCGTGCCCAGTGTCTTATAGACATGGTACAGGTACGAAAACCCCCATAAACGCCTTAGGCCCACATCGCTGCGAGCCTAAGTAATTGATCCTATTGGTTTACCCGGCAAGACCTGAACCTGCGATCAGGGACAGGTGATCCCTGTGGGGGTGATCACCGCACTGGTTGGCGCCCCCGTATTCGCGCTGATCCTGATAGGCCGGAGGAGCTCCCGATGAGCGCCGCGGCGCCCTTTGCTGGCGAATCCGTATTGAGCTGTTCCGGCCTTGGTTTCAATGCCCGCGACGTTGCACTCCTGCACGACATCAACCTGAGCGTTCGTCGCGGCGAGACCCTCGGCATCGTCGGGCCCAACGGTTCGGGAAAATCCACGGTGGTCGAACAGCAGGCCGACACCGACGATGCGATTTGCGTGTTCGATGCCGTTGCCTTGGGCCGAACGCCCTGGCTGTCGGCGCTGAGCCCCTGGTCGGGCAATGACAATGCCATCGTCCACCAGGCTCTCTGCGACGTCGACGCTGCCCACCTGAGCACCCGCAGGTGGCGCAGCCTCTCTGATGGCGAACGCCAGCGCGTGCACATCGCTCGAGCCTTGGCCCAGCGCCCACAGATCCTGTTGCTGGACGAACCGACCAATCACCTGGATATCCAGCACCAGCTCGCAATTCTAAAGGTTGTACAGGCCCTGCCTGTGACGACGCTGATAGCCCTGCAAACGGTAATGACCGCGCGTTTACTGGCTCGAACACTAACGGCAATAGCTAGGCGCGTTGATTCGGGCCTGTTCAATGACTATCCACCAGTAGGTGGCCATGACGAACATCGTCGCCTGCTGGCACGATGGTTCGCAGGTCTAGGCGTGGACGCAGACCCTCGACGCCTGTTGTTGACCGGTGGCGCTCATCACGCGGTGTCTCTCGCGCTATCGGTGGTCTGCAGTCCGGGCGGCACACTGTTCACCGAAGCACAGACCTATCCGGGCGTGATTGCCCTCGCTCGACATCAGCGCACCCCTGTCGTCGGCGTGCGTATGGATGCAGAAGGCATCGTTCCGGAGGCGCTGGATCAAATGCTGGCTGACAGACAACCGGGCCCGGCCGCGCTCTACGTGCCGTCATGGAGCAATGGTTGACCGATGGCACCGCCGAGACCGTCAGCCAGGCGATCCAGGACGAATCGAAGCGACGCGTGGCGCTGGCTCACTCGATGCCAGGCGAGATGATGCGTGACCCGGATCATCGTGGATATCACGTGTGGCTGCCTATGCCCAGTCATGAAGCGCTACACCTAGAGCAGCAAGCCAAGGGACTGGGCCCCCGCCCGCTTCCACCGCTGCTAATCCAGAGGCCTTGGCGAGCGGTGGTGTTCGGTTGTGCCTTGGTGCACCGACGATGGCTGATCTGCGCACGGCACTTTCCTCCATCGCCAAGCTTCGGCCTGAAGGAGCACCGGCAATCTGCCCTCCCGCCCCTGTAGTGGTCAACTAATCCCGGACACGACGTTAAGTTTTTCTTCGGCCTGAGCTGGCGCCAGCCCACCGTTGAATTGATGGGGGCGAATCCAGTTGTACCGATGCATCAAGAAATGGCTGATATCGCGCTGGGCTTCTTGAGCAGTTCGGTAGCCCATGGTCGGTATCCATTCAGTTTTCACGCTGCGAAACACACGCTCCATCGGCGCATTGTCCCAGCAATTACCCCGGCGGCTCATGCTCTGGCGCATGCGATAACGCCACAGCCGCTGGCGAAATAAACGACTCCCATACTGCGACCCTTGATCCGAGTGAAACAGCAGGCCCTGAGGTCTTCCTCGTTGCTCATAGGCCATATCCAGTGCCTTGATAACCAGCTCGGCGTCCGGCTTTTCCGACAATGCCCAACCCACTATCCGGCGCGCGCAAAGATCTAGCACAACAGCCAGATAATGCCATTTCCCTTGGGCCCAAATGTAGGTGATGTCGCCGCACCACACTTGGTTGGGGGCCGAGACATCGAACTCCCGATTCAAGATGTTCGGGATATCCAACCGTTCGACCGTCGCTCGTTTATAGGCATGAGAACCTGGCTGTTTGCTCACGAGGTCAAGCTCACGCATCAAGCTGCGTACCTTAAATCGCCCCAGTTGCTCGCCGTCTTCACGCATGATCGACAAGATGCTGCGGCTGCCCGCAGCACTACGACTTTCTGTGAACAGTTCATTGACCCGACTGCGCAGCCGAAGCCGCTCAATATCAGGAGTCCGGCGCCTGAGACGCTGGGCGTAGTAACACGAGCGGGTGACTTCAAACACTTTGCACAGCCAATCAATCGGCTCGTGGACGCTAAGCTGATTGATCAGCGCGTACGCTCGTGATCTTCCGACATCAAGAGCGCGGTAGCCTTTTTTAGTATCGATTTTTCCCGTTCAAGGCGGGCGATCCGGACTTCCAGTTCCTGGATTTTCTGCTGCTCCGGGGTCAGCGCTTTGCTTAGCGGGGTGACACCTTGGCGCTCCTTCTGAACCTGCTCAACCCAGCGGCGTAGTGCCGACTCGCCGACGCCGAGTGAACGACTGGCTTCGATGTAGCTGTAGTTTTGCTTGAGCACGAGGTCGGCAGCCTCGCGTTTGAATTCAGCGGAAAAGGAACGGCGTTGTTTGGTCATTTGACACCTCGATCTGGCGAGCATTCTCGCCTAAATGGGTGTCCGGTTTCATTAGACCACTACACAGGTCTGCTACGAATATGCGGTGGAAGGTAAGTGGCCGTCACAAGGCCATGACAACGACGCGGACTGGCTGGATCTGAGTGCTTTTGTCGCGACGGGTCGAAGCTATGTTGAGCACTACGGCGCCTCACCGCCCAAGATGCTGGAAAAAACACTGGTGATGGGAGGAATTCGCGCGAGTCTCGATTCCGACAGACCTGATATCGAGGGCATTCCCGCTGCCCTGGAAGGACTCTACTCTGGATTCTTGACCTTGCTGGAGATAGCAATAATGGCTCAGATGAGCGAGAAGTCCGTAAGGAACGCAACGCTCCTGACCGCTCAAGATCGCCTCGTCACCTCAAAGCAAGGCACCCGAACAGTTGTCGAAGTCCCCGAGGCTCTCCGGTGGTTATCCGGTCGCCGAAGTTTCAATCCAACAGTGGTGGTCTGATCATGGAACTGACAAGACAAGCTGAAGCCTATTGCGCTGAGAATCTGAAACGAATTGCTGCCCCCTCCGACAAGATTGCAGGGTTTACCACCGGTACTGGACGTCAGTTGGCTCTGGAGCGGGTTCGAAATGAAATCTATTGCTGGACAGAGCTCTCAGCCCTGGGGACAGCTCCATGCTCCCCCAAACGGCGCTATAAAGCCTCGGAGACACGCAACTCGAACCTAAATCGTAAACACGCTCCACGCCTAATGCTTGGACAGGAAGTTCAGTATTGGACTTTCAATCACCTTGAAGACTTCAAGCGTTTTGTGGACTGGTATGCCTAGAGTTGTTCCCGCCAGGCAGGGGGCGGCAATCACCTCCCTCTCTCGTATGCTGGTGTAAACCAGCTTTGACGGCTCCCAGGATTGTTGGGGAGCCTTTTTTTGATCCGCGTCCGCGTCCCTTTGTCCCGACCTATGCACTCAGACCTACCTCCCCGCTCCCACCAGACAGCGCCAAAAACGGCCCTTCGCACTAGCGCGAGCACCCGCGCTGCCTCTCGAATGGAAATTCAGCTTTAGCCATAGCGGTGCACTGTCGTTGCAGCATAATGTCGCCAAATTTATTTTTAATCGTGCTGCGCACCGCATTAGCATCCGCCAAGCACTACAGGGAATTCCAAATAATGTCGCAAGCCTCTAACAATCTGGCCGCCTACATCTGGTCTTTAGCCGATTTACTCCGTGGTGACTTTAGGCAAAGCCAGTACGGTCGGATCATTCTGCCGTTCACCTTGCTGCGTCGACTCGAGTGCGTGCTGGAGGCAAGCAAGGCGGCGGTGCTGGCGGAGCATGCACGCGTCCAGCAACTCAATATTTCCGAAGAAGCCCAGGAAAAACTGCTCCTGCGTGCCAGCGGTGGGCTGTCGTTTTTCAATACCTCAAAAATGGATCTGTCCAAGCTCGGTGAATCCGGCATCAAGGCCAATCTGGAGTCCTACCTGCAGGGCTTTTCCAAAGATGCACGGGAGATTTTCGAACACTTCAAATTCACCGAATTTCTCGGGCAACTGAACGATGCCAACCTGCTCTACAAGGTTGTGCAGAAGGTACGGAAGACTGACTTAAACCCTGCTGCAGTTTCCAACCACGACATGGGCCTGGTGTTTGAAGAGTTGATTCGCCGATTTGCGGAAAGCTCAAATGACACCGCTGGGGAGCACTTTACTCCGCGTGACATCGTGCGGCTCACCACCTCCCTGGTGTTTATGGAGGACGATGATGCGCTGACCAAGCCCGGCATCATCCGAACCATTTACGACCCAACAGCGGGTACTGGAGGTTTTCTATCTTCAGGCATGGAATACGTACATGAGCTCAACCCGCAGGCCGTGATGCGCGCCTATGGTCAGGAGCTTAACCCCGAGAGTTACGCCATCTGCAAAGCCGACATGCTGATCAAGGGCCAAGACGTCAGCAACATTAAGCTCGGCAACACCCTGTCGAACGATCAGCTGGACGCCACTGAATTTGACTACATGCTTTCCAACCCACCTTTTGGCGTGGACTGGAAAAAGATCGAGCAAGACATCAACGACGAGCACACGCAAAAAGGTTTCAACGGCCGTTTTGGCGCTGGCCTGCCACGGGTTAGCGATGGCTCGTTATTGTTCCTGATGCACCTGATCAGCAAGCTCCGCGACGGCTCCCAGGGCGGCGGTCGAATCGGCATCATCCTCAATGGTTCACCATTGTTTACCGGTGGTGCTGGCTCTGGCGAATCAGAAATCCGCCGCTACATTCTAGAATCCGACTTGCTCGAGGCCATCATCGCCCTACCTACCGACATGTTCTACAACACCGGAATCTCGACCTATGTCTGGGTGCTGTCGAACAAAAAAGCCCAGGAACGTAAGGGCAAGGTACAGTTGATCAATGGCGTGAATCTTTGCGGAAAAATGCGCAAATCCCTCGGTTCCAAGCGCAATGAAATGGACGAAAGCGATATCGCCACGGTGATCCGCGCCTTCGGCAGCTTTACCGCAGTCGATGCTTACGAGCTGGACAAACAAGCCGCACAAAAGAGTAATCGGGGCCGCCAGGCTGCTAACCCGAAAGCCGAGGCAGCCAAGACCTTCGCCAGCAAGATCTTCAACAGCTATGAGTTTGGCTATCGCCGCATCAGCATTGAGCGCCCGTTGCGGCAGTCCTTCCAATTCAGCGATGCACGCATAGCTGAATGTCGCTTTGCTCCGGGTGCCATCAACACCGCCATGAAATGGCTCTACCAGGAGTACAGCGCAGTAGAGGGTGAGAGCTGGAGCGACTGTGACACCTGTAAGCGTTACGGCGACTTGAGCGCACATGAAGATGCCATTCGGCGCTACTTCAAACTGCACTTCTCCGATCTAAAAGAGAAGCACATCAAAGATCTGCTTAACAGAACAACGTGGCTGGATCAGAAGAGGCTGTTACTGAAAGCACAAAGCCTGCAGGCCATCATCGGCACTGCCCAGCACGACGACATGAACACTTTTGATGACGCGATCAAGGCCGCCTGCAAGCAACAGAGCATTGCCTTGGACACCAAAGACAAAAAGCAGATTATCGATGCGGTGAGCTGGAAGAACCCAGCCGCTGCCAAGATCATCAAGAAGGTTCACAAAACCAAAGCCAATCCCCTGTATGGCTTGTTTGCCGTCGACGGCGAGGTGCTGGAGTACCAAACAGATAGCGACCTACGCGACAACGAAAACGTCGCACTTGACCCGAGCCAGAGCGTTAACGCCATTAACGAGGCTTACTTCCTTAAAGAAGTGCAGCCGCACGTATCCGATGCCTGGATAGATGCCAGCAAGAAGGACGCTAAGGATCAGCAAGTCGGAATCGTCGGTTACGAAATCCCCTTTAACCGACACTTTTACCAGTACCAACCGCCACGGAATTTGCTTGAGATCGATGCGGATCTGGATGCCGTATCAGCCGAGATTATGGCCTTACTGCAAGAGGTGCACTCCTGATGGCAGCGCGATATAAGCCGTATTCTGAGTACAAAGACTCCGCAATTGAGTGGCTGAGAGAAATTCCGGCACATTGGGATGTTAGCAAGTTGCGCTATATGTTTTCCTTTGGCAAAGGATTAGGCATTACCAAAGAAAACTTATTAGATGACGGGGTCTTTTGCGTTAACTATGGCGAGGTTCACTCAAAGTATGGCTTTGAACTTGACCCCTCCATTCACCAGCTCAAGTGCGTCAGTGAGGATTACTTAATCTCATCACAAAGCGCTCTATTACTTAAGGGTGACTTGGTTTTCGCAGACACGTCAGAGGACATTGACGGCTCCGGAAACTTCACGCAACTAACCACCGATCATGTTGTATTTTCTGGATACCACACCATCATTGCCCGTCCCGCAGATAGGCAATGTAGCCGTTTCTATGCATATCTCTTCGACTCTCGTGAGTTCAGAGCTCAAATTAGATACGCAGTTAAAGGCGTAAAGGTTTTTAGCATCACTCAGGCTATTTTGCGAGGAGTTAATATTTGGCTTCCAACGCTTGATGAGCGTCAAAGAATCACAAACTTCCTAGACCACGAAACAGCCAAGATCGACACCCTGATCGAAAAACAACAACAGCTTATTCAGCTGCTAAAAGAAAAACGTCAGGCCGTGATTAGCCATGCCGTTACCAAAGGTTTGAACCCAAACGCCAAGATGCGTGACTCGGGTGTTTTAAGTGTCGGGCTAATGCCAGAGCATTGGACGCTGAAGTCACTGTCTTTGGCCTCCAAGAAGCTGGCTGTTGGTTTGGCAATGTCAGTAACGGATTGTTATGAAGAAGAAGGCGTTCCAATTATCAGAAATCAGAATATAAAGGAGGGATATTTTGATGGGGGCGATATGTTGTATTTGAACCCAGGCTTTGCTGAGGCGCAGGCTTCAAAAAAAGTGAAGGCTGGGGATGTTGTAATAGTTAGAACAGGCTCTAATGTAGGTTTAACCTGTTGTGTTCCTGATGAATATGATCAATGCCACACGTTTACAACATTAATCGTTACCCCTTCCGATGAGTTGGTTAAGGAGTATTTCACATACTGTATGAATTCTGCTTACGGAAAAGCAGAAGTAAATAGGCTGAAGTTTGGCTTTGGCAAAGACAATCTTAATGTTGGCGAACTCCGAGCAATGCATACATTGCTGCCTAGCGTTTATGAGCAAAAGGAAATAGTTTCTTATCTGGAGCAAGAGGTCGCCAAGATCGAGTTAATGGTTAAGAAGGCGTATGTAGCAATCGGACTGATGCAAGAACGCCGCACCGCCCTAGTCTCCGCCGCCGTTACCGGCAAAATCGACGTAAGAGACTGGGCCGCACCGCCAGCCAATCAAACCCACAAGGAAGTTGCCGCATGAATGTATCAGCTGGCGCTAAGGCCAACGAGCTGACGTTTCAGAACGATATGCTCAAGCACCTGGTGGCCAACGGCTGGTTGCAGGGCAAGACGGAACACTACAACCGTGAACTGGCCTTGTACCCTGAGGATCTACTGGGTTTTGTGCCAGATACCCAGCTTGGCCAGTGGCAGATATTCTGCGCCCTGTACCCAAGCCACCCAAAGCAGCACTTTCTCGAGTGTTTCGCCAGCCGGGCGAATAACACCAACCCCAAAGCCGGCAGCGCCATGGGAGCGTTCTGCTCGGCCCCCGCACTTGGTCGCTGTGAGCCTGCCAAGGCCCTGGCAGCGTGACTGCCCAAGACGCTGTAACAGTTGCCACGCATTCGCTGCGGGAGTTAGCCGAGCGACCGTTGGCCATCCCGGAGTACCAGCGCCGCTATTGTTGGGGGCTAGATCAGGTTGCGTCGTTATTGGCTGATATCGAGCAGCAACTCCAACCAGCGGAGGCAACCTCCTCTCAAGCACCGTTGTTTCTCGGCACGATAATCCTGCACCAGGAACCCGCAGAGATTACAGGCACTAAAGACCAGCTGGTCGATGGCCAGCAACGCTGTTTGACATTGGTCTTGCTGTTGCAAGCACTGGGGAAAATTGAACCACTGGCAGTCAAACAACTGCTTCAAGCGGAATTCCCTGACAGCCAGTCGCAGCAGAACCTGGCGGCCAACTTTCGGCAAATTGAACGCTATCTGGCTACAGAGCCCGGCAGCAAGTGGCAGATCGAGAAGCTGCTGGACAAGCTCCAGTTCGTGGTGATCAGCATCTCCTCGATTGACCAAGCATTTGCCTTTTTCGATAGCCAAAATACCTCCGGCAAGCGCCTGAGCGATTTTGACCTGCTCAAGGCCCGGCATCTTCGCGCCGTGGTCTCGGACGCCAGTGTGGGTATTGGCTGCTCTAATCTGTGGGAGGCGTATGAGCGGCAAAAGGTCGGTAACGGCCAACGCCTGGCCTATTTCTTGACCGAGCAGATTCTGGCGCGCACGCGTTTTCGCCAACGTGGTAATAAAGTGGACGACTTGCAACTGGTGAAGGAGTTCGCCGTACAGGCACCGAAACCCACAGCCGACGGCCCTAAGACCATCCAGCTATCGCCGCCGACGGCCGTGAGTTTTTATCGCGACTGGAATGTTAGCCATGACGCTAACCACGCTGAGGCCGATGTGTTCACATTCACAACGTTGGTCAATGTGAATGGCTCGCAGGTTGCCGTCGAAGAGCGCAGCGTCTCGCGTCTACCGTTACAGCTGAATCAGCCACTATTGGGCGGCGAGCAGTTCTTTTTTTATATCGCCAAATACACCGAGCTGTATAGACAGCATTTCCCGCTGGACATTACGTCAGGCAATTCAACGCTCGTTGAACCAGAGCAGCAGAATGCAACCCTACACGGGCGTTTGCTGCAGCTCCATCGTGCGGTTGAGCAAGGGCAGGATGCCGGCTATTCACGGTTAATCGAAATATGGCTGGCGATGCTAGTGTTTTATCTGGATCGCTTTGCTGAGGATGAACGCTTTGCCTCCTTTGCGACCTTGGCAGATCAATACGTGTTCAGCCTGCGCATTACCGAAGGCTCATTACGCCGCAGTACCGTAGAAAATCATTTTGCAACAAATGAAATTTTTGTAGACCTGTTGCAATGCCCATCCTCACTGCAGGCCGTGGCTCTGATCGAAAAACTGAGTGGCAAACAGGCACAAGCGCTACTGAAATTTGAGCCAGCGCAGGTGGAAACAACCAAAAAAAGGCCAGTGATACGACGTTATCTCAAGGCGTTCGCAAGCACCTACGCAGCGGGTAATAGCCCGCATTTGAATAGCCACACGTCTTTAGCGACTGTCTTGCACGCCAAGTTCTTCAAGGATGAGCAACATGCCTAATCGCGCCCATGAGCTTACGGCGAATAAATACAGTGCACAGCGTATGGTCAGCGGCAGTGAAGAGCACGCAGGACACATTCCTGCGCTGGACACACCCTTTCTGATTCCCATCTACCAGCGCCTGTACACGTGGGAGACGCAGCACGTCGAGTGCTTGCTCCAGGACGTCTGGGAGGCTTGCCAGCAGCAGTCAGACACCGAATATTTTATCGGCGCGGTGGTCGTCAGCCCAATTGATGATGGCCGTCTTGAACTCATTGACGGCCAGCAGCGCATGACCACCTTATGGCTTATTGCCTCCGTGCTGGTGACTGCACCGCTAGGTTTAAGCCTTGACTCGTTACCCAAGTGGCGAAGCTTTATGGCTGTCGGTGCCAAGCAACCACCAGTCGCCCGGTTGGATTTCTCTGGTCGCGAGCAAGACAAGCAGGCATTGGCGGCTTTCATGCGTAACTGGGGCTGCGACTGTGGTTGCGCATCGAGCACTGAATGCAATGGCTGGTTAAAAAACGAAGCTATGGTTGTTGCCCGCAAAACGATAATCAACTTCTTCAACAGACTGGCCAACCAGCCTCAGCAAGAGGAAGGTATGACAGGCGCTGGTCGAGTGCAGGCATTCAGTGACTATCTATGGGCCAAGGCCACCTTCGTCGTTACCAAGCTGCATCAAGAGACCGATAAGAATCGATTTTTTGACAGCATGAATAGCCGTGGCGTGCAGCTCGAAAAACATGAAATTCTCAAGGCGCGATTGCTCAACCAACTGCCAGAGGTAGAGCGACGGGTTTATGCTTGGGCGTGGGATCTGTGCGCCGACATTGATGGGTATGTTAAAAACAGCTTACAGGCCGAGTTCGACTATGGGCGAAGCGCACACCACATTGGAACTCACTTGCTGAGTAAGGTAACTACCCGAAGTGAGGGCGGTACAGACTCTTTAGTAGAGGGTACACGGACATTAGCGCACATACTCAATACCCCAAATGCAAAAACAAACACTGTAGACACTGACGAAGAATTATCCACGAAGTATAAAAGCTTTGTTTCATTTCCAGTTTTTTTGCTGCATGTGTTGAGAGTGTTTGTTGGTGACTCCACACCTAGCAGTGACCATGCGGGTGTTTCGGTCGATCATAAAAAACTGCTTGCTGAGTTTGACAAGCATTTTCCGAGTAACCTCGAGCATCAGCACAAACCGTTTGGTGACAAGACGCAATGCAAGGCGTTTATCCATTGTTTGCTGCGCTGTCGGCTACTCATGGACAATTTTATGATTAAAGGCCATGTTCATGAGAGCAGTCACGTGGCGACGCGCTGGGAGATTGCCTCACCATTAGCAGAAGCTTCCAAAAACAATCAGCGAACTAAGCGTACCGGCCAACACTGGGACTCCATCAGCATGCTGCAAAGCATGATGTATTTCAGTCAAGACTTGACCCGTGTGCCTTGGTTGACGGAAGCGCTGAAAGCATTATATGAGCCAGGCGCCCAACTTGATGACGCCAAGAACCTGCTGAATGGGCTAACACAGCAAGATGCACGTTATGCGCAAACGGTCGCCAGAGGCAAAAGCCTGCAGGAGATTTTGGGCGTGGGTGATACCTTTGCACTGTGTGACGGCCTAGGCACAGATACTCCGCATTATTGGTTTTACAAGCTTGAGTATTTACTCTGGGAGTGCTGGTTCAATGCTGACGATCCCGACAATAAACCTGTGAGACCAGAGATTTTGAAGGGTAGCGCCACTATTTTTCGTATGCGCCATGTTACCTCAGTAGAACATGTCAGCCCTCAAAGTAAAAACACAGGTGAAATCACTCAGCTGGATCGCTTTGGTAATCTTGCGCTGTTGTCCGTTGGCGAGAACTCGACCTATAGCGATAAAGACCCCGTTGAGAAAAAAGGAATGTTCAGGGCGGGCCTTAACAAAGGCATAATTCAATCATTGAAATTGGCGGATATATTTTCTTCGATAAATGACGATAGCGACTGGTGCGATACAGCCATGAAGAAGCACGAAACCGCCATGGCTGCGGTCTTGCTTGATGCACATCCAGAATTAGCGCAAGGAGCGACGCAATGAGCAAAGCCGGCGAACTGATGTTTCAAAACGACATGCTCAAGCATCTGGTCAGTACCGGCTGGTTGCTTGGCAAAGCCGAACACTACAACCGTGAACTGGCCTTGTACCCAGAAGACCTGCTGGGGTTTGTGCAAGATACCCAGCCCGAGCAGTGGCAAAGATTCTGCGCGCTATACCCCTCCCAACCTGGGCAGCACTTTCTTGAGCGGGTCGCCAGCCAGCTGAATAAAACCGACCCCAACGCCGCCAGTAAAGAGATGCGCACCTTCGGCACCTTAGGCGTGTTGCGTCACGAACTACGCCATCGTGGTACTCGTTTCAGCCTGTGCCAGTTCAAGCCTGAGCACGAGCTAAACCCTGACACCTTGATGCGTTATGCCAAGAACCGCTGCCGGGTGGTGCCGGAGCTGGTGTATTCACCTTGGGCCACACAAGAACACCTCGAACAAACCGGCAGCAAGGCCAAAGCCTGGCGAATCGACCTGGTGTTGTTTGTAAACGGTTTACCAGTAGCCACACTGGAGCTGAAATCCGAATTCAAGCAGGCCGTCCACAACGCCATTAAGCAATACAAAACCACCCGGCTTGCCACCGACCCGGTGACCAAAAAGCCCGAACCGCTGCTGACCTTCAAGCGAGGCGCCCTGGTGCATTTTGCCGTGAGCCAGTACGAGGTCTATATGACCACGCGACTGGAGGGGACAGACACCTTCTTCCTGCCGTTTAACAAAGGCACCTCGGTCGGCGGTGCTGGTAATGATGCGCCGGCAGACATTAACCAGTACGCCACTGATTACCTGTGGAACGAGGTGTTGCTACCCAGTAACTTGCTGGCGATTCTCGGGCACTTTGTGCACCTACAAATTGAAGAGAAGGAAGACTGGCAGGGCCGTAAATACAAAAAAGAAAGCCTGATTTTCCCGCGTTATCACCAGTGGGATGTGGTGAATAAATTGGTCACTGACGCCCGCACTGAAGGCCCTGGGCATAAATATTTGATCCAGCACAGCGCCGGTTCCGGTAAGTCCAACTCGATTGCCTGGGTCGCGCATCAACTATCTGCGCTCTACGACGAGCAGGGCTGCAAGCAATTCAACTCAGTGATTGTGGTGACGGATCGCACCGTACTGGATGATCAGCTACAAGACACCATCAACCAGTTTGAACACGTCGATGGTGCCGTTGGCCGCATCAATAATCAGGAAGGTGACGGCTCCAAATCGGAGAAGCTCGCGGCCGCGCTGGAAAACTCACAGCCGATTATTATCGTCACCATCCAGACCTTTCCTTATGTGCTGCGCGCCATCGAAAACAGCGTCAGCCTGAAAGAGCGCAGCTACGCGATCATTGCCGACGAAGCACACTCCTCGCAAACTGGCTCTACAGCGCGGCAGCTGAAAGAAGTGCTGATGATTGAGGCTAAGGCTGATGGTGAGGACGAGCTCAGCTCTGAGGACATTCTCGATGCCGCCGTGGCGTCACGCCGCGCGTCAAAAAACCTCAGTTATTTTGCGTTCACCGCCACGCCAAAAACCAAGACGCTGGAGCTGTTTGGCCGTTTGCCTAAACCCGCCGAACTACCCTCTAAAACCAACAAGCCTGAGGCCTACCATGTGTACAGCATGCGCCAGGCTATTGAAGAGGGCTTTATTCTCGATGTGCTGAAGAACTACACCAACTACAAGGTGGCCTACAACCTGGCGCAAAAAATCGACAAGGCGGATCAGGAGGTTGAAAGCAAAAAAGCCAAGGTCAAACTCAACCAGTGGGTGCGCCTGCACGAGTACAACATCGCGCAAAAGGTACAGGTAATCGTCGAGCACTTCCGTAGCAACGTAATGGGCCTATTGGGTGGACAAGCCAAGGCCATGGTAGTGACCAGCTCACGCAAAGAAGCCGTGCGCTATAAGCTGTGCTTTGACAAATACATCGTCGACAAGGGTTACCAAAAAATCCATGCCATGGTCGCGTTCTCCGGTGAGGTAGAGTTCAACGAGAAAGACCCGAACGCCGTGGCCCTAATCGGTAACAAATACACCGAGAGCAACATGAATCCCTTCCTCAAAGGCCGTGACATGCGCAAAGCCTTTGATAGCGATGATTATCAGGTGATGATCGTTGCCAACAAATTTCAGACCGGGTTCGACCAGCCCAAGCTCTGCGCCATGTACGTGGACAAAAAGCTCGGCGGCGTCGAGTGCGTACAGACCCTGTCACGCTTGAACCGGACGTATCCTGGCAAAGCAGCAGTAGGCACTTTTATCCTGGATTTCTTCAACGATCCACAAGACATCCTCGACTCGTTCCAGCCGTATTTTCAGACAGCAGAACTGGCCGACGTGTCCAATCCAGACTTGATCTTCGATCTGTTTGAAAAGCTCAATGCGGCGGGAATTTACAAGTCGAACGAGGTTGAGCAGTTCTGCGAAGCCTTCTTCGTCAAAAACAAAAGCAACGCGGCGATTGCCAACATTTGTAAGCCAGCAGTCGAGCGATGGACGAAAAGCTACAAGCTGGCGGTTGACGCCTACGCGCACTCGAAGGACATTTTTGAGCGAATTAAAAAGACGCAGGATGCAGTGTTGATCGCCAACGCTGAAAACGACCTGAAGGAATGCAAGCAAGCCAAGGACGCTCTGGACATCTTCAAAAAAGATCTCGGCACTTTCGTGCGCTTCTATGAGTTCATGTCGCAGATCGTCGATTACGATGATAAGCAGCTGGAAAAACTCAGCCTGTATGCACGCAATCTAAGCCCTATGCTGCGCGAAACCACCGTGGATGAGGATGAAATTGACCTAGACAGTATCATCCTCAGCCATTACCGGGTTTCAAAGATAACTCAGCAAGACCTGAAGCTAAAAGAGGACTCGCCTGACCATAAGCTTGTTCCAGGTGAGGGGCTGGGTTCAGCGAAGGCGAAGGACAAAAAGGAAGAGCTGCTTTCTCAGATATTGGAACGGCTCAACGAGCTGTTTGTGACTGATCAGCTTACCGACAAAGATATGGTGAACTACGCCTACACCATCCGGGACAAAGTCAGTGAAAACCAGTTGGTGATGCAGCAACTGGCCAACAATACCGCCGAGCAAGCGCTGCTAGGTAATTTTGCCAACGCGGTGGATGACGCAATTATGGACAGCGGCGATGCTCACCAGAATCAGATGATGCAATTATTATCTGACCCTGCTAAGGCTAGTAAATTTGCGCGGGTGATTTTTGACTTACTTAACTTGAAGTGACTCCAGTGGAACGTCACTTTGCGGGTGTTGAGCAATCTGTGAAACGTCGCTGGTTTGAATCTGTAGTACCATCCGCGAAAACTATGGTTCAGCAAAATTATTGCTGAGCCATAATCTCGGGCAATTCTGTTCTCGCCCCTTCACAAGGCATGGTGAATTGCGGATGGCGAAGCGCAGCTCATTTGCAGTAAACCGTCCAAAGCTGATCAACCCGCGTCGTAAAACTCTGGCTCATCATCTCCCGACGCATCCCCCATTCAGGATCAGTCGGCACACTCGCCAAGCGCATCGTCCCCCTACCCCACCGACCATTAATGGCGTCAAGAACACCCATGACCTTCTCCGTGGCAACTGGCTGAAAGATCGAAAAGAGGTCTTCCGTGTGCTCCCCTTTCTGGCAGAGGTTGACCAGGAGCACCTCAGCTTTGCTGTACTTGAACCCTGCCCGGTACACCCGATCCACGGCGTCCACCGCAGCCTTTGTCATCAAACGCACGTCGTCTGTGGGGTACGGCAGTTCCACCAACACACCATTGGCGTACTTCGCTTCCTCGGGATTGAACATATCAGCGCCTTTTCCACAGTCGCTCACCACCACGCCTTTTGAACGCAGCAGCACCGGGCGGTTTGAAACCAGCTCCTGCAAGCCGACTCCGGGAGGCCTTCTCCCATCTTTGATACAGCATCGCTGGCTTACGCCAGCGTTCGTGACACACTTCAATACAGCTGGTTCTGCGTGCACTACCGGCTCTGGGCCGCCAAGGTCGACGTGATCATGCGTCAGGAACATCGCGCCGGTGAAAAGCTGTTCGTCGACTACGCCGGCCAGACCGTGCCGGTCATCGACCGGCACACCGGCGAAATCCGCCAGGCCCAGGTCTTCGTCGCCGTCCTCGGCGCTTCCAGCTACACCTTCGCCGAAGCCACCTGGTCGCAGAAACTCCCTGACTGGCTGGGCTCGCACGCCCGCTGCTTCGCTTTCCTCGGCGGAGCGCCCGCGATCCTGGTACCGGATAATCTGCGCAGCGGCGTCAGCAAAGCGCATCGCTACGAACCGGACATCAACCCCAGCTACCGCGATCTGGCCGAGCATTACGGGGTCGCCGTGTTGCCCGCTCGCGCCCGCAAGCCGAAGGACAAGGCCAAGGTCGAAGTCGGCGTGCAGGTGGTCGAACGCTGGATCCTCGCGGCCTTGCGCAACCGCCAGTTCTTCTCGCTGGGCGAACTCAACACCGCCATCGGCGTGCTGTTGGAGCGACTGAATCAACGACCCTTCAAGAAGCTGCCCGGCTCGCGCCGCTCGGCCTTCGAGGCGCTCGACCAACCCGCGCTGCAACCCCTGCCGGAACAGCCCTATGTCTACGCCGAATGGAAAAAGGTGCGGGCGCACATCGACTACCACGTCGAAGTCGACGGCCATTACTACTCGGTACCGTACCAACTGGTGAAGCACCAACTCGAAGTGCGCCTGACCGCACAGACCGTCGAGTGCTTCCACGCCAACCAGCGCGTGGCCAGCCATGTGCGCTCGCCGCACAAAGGCCGTCACACCACCCAGACCGAGCACATGCCCAAGAGCCACCGCGAACATGCCGAGTGGACGCCGCAGCGGCTGATCCGCTGGGCGGAGCAGACCGGGCCAAACACCGCGGGTGTCATCGCCCACATCCTCGAGCGCCGAATCCACCGCTCGACGCTGGTGACCAGCCAGATGCCGGTGGACAAATGGCATGAGTTGATCGGTGATCCGACCTTGGCCGATGCGATCCTCGACCGGCTGGTGCATAACGCTTACCGCATCGAACTCAAAGGTGAATCGATGCGCAGGCGTTCGATGAAATTGACTGCAACAGGGACTTCAGACTAACAATGCAAACCTGCGTCGCTGCGCTCCAACTGCCCGGCCGGATGGCCGTGGAACAGGTGGCCGGATGTGCGTGGAATACCCGGCCGGATAAGCGTGGAATGAGTGGCCGGATAGCGTGGAATCCGCAATCGGTGCAATCTCTGTGAGACGATTGCCGAACATGCGACTGCAACAGATCTCTTGCTTGGATGGATCAGGCTCATCGAGCTCCAGGCATGGAGTGCCAGCGAGCTCACGCGCGGTCTTCTCGATCACCACGCTGAACTTTTTGCGCAGCATCCAGTGAATCGCCCCGGATTTTCTAGACACCTTGCAAGCTCATCCAGCAGCTCTCTTCCTTGGGCCAATGGCATCTGAATGTCGCAATACACAGTGTCATCTTCGTCTTTTACCATGCCCGTCACTCACTCAATCAGTTCCAGGTTTGTGTCTCGCGGCCCTATGCTGCTCCAGATGCCGCATCTCTGCTTCCCACCTAGCTAGGAATTTATCCCAGTCCGTTGCGTAAGGCCCGTCAACCAACCTGGTTGATCCGATGCTCGCCTGCAGGAAACGCTCTCTCCATGGCTGTGGATGGTCATTTCCAAGACGATATCGATGCCGCAGTGGTGATGCTGCACTGGGACAGAGTCACGAACCTCATTGAGCTCGAGTGACTCACCGGTTGAGGGCGTGCCGTTTCGCTCCTCGTCGTCGAGGTCATTAAGGATGGCTGCGAAATTGCGTTCCACTTGACCACCCATTTGCATTCGTTCTGACCAGCAATTGCATCGGATTTGACCAACACGTGTTGTAACCATGATCGGCAGAGAACGGCCAGAAGCGGCCTCTCGCCCCTCCAAACTTCGAATATCAGTTAGCCGTATCTTCCAGGGCAAGACTAGGAGCCTCGAACGAAGCGTTGATCTTGGCGCTGTTCTCTCTGTTCCAGTCGGCTTCGGGATGGCGAATTATCAGTTCTTCCTCAAGGTAATTTCTGTAGTGGTCTAATGAAACCGGACACCCATTTAGGCGAGAATGCTCGCCAGATCGAGGTGTCAAATGACCAAACAACGCCGTTCCTTTTCCGCTGAATTCAAACGCGAGGCTGCCGACCTCGTGCTCAAGCAAAACTACAGCTACATCGAAGCCAGTCGTTCACTCGGCGTCGGCGAGTCGGCACTACGCCGCTGGGTTGAGCAGGTTCAGAAGGAGCGCCAAGGTGTCACCCCGCTAAGCAAAGCGCTGACCCCGGAGCAGCAGAAAATCCAGGAACTGGAAGTCCGGATCGCCCGCCTTGAACGGGAAAAATCGATACTAAAAAAGGCTACCGCGCTCTTGATGTCGGAAGATCACGAGCGTACGCGCTGATCAATCAGCTTAGCGTCCACGAGCCGATTGATTGGCTGTGCAAAGTGTTTGAAGTCACCCGCTCGTGTTACTACGCCCAGCGTCTCAGGCGCCGGACTCCTGATATTGAGCGGCTTCGGCTGCGCAGTCGGGTCAATGAACTGTTCACAGAAAGTCGTAGTGCTGCGGGCAGCCGCAGCATCTTGTCGATCATGCGTGAAGACGGCGAGCAACTGGGGCGATTTAAGGTACGCAGCTTGATGCGTGAGCTTGACCTCGTGAGCAAACAGCCAGGTTCTCATGCCTATAAACGAGCGACGGTCGAACGGTTGGATATCCCGAACATCTTGAATCGGGAGTTCGATGTCTCGGCCCCCAACCAAGTGTGGTGCGGCGACATCACCTACATTTGGGCCCAAGGGAAATGGCATTATCTGGCTGTTGTGCTAGATCTTTGCGCGCGCCGGATAGTGGGTTGGGCATTGTCGGAAAAGCCGGACGCCGAGCTGGTTATCAAGGCACTGGATATGGCCTATGAGCAACGAGGAAGACCTCAGGGCCTGCTGTTTCACTCGGATCAAGGGTCGCAGTATGGGAGTCGTTTATTTCGCCAGCGGCTGTGGCGTTATCGCATGCGCCAGAGCATGAGCCGCCGGGGTAATTGCTGGGACAATGCGCCGATGGAGCGTGTGTTTCGCAGCGTGAAAACTGAATGGATACCGACCATGGGCTACCGAACTGCTCAAGAAGCCCAGCGCGATATCAGCCATTTCTTGATGCATCGGTACAACTGGATTCGCCCCCATCAATTCAACGGTGGGCTGGCGCCAGCTCAGGCCGAAGAAAAACTTAACGTCGTGTCCGGGATTAGTTGACCACTACATTCTGAGCGACTCAGGGTGCACTTCAACCCAAGCGATCTCTACCGTTCCACCGTCACATGCATGTGCTACAACCTGGGCCAACTTCGACCCTGTCTGCTCACTCTTTCGGAAGAAATGGTTCCTAATCCTTTGCCGCGCTAGCTTCTTAGTTGTTTTTCCAAAATACCTGAGCGAGCGTTCTGTTTCACCGCATGCACCGGTAAAGATGGCGTATAGGTTTGCGGATCCTGCAACGCTTTCCAGTATCGACAAATTGGCGCGAGCTAGCGCATCACTGTCCCAGGGTGTAGTTGCGGTAGGTGGAAACGACACGCTCACTCGCCGTTCGGGCTCCAAAAGGCGTTTTTCAACTTGAGAAAGAAATTCTTCCAATGACGAAATCTGTTCGTAGCGCATGGCGAAAATGAAGTTTCCTGAGGTCTGATTATCAAGCTTAGGGACAGGGCAAAAGCCCTCTCCCGAAGGCCAGCTATGGGTCGTTCTCTGCCGGTCATGTCCACGAATCGTGCTGGTCAAATCCGATGTAAATGACTGGTCAGGTCGAATGCAAATGGGTGAGCAAGTCAGTGCATTTACCCAGATGAGGATGAAAGCCCGCCAGGGCCAAACCCCGGCGCTTCCGGGGCTTGGTTCACGACAGCCGTCCCCCGAAAGCGGGGAAAGCCCAAAAAACAACGATGCGGCGTCTACTGGAGGCGACGAGGCGTTGGAAAATACCGGTCGCCCGCTACACGCATGAACTCACGCAAGCTTCGCCGTCCTACATCACGCGGGAAGGTGGCAATCACATACTTGGAGTTGACCGTGGTGATCACCCAGAACCTACCTTCTTTCGTCACAGACTGAATGTCCGACGTCCGGATCAAACGACCATCCGCAAGTTGCTGATGTGGCCCAGGGCAAAGGTGACCAAACACGACGCCGACTGCACTGCATGCGTGAATATGTACGCTCACAAGGTATGCGGTGATCAAGCCTTCGTACTCTTGGCTCACCGCCTTGGCGATACGAAGCAGGTCAAAGTCGGAGTAACGCTTCACGTGCAAATCAACCGCTACGGTGTTGATCTCTGACATTGCTACACAGCCTCCAGCGCGGAAGGCACTGCGGTGGTCGCACTACTGCGCCGATATAGCTCCTTCAACCCAATCAGTGAGGCAACATCCAGATCGCGCTGGTGGGTATTGACGTACACATCACCACTCTCGACCTGCAGGATGCAGATCGGCACCTCTGCCTTGCTGAATCCCATGGACAGCGAGGTCAGCTTTTCCATCTTCCAGCTTGAGTCCTTATTCATCCAACCTGGCGTGACTACCTGAACTTCTTGGACAGCCATAGTCTCATCTTGAGAGATCAGCAGCTCAACTAGACGAGGTTCGTCGTTCAGCATTTCCTCGTAAGCCACAAACCGATCCTCATGTCGGCGCTTCAGGCTTACGTGATACCAATGTGTGGCTAAGGATCGCGAAATCGCGTGAAAGTGGGCGAGACCGTCGCCAAACATACCCACGGGGCCAGCCTGGTCTTGCATGCTAATGCGAAACATCGTGAATCCTATGTGGGCAGGCACGCTTGGTGGCACCTGCGATTAACATAAACCGAATATTGTCTTGAGCGATGCGGTCATCTCACGCCCCTTCCCCACAAGCACGTACACCGTGTTGCGCGTCTCAAACAGGCAATCACCATCGAACGACTTGCATAAAGTCGAGCGTACCCAGCCGCCAGGGGGAAACCGTCCATGCCCGTCAAAGATGACGCAATGGGAATACAGGAACATCGGCTCAAGCCCAGAAGCCCGAACCTTAGCCAGCGACTCCTGAGGCTCGTCGACGTGGAAAATGAGCCAATCCTCAACCAAGCAATATGCCTTGCGAGGGAATCGCTCGGCCACCAACGCCTCAATTTCAACTCGAGAAAATTCCGTCCCAAAGGACGAGATCTCACCCTCCTGCAGCAGCTCAAGCTCAGAGGAATTACCCATAAATTGCAAATCCTCGAGGTAACGAAAAAACAGCGGAGATTTCGACGGGTCTAAATCACTGAGCGACCAGAGCTTTAGAGCCATCGCAATGACTATATACATTTGTTTGGCCCCAATCAAACCCGGCATACCGTCCTCTTTTCTGGGGAGGTTGCTTCAATGTCTTTGCGAAAGGCTTACGCAGCAACGCTGCAGTGGCTGAGAGTGCGGCGTGGCTTATCGCAAGCTGATCTTCAAGGCCAGGCTGACCAGGGTCATATCAGCCGACTGGAGGCGTCAAATACGTCCGCCAGCGTTGACCTCAGCGCAGATCTAGCTCAGGCGTTGAGCCTGACGCCGCTGTCGTTTCTCACACTGGTGGCAGCTGCACATGAGGGCAAGACTCCCCGCTCTGCCTTGAATGAAACGCTCGCCGAGTTGCTGCACCTTGGCGTCCTTGATGAGGTTCTACCAGGCGAGCCAACGAAGCTCACACCTCCCCAATCGGCATCTGCCGCAGAGAAGCTGAGAGCAGTACAGGATTTGAAGAAGGCCGGGCTCTCGCAGGCGGAGATCTGCCGGCAACTGGGATTGCCAAAGAGCACCGTGCGGCGGCTCTGGCATGCTGTCGCATAATTGATCAGGGTGCCCGGTACAAGCACGCGTTCTCAGCGAGACCGGGGCGGTGTGAACCTACGTGATATTTTGCAAATCGCTATCGAGCAGCACCAGAGAATCTGGCCAAGAGTAGTTTTTCTTAGCTTGGACAAAGTGCGCAACTAACAATTGGTCGCTCGCATGTTCATGTCGCACGTCCAGAACTTCAAACCGGTTGCGACAAGCTAACCGGTGAGGCCACATTCACCAGTGATTACCTAGACTCCCTCATGCCATCTTCAATACGATCCCGAATTGACTGCAGATGCTCCATCTCCTCATGGGTTCGGATCTGATTGAACGGGCCGTGGATCCCCGCAGGCCTACCCGACTCCTCACCTGGCAAAACCACTTCAACCATATCCTCAAACGAATCGCGAAAATCGTCGAGGAAATCCAGGAGGTATTTTGCATCTTGGAGTGCCTGCTCGGTGTCAGAGGGATTTCTAACCGGATCCGCGTTGTACTCAAGTCCCTCCTTACTATCCTGATTCACGACCATTTGCTTGAGCAACTTGATCTGAGACTCCAGGGAGCCACATTTGAGCTGCAGCGCCCTGTGGGATTCTAGATCAACAGTATTTTCGACCAATTTTCCTGAAGAAAAATCAAAGTAGCTGTCGAGAATTTCTCGGTAATGAGCATTTTTGAGAAGGGTGATGTGGCTCATGGGAGCCTGCTCATCCTCACGGCCTACACCATCAGCAGCCCATGAAGCCGCTTCAGCATCAGTGACCAAATTCGCAACGCTAATTGCCAGCCTGGTGACGTTCTTGAAAGTGGCATCCTTCAACAACCTCAACGCATTTTCGATGTGATCGACACGCGTTTTCCGGGCAGCTTCTCTGAAATTCAGGAAAGGATCGTGCCTTGATTCCGTCATTCGACTTTCCTCAGTGACACACCGATCCTGTTGGCGATGACCAAGCTCGGCTCCTGCACATCATGAAGCAGTTCAGCACTCTTCTTGATGCGAAGCACATCGTTTACATGGAGAGCACCTGAGCTAAGCATGCTGCCAATCTGAGAACCGAGCTTGTGGGCAGGCGAGCGATCATCCACTTTGAGCAGTTCCTCGATTTTGCTTTCCTTAACGAGGAGTGCCGTCCGCATGTAAGCAAATTTGGTATTGAGCTCTGGACTGGTTGCATCAGGAAAATTCTGAACATCAATCAACCGCTTCAACAAGTGCTCATCTTCGGTGAGCTGGATTTTCTGATAGTGGCTAACGACCCCTTCTTTGTCATTGGCATAGAGGCTCTGAAGCTGCCCAGACTTGGCCATCAAATACAGCTGCTGCTCGATGGCTTCAAGCGCGAACGCCTCACGCGCATGACGATCATGTTCAGCATTCAATTTCTCAATAGCCTGGATGTTTTGAGACGACTTCTTCAGCGCTCGGTGCTCTTTGATATGCTTCAACACACCAGCCATCATCTCCTTAGCCTTGTCCTTCTCCACACTGATGGCGCGCAGATGATCCACACCACGAATGGCGTAAGGACAGAGTGCACAGGGCTGACCGGCGCCAAACTGCTCCACCACCTCTTTAGGACAGTGGTTACCGAAGGGGCAGATATGGCAATTATTGAACGCCAACTGGGTGTACCGCTTGGCACGCAACACCTCAACGCCACTCTCGCTCTCTTTAACCCCCGTCAGGCTGACCAACCCATGATCCTGAACGGCTTTCACTGGATCCTTTCGGATGCTACTCATCAAACGGGCGTTCATCTCCATGACAACCTTAGCGAGTTCAGGAGCCTCACCCTGCCCCAAGGCCTGCATGTTCTTTTGGAGATAATCGGCGAGCAGCTTCTGATGATCAGGCATATTTTTGCCGTCAAAAATTGCGTAGTACCACACCAGCTCCTCGGTTTGCCCGGTCATAAACTGGCCAATAATTGATGGCGGAAGAAAACGGATTGCTTCCGACACGAACCCGGCCCGCAATGCATGGGGAGTGTGAGGACTCGAGAGAGAATTCCTGGACACCTTGTTCAAAAATTCCACGCTGTAATCATCTACAGGAATCTTACCACCTAAACTATCTTTATAATAAACGAGTGCGTCGCCGCCTGTGTCACCCATAGTTTCTCGGATAAAATGCTGAAGCATCAACAGATACACAGGAAACAATTTATAATTCTTCCACAGGGCATCAGCCCTACCATCCCCTACCCCTCTAAACAGGGGCTTATACTTACCAAACTTTGCACCCTCCACGCCGCCATACCATATATCTTCGTTATAATGTGCGAACGAGCATTCATTATAAAAATCACGTTGACGATCAAAAAGCCTCATCACATGTCGCGCAACAATTGCCGTCCACTCACCATGAGACTTGTCGCTATTAACAAATAGAGGGGCTAACTGACTCTTGCTATACTTATCCATTACACAGTCAAAACGATCTTTATCAAGCCATACAATGTGATGTTGTCGAAGCCCGGTTTCGCACATTGCAATGGTGACACGAAGCTGACTCGGAGAAATACGCTTAACCAACGTGCCACTCACCTCGTAGTCCATCAGCGTAAAGAATCGAGGAACGTACGTCATCCGATAAATTTTTCCTGCATGGAAAAAAATAGGGCAATAGTTCACAAGATCCAGATTTACCATGCCTATGCCATTGGCACCCTGCGCATGCTTAGACATCAAACCAGACCATGCATGACTATCTTGTAGATCATAAATATTGACTTTACACAGACGCCCATTAAGGATTCCGCAATTCCTTCCGGCTGCCATGTCATTGATATGCATTACGAGATACTCAAGACTATATAGCATACTTAGGAAAGTAGCAAAATAGTCACGAGGAATAACTTTTTTTACCGTCCCAGTTCTTCTTTGAGTGGCAGGGAAGCAGGAAGCAGTGAAATTATTGACAAAACTCTCAGCGCCTTTTAGTTCATTGCGATTATCTTGAATGTATGTACAAAAATCCTCACACACTAAAACACGAGCATAATGTGTATCATTATGCCAACCCTGTGCTTTTGCATACATATCCATGTAAGTCAAAAATGTAGGTGGTGGCTCCTTCTCATAATTCAACACCCCATCAACGAAGATGTGCTGCCGCGTAAACAGGATCGTGCAGTTCAGCGCCTCAAACCCTTTTGGATGTTCATTAAGCGAACCATCACGACGCCTGATGAAATTCGGAAGAAAGCAGGCCAGGTAACTGAGCAGGAGATTCAATACCAAAACGTGACCATGCTCTTTCAGCAGTTTCTTGGATTTTATAAAAGACCTGAACAGTGCGTTAATCAGCATCACGAAATCTTGGACTGCAGGATGCATGGACTCGTAGATCGGATCGTAATCGTAATGCGTTTTCAGATCAAAAATTCGCTTAAGCTTATTGGGCTTAAAATATGTTTTTAGAATATCCTGAAAATTGAACTCTTCACCACTGTTAGAAATTTTTGCTGCCAGGTCGTAGGACTCATCAACCGAGCTGAAGCGAGATTTACCTTCAGCGATACGCTGCTCCTCCTTCGCTTGCTTCGCAAGTTCGAGCTCAGTCTCTCGGGCCTGATCGTAAGCGCCGAAGATGCAGTTCACTACCTCAGATTTGCCTGGATCGGCCTTCGTCAGCATCAACAGGAAATCTTTTACGTAATACCTGCGAAGCCGCTTCTCTCCAGTTCCATACGCGTTGTCGAAAAGCTCTTGGCAATCTGCCGCCTCAACGTCAGCCAAAGTATAGAACGTCGTGCAAAACAACGTCCTAATCCAGAAATTGACCCGGCTACTGTTGTCGTTTGTCTCAGCCCGCTTATACTGACTTGGAAGGGAAGAAAGTGGGTGGAGTCCCCTGATGCTTGATAAACACTCGACATTCAATTCGACACAGAGATGATCGAAAATATCGTGATTGCTCGTGACCGTTTGAAAGTCCAAGGCGGTGACAAGAACCTTGCGTGCCCATAAAGCGATGAACACCATCTTCAAAAATGACGACATGACGGAGTTGTACGAAGCAGGAAGTTCAGCGAACTTTCTGTCGATATCCCCCAGCTTTACTGAAGAATCTCGCGTGGTAAATGAGTAAGCCTCCTCAATCTGCAAGAGACTCCAATGGTTAAAGCTGACCCCATAGGAAAATGCGTTTCGAAGCTTCCCGGCAGCCTCGCCTTTTGCCATGGCGCCAGGCCTTACAGCGGCATAGACCTTTCTAACGAAGGACACAGCTCTTTTAAACTCGCTTACTACCTCTTGGTCACTGGCCAACCATTGAAGTTTTACATCATCAAGATTCAACATCAGAGTTTCCGTCTTTAAGCTCTGCCTTCAGAGCTTCCACTTCATTTTCCAGGTATTTGATCTGCACCTGCTGAACGTTAAAATTTGAAGCCGACATCCTAAGCATATTGATTGCCGAAAATGTCGCTTCCAGCATCTTGGCATCTCGCCTAGCGTAGCGCTCAGTCGACTTAATGGAGCCATGCCCCATCAATTGCTGGACGGTCTTCAGATCCATCCCAAACTTCCGGATGTTCATTGGATTCGGGCAATGGTTCAGCAGGTAGTACGCATACATGTGGCGTAGTGAGTGAAAGCCATAATTTTGACCCGTGACTTTAAACGCTGCCGTCCTGAACCTTTCCCATACCGCCTGGTAGGAAGTTGGCATCGGTTTCCCGTTTCGGAGGTTTCGAAACAGAAAGTTATGGAACACCGGCTGACGCCGCTTCTTCTCCAGCCCTTGTTGCTCCTCCACATACTCATGGAGGCAAACCCAAAACATCGAAGCGAAGGGTTCAATCAGCCAAGTCTCAGTCGTGCTACGGCCTTTATGCGAAATTTCGTTGATGGCGCGCTCCGGAAGGTGTTTGCTGAGCAAATCGCGACGGCTTGCCGGGTCTACGATGTAAACCTTCTTCAGGGACGTAACTTCGAACTCGAGGACAATGTCGTCTCGCTGGAGCGTCAACGCCTCAGAGATACGGCAACCCGACGCGGCCAAGAACGACCACAGCACTGCATCTCGGAGACAGGTCGCACCAGCAATTAGCTCCGCGCACTTATCAATTGGAAACGCCTTCTCATCTCCCCCCGAACGATCAGTGTGAGCCAATGAGGATGGTTTCGAAACGGCGGTCAAGTGAGTGCTTTTTACCTTACGTGCACCGCCAGCCACACATCCGGCAAACCAGCTTTTGGATTTGATCGCAGCCCGCTCCAAGGAAGTCGTAGGCCTACTACTGACCGCATCGGACAACGGTGATATGTCCACATCGGCAATATAGCCACCTTCAAACAACTGACTCATACCAACGTGTGCACTTTCGCTAGCGGCCAGGAATGAATTGACTGCTGCAAAGTACGTCCGTACCGACGACCCCTTGAGCTTTTTTGGATGCAGAACCTTTGCAACAGCACTAGCGATCTCAGATTCACTGTCAGCACCAAAGACCAGATAGCTTTCATAGGCGTCGAGGGCGTCGGCGTACAGCTTTGGAGTCAAGCCACCCAACAGCTGGTCTACAGTTTCAATGTAGTTAATAAAGCCCTTTGCGGCGTAAGCGTAAGTTTTCGGACGCTTTCTTTTTTTCGACTTAGACCGTTTGTAAATCCAACCATCAAAACAAGCCCTCAACATCGAATCCCCACAGATAAGCCTGTACGTGGAAATCCCATTCCTGGAAGTCTCCATCAACTCCGAATAATTCAGCATAACCACCAACACAATTAACAAACAATAGGCGCAGAGGTACGAAAACACCAACTAGCGGTGCACGCCATTGATATAGCCTTCCGGCCAATAAGAATTAACGCCCTGCGAAACAAGGATGATCAGCACATCAACACCAATCGAAAGCGCAGCGCGGCCAAGATAAAACCCGAGCACAAGCCAACTTAAACCAGGATCAAGCCTTGATAAAATGAAGCGTAAGCCGGGCGAAAAACAGACAAAAGCCAAGAAAACACTAAGGACTTAATATTTAAATCTCTACACAACTATCAGACCAGAGCATTAATCCAAGAAATATATACCCGCAGAAATTCTTTTCGGGACTCACCATGAAGCACTGAATACTTATGCATAAGAGCCAAAAGAATATACCGCTGACAAATTTATGACTCTCGGCTTGAGTGCACTTGGTTGCACTGCTGCCTTTGATCCTACCTGGATACTTGGGCTGTGATGGCTTGAAATACTCCATGACCAAATCTGTAACTTCCGCATGGTCTGCAATCTTCGTCAAACTCAAAACCTCACGACCTACCGTCACTACCCACAAGCTTTTTCCAATGTCTGAGCATCACGACGCCATGCCGTGACCTTTTAAAGGTTGGCATACCCCAAGAGGTTCCTGCAACAAAAAAACCGCCAACCTGATGTTAATTTAAGTCAATACTCAGTTAAATATTAAGCCATAAGCAACTGCAGAATAATATTTCCAGCAACTCTAATCACTTAAATAAACACCTGCTTATTCAGCCTCCTCAACTATGCCCCTCCGCGAGGCACGCGGCTTCCAGCCAACCCCTCCAAAAACCGCCGTTTCTGAACATTGGGTGAATAGGGTATTTCTACAGAATATTCTGATCAAACTGGTGATTGGCCAAAATACTCGCTCTATATAACAGAAAAAAATTTTGGTTAACCAGGCCAAAATACTCGCTAGCCGGCCAGATGCAGCCTCCACACTTCGCATCCCCGCCCGCCCACGAGCGGACTCCCGCAAGGCTTTCTTCCTATGAACGGTGGAAAATGATCTAAAATCGACCACCGTCTTGGCCTAGATCAGGGTGCATGGCCCCAATACTCAGCCCTCGCCTGCTCAGGGAGGTTCGAGCTGTCACCGGGTTACGCATACCCCTTTTGAGTGATGACCAACGCTTGATAGCCCCTCTTTCAAAACAATAGAAGCATTGATTCAAACTACCCATCGCGTCCTAGCCCGGAAGGCACCATCTCCGGCAACCGATCTCACCGGGGGATGGGCTAAAAAGGAAGGGATCGATACTTGGGGTTGCAAGCGGAGACTGAAGATCTAGGAATCAGGCAAGCACCGGTACTCATTCCGCGAGCGGCAAGCTACTTAACCCTGCGCAATGCAGATAGCTGGTGTTGTAGCGGCAACTTACCTCAGGGCGGGCTCCCTTTAGTTCGGCTGGGCCTGAACTGGATATCGCCGGTGTTATCGGGATGGGGAGCGGAACGTGACATGGGTACGGATATGAATACGGGTGCGGTGCGGGAATGTGGGAAGGGTTGCCGTTACTGACAACAACGACAAGTTCAGAGACTGCTGAAATTCACGTTGCGTCAAATACCAATTGGAATGCTTAAGGCAAGTTGGCCGGCGAGAAAAGTGCTGATTAGCCTCGGTGCATCGCGACGACTCTTGGAGGATACTTACATACCGAATCGGTGATCTAGGCTGATTTTGGTCGGCATCTTCGAAAAATCAGCACGCATGCTTATAAGAAGACAGCGCTGATGTAACCATGCTTTTCGATTGCGTCATTTGAGGTCACCAGCGTCAGGGAGTAAATTTGGTATGTGAAATCATGCGCCGACAAAATATTTCCACCTACAAACCAATGGCCAAGGATATTCCAAAGGAGAAACAACCCAGATGACAGACTCAGGTGCTGGCGACTAAGCAAGAAGAATAGACCAGGGATACTCAGGTTGATAGGGAGTGGTAAAACACTCACCCACAAGCAGTGAGGAAGCACAAGTGGAAAATGCCACGTGCCAGCTTTCCAGAGCGATCTGATCCTCCATACGGCAGGTTCACTATTCTGCGTCAGTTTACATAGTGCTTGATTGAGATCGGCCTACGTCGCCGTGCAATAACTTCTCTCAACCTACTTACCTACTTATAGGTGCAGATCAGCAACCTTGGAAATTCGACGCCGCCGGAATCACCATCACCACTGAGCATGTGCAAATCAATTCTTCTGGCAAGAGCGGATGGTGGGCTTGGGCTGGTGAATGCTCACCGGCTCGCAGCGAGGCTGGCCAAATGCTCCTCTCTAAAAACCGCAACGACCTTTTCCTGTTGAGAAGCACTGGCACTATAAGAGGCAACAAAATCGCTGCACCTTATAAAACGATAATCACGGCCAGGCTCCCATGAAAAATCGTCGGTGACGCAGACGAAAAAAGGGCATAGCCTAAGCATATGCCCTTGATTTCACTGATGTTTGGCGGGAAACCAGGGATTCGAACCCTGGGTACGCTATTAACGTACGCCGGTTTTCAAGACCGGTGCATTCAACCACTCTGCCAATTTCCCGGATGCTGCTGGAGGATGCTACGTAAGGTGCTACGACTGGCTACCTTAGATAAGAACTCTGGGACCTGTTACAGTCGGCAGTTTTCAAGACTGCTGCCTTAAACCACTCGGCCACACCTCCATTGCATTGCGGGCGCCATAATACCGTAATGAAACACACTGTCAAACTCTCTGTGTAGCCGTTTACACCGCACCTGTTATGATCTTTGCGACTGAACGTTTCAAACCCACAGGAGTGTCGCCATGCGCGAACAGGATTACGCAGTTAATAACAGCCTGCAGGCCGCCGAGCAGCTAGAAGTTGGCCGCGTCCTGCGCAACACCTACGGCCTCTTGGCCATCACCCTGGCCTTCAGTGGTGTGATGGCCTACGTGGCGCAGCAGATGCGGGTTGGCTATCCGAACATTTTCGTCGTACTGATCGGTTTCTACGGCCTGTTCTTCCTCACCAACAAGCTGCGTGATTCGGTCTGGGGCCTGGTGTCCACCTTTGCCTTGACCGGTTTCATGGGCTTTCTGCTTGGGCCGATCCTCAACCGTTACCTGGGCATGCAGGGCGGCGCGGAAGTGGTCAGCTCGGCCTTTGCCATGACGGCACTGGTGTTCGGCGGCCTGTCGGCCTATGTGTTGATCACCCGTAAGGACATGAGCTTCCTCGGTGGTTTCATCACCGCAGGTTTCTTCGTGCTGATGGGTGCGGTGCTGGCCAGCCTGTTCTTCCAGATCAGCGGCCTGCAACTGGCGATCAGCGCAGGTTTCGTGCTGTTCTCCTCGGTCTGTATCCTGTTCCAGACCAGTGCGATCATTCACGGTGGCGAGCGTAACTACATCATGGCGACCATCAGCCTGTATGTATCGATCTACAACCTGTTCGTCAGCCTGCTTCAGCTGTTCGGCCTGATGGGGCGCGACGACTGATTGTGCGCTGAATGAAAAAGCCCGCTTCGGCGGGTTTTTTTTTGCGTGTCCGATAGCAGCTCCGTAGAATTGCGCTCTTTTTTTCCAAGGCACCCCCATGAGCGTTATCGAACCGCCGCCTGCAGCCCTGCCCCAGGCCAATGAATTGGTGCTGGGCCTTGAAGACAAGCCCCGTCTTTGGATCGGCCTGCTGGCTGCCTTTCAGCATTTGTTGGCGATCATCGTGCCGATTGTCACGCCCGGGCTATTGATCTGCCAGGCGCTGGGTGTGTCGGCGCGCGATACCAATCTGATCGTGTCGATGTCGCTGGTGATTTCCGGCATTGCGACTTTTGTTCAATGCCGCCGCTTCGGGCCCTTTGGTGCGGGGCTGTTGATTGTTCAGGGTACCAGCTTCAACTTCGTCGGGCCGCTGATTGCCGGAGGTGCCTTGATGGTCAAGCAAGGGACGCCGGTCGAAGGGGTGATGGCGGCGATCTTCGGCGTGGTGATTGCCGGATCGTTCGTGGAGATGGGTATTTCGCGAATTTTGCCCTTCGTCAAACGCTTGATCACGCCTTTGGTGACCGGCATCGTGGTGCTGATGATTGGCCTGACGCTGATCAAGGTCGGCCTGATCAGCATGGGTGGCGGCTTCTCGGCCATGGCCAACGGCACCTTCGCCAATGGTGAGAACCTGCTGCTGTCCGGGGTCGTGCTGGCGATTATCGTCCTTCTCAACCGTACCCCGCTGGTGTGGATGCGCAGTTGCGCCATCGTCATCGCACTGGCGGTGGGTTATGCCCTGGCGGGCTATCTGGGGCGGCTGGACTTCACCGGCATGCATCAGGCCGCGTGGTTGCAGTTGCCGGTGCCATTGCATTTTGGCCTGGGCTTTTCCTGGTCGTTGTTTATTCCGATGCTGGTGATCTACCTGGTCACTTCGCTGGAAGCGATCGGCGATGTCACCGCCACCAGCAAGGTCTCGCGCGAGCCGGTCGAAGGCCCGGTATGGATGCAGCGGATCAAGGGCGGCGTACTGGTCAACGGCGCCAATTCCCTGCTGGCCGGGGCGTTCAATACCTTCCCCAGCTCGATCTTTGCCCAGAACAATGGGGTGATCCAGCTGACCGGCATTGCCAGCCGGCACATTGGCATCTGGATTGCCGCAATGCTGGTGCTGCTGGGGTTGTTCCCCAGTGTTGCCGGGGTGATTCAGGCGGTGCCGGAGCCGGTACTGGGTGGTGCAGCCATGGTGATGTTCGGCGCGGTGGCGGCTTCGGGTATCAATATTCTGGCCAGCACCACGCTGGATCGCCGTGCCCTGTTGATTATCGCGGTGTCGCTGGCGTTGGGCCTGGGGGTGGCGCAGGTGCCTGAGTTCCTCGCGCACATGCCCGCTGCGATTCGCACCGTGCTGGAGTCTGGGGTTGCTACCGGCGGCATCTGTGCGCTGGTGCTGAACTGGTTTTTGCCGGAGACGGGCAGGACCCAGGCCGCTTGAATTGAAGACGGTGGGCTTTTTTGAGCGGCAGGCTTTATCATTCCGGCAGATTTGCTGACAGAGTCGACCATGAAGTTCGCCATCGCCGTTTTTTCGCCCGCCCATGCGCCCTCCTCGCGCCGTGCCCTGCTGTTCGCCCAGGCGGCGCTGGCCGGCGGGCACGAGGTTGCCCGCCTGTTCTTCTACCAGGACGGTGTCCACAGCGCCTCGAGCAACATCGTCACGCCCCAGGATGAACTGGATGTGCCGGCGCTGTGGCGCGATTTCGTCAGCCTGCATGGCCTCGATGCCGTGGTCTGCATTGCCGCCGCCTTGCGCCGGGGCGTACTCGATGAACAGGAAGCCCAGCGCTGGCAGCGTACGGCGGTGAACCTGCCGGCGCCCTGGGAGCTGTCGGGTCTGGGGCAGCTGCATGAAGCGGCGCAACTGGCTGATCGGCTCGTCTGCTTTGGAGGCAATTGAGATGGCCAAGTCACTGCTGATCATCACTCGCCAGGCGCCCTGGTCTGGCCCGGGCGCCCGCGAGGCACTGGACATTGTGCTCGCTGGCGGCGCCTTCGACCTGCCGTTGGGCATGCTGTTTCTTGACGATGGTGTGTTCCAGTTGCAGGCGGCCCAGCAACCCGGCCAGGTGCAGCAAAAAAACCTCGGCGCCAACCTGCAGGCCCTGCCGATGTTCGGCGTGGACGACCTTTTCGTATCCAGCGTGAGCCTGGCCGAGCGGGGTATCGACCCGCACAGCCTGAGCCTCGAGGTCCAGGCGCTGGATGATGCCGCGCTGTCCGCGCTTGTCGACCGCTATGACCAGGTGATCACGCTCTGATGGCTACTTTGCACGTATTGTCCCACTCCCCTTTCAGCGACAACCGCCTGGGCAGCTGCTTGCGCCTGCTCGGTGATGAAGATGCCATTCTGTTGACCGGCGATGCCGTGTACGCCTTGCAACCGGGCAGTGCGCCCCTGCGCCAGCTGACCGAACGCAATCTGGCGGCACGGCTGTTCGCGCTTGAAGAGGATCTGCAGGCTCGGGCCATTGACCCGACCGGCGTGGCCCGAACCGTCGACTACCCGGCCTTTGTCGAGCTGTCGATTCGCTACGACAAGGTCAACAGCTGGCTATGAGTACATTGACGGTGGGTTCACGCAGCATCGCGCTGGACAAGGATGGTTACCTGCAGGACCTTGGCGACTGGTCGAGCGACGTCGCGCAGGCACTCGCTGCCCAGGAAGGCCTGGACCTGAGCCCCGAACACTGGGAAGTGCTGGAGGTGCTGCGTCAGTTCTATCAGGAATTCCAGCTTTCGCCTGCCACGCGCCCGCTGATCAAGTACACCGCTCTCAAGCTCGGCCCCGAAAAGGGCAACAGCCTGCACCTCAACCGACTGTTCAAAGGCACTCCCGCCAAACTTGCCGCCAAGCTGGCGGGCCTGCCCAAGCCGACCAATTGCATATGACCGAATACAACCCCCTGATCACCGAAACCCCGGCCGAACACCCATTCGCGCAATTCGTGCGCATCCTCGGCAAAGGCAAGCGCGGCGCCCGCAGCCTGACCCGCGAAGAGGCCCGCGAGGCCATGGGCATGTTGCTCGATGAGAAGGTCGAAGACACTCAGCTCGGTGCGTTCCTGATGCTGCTGCGGCACAAGGAAGAAAGCCCGGAAGAACTCGCAGGCTTCACTCAAGCGTTGCGTGAACGCCTGCAAGCACCCGCGATAGCGGTCGATCTGGACTGGCCGACCTATGCCGGCAAGAAGCGTCACCTGCCCTGGTACCTGCTCGCGGCCAAGTGCCTGGCAGGCAATGGCCTGCGCATTTTCATGCACGGCGGCGGCGCGCACACCGCCGGGCGCCTGTACACCGAACAGTTGCTCGAGGCCCTGCAAATTCCGCTGTGCCGCAACTGGTCGGCGGTCGGCGCTGCCCTCGACGACCAGCACCTGGCCTTTATGCCGCTGATGGACTGGGCACCGCAATTGCAGCGCATGATCGACTTGCGCAACACCCTTGGCCTGCGCTCGCCGATCCACTCGCTGGCGCGGATTCTCAACCCGCTGGGCGCACGCTGCGGCCTGCAGAGTATTTTCCACCCCGGCTACCAGGCCGTGCACCGCGATGCCAGTGGCCTGCTCGGCGACTGCACCATCGTGATCAAGGGCGATGGCGGCGAGATCGAGATCAATCCCGACAGTGCCAGCCACCTTTATGGCACCCGGGGCGGCGAGAGCTGGGATGAAGAGTGGCCCGCACTGACGGCCCAGCGCCACGTCAAACCGGCGACGCTCGACCCCGCCCAACTCAAGGCGGTTTGGCGGGGCGACAGCGAGGACAGTTACGGCCAGTTGGCCCTGCTCTCGACCATGGCCCTGGCCCTGCGCGGCTTGGGCGAACCCCGCGAAGCCGCGTTCGAAAAGGCCCGGCAGTACTGGGATGCCCGCGGCCGATCGATTTAACCGATCATATCGGCCCACCCTTTGCGCTTTTAGTTCGAACCTGACGACCTACACTGAACTCCAACGCTTTATCTAGCCAAGGAGTTCAACGATGGGCCTGTTAGTCAAAGGGCGCTGGCATGACCAGTGGTATCAAAGCAGCAAGGACGGCTCCTTCCAACGCGAAAGCGCTCAGCGCCGGCAATGGATAACCGCTGACGGCCAGGGTGGTTTCGCCGCCGAAGCCGATCGCTATCATCTGTATGTCTCGCTGGCCTGCCCCTGGGCCCATCGCACACTGATCCTGCGCAAACTCAAGGGCCTGGAAAACCTGATCGATGTGTCGGTGGTCAGCTGGCTCATGGGCGAACACGGCTGGACCTTCGATACCGCCTTCGGCTCGACCGGCGACAAACTCGACGGCCAGACCTTCCTGCACCAGCGCTACACCCGCGACGACCCGCATTACTCCGGTCGCGTGACCGTGCCCCTGCTCTGGGACAAACAGCAGCAGCGCATCGTCAACAACGAGTCCGCGGAAATCATCCGCATGTTCAACAGCGCCTTCGACGGCTTGACCGGCAACCACCTGGACTTCTATCCAGAACCCTTGCGCCCGGTGATCGATCAATTGAATGAGCGGATTTATCCGGCGGTCAACAATGGCGTCTACCGCGCCGGCTTCGCCACTTCGCAATCAGCCTATGAGCAAGCCTTCGATGAACTCTTCGCAGAACTGGGCCATCTGGAGCAGCTACTGGCCGAGAAGCGCTACCTGGCCGGGGAATACCTGACCGAAGCCGACTGGCGCCTGTTCACCACCCTGATCCGTTTCGATACGGTGTATTACGGCCACTTCAAGTGCAACCAGCGGCGCATCGTCGATTACCCGAACCTTTCGAACTGGTTGCGCGAGCTTTACCAGTGGCCGGGCGTGGCCGAGACGGTGAACTTCACCCACATCAAGCACCACTACTACGCAAGCCACCACACCATCAACCCGACCGGCATCGTGCCCAAGGGCCCGATGCTGGACCTTACCCCGGACCACGACCGCGAACGCCTGGCCGGGCGTGGCATCTGGCACCGCAGCGGAGCTTGAGCATCAGGTGGCACCGGACATGCCGGTGCCGCCTGGCCTGCGTCAGTTCAACTGCAGGGTCGAGTTGATCTGGCCGATGGCATCGACCACATGCCGGGAGCCCATCTGAATCTCGAGGATCACCTGCCCCGCCTCATTGGCCAGCTCCACCCCCTGGCCCGTACGGCTCAGGCTCGACTGCATGCTGGCCACGGCACTGAGCGACAGATCGTGGTTCTGGCGCACGACATCGACGATTTCCACCGTCGCCTGGCTGGTGCGTGCAGCCAGGCTGCGCACCTCATCGGCGACCACGGCAAACCCGCGACCGTGCTCACCCGCCCGCGCCGCTTCAATTGCAGCGTTGAGCGCCAGCAGATTGGTCTGGTCGGCGATGCCGCGAATGGTCTGCACGATTTTGCCGATGATCTCCGACTGCTTGTTGACCGCATCGATACTGCGCGCCGCCTCGCTGAGGTTGTTGGAGATTTCCTCGATCACCTGCACCGTTTGCTGAACCACCTCGGAGCCCTTCTGCGCGCAGACATCATTCTGCACCGAGGTGGCATGAGCGGCTTCAGCGGCAGACTGTTGTGTATTGACCTGGCTGGTAATATCACTGGCAAACTTCACCACTTTATACAACCGCCCCTTGGCGTCGAAAATCGGGTTATAGGACGCCTCGAGAAAAACCACTTGCCCCATCTTGTTGACACGCTCGAAACGACGGGAATGAAACTCACCTTTATTCAGCGATGCCCAAAATGCCTTATAGGTTGGCGAGTCTCCCTCACCGCGCCGGCAAAACATACTGTGATGCTGGCCGACTATTTCATTCAAGTGATAACCCATGGTCGCCAGGAAGTTTTCATTGGCAGTAATGACCTTGCCTTGCGGAGTGAACTCGATCATTGCCATCGACCGACCGATTGCATTCATCAGGCCCTGGCTTTCGTGTTCTTTATTGACGCGCTGGGTGATATCGGCGGCGACCTTGATGACGCTGCTGACCTGCCGGTCGGCGCCCAGCACCGGCATATAACTGGCTTCGAGCCAGATCTCCCTGCCATTTTTATCCAGGCGCAGGAACGTCCCGTTCGAAGGCTCGCCCCTGGCCAAATCACGCCAGAAACGCGCGTAATCGTCGCTGCGCGTGTAAGCGTCCTCGCAGAACATCCGGTGATGCTTGCCGCGAATGTCCTCCACTGTGTAGCCCATGGTGGTGCAGAAATTCTCGTTGGCTTCGAGGATAGTACCGTCCGGCGTGAACTCAATCATGGCCATGGAACGGCTGACGGCCGCCAACTTGGCACTGGCGCTCGACAGCGCCCTGGTGCAACGTTCAATTTCGGCCAGATCGGACTTGCGATGAAAGTCAAACATGGGGCGACCACTCCTTGTGCGAATTCTTTAATTAACGGATGTCAAGTAACTTGATAATGCACCGCAACTTTCACCCACGACGAAACAGCGCCGGACAGAATCGACGTCAATTATTGATGTATGGAAAACACTGAAAAAGCCGGGAAGGGTCGTCATGTCCCAGCCTGGCTACGGATATGTCCATCAGAGCATAGCGAGTGATCGCAAGACTGCAAGCACTTTGATATCACTTAAGACACTCTTCTGGCGATTACCGATTCCGGGCGATCGCGCAAACGATTGAACGCTGTAAATGCGCCCAGCGTGAAAGCCCCAGCAACCATAACATCGGCCAGGCGTCGCCATTCTGAAGGAGTCCCAACAAGGTTTTGCTCACCACCTGCAAGGCGCCAAGGGTGGCATCCAGTTGCTCGCGGGTTCGCGAGCCGAGTATCGGGATCAAACCCGTGCTCGAGCGCTCGGCCTTGTGCCGCAGCCAGGTAATCGCACCGCCCGGTGGTCGGCTGGCTTTCAGGTGCTTTCGCGCACCATCAATTCAAAGCCCAGGTCTTGGGTATGGCCGCTGCCAGGCTTGCCGTCGAGCATACCCAGCAACATTTGCGCTGCGCGCCGACCGATGGCGGCTCGCGGAGTGCGGATCGAGGTCAGGCGTGGCACCAGATGTGCCGAGGCCGGCAAGTCGTTGAAGCCGATCATCGCCACCCGCTCAGGCACTGCGATGCCCTGGCGCAGGGCCTGGAGGATGGCGCCCTGAGCCAGGTCGTCGTTACAGAAGAAGATCCCGTCCACATCCGGATGCCGCTGCAGCAGGTCGGTGAACAGTTCGCCGCCCAGGCCGATCGAGGACGGGTCCGGCACCATCACTTCCAGCGAAGCGTCGTAAACACCGGCCTCACGCAAGGCGCGGCGAAAGCCTTCGCCACGCTGCATCACCCGTGGGTCGAGTTGTGCCGCCACGTAGGCGAGTCGGCGTCGGCCGCGTTCGAGCAGGTGCCTCGCAGCGACGATGCCGGCCTGCTCCTGGGAGAAACCGACCGAGGTCACGCCCGGCGCCGAGACCAGCTCCATCATGTGCACGCACGGCACGCCACTGGCAGCCAACATGCGCCGCGAGCCTTCGGTGCGGTCGAAGCCGGTCAGCAGGATGCCGCGCGGCTGATGGCCCAGGTAGTTGCGGATCAGGTTTTCTTCTTCCTCGATGTCGTAGTGAAAGTTGCCGATCAGCACTTCCAGGCCACGCGGGCGCATGACTTCGTGAATCGCTTCGAGGGTTTCGACGAACAACTGGTTGGACAGCGACGGGATCAGCACCACCACCGACTGACTCTGCGCCGAGGCAAGCGCGCGGGCCGCCGGATTGGCGACATAGCCGAGACTCAAGGCTGCTTCCTGGACCTTTTGCACCAGGTCCGGCGCCACCGTGGCCACGCCTCGCAAGGCGCGGGAGGCGGTAATGGGAGAGACCCCGGAAAGGCGAGCAACTTCCGCCAGGGTGGGGCGACCGGTAGTACGAGAGCCGATGCGGGTCATGGTCTGATTATTTTCGACTTGCAAAGAATAGGGAACGGGCACTAAGGTAGCGCTGTCTCAGGCTGGGAGCAATTCAAAATTGCGTAACAACCAGTGACGAGATGCACGAGCTGCAACTACAAAACCAATAAAACACGGAGCTAGCGTCATGGTCCGGTCGACTGCCTCGACAAAGACAGCGCTATCTTCCTGCAGGAGGTACCGATGAATTTCCCTCTGCCCGCGTTGGTAGTCATGGGTGTAGCTGGATGCGGCAAGAGCTGCATCGGTGCCGCCATTGCCAAACGAAGCGGCGGCCGCCTGATCGAAGGCGACGCATTCCACTCCGCTGCCAACATCGAAAAGATGAGCGCCGGCATCCCCCTCGACGATGACGACCGTGCCGGCTGGTTGATCAGCCTGGGCAACGAGTTGAGCGCGACCATCAAGGCCGGTGAGCGGCCGATCCTGACATGCTCGGCACTCAAGTTGCGCTACCGCGAAACCTTGCGCGCTGCTGTACCGGAACTCGGCTTCGTGTTTCTTGAACTCAGCCCCGAGGAAGCTGCGCGCCGGGTCACCGCCCGCCCTGGGCATTTCATGCCCGCCAGCCTTATCGAAAGCCAGTTCGCGACCCTCGAACCCCCCCACGGTGAGCCACTGACCCTGGCGCTCGATGCCACCCTGCCGATGCTGACCCTGGCCGAACGCGTCGATGCCTGGCTCATAAGCCATGGCGCGGTCACCTTGTCTCAATCGGCCTGACGGAAGTTTCCGCCGGGCCCGAAAGATAGCGCTACCTTTACTAGATTCGCCCACAATAACGACAAAATACGAGGCACTGAACCATGCTGGGTTTAGCCACTGATACTTTCTTGCTCCTTGATGCGCTAGTCACCATCGTCGGTCTGGTGGTGTTGATCACGCAGTTCAAGGTCCACCCCTTCGTCGCCCTGACCCTGGCAGCCATTTTCCTCGGCCTGACCTCCGGCATGCCGGTGATCAAGGTCATGAAGTCCTTCCAGGACGGTTTCGGTGGGGTGCTGGGTTTCGTCGGTATCGTGCTCGCCCTGGGTACCATGCTCGGCAAGCTGATGGCCGACTCCGGCGGTGCCGACCAGATCGCCCAGACCCTGATCCGCGCCTTCGGCAAGCAGAAGGTGCATTGGGCGATGATGTTCTCGGCCTTTCTGGTCGGGATTCCGCTGTTCTTCGAAATCGGCTTCGTGCTGTTGATCCCGCTGGTATTCATCGTCTCTCGGCGTTCCGGCGTTTCGCTGATCAAAATCGGTATCCCGCTGCTGGCCGGCCTGTCGGTCGTGCATGGCCTGGTGCCGCCGCATCCGGGTCCGCTGCTGGCCATCGGCATCTTCGACGCCGATATCGGCAAGACGATTTTCTACGGCCTGATCGTCGGTCTGCCGACCGCCGTGATCGCAGGTCCCCTGTTCGGTAACTTCATCTCCAAGTACATTCCGGGCCACGCCTCCCAGGAGTTGATGGACCAGATTGCCAAGGAATCGGAAAACCGCAACCTGCCGAGCTTCAGCATCACCCTGATCACCATACTGCTGCCGGTGTTCCTGATGCTGCTCAAGACCTTTGCCGACGTGGCATTCGCGCCAGAGCACATCTTCCGTCAATGGATGGACTTTATCGGCCACCCGATCAGCGCCCTGCTCGCCGCACTGCTGCTGGCCTTCTACACCTTCGGCGTGGCACGCGGCTTCAACCGCAACCAGCTCATGAAGATGCTCGACCAGAGCCTGGCACCGACCGCGGCGATCGTGCTGATCGTCGGTGCCGGCGGTGGTTTCAAGCAGATGCTGGTCGATACCGGCGTGGGTAACGTGATTGGCCAGATGGCCGTGCAAGCGCAGATCTCGCCGATCATGCTGGCCTGGCTGGTGGCGGCGGTGATCCGTATCGCCACCGGTTCCGCCACGGTTGCCACCATTACCGGTGCCGGCATCGTCGCGCCAGTGGTGGGCATGATCCCGGATGTGAACCGTGAACTGCTGGTGTTGGCGACAGGCGCTGGCTCGCTGATTCTGTCCCACGTCAACGATGCCGGTTTCTGGCTGGTCAAGCAGTACTTCAACATGACCGTGGCAGAAACCTTCAAGACCTGGACCATGATGGAGACCATCCTTTCGGTGGTGGGCATCATCTTTATCATGCTGTTGTCGTTGGTGGTCTAAGCCCCCTCCGACCTCGTTCCCACGCGCGTGGGAACGAGGTCAGGCAACCGACTCGATACCATTGCCCCTCTTCAACGAGCGCCAAGCCACTGCCATCGTCAATGCAGTCAGAGTAACCGCCAGCCAGCCCACCTGGACGACGGCAGAACCGAAGGCCAACCCGGCCGCAACCATCACCGCGTTACCTGTCTCACCAATACCGGCAGCCACCACATGAGCCCCGGCCAACGTCTCCGCCGAAAGCCAGGCCTGCTCCCCGGTCAAGCTATCGGGCAGCACCAGCGCACTTCGGTACCCAGCCGCCAGCAGTCCGCCGAGTACCGTGGTCCCAAACACCACGCCAACTTCATAAGCGGTTTCACTGATCGCCGACGCAGCCCCCGCCTTGGCCGGCGGTGCGGCGGACAACACCAGGTCGGTCGATACCGAGGCAATCGCAGCCACCCCGATATTGAGCAGTGCAAACGCCACCACCAATGTCGTCAAGCCACCCCCGGCCACCGCCACCAGCAAGAACGCGGCACCGGCAAACCCCAACAGCACCGGCACCAGGCGATGGGCCGGCACCCGCTGGGCAATCGGCACGATCGCCATGCCGACCACGATCGCCAGGATCTGCCCGGGCACCAGCGCCAGGCTCGCAGCCAACGGCGCCATGCCAAGGATGATCTGCAGCGATTGAGTCGCGAAAAACACAAAGCCGACCAGCAATGCCAGGCTCAACAGATTGACCAGGATGGCGCCGGTAAAGGTGGCGTTACGCAAGAGCGAAAGGTCCAGCAGTGGCACCGCAAGACGCAACTGCCGACGCACAAACGCTACCCCTGCTACCAACCCGACCAACAACGCCGCCGCGGCCACCGGCTCGGCGCCCACACCGGCCAGATGCTTGATCGCATAGACAATGCCGGTCAGGGCGACCATCGACAGCATCACGCTTTGAAGATCGACTCTACCTGCCAGGTCTTTGGCCGACTCGGGCAACAGGAACGGACCGAAGATCAGCAGTGGCACCAGCACCGGCACCGCCAGCAAGAAAATCGAACTCCAGCTGAAAAACTGCAGCAACACGCCGCCGATCAATGGACCCAGTGCCGAGCCGACAGTCAGGCAGGTTGCCCAGACGGCCACGGCGACCCGACGCTGCTCGCGATCCTCGAACAACGTACCAATCAACGCCAGGGTCGAGGGCATCAGCATGGCGCCAAAAATCCCCATCAGCGCCCGTCCGCCGATCAATTGTCCGGGCGTGGTGGACAGCGCAGTGAGCACCGACACAACGGCAAACCCCAAGCCTCCCAACAGTAACAGCCGACGGTGGCCAACCCGGTCACCGATACTGCCCATGGTCACCAGCAACCCTGCCAGGACCAGCGAGTAGGCATCGACCATCCATAGTTGCTGGCTGGCATTGGGCGCCAGGGCTTCGGCGATTTTTGGCAGGGCGAAACCGAGGATTGTGTTGTCGATGGTTACCAGCAGGACTGGCAGCATCAGTACCAGGAGGCCGAGCCAGTGTTTGAGGCTGGCACGCGAGCCAACCGTCGCATCCCTGTTTGTTAACATGACTCAACTCCTTGTAGGTGCATGGGGCTTTTAGTCGTTTTGCCTCGTTCTGTTGTTTCCCGGTCCAAATTCGTTCAGAAGAGAAAACAGCCGCTGACATTCGCTAGCCCCACTAGCACGATGCGCCCCCAACTGTTGAGCTACATCGATCAGCTGGTTGGAAAATGCTTTTTGATCATTGTTATGCATCCAACCTCTGAGTTGCGTCAGCGCCTCTACCAATACGTCGCGCTGCTCGGCGGCATATGGATTTTCATACTGGATATCCCAATACACCTCCATCGGATTTGACAGAATTCGCGACAACAGAGCCATCATCGTTCGCATTGGCGGTGGCGCGACATCGAACAGCGTTTCCAGGTTGGCACCGCTCTTTACCAGCGCCATCCCGAATGCGATCACTGCGGCATGGGGTAATGCCTGACAAGGAGCCATGGTTTGGTCGTGTTGCTTGACAGCCATCCGCCTGAGCGACATACCTGCTTCGCTCAAAAGCCTCTTCAACCTAATCCATATGCACACTCTCCAAACGGCCATCCCTGCTGTAAGAAACAAACCAGATATTCGTCAGCGAAAACCTGTTTTATTCCAACCCGCGGACAGCACTCAACAGTGCACATATTTCATTTTGTATCAAGAAAGAACATCTTCCTACAGCATTCCTACAAAAAAACAATCTAATTAACCGCGCAGCATCCGCCTCGCCACCACCACAATCAATTGATTAAAAGCGCTTTATAAAACCAGGTTAAACACCGCCCCTCCAATCACCAACCGTCATAAACATTTTGTTCACCCTTGGTCATCCAGCCATAACTAAAAAATCGACCCCCTAAAGAGGGCCGATAATTACTTCATTCAGGCGTTAAAGAGCTGCGTTGCAGCATTTGGGCTCATCGAAAGGGCGAACAACTTTTTCGATTACACCCCCAAAAACAACCGATACGCCGGATTCTCCGTCTCATCCCACCAGCGATACCCCATGCTGTCCAACAACTCCGGCAACAGATGCCGCTCCTCCTGCGGCACATCCAGCGCCGCAAACACCCGCCCCTCCGCCGCACCATGATTGCGGTAATGAAACATCGTGATGCTCCAGCGCTTGCCCAGCCGTTCCAGAAAATTCAACAAGGCCCCCGGCCGCTCCGGGAATTCGAAGCGCAGCACTCGCTCGTTCGCCCCCGGCCCTGCATGCCCGCCCACCGTATGGCGAATGTGCAGCTTGGCCAGTTCGTTGTCGGTCAAGTCCAGCACCGGAAAACCCTGCTCGCCCAGGCTGCTCAGCAGCTCGTCACGCGGGTCGGTCAGTGGATGGGTCTGCACGCCGACGAACAGGTGCGCGTCCTTGCCGCTGTGGTAGCGGTAGTTGAATTCGGTGATCTGGCGCTTGCCCAGTGCCTGGCAAAACGCCTTGAAACTGCCCGGCTGCTCGGGGATGGTCACGGCGATGATCGCTTCGCGCTGCTCGCCCAGCTCGGCCCGTTCGGCGACATGGCGCAGGCGGTCGAAATTCACGTTGGCGCCGGAATCGATCGCCACCAGGGTCTGCCCGCGTGCGCCCGTCTGGGCCACGTACTTCTTGATCCCGGCGACCGCCAGGGCGCCGGAAGGCTCGGTGATCGAGCGGGTGTCGTCGTAGATGTCCTTGATCGCAGCACACAACTCATCGCTGCTGACGGTGATCACCGCATCCACATGGTGCCGGCAGATGTCGAAGCAGTGAGCGCCGATCTGCGCCACCGCGACGCCCTCGGCGAAACTGCCCACCTGCGGCAATACCACCCGCTCGCCCGCCATCATCGCCGCCTGCAGGCAGTTCGAATCGTGCGGTTCGACACCGATGACCTTGACCTCCGGGCGCAGGTATTTCACGTAGGCCGCAATGCCCGCGATCAGCCCACCGCCGCCCACCGGGACAAAGATCGCATCCAGTGCACCCGGCTGCTGACGCAGGATTTCCATGGCGACCGTGCCTTGGCCGGCGATCACATCCGGGTCATCGTAGGGTGGCACGAAGGTCGCGCCCTGTTCTTCGGCGAGGGCCAGGGCGTGGACCAGCGCCTGAGGGAAGCTGTCGCCGTGCAGCAGCACGTTGCCACCGCGCGAGCGCACGCCGCCCACCTTCAACTCCGGGGTGGTGGTCGGCATCACGATGGTCGCGACGATCCCCAGCTCACGTGCAGCCAGCGCCACACCCTGGGCATGGTTGCCGGCAGAAGCGGTGATCACGCCGCGAGCACGCTGCTGCTCGCTCAACTGCGCCAGACGCGTGTAGGCCCCACGGATCTTGAAGGAGAAGGTCGGCTGCAGGTCTTCGCGCTTGAGCAACACCTGATTGCCCAGCTGCTCGCTGAGCATCCGGGCCGGTTGCAGTGGCGTCTGCTGGGCCACGTCGTAGACAGGCGCGGCGAGAATCTTCTTGACGTAGCTCGAGAGCAATTGGAGCTGCGCAACGTCGGTGCCCAGATCAGTGGGGCAGGCTTGGAAGAGGGTCATGAAGCGCTCCTGAAGTCTTGAAAATGCCCAGGAGCGGGAGAGAAAAAACCCGCCTCCAGGGCGGGTTGGGTACAGATGCCAGCTAGCCCGCCAAATGAGGAATGGCGGTAATAATGCTGCTTACAGGCAAATGCATTGAATAAGTCATGGCTGGAAATTATCCGAGGCGGCGCTGCAAGTCAATGCCGGGGCACACCGGCCCAGGGGCATTTTCTTCAATACACGCCCTCGCCCTGCCCCTACCTTCTTCGTCAAACCCACCACTGACAGAAGGTCTGTATGAGCCTGATACTTTCCATGGCCGCCTTTGCGCTGGCCTCCTCCATCTCCCCCGGCCCGGTCAACATCGTCGCCTTGAGCAGCGGCGCCCGGCATGGCCTCAGGGCAAGCCTGCGACATGTCACCGGCGCAACCCTGGGTTTCACCCTGCTGCTGGTGCTGATTGGCCTGGGCCTGCATGAAGTGTTGGTGTATTGGCCGTGGCTGACCCAGGCGATCAAATGGGCCGGGGTCCTGTTCCTGCTCTACATGGCCTGGAAGCTGGCCAGCGATGACGGCCGGCTCGGCAACGACGAGGCCATCAAGGCACCGTCGTTGTGGTACGGCGCAGCGATGCAATGGCTCAACCCCAAGGCCTGGCTGGCCTGCGTGGCCGGCATGGGTGCGTTCGCCGCCAGTGGCGAAGCGGTGCTGGTGTGGCAATTTGCGTGGGTGTACTTCGTGATCTGTTATCTGTCGATCGCCTGCTGGGCCTTCGCTGGCACCTTCGTGCGCCACTACCTGAACAATGCCGCTGGCGTGCGCTTGTTCAATCGGCTGATGGCCGTGCTGCTTGCGGGCTGCGCGTTGTACCTGCTGCTGGCCTAACCGCGATAGTGCCCGGGGGTCGCCGCCAGGTATTGCTTAAAGGCCCGCTGAAAATGCGCCTGATCGGCGAACCCGGCTTCGAGCGCTACCTCGGCGATCAAGCGCCCCTGGCGCAGTTGATTGCGGGCAAACTGAATGCGCCGGTTGATCAAGTAACCATGGGGCGTCATGCCGTAATGCTGCTTGAAGGCACGGATCAGGTAGGAAGGCGAAAGGTCCGCTGCCCGGCAGATATCGTCCAGCCTGAGCGTATCGGTGCAGTGCTCATCAATGAACGCGGCGGCGCGTTCCAACTTGTGATTCGGTTCCTGCAACTCGGACGGTGCCGGGGTGAGGGACTGCAGCACCTGCGTGAAAAACGCGATCGCAGCGTTGTGCTTCTGCACCGGCTCGACCTGCGCATCGATCAGCACTTCGTACAATGCGTTCAAGCCGGCAAATAAGCCGGGGTCGGTCGTGTGCGTCGTGGCGAATGGGCGAAACCGTGAGTCCGAGGCGATACCCAGCTTGCATTGCAGCTCGGTCAGCCACGGCGTGTCGACATACAGCATGCGGTACGACCAGGGCTGATCGGCAATCGGATTGCAGGCATGCACATCGCCCGGGTTCATCAACACTACGGTGCCGGCGGCGACCTCATACCGGGCATCGCCGTTATGGTACGTGCTGCAGCCAGCGGTGATAGCGCCGATGGAAAACGTCTCGTGCGAATGCCGCGCATAACAGAACTTGCGGCCATCCTCGACGCCACGCGCTTCGATGAAGGGCACCGAGTCATCGTGCCAGAACTGAGAAACCTTGTCCTGGCCAAGCTTGGTGTAAGTGTTTTTCATCGACCAACTTCCTCGTACGCAGGTTCAGAACCCCAAGAAATGTAGCAGTTGCCGAAGGCTGCGTTAAGGTCGAAAGAACTTTCCTGTGACCCAGAACCAGGGCCGAACGGCGGCGCGCAGAGCATTACCCGCCGCCCTGCCACTGCTTGCGATGCTCAAGCAAAAAGTCGATGAACACCCGCGAGCGCAGCGGCAGATGGCGGCCATGGGGGTACAGCAAGGTGAACGGGCGCGAGCATCCGGCAAAGGGCGCCAGCACTTCAATCAATGAGCCATCGGCCAGTTCTTTCTCGACGATGAAACGGTAAGTCTGGAACAACCCCGCCCCATGCCTGGCCAGTGTCACCCCTCCGAGCACGTCATCGGAGCAGGTGTAGCCGCCCTCGGCAAAAATCTCCCGCACCTTGCCCTGTTCATTGAACAACCACGAAATCCGCCGACCACTGCTTGGCAATTCGAACTGAATGCATTCATGCCGGGCCAGGTCGTCCAGTTCGGTCGGTACACCCGCTCGCGCCAGGTACTCAGGTGCAGCGATGACCACCAACGGCGCATCTTCCAGCAGCCGGGCGGTCAGGGTCGAGTCTGGCTGCGCGCGCACGCGAATCGCCAGGTCATAGCCCTCTTCGACGAAATCGATATTGCGATTGCCCAGGTGGATGTCGACCTTCACCCGCGGGTAACGCGCCCGGAAGGCCGGCAATAGCGGCAGGATCCGGTGATGCCCATAGGTCGTGGGCAGGCTGATGCGCAACAGCCCGGTTGGTTCGAGCTGTTGGCCGCTGACCTCGCGCTCGGCCTCGACCAGTTGGCTGAGCGCCTGCCGGCATTGCTCGTAATAGCCGCGCCCGCCTTCGGTCAGGCGAATGCTGCGGGTGGTACGCACAAACAGCCGGGCGCCCAGGCGCTCTTCCAGCCGCGCGACCGAACGACTGACCGCCGCTGGCGTCACCCCGGCCGCCAGGGCGGCGGCCGTGAAGCCACTCAATTCCGCGGCCAGGCAAAACAGCTCGATGCTGCCCAATTGAATGTCGTCGAATTGATGCCGCATGACTCATTACACCACGTATCAAGTGAAGTGCCTGAAGGCTGATTTATCAATCAGTTTGACAGCAATATAGTCCATCTCAACAGTGCATCATCTCTCGCTTTTTGCGCAACGCCTGCTCTGCCGAAGGCCTGGAGGCTGCTGCCACTTGCCGTGGCCGGCGTGGTTTCGGGAGATGTGCGCATCGACCATGCATCAACGCAAAGGAGTGCTAGGCTCAAACGCCAACCGACCGTAAGGAAGTGAAAGGATGAATACTGCCAAGCACTGCAACAACATCGCCGAAGTCCGTGCTCACATCGACCGGCTCGACAAGGAACTGGTAGCCCTGCTCGCCGCGCGCGGTGGCCTGGTCAAACAGGCCGCCCGTTTCAAGAAAACCGACGACGACGTCAAGTCGCCTCAACGCGTCGAGCAGGTAATCTCCAGGGTCAAGGCGTTGTCGCTGGAGCTTGGCGCCAACCCCGGCGTCACCGAGCAGGTGTACCGGACCATGATCGGGGCTTTTATCGAGCTGGAGCGGCATGAGCATGCGGTTATCAGTGCTCGCGGGGAGGGCCAATAAACGCAATCGCCCCACAAATGTTGAAGCTTAGAACGTCATCTCAACCACGTCGTCCGGCACGATCAACTTGCCGGCCGTCTTGGCAACGATCTCTTCAACACTGACCCCCGGCGCCGTCTCACGCAGGATGAACGCGCCATCCTGGATCTCCAGGTAAGCCAGATCAGTCAGCACCTTGCGGATGCAGCCCGCACCGGTCAGCGGCAGGCTGCACAGCGGCAGCAGCTTGGACTCGCCGTCCTTGGACGCGTGGGTCATGGTGACGATGATGTTATCGGCGCCAGCCACCAGGTCCATCGCCCCGCCCATGCCCTTGACCAGTTTGCCAGGGATCATCCAGGAGGCGATGTTGCCTTGCACGTCGACCTCGAAGGCGCCGAGCACGGTCAGGTCCACGTGGCCGCCACGGATCATGGCGAAGGATTCGGCCGAGTTGAAGATCGACGCGCCGCGGCGAGCCGTCACGGTTTGCTTGCCGGCGTTGATCATGTCGGCGTCCACCAGCGCTGCGGTAGGGAACTCGCCCATGCCGAGCAGGCCGTTTTCCGACTGCAACATCACGTCGATGTCGTCGGGGACGTAGTTGGCGACCAGGGTCGGAATGCCGATGCCCAGGTTCACGTAGTAGCCGTCTTTGAGTTCACGGGCAACGCGCTGTGCCATTTGTTCGCGGGTAAGTGCCATGGTCAGGATCTCTTGTTGTTCTGTCCGGGTGAGTCACGCAACTGCAGCAGGCAGTCAGTCCTTGACGGTGCGTTTCTCGATGCGTTTCTCGAACGTGCCGACGATCACCCGATCGACATAAATGCCCGGGGTGTGGATTTCGCTGGGCAGCAGTACGCCCGGCTCGACGATTTCCTCGACCTCGACCACGGTGATCTTGCCGGCGGTGGCGACCAGCGGGTTGAAGTTCTGCGCAGTGTTGCGGTACACCACATTGCCGTAGTGGTCGGCCTTCCAGCCCTTGACGATGGCGAAGTCGCCGGTGATGGCTTCTTCAAGGATGTAGTGACGGCCGTTGAAATCGCGTACTTCCTTGCCCTCGGCCACAGGGGTGCCATAACCGGTCGCGGTGTAGAACGCCGGAATGCCGGCGCCGCCTGCGCGCATTTTCTCGGCCAGGGTGCCTTGCGGGGTGAGCTCGACTTCCAGCTCGCCATTGAGCAGCTGGCGCTCGAACAGGGCGTTCTCGCCTACATAGGAGGCGACCATCTTGCGAATCTGGCGGTCTTCGAGCAGCACGCCCAGGCCGAAACCATCGACGCCGCAGTTGTTGGACACCACGGTCAGGCCGGTCACGCCACGGCGCTTGATTTCGGCAATGAGGTTTTCCGGGATACCGCACAAACCGAAACCGCCGGAGAGTACCGTCATGTTGTCGGTGAGGCCTTCAAGCGCCTCTTCGTAGGTTTTAACTCGCTTGTCGAGTCCTGCCATGCTGATTCGCCTTTTGTAGTTGTAGGGCCGACATTAGGCTGTCGGAAAGCGTGGGGGCATCTTCACCCGGCTGGAATAATTTGTTAATTTTGTTTTTTTGATTGATTGATTGGTATTTCAAATCAATGAACGTCAAACAGCTACGCGCCTTCGTTGCCGTCGCCCAAGCCTTGAGCTTTGCCCAGGCCGGCGAGCGGCTGCACCTGTCACAACCGGCCCTGAGCCTGACCATCAAGGCGCTGGAAGACGACCTGGGCGGCCCCTTGCTCAGCCGCACCACCCGCAGCGTGGCCCTCACCCCCGAGGGTGAAACGCTGTTGCCGCTGGCCCGGCAGTTGCTGGCCGACTGGGACAACACCGAAGAACTGCTGCGCCAGCGCTTCACCCTGCAACTGGGCAAGGTCGCCATCGCCGCCATGCCGGCCTTTGCTGGCAACCTGCTGCCACGGGCGCTGAAGGTCTTTCGCAACCGCTACCCACGGGTCAACGTGGCGGTGCATGACGTGATCAACGAGCAAGTGCTGGAACTGGTGCGCCACCGCCGCGTCGAACTGGGGGTGGGCTTCGAGCCGGAGCCCAGCGACCCGCTGGTGTTCAAGCCGCTGTACCTGGACCGCTTCGTCGCGGTGGTACCCACCGACTCACCCCTGGCGCAAAAGGCCCAGGTGAGCTGGCACGAACTGCTGGCCGAGGATTTCATCGCCCTGCAACGCCCGTCGGCCGTGCGCCTGTTGCTGGAACAGCATTTGCTGGCTGAACATGGCAAGTTGGCGGTGGCGTTCGAAAGCCATCAACTGTCGACCATCGGCCGCATGGTGGCCAACGGGCTGGGGGTAAGCGCCGTGCCGGCGTTGTGTGTGCAGCAGATGCAGGAGTTGGGCGCCTGTTGCGTGGCGCTGGTGGAGCCGACCATCGAGCGCCGCATTGGCGTCGCCATGCTGGCCGATCATAAGCTCTCGGCGGCGGCGCAGGCGTTGTTGGAGGTGATTGTGGAGTGCAGCAGGGACCATTAAGGGCCTCGCTCCCTAGTCGAACGCAACCTTAGGCAACGACGCAATCCCATGTAGCCGCTGCCGCAGGCTGCGCTCGCCTGCAACGCAGGCGCAGGATTTCAAGATCGCATGGGAGGCCCTGCGGACCTCCAGCGTCGCAGCGGCGCACCGAGCCTGCGGCAGCGGCTACAGTTATCGGCGGTGAACACACATCCGAGTCTGAATACAGAGGTTGTCGCATGCGTACGCTTGAACTAGGAGGCAAACAAGTCCCCGTAATCGGCCAAGGCACCTGGCACATGGGTGAAGACCATCGCCAGCACGACGCCGAAGTCGCCGCCCTGCGCCTGGGCATCGAGCTGGGCATGACCCTGATCGACACCGCCGAGATGTACGCCGAGGGCGGCGCCGAAGAAGTGGTCGGCCAGGCCATCGCCGGGCGGCGCGACCAAGTGTTTCTGGTCAGCAAGGTCTACCCGCACAACGCCAGCCGCAAGGGCATCCCGGCGGCCTGTGAACGCAGCCTCAAGCGCCTGGGCACCGACTTTATCGACCTGTACCTGCTGCACTGGCCCGGCCAGTACCCCCTCGAAGAAACCGTCGAAGCCTTCGAACGCCTGCGCGCGGCCGGCAAGATCGGCCGCTGGGGCGTGTCCAATTTCAATCAGGACGAGATGCACGCCCTGCCCTCACCCGCCTGCGCCAGCAACCAGGTGCTGTACAACCCCGAAGAGCGCGGCGTCGAGTTCGACCTGCTGCCCTGGATGCAAACCCGTCACATGCCGTTGATGGCGTACTGCCCGATCGCCCAGGGCGGGAGTTTGCTGCGCCACCGGACTCTACTGGAAATCGCCGAACACCACGGTGCAACTCCGGCCCAGATCTGCCTCGCCTGGGTGGCGCGTCAGTACGGTGTCATCGCCATTCCCAAGGCAGTCAAACCCGAGCATGTGCGCCTGAACGCGGCCGCCGCCCTGCTGACGCTACGAGCCGAAGACCTGCGCGCCATCGATCGCGCCTTCGCGCCGCCGTCGCGCAAGCACCACCTGGCGATCATTTGAACTCAATGGAAGTCGCGGCTGCGTATATCCAGCCCGGTCAACAGGGGCGTCAGGTCCTCTAGCCGCCGGGCGATCACATGGCGCACGCCGTCAACCGTCTCGAAGCGCCCATGCACCTGCAACAGGCGCGACTCGATCAAGGCCCGCCGCTGGCGTTCGGCCAGGGCCTTCCAGACCACCACATTGAGCATGCCGTGCTCATCTTCCAGGGTGACGAAGGTCACCCCGCTGGCGGTCTGCGGACGCTGGCGACCGGTGACCAGCCCGGCAACCGTCACGGCATCGCCGTGATCAGCCGTGGCCAATGCCAGGGAGCTGCGACAACCGCGCGCATTCAACTGCCGGCGGATCAGCGCCAACGGGTGCGGGCCCAGGGTCGTGCCCACCGTTGCATAATCGCTGTACAGATCCTGGGCCACGCTCGGCACCGGCAGCGCCACCGCCACTTCCGGCTGGCGTTCCAGACCGGCGAACAACGGCAATTGCTGCTCGACCGCCGCCACCTCCCAGCGCGCCAGATGCCGGTGCCCGGCCAACCCGACCAAGGCGCCGGCATCGGCCAGCAACTCACGGGCACGGGCATCGAGGCGGGCGAGCTCGCTGAGGTCGACCACATCGCTGAAGGCGCCCTCCCCCCGAGCCTGCTCGATGCGCCGGGCATCGTCCTCGCGAAAGCCACGGACCATGCGCAAGCCCAGGCGAATGGCCGGCTGCTCGCCCGCACTCGGCTCAAGCGTGCAATCCCAGTCGCTGTAGCGCACATCCACCGGCCGGTTTTCGATACGGTGGCGGCGCGCATCCTGGAGGATCTGATCCGGGCTGTAGAAACCCATCGGCCAACTGTTGATCAGCGCGCAGGCATAGGCCGCCGGCTCATGGCACTTGAGCCAGCAACTGGCATAGGTCAGCAAGGCGAAGCTGGCGGCATGGGACTCGGGAAAGCCATAGCTGCCGAACCCCTTGATCTGCTCGAAGATCCGCGCAGCAAACTCGGCACTGTAGCCCCGTGCGAGCATGCCTTCGGTCAAGCGCTGCTGGTGCGGCTCCAGCCCGCCGTGGCGTTTCCAGGCGGCCATGGCCCGACGCAGTTGGTCGGCTTCGCCGGGGCTGTAACCGGCGGCGACGATGGCCAGTTCCATCACCTGCTCCTGAAACAGCGGCACGCCGAGGGTGCGCTCGAACACCTTTTTCAGTTCTTCGGAGGGGTACACCACCTCCTCTTCGTTATTGCGCCGGCGCAGGTACGGGTGAACCATGTCGCCCTGAATCGGCCCGGGGCGCACGATCGCCACCTCGATCACCAGGTCATAGAAATTCTTCGGCTTAAGCCGTGGCAGCATCGCCATCTGCGCCCGCGATTCGATCTGGAACACGCCCACGGTGTCGGCCCGGCCGATCATTTCGTAGGTGCGTGCATCCTCGGCGGGAATGGTCGCCAGGCTCAGGTCGCGGCCACGGTAGCGGCGCAGCAAGTCGAAGCTGCGGCGCAAGGCGCTGAGCATGCCGAGGGCGAGAATGTCCACCTTCAGCAAGCCGACCAGGTCCAGGTCGTCCTTGTCCCATTGGATGATAGTGCGCTCGTCCATGGCCGCGTTTTCCACCGGCACCAGGGTGTCCAGCGGCTGCTCGGAAATCACGAAGCCACCTGGGTGCTGCGACAGGTGCCGGGGGAAGCCGATCAGTTCGCCGGTCAATGCCAGCACCCGGCGCAGCACCGGGCTGTCCGGGTCGAAGCCGTTTTCGCGCAAGCGTTCGGGCGACGGCAAGCGATCGCTCCAGCTGCCGCAGCAATCGGCCAGGGCATTGATCTGATCGCCCGGCAGGCCGAGCACCTTGGCGATATCACGCACCGCCCCCGAGGCGTGGTAGGTGCTGGCCACAGCAGTGAGCGCGGCGCGGTTGCGGCCATAGCGCTGGAACACATACTGCAGCACCTCTTCGCGGCGCTCGTGCTCAAAATCCACGTCGATGTCCGGCGGCTCGTTGCGCTCGCGCGACATGAAGCGCTCGAACAGCATGTTCATCCGCGCCGGGTCGATCTCGGTAATGCCCAGGGCAAAACACACCGCCGAGTTCGCCGCCGAGCCCCGGCCCTGGCAGAGAATCTTTTGGCTGCGGGCGAAGCGGACGATGTCATGAACGGTGAGGAAATAACTTTCGTAGCCCAGCTCGGCAATCAGCGCCAACTCGCGCTCGACCAGGTCCCGGGCCTTCTGCGGCGCGCCCTCTGGCCAGCGCCAGCACATGCCCTCCTCGCTCAAATGGCGCAACCAGGAGGTTGCCGTCTGCCCTTCGGGCACCAGCTCGCGCGGGTATTGATAGCGCAACTGGCCGAGGTCGAAATGGCAACGCCTGGCGATGTGCAGCGACTCCTCGAGCAAAGCCGCCGGGTACAACTCGGCCAATTGCTCCAGCGGCCGCAAGTGGCGCTCGCCGTTGGCGAACAGCAAGTGCCCGGCCTCGGCCACGGTGGTGTGATGACGAATCGCGGTCATGGCGTCTTGCAATGCTCGCCGCCCGCGCGCATGCATGTGCACATCGCCCGTGGCCACCGCCGGAATATCCACGGCAGCGGCCAACGCCAGCAACTGCTGCAAGCGCTGACGATCATCGGGGCCACGGTGCAATTGCACCGCCAGCCACAAGCGCTCGCCGAACACCTCGCGCAACCAGCGCCCCGGCGCCGGGTCGGTACAGCTTTGCGGTACCCACAGCGCCAACAGCCCGTCGAGCGGGCCGTTGAAGTCCTCGCGCAACAGCTGATACTGGCCCTTCTTCGCCCGGCGCCGGCCCAGGGTAATCAACCTGCACAGCGCCTGATAACCGACCAGGTTCTCCGCCAGCAACACTACCTTGGGGCCCTCGTCGATCTGCATTTCACTGCCGACGATCAGCGGCAGATCGATCTCCCTGGCCACCTGCCAGGCCCGGACGATCCCGGCCAGGGTGCACTCGTCGGTGATCGCCAGGGCTTCGTAACCATGCCGCTTGGCCCGCTCGAACAGCTCGCGGGCGCTCGATGCCCCGCGCTGGAAACTGAAGTTGGACAGGCAGTGCAGCTCTGCATACCCAAGGCCTGCATCACCGAGCCTCATGCGAACCAGCCTTGCAGGAGCAACGGCCCCGCCTCGCCCACCACCCGGTACGCCCAGGCCCGCTGGCCGGAGGCGGTTTCGATCAGGTAATAATCCCGGCGCACATCACCGCCATCCCACCAGCCCGACTCGATGCGCTCGGGCCCGGCCAGCACTCGGGGACGGGCCTCGGTCAAGGCAACCGGCTCGGCCAGCAACCAGCCGGGCCGCGCCACATCGGCTGGCGGCACACACAGCTTGCTCGCACTGCCCGGCCGCCAGGCGCATTCGGGGCGGTGGTCGGCATGGGCTTGCAACGCTTGCACCGCCTCATCGCCAAGGCGCGCACGCAAGCGCTCGCGCAACTGCTCCCACGGCTGGGTCTGCTGTGCGCGGGCATCGAACAGCTCGGCCAGGGCCGGCACAAAATTGGGCAAGTCCCGGGCCTGCAAACGCACCGCCCGCACCGGCTCCGGAATGGTCACCTGCTCCAACCGCCCACGGGCCAGCTCGAACAACATGCCCGCCTCGCGCTCGGCCCCAAGCAGGCCCACCACCACCTTGGTGTCCTCGGCCTGGGCATGCTCCAGGTGCAAGGTAAACCGCTGCACAGCCCCATCGCGCCCGGCCAGGAACGCCGACAGATCATTGATCAAGCGCCGCAGCGGGAACAGCAGCGCCTGATGGGATTCCACATCGAAGTTGAGCTCCAGCCGCGCATCGAAAAAATCCGGCGGCGTGTAATAGTCCAGCGCCTGGGCACGCAGGCCGGTCAGACGATCCAGGTGCTGCAACACCTGGGCCGGGAAGCGCTTGGCCAACGTCTCGCGAGGCAGCGCCAGCACCTGGCTCACACTGTTCAAGCCCATGCGGGCAAAGGCCCTGGCCACCTCGGCGGCCAGACCGACCCGGTCGATCGGCATCTGCTGCACCGCCTCGCGAGTTTGCTCGGCATCGATCACAGCCAAGCCATCGTGCACATTGGCAAGCATGCGTGCCGCCACCGGATTGCTGGCCAGCACAATGCGATGACCAAAGCCGAGCCCCGTCAGCTCCTCGCGCAAACGCGCCTCGAACCGCGGCCACGGCCCGAACAACGCCAGGCTCGACTCGACCTCCAGCAACAGCACACGCGGGTAATGCAGGCTGACCTGGGAACTGAAGCGATAAGCCCAGGCCGCGAGAAACTGCTGCCATTGCTCCACCACCGCCGGGTCGTACTCCACACACTGAAAATCCCGCACCAACGCCTGAGCCGCCGTCAGCGACTGCCCCGCCCGCAAACCCAACGCCCGCGCCACCGGGCTGACCGCCCGCAACACCCGCCGCTGGGCCGGGCCACTGAGCAGAGCCAACGGCGCATCAGGGTCATCATGCCGGCGCAGCACTCCGTCCAGTGCCAATTGCGGCAACAAAATACAGGCCCACAACATGACAATCTCAGACCCCGCGGGCGAACGGAATCAGCGCGATGCGGGCGCGGATGAAGGTGAGGATTGTGGTGCAGCGGGGAGATAGAGTCGTCATGGAGTACATTTGTACTCCTGTAGGAGATTTCTGACTAGCCCCTTCGATCAGGAGGGAAAATACATCCATGAAGTCGAGCCAAATCAAATGGATGCAGAAAGCAAAAATCGACAAGGACCAGCCGATAAACGAACACCCTGCGGTCCTTGTAGCCGCTGCCGCCAGGCTGCGCTGAGGTCCGCAGGACCTCCATTACGGGAATGACGGAGCATCCTGATGAACCTACACTCCCTGGGCCAGTTCGCTAAGGCCCTGTCTAACCGCCCCAAACTAACGGTGGATCCGGCGAGGATGTGAGAAAGCTCCTTGACCTACCCTATGCCTTGCAGATGCATGAGGGCATTGCCATATTGCAGATGCAAGACATATGCAGGAGCTACGTTATGCGAACAGTCTCGATTTTCAAGAACGGCAAGAATCAGGAGATTCACTTGCCGACAAACATGGCTTATGAGGGTGTCGGGGAGCTGGAGATAACGCGCAATGGTGACGTTATCACCCTGCGCCCGGTACGCCCCAGCTGGCAGTCGCTGGCTGAACTGCCCAAGGCTGATGAAGACTTCCTGCAAGAGCGCCCGAGCATTGTGGGTGATGAAGGCAGGTTCAATCTGTAACCACGTTCATGCTGGATACCTGCACTTGCTCGTTCATCATGCGCGAACGCCCCGAGTCCGTATTGCAGCAATTGTGGTCGGGCGATCGCTGGGAGTTTTCGTTGGACGGGAGATTGGGCCGGCGTTGCCGGGTATCGGCGCGTAGGTTTCAGTGCCTGGCATTCGGTGTGCGTGGCGCCTAATGCCCTTCGGGCAGGTCGAGGCATGCCGAATCTATGAGTGGCTACCAATGAACAGCGTCAGCCCTTCTATCACAGACTCACCAAGCACTCCAGCGATAAGCTTTGCTTGCTCTGCCGTTAGCTCTGACTCGCCACCTAAACCATCCTCAAGAGAAGACCAGCCCATTATTTCCAATACCGATGGCTCTGAGTCTTTCTGTATGACTTGTTTGTATTGCAATGAGTCATCTTCATCCGGCTCTGGAAAAAAGCCTGTTATGCGTAAGTACATGATTGGTCTCTCAATGGTCGCGGTAGGGATGGCAGTTACCTGCCACCCCCCGCACAGATCCGTACGTGCGGAACTACCGCATACGGCTCCTGCCTCGGGTACGTGACGCGAAGCGATCCTCAGGATACGGGTGTGCATTCTTTGGGCTCGGTATGTAGTGATCTGTGAGCAACCCGAAGCGAGACCATTGCAGCCGATTTCGCTGGCTGCGTCGCCCGAGAGCCTGACGCCAATATCGGCATATGGCCTTCCTGAAGCCACTCAATAGCTTCAAGTTTCCTGGCACCGCGTGGTAATTGAAGTAACCACTCACCACCCGAGTGAGCCATTGCCCTTGAGCCCGGATGGGTTCATGACGTCGGCGCTTCAGCTCATCCCGAATAGCCAGCAGCGTCGCACGCATTCGCTTCTTGACCGTCAGGCGCAGTATTTGAAACCCACCGCTTCTGTTGGTACTACAACAGTGCGTGAAGCCCAGGAAGTCAAATGTCTCCGGTTTACCTAAGCCTCGCTTCCTACGATTTCTCGCAGCAAAACGACCAAACTCAATCAGTCGTGTTTTCGAGGCATTGAGGGACAATCCGAACTTGGCCAACCGTTCCTGCAACTGCACCAGGAACTGCTGAGCCTGCCATTGCGTCCTGAAACCCACCACGCTGTCGTCCGCATAACGCACGACAATCACATCGCCACGGGCATGCCGCTGACGCCACTGCCTTGTCCACAGATCCAGCACGTAGTGAAGATAGATATTCGCCAGCAGCGGCGAGATCACTGCGCCTTGGGGAGTCCCCTTGGTCGCAGCCACCCTACGGCCATCCTCCATAACACCCGCTTGAAGCCATTTGCAGATAAGCCCGAGCAGGCGCCGGTCTGCAATCCGGTGTCCCAGAAACATCAGCATCCATTCATGGTCGATCTCATCAAAGAACGACGTGATATCCGCATCCAATATCCAGTTCACCTTCTGGCCCTTCAGCGCGACCGTCAACGCATCCAGCGCATCATGCTGGCTGCGTCCCGGCCGAAACCCGTACGAGAATCCCAGAAAGTCCTCTTCATAGATCGCATTCAGAACGGTAACGACCGCCTGCTGTACGATCTTATCCTCCAGAGAAGCAATGCCCAGCGGACGCTGCCTGCCGTCGGCTTTGGGGATATAGACCCGCCGCGACGGCGTTGCCCGATAGGCTCCACTGTGGAGCCTTCCGTGCAAATCGGTCACCCGCTGGAGAAGACCTTTCTCATATTCTCGCCACGACATGCCGTCCACTCCCACTGCTGCATCGCGGCGAAGAGCATAGAAGCTCTGCGCCAATAACTGCGGTGTGATGTGGTGCAGCAATGCCGTGAACTGCATGCCCTTGTTCCTTCGGGCTGCTTCACGTACACCTTCAAGTCCCGTCGACGCGCAATTGATCCGGCTCAGCGTCCGGGGCGCGGGGGGCCTGTCGGTGTTTCCCTTGGCTACGTCCCTTTCCTCCACTATCTCCGCAGGGCCAGGCCCTTTGTTCGATGGCTTCTCAGGTACTACGGACGTATCCGACTTCTCAGCGGCGTGGGCAGCAGGGTTACGGCTTTTGGCCTTTCCTGCTCCGCCCGGTGCTTGCGCACCGGGCACCGCTGAGATCTCCCAGTTTCTGTGCGAAGGACTTCCCGACGTGCACAGGGTCTCCGACCGCGCGGGATCAGAGCATGACTGGCGTATAACGCCATGCTCCGTATTGCCTTCTGCTTCGCTTAACAGCATCGGCATCCCGGATTCCTGATTACGCGGCTCAATGGCTGGCCCATCGGTTTCCCCTGTCAACGCTTCACCCTGCACCTCACGGTGCAACATGCATGACTCGGGGTCTGGTTGATTCGCCATTTCTTACCAGTATCGAACTTTCATCGACTATCCTCCGCCAGCTTTAACTGGCGCACTAAGCAGCCAGCCATCACACCTTGCTGAGCAGTTCCCGGTTATGTGGCAGTAGCTCGGCAATCGTGCTTATCTTCTGTGTCGGCAACCGCTCCAGCACGTCCTTCAGATACTCATACGGATCATGCCAGCCAGAATTGTAGTGGCAGATATAGCAGCGACCGGGGGGGCTTGCCTGGAACAGGTGACGGACGATGTACTTATGCTTCAGGTTCAGGCAGGTCGAGGTATGACAAGTCAGACGTTACACGTAAGAAAAAGCTCCAAATCCTTGGGCAGCTCCAGCGAGCAAAGCTGTTCTATAGCGCTAATTTGCTCCGCAGTAAGCCGATAGTCGTACACACAATCATCATCCTTTACCCAGCCCATTATTGGCTTCAAATCTGCGACAGAAACCGGAATTTCCTTTTCAAAGGAAGCAAAATCAGCACCTTGAGAAACTCCCATAATCACATGTTTCATGGCTCTACGATCTTGCCGAATCAGTTGCTCCCACATGACATTTTCCCTACTAAAGTAACGCGCTCTAATAGTAAGCGGCCAACCGTGCAGCCAGCTACGTAGTTGTTCGGTATCGAGTTGATCAAGAGAAGTGGCAGAAATCATGGCGTCGACTGTGCCCGATTTGTTATTCGGGGCAAATCAGCCATTTCCGTTAAAGCATGCGGAAAATTCTGTTGGAGCCAAGACGCTGCCAGGGAAGACCGATCACCAGCGCTTGAAGCTGTTCGGGACTCAACTCCAGCTGAGAACCCTGGTGGGGGCCGGGCCAGATGAATCGGCCCTGGTGCAGGCGGCGCGCCGCCAGCCAAATCCCCAGGCCATCGTGAGCCAGCACTTTCATGCGATTGCCGCGACGATTGGCAAGGAGATAAGCGCAATGCGGCTGCGCCGCACCAAAGACCGCCACGACGCGAGCCAGTCCATCTCTGTGCCGGCGCACATGTCCATGGGCTCGGTGGCGAGTCAGATGGTGTCGATGCGGATCATTGCGTCAGTCCTCGAACGAATCGGGCACAACCCTCGGGAGTTAAGGCTAGAAATGGTGTCCACTTAATGATCTGCCCCCTTTCCGAACCACGCCCGCCCGGCGAACGGAATCGGCGTCGCCGGCGCCAGCCCGCCACGGCACTTGAGCACCCGCCACTGGGCCGGGCGCACATCCACGGCAATGCGCAGCGCCGCCGGCGACGGGTTATGCGCCTCCTGCTGCGGGCGGCAGGCAAAGGCCAGGGTCTGCCCGGTTTCCGCCGCCACCTGCAGACGACGCAAGGCGCGGTCATCAGCCTTCTGCGGCCAACACAACACCGCCCCGCAACTGCCCGAACGCAAACACTGCTCCGCCGCCCACAAGGCATCGGTACCCCGCGCCTCGATCAACGACAACCAACGCAAATCCACCCCCGCCGCCTGCCACGCCGGCGGGTAAGGAATAAACGGCGCCCCCACCAACACCACCCGCTCACCGCTGCCGGTCAACCGCGCCAGACTCGGCCACAACAACTGCAACTCGCCACAGCCATTGGCCTCCAGCAACAACTCGGTCAACGCCGACGGCGGCCAGCCACCCGTAGGCAACGCCGCATCCAGCACAGCATGCCCGGTCGGCTCAACGCCGATCTCAGGCGCACGCGGCCGGCCCTTCCAGACCCGCCGCTCGTCCAGCAGCCCGTCAAGACTGACCACGGCGCCCATCAGCCGCGCCTCACCAGACCGCAGAACACGCCTTCGATCTCCAGCTCCTGATCCGGCGTGACCACGATCGGCGCATAGGCCGGGTTACGCGGCAGCAACCGCACACAGTCGCGGCTGCGCTCGAAACGCTTGATCGTCACCTCCCCGTTCAACCGCGCCACCACAATCTGCCCATCCCGCGCCTCGGGCTGACGCGAAATACCCACCAGATCACCATCGAGAATGCCATCCTCGATCATCGAATCGCCGAACACATGCAACAGGTAATCCGGCGTGCGCGAGAACATGCGGCTGTCGAGCATCAGCTGCTCATGGATGTCCGCGTCCGGCCCAATCGGCGCACCGGCCGCCACCCGGCCCAGCACCGGGATCTCCAGCAACTCAGGGCGCTTGCCCTGGTGCACCAGGCGGATACCGCGGGCCTGGTTGGGGGCGACCTCGATAAAGCCGGCTTCGGTGAGCGCCACGATGTGCTTGCGCGCCACGCTGCGCGAGGCGAAACCGAAGGCCTCGGCGATTTCGGCCAGGGACGGGGGCTGGCCGTGATCGGCGATGCGGTCGCGGATGAAGGTGAGGATGGCGGTGCGGCGGGGGGATAGGGTTATCATGGAGTACATTTGTACTCCTGTGGGGGATTTCTGGCTAGTCCCTTTGGTCTGGGGGGAGAACACTCACTAGGCGCCCAAGCATTCCCTATTGCACCCTCCCCCCGACCACGCTAACCTTTCCCCCGTCGCTGCCAATTCAGCGACCGGTTTTGACAGACCGAATCAGCAAAAGGCGCAACAGCGCCCCATCCCGATTGCAGGCGCTTTTTTTGCATCCGCAGTTTCGTGTTATGGCGGCTGTGCGTGGGGCACACTCGTGTGCGCCGGGTTCCTTTTGCCCCGGTCTGTCAACCCGCGTACAGCCGTCACCTGATTGTTTGACAGCGACGTGTGGCGGCTCCACTGCAGAAGGAGCTACACCATGATAAAGATCGTCCCCGACCCACCACCCGCCGGCACCATCCTCAAAACCGTCACCACCCCCTTCGGCTCCTGCGACGCAGGCCATGAACCCTTGTTCGCCGTGCGCGGCGGGATCAATGCCGAGGATGCGCTGGTGCATGCTTCGCTTTTGCTCAGATGCGCGACGGATACGGCTTATGCAGCCAATGAATGCGCCGGGGTTCACGAGAAAGGCCTGATGTGGTCGACGATGCATTCGATCGAGATGGCCAAGGCGATTGTCGATGCGTTGGTGGATGGCGCTGAAGGCATGGCACCCAGAGATGACGCCAAAGACAAGCTCTAAACGCTGGCGTTCTGAGTGAGGTGATTGCGCGCGGCTTTGGGCGCTCCGCTGGTTGGCGGGGTAACGGGGGCGCGTGCAGTCTGCCAGAAACTGCCACTGGCAACCGGCCCCTCGCTCACTAAATCAGATGCCATGACAAAGCATCTTGATGAACCTGCACTCCCCGGGCGAGTTCGTTGAGGCCCTGTCTAAACGCGCACCCCGTATCGTGCTGTATAGGGGAGTGTTGTGTGGTGAGTTCACCGGGAGAAGGCGGGTCAGTCGCCCTTGATGCGAAAGTGACTAGGCGCATGCCCGGTCCAGCTCACAAAGGCACGTCGAAATGCCGCCTCGCTGCTAAATCCCAAATGGCCCGCAACACGACCGATCGTCCAGTCGGAGTCGCGCAAGCAGCGCTGTGCCGATTCGCACAGGCAAAGCCTGCGAAGCTGCTGATAGCTGGAACCTTCGGCCGCCAAACGCCTGCGCAAGGTCGGCTCGCTGGTGCCCAAGGCCTCCGCTATCGAGCCGAGGGCGGGCAGTTCAAGTTCATGGGCCAGGGCGGCATCCAGAAAGCTTCGTACCTGTTGCGTGGCTGAAACCACGTTCGGCGGTGCGCCTATAAGGCGGAAAGGGAAGTCCACCAGGAACACCGCCAACTCGGCGGGTTTACGTACTACCTGGCGTGCTAGCAATTCTGCGCCAAAGCTGAAGCCATAGGTCGCCTTACCCACCGACACCGGAGCATCGAAGAGGCCAAGGAAGGGCATGGCGTCTTTGCGCTCTGGGTGGGCCAGGAATACGTTGGACGGACGTAACGTTTGCCCGATCAGCCAAGCGAATAGTTGCAGGTAGCAAAACAGCCCGGTCAGGTCGACCAGGCAGGCCGCCGAGCTGCGCCTTTGACGCAACGAGTCCATGTGAAATGTGGCGCTTTGACCGTGCAACTCCAGGCTCAACTTCCCCGCACGGGGATGCAGCATGGCACAGAACTCTGCGGCACAGTGGATGGCTTCGCCGAGGGTGCCGCAGCTGAGCAGGCAGCGACACATCAGGTCGACTTCGTACTTGCGCATCGGTGGCTGGCCCTCACCCTGCGCAACTTTTTCCTCTAATTGCTCGATGGCCTGTCGGTACAGCGCCACGAAGCTGTCCGCCGAGAGTTGCTCAGCCAATCCATCTTGCCCTGGGGCCTGCAGGCTGTTGCGGTGCAACTCATCAAGCAGTCGAGTGTCCAGCCCGTAAGGAACGCGAACAGCATGTGCAGGTCGGGAAACCATCGTAAATCTCGCATCTTGATTGCGGCAGTAGTGGTTCGTGATTGATCCGGTGACGGTGCAGCCATCGTAGCTGTGGCCCAATGTAAGCAGGTCAGCAATGTTGGGCTCACGCTCAAGTCGTGCCTCCCCCAACGCATCAGTGGAGCATTCATAACATGATTATCGCCGTCACCCGGTTGCCGAATTGCACCAGCCTGTCACCTGACAAGATGGCAGGCAAGCCATGATTCAGATACTCGATGAAATCCGGCTAGCCCCCAACCACGTCCCCACCGTACTGGCTTTGCTGGACGAGCGCTACATGCCGCATGCAGCCGCACGCGGGCTGACTTTACTGCAGCGCTGGGTGTCGCCACCGGTTGCTGTTCCTGGCGAGCAAAACAGGCTCTGGTTGCTGTGGCAGGTGCCCGACGTCTGGGGCTATTACGGCATGCGCCTACGCGCCGGGGCCGAAGTACTGGAGTTCTGGACTGCCGTGGACGAACTATGCCAACACCGCAGTCGACATGTGCTGGGTAGCGCCGATCAACCTCTGCCGTCCCTGGAGGTCGCGGAAAATGTGGCATGAAACCGCACAGATTTATTTCGATCCCGACACTGCGCATGATGAGGTAGAAGGCCAGATTCACCGTTTGGTTCAGGACTTGCCCGGCATTGAACACGCGAGCCTAGGCCGCAATTTCGAAGGCAGTTGGGGCGCCGGTGATTTCACCTTGGACTTGTGTTTTGCAAGTAGCGCATTCCAGGCCAGCACGGCGACTGGCCTGGAGCGGCTGCCGGGCATTCTGCGTGTTGACCGTATGGCCTATCAGCGACTGGGTGGAGGTGAGCGGGCCGCCGGGCTGAGGGGCGGAGTCTGGCGCACCTTGTTGTTTCGCGTACGCCCGCATCAAACCCTTAGTCATATTGCATCCCTGGAGCGTGATCTACTGTGCATGCCGTCGTTTATGGTGGGGATCCGCAACTGGCAACTGAGTCGGGTGTGCTCGAACAGCACCTGGACGCATGTCTGGCAGCAGGAATTTGCCAGAATCGAAGATCTGCAAGGTGAGTATCTGACTCATCCGTTTCACTGGGGTTGGGTGGATCGGTGGTTCGACCCTGAATTTCCCGAGTGGACAGTGGAAGCAATTTCCCATGCATTCTGTCCGTTTTCGAAAAGCATCTTGTCCCTCACCAATTCCAACAATAAGGAGTAACTATGACTCAGGCATCGCAGAAACTGGCCGGCAAGGTCGCACTTGTCACGGGGGCCAGCCGGGGTATTGGTCGCGCCATCGCCCAGCGCTTCGCGGCAGAGGGGGCGACCGTGGTGGTCAGTGCGCGCAGTCTGCAGCAGACGGCTAGCGTGCCAGGCTCATTGGCCGAGACGGTCGAGCTGATCACGCTGGCCGGCGGCAAGGCAATCCCATTGACCGCCGACCTGGAGCTGCCCGCTGAGCGCGACGGTTTGGTCGCACGCGCCGCCGCTGCCGCCGGCGGCTTGGACATCCTGGTCAACAACGCGGGATTCGCCGAGTACTGCGGCGTCGAAACGATGCCGCAAGCCATGTTCGAGCGCACTCTAGATCACTACTTGCGTGTGCCGTTCGCACTCAGTCAGGCTGCAATTCCATTGATGCGTACACGTGGTGGCGGCTGGATTCTGAACTTGGGTTCGGTCACCGCTCTGCCGCCGCTGCGTCCTTATCAGGATCTCGAACGGTTCGGGGGTATCGCTGTATACGCTGCGGCCAAGGCTGCCATCAACCGCTTCACCCAGAGTCTCGCGGCGGAGCTGGAGACCGACAACATTGCGGTGAATACGGTGGGGCCGAGCACCGCGATTCGTACCCCTGGCGGCGGGCGCTACATCCCGGACGACTATCCAACCGAGCCCGTCGAATATCTGGTGGAGACCGCGTTAGCGTTGTGCCATTTGCCTGCCAGCGAGCGTACCGGTCTGATCACACACAGCCTGCACTTTCCTCTAGCCCACGGGCTACCGGTCTTTACGCTGGACGGCCACGATCAGTTGCCGGTACCGATAATTCCGGCATGGGCACACCCGGGCATCGAGCCCACAGGCGCATGAGCCGAACCGGTAGCGGGAGCTGAGCAATGCATAGGCTAATCGACAAAGTGGCGGTGATCGCTGGCGGCGGCTCGGGTATCGGCGCCGCCACCGCTGAACGGCTGGCGATGGAAGGCGCGGCCGTGGTGATCGGTGATCTCCAGGGCGACAGCGCAGAAGCGCTGGCGCAACGTATTCAGGACCGAGGCGGACGAGCCCTGGGAGTGCAGTGCGATATCAGCAATGACGTCTCGGTGGCTGCGCTGATAGCAGCCGCGCTGGATACTTTCGGCGGCGTCGATTTGATGCATGCCAATGCGGCCGACATGGGCGCAATCATGCATGACACCACCGTGCTCGATGTTCCGCTTGAAATATTTGACCGCACCATCGCAGTCAACCTGCGCGGCTACCTGCTGTGCACCCGCCATGCGCTACCGGCAATGCTGCAGCGCGGTGGTGGCGCGATCGTCTACACCAGTTCCGCCGCTGCCTTCATGGGCGAACCGGAGCGAGTCTGCTATGGCATCAGCAAAAGCGGCATTCATGCGCTGATGCGCCACGTCGCATCGGCGTGGGGCAAGCAGGGCATCCGCGCCAACGTGATCGCGCCGGGGTTAATTATGACTGAGGCTCTGCGCGAGCACGCGCTGGTGCAGCTCAAAGCCGATGCGCTCGAACAGGGGCGCAGTCCACGCCTCGGGGAACCGACAGACATTGCTGCCACCGTTGCATTCCTGGCGTCGCGCGACGGTGAGTGGATCAACGGCCAGGTTATCAGTGTTGACGGCGGTGTCAGCATGCGCTGACTCGTCCAAAGGCACACCCGCACTGGTGGGGTCGACGAACCGATGGGTCACCCCACTGCTTTCCTTACAAGAATCCAGAAAGAGGTACTGCTATGCGTGCTGTAGTGATAGATCGCCTTGGGGGCCCGGAGGTATTGCAGTTAGCCACGGTGCAGAAACCGCTGCCGGGGCCTGGTGAAGTCCTGATTCGCGTCCATTACGCCGGGGTCAATCCGGCCGACTGGAAATGTCGCCAAGGCTACCTCAGCCAGTTCATCACCTACAGCTTTCCATTTGTACTGGGTTTCGACCTGTCCGGAACCGTAGCTGAAGTGGGGGAAGGAGTTTCTGACATCCCCGAAGGTACCCGGGTTTTCGCCCAGAGTGATGTGGGGGCCGGAAAGTGGGGGGCTTATGCCGAGTACGTCTGCGTTTCGCGCGCCTCTGTTGTCAAGATACCAGCCAACCTCGATTTCGCCGCGGCTGCGGCTGTCCCCACCCCCGCTCTGGCGGCTTGGGCCGGCTTGTTTGATGAGGGCGGCCTGCGTCCTGGGATGAAGATACTGGTCCATGGCGGAGGAAGTGCCGTGGGAGGGTTCGCCATCCAGTTTGCCAGATCTGCAGGGGGACAGGTTGCCACAACCTGCAGCAATGACAACCTGCCCCATGTGCGAGAGTTAGGGGCCGAGTTCACCATCGACTATCGCCACACTGACATCGGTCCCGCGCTGGAGCAGTGGGCACCCGAAGGAGTCGACATGGTGCTCGACTGCATTGGTGCGGGTACCTTGCCCGACGCCCTCGATCTGCTACGCACTGGCGGTGTGCTGGTTGCGATTCTTACCCTGGTACCAGGCGATACGGGCCCCGACTTTGATGAGGCGGCCAGGCGCGGTCTACGCACGGCAGTCGCCTACAGCCGCATGCCTAGTGGCGAGGCATTGGGGCGTATCGCCAACCTGTTAGCGACCGGACGCGTGCGCCCGCCACGCCTGGAGGTAATGCCGCTGGCGGAGGTGGCGACGGCGCATGACCGGCTGCAGCAAGGACAGGCGCGCATCAAGCAAGTGTTGCAGGTTGTCGAGTGAGCTGATCGTGCTGGCCGATCTTAACGCAGAGCAGCTGGAGGCAGTCGCTGCCACGCTGGGCACGAACGTCGTTACCATGCCAATCAATGTTTGTCTTACAGTCTGCCAGAGCAGCCACACTCTTCACTGCCCCCTGCTCCTATAATCGTCATGGATACATTTTCATGTGTCCCTGCGTCTTTCGGGAGCCGGTTGCCCCGCCTAATCAAGCAGAGGAGACAGCCATGGATCTACAGTTTCTCGGCACCTCGGCCGGGGTGCCCACCCGGGCCCGGAACGTCAGCGGTACCGCCCTGATCGAATCTTCCGGCAAGGGCTGGTACCTGATCGATTGCGGCGAGGCCACCCAGCATCAACTGCTGCGCACCCCGCTGTCGCTGCATGACCTGCGCGGGGTATTCATTACCCATGTCCATGGGGATCACTGCTTCGGCTTGCCCGGGTTGCTGGCTAGCGCCGGCATGGCCGGGCGTACCGAGCCGCTGGACATGGTGCTGCCGGCTGCGCTGCATGACTGGGTGCGCCTTGGCCTGGCCGTCACCGAGTCGCACCTGCCCTTCGAATTGCGCATGCATGCTGTCGAAACCTTCGACGGCTGGTGCAGTGGCAATGTCCGGGTCGGCACTGTTGTCCTGTCTCATCGGGTGCCCTGTCACGGCTATGTGTTCACCGAGATCAATCCTGACCCACGCCTGGATGTGCAACGCCTGCAGGCCGAAGGCATCCCGCGTGGCCCCCTTTGGGGTGAACTTGTTCGAGGGAACTATGTGGAGCATGCCGGGCGCATGCTTCATGCGCAGGACTATCTGCGCCCCTCGCGACCAGCGCGGCGCGTCATCGTCTGCGGCGACAACGACACACCCGAGCTACTGGCCGAAGTAGCAGCGGGTGCGGATGTGCTCGTGCATGAGGCGACATTTACCCAGCCGATGGTCGATCGCACCCGGGCGAGTTATGGGCACAGCACGGCTGCAGCGGTAGCGCGTTTCGCCGAGGCGGCAGGCATTCCAAACCTGGTGCTTACCCATTTCAGCGCCCGCTACCAGGCCAACCCCCAGCGCAGCCCGTCCATCGAGGAGGTTCGCGAGGAGGCCGAGGCTCACTTCAGCGGCCGGTTGATCCTGGCGCGCGATCTGCAGCGCTACCACCTTGGACAGGACGGCCGCCTGGAGGTGATGGCGACCGATTGACAGGTGCGGGTTCACTCGCCGCTTTCAGATCTTTCGACGAATTAGCCAAAGTACCCAACTCTGGTAGCCGTCTTATCGGTAATTCACGGCTGCCGGCCTCACACTTTGAAGCGCGCCACCAGGCTTTGCAGCTCGCTCCCCAGGTGGGCCAGCTCCACACTGGATGCCGCGATCTCGGCGCTGGCAATGGCCGACTGGTCGGCGGTTTCGCGCACGCTCAAGACGCTGCGGTTGATCTCTTCTGCCGCGGCGGTCTGCTCTTCGGCAGCCGTGGCAATCTGTATGCTCATCTGCTGGATGTCCGATACCTGCCGGGTGATGGTTGCCAGCGCATCCCCGGTGTCGCGCACGCCGGTGACGGTCAGATTTTCCAATGCAAACCCACTGGCCATGGACGACAACCTCATGATTTTTATTTATGCGGGGCGGGGGCGGCAACGAAAGGCCACTAAAATGCCATCAGAGAGTACCATTGCGCTTGGCAAACATAAAAAAAACTTGAGAAACGTGAAAACTCTGCTTGTTCGTCAAAGCGGCGGGCAGAAAAATCTCGTACAGGCCGGCTGAGAGGGATTGCGTGATTGCTCGCGAGGGTCTGCTACAGACCCAAGGCGGTCCTTCGCGAGGGGCAACAATCGGCCAGAAGCGGACGTTCGCAGATGACAGCGCTTGGCAGACCTTCCAGTCCCGGTGGTGGAACAGAGTGACAGCGCGGCACCCTTTGTCTGAGCCATGCCCTATGGCATAGTGTCAATTTGCTATCGAAACCTTCCTATGGAATTCAAACGAAGCCGCGAAGCTTATTCCTACCCAGCGGTAGGGCTCCGCGGCACAGTCGCACAACACTCTCACGCTGAATTTGGCACGTCTTCGCAGTTGGATGAGCACCACCACCAGTTACTTCGCTCAACTCAAGATGAGCGTGTGCTGATGGGGTATTTGAGCGTTCTCTATTGGGGCCATTACGCGGGCTCCGATGGGCTTACGAACGGTTCCCGTGCCTTGTCCAAGGTACGGACAGCCATAAATGGATCAAATTTTTTGCATCGGGGGCAGCCCCGCCGACGGCGCGGGCTGGTGGACTTCGATCCCGGTGAAGCCGTTTGTTTGATACGCCAGGCAATACGACTGGTCGATGCGGGGCATTTCGGAGACGGGGTTCGTGTCTTGTGTGGGTTGCCGCAATTGCAATTTGCCTTTGCATCAAAGGTGGTCGCCTTTCTCGCGCCTAACACATGTGGCGTCATCGACTCGGTTATTGCCCGGAAATACCCTCAATACGGATTCAAGCTTCGCGGAGGGTACGTAAGCGTAGTGAACGAGAATTTTCAGCTTTACCAACGGTATTGCACTGCGCTTTCAGCGACCGCTAGCAAACGCAATGAGATGGGTGACGACACCCATTGGAGGGATCGGGATGGCCAAGCTTACCCTTGGCGTGCCGTGGACGTCGAACGTGCGATGTATAGCAAGTAGATGCGCGCCGTCCCGGGTTTAGCCGGGTATTGGGCAATGACTAATTTTTCTGCATTTCAAAGCGGCCCGCTTGAGCCGTTGCTATAGTCCTGCGAGGCCGACGTGAAGGTTGTCCGGGGCAGCATGACCGGCTCCGAAGTGAAGAGAGTCGCTGGCAACCCTGAACTGGGTGAGCAAAATTCACGCGGCGGAGTATTCCCCTTGTGACTGGATCACTTCACTGCTGGGGTGGATGGAGCTTTGCCCTTGCAGGGCAGGATGCGGGAAATGATTATCGAGAGAACCTACGACGCTAGCTCCGCTGTGCCGCAGTGCGCCGACTACCACATCGAGGTCGTTCGCTCGTTGGCGGATGCCGAGCCCTATATCGAAGCCTGGGAGGCGCTGGCCAAGGCCGCTGTCGAACCCAACATGTTCTACTCGCCCTGGGCCTTGCTGTCGGCCCTCGAGCACTTGGCGGGCAACAAGCGCTTCGTGCTGTTGTTCATTCTCAGACCGACCGAGCGAACGATGCGGCCCGGGTTTGTGATTGATGGTTTTTTCCCGCTTTTCGAGCCGGGCGCCTGTGCCCTCTTGCCCTTGTCGGTGGCCAGAATGTTCCGCCACCGTTATTGCTTTTCAGTGGCGCCCCTGTTGCGGAGCGGTCACGAGAGCGGGGTGATGCGCTCTTTCCTGCGCTGGTTACACAGGCATCGAGAGAGCTACCCGCTTTTGCGGATGCGCGATGCGCCTGCCGATGGCCCGCTGGCCGATGCCCTACGCGGGGCGCTGCGCGAGGAGGGGCGGCGCTTCCATGAGGGCGCTCACTGGCAGCGAGCGCTGATGAGGCTGGGCGACGATGCCGAGCGCTATCTGGAGCGGGCGCTGTCGTCCAAGGAACGCAGAGAGTACCGCCGCCAACGTAACCGCCTGGCCGAGTTGGGCGACTTACGTATTCGTGCGCTGCAACCCAGCGGCGAGGACTTGGCGGCCTGGCTCGCGGCGTTCGTCAAACTCGAGCTGAAGGGCTGGAAAGGTGAGTCGCAATCGGCTTTGGGTAGCCGCCCGGAATCCCGCCGCTATTTCGAGGCAGTCGCCAGCGCCGCGTATGCCCGCGGTCAGCTGATGATGCTCGAAATGTCCCTCGATGGCCGTCCGTTGGCGATGCTCTGCGACTTCCTCGCCCCGCCGGCTGCTTTTGCCTTCAAGATCGCCTTCGATGAGGACTACGCCAAATATTCGCCTGGCGTACTCCTCATCCTCGAGTACATCCACCGGCGTAACGAACTCGAGGAGCGCGGCATCGAGTGGATGGACTCCTGCTCGAACCCAGATAACGTCTTGATCAATCGCCTATGGCTGGAGCGCAAGCCGCTATGCACCTTCATGCTCAGCAGCGGTTCGCCGCTGGCCGATCTCTGGGTCAGCCTCTATCCCTATGCGAAACGCCTGAAGGACTGGCTGAAAAGGCGCTAGTCAGGCAGGCCGTCAGGCGATTTGGCGGTGCCGCCCTGGCGCCCGACCCGCACGCGCAGAGCCTCCAAGAACGCCTGGTCGAGGCCCTCACACAGTTGAAACTACTTGGCCATCCTCCTGGGGATGCCGGCAGCGCAAATCAAACCTGATCCGGTGCAGGTAGCCGGGATGAGCGCGGAGGCACGGGCGTTGCGCATGCACTGCCAGACCGCCAGTTGGAGCCTGTCCGCCCAGGGCACGCAGAACAACAGACCAGTGCCTGGATCTCCGCGATCTGCGTGCCCACCTGGCCCACTACTGCAATTATGCAAGGCTCGCAAAAACAACAGGTTATAGAGCGAATGTCCGAATTTTCCGTTATCTCGGCATGACCCCAGCTAAGGTTGGACGCGCTCAGAACGATGGTCAGCAGCGGGTAAGGGCCCTGCTGGCATGTCCTAGGATGCGCTCGATGCTGGCGAGCATGGCCCCGGCATCGGCCAAGGCTCGGGCGTCTACACGCTTGAGCTGTTCCACCTTCTGCTCGAATGTCCACCAGTGCATGCCCTTTGGCTTCGGAATAAACTCGGCAGGTATGGATAGGAAACCTTCGGGGCAACCCAGAGCACTGCGCAGCTTCCACGAATGATCGGCGGCACGGTCGCGCTTGTTGGCCTGCTGGCTCTCGTAGTTGAGGCGCAGACAGTGACGGCAGGCGAACACGCGGCGCAGGTACAGCTTGGCGACTCGCCGGCCACAACAGGGACACAGGAACCACGGACGATTGCCGCCCAGGTGGCAGGGTGTCCAGGTGATCGGGACGGGGTAATCCTTCGACTCGGCTTCTCCCTTCGTTGTCACTTGTAGTGGTCTAATGAAACCGGACACCCATTTAGGCGAGAATGCTCGCCAGATCGAGGTGTCAAATGACCAAACAACGCCGTTCCTTTTCCGCTGAATTCAAACGCGAGGCTGCCGACCTCGTGCTCAAGCAAAACTACAGCTACATCGAAGCCAGTCGTTCACTCGGCGTCGGCGAGTCGGCACTACGCCGCTGGGTTGAGCAGGTTCAGAAGGAGCGCCAAGGTGTCACCCCGCTAAGCAAAGCGCTGACCCCGGAGCAGCAGAAAATCCAGGAACTGGAAGTCCGGATCGCCCGCCTTGAACGGGAAAAATCGATACTAAAAAAGGCTACCGCGCTCTTGATGTCGGAAGATCACGAGCGTACGCGCTGATCAATCAGCTTAGCGTCCACGAGCCGATTGATTGGCTGTGCAAAGTGTTTGAAGTCACCCGCTCGTGTTACTACGCCCAGCGTCTCAGGCGCCGGACTCCTGATATTGAGCGGCTTCGGCTGCGCAGTCGGGTCAATGAACTGTTCACAGAAAGTCGTAGTGCTGCGGGCAGCCGCAGCATCTTGTCGATCATGCGTGAAGACGGCGAGCAACTGGGGCGATTTAAGGTACGCAGCTTGATGCGTGAGCTTGACCTCGTGAGCAAACAGCCAGGTTCTCATGCCTATAAACGAGCGACGGTCGAACGGTTGGATATCCCGAACATCTTGAATCGGGAGTTCGATGTCTCGGCCCCCAACCAAGTGTGGTGCGGCGACATCACCTACATTTGGGCCCAAGGGAAATGGCATTATCTGGCTGTTGTGCTAGATCTTTGCGCGCGCCGGATAGTGGGTTGGGCATTGTCGGAAAAGCCGGACGCCGAGCTGGTTATCAAGGCACTGGATATGGCCTATGAGCAACGAGGAAGACCTCAGGGCCTGCTGTTTCACTCGGATCAAGGGTCGCAGTATGGGAGTCGTTTATTTCGCCAGCGGCTGTGGCGTTATCGCATGCGCCAGAGCATGAGCCGCCGGGGTAATTGCTGGGACAATGCGCCGATGGAGCGTGTGTTTCGCAGCGTGAAAACTGAATGGATACCGACCATGGGCTACCGAACTGCTCAAGAAGCCCAGCGCGATATCAGCCATTTCTTGATGCATCGGTACAACTGGATTCGCCCCCATCAATTCAACGGTGGGCTGGCGCCAGCTCAGGCCGAAGAAAAACTTAACGTCGTGTCCGGGATTAGTTGACCACTACAACTCGATACCGCAGGCGCAGACGGATCAGGCTTTCGGCCTCGATGTCGATTGTCCCGACCAATTCGCCACGGCGCTTCCACCCCCAGTTGCAGGCATAGCCAGCGCGCAGCAGCCTGGCACGGTGTAGCGCCCGAATGTCGAGGGAACGGTAGTCCTCTGTCGAGTTCTTTTCCTTGGCTCTGCCCATTTTTGGAACCTAAATCAATTGGAAAATTCGGTATCGACACCGCGAACCCATGGTCCGCTTCTGGCCGATTGTTGCCCCTCGCGAAGGACCGCCTTGGGTCGATTGCGGTCGGCAAAGTTCGGCCATCCGCAACCACACCCCCGACCGAGCAAACAAAGCCCCCAACGCCTCAAGCATTCTTTTTTCGCAGACCCTTCATGCGCAGGCTTGCTCGTTGCACAGCGGCCATCTTTTCGGGTCGCTTCATGCGCCTCCATTTTTTGATGTCTTCCTTGGTGCGGCCACAACTCACACACAGGTCACCGCTCAACTGGCAAACGGAAATACAGGGGTTTTCGATATCCTTGGCCACGTTTCAACCCCGAGCCTGGCGCTTGTGCGCCAGGCGTTGCTGCCAGTTGCCGGCATTGGCACGCTGACATTGCTCTTCACTGTCGAAATGCACATGGGCCGACACTGGACTGACGACGACATCCGCCTCATTCAACGCCACGGCCGTCAGTTCGACCATGCGCTCACCCTGCCCACTGGACAGGGCCCGGTCCTGGTTGGCCTGGGTATCGAAGACCCAGACCACCATCAGGCTCGCAGGGAACGTCGCGTAGTCCACCTCGTGGGTCAGCCAGCAGAACCCCACTATTTCTGCTTTGGCCGTTTCACAGGCCTCGGTCAGAGTAGCCGCCAAGCGACGCTCGATGTGCGCCTGATCGCGCTTGCTTAACCGCATGGGTGGTGTCCTTGAATGGCTGCCGGAGAAAAAAACCATCATACGATACCTCTTGGCCATTGAAGGTATCGCCTCAGGCTAGGCCTGCAAACCGACTCAAAACGCCCACTTCGTGGTCACCATCAAATTGCGCGGCTCCCCATAGAAAGTCGTATCAAAGTTGCCCAAGCCACTCAGATAGCGCTTGTCGAACATGTTGTTGGCATTGAGCGTGAAGGTCAGGTGCTCGTTGTACTCGTAACGGGTCATCAGGTCCCCGCACCCGCCTTCTGCACGGCCTCAAGCCAGGCCGGGTCCAATCGAGGCTGGTCGGTATCCATCCCCAGCGCCTCCATCGTCGCCTTGTGCTGGTCGATCTCGTGCACCATCTGGCTCAGGGCGCTGGAGTTGGCGTCCAGCTGGTGCATCTGGGTGACGCCCAGGTGATAGAACCGCAACAGTTTCATGGCCGCCGGGTCGCTGACCTGCACGCCCGTTTTGACGTGATGCATGACATTGGTCACGCTCATCAGGCTGCGCTTGAGTTGCCAGCCGTACACCGCCGCAGCCATCCACGGCTGCGACCAGAACTTCACCCGCAGCAGCACAATGCTCAGCACCAGGGCTGCCAGCACACCCGCCACGTTCAAGCGGAAATTATCCCCGCCCGGTACGCCGAACAGCATCACGGCAGCGCTGGACAGCACCATGGCCAGCGCGATGAAGACCAGCGCGATGACCAGGGTGCTGCGCCGGGTTTGCTGACGATAGGTTTCGGGGTTCTGCGGTTTGATCTCGAACATGAAGGTGGCGGGCTCTGAAAAAACGATGGCCGGCATTATCACCCGAGACGGCGTTCAAAAGAATTTGGCAGAGCGCTGTTGTCTGAAAAACATTGCGCAACTTAATGCCTTGCACCCAGCCGCAAAATCCCGCTAGCATTCGCCCGTCGCTGCAAATTCAGCGATCGGGCCTGGAAACCCGTGGAGCAATGGGCGCATAGGCGCCACCATAACGATTGCGGGCGCTTTTTTTGCGTCTGCACGTCTATGGCGGCTGTGCGTGGGAGACCTTCGGGTCTGCCGGGTTCCTATTGCCCCGGTTTTCCAGCCTGCGTACAGCTGCCACCCATTCGCCTGGAAACGAACGTGGTAGCTCAACTAGTGATAGGAGCTACACCATGATAAAAATCGTCCCCGACCCACCACTCAAGAAACCCACCGACCCCGCCTCTTCCCCTGGCACCATCCACCAAACCGCCACAACCCCCTTCGGCTCCTGCGACGCAGGCCACGCCCCGCTGTTCGCCGTATGCGCTGGCATCCCCGCCGAAGATGCCCTGGTGCATGCCTCGCTATTGCTTCGGGGCGCATTCGATACCGCCTATGCAGCGTGCGACAACGCCGGTGATAATCCGAAGAAAGGCTTGTTGTGGTCCACCCTGCATTCGGTGGAGATGGCCAAGGCGCTGATTGATGCCTTGCTCGATGGCGCCGAGTCGGGTGGCAAGCAAGCCGAGCCAGAGCCGACGTTATAGGCTGGCAACGCTGCACAAGGATGGCCCGAATGCCGGGCCATCCCTACCCTCCCCGCGCTGGCTCCGGGTGGGTGCTGGAATCGAAGAGCTCTGAAATAATCGGCCGATTACGACGTATTCCAAGGCAGCAAAGGTAATAGCTGATATGGAAAGGTTGTTCAACGAATGAGATCGCCTTGGTACCGGGTCTGTCGGCATACTCAACCGCTGATACGAAGCCGATGCCTATTCCTTGAACGACAGCATGGACGATAGCCTCCCGACTGTTGAGCTGCATGGCGCAGTCCAGGCTGACACCGTGTGCCTTACAGCCTTCTTCTACCAGCTGCCGGGTGCGCGAACCTTTCTCGCGCAGTACTACACGTTGACCGGTGATTTCCTTGACACTGACCTGCGTCTGGTTCGCCCACGGGTGGTCATCGCGAACCACAGCCAAAATCGGACAGGTTCGATATAGCTGCGTGCTCAAGCGGGGGTCGAACTCCGACAGTGCCAGAATCGCCACATCGATATCAAAGTTATACAAACGGTCCAGCGTTCCTGTTTCAGTGGTGAACGAGGTCTCCAGCTCGACGTCCGGATACTGCTGCATGAGAGCATAGGTCAGGCTCATGGCAATCGGCGGTGATACGGCACCGATGCGAAGCATTCCCTGCTTTCGCTGGCGGAAGCTCTGCAACAATTGCAAGGCCTCGTCCTCCTGGCCGAACAGGCCTTGGGTGATTTCATAGAGCATACGCCCTGCCGAACTCATTTCGATGTATCGTCCGCGGCGATGAAATAACTCCACCGAGAACTTTTTTTCCAGTGCACTGACTTGTTCGCTGATGGTTGGTTGGCCGACACTCAGGTACTCGGCGGCCAGGGTGAAGCTCCCCGTTCTGGCTACGGCATGGAAGGAGCGCAGCCACTTATGATACTGGTACATAAATAGTCCGATTCCTGAAGCGTCAATGAGCCTGCTTGTCTGTCCGATTTGTGCTGAAAAAAAGGTCGCCAGACCACTGAGGCACTACCCAGCGTGCTTTCGTATCTCAGAATGGCTGACGACCCAGGAGGGAATCGGCTGAAACTCAAACAGCTTCAAGATCGTGCGCTTTGTATCAGTTCAAATGATCACTACAGCGAGTTTCTCAGGCAGCATCCCTGCTATCGATTAAGCCGGCGCAGTTGGCAAACTGCAAGCTCGCTTAAGCGCCCTAAAAGTTGATCACATAGCTGGCGATCAGCCTGTTCTCGTCGGCGCTGTCAGCGTAATTCGAACGGTTTGTGGCGTTGCGCCAGCGGAGTGAAAAATTCTTCAGCGGCCCGGATTGAACGACGTAGGTGATATCCGTACTGCGCTCCCATTCGTGCCCCTCCTCCCCAAGGGCACGCAGCTCTGCGGCCTTACTGGTGTTGATATTGGCAGGGTCCACATCATCGCCCTTGACGTAACGCAGGTTGAAGGTCAGGCCGGGGACTCCCATTGTCGCAAAGTCATAACCGTAGCCGGCATACAAGGCTCGTTCATTGGCCAGGGAAAACGTGCTCACCAGCATTTCACCGAACAGGTAGGTGTCGGTACCCGCTATGTAAGCAAAGGCGGTATCGCCCCATCCCTTCTGATAACCAGCACTCAATGTGTGCCCTGCCAGGCTGTAGCCGAAATTGCTACTGAAGGTTCTGTTGTCAACCTCACCAACCAGCTTGCGGCCGCTTTCCCTGGCATCGAAGTAGCGCATTTCTGCAAACACCTTACCAGCACCCAACGGAGCATTGAGCTTCAGCCCGACGTAATCCCGTCGGAAGATATCCTCAAGCTCGCCTACGTGGTAGGACAGGATGAGATTGGGCATCACCTGGTAATCGAGCCCGGCATAAGTGTAGTGGTCACTGCTGACCTTGGTGGAATATCCCCCGAATTGAGACGTAGCCGTAAGATCTTCGGAATTGGAAGAGTCGCGTTGCTTGACCGAATCGACGCGTCCCAGCGTAACCGTCAGAGCATCGATGTCACGGGATACCAACTGCCCACCATTGAAGACCTGAGGCAACAGGCGGCTGTTGTTCGAAGACATCAGCGCAAGGACCGGATTCAACCCGCCGATGCGCAGCTCGCTCTTGGCCAATCGAGCCTTTGCAGTCAAAGACAGCTTGGAGTAGTCGTCTTCTGCGCGCTTGTCCGTTCCCCGCGGTAGAAGCCCGGTTCCAGTCCTGTCAGGACTGGAATCAAGCTTGAGGCCCAGCATTGCGATTGCATCCAAGCCGAAGCCAACCTTCCCCTCGGTGAACCCCGATTGCAGGTTCAATATGAAGCCTTGTGCCCACTCCTCCCGTTTCGATTGGCTCGGTGTTCCATCCCGAAAGTCTCGGCTGTAGTAGAAGTTCCGCAGTTCGAGTGCAGCTTTACCATCACCGACAAAGTCAGCGAATGCAGAGGGCGCGCATGGCGCAAGGGCAACGCAAAGGGCTGTTTTGAGGTAGCGATGAGGTCTTGTTGTCATTATTGTTCGATCTCTACTTTGAGTGGGTCACCCTGAGAAGTCTCTGGTCCGCCAAAAGAATACTCAGGTCGCTACCTGCCCGCCTCGATGCGCAAGTACAGGCAGGTAGCTCCAAAGGCTCAAAACACTCTTCAGCAGGCCTGCGGTACCTCACCGCGAGCCAGCCGCTGGTTGATGTCGTCGATCACCGCCGGCAGGTCGGTGATCGTGTCGATCAGGTAGTGCGGGCGCGAGCCTTCGAACATCTGAGCGATGCGTGCGCGCTCTTGCGTCAGCTGCTCCTCTGACAGAGCCTTGTACTGATCAAAAGTCAGGCCCAGGGCGTTACCGGAACAGGTCAGCGCGACAGTCCACATGCCAGCGCTGCGACCCTCGAGGATCCCTGGCCAGGTGTCATCGACCTTCACGCAGGCAGCCACGTCGTCGATACCCAAAGCGATCACATTGGCCAGGGCCTGGGCTGGGTGCGGGCGGCCATTGGGCACTTCGTCGGTGGCCACTACGTGGTCGGCGACGTAGCCATTCTGGCGAGCCAGCTCTACCACTTTCTCCATCACCACTGCCGGGTAACCGGAGCAGGAGCCGATCTTCAGGCCCTTGCCGCGCAAGGCGGCAATTGCGTCGAGAGCGCCAGGGATCAGTGCCGAATGCAGGGCGATCTTCTCGATCTGAAGCGGCATGAAGCGCTCGTAGAGAGCAGTGACGTCATCATCGGTCGGCAGGCGGTCGAAGGCGGCACGGTAGCGTTCAGCGATTTGCGGTTGGTTGCATAGGGTGCGGATGTGGTCCCACTTGCCCATGCCCATCGGGCCGCGAGCCTCTTCCAGGGAGACGGCGACACCGAACTCAGCGAAAGCTTCGACGAAAATCTGGGTTGGCGCGAAGGAACCGAAGTCGACGACGGTGCCCGCCCAGTCCAGGACTACAGCTTTCAGTTGGGTGGGTTGCTTGTATTGCATGGTGAATCTCCGATTTAGGGATGAGTGGGGACTCCCCTCTCGTACAAGAGGAGTGATCCCGTAGCTTGGTTATCAATATGGGTTAAGGCGGTGGTGACTCTGGCAGGATGCGTTTCAACGTCTGATAAATAGCGCGACCGCGGCGCTGGACAGGCAGGCGGCGGTTACCACGATGAATATCAACGAGGTATTCCCAGTGCTGTCGAGCATGCTGCCGATCAGGGGTTCGGCAAGACCGGCAAACAGGTAGGAAGCGAAGTTCATCACCCCTGTCGCGGTCCCGGCCCGTTTCGCGCCGACCAGATCAGGGCACAGTGCCCAGAAGCTGGAAGCAGGCCCGTAGACGAAGAAACCACACAGGAACAGCGCCACCAGGCCGATGCCGCTATGGGCAGGAAGGCTCCACATCCACAGACTGGTCAGCGCACCAAGGAACATGTAAAGCATGATCGCCAGGTAGCGCTTGGAGCCGAACAACTTGTCGGAAACCCAACCATTGCTCAGAGCGCCGATCGCCATACCAACCGGCAGGGCAACGGTGATCCACTTGGGGTCGATGAAGCTGTCACCGCTCTTCCAATCGGCACCCAGAAAGTGAACCGGCACCCAGACGATCAGGCCGTAGCGGGCGGCGTTCTGGAACCCCAGGGATACGGCGGCGATGATCAGTCGGAAGTTCTTCAGTACCGCCTTGTAGCGTTGCGCGGAAGTTTCCACTTCCCCATGGGCCACTTCTTTATCTTTGTCATCGGCGTTGGCAACACCGGTGTCGGCGAGTGGTTCGAAGCCAAGGTCTTGCGGGCGTTCACGGGCAACCAGGTAGAAGAGGATGCCACCGGCCAGCATCAGCAGAACCGGCAAACGGAAGATCCAGCGCCACTCCAGCTGCAACACTTCGAGAACGACGATCGAAGTAACGTAAGAAAGAATCGACGCACAACCGGCTGCGAACACGTAAAAGCCATAAACCTTGCCGCGCTCGCCAGCGCTCCACCAATTGGACAGCAGGCGACTGCCCGGCGCCCAGCCCAGTGCCTGGAAGTAGCCGTTGATACCCCAGGGCAAGATCAGGCTGACAAGGCCGCCGGCGAAGCTCGTCACCCAGTTGGCGCCACACGACAGCACGGCACCCAGACTCATGATGCGTCGGCCGCCGAACTTGTCGGCCAGGTTACCGTTGATTGCCTGGCCAATGGCGTACGCCCAGAGCATGGCAGCCGATGCCCAGCCGAGCGTTTCCTTGGTCAAGCCAAACTCGGCCTGGATGCCCGGAATGGCAAAACCGAAGGTCTGACGACCGGTGTAGAAAAACAAGTAACAGAACATGGCGGCCAGAAGCATCCGCCACTGGGCCACACGGAACGATGAGGTGGGTACTGCAAGGCCAGACAGGGTATCGGCACGATTCATGATGTTTTCCTTCTTGTTCGTTCCCGCCGGCCGGGGGCTAGCGGGGTGGCACTCTTTGTTGGTGCATCAGGAAATCGCCGCAGCTCGACGAGCCGCAGGCTGGGTTGGGGTGGCAGATCCCTAGGCGGCTCGCGAGCCGATGAAGTTCTTGCCGCGTGCGCCCTGCATGGCGAACTCAATGATCTCCTCGGCTTCCTTGGCCGTCACGCCATAATCGTTGAACTCCGTCTTCACCTGGAGGCTGTGAAGGAACTCGCGCAGCTGGGCCTGGGCCTTGGCCAGGTCATTGCCGAACACCCGTTGCAGGGTCCGGTCGCGCGCTTCGTCGCGGCCCCAGGCCAGGCCAAGGACCAGCGGCAGGGTGAAGGAGCAGGCGATGCCATGGGGCAGCCCATGGCGCAGGGTCATTTCGTAGGAGATGGAGTGGGCCAGCGCAGTCTTGGTGTTGGAAAAGGCCATTCCGGCCTTGAGCGCGGCCAACGCCATCCGCGAACGCAGCTCCCGGTCAGACAGGTCACGATGCAGCTTCGGCAAGCATTCGAGGATGTCCTCGATGGCCGAAATCGCGAAATTGTCCGAGATGGGGTTGGCATTGACGTTCCAGATCGATTCCAGTGCATGAGACAGTGCATCCAGCCCGGTCGAGACAGTAACGCCGGCAGGTACAGTCAGCATCAATTCCGGGTCGACTATGGCTACCGTGGGCCAGGTACTGTCCAGATGCAGCGAATACTTCTTCTGGCTGACAGAGTCCCAGATGGTGGCCCAAGGGGTAACTTCGCTCCCAGTACCGGCAGTAGTCGGCGCCGCGATCAGCGCTTTACTGCGAGCCGGGACGAAGGGCTTGCCAGTAGCCAACAAGGACAGCAGTTCGTCGAAGCTGCCCGTTTCGGTGCCAACGATCAGCGCCTTGGCCGTGTCGATAGCGCTGCCACCGCCCACGGCGATGACAGTCTGGCAGTCGCCAGCCTCGCGCCAGAAGCGTTCGTAGGTACTGCGCAACTGGGCGACATCCGGATTGGGCTGGACATCCTCGACCAGGTACACCAAGCGCTCGCCCAACAGGTCCTGGATACGATCAACCAAGCCCAGCCCGCGGGCCTCGGGGAAGGTCACCAGGGCTACCTTCTGGTCTTCGGTGAGGGAGACAAGCTGCTGGAGGCTGCCGCAGCCGAAGCGCGTGTCAACCGGATTGTGGAAACGAGCAGTCATGATGACTCCTTTGGTTTTTCTTGTTGTAGGAAGGTGTCGCCATAGTCGGCGACCCCGTCCAACAGCTCAAATCGATTGATTGCAGGCGTCGATCGGCCCAGCCGATACTGAGCGCAACACCGCGTCCAAACGCCGGGTGCACTCAGGCCGCCAATTACTGCCGATCGCACAACAACTGGGCATGCTTGAGCTGGAAGCATTCAACCTGCTGCGCGACTCGGGCAAGCTCAATCGCGGCCAGTTGAAGATCGGTGCCGTCGGCCCCTTCCATGCCATCGAGATGGTCGATGCCTACCGTCGCGACTACCCACAAATCGATATTTCGATTCGCATCGGCAACTCGGCATGCGTGTTGGCGGAGCTGGAAAACTACGTCACCGACGTCGGTGTGCTGGCGGGCCTGCATGAAGATCCGGCCTTCAGCGCCGAGCTGTATGCACGCCATCGGATCATCCTGTTTGCCAACGTCAACCATCCCCTTGCGCGCTGCGACGCAATCGAATTGGAAGCATTGCAGGGCCAGCCCTTACTTCGCCGCGAAAGCGGCTCGACGACCCGCGTGGCACTTGAATAGTCAGATTGTTTCGTCATTCCTGAATTGCATAGACAGGCGACCTGAACGCTGAGTCTCACTCAACCAGCCCCTCCCGAACCATGTCGAAAAAGGTCGTCAGGATACGCCGGGAGCTCTGCGCGCGCAGGCAGACCAATGTCTCGGTGAAGCACCGCTGACAGTCGACGATCGGCAAGCCACGAACCCGAGAATCAGAGCCCAGTTCGGCCGCCGAGACGACGCCGACACCCATGCCGATCGCCACGGCTTCGCGCGCCGCTTCGCGCCCCTCCACCTCGATCACCTTGCGGATGCGCAAGCCCGCCGTTGCCATCTCCTCCTCCAGGGACAGTCGCGTTACCGAGCCCTGTTCGCGCAGAACAAGGGGCGTGTTGTCCAGATCGGCGAGGCAGATTGATTCGCGCTGCGCCCAGGGATGGTCATGCGCGACGAAGGCGAGCATGGGATCGCTGCGCAGGTGCAGCGAAAGCAGGCGGTCGTCATCGATGCTGCGCCCCAGCAGGGCAATGTCTGCCTGATGGCCGAACAACCGCATCAGGACCTCATCGGTATTGGCGGTCTCAACCTTCACATCGACGCCGGGGTAACGGGTGCAGAAGCGTGCGACATAGGGCAAAACGTGCACAGGCGCATCCACGGCCAGGTTCAAGGTTCCCGTCGACAGGGTGCGGTAGTCCATCAGCATGTCGTGGGCATCGATGCTGATATCGAACAGGCGCTGGGTCAGGCCGAACAACCGCTCGCCCACCTCAGTCAGGCGCACCTGGCGCTTGTCGCGGTAGAACACCATCACCCCGTAGTAATCCTCGAGCTTGCGCACCTGGTCAGACACCGCTGGCTGGGACAGGCAGAGCTGCTCGGCCGCCCGAGTGAAGCTGCCATTGATTGCTACGGCGTGGAAGGCCTTGAGTTGTGCGTGGGAAATCGTCATTGGGGACCCATGTATAGGTTCAGCTTATTCATGCATACGATAAATCGATTTTATCTATCCACAATGACCTGCAAGCATGGTTTTCGCAAGCCGCTTGACCACTGTCTGACCAGTGCCGAGCCCCTATCAACCAGGAGAGCTTCATGGAAATTGAACGCTTCGCAGCGGTAAAACGCCGTTCGGAAATGGTCCAGTACGACAACCACCTCTACATCGGTGGCCAGGTCGCCGCTGACCTCAGTGGTGATATCGAAGCACAGACGCAGGAGGTGCTCGCCAACATCGAGCAGCTGCTGCTCAGTGTTGGCAGCAACCGCAAGCGGGCCTGCGGCTGACTCCGTCCTGAACCGCCACCCGAACTGACCCAACGGAGACGACCCCATGCGACCCTACTGGCTCGACCAAGCCCTGAAGAACCAACCCGCCACGCCCTGCCCGCCGCTGCGGCAGAACACCCGCGCCGATGTCTGCATCGTCGGTGGTGGCTACACCGGCTTGTGGACGGCAATCATGCTCAAGGAACAGAACCCCGACCTGGATGTGGTGATAGTCGAAGCCGACATCTGCGGTGCCGGTGCCAGTGGGCGCAACGGCGGCTGCGCACTGTCCTGGTCAGCCAAGTACTTCACCCTTGAGCGGCTGTTCGGTCGAGCCGAAGCGGTGCGCCTGGTGAAGGCCTCGGAAGACAGCATCAGGGCCATCGGCGACTTCTGTCAGCAGTACGCCGTGGATGCCGACTATCGCCTCGACGGCACCCTTTATACCGCAACCAACCGGGCACAGCAGGGTGCGACCGATGCCGTGGTCGCGGCCCTGGAGCGCAACGGCATCAACTCCTTCTCCAGGTGCCCGCTGCCCGACCTGCAGCGCATGGCCGGCTCGGCCCGGCACATCGAAGGCTGGTTCTCGCCAGCGGCTGCCAGCGTGCAGCCGGGTAAACTGGTACGTGGACTGCGCCGGGTCGCACTGGAACTTGGCGTGCGTATCTACGAAGGCTCGCCGATGACCGGCCTGGAACAAGGGCTGCCGGCCATCGTCAACACGCCGAACGGGCAAGTCGTCGCCAATCGCGTGGTGTTGGCCATCAACGCCTGGATGGCGCGTGCCTTTCCACAGTTCTCGCGCTCGGTAGCCATCGTCTCCAGCGACATGATCATCACCGAGCCGCGGCCTGACCTGCTCAAGCGAATCGGTTTGACCAGCGGGGTCACCGTACTCGACTCGCGGATTTTCGTGCACTACTACCACAACACCCCGGACGGCCGGATCATGCTCGGTAAAGGTGGCAACACCTTCGCTTACGGCGGCCGCATCCTGCCGGTGTTCGACCAGCCATCGCCCTACGAAGGGTTGTTGCGCAACACCCTGGCGGAGTTCTTTCCGGACTTTGCCGATGTCGGTATCGCCGCCACCTGGAATGGCCCCTCCGATCGCTCGGTCACGGGCCTGCCGTTCTTCGGCCGTATGGGCGCAAGCAGCAACATCTTCTATGGCTTCGGCTACTCCGGCAGTGGCGTCGGCCCCTGCCATATGGGTGGGCAGATCCTTTCCTCGCTGGTGCTGGGCCTGGACAACCCCTGGACGCGCTCGCCGCTGGTGCAAGGTCCGCTCGGCAATTTCCCACCGGAGCCAATCCGCTACTTGGGTTCCCTGATGGTGCGCAACGCCATTCGCCGCAAGGAGCATGCCGAGGACCACAACCGACGCCCGCGGCGACTGGATGTGCGCCTGGCAAAATTCGCCGCGGCCGCCGGCAAGGCGGACAAGGGGTAACAGGATTACGCGCTATCGGCTACAGGGTCCGGCTAGTGATACTGCGCGCACCAATAGAAGGCCCCGCCCGGCAAAGTGCCGGGCGGGGCCTGGGTTTATCAGGCGACGTTCATGGTCTTGTGGGTATCGATCAGGTGCTGCACCACACTCGGGTCGGCCAGGGTGGAGATATCGCCCAGGGCGTCATACTCGGCCGTGGCGATCTTGCGCAGGATACGCCGCATGATTTTCCCGGAACGGGTCTTGGGCAAGCCTGGCGCCCACTGGATCACATCCGGCGAAGCGATCGGGCCGATCTCCTTGCGCACCCAGTTTCTCAGCTCGATGCGCAGCGCGTCGTTGGCCTCCTCGCCACCGTTGAGGGTGACATAGACATAGATGCCCTGCCCTTTGATGTCGTGCGGCACACCGACCACGGCCGCTTCGGCGACTTTCGGGTGGGCGACCATGGCACTCTCGATCTCGGCCGTGCCCATGCGGTGGCCGGAGACGTTGAGCACGTCATCGACGCGACCGGTGATCCAGTAGTAGCCGTCTTCATCGCGACGGGCGCCGTCACCGGTGAAATACATGCCACGGAAGGTCTTGAAGTAGGTATCGACGAAACGGTCATGGTCGCCGTACAGGGTCCGCGCCTGGCCCGGCCAGGAATCGAGAATCACCAGGTTGCCCTCGGCCGCGCCCTCGATCAGGTTGCCCAGGTTATCCACCAGCGCCGGCACCACGCCGAAGAACGGGCGGGTCGCCGAGCCCGGCTTGAGCGCCGTTGCGCCCGGCAATGGGCTGATCAGTACGCCCCCGGTCTCGGTCTGCCACCAGGTGTCGACGATCGGGCAGCGTTGCTGGCCGACCGTGTTGTAGTACCAGTTCCAGGCTTCGGGGTTGATCGGCTCGCCCACCGAACCGAGCAGGCGCAGGCTGGAGCCATCGGCGCCGGCCACGGCCGCCTGCCCTTCGGCCATCATGGCGCGAATGGCGGTTGGCGCGGTGTAGAGGATGTTGACCTGGTGCTTGTCGATGATTTTCGACACGCGGGTGATGTCCGGATAGTTCGGCACACCCTCGAACAGGACGGTGGTGGCGCCGTTGGCCAGCGGCCCGTAGACGATGTAACTGTGGCCGGTGACCCAACCGACGTCGGCGGTGCACCAGTAGACCTCGCCCGGCTTGTAGTCGAACACCCGCTCATGGGTCAGTGCGGCATACACCAGGTAACCGCCGGTGGTGTGCTGCACGCCCTTGGGCTTGCCGGTGGAGCCGGAGGTGTAGAGGATGAACAGGGCCTCTTCGGCGCCCATCTCCTTGGGCGCGCAATGGCTCGACGCAACCTTCATCAGGTCTTCGTACCAGATGTCGCGATGCTGGTGCCAGGCGATGTCGCCACCGGTGCGCTTGCACACGATGATTTTCTGCACGCTGGCGGTTTCCGGGTTGGTCAGCGCCAGGTCGACATTGGCCTTGAGCGCCGTCCGCTTGCCGCCACGCAGGCCTTCGTCGGCGGTAATCACCACTTTGGACTTGCAGTCGATGATCCGCCCGGCCAGGGCTTCGGGCGAGAAGCCACCGAACACCACCGAGTGGATCGCGCCGATGCGGGCACAGGCCAGCATCGCCACCACGGCCTCGGGGATCATCGGCATGTAGATGGTGACCACATCACCACGGTGCACATCCTGACCGCGCAGGGCGTTGGCGAACTTGCAGACCTCGGTGTGCAGTTCGCGGTAGGTGATGTTGCGATGTTCGGAAGGATCGTCGCCTTCCCAGATGATTGCCACTTGATCGCCGCGCTCGGCCAGATGACGGTCGAGGCAGTTGTAGGAGACGTTCAGCGTACCGTCGGCAAACCATTTGATATCGACATGGTGGTCGTCGAAGGAGGTCTGCTTGACCTTGGTAAAGGGCTTGATCCAGTCGAGGCGCTGGGCTTGCTCGCGCCAGAAGCCGTCCGGGTTGATCACCGACTGCTGGTACATGGCCTTGTAGGTGGCCTCATCGGTCAACGTGGTGGCCGCTACCTCGGGACGAACGGGATACAGGGAAGCCGCACTCATCTTTGTTACCTCGGTGGAATAGTTGTTTTTGTATGGGCTGTTTGGGGCTGCCATTGAACGGCGAACTCATACCCTGAAACGGCTGAGTTGTCTGTCTTGTTGGCCGACCTGCTCCACCATCATTGAGCATTGGCTGACCTGCAGCTCGGCACTCCCGGAAACTTCAAGGCTGATATCGCGGATGTTGGTCGTGTTGCGATTGATTTCCTCGGTAGTGGCGCTCTGTTCTTCAGCGGCTGCGGCAATCTGCAGGTTCATGTCATTGATGCGATTGATCGCATCACGTATGCGCCCGAGCACATCATTGGCGGCATTGGCATCTTCGGCGGTCTTGCTGGCGGTGTCGCGGCTTTGCTGCATCTGTGTCTGGGCCTGTTTCACTCCCGTCTGCAATTGGTCGATCATCTGGCGTATTTCCCGAGTGGACTGCTGAGTGCGCGAGGCAAGGGAGCGCACCTCATCGGCAACCACAGCGAAACCGCGGCCCGATTCGCCAGCGCGTGCCGCCTCGATGGCGGCATTGAGTGCGAGCAGATTGGTTTGATCGGCAATGCTGGTGATAACCGAGAGGATCGATTCGATGCTTTGACTGAGCGTGGACAACTCATTGATGGCGTGATCAGTGTTGTCCATTTCCTCAGCCAAGCGCTGAATTGCTCCGGTTGACCTGGAGACCAGGGCGACCCCGCTTGCCGTTTCATCGTTGGCGGCGATCGCAGCCTGGGCTGCGGCTTGAGCATTGCGCGCGACGTCTTCGGCCGTAGAGGCCATCTCCTGCATGGCAGTGGCCAGCTGGTCCAATTCTTGTAACTGGAGCTGAACGCGGTTCGCCGCCTGATCATCACATCGCCGATGAGCGTTTTCAGGTTCTGCAGGAACCGATTGAATTCCTTTGAGACGAGCGCAATTTCATCATTGCCGGTCACGGGTAGTTGGCGGGTCAGGTCGCCTTCCCCACGATTTATGTCTGCCAGCGATTCTTTGAGTTGGTCCAGAGGCCAGAGCAGTCGTCTCACCAGCAACCCCAATATCAGCAGGCTGATTATCACGCCGAGGCTGGTACCGATGACTGCTCGCCAGCTCAGGACATGGGCCGCGGCCATGACGATGTCTTGATCCAGCACTACACCGATATACCAGTCCATGCCCTTCAGATGGGAAAGCGGAATGAAGGATACCAGGAGGGCCTTTTCTCCACTGTTGACCTCCTGGAGCTGGCTGTTAAGCGGTGGAAGGTTGCCTGCGAAAAGCTCGCTATAGGGCTTGCCGTTCAACTGGGCGTGCGGGTGGGAAATGATGTTGCCGTTTCGACTCAGCAGGAATGCATAGCCGGCCCCGCCAAAATCCAGCGTATTGATGGCGTCGGCAACCGCATTCAGGCGGATGTCACCACCAAACACGCCGAGCAACTGACCGGCATCGCTGATCCTGGCGACAGCCGAGATCAGGATTTCCCCCGTGGTGGAGTCCTTGTAGGGCTCGGTCAGAACGGCGTGGCTGCCTGCCTTGCCGGTCGCGTACCAAGGTCGCGAGCGACCATCATAGTCAGGTTTGGGATTCCAGGATGCGGTGTTCTTGATGGGTTTCCCGTCGGACTGAAGGGCGCCGAACACAAGCTTGAATTCATCCTTCAATATTGGGGAATCGATGATGCGTTGGGTGGCTTCTGGACTGTACTGGCGGTCGATAGCCTGGGCCGCCAAGTCCATCAGACGGAGTTTGGCGTTCAGCCAGTTTTCGATCTGCCGTGCCACGGCATTGCTCGATTCGGAGATGCTTGCCTCGACTTGATTGCGCAGTATCGTACGTATCTGACCTACCTGGACCAGAGATAGCAGACTGGTTGTCATGAACAGCACGCAGGCAGCCACAAGGCTTACCTTGTAACGGATTTTCATCGAGGGCTCCAAAGGATCATCGCTCCTCGACAGCGCATATTGCTCGCTGTCGAGGGCGCCTGGCAGGGTCTTAGAAGAAGCCCAGCGGATTGATGTCGTAGCTGACCAGCAGGTTTTTGGTCTGCTGGTAGTGGTCGAGCATCATTTTGTGGGTTTCACGACCCACGCCGGACTTCTTGTAACCGCCGAACGCGGCATGCGCCGGGTACAGGTGGTAGCAGTTGGTCCAGACGCGACCGGCCTTGATCCCGCGGCCCATGCGGTAGGCGCGGTTGATGTCGCGGGTCCAGAGGCCGGCGCCGAGGCCGAACTCGGTGTCGTTGGCGATGGCCAGGGCTTCGGCTTCGTCCTTGAAGGTGACAATGCTGACCACCGGGCCGAAGATTTCCTCCTGGAACACGCGCATCTTGTTGTGGCCCTTGAGCAGGGTCGGCTGGATGTAGTAGCCGCTGGCGAGGCTACCCTCGAGCTTTTCCACCTTGCCGCCGGTCAGCAGCTCGGCACCTTCTTCCTTGGCGATGTCCAGGTACGAGAGGATCTTGTCGAACTGCTGTTCGGAGGCCTGGGCGCCGACCATGGTCTCGGTGTCGAGCGGGTCGCCACGCTTGATCTGCGCGACCTTCTTCATCACCACTTGCATGAATTCGTCGTAGATCGACTCTTGCACCAGTGCACGGGAAGGGCAGGTGCAGACTTCGCCCTGGTTGAAGAACGCCAGGACCATGCCTTCTGCGGCTTTTTCAATGAAGCTGGGTTCGGCTTGCATGATGTCGGCGAAGAAGATGTTCGGCGACTTGCCGCCCAATTCCACGGTCGAGGGGATGATGTTCTCGGCCGCGCATTTCATGATGTGCGAGCCGACCGGAGTGGAACCGGTGAAGGCGATCTTGGCGATGCGCTTGCTGGTGGCCAGCGCTTCACCGGCTTCTCGGCCATAGCCCTGCACGATGTTGAGTACGCCAGGCGGCAGCAGGTCGCCGATCAGCTCGACCAGTACGGTGATGCCCAGCGGCGTTTGTTCGGCTGGCTTGAGCACTACGCAGTTGCCCGCTGCCAGGGCTGGTGCGAGTTTCCAGGCGGCCATCAGGATCGGGAAGTTCCAGGGGATGATCTGGCCAACCACGCCCAGCGGTTCATGGATGTGATAGGCCACGGTGTTGCCGTCGATTTCCGCAGCGCTGCCTTCCTGGGCGCGCAGGCAGCCGGCGAAGTAGCGGAAATGGTCGGCGGCCAGCGGGATGTCGGCGTTCAGGGTTTCGCGAATCGCCTTGCCGTTGTCCCAGGTTTCGGTGATAGCCAGGGTTTCGAGGTTCTGTTCGATGCGGTCGGCGATTTTCAGCAGGATCAGGGAACGTGCCTGCACCGAGGTGTTGCCCCAGGCATCGGCGGCAGCATGGGCGGCATCGAGGGCTTTTTCGATGTCCTCGGCCGTGGAACGTGGAAATTCGGCGATCGGCTGGCCGTTCACCGGCGAAGTATTGGTGAAGTACTGACCCTTGACCGGCGCGACGAATTCGCCACCGATGAAATTGCCGTAACGGGATTTGAAGGAAACGATGGCGCCTTCAGTACCGGGATGTGCATAACGCATGGTGAGTATCTCCTGGTTCTTGTACTTGGTTGGGGGGCGCGCCGTAACACGTGCAAGTCGATGGCTGCCCCCGGCGCCAATCAGGTGCCTTGTGGCTCCTGGGGATGGCGAGTTGGGGTTCAGGACTGGGCGCCGGCTATTGCCGGTTGTCCGGTGGCCGGAAAGCTGCCCGGCGCTTCCAGGGTTTGCGGGCGACTGTTCCAGAACGGCACCAGCATCAGACTGGCCAGCAGCGCCGAGGCAGTGAACACCAGGAACACGGTGATGGTGTCGAAGTAGCCCGGTAGCAGGCCGCCGAGAATAGCGCCCACCGAGCCGCAGCCGTTGACGAAGCCCGCGGCGGAGCCGGCGCTGTCCTGCTTGCCGAAGTCGATGGCGGCCGAGCCGCTAATCATTGAATCCGGCCCGTAGAGGGTCATGCCCATCATGAACAGCAGGCCGACCACCAGGTACAGGCTGCCGCTCTGCATGGCAGGGACGAACAGCGCCAGGCATACGGTCAGGACCAGCAGGCTGAGCACACAGGCGGGTATGCGGCGGGCGCCGAACAGCTTGTCGGAGGCGAAACCGATGAGGATCGGGCCCACCAGACCGGCCACTTCGAAGGCGGTGGGAACGATGGCCGATGCCACCTTGCCGATCGCGGGCATGCGTTCATAGACGATCACCGGGCCCCACAGGAGGATGGCATAGCGCGCCGGCTTGAGCATGAAGTAGGCAAGCCCGAGCACCAGCACGGTGCGGTTCTTCATGATATTGCGCAGGCCGGTCCAGTGGCTTTCACGCGGGCCCGTGGCGATGCTGGTGGGCTCAACCTCGACGGGTGGAAGCCCGACGTCCTGTGGTCGGTTGCGTTGCAGGAAGTAGAACAGTACGGCGACGACCATCACCACTAGCGCACTGGAGATGAAGGACATGCGCCAGTCGTGGAAAACCTGGTAGGCCCACCACCCGGCGAAGGGCGTTGCCACCAGACCGCCGAAGGCATAGCAGGTGCACCAGTAGCCGAGTACGCGGCCGCGTTCGCGGGTGGCGAAGAAGCTACCGATGTTCTTGCACAGGCCCGACCAGCCGGTGGACTGGGCGAGACCCTGTACCAGCATGCAGGTGACGAAGATCGGCAGAGTGGCGAAGGTACCCATGACCAGGGCCGCCAGCGAGGAGATGATAAGACCGCCCAGTACGACCACGCGAGGGCCGAAGCGGTCGGCGACGAAGCCCCAGGTGAACTGGCCAATGGCATAGGCCACCAGGTAGAGGGCATCGAGGTTGGCCATCGTGGCCTTGTCGAGCAAGAAGCTCGAGTCTTCGCCGATGCCGAGCTTGGCGACGGAGAAGGCCTTGCGGGTGAAATAGAAGGCGGCATAGGCCACCCAGGTGATGAGGAAGATCTGGACGCGCCAGCGCTGGAGGGATTTCCAGCCGCTTGCGAGGGCTCCCGCGGTGTTGTTGTTCATGGTGTTCTGACTCTGCGTGGGTTGCCGGACAGCGCAAATGGATGTTGTTTTTGTTTTCGGTACTGCTGGTCTGTCAAAACGCACGACCTGGGTCAGATGGCATTGGGCGTGGCGTCAGGCTTGGGATTGGATTCCGGTTGTCGATGGCTCCTGCCCGGCGCTGCCGAGCGGTGATTTACCAGTTCGAAAAAAGGTCGCCGCCACTAAGGCGTTATACGCAGCACCTTCGCTTGGACGGCGGCGACCTGAAAGGAGGGGGCCAGAGGCTGGTTGAAAGTAGGAAGTTCGGCTTTGGTCATGATCTTCTCCGGCGGTATTGTTTTTGTAAGGAGTGATGTATGGAGTAATAGGACCACTTCCCAAAAAATAAATGAAATCGATTTATTGCATGTCAAAAATAAGCTGAGCTTATTAATTGACCTCAACCGCCCAACAATAAAAAAACCCGGCTGACAAGGCCGGGTTTTTTTATTGCGCTCGATTCGAGCGTTTAAGTGTCCTCAGGATGGACTCTGTGTTGACAATCAACAGCAGCGAGTCTGTCCATTCCCGCCTCCGTAACGAGCCTCCTGGCGCTCCCGAAAGAACACCTCGTAGCTCATCAGCGGCTTGTCCGGGTGTTTGGTGTGCATATGCTCGACGTAGGTGTCGTAGTCGGGCATGCCGACCATCAGGCGCGCGGCCTGACCAAGATATTTACCGAGGCGACTCAGGTCATTGAACATGTTGCAATCCTCGATCAAGCGTCCGGCAGAGCCTGGAATGGCGATTCTTTATCCGTACGTTCCTTGCTGCCCCATGCGGCGATACCGACCTTGAGGGCAAAGAACAGGATGCTGAATACCACGAGCAGGAACAGCACCGTCAGCGTTGCGTTGGTGTAGGCGTTGTAGATCACGTGCTGCATCTGGGTGATGTCCTTGGCCGGCGCGAGGATCTGACCGTTGGCCAGGGCATCACTGTATTTCCTGGCCAGCGCCAGGAAGCCGATCGCCGGGTTGGCGTCGAACAGCTTGATGAAGCCTGCGGTGGTGGTGCAGATCAGCAGCCACACGGCTGGCAACATGGTGACCCAGACGTAGCGTTGGCGTTTCATTTTGATCAGTACGACAGTCGCCAGCATCAGCGCGATACCGGCCAGCATCTGGTTGGAGATACCGAACAGCGGCCACAAGGTGTTGATGCCACCCAGCGGGTCGATCACGCCCTGGTACAGCAGGTAACCCCACATCGCCACGCAGCCGGCGGTGGCGATCAGGTTGGCGGTCCACGACTCGGTGCGTTTGAGCGATGGCACGAACGAGCCGAGCAAGTCCTGCAGCATGAAGCGTCCGGCACGGGTACCGGCGTCTACAGCAGTCAGGATGAACAGCGCTTCGAACAGGATCGCGAAGTGGTACCAGAACGCCATGGTGTTTTCACCCGGCAGAACGTGGTGCAGGATCTGCGCGATCCCCACCGCCAGGGTCGGCGCACCGCCGGCACGGGCCAGGATGGTGGTTTCACCGATGTCCTTGGCCACCGTTTGCAGGGCTTCAGGAGTAATGGCAAAACCCCAGCTGCTGACCGTCTGAGCCACCGAAACGGCATCACTGCCGACAATGGCTGCCGGGCTGTTCATCGCAAAATAGACGCCCGGCTCGATCACCGAAGCGGCAACCATTGCCATGATCGCCACGAAGGACTCCATCAACATGCCGCCGTAACCGATGTAACGGGCATGGCCTTCGCTGGCGAGCAACTTGGGTGTAGTGCCCGAAGCAATCAGCGCGTGGAAGCCGGACACCGCACCACAGGCGATGGTGATGAACAGGAACGGGAACAACCCGCCCTTCCACACCGGCCCGGTACCGTCGGTGAACTGGGTCAGTGCCGGCATTTTCAGCTCGGGCATGGTGATCAGGATGCCAATCGCCAAAGCGACGATGGTGCCGATCTTGAGGAAGGTCGACAGGTAATCGCGCGGTGCCAGAATCAGCCACACCGGCAACACCGCGGCGACGAAACCGTAGCCAATCAGCATCCAGGTAATCTGGATGCCGGTGAAGGTAAAGGCTTTGGCCCAGACCGGATCGGCGGCAATCTGCCCGCCCAGCCAGATCGAACCCAGCAGCAACAGCACGCCGACAACAGAGATTTCACCGATGCGGCCCGGGCGGATGTAGCGCATGTAAATGCCCATGAACATTGCGATCGGGATGGTCGCCATCACCGTGAAAATACCCCACGGGCTTTCGGCCAGGGCCTTGACCACGATCAGTGCCAGCACCGCGAGGATGATGATCATGATCAGGAAGCAGCCAAACAGCGCGATGGTGCCGGGGATGCGGCCCATTTCTTCACGGACCATATCGCCCAGGGAACGGCCGTTACGGCGGGTGGACATGAACAGAACCATGAAGTCCTGAACGGCACCGGCCAGCACCACCCCGGCAATCAGCCACAGCGTACCGGGCAGATAGCCCATCTGCGCCGCCAATACCGGACCGACCAGCGGCCCCGCGCCGGCGATGGCCGCGAAGTGGTGACCGAAGAGGACGTGTTTGTTGGTCGGCACGTAGTCCAGACCATCATTGTTGAGCACAGCGGGAGTGGCTCGATTGGGATCGAGTTGCATCACCTTGTTGGCGATGAACAGGCTGTAATAGCGGTAGGCAACAAGATAGATAGCGACTGCTGCGACTACGATCCAGAGGGCGTTGATGGCTTCGCCGCGGCGCAGGGCCACGACACTCAGCGCAAACGCTCCCAGGACAGCCACGGCAAACCAGGCGAGGTGTTTAGCCAGACGGGGCATAGCGTGTCTCCTGCCGACAGCCAGTGGACTGCGGCGGTAATTTTTATAATTGTGTCCGCTGTGCGGAACTGGCCCAATATCCGCGCATCCCGTCTACAAATAAATCCGCAGAACTACGTACGCAGCATCTACGTAGTTCTACCGAGATGACGCGTTCAACCTCGAAATCCGCCGGTCATTCCGTCCAGCAGCGCTACTGGGCGAGCGTATCTTTGGCATATGATGCCGGGTCTTCGCCGTACCTCAGGCGACATGAGTCCATGCACCCTGTGTTCGGTCTGGACAGGAGTAGAGATGCAGCTCAAACACAAAATCGTCGCGCTCGGGATTCTGCCGCTAGTGTTGGCGATCGCCGTCATCTGCGCGCTGGTGATTTCTCTGAACCGCCAACTGGGTGATCAACAGGCGCAACTGATCGAAGACAGCATTCTGGCCAGCAAGCGTGCAGAACTGAAAAACTACGTCGAAATGGCGCAAAGCCTGATCGCGCCGCTGTACGACAACGGCCAGGGAGACGCGCAAGCGCAGCAACAAGTGCTGGAAGAACTGCGCAAGCTCAGCTTTGGCATCAATGGCTATTTCTTCGTCTACGACCGCCAGGGCCGTAGCCTGATGCACGCGCGGCAGTCGGAGCTGGTGGGCAAATACCTGTGGGACATGAAGGATCCCCACGGGCTGCCAGTGATCCAGGCGTTGCTCAAAAGTGCGCAATCAGGAGAAGGCTTTCAACGCTACGCCTGGAACAAACCCTCTTCCGGTCAGGTGACCGACAAGCTCGCCTACGTGGTGATGCTGGATCGTTGGGGGTGGATACTCGGTACCGGCATCTACCTTGAGGACGTTGAGCGCGCCACACAGCAGGCGCGTGACGAGGTGGCCCAGGGCATCCGCAAAACGATGCTGGCGATTGCCGTGGTGGCACTCGTGGCGGTGCTGTTGGTCTTCGCCAGCGGCATGGCGCTGAACGTCAGCGAACACCGCCTGGCCGACAAAAAACTTCAGCGCCTGACCCAGCGTATCGTCAGCTTGCAGGAAGAAGAGCGATCACGGGTTTCCCGTGAACTGCACGACGGCATCAGTCAGCTGCTCGTCTCCATCAAGTTTCAGTTCGAACTGGCCAGCCATGTCCTGGAGAATGGACAAGGTCAAGACAAGGGTTCGAGCATTTTGAAAGACGCCACGGAGCGCTTGGGGGATGCGATTGGCGAGATCCGCAGCCTCTCTCACGACCTGCGCTCGTCGTTGCTCGACACCCTGGGCCTGCCGGCGGCGATCGGTCAACTGGCAGCAGAATTCGAGCAACGCAGCGGGCTCACGGTGACCTACGACAACAACGAATTCGACTGTCACTTGGTCGATGGGGCACCGGTCTCGTTGTTTCGCATTGTGCAGGAAGGCCTGACCAACATCGAACGACACGCACAGGCTAAAAACGTCTCCATTACCCTGCACGGGTCTGAAGAATCCATACGGTTGACGGTGGTCGATGACGGTATCGGTTTCAACGTCGCCCAGGTCGAACGTCGTCACGCAGGCATAGGCCTGCGCAATATCCGTGAACGTGTCGAGCATTTTGGGGGTCGATTCGACCTGATATCGATACCGGGAAGAAGTGAGCTGGACGTTCTGCTGCCGATGAAAATGCCCGGTACAAAACGCTGACTCGCCCCATAACAGCAAGAGTGAATGCCCGCGATGAACCTGCCCTACCCGATCCGCGTCGCCTTGGTCGACGATCACTCCCTGGTCCGCGATGGGATCAAAGCGCTGCTGGCGGTCATGGCGCCCCTGGAAGTGGTGGGAGAAGCCGAGAATGGAGCTGATGCGATCGAGATGGTCGGGCTCTGCCAGCCGGACCTGTTGCTGGTCGACATCAGCCTCAAGGACATGAACGGGCTGGAGCTGACCCGAGTGTTACGCAGCCAGTGCCCCTCGCTCAAGGTGCTCGTGCTCAGCATGTACGATAACTATGAATATGTGAGTGAATCCGTACGCGCGGGCGCCAGTGGCTACGTGCTGAAGAACGCACCTTCACGGGAAATCATTGCTGCAATCGAAGCCATTGCCAGTGGCGGGACGTTCTACAGTGCCGAAATCGCGCAGAGGCTCATCGCCGATAAGAGTACCGACAACGAGGAGCTGACACCGCGCGAGAGCCAGGTGTTGTACAAGATGGCTCAGGGGCTGAACAACAAGGAAATGGCCCGTGAGCTGGACATCAGTGTCCGGACCGTAGAAACCCATCGCCTGAGCATCCGCCGCAAACTCAACATCGACAAACCGGCAGCCTTGATAAAATACGCGTTCGATCATGGGATCATTTCGCGTTAGGCCTCTCATTCTGTGGGAGGGGCCGGCCGGTCAAGACCGGCAGAAAACGGCAAGCATGACCGGCCCCCTGCTGGTTATTGTTACTTCGGTTGCGCCACGGTGCGTAAATAAGGCTTCAACGTAGTGAAACCCTGCGGGTACTTCTTCCTGGCCTCCTCGTCGGATACCGAAGTAGGAATGATGACGTCCTCACCCGGACGCCAGTTCACTGGGGTGGCGACGGTGTGCTTGGCGTTCAATTGCAGAGAATCGAGCAGGCGCAACACTTCATCGAAGTTGCGCCCGGCACTCATCGGGTAGATCAGCATCGCCTTGACCTTCTTGTCCGGGCCGACGATGAACACCGAACGCACTGTAGCGTTGTCCGCGGCGGTGCGTGAGCCGCCACTGGCATTGGGGTGAATCATGTCGTAGAGCTTCGCAACCACCAGGTTGTCGTCGCCGATCATGGGATAGTTGACCGCATGGCCCTGGGTTTCCTGGATGTCGCCGACCCAGGCATGGTGGTCACTGACCGGGTCGACGCTGAGCCCGATTATCCTGGTGTTGCGTTTGTCGAACTCCGGCTTGAGTCCGGCCATATAGCCCAGTTCAGTGGTACATACCGGGGTGAAGTCCTTCGGATGCGAGAACAGGATGGCCCACTTGTCGCCAATCCACTCGTGGAAATGGATCGGGCCTTCGGTGCTTTCGGCAGTGAAATCGGGTGCTTCGTCGCCAATACGAATTGCCATGTTCGATCTCCTTGCAGTGATGGGTAGGGAAACGGTCACAACGCTGACCGCTGCTGCGACCGCGTTCGGTGCCTGCGTTGAGCCTGCAACGCGAATCAGTATAGGAGACGAACCATGACATGGCGCAAAACTGTAGCCGCTGCCGCCAGGCTGTCGCAGTGGCGCACCAGCTGGAGTCCCGCAGGGGCTCCCCCGGCGATCTGGAGATCCTGCGCGCGCTGCGCACGCGAGCGCAGCCTTCGGCAGCGGCTACAGATAGACGTCCAGCAAAACTTGCAGCGGATGGCGCAGATTGCGCTCCGACAGCCGCTTGGCCTGGCTACGGCAGGAATAACCGGTGGCCAGCGCCTCTCCCTGCTCAGGGGGCGCCTGGACGTGCGCAGCCCATGACTGATCGAATATGGCAACCGACGTAGGCTTGTTTCGCGCCTCGTGACCATAAGTGCCGGACATGCCGCAGCACCCGACGGCCTGGCTGGTCAATTGCAAACCCGCACGCTCGAACAACTGCTCCCACTGCCTGGAGCTTGCAGGTGCATTGGTCTTTTCCGTGCAATGGGCCAGTAACCGAAAGCGCGCGACCTCCCTCTGCTGCTCTTTTTCGGGCAACACGTTCAGAAGCCACTCTTGCAGCAAGGCCACCTCGGGATAATCTTTTATTCCAGGGACCTTCAGGTACTCCTGGCGATACACGAGGGTCATTGCCGGATCCAGCCCCACCAGCGGTATTGCGAAACTGCCCAGCACTTGCAACTGAGCGGCGTTGCGCACCGCTGCCCGATTAAAGGCATCGAGAAAGCCCTGCACATGCAGCGGCTTGCCGTTGGGCTGGAATGGCGCAAGAAAAACCTGATAACCGAGCCGCGAAACCAGCTCGATCAGGTCTATCAGCAAAGGCGTTTCGAAGTAACGCGTAAAGGCATCCTGCACCAGGATGACACTACGGACGCGCTGCTCCTCGCTCAGTGCTGCCAGATTTTCAGGCGTCGCCGGACGCACTCGCCAGCGCTGTACAGCCCCGTTGAAATCAGTGCGACTGAGTAATGGGCTGTCCACCAGCCCACCCCGTTTTTCCAACAATCGACGGGTGAAGCGAGCGTTCATCAGCGCGTTGTACAGCGATGGAATACGCGCGAACCAGGGTATGGTGTGTTCCAGCGATGCAATGAGGTAGTCACGGGGCGGCCGCAAATAGCGAGTATGGTAAAGCTCTAAAAAACGCGAGCGCATTTGCGGCACATTCACCTTGACCGGGCACTGCCCCGCACAAGACTTACAGGCCAGGCACCCCGCCATGGCATCGTAGACTTCATGGGAAAAGTCCTCTGCGCCATTGCGTTGCGCCCGCGTGTTGCGCCAGCGCTGGATCAGCCCCTTGAGAAAAGAAGGACGCCGATGCGCTTGCGACAACACGTCGATACCCGCCTGGCCTTGTAGACGAAGCCACTCGCGAATCAGCGACGCCCGGCCCTTGGGCGAATGCATCCGCTGACGGGTCGCTTTCCACGAAGGGCACATGGCGTCGTAGGGGTCGAAGTTGTAGCAGGCGCCATTGCCATTGCAATGCATCGCGGTGTCATAGCTCTGCCATACCCGCTCATCGATCTGACGATCCAGATCGCCTCGCAGAGTGACTTCGTCGATTTTCAGCAAGCCGGTCGTGCTGGTCGTCGGGGTCGCTATTTTTCCCGGATTGAGTTGGTTGAAAGGGTCAAATGCGCCTTTGAGTTCCTGCAGGGAAGCGTAGAGCTCCCCGAAGAACGCCGGGGCGTATTCCGATCGCAGCCCCTTGCCATGCTCGCCCCACAGCAGCCCGCCGTAACGCTGGGTAAGGGCCGCGACACCATCGGAAATCGGCCTCACCAGCGCCGCCTGAGCGGGATCCTTCATGTCCAGGATCGGGCGCACGTGCAACACCCCGGCATCCACATGACCGAACATCCCATACTGCAAACCATGGCTATCCAACAGGTCGCGCAACTGCGCAATGTATTCAGCCAGTCGCTGCGGCGGTACGGCTGTGTCTTCCACAAAGGGTTGCGGGCGACCCTCTCCCTGAACGTTGCCCAACAACCCAACGGCTCGCTTGCGCATACCGTACACCCGGGTGAGCGCCGCATTACCCACCGCGAGAGTATGCCCGAGCCGTTCGACGCTGGTGTCGGTCGCAAGATGCTCGATAAACGCAGCCACTCTCTGCTGGACCTCATCGGGATCGTCACCGCTGAACTCCACCAGATTGATGCCCAACGTCGGTTGCTGCGCGGACGCAGGAAAATACTCCGCGACGGAGTGCCAGACGATGTCCTGCATCGCGAGCAACAAGACTTTCGAGTCCACCGTCTCGATGGACAGGGGCTTGTGCTCCATTAGCGCACGGGCATCGCGCAGCGCATCCATGAAGCCTGCATAACGAATATTGATCAAGGTCGAGCATTTCGGAATCGGCAACAGGTTCAACTTGGCCTCGACGACAAACCCCAACGACCCTTCGGCGCCGCAAAGCACGCTATTGAGGTTGAATCGGTTGTCGGGCTCACGCAAATGGGCAAGGTCATAACCGGTCAGGCAGCGGTTGAGGTCCGGAAAACGCGCCTTGATCAAGTCGCGCTTGTCTTCGCTGATATGACGGGCACAGCGGTAGACCTCCCCCACCCGATCCTGACGTTTGCACATCAGCTCCAGCTCATGCTCACTCAATGGCCGGGTGTGCAGGCGCTCTCCACCTTGCAAAATGCTATGCAGCTCGAGCACGTGATCACGGGTTTTGCCATAGGTGCAACTTCCCTGGCCGCTGGCATCGGTGTTGATCATGCCGCCGATGGTGGCGCGGTTGGAGGTGGACAGCTCCGGCGCGAAAAAGAGACCGGCAGCCTTCAACGCAGCATTGAGCTGGTCTTTCACTACCCCGGCCTGAACGCGAACCCAACGCTCCTGGACATTGATTTCCAGAATTCGATTCATGTGCCGGGATAGATCGACAACGATGCCATCGGTCAGCGACTGACCATTGGTGCCTGTACCACCACCGCGGGGCGTCACGGCAATGTGTTGGTAGGCAGGTTCGGCCAGCAACCGGGCAAGCCGCTCGATGTCGTCGGCATCCACCGGGAACACGGCGGCCTGGGGAAGACGCTGGTAAATGGAATTGTCCGTGGCGAACACCACGCGACTTGCATAATCGGCACTGATCTGGCCCCTGAACCCGCGTTCGGCCAAGTTCACCAGGAATTCACGGTACTTCAGCGCCATGGCGGGGGAAGGAAGAAGTTGGGCGATCATTGCGCAAAGGTCCTCGTCGAAAATTCCGGTCGCTCAACGAAGAACACTTGCATGAATCGAATGCTTGCATCAGTGTTCTACGTCACAGGCTGCAATCTTTACGGGATATCGGGCCCGCCACAAACGTAAATTCGACCCTCAATAGATGAATAAAACGAATGAATCCTCGACATCTGACCCCTTCCATGTCGCTGCTTCTGGCTTTCGAGGCTGCCGCCCGGCATGAAAGCTATACCCGTGCCGCGCACGAGCTTTCATTGACCCAGAGCGCGGTGAGTCGTCAGGTGCAGACACTGGAAAAGTTGTTGAACATGCGGCTGTTCATTCGCGAGGGCCGACACGTCATCCTTACTGATGTCGGCCGCATGTACCAACGAGAACTCAGCGAGGCGCTGGGGAAGATTCGCGGTGCCACCCTTCAGGCCATGGCCTTCCAATCGGGCATTCACAGCTTGCGATTGGCAACCCTGCCTACCTTTGGTTCGAAGTGGTTGCTGCCACGTTTAAAAGACTTTTACGCCGCTCACCCGGGCATTACCGTGCACCTTCACTCGCGGATCGAAGCCATAGACTTCGATGCCACCGAGATCGACGCAGCCATCAGCGTCGGCATGGGCGACTGGCCCGGCTTGACCGCCCATCGCCTGCATACCGAACAGTTGGTGGTGATTGCCAGCCCACAGTTAACCGAGCAAGACCCGCGACTTACCGAGCAAAACATTCCAAATCAGCTGTTGCTCAATGTGAGCAGCAACGCTCAAGCCTGGGCCGAGTGGTTCTCACACCATGCATTACCGCACCGGTCGATGCGCATGGGGCCAAGCTTTGAAATGACGTCGCATCTGATCCAGGCCGTGCGCGCCGGTATAGGCATTGGCCTGGTACCGCGAATTCTGATCGAAGACGAGTTACGCAACGGTGAATTGGTCAGCCTGGGCAACCCCATTGCCAGTCGGCGCAGCTACTACCTGCTCTATCCACCGCGCAATGAAATGCTGCCGTCATTGAAGGCGCTGCGCGATTGGTTGGTCCAAACGATTTAGGCCTCCTAGACCAAGCGTGGCATGCGCCCGCTGTTCAAGCCGGTGGCCTCGCCAAGACGCTCGCGCACAAAGGCCTGGGCCTGGCGTGTCATTTGGTCGAGGTGCCGGTCACGCTGCTTCTCGGCATCGACCATGGCTTTTTTGCCATGTTGCTTGAGCAGGTACGCATGAATCTGCCGCACCTCCACGGAGTTATAGATCGGTGCCACGTCCAGCACCGCCAACAGGCCGCTCGACCCATGGTCACGGGTATTCATGAGCACCTGAGGGCCGCGCGCGCCCACCACCTGAAACCCCATCGCCTCGAAATACGGCACCTTGGCAACGAAGCAGGCCAGCTCGGCATGCGGGTAGCGGCCGACCATTTCCTGCACCATCGCGCGTGCAACGCCCCGACGCCGGTGGCTTGCCTGCACCCCCATATAGGCCACTGCGCAGGCCTCGGGGTCGTCCTTCACCGGCAGGTACAGCAAGAAGCCGATAACCGTGGAAGGGTCCTGGGGATCCGACGCCACGATCAATTCGACTGGAATGCCTCTGGAACCATCCATGGCGTCCAGGTAGAGATGGACCTCGTAGCCGATACCATATTGATACAGGTTGTAGAGCGGATTGCTCGGCGCGATGGCCACCATGCTGATATCGGTTACGTAGTCCACGACCATCTGCAGGATCTGGCTTTTGATCGGCTCGGGCGGTGGGGTTTGAAAGAGGGTGATGGTGGACATCGGGTTTATGACTCCGGGACTAAGGCGTGCCCGCGACGTGAAGACCTGCGCTGGGCGGGGTCATCATAGCGTGAATAGTTTAGTAGCAAAGTCATTCCACCCGACGCCAAACGAATTCCGCTTCGAGGTGAAAAGGCATTGCGCCAGGTGGGGCGAAATCGCGCATCATGGGCGCAGTCAGTTCAAGGGCATAGTCAGTTCAAGGGCACAGTCAGTTCAAGGAGAGGTCCATGCGCTTCATATCATCCGTTGTGCGTCTTGCCGCGCTGTCGCTGGGGCTGGTGTTCGCTGCCAGCGCCTTGGCGACCGAGGAGTCGCAACTGGTCGAGTCGATCAACGTCTACCGCAGCCAGGCGCAGCGCTGCGCGGGCCAGGTGTCTCAAGAGCTGCCGCCGCTGACGGCCGATCCGCGTCTGGTGCTCTCGGCCAGCAGCATCGGCGACCTGCAGCAGGCGCTGGCGCGGGCCAATTATCCGATGGTCAGCGTGCAGGCGATCAGCTTGTCCGGGCCGCGTGATGCGCAGTCGGCCATGAAGGCGGTGCAAGAGAGTTTCTGCCAGGTTGTGCTGAGCCCGCAGTTCATCGATATCGGCGTGAGCCGGGAGGGACATGAGTGGCGCATCGTACTGGCGCGTCCCCTGCTGACGGGGCGCCTGGGCGACTGGCAGGCAGAAGGCCAGAAGCTGCTGGAAACGATCAACACCGCCCGTGCGCAGCCGCGCCAGTGCGGCGGCCAAGCCTTTACCGCCACCACGCCGCTGGCCTGGAACGCCACGCTGGCGACGGCGGCCGAGACCCATACCCGAGCCATGGCCAATAACAACTTCTTCGATCACAAGGACCGCGATGGCCGCACGCCGGGTGACCGGGCTGAACTGGCAGGTTACGTCGGCCTGCAGATCGGCGAGAACATCGCCGCCGGGCACGACACCGTGCGCAGGGTGGTCGATGGCTGGCTGGCCAGCCCCGGCCACTGCGCCAACCTCATGAACCCACAGTTTCGCGAACTGGGCGCAGCCTATGCGGTTGATCCGAAGAGTGATGCGGGGATTTACTGGACGGCCATGTTCGGTGTGCAGTGAGTGCTTTGGCCGCAAATTGCGTTGCGGGCCAGTCGCGCATTTGTGACGTCACCCGTTGTCCACGCCCCCTCAAGCAACGGACATCTTCTCGGTGAGGTTCTGTTGCATGTAAGCCAGGAAACGTCGCTGGAACAACATCGTATGTTCGTGCGCCGCCTGCTCGGCTTCGTCGGGCTTGCGCGCGGCGATGGCATTGACAATATCATCGTGGTCTCGCCCCAATCGGGTCGAGGTGCTGGCAGTACTGATGATGTAGTCGAAGTGCAGGTGCAGGAGCCGCTGGCCTTCGCCCAGGAGTTTTTCGTAGTAGCTGATGAAGTACGGATTTTTTCCGGCTTCGGCGATCGCCATGTGAAAGGCCTTGTTGCGCTCGGACATGGCCTGGAAGTCGCCGGTAGTGACCGCCTCCAGATAGGCCGCGTCCGCCTCGCGTATACGCGCCAGGTCGTCATCGGTCCGTTGCAGCGCTGCGAGCCGGGTGACTGCGCGCTGGATCAGGTCCAGGGCGGAAATGTAGTTGGGGAACTCTTCGATTTCGAAGGGCGTCACCAGGGTCGTACGGTTGGGCAAGATGGTGACCAGCCCCTCGCTGATCAAACGGGCCAGCGCATCGCGCACCGGCGAGCGGGAAAGACCGAACTGCGCCGCCAGGGAAACCTCGTCCAGCGGCATGCCTGGCTTAAGCTTCAGCGTCAGGATCTGCTTGCGCAATTCCTCGTAGATGTAGCGACCGCCATGGCGTTTCGCACCAGCCGCTGTTTCAGTCGTTTCTTTGCTCATGGGTCATTTTCTCGGCAGTGCCGGCCAGTTATCTGGCCAGCCTGCAATTTTAACACCTGCCAGAGGCTGGTTAGAATCCTTCACCCCAGGTATCACTAAGCATGAAGCCCTCGGACAACGGATCATCCGGGTCGACCCCGAGCTGATGAAGCCCGTATACCCAGGCCCGCCCGGTAACCCTGGGCAGAACCGCGGGTTTGCCGCCCACTTCCGTCAGGCCAAGCAGCTCGACCTTGAACTCGCCGCCGATGGTCGAGCGCGACGTGAGTTTATCACCCACCTCCACCAGGCCTCGAGCACTCAAGGTCGCCAGGTTGGCAGAGCTGCCGGTGCCGCAGGGCGAGCGGTCGACACGGCCTGGCGGCAAGGTGGTGCAGGTCTGGTAGGTGCTCTTGTCCAGGCGGTTACGGAACATCACGTAGGCCACCTCATCGAGTTCCTTGAGCAATGGGTGACAGACGTGGATTTGCTCGTTGATCAAGCCCTTCAGGCGCACACCCTGGGTCGCCAGTTCGCGGGCATTCTCCGGGGCGATGGTCAGGCCGACCTGGTCAACGTCGACCAAGGCGTAATACACGCCGCCGAAGGCAATATCCGCCTTGATGGCACCGAACTCGGCCGTCTCGATGACTGCGTCCAGCTTTTCGACAAAGGACGGCACCATATCAAGGGAGACGCTGGTGCAGCGCCCCTCCTTGCACTGCGCCCGGGCCGTCACCAGCCCAGCGGGCGTATCGAGCACGACCGTCGTCATCGGCTCGGCCATCGGCAGCATGCCCAGCTCCAGCAGTGCCGTCACCACGCAGATGCAGTTGCTGCCCGACATCGGGTGAGCCTTGTCCGCCTGCAGCACGATGAAGCCCGCGTGGGCTTCGGGCCGGGTCGGCGGCAAGAGCAGATTGACCGACATCTGCAGGCAGCCACGCGGCTCGAGCACCACCAGCCGCCGCAGACTATCGTCGACTTCGTTGATGTAGTTCATCTTGTCGAGCATGGTCTTGCCGGGCACATCGATGACGCCGCCGGTGATGACCTTGCCAATCTCGCCTTCACAATGCACATCGGCCATTTGAAGCGTTTTTTTCCAGCGCATGGCGGGCCCCTTACTTGATGTACCAACCCCAGGGTTGCTCACTGTCGTAGCGCGTGATCTGCTTGGTTTCAAGGTAGTTGTTCAACCCCCACTCCCCCAGCTCACGACCTATTCCACTTTGCTTGTACCCTCCCCAAGGCGCCTCGGTAAAGGTCGGTTGCGAGCAATTGATCCATACGATACCCGCTCGCAGGCGGCGAGCGACGCGCTCGGCACGCTCCAGGTCGCGGGACATCACGGCAGCGGCCAGGCCAAAGCGCGAGTCGTTGGCACTATGCAGCGCCTCGGCTTCATCATCGAAAGGCCGAACGCACACCACCGGCCCGAAGATTTCTTCCTGCCAGATCCAACTGTCCTGCGGCACGTCGGCGAAAATCGCCGGCGTCAGGTAGTAACCCTGGGTGCAATGGGCCGGGCGGGTGCCGCCGGTCAGCAGCGTCGCCCCTTCTTCTCGACCACGGGCGATGGCTTCGAGGACCTTGTCGTATTGGCCACGGCTCACCAGCGGACCGAGCAGTACGCCCTCGCCCATCCCGTTACCAATGTTCAGGCTTTGCGTTTGCTCGACCAGGCGCTTGAGCAGCGGCTCATACAGTTCACGCTGGACCAGTACCCTGGAGGTGGCCGAACAGACCTGGCCCTGGTTCCAGAAAATGCCGAACATGATCCATTCGACCGCCGCTTCGATATCGCTGTCATCGAAGATGATGAACGGCGATTTGCCACCCAGTTCCAGGCTGATGTTTTTGATGTCGCGCGCGGCTGCCTGCATGATCCGCGTCCCGGTCGGCACGCTGCCGGTAAAGGCCAGTTTGTCGATGCCGGGGTGCTCGCTGAGCGGCGCCCCCGCCTCTGCGCCCAGGCCGGTCACGACATTGAGCACACCGGCTGGCAGCCCGGCCCGGTGGGCAATATCCGCCAGCTCCAGGGCCGTCAAAGGGGTCAGCTCCGAGGGTTTCAACACCATGCAGCAACCGGCGGCCAACGCCGGGGCAACCTTCCAGGCCGCCATCAGCATGGGGAAGTTCCAGGGAATGATCGCCCCTGCTACGCCCATCGGTTCTTTACGGGCGACGGAGCTGAAGCGTTCGTCGGCGAGCGAAACCGCTTGCTCGCGGTGGCCGTCCAGATCGTCGGCCAGGTCGGCGTAGAAATCGAAACAGCCGGCGGTATCGCCGATGTCCCAGAGGGCTTCGGGCAACGGCTTGCCGTTGTCGCGCACTTCCAGCTCAGCCAGCCTGTCCTGGCTCTCGCGGATGCCATTGGCGATTGCCCGCAGGATCTTCGCGCGTTCGGCCCCGCTCATTTGCGGCCAAGGCCCCTCGTCGAACGCACGGCGCGCGGCCTTTACCGCCAGGTCGACATCGGCAGCGGTGGCCGCTGCGACCTTGGCGATGACCGCCTCGTTGCTGGGGTCGATGGTTTCGAAGGTGCCACCCTGGCTCGGGCGCACCCACTGGCCATCGATATAGAGCTGATCATAGGATTTCATGCGTGGCCTCCAATAAGGCTAAAGCGTTTGGCGCTAAAAGGGGTCAGATCCTGAGCCGGCTCGCGGCCGGCAACCATGTCTGAAATGAGCCGTCCGGTGGTCGCGCCCAAGGTCAGGCCGAGCTGGCCGTGGCCGAATGCCAGGAACACGTTCGACAGACGGGCGCTACGATCAATGATGGGTTTGGTGTCGGGCAGGAACGGGCGATAGCCGACGCCGTACTCGATGTTGTCCAGCTTCAACTGCGGAAATATTTTGCGTGCTTTCTCAAGGATGATTTCCGCCCGCTTGAAGTTGGGTTCGGCATTGGGGCTGGCGAATTCGATGGTGCCGCCGATTTGCAGGCCACGGGTCATGGGGCTGAAGCAGAAACCGCCGTCGGCATAGATGACCGAGTGGCGCAGCTCCACCCCCGGGGTCGGCAATAGCACCTGATAGCCGGCGATACCGACCAACGGGGCATGGGTGCCGATCTGATCGAAGAACTGCCGCGAACCCGTGCCCGCTGCAATCACTACGTGGTCCGCCGGGTAGCGTTCACCGGTGGCCAGCATGACCCCGCTGGCACGGTCGGCCACTTCATCGATCCGTTTGACCTGGCCACGAACGCGAACGCCGCCTTGATCGATAAAGCTTTGCGTCAGAGCCGCGATAAAGCCTTTGGTATCGCTGACGGCACGCCAGTCCGGGAACAACAGACCATGACTGAATTTGCCAGCAAAGGAGGGTTCCAGGTCCGCGATAGCGGCGCGGTCTAGCACCTCGGACTTGAACCCAAGGGATTTGCGCAACGCCAGGTGGGGCAGCTCATGATCCAGGCCCGACGCCGACTCGAACACCTCGATGATGGGCCGCGCGCCCATCAGCGCCTTGTCGGGGCAGGCATCGAGCAAGGGCGCATAGTCTTCGTAGACATGGTGCGTGAGCGTTGCCATGTCCTCGGAGATTTCGACGATCTTCGAATGGCGGGCACAGGCCACGAAACGCAGGAACCATGGCAGGATGCCCGGCAATGCGCTGGGCCGTAGTGCCAGCGGGCCTTTCTGGTCGAGCAGCCAGCCCGGCACCTTCTTCAGGATCCCGGGCTTGGAAAGCGGTATGACCTCACTGACAGCCATCTGCCCGCAGCTCCACTTGGCGGTGCTGTCACCGGGTGCTGCCGGATCGATCAGGGTGACTGCATAACCTTCGCGTTGCAGGTATAGGGCACAACAGACGCCAACGATACCCGCGCCGACCACGACAGCTTTTTCACGCAGGCCAGGCTCTTGTACGGCAGACTGCAGAGGTGTCATGGCAAAGTCTCTTGTGCAGAAGCGGGAGCGGCAAAATCTTCCAGGCTGAAGCCGTCCCACCAGGGTTGGGTATCGTCGACGATAAACTCGGCGCGACCAGTGATCCACGCACGTCCTTCAATGCTGGGTCGAATGGCAGCCTGCCCCCCTTCCAACTGAAGTTGCTCTGCCACACGCCCCACGAAGCAACTGCCGATCAGGCTCTCATGGCGATAGGCCGCGTCGGCGTCAAGCCAGCCGCGGGCGAAGCGCTGGGCGACGCGTGCCGAACTGCCGGTGCCACACGGAGAGCGATCGATGAGGCTCGCCCCCGCTATCACCACGGCACGCCCCCAGGATTCCGCCGACAGCGGCTTGCCCGTCCACATGCAGTGCCTGACGCCTCGGATCGCCGGGTTTTGCGGATGAACCACGTCCAGGGAGCGGTTGACCAGGTCCTGCATCTGCCGCCCCCATTCCAGCAACTGTTGCGGGCTGAAATGCTCACAACCCGGGTAGTTGGGTTGCACGTCGACAATGGGATAAAAATTGCCACCGTAGGCGATATCGACCTTCAACAGCCCAAGTGGCGGGAAGTCGATGGCCAGGTCACGATGCAACAAAAAAGACGGCACATTGGTGAAACATACCGAGCTGACTTTGTCGCCGCTGAGGGTGTAGGCAGCGTGAATCTGGCCTGCCGGAACATCCACCACCACAGTACCCGCTACCTTCGGAACAATCAGCCCGGCCTCAAGCGCGAAGGTAATCGAACCCAAGGTGGCGTGCCCGCACATCGGCAGGCAGCCGGAGGTTTCGATGAACAGCAGGCTGAAGTCACTGTCGGCGCGCAACGGTGGATAGAAAATCGTGCCCGACATGTGTGAATGCCCGCGTGGCTCAAGCATCAAGGCACGGCGAACCCAGTCGAATTCGGCGATGAAATGCTCGCGCCGCTCGCTCATGGTCGCCCCTGCCAGTTCTGGAACCCCACCTGTTACCATCCGCACAGGCATTCCTTCGGTATGGCCTTCGATGCAATTGAAAACGTGTCGGGTCATGTCATATCACTCTGAAAGACCGCACCGGCCGAGCGTGGCGGCCGATGCGGCGGGCGCCATTAACGCTGTGCCAGTTCGAAAGCCTTGCGGAAGTTGGCTTTTTCGTCGGCGGTGAGTGGTTGCAGCGGCATCCGTGCATTGCCCGCTTCAAAACCGGCCAGTTCACAGCCGTACTTGACCTTCTGAATGAACTTGCCGGACTCCATGTCCGCCAGCACCGGAAACAACGAGCGCACGATGTCCTGGGCACCGGCCAGGTTACCGTTGGTGTACTCGGTGTAGAAGTCGCACACCTGCTGGGTCAGGCAGTTGGCCGGGCCGCAGATCCAACTGGTCGCGCCCCACAGGAAGAAGTCCAGCGCCTGGTCATCGGACCCGCAGGACAATTGGTAGTGGTCCTTGTAGGTGCCGCCGATTTCGATGGCGCGCAGCAGGTTGCCACTGCTTTCCTTGATGCCGATCACGCGCTGGTTGTCCTTGAATGCCTCCAGAACGCCAAAACCGACCTCGACGTTGGTGCGCACCGGGTAGTTGTACAACACCACGTTGATGTCCGGCACCGCATCGAGAATGGCCTGGTAGTGGCCGATCAGTTCTTCCTGGGATGGCAGCGCGTAATAAGGCGGCGCGATCAGCAGGTTGCTATAGCCGGCATCACGGGTCTGCTGGACCTGCTCGATGACCTCGCGGGTGCAGGAGCCATTGGCACCGGCAATCAACAGGCCGCGATCAGCCACGACCTCGCGCACGGTGGCCAATACCTGGCGCCGCTCTTCGTTGGTCAGGGCGTAATACTCGCCGGTCGAGCCCAGCGGCACGAAGCCTTTGACGCCGGCCTTGAGCTGGAACTCGATGATGTTGGCGAGCATGTCGTAATTGACATTCCCGGCTTTGTCGAACGGCGTGACCAGAGCAGGCAGGATGCCTTTGAGTTGAGTCATTGCAGGTACTCCACAAAATGAGACGACAGGGTTGGGGTTAATACGCATAGCGACGCAGCATCCGCGCTTCGATCACCCCTACCAGGCGGGTCAGCGGGAAGGCTACGAGGAAATAGATGACCGCCACCGCCGACAGGAACTCGACTGGACGTGCAGTACTGTTGGAGATGTTCTGGCCAACGAACATCAGGTCGGCAATGCCTACCGAGGAAATCAGCGCACTCTCCTTGAACAGTGACACCCCATTGGAGAGCAGCGGCGGAATGCCGCGCAGCAAGGCCTGGGGGAACACCACGTAGACCGTTTTATTCCACGAGGCCAGGCCCAATGCGACGCAGGCATCGTGCTGTTCGCCAGGGATCGATTTGAGGGCCCCGCGAAACGTCTCGCTGGTGATGGCAGTCATGTACAGGGTCAGCGCCAACAACACCGAGAGGTAGGGCGGGATGTCCAGGCCGAACACCACGGGAAAGCAGAAAAACACCCAGAACAGCTGGATCAACAGTGGCGTACCGCGAAACAGCTCGACGTAAAGCCCGGCGGGCACGCTGATCCAGCGCCGGCGCGACACCCGCAGGAGGCTCAGGAAGAAGCCGCACAAACTGCCCAGGACAGCGCAGCCCAGGGTGAACGCCAGGGTCAGCCCCAAGCCTTGCAGCAGCGCCTGCCAGTAGGAGAACACCACAGTGAAATCGATATGCATGACGTTCTCCTCAGCGCGCGAGCGCAGCATCCTGACGACGCTCCAACCACTGCACCAACTGAGCGATCGGTAGCGACAGGAAGAAGTAAATGAGCGCAATCAGGGAATAGGTTTCCAGCGGTCGGTAGGCTTCGGTGGCGATGCTCTTGCCGACATACATCAGGTCCGCGACCGCGACGATCGCCACCAGTGCGCTTTGCTGAAGAATCGAGATACCGTTGGTCATCAATACCGGTATGGCGTTGCGCAAGGCTTGCGGAAGAATCACGTAGAGCGTGCGCTGCCAGGGCCGCAAGCCCAGCGCCACACACGCATCCAGGTGCTCGCGCGGCACCGCCTGCACGCCCGCTCGATAGGCCTCGGCATTGAACGCGGTCAGGTTCAGGCCCAGGGCCAGAACGCCCATGGTGATCGGGTCGATGAACACATCGAAGAGCATCGGCACGCAGTAGAAGAACCAGACGATCTGCAGCAACACCGGCGTGCAACGGAAGAACTCGATGAACAGCTGTGCCGGCCAGCGCAGGAAGAACCAGCGGCTCAAGGTCATCAGGCACAAGCCAAAGCCGAGCACCAGGCCGACGACGTTCGATATCAGTGCCAGCTGCAGGGTGACTTTCAGGCCATCCCACAACAAGCCGAAATTGCCTGTCAGGAAGTTGAAGTCAAATTGATAGTTCATGATCGCACTCCTCAGCTCAGGTGCAGCACTTTTTCCAGGAACTCGCGGGTGCGGGGTTCCCTGGGCTGAGTGAACAGCTGGTCGGGATGGCCTTGCTCAACCACTTTGCCGTTGGCGCAGAACACCACACGAGTGGCGATATGACGGGCGAAGTGCATGTCGTGGGTGACAATGATCATCGCCATCTTCTGCTCGGCCAGTTGCAGCATCACGTTCTGCACCTCGATGACCATTTCCGGGTCGAGGGCGGAAGTGACCTCATCGAACAGCATCAACTTGGGCTCGAGCATCAGCGCCCTGGCGATCGCCACCCGCTGTTTCTGGCCGCCGGAAAGCTGGCTGGGGTAGGCGTCGAGCTTGCTCTCCAGGCCCAGGCGGGCCAGCAACTGACGAGCCTTCTCGATGGCCTTGTCCTTGGCCAGGCCATGGACTTTCATCGGTGCCAGAATCAAATTGCCCAGTACCGACAGGTGCGGGAACAACGTGTAGTGTTGAAACACCATGCCGACCTGGGTCTGCAGTGCCGCGTCCCGTGGCTTGCCGTTACCCCTGGCATTGCCATCGATGTAGGGTTTTCCCTGGAAGTGGATCGTCCCGCCCTGGATGCTCTCGAGCCCCATCATGACCCGCAGCAACGAGCTTTTGCCGCTGCCGCTGGGGCCAATGATGACCAGGCGGTCGTCGGCACGCATGTCCAGGTCCATGTGGTCCATCACCACCAGGTTTTCACCGTAGGACTTGTGCACGCCGCGCAGTGCAATGAACTCACCGCTCCTCATTTCGAGGGCGTGCGGGGACCGTGGCGGCACCGCCGCCAGATTGGAAGCTTTCATCGAACGTTCTCCGGGAGCGCGCAGCCAGCCGCACGCTCGCCATCGGCGGGGTTTACTGAGGGATTTTGTCGGCGTTGGCGATTTGCGAGGCCTTGTCGACCAAGGCGTCGATCTCACCGGTTTCACGGCGCTGCGTGAGGTAGATGTTCAATGTCTGCAGGTCTGCCGGGCTGACATCCCGACGAACACCGAAGGCTACGCCTTGCTTGGCCAATGCAGGCTTGGGCAGGACTTCCCTGGACCAGTCCGGGTTGGCCACGGCGAACAGGTGGTTGGTATCGCTGGCGTCGACCAGTACATCGGCACGCTTGGACATGACCGCAAGACGCACCTCATCCATGCCCGGCAGGCGCATAATCTTGCCTTTCTTGATGACCGCGGAAATAGCCTTGTCCTGAGCGGTGCCGGACATTACGGCGAAGGTCACCTCAGGTTTGTCGTAGTCCGCGACGGCGTTGCCCGCACTGGCGAATTTCGGGTTGTCCTTGTTGATCAGCAGCGAGATCTGATAGTCGGTCGCCGGCACGGAAAAACTGACCGCCAAGGCACGCTCGGGCGTCTGGTTCAGTGCCATGGCCATATCCCACTTGCCGCCCTGCAGGCCGGCAACCAGATTGTCCCAGTTGGTGTCGACGAATTCGACCTTCACCTTCAGTACTTTTTCACCAAAGTCACGGCACAGATCGACGAAGTAGCCGCTGTATTCACCGGAACGTGCATCACGCATGACGTAGGGCGCGGCGACGGCAGCCCCACAGCGCAGAACCCCGGCTTTCTGGATATCTTTCCAGAGCGAGACATCAGCCGCCTGGGCTGGGACCTGGGTGAGCAACGCCCCGATGGCGGACGCACAAACGAGCATGTTGCGGATGGAGCGAGTAAGGAACCGAGCCATTTTGACCTCTCCGATGATTTCGTTCTTGTAGGCAGGAAGGTACAAATCTACATCTCTGTACGCCGTCATGTGTGCAGCGCTGTATGCAGATTAGATTTGAACGAAACGACCTGTCAACACGCGTCGAGAAAATTTGCGAAAAAGATGACCGAGCGGTCTGGCGACCACTGCAGGAGGAGACGGGGGGCGGGTAAAGGCTAGAGGGCTTGCTGCCCGGCAACGGTCGCGGGAACGGACCTACAATGATACTGAGCCAAGTGGGATGTGAACACCACATCACAATCCCGCGGTTCCGGCCCGGAAACTCGGAGTCGACACTCATCAAGCTGCTGATCGGCTTGTTATCGACACCGGCGGGGGGAGACAGCGGACTTTCAGAGCTGGACCGCAACCAGAGGAGCCATATGCCGAGTGACATGAACGGGGTCGGTGGCGAACGGCCGACGCGGTTACAGGTTCGACTTCTTGGTGCAGTCGAGATCATCCTGGACGGCCGGCGTCTTCGCGCCTTCAACTCTCTTCGCTTGCAACGGTTTCTGGGGTTGCTCGCGTTACGGAGAGCCCCGCAGCACCGCTCACGACTCGCGTTCGAGCTCTGGCCCGACTCCGACGAACCGCAGGCGCGCACCAACCTCAGAAAGCTGCTCCACGACTTTCGTCATTCCCTTCCCGACATCGGTGAGTTCGTCGAGATCGACAACGAGACTGTGCGGTGGATTGCGACTGGGCCAAGCGAGGTCGACGTGCTGAGGTTCCAGGATGCCATGGCGGCCGGTGATTTCGAGCTCGCCGCGCGCCTCTATTCGGGCGATCTCCTTCCGGCTTGTTATGACGACTGGGTCCTGGATGAGCGAGCGAAACTTCGAGCTGAGGCGTATGGGGCCCTCGTGCGGCTGACAGAAGAGGCTGCGAGGCGCGACGACCACAAAGCCGCGATCAGGCATGCCCAACGCATTATCGACCTGGAGCCGACCGACGAAGCGGCCGTTAGAAATCAGATGCAAGCACATCTCGCGCTTGGCGATAGAGCCGCGGCGCTGCGCTCCTACCACCGGTACGCGGAGGTGCTCGAGCGCGACCTCGCGGTGGCACCGGGCGAGGCGATCGGGACCATGTACCAACAGCTCCGGGCTGGCACACTCAACCGAGACGAAGTGCAGGGCAAGGACCTGCCCGTCGCCAAATCGCCTTTCGTCGGCCGCGACCTCGAATGGAACCAGCTCATCGAGGCATGGAACACCGCGCGGGAGAGGGGGGCACATCTCTTGTTGGTGACCGGGGAACCGGGGATCGGAAAGTCCCGTCTCGCACTGGAACTCGGCCGCCGTGTTCGAGCAGAGGGACACGTGGTGGCATCGGCTCGTGCATACGAGGCTGCGGGCAGACTGCCATGGGGTCCCGTCGTCGACCTACTCCGATCGGATGCTATCAGAAGCCATATCGACACGCTCGACACGGTCTGGAGGGCCGAGCTCGCTCGTCTGCTGCCCGAACTCCGCGACGTTTCACAGCCATCTGAACGGAGCCAGTCGGGCGACCTGGCTCAGCGCCATCGGTTGTTCGATGCTGTGAGCCGAGCCATTGTCGCCGGCGATCGCCCGCGCTTGCTGATCATCGACGATCTCCAGTGGTGTGACGCCGAGACCATCGAGTTGATCGGTTTCGTTGTCCATTCCGGACAGACCGCACCTGTCCTCATCGTCGGTACCGTCCGCTCGGAGGAGATCCCAGAGCACCATCCCCTGGTTGGACTCGTCGACGCCTTGGGCCACGACCAGGCGGTGACCACCGTGCCACTCGACCGACTCGACGAAGCCACAACTGCGACGCTCGCTGCTCGGCTACGCGCTGAGGACACGATTGATGCGAAACTGGCGGCACGACTCTGGAACGAGACCGAAGGCAATCCACTCTTTGTCATTGAGGCTCTTCGCGCCGGGATCTCCTCTGATGGAAGTCAAGCAGTGCTCACACCGACGATGCGGGCGGTGCTGCGCGCCCGACTGGGCCAACTAACTGACGGCGCTCGGCGACTAGCCGAAGTGGCGGCCGTTATCGGTCGGCCCTTCTCGGTCGGTCTGATGGTCTCGGCCACTGGGATCGATGAGCACGAGCTCATTGATCACGTCGACGAACTCTGGCGTCGACGGATCATCCGCGATCAGGGGCTCGCGTACGATTTCAGTCACGACAAGCTTCGGGCGGTCGCGCTGGAGATGGTCAGCCCAGCTCGTCGACGCCAACTCCACCGGGCTGTCGCCGAGGCGATTGCGGTCGAACGCCACAGCGACATCGACGCGGCCAGCCCGCAACTGGCCGCACACTACGACCAGGCCGGCATGGTCGAACCGGCCATCGATGCCTACCGCGTGGCTGGGGGCCGAGCGGTGGCCGTGTCGGCCCTCGAAGAAGCGGTCACCATGTTTCAGCGAGCGCTCGCACTGCTCGCCGACCTGCCACCGTCACCCGACCGCGATGCACTCGAACTCGATATCCGGATCGCCCTCGGATCCCCCCTTGTTGCCCTCGACGGTTACGGCTCCAAGGGTGCGCACCAACTCTACGAGCGAGCCCTTTCGCTTTGCCGCAAACTTCACAGACCCGTGGCGCCGCCGATCCTCCGTGGTCTCGGCCTCGCCCGGCTGCAGGGCTGCCGCTTCGACGATTGCGATGAACTCGCTCGGGCCCTTCTCGAGCATGAGAGTCATGATCCTGTCGCCAGGACAGAGGGCCGATATCTCCTCGGCGTGAGCGCGTTCTGGCGGGGCGATCTGGCCAGAGCCCGCCACTATCTCGATGGCGCTATCGAAGCCTATGACCTATCCCATCGCGACGAGCATCTGGCGTTGTACGCTCAGGACCCGAAGGCGGTTTGCCTCGTACGGCTGGCCCTCGTCGAGCTGTGGGCCGGAGATGCCGGCCGGGCCGACCAGACAGCCCGATCTGCACTTGAGATCGCCGTGGATCTCGATCATCTGATGACGTTGGGGTACGTCATCACTTACGCGGCGATCCTCGCGGCCGAATCTGAAGATCTCGCGCGCCTCGCCGAGCTCCTCGCGGACGCCGACCTTCTATGGAAGCGTTTTTCGGACCGCTACCTCATGGTCGTCCTGGAAGCCCTTCGGGGCTGGCTGGACGTTTGCGCGGGATCGGCTGGGGGTATCGAGAAGATCCTGCGCTCGGTGGCGCGCTCGCGTACCGAAGGGGAGAGCCTTCATCTGACCTACACCCTCCTTCTCCTCGCCCGGGCTCGCGGCATGCTCGGCGAGTTCCGCGAGGGACGAGCCGCCACATGCGAGGGGCTCTCCTGGTCACACCGCTGCAACCAGCGCTATCTCGAGGCCGAGCTGTGGCGAGTCGACGGTGAGCTGGCTTATCGCAGCGGGGAAACCGAAGCCGCCGCCGCTTCTTTACGCAGTGCCGTCGAGACCGCCAGCGCTCAAGGGGCGGGTTGGCTGGAGCTTCGGGCGCTGCACTCCTTCGCCAGGCGATTTCCCGATCAGACACTGCGTGAGCAACTTGGGGACCTCCTCGAGACCATTCCGTCGGGCCATGATCTCCCGGCGTTCCGGGCAGCAACCGGCTTTCTGAGCGAATTCGGTTGAGAGGGAACGGTTCGGGAACGCCTGAGGGCTACACTCGTCAAGACGAAGCAGAGGAGCATCCGGAGCGGAGGAGCACCCAATGAGCGACACAATCAAGACATTGAGCGAAGCGGTGCGCGGTCGCGTCATCACCCCCTCGGATTCTGACTACGACGACGCTCGCGCTGTCTACAACGCCATGCACGACCGCAAACCCCGCGCCATCATCCGGTGCGTGGACTCGGCCGACGTTATGGCCGCGGTCAGGGCTGGCCGCGACACGGGCCTCGACCTGGCAATTCGTGGTGGGGGCCACAGCGTCCCCGGATTCGGCACGGTGGACAACGGCCTGGTCATCGACCTGTCGAGGATGAACAACGTGCGGGTCGACCCGGTCAAGAGGATCGCCCGGGTTGGGGGCGGCGCGACCTGGGGTGATGTCGACCATGCGACCTACCCGTTCGGCCTGGCAGCGCCCGGCGGGATCATCTCGACGACCGGGGTGGGTGGCCTGACGCTGGGCGGCGGCATCGGCTACCTGACCCGCGGCGTCGGTCTCTCCATCGACAACCTGCTGGCGGCCGATGTCGTTCTCGCCGATGGCCGGCAGGTCACCGCGAGCGATTACCAGAACGAAGATTTGTTCTGGGCCCTGCGCGGTGGCGGCGGCAACTTCGGTGTCGTCACCAGCTTCGAGTTTCAGCTCCACGAGGTCGGTGACATCGTGGGCGGCCCGCTGTTCTACGAGGTCGACGATGCCGCGGCGGTCCTGCAGTGCTACCGCGAATTCATTGCGAATGCGCCCGAACAGCTCGGATGCTTTTTCGGCTGGCAGATAGCTCCTGACCTGCCGTTTATCCCCAAGGACCGAGTCGGGGATCTGTTCTGTGTACTGGTCACGTGCTGGAACGGTCCACACGAGGAGGCTGCGCGAGTACTAAAGCCACTACGCGACGTTGCCGAAGTGAAGGCGGAGCAGGTCGGCGTCATGCCGTTCCCGGCCCTGCAAAGCGCCTTCGACGGCTTGGTCCCGAAGGGCATGCAGCATTACTGGAAAGCAGACTTCATCACCGAGCTCACCGACGCGGCGATCGCTGCTCACCTCGAGCATGGCAAAAAGACACCGCACATCAGCTCGAGCATGCATCTCCATCCGATCAACGGTGCGGCGCAACGGGTCGGCGCCAACGAGACCGCGTTCGGTCACCGGGACAAGAGCTTTGCCCCAGTGATTGTGGGAGTCTGGTCGGACCCTGCCGACAACGAGGCCAACATCAAGTGGGTGAAGGACTACTACGCCGCTATTCACCCCCACTCGGGCGGCGATGGGGGCTACGTCAACTTCATGTCCAGCGACGACGACCACCGTGCGCCCGCAAACTATGGCGCCAACTACGAGCGGCTCGCGGCAGTGAAAGCGACCTATGACCCGGACAACCTCTTCCACATCAATCAGAACATCGTTCCAACGAAGGGACGCTGAGCATCACGGCGTTCATCCAGTCAGGAGGATTGACGAGATGAGTGTTGAATGGCTTTTCAAGAGCGAAAAGTATCCGGCCGATCAAGACCGGCAGAAACTGGCCAGAAGCGTTGGGATGCCCCCCCTTCACCTCGGCATCTTGAGTACCAGTCACTCTTCTCCCGCAACTCGCGCTCTGTCCTTGGTCAATATCAGGCTCAGCAACACCGAAGTCAGGATGATGATGCCGACGAACGCCAGCGACCATTGGATCGGCATGTGGAACCACGGCATGACCAACATCTTGCCGCCAATGAACACCAGCACGATGGCCAGGCCATATTTGAGCAGATGGAAACGGTCGGCCATGTCGGCGAGCAGAAAGTACAGCGCGCGCAGGCCCATGATGGCGAAGATGTTGGAGGTGAACACGATGAAGGGGTCGGTGGTGACGGCGAAGATGGCCGGGATGCTGTCGACCGCGAACATCAGGTCGCTGGCCTCGATCAGCACCAGCACCAGGAACATCGGCGTCGCCCAGCGCAGGCCGTTCTGGATCACAAAAAAACGCTCGCCGTAAAAACCGTCGGTGATGCGCAGGTGGCGGCGCAGCCAGCGCAGCAAGGGGTTCTTTTCGATATCGGGCTGCTGTTCAGCGAAGATCATCATCTTGATGCCGGTGATGATGAGAAAGGCGCCGAAGACATAGAGCACCCAGGCAAACTGCGACACCAGCCAGACGCCGGCAAAAATCATGACGGCGCGCATGACGATGGCACCGAGCACGCCATAGAGCAGGACGCGGCGGTGCAATTCCGGCGGCAAGGCGAAGTAGCTGAAAATCATGACGAAGACAAACATATTGTCGATCGACAGTGACTGCTCGATCAGGTAGCCCGTCAGGAATTCGAGCGTTATGCGCTGGGCGATCTCTGCGCCGAACATACCGTTCAGATACCACCAGAGCAGAGCGGCGAAGACCAGTGCCAGACTGGACCAGGCGATGACCCACGCCAGCGCCTCCCGGACTGACACGCGATGCGCCTTGCGCCCGCCGAAGACGAACAGATCCAGCGCCAGCATGGCAATGACGAAGACGATGAAGGCGACCCACATCCAGGGTTCGCCGATGTTCATGGCGATCATGCCATTCTCCCGGATCAGGATGGCAGCCTGATCGCAAGCCCGGCGAGCGCGGTCGATGGCCAGGTAAGGATCAGGGCTCGACGAGGTCATGCTAACGAATCCTGTTGCATCAGGAAAAATCGTTTATTCCTTGCCAATTGTTCGTTAATACCGAAGTGTTGGCTCGTATGCTCAACTACCGGCAATGCGCGATCACTTGATCGAGTTTGTGGCGCGATAAACGGCAGAATATATTACGACCGCAATATATACGATCAAATAATATTATGGCTATCATACCAAGGCCCAGCCGGGAGAGCCGAAGACTTCCCCATCTGAACTTCCACCGCAGCTACGCAGCAGCACTACAGGAGAGATTGACCATGAATTCGTCCGTGCGTGCGGCTCAGGCCCAGCTGCGCCAGGCCCGCGACGACGAAAATCGCTACCGCCGCCTGTCCCTCACCGGCGCCGTGTCGCAGCAGATTTTCGATCAGTCTGCGACCCGCCTGCGCATTGCCGAGGCCGAACACGCAGCGGCAGTCTCTGAATCCAGCCAGGTCGAAAACCGCCGCAGCTACGGGGCGCTGAAGGCCGATGGCGACGGCATCATCACCGATGTACGGGTCGAGCGCGGCCAGGTGGTCGCCGAAGGCCAGATCGTCGCGCGGCTGGCCCATGACGGTGCCCGCGAAGCGGTGATCAACATCCCGGAAACCCAGCTCGCCCTGGCCAAAAACAATGCGCTGGCCTACCCCTTCAGTTCCACCGACAAGGCGGTCAGATCCACGCTGCGCGAGCTGTCCGCCACGGCCGACCCGACCACCCTTACCTTCCGCGCCCGCTATGTCCTCGAGGGTGAGGCCGAGCGCTTCGCCATCGGCTCGACCATCACCGTGCGCCTGCAAGGTTCCGGCCCGGCCAGCCTCGTTCGCGTGCCGATCGGGGCCTTGCACAACGCGGGGGAAGGCACCGGCGTCTGGGTCATCGGTAACGACGACAAGGTCAACTTCGCGCAGGTAGAAGTGGCCAGGCTCGACCAGGAGTTTGCCCTGCTCCAGGGCGGCGTGAACAGCGGCCAGCGCATCGTCGCGCTGGGCGCCCACTTGCTGCACGACGGCGACAGCGTGCGCCTGCTGCCGGCCCAGGCACTGGCCCTGGCGCGGCAAACCGAAGGAGTGCTCTAGCATGCGCGGCCTCAACCTCTCCGAGATCGCCGTACGCAACCCGGCGGTGACCCTGTTCCTGATCATCGCGGGCATCCTTTCCGGCATCTTCGCCTTCGGCAAACTGGGCCGCGCCGAAGACCCCTCCTTCACCATCAAGGTGATGACCGTCACCGCCGCCTGGCCCGGCGCCACCGCACGGGAGATGCAGGAGCAGGTCGCCGACCGCCTGGAGAAGCGCCTGCAGGAGCTAGACCTCTACGACCGGGTCGAGACCATCGCCCAGCCGGCTTCGTCTCGATGAAGGTGATATTCCACGAATCGACCCGGCCCGGCGATATCCAGGAACTCTTCTACCAGACCCGCAAAAAGCTCAGCGACGAGGCGGCCAGGCTGCCGCGGGGCGTGGTCGGCCCGTTCTTCAATGATGAATATTCCGACATCTATTTCGCCCTCTACGCGCTGGAGGCCAAGAACCTGCCGCACCGGCAATTGGTGCAGATGGCCGAAGACCTGCGCCAGGGTTTCCCGCGTCTGCCGGGGGTAAAGAAGGTCAATATCCTCGGCGAGCAGGCGCAGCGCGTGTTTGTCGAGTTCTCCCATGAGCGCCTGGCCACCCTGGGCCTCAAGCCCGAGCAGATCTTCGCCGCACTGGCCGCCCAGAACGGCGTGGCGCCGTCCGGCTTCGTCGAAACCAGCGGGCCGCGCGCCTACATCCGCGTCGACGGCGCCTTCGACACCCTGTCGCTGATCGAGAATGTGCCCGTGGTGGCCAATGGCAAAGTGCTGCGTATCGCCGATGTGGCCACCGTCAGCCGTGGTTACGAAGACCCGGCGAGCTACCGTATCCGCCATCAGGGCGACCCGGCGCTGATGCTCGGGGTAATCATGGAGAAACACTTCAACGGCCTCGACCTGGACAAGTCCCTGCAGGCCGAGGAAGGCAGAATCCGGGCCGACCTGCCGCTCGGAGTGCGCGTGGAGAAGGTTTCCGACCAGGCGAAGAACATTCGCCTGGCGGTGGACGAGTTCATGCTCAAGTTCTTCGTCGCCTTGGCCGTGGTCATGCTCATCAGCCTCATCGCCCTGGGCTTTCGCGTCGGTCTGTGCCGCTGACCCTGTCCATCGTCTTCGTGATCATGCTGATGACCGGCCGCGAGTTCGACCGCATCACCCTCGGTGCGCTGATCCTGTCGCTCGGCCTCTTGGTGGACGATGCGATCATTGCCATCGAGATGATGGTGGTGAAACTCGAAGAAGGCTTCGACCGGACCAAGGCCGCCACGTTCGCCTGGAGCTCCACCGCAGCGCCCATGCTCACCGGCACCCTGGTGACCATAATCGGCTTCCTGCCAGTGGGCTTCGCCCGCTCCGGCGCCGGCGAATATGCCGGTAACATCTTCTGGATCGTCGGCTTTGCGCTAATCGCTTCCTGGCTGGTGGCGGTCGTCTTCACGCCCTACCTCGGGGTAAAAACGCTGCCCAAAATCAAACCGGTGGCGGGCGGCCACGACGCCATCTACGCGGGCAAGCACTACCAGCGCCTGCGCCGGTTGGTAAACGCCTGCGTCGACCACCGCTACCTGGTCACCGCACTGGTGGTCGGCGCCTTCATGCTGTGCGTGGTGGGCATGGGCGCAGTGAAGAAGCAGTTCTTCCCCAACTCCGACCGCTCCGAGCTGATCCTGGAAATCTACATGCCACCGGGCAGTGCCTTCAAAAGCACCGAGGCGGTCGTCGCCCTGGTCGAGAACGCTTTGCTGCAAGAGCCGCAGACGAAGATGGTCGACGCCTACGTCGGCGGCGGCGCTCCGCGCTTCTTCCTTTCGTTGAACCCGGAGCTGCCGGACCCGGCTTTCGCCAAGCTGATCGTGCAGACCGCCAATGCCCATGAGCGAGATGCCCTCAAGCTGCGCATGCGCGAACGCATCGCCGCCGGCGAATTCCCCTCGGCGCGGGTTCGGGTGACTCAGTTGCTGTTTGGCCCGCCGGTGCCCTTCCCTGTGGTGTTCCGCGTCGCCGGACCGGATGCCGAGGTGCTGCGTGGGCTTGCCGAACAGGCCCGCCAGGTGGTTGCCGCGAACAAGCTGACCAAAGACACCTTCCTCGACTGGGGCGAGCGCGCCAGCGCCTACCGGCTGGTGCTCGACCAGGACCGCCTGCGCCTGCTCGGCTTCACTCCCAGCGAGGTGAAATCCCAGGTCAATGCGCTGCTCAGCGGCAACCCGATCACCGAGGTGCGTGAAGGCACGCGCAACGTTGTAGTGGTAGCACGGGCGCTGAATGCGCAACGGGAAAACCTCGGCAGCCTCGACGACATGACCATCACCAACGCCGCCGGGCAGTCGGTATCGCTGGGCCAGGTGGGGCGTTTTCAGGCCGTGATGGAGGACCCGATCCTCAAGCGCCGCGACCGCGACATCACCTTCGAAGTACGCGCTGACATCATCGACGGCACCCAGCCGCCGGATGTCGAACTGGCGGTATACCGCGACCTGCAACCGCTGATCGCCAAACTGCCGAGTGGTTACCGCATCGAGATCGGCGGACCGGTGGAGGAAAGCGCCAAGGCCAACAAGGCGCTGGCCGCGCTGTTCCCGATCATGATCCTGCTGACCCTGGTGGTGATCATGTTCCAGGTGCGCTCGTTCGGCGTGATGTTCATGGTCTTCGCCACCGCGCCGCTAGGGCTGATCGGCGCGGTGCCGACCCTGCTGCTGTTCAACCAGCCGTTCGGCTTCAACGCCATCCTGGGGCTGATCGGCATCGGCGGCATCCTCATGCGCAACACCCTGATTTTCACCGACCAGATCAAACAGAATCAGGGCCTGGGCATGCCTATCCGCGAGGCGATCGTCGAGGCCACGGTGCGCCGAGCCCGGCCAGTAGTGCTCACCGCACTGGCCGCCGCGCTGGCCTTCATTCCGCTGACCCTGTCGGTGTTCTGGTCATCCCTGGCCTACGTGCTGATCGGCGGCGTGCTGGTCGGCACCCTGCTCACCCTGCTGTTCCTCCCCGCGCTCTGCACCCTGGTGCTGATGCGCCGCGAACGCCTGCCCGAAACCCCGAAAGGATCGCGCGGGCATCCTGCCATCCAACCATCGGGTAATACCATGAAGCTTCCCAGCCGTTCCGGCGTACTGCTTGCACTCTTGATCGTGCTCTGCGGCCTGGGAGAGATCTGCACCCAACTGCTGATCCCCAGCCTGCGCGATATAGAGGCGGGGCTCGGTGCCGCGCCTGGCACCTCCCTGACGGCATTGTCGGTGTTCGTCGGCGCCTTCGGCCTCGGGCAACTGTTCTTCGGGCCGCTGTCGGACCGCATCGGACGCAGGCCGCTGCTGCTCGCCGGCGTCGCCACCTATGTGCTCGCCTCCCTGTGGATGGTGTTTGCCGGAAGCATGCCCGAGTTCATTGGCGGCCGTGCTCTCCAGGGGCTGGGCGCCTGTGCTGCGCTGGTGGTGGCACGAAGCATCGTGCGCGATGTCTGGAAAGAGAAAGCAGGCCCCGTGGTGGCCATCACGGTGATCGGCATGCTCAGCGCGATCATGCTTTCGCCGGTGCTTGGCGGGCTGATTGCCACTCATGCCGGCGGCTGGCGCGCGGTAGTGGTCGCTACCGTATTGCTCGGCGCCACCGCACTGGTCGCCTCCCTGTTCTTCCGGGAAACCAACCTGCAGCCGGATCCGCAGGCGGGTCGTTTGAAGAAGCTCCTGGGCAACTACTCAGCGCTGCTCAAAGGCTCATCCTTGCGCAGCTTCGCCATTGCCATCGCCTGCACCTACGGCGCGATGTTCAGCTTTATCGCCGGCTCCTCGCGTGTGTTCGTCGGGCACCTCGGCCTGAGCCCGACCCAGTATGGCCTGGTCTTCGGTGGCATCGTTTCGGGGCTGATCGCCGGAGCGATCTTCACCAACCGCACCATCATGAAGTTCGGCCCGGAAAAAATCGTGACCATCGGCACCAGCCTGGTCGCGGTTGGCGCCTGCCTGGCCCTGGTGATCCATGAGTTCACCGGCCCGACGGTGGCCGGCCTGATGCTGCCGCAGGTGGTGCTGACACTGGGCGCGGGCATGGTCTTGCCGGGCTCGGTCGCCGGCGCCGTGATTCCCAACCCGACCCGCGCTGGGCTGGCGGCGGGCTTTATCGGCTTTGCGCAGATGGCCGGCGCGACGGTTTCCGGCCTGCTGCTCAGCCATTTGCAAGACGACACGGCCTTCCCGATGGTCGCTTTGAATAGCGCCTTCGCGGTGGCCGGCTTCCTGATCTTCCGGATCCTTCGCTCGCAGAAGGCGAAGGCAGCGCAGGTCGCGTTGGCGGAGTAATTAATGCGGCCGGAAAGTCAGCCAGATAAGTTCACTTCTTTCTGGGGTCATCCGCGGGATTGAGAAAATTGATACCCCACGGGCCGGTTCCATGGATCTGTACCACGGTTTCCTCCTCGGTGAATACATACATCGGCATGCCGACAGGCATGATCGTGATACCACCCGGCGTGTAGGCCCTGGCTTTGTCGCGGTCAAATTTGTCGCCGACTCCCAGGTTAAAAGTGCCGGAAATTACCGTGACACGTTCCACCACCGGGTGAGTATGGACACCTATTTTAGAGTTGGCAGGAAGCTTGAGCCGAAAGGTAAACGGAACGGCGGCTTTCAGGTCGCCTTCAATGACTACGATTTGGGCGCCAGGCGCGACCGATGGCGCATCAGACCATTTGAGATCAGAGGGTAGAACGGATATGTGGCCCGCCATGGATTGCTCAGCGCCCGTCACGGGAGACGTCATGAGTGCGGCGAGTGTGAATGCGCTTGACGCCACAAGGGCTCTGAGTTTGTACATTTTCTGCTCCTTTGGAATGGAACAATTGTTGCTCGGGCCATCACAATCCATTAAAGCTGCGATCGGCCCATAAACAAGGTGGCTTTCCTACTCAACTTCTTCGAACGTTCCCGTGCGCACGTCGCCGCTACGGACGTAGCGGGTGATCAGCACACCGCCAGGCGTGCTGGTCGAGTTCGCCAAAGTGAAGGCCGACGCTTGTGCGTTGTCGCCGAACAAGCGCTTGCCGCGTCCAAGTACGATGGGAAAAATCATAAGCCGAAGCTCGTCCACCAACCCGGCTGCAAGCAGTTGGCGCACCATATCGCCACTACCCTGCGTCAATAGGTGGGCGCCGCCCTGGTGCTTGAGCACGCGTATCGCCTCGGCAAAGTTGCCCTCCAACGCATGGCTGTTGTTCCAATCAAGCGTATCGGATCGATGGGTGGCCACGTACTTGGGCATGCTGTTGAACAGATCAGCGATGGCGCGGCTGTTTGAATCGGCCGATACAAGCGGCCAATATGCCGCGAATATGTCGTAGGTGCGACGCCCCAGCAGCAACTCGAACGGCTGCGAGAACAGGTCCTGTATGGCTTGGCCGAAGGCTTCGTCGGCGTAGGGCACTATCCAGCCACCAAAGCGGAACTCGCCGCTGGGATCTTCTTCAGGCCCGCCGGGCGCTTGAATAACGCCATCCAGACTAATGAAAGCGGCAACGATGAGCTTGCGCATACTCGTCTCCAGATTCGTCTTCGTGAAAGTTCTCGTACAGGAAACGCCTACGATCACTGCGAGCAATCAGGTTCATTCCCTGAAGGATAGTCGAACGAGACTTTGCGAAATCGACAGTGCGAGGGGGCTGTCTGATCGTGGTCGGCAGCAGTCGACCCATTGCGGCCGGTAAGCATCAATCCGCTTAGGTTCCTAACCGATTAAAGCCCAAGGGGAATTCACACCCCTCTTGATTCCATCTATTCTAAGTTGGAGCTGATATCATTCAAGAATCTACAATCCGAGTAAAAAAATGAATCGTCAAAAAAAAATAAAGCAGTTATTAAAAGCTCACGCCAAAAAAGTCAGTGCCAAATTGGCACCGAAAAGCAAGTCTAAATACATTAGTAAAGCTGACCGATTGAAACTAGCAGCTGAATCCAGTCACGACTCAAACATTCCCTCTGAGTGAATCGCCCCCAGCTTGCTAGACACCACGACCGGCCGCTTCGGGTCCAGGCTGTGTGAAAACGCCAGTGATTGTCTAACCTTCTGATCGTCGAGATCGTAGCGGGGGCGATTATGAAGCGATTCATCGAAGGTGAGGCTCGGACGCAAGTCACCTTGCTGCCGGAGTGTCTGGACGATTACGTAGCCGAAGAAAATCCAGTGCGCGTGGTCGATGTTTTCGTCGATGAACTCGACCTAGGCGCACTTGGTTTTGAGGGCGTCGATCCTGCCGCAACTGGTCGTCCGGCCTACCACCCAGCGGTGTTGCTGAAGATCTATATCTACGGCTACCTCAATCGGATTCAGTCCAGCCGCCGACTTGAGCGTGAGGCCGAGCGCAACGTCGAGTTGATGTGGCTGACGGGGCGTTTGGCTCCAGATTTCAAAACCATCGCCGACTTTCGTAAGGATAACGGCAAGGCTATTCGCAGTGTCTGCCGGCAATTTGTGGTGCTTTGTCGCAACCTCAATCTCTTCTCCCAATCGATCATCGCAATCGACGGCAGCAAATTCAAAGCCGTCAATAATCGCGACCGCAACTTCACTCAGGGCAAGGTGAAGGCGCGCATGCAGCAGATCGAGCAGAGCATTGATCGATATCTAGCGGCGATGGATTCGGCGGATCGGGCAACGCCCGAAGTGGCCGAGGCCAAAGCAGAGCGTCTTAAAGAAAAGATAGAAACACTGAAAAAGCAGATGCAGAAACTCAAGGAAATCGAGGCGCAGCTCCACGAAAGTCCAGACCAGCAGATCTCCCTCACAGACCCACATGCACGCTCAATGGCCACGAGCGGCCGAGGCACCGGAACGGTTGGCTACAACGTACAAACAGCTGTCGACGACAAATACCATCTGATCATTGCTCATGAGGTGACCAACGTTGGTAATGATCGTGGGCAGCTGAGCAATATGGCGAACCAAGCGCGTGAAGAAATCGAGGCTGAATCGCTAACGGTGGTAGCTGACCGAGGCTATTACAAAGGTCTGGAAATCCTTGCTTGCGAGCAAGCCGGCATCACTACCTTCGTACCGAAACCCCTCACCTCTGGCAGCAAAGCCGAAGGCAGATTCGGCAAGCAGGATTTCATCTATCTTATTGCGTCGGACGAGTATCGATGCCCTGCGGGGCAGTTACTAACTAGGCGGCATTCGTCGATGGAAGACGGCATGTTATTGCATTGTTACTACTTCTCGGGCTGCCAGTCCTGCTCAATGCAAAAGCAATGTACTACGGGTAAGGAGCGCCGTGTGAAGCGCTGGGAACATGAGGCGGTAATCGACGCGATGCAGGTTCGGCTGGAGCATGACCCGGGGAAGATGAAGGTTCGCCGCCAGACTGTTGAGCATCCTTTTGGAACGCTCAAATATTGGATGGGAGCCACCCACTTCCTGACCAAAACACTTCCGCGGGTAAGTACCGAAATGAGCCTTCATGTGCTCGCCTACAACCTCAAACGAATGATGAGCATCTTCGGCATCGCAGGACTGCTTGAGGCGATCAGGGCGTGAATCCAGCCGTTTGGCTCGCCCGTTAGTAGCCGTTTGGGCCGCTGACGCGGCCCAAACGGCATTACGAACGTCTATGTAGCTGACTAAGGTAATTCGCGCTTCCGCCCGCTTATTCCACAGGCAATCCTCGCGACTCTCAGTTTTCGACGTGTTTAGCACGTTTTCACACAGCCTGGGTCGTTAGCTGACCCTCACAACGGGCAGCAATCGCCAAAAGCGGCCATCGAATGTCCACTGATTCAGGGGCGATTCACAGTAACCGCTCCATGAACTACACATTCAAAGCGTTCCCCTGACGCCGGATGCTGTGCTCCCGTTTTTCTCTGGAGCCCGCCCGCCATGATGCGACCCGACGCCAAAGTCGAAAAAGTCTATCTCTACCCCAAACCCGTGGACTTTCGAAAATCCATTGATGGCCTCGCCGCGCTGGTCGAGCTGGATATAAAAGTGGCGGTGTTCGATCCGGTGCTGTTTGTCTTCCTCAACAAATCCCGGAACCGCGTGAAGATCTTGTACTGGGAGCGCAACGGCTTCTGCCTTTGGCTCAAGCGGCTGGAGTCCGAGCGCTTTAAAGCATCACCCGATGTCAGCGATGAGGCGATTGTGCTGACGGTTCAGGAACTCAACTGGTTACTCGACGGTTTTGATCTTTGGCGTAACCGTCCTCATCAGGTTTTGACCCCGCGCTACGTCGCTTGACCCGGTATAATCCGGGCCATGATTTCCCTACCCGACGACCTTCCTGATGATCCTGTTTTGCTCAAGCAACTGCTGCTTGAGGCACTCAGCCGCCAGGAAGAAGTGGCCCAGGCTTATCAGACTCACATCGTCGACCTGAAGGAACAGATCAAGTTGCTGCGCGACCGCTTGTTCGGGCGCAAATCCGAACAGACCGTTGAGCCCAACACGCCGCAACTGGCGCTGTTCAACGAGCCGGAAAGCGAGCCGATGCCGCTCGTTGATGACCCTGACGAAGAAGCCGTTTCGCCGACGCCGCGCCGTGGCAAACGCAAGCCGTTGTCGGCTGATCTGCCGCGTATCGAAGTTATTCATGAACTGCCCGAACACGAACTGACCTGTGCCTGCGGTTGCCGCAAGCATGTGATCAGCGAAGACACCAGCGAACAGCTGGATATCGTGCCGATGCAGATCCGGGTCATCAAACATATCCGCAAGGTCTACGGTTGCCGTGGTTGCGAAACCGCACCGGTCACCGCCGACAAACCCGCTCAGTTGATCGAGAAGAGCATGGCCAGCCCGAGCGTGCTGGCCATGCTGCTGACCACCAAGTATGTCGACGGCTTGCCGCTGCATCGGTTTGAAACGGTGCTTAGCCGGCATGGCATTGATATCCCGCGCCAGACCCTGGCGCGCTGGGTGATCCAGTGCAGCGAACACTTCCAGCCGTTGCTGAACTTGATGCGCGACCGATTACTGGAAAGTCCGGTGATCCACTGCGATGAAACCCGCGTCCAGGTGTTGAAAGAGCCGGATCGAGATCCGACCAGCCAATCCTGGATGTGGGTACAAGCCAGCGGCCCGCCCGATCGAAAAGTGGTGTTGTTTGATTACACCTCCAGCCGTGCGCAGGACGTGCCGTTGCGTCTGCTGGAAAGTTATCGCGGCTATGTCATGACCGATGATTACGCCGGCTATAACGCCTTGGCGTTGCAACCGGGCGTCGAACGGTTGGCGTGCATGGCGCATGCGCGACGCAAGTTTGTGGACGCGCAAAAAGTGCAGCCCAAGGGCAAGACGGGACGTGCGGATATCGCACTGGCAATGATCAACAAACTGTACGGCATTGAGCGTGAACTTAAGGACGTCAGTGACGAACAGCGGTTTATCAGTCGCCAGGAAAAGAGCCTGCCGATCCTCGCCCAACTGAAAAGCTGGCTGGATAAAACCCATCCGCAGGTCACCGCACAAAGTGCGCTGGGCAAGGCCGTGCATTATCTGGCAAACAACTGGAGCCGACTGGAGCGCTATGTCGAGGCCGGTTATTTACCCATCGACAACAATGCGGCCGAAAGAGCAATCAAGCCGTTTGTCATCGGCCGCAAGGCTTGGCTGTTCAGCGATACGCCCAAGGGGGCCACGGCCAGTGCGCAGATCTATAGCCTGGTCGAAACCGCCAAGATCAACGGCCAGGAACCCTATACGTGGCTACGCCACGTACTGGAGCGGTTGCCGCATGCTTCGTCGGTCGAAGACTATGAAGCCTTGCTGCCGTGGAGTTGCTCGCCAGAGATGCCACGGTAAACCGTCGCCCCGTCTTGCGGTAGGTGGGGTTCATGGATCGCATACGATTCACACACCGTGGCGATCATCGTCATACCACGCTGCATCATGAAGGATTATGTTGGTCGAGCCGCGCCGCACAGGGTCAGCACCACAGAGAACTCTAGACGAGCATCGAACCCCCGTAATGTGTGCTGAAGTTAAAGCAGAAACTCAGGCCCCCTTAGCTCAAGGGCGCCATATTTGCGCGCACTGGATGCGCTTGGAACAGAGGTTAGAGAAGACTACGAAGCGGTGTTGAACTATTGAAACCGGAGCTGCGAGGACGATCAAACAGGATTGGCCTGATAGGGTATGGGGACAGTCGAAACACGCATCGGTCGTCCGCGCCAGCTGTATACCGGTTTGAAGAAACGAGACTATCCGGCCTGTTCAGACCCATAAAAGATCATAGTGCCACTGCCTGACACCAGGTAACACCATGACCCCGAGCGCCAGGGACCGGCGCTCAACTCCCCGTTGCGACCCCCCCTCATATAGCCCCGCTCACAAAGCATTCATTTCAGCAATATCACGCACCACCTGATCTGCAGAGCGGTCGAACATCGCCTGCTCCTGCGCATCCAGAGACAACTCGATCACCCGCGCAACCCCCTCCTCTGCCAGCACACAGGGGACACCCATGGCAATACCTGTTCGCCCGTACTCGCCCTCGAGAATCGCGACCGTTGGCAAAATGCGGTTTCGCCCATTGGCGATAGCATCCACCATCTGTGCAATTGCCACGCCCGGCGCATCGCAGGCGCTCCCCACCTTCTTCAAACCCAGAATCTCGCCGCCACCCTGACGTGTGCGCTCCACAATCCGCTCTATCTGCTGATTGGACAGGAAGTGAGACAGCGGCACCGAACCGACCGCACAGTATCGCATCAGCGGCACCATGCTATCGCCATGCCCTCCCAGCACCAGCGCCGTGATATCCCGAGCAGAAAACCCTGTCTCCTCGGCAATGAAACACTTCATGCGCGCTGTATCCAGTACCCCCGCCTGCCCGAACACCCTGTTGCGTCCCAGCCCACTGAGACACCAAGCCCGATAGGTCAGCACGTCGACCGGGTTCGACACCACCAACACCGTCGCCGCCGGAGCATGACGATTAATATCCAGCATGATGCTATCGAGAATTGGCAGATTGATACTCAATACATCCTGACGCGACTGACCAGGCTTGCGGGGCACACCCGCCGTAATCACCACCAGGTCAGAATCCTGCAGCAATTCGGCATTGGACCCGCCGTAAACCCTGGTATCAGAACCTGACTCAACTGCCGCCTGCCAGACGTCCAGCGCCTTGCCCTGTGCCAACTCACCCTGCACATCAATCAACATCAACTCACGACAGAACTCTTCCCGGGCGATGATCTGAGCCGCCGCCTCACCCACCATACCGGCACCCACAATTGATAGCTTGTTCACCTCACACCTCCCCGCGGCTCGCGCCACCAGCAACACGCCCGCCTATACAGAGAAGTATTACCCGCTAATGCTAAAATGCCACCCGAAGGTGGCCTGTAGTTGTTTTACCTGCTTTTCGCCATTCCCATGGCGGCATTACTTTAGCCTCTGATAACTCCCATAGGCCAAGCCGTGCGGCCTTAGCGGACTGCTCCAGGTCTATCGCAGCCCTTTGCCATCGTCCGCAATGGGTCGACTTGTGCCAGTCACAATAGGCCGGAGTCGACCCACTGCGGACGGTCAGTTAACAATAAATAAATTCGCCCCCTTTACTCTCCCAGACACCGGCTTGCCGGTGGCTGCCGGCTTGAGCGAAGGGTTAAGGGCGTTGGCTCGGCAAACAGTGCTTGAGCCCAGCCACGCACATTTGCCACCGCCACTGCGATGGATTGCTTGCGTTGTTCCGGAGTCCGCTTCCACGTTCCAGAGCCCATCCAATAGTCAATGAACCGCTCGGCGGCGTCTTGGTTATCTGCATCGAGGGCAAGCCCGGCGTCCGCCACTACCTCGCGGATTCCGTCCGCCTCATTTGGCGGGGGCACTTCGGCGTCATGGAGCGCAAACAGCGTTGGCTCATACAAGGCGATGGCGCGCACCCGGCTGGGGTTCAGCAACGCTGCGATCAGCGCTACTGCAGCGCCATACGAATGGCCAACCAACGTGAGGGGTACGCCCGCTCTGGCGAGAACTGGCTCTACGAGCGCGACTTCGTCGCTGAGGGTGATGATCCGATCGGATGGCCATGCTGGGCTCTTACCTGCGCCAAATGAATCGGGAGCAAGCACACGGAACCGCGGCGCCAAGAGTTCCAGGAGCCCTCGCCACTGCACCGAACTGCTCGCATTGGAGTGGAAGCACACGACCCCAGGGCCGGTGCCGGAGTCCCGGGAAATGGGTTCGATTGGCTCCAAGCACGCCCCTGAAGTGATGGTAAACGGGGCTAACGTTTGAGTTCAGCGGACGCCGGAGGCAGTCCGCTGCAACGAAGAGTTAGCCATTTGTGACATTGCGCTCAAGCGTATGCTTCATGGCAATTGTTCCTTGCTGAATCATTGCTTCGATGGCTCCTGCCATATCATTAGGCAGCAAGTCAGCGATCCAGACGAGCCGGCTATCACTCGCACCCTCGGCGAACACTTGCAGCGATGCGTTGTGGTGGGTGAACCATCCTCCAACCGCTGCCCACACGAGCCGGCGAGCGTCGTCGTTGATGTCCACGATCAGCTCGCGCACTACCATCCCATTGGCAAATGTGACGATCCTGGAATCTCCTTCCAGGCGACAGTCGACCACGAAGCCAGGCACAAGGCGCAGATGTATTGCGCCGACATCGCGAACCGCCGCCCAGACATGCTCCGGGCTGTCCTCGATCAGGATCTCTTTGCGGATAGAAGCCATGTGAGATGCTCCTCGGTTGATGACCCACAACGGATGGATTGAATGGCTAACGTTTGAGTTCAGCGGCCGCCGAAGGCGGTCCGCTGCGACGAAGGGTTAGACCGACTTTCCACGGAAGCCCCTGAATACCCAACCCGCCGACCACCCGAGCGCGAGCAACATGAGCGATGGGCCCAGCCACCATGCGAGCGACAGAAGGACATGCTTGCCGCGAACGGCTCCCAACTGTGAAACGATCTGGCGGTGCTTTTCATTGACCTTCGCGACCTTGGATGAGAACAGCCTCTGGTTCTTGGTTGGCGACGTTGCGATCTCTTCGAGTGTGGTGATCGCCTCGGCGTCAGTCTTTTCGGCAAACACCATCTCTCGGAGCTGGAGGCCTGACAGTTCCACTTTCTCGGTGCGAGAGATTGCCTCTGCCATAGTGTCGGATGCATCGCGCACCCAGTTGTATTGAAGTTGCTTGAGGGTGGGGCGTTCATCGTACGCAACAAAAGCCACAACGACTCCGTAGAGTACCGTGATGACAACCCACAGACGGCTCCAACCCCCGATACGCATTTCTCCTCCTGGTGAGGTCGAATTATAGATAGCCAAATGCTGTCATAACGCCTTTACGGGTTTGGTGGATAACATTCCTTGCCACATTCTGCTCCGTGACTAAATCGGGGCTGGTAGCGGCGCGATGAGGTGATAACGACGTTATATACCAGTGCGATTTGATCCGCAGGGCAGAGCTCAAGAACATTTCGTACTCTGCCTCTGACAGGCCGCTCCTGGCCCAAAAGCTCCCCACTCTTATCGTTGCTGTTAGTCATAAACATAACCGTTTGCCTATCCCTTATCGTAAGGGGGAAACAGTGTCCTGTCTTTCATGGGGCTCGTTCAGCAATCGGCCAGAAGCGGCCGGTCGCATACAGCCAGAACCAGCCAGTCTCAGATTTCACTGAAAACATAATTCGGGCTTTAGTTCTTCTCCAACGGACAACAGGGCGTGAAGCCCGGTTATCCTGAGCATACATACGTGGCTCAGGCTACCTGCAACAGCTTCGCGTACGCCTGCAAGTGATGATCGTCATCACCAAACTGACGAGCGACCATCAGCAGATGCTTGGCATGGTGAGAGAGCACGTACTCCCAAGTCAGGCCGATCCCGCCGTGCAACTGAATGCCTTGGTCCGCAATAAAACGACTGGCGCGGCTGACGATGAACTTGGCCGCCGCCAGTACGCGGCTACGCTCGTCATTGTCCTGCTGATCGGCCACACACGCCGCGAGCAGGGTCATGGAGGTGGCCTGATCGAGTTCGATGCGCATGTCCACCATACGGTGCTGCAATGCCTGGAACTTGCCGATTGGCTGACCGAATTGCTTGCGGGTCTTCAAGTAATCGAGTGTCAGCTTGCATGCGGTTTCCATGCTGCCGACGGCCTCGGCGCATTGTGCGGCGATACTGCGGCCTTGCTGGTAACGCAAGGCTGGCAGGGCTTGCCCCTCCTCCCCTAACATCTCGCTGCTTTTGACGAACACGTCCTCCAGGTACAACTCACAGGCCATGCGCCCATCCATGGTTGCAAAAGAACGCCGGCGCACTCCGCGATCCTGCGGATCGACCAGAAACAGGCTGATCCCCTTCTCATTCCGAGCTTCGTGATTGGTTCGAGCAGACACCAGTATCAGCCCGGCACTCTGGCCTGCGACCACCACCGACTTGCGACCGTTGAGCTTCCAGCCTCCGGTCACGGGCTCCGCGACGGTTTGTACATCATGCAGTTGGTAGTGACTTTGCGGCTCATCGAGTGCTACCGCCATCTGCAAACCGGCGCTGCCCAGTTGCGGCAGCAGCGCTTCTTTCTGTGCCTCTGTGCCCAACTGGGTGACCAGCCCACCGGCAAAAATCACCGAATGAAGGTAGGGTTCCAGGCACAGGCCTCGACCCAGCTCGGTCATGATCAACATGTTTTCCACGCCACTGCCGCCAAATCCACCGTACGTCTCGGCGAATGGCACGGCGCAAAGCCCGAGGTCACCCAGCTGCTGCATGAACGCGCGGCTGAAACCGTGTTCGCTTTGGCTGAATTTCTCGCGTTGCTCGAAACCGTAGGTGTCACGCACCAGCCGCGCGGCGGTGTCTTGCAGCATCAGCTGCTCTTCGCTCAGTTTGAAATCCATGGTCGGTCCCTTACAGTTCGAGAATCATTTTCGCGATGATGTTCTTCTGGATCTCGTTGGCCCCGCCGTAGATCGAGGCCTTGCGCGCATCCAGATACTGATAGGTGGCCGTGCTGCTGTAGTCGGTGTACAGCAACGGCTCACTGCCGTAACCCAGCTCATCTTCAATGAACGGCATGGCGTAAGGGCCCACGGCTTTGCTGATCAGGTAGGTAATCGCCTGACGAATTTCGGTGCCCTTGATCTTCAAAAACGAGCTTTCCGCGCCCGGCACACCGCCGTCGCGTACGGCCGCCAAGGTGCGCAGGCTGCTCATTTCGGCGGCCATCAACTGCATCTCGACTTCGGCAATCTGCGCCCGGAACAGCGGGTCTTCGATCAATGGCCGACCGTCGCGCACTTCCTGGCTGGCGATGCGTTTAAGACGGCTCAGCAGTGCCTTGTTCTGCGCAATTGCGCCGATGCTGGTGCGCTCGTGGGTCAGCAGGTACTTGGCGCAGGTCCAGCCTTGGTTTTCCTGGCCGACCAGGTTGGCCACCGGCACCCGCACGTTGTCGAAGAACACTTCGTTGACTTCATGCTCGCCGTCGAGGGTGATGATCGGCCGCACGGTGATGCCCGGCGTCTTCATGTCGATCAACAGAAAGGAAATGCCCCGCTGCTGTCGGGCCTCGGGGTCGGTGCGCACCAGGCAAAACATCCAGTCGGCAAAGTGCGCCAGGGTGGTCCAGGTTTTCTGGCCGTTGACCACGTAGTGATCGCCCTCGCGCTCGGCGCGGGTCTTCAATGAAGACAGATCGGAGCCCGCGCCCGGCTCGGAGTAACCCTGGCACCACCAGTCTTCGCACGTGAGAATGCGCGGCAGAAACCGTGCTTTCTGCTCGGCCGTACCGAACTTGATGATCACCGGGGCGACCATTTTCAGCCCGAATGACGACACTTTCGGCGCACCGGCCGCGAAGCACTCTTCGTCGAAAATATGCTTTTGCACATCAGTCCAACCGGTGCCACCGAACTCGACCGGCCAGCCCGGCGCCAGCCAGCCCTGCTGGTTGAGAGTCCGCATCCATTGCACCTGATGCTCCTTGCTCAAACGCTTGCCCTGGGAAATCCGCTCGGCCAGTTCGGTCGGCAACCGGTCGCGCAGGAAGGCTCGCACGTCTTGGCGGAAGGCCAATTCTTCTGCTGTGAAATCAATGTCCATCAATCAACTCCGTAAGCCTGGGGCGTGCCGACGTGGTCGTCGGCAGCGTGTTCGTGCGGGCGCGTGTTACTCGTCGAAGATGATCACCGAACGGGCCAACTCGCCACGACGCAACTCATCAAAGGCTTCGTTGATCTGCTCCAGTTTGATGCGCTGGGAAATCATTTCGTCGAGCTTGAGCTTGCCCGCCATGTAGAAATCCACCAGGCGCGGCATGTCTACCGGAAAGCGGTTGGAACCCATCAACGAACCCTGGATGCGGCGTTCGTGCAACAATTGCAGCGGGTCCAGTTCGATTTTCAGGCCGGGCTTGAGCATGCCGATCACGGTGGCGGTGCCGCCGCGCGCCAACATCGCAAAGGCCTGCTCGGCGGTCTGCTTGAGACCGATGCATTCGAAGGCGTGGTGCACACCGCCGCGGGTCAGTTCCATCACTTGCTTGGCAGCGTCGCCGTCCTTGCCATTGATCAGGTCGGTGGCGCCGAACTGCTTGGCCAACTCCAGTTTGGAATCGAGCATGTCGATGGCGATGATCCGCCCGGCTCCGGCCAGTGCCGCGCCGTTGATCGCAGCCAGGCCGATACCGCCGCAGCCGATCACGGCCACGGTTTCGCCTGGACGCACTTTGGCGGTGTTGAAAACCGCGCCGGTGCCGGTGGTGACGGCGCAACCCAAGAGTGCGGCGCGGTCCAGCGGCATGTCACGGCGGATGTCGACGCAGGCGTTTTCATGCACCAGCATCTGCTCGGCAAAACCCGACAGGTTGACGAATTGCGGAATCGGTTTTTGCACGTAGGTCAGGCGCGACTCCTCGTCCGCGCCGCGCTTGGTTTCCGGGGAAACGCAACGCGCCAGATGGCCGGTCACGCAATGTTCGCAATGGCCGCAGAACACGGTCAGGCAGGTGACCACATGATCGCCCGGTTTGACCGAACGCACTTCGCAACCGACCTGCTCGACCACGCCGGCCGCCTCGTGGCCCAGCACCAACGGGCCTGGGTACGGGAACGAACCATCGATCACGTGCAGATCCGAATGGCAGACACCGACTGCTTTGGTGCGGATCAGTACTTCACGCGGACCCGGTTTGCTGATACCCACTTCTTCAATGACCAGCGGGGCTCCAACCTGGTGGAATACGGCAGCTTTCATGGCAGTTCTCTCAAGAATGAAATGGGATTCAGGCCGGGTTTGGCGCAGTGCGCAGCACGGTTTTGGCATGGCTGAAGGTGCGGAAACCGTCGATACCGTGATAGGCACCCATGCCGCTCTGGCCGACGCCGCCGAACGGCAGGCCTTCGGTGCTGGCATGGCTCAACACACCGTTGAGGGTCACGCCACCGGAGCAGGTGCGGGTGAGCACTTGTGCTTCCTCGGCGGCATCGTTGCCGAAGTAATACAGCGCCAACGGGCGCGGCCGGGCGTTGATCCGGGCAATCACTTCGGCGATGGTGTCGTACGGTTTGATCGGTAGCAGCGGACCGAAGATCTCGTCCTGCATCACCTGTAGATCGTCGCCAGGATTGCGCAGCAGGATCGGCACAATCTTGTTGCGCGTCGCTTCGCTGAAGTCCTCACCGGCCGCGTTCAGTTCGATCAGCTCGACACCGGCGTCGCGTGCTTCGCTCAGGTAGCCCAGCAAACGCTCGTAATGGCGGGTGTTAATGATTGAGGTGTACTCGGGATTGTCCTTGAGCGTCGGGAAGAACCCGGCGACAACCGCTTTGGCGACACTGATGAACGCATCTACCGATTCTTTCGGCACGAAAACATAGTCCGGCGCGACGCACAGTTGGCCGGCGTTGAGCAGTTTGCCGATGACGGTCTTGGCCACCGCATCCTTGAAGTCGGCGGTGCGGGAAATGATGGTTGGCGACTTGCCGCCCAGTTCCAGCGTCACAGGCACCAGGTTTTCTGCGGCCGAGCGCAGCACGTGCTTGCCGATGCTGGTGGCGCCAGTGAACAGCAAATGGTCGAACGGCTGGCCGCAGAACGCCTCACCGACGTCCGGGCCACCCAGCACCACCGCCACTTCATCTTCGGCATACACCGAGCGAATCAGTCGGGCGATCAGGGCCGAGGTGTGCGGGTTGAATTCCGATGGTTTGATCATCACCCGGTTGCCGGCGGCCAAGGCACCGGCGAGGCCGCTGAAGACCATGTAGCCGGGGACGTTCCAGGCAGTGACGATGCCCACCACGCCGAGCGGCTGGTATTGAACCCAGGCCTCGCCGGCTCTGGCCTGACGCTTTTCAGGAAGCATCCATTCGGCCAGTTCAGCCTTGGTCTGCTTGAGAGTGGCCAGCGGCGACAGCACTTCGCTGCCCTTCGAGAAGCCGGGGCTGCGATGGCCGAAGTCAGCCGTCAGAGCTTCGACGATTTCCTGTTCGTGGATGACCAGCAAACTGATCGCCCGGTCGAGCAATTCACAGCGTTGCTCGACGGTCCAGGGTTCGCTGGCCAGAAAGGCCGCCCGCTGTTTTTCCAGGATCGTGCGGATGTCCGTGCTCGTCCAACTCTCGATGGCGCTCATCACTACCTCTCTTCTTGTTGTCTGGACGCCACCGCGATTGCGCAGCATTGCGTCGGGGTTCGGTGCATGGTTGACCATCAGTCGCGCCGCGCCGCCACCCGGATCAGGTGGGTGGCGTTTTCAGTCGACTGATTCAGGCAAGAATGCCCATCGCTTTGGCGCTGTTGATGGCCTGGGTACGACGGCACGCGCCGAGCTTGACGTTGATGTTCTTGGCATGGGTTTTCACGGTATTCACCGAAATGAACAGACGATGGCCAACCTCGCGCACCGACATGCCCTCTGCCAGCAACTTGAGCACCGACACCTCACGGGGCGTCAGGCCATCCTGGTAATCCGCCACTTCAGCGACGCGCGGCACAAGCGAGTTGTCAGAGTCTTCACCGTGCTCGCGGGACTGGTTGCGGGCTTTTTGCAGGGCGATCGGCCCCTGATAGCACGCACTGTCGATCTTGCCCCAATGCATGCGTCGCTCGGCTTCATACAGCAGCAGATGCGCCTTTTCGGCGTCATGGCTGCGCGCGGCAATCTCGGACAACAACAGGTAGGCATTCAGCACAAACGGCGCGCAGCAGTCGCGAACCTGCAGCAGCCCCGCCTGCACGACTTGCTCGGCCTCTTCCGTGTGGCCCTGCTGCAACAGCAACTCACCTTGCAGGAACATCAGTCGACCCAGCAGTGGATAGGGTTGGGTTCTGCTGCCAGTCAGTTGGGCAAGTTCCGTGCGCAACAACGATTGCGCCAGACCCAACTGCCCCTGAAGCAGCAACAACCGCACTCGGTCGGTGTTCACCAGCACCTCGGCCTCACGACTGCCCTGGCGCCGGGCAAGCTCCAGCGAATGCTCCAATAGCACTTGGGCCTCGTTCAGTTCGCCGGTTTTCATGGCGATGCGCGCCAGCGTGCAATGGCACAACAACACCGACAGCCAATCCTGAGCCGTCAGATAACGCAGGGCTGCGTGGCAATGCAGGCGCGCCGGTTCGGGGTTGCCGCGCATCGCGTGAAGGGTTCCATACAACGCCTGCCAGTTAGCCAACAGGCGTTGACTGCGTCGCGGATCGGGCAGCGGCAAAAAGTGCCCCAGACGTTGCAGGCATTCCTCGGCTTCGTCCAGTCGACCGCTGAACAACAGCGCCTTGGCGCACAAATAGATCAAACGCGAGCTGCTCTGCAGCAACTGCGGTTCGATGCGCTCGCGCCAGTCCATGAACCGATCCAGATGCCGCTCGCTCAAAATCCAGCTCAGCCACAACCGCTCCATGTAGTTCGCAGCCACCTCCGGCTGATCGGCACTCAGCGCCTGCTCAACCGCATCATCGACCTGCCCCAAAACACTGAGCAACTGACAGGCCCGCAAGCGCAGCCGATTCAACGGCACGCCACTGAATCGGGATTGCAGGGCCTGCGCCACGGCGGGCACCAAGCGAAACCAGCCGGGTTGGTTGTCGATGGGAAAGAGAAAGGCCTGGTCATCCAGCAGGCTCTTGAACACCCGGGCGCCCTGCTGCCCTTCCCAGAGTTGCTCGCAGAGGTCGGCGCTGGCCTTGGACAAATGCGCCAGTCCGTAGAGCACTTCCCGCTGTTCATCGCTCAGGCGCGACAGCAGTTCGCGTTCAAGGTATGGACCGAGCAATGACGAGGACAACAAGCGGACACCGGCGCACCATCCGCCGGTCTGGTGCCACAGGTTTTCCCGTGAGGCCGTGTCGGTTTCAGGCGCGAGCAGACTGACCAGCGATTCGAATTCATCAGGACGCAGTGCCAGTTGCCGGGCATCCAGTTCCAGCAATTCGCCCGTGAGCATCAGGTGCGGCAGGTTCCAGTCGGGGCGCTGGCGGCAGGTGACCAGCACTTGCAGTTGTGGGTTCTGGAGGGACAGGAGTTGATCGAACCAGTGGTTCAGGTCCGATGGCATTTGAGCAGGAAGATCATCGAAAACAAGCCGGAATTTTAGATATTCATTGGCTGGTCCATCGCTTTCGCGGGCAAGCCCGCTCCCACATTGGAACGCTGTCAAATGTGGGAGCGGGCTTGCCCGCGAAAGCGATGGACCAGTCACCCAATCTCTAGAATCGAGATACGCCAGTAATGCATCAGGCGGCGTATCTGATGCCAGCTCAAGTTCACCAGTCAGCATCCCACTCAAACTGTCCAGCGTCTGCCGCTGCCCCCCCAGAGACAGCCAAACCACCCGCCCAGGCGCCTCTCCACCCTGCAAATACTCGCGCAGCAACGCTGTCTTTCCATAACCTGCAGGCGCGCAAAGCAGTTGCAAGCGGCGCTGCTCGCGCTTGAGTACGTCGCACAAATGCGGCCGTGGCACAAACATGGCGGACCTCGCTGATGGTGTGAGGTTGCCATCATTGGGCGAGACGACGGTTTGTGCGCCACCCGCATCAGGTGGTGGCCATCTGAATGCACAACGCCCTGCGAACAGGGCGTTGTTTCAGCGAAGGCGAACGGTCAGCGGATGCCGGCGTTACGCAGTGCTGACGGAGTGAAATCGGTCATCTTTGCGGTCATGCCATAGGTCGTGGCATGCCGGGCCTGGTTGGTCATCGCCAGCACGTTGTAGCGACCGGCGATCAAGTCATAGATCCCGAGCATGGCGAAGTTAGGGGCCCCGCGTTCGTAATCGTTGAATGCATAACCTTCTGCCACCCGCCACAGCTGACCACGGCCATCGTAGTGATCGACCTCGGCAAGCTGCCAGGTGTCTTCGTCGAAGTACATGTCACGTTTGGCATACACATGACGCTGACCCGGTTTCAGCGTGGCCTCGACGTGCCAGACCCGGTGCAGCTCATAACGGGTCAGGTCCTGGTTGATATGTCCCGGTTTGATGATGTCGTCGTACTTGAGCTTCGGCGACTGCAACTTGTAGTTGTTGTACGGGATGTACAGTTCCTTTTTGCCGATCAACTTCCAGTCATAGCGATCCGGCGCGCCGTTCATCATGTCGGTGTTGTCGGCGGTGCGCATGCCGTCCGAGCCGTTGCCCGGACCGTCATAGGCAACTTGCGGTGCGCGACGCACGCGGCGTTGACCGGCGTTGTAGACCCACGCCAGGCGCGGTTCCTTGACCTGGTCAATGGTCTCGTGAATCAGGATCACACTGCCGGCCATGCGCGACGGCGCGGTGATTTCCTGCTTGTAGTAGTACAGAACGTTGTCGCCTTGCCCACCTTCGACGCCCTCCATCAATTGCGGGAACGCCAGCTTGTCGACGTACTCGACGATGGAATAGGAGCCGTTGGTTTGCGGCGCTGCCTGGGCCGCCTGGCGTTCCATGTTGCCGCCGCGAAAACGGTTGGTGTGGTTCCAGTAAACCTCGACACCGGTCTTCGGAATCGGGAACGGGAAATAGCGGGTTTGCGCGAAGTTAACCAGCCCGTTGCCATCTGGAGTCAGTTCGGTGGTCACCGCGCTTTTTTTGGCAATGTCATACACGTTCTGCGGAGAAGCCGCCGAGCGCTGAGTTTTGTAGACCGGGATCTTGTAACTGTCCGGATAGCGTTTGAACATCGCCAGTTGACCCGGTGTCAGCTTGTCCTTGTACTGCTCGGCATTGGCCGCGGTGATGACCATTTGCGGCTTTTCACTGGCGAACGGATCGCCGAGAAAACCGTTGTCGAGCGCCGCCGCGCCGGGTTTCAAACCACCGGTCCAGGCGGGAATGCTGCCGTTGGCGTTGCCCTCTTTCTGAGCGCCCAAAGGGGTCAGCGTGGTGCCCAGCTGTGCGGCCTCCTGGGGCGAAACGGCAGCCATTACACCACTGGCCAGCAGCGTCAGACTCAGTGCGCCAGCGCGCAGAACAATACGTGCGTTCATGTTGAAGTACCTCTGGCAGGGTTGCATCAGAAATTCACGCCGAAACTGAGCGCAACGTAGTCGCGGTCGACGTTGGTGTTGAAATCGCCACCGAAGTAATTGGTGTAACTCAGGCTGGCGGTGTAAGTGTTCATATAGTCGGCATCCACACCGAGGCTGACCGCTTTGGAACCTTCATCGAAGTTCGGGCCATAACCTTCGACGTCATGGGACCAGGCGATGTTGGGCGACAGGTTGATGCCGGCGATCACGTTCTGGTAATCGAGCTTGCCGCGCAGTCGATAGCCCCAGCTGTTGCTGGTGTAAAAGCCATCGTCGTTGCACTCCTGCGCCGGGTTGCTGGCCGTCGGCGTGCCCACAGCGGCTCCGCGGCAGGTCGCCGCGCCCGCAGCGCCTGGTAGTTCGCCGGGACCGAAGGCCGGGCTGCGACCGAAGCGCAGGTCAGAGCCGTCAGCCTTGCCCAGGCCGTTGATGTGGTTGTAACCGACCTCACCGACCACGGTCAGACGGCTGGCGCCCAGCACCTGATCGAAAAACTGCGTCGCGGTCACCTGCGCCTGGGTGACTGGCATGCGCTTGTAGCCATTGACTTCGGCACCCAGTGTGCGGCCGGCGAAACCGGTGGTGATCAGCGGCGAGGTCGCGCCGAAGGTGGCTGCGGACAGCAGGTCGGCCGTGTTCAGTTGCAGCGGCATGTTCGGCCGGTAGCTGACTTCACCACCCAGTGAGACGCCCGAGACGTTGGTCTGGAAGCTCAGGCCATAGAGGCGAATGTCTTCCGGGTAGTCGATGAAATAACGAACGCTGCGCGCAGAGGTCACGCCGCCAGCTGCACTGGTCATCTGATTGATGCTCAGGTACGGGTTGCGACTGTGGTAATTCATCGCGTAGGCGCCGAATTCGGTGTCGTTCGCCTCCGGGACATACCAGCGCAGGGCCACGCCATACTGGCCGCTATCGCGGGCATCGTTGTCTTTCAGGCGCGCAATGAAAGCGTTGTCCGTACCCGCCGCGATGGCTGCCAAACCGCCGGTGTTGCGTGCCACTCCGGGTGGAAGATCAAGGCCGGCGACTACCAGTCGGTCGTTACAGCCTTGGGGTACGCCGTCGTTACCGAAGAACGTGCCGCAGTTGTCGACCACCGACTTGTCCCACTCCAGCTGATAAAAAGCTTCAGCGGTAATGTTGTCGGCCAGGCCCTGGGACACGTAGAGCAAGTTGACCGGGATCAGGCCTTCTTTCACTTCAGCGCCCGGACGACGCAACGCTGCGACGTCGATCGGGTTGATGCTGTTGATCGAGTTGCCGATGAAGGTGCTTTCGCCCCAGCTCACCACCTGCTTGCCGAGCCGCACGTTGCCGACCTGATCGCCGAGGGTGTAGTTGTGGTAGACGAAGCTGTCGAGGAACATCGCCCCGGATGACTTGGCCGCGCGATCACGCCCCGAGTCATCGATGTCGTAGAACGGACGGCTTTCGTCCATCAGCTCGAGGTCATACCAGTACTTGCCACGCACAAAGGCACCGCTGTCGCCGTACTTCAGCTCCAGGTCATGCACGCCCTTGAAGATCTTCGAGAAGGTTTCACCCTTCTTGAAGTTCAGGCGGTTGTCGTCGGTGGTCCGGGAGGCGGACTCACCACCCGCTACGCCCTGGGAGTTGAAGTTGGAAATGAACTGCTTGTCCGGATCAGCCGTCGACCAGCTGGCACCGACCGACAGCGATGAATCGAACGTCCCTTGAATCTCCCCGATATTGAAATCAACAGCGTGAGCTTGAGTGCTCGCGCAAGTGGCAACCATCACACCATGAACATGACTGAAATCAACATCCGCCTGGCTGCCATCAAACTGATTTCGCGTAACGGCTACGAGTCGATGAGCCTTCGCCAGCTCGCGGTGGAAGCAGGCATTAACGCCTCGACGCTGTACATCTACTACAAAGGCAAAAGCGAGCTGCTGCTGGAACTGATTCTGGAATACCTCCAGGGGCTGTCTCGTGAATGGACGCGCTGCCGTCCCAAAACCGCCACTGCCGATGTGAAGCTGCGTGCCTTCATTGCCTGCCACGTGCGTTATCACCTGGAACACCAGGACGAAGCCATGCTCGGCAATCTGGAGTTCAGAAGCCTCGATGAAGAGGAATTGGAGCAGGTCCGTCAGGCTCGACGTCTCTATTTGAAAGCCTGCAGGACATCCTCGAACAAGGCGTCAAGGAAGGCTCGCTTAGCTGCGCCGAACCGAAACTGATGGTGCGCACCCTGTTCAACATGCTCACCCACGCTTGCGTCTGGTATCAGGCCGATGGCAGTTGGGGTATCGATGACGTCATTCGGCATTACGCGGAACTGGTGCTGAAAATGCTGGGCGCCGCCCCCATCCCGTCGCCTCGGATGTCTGTCCCACGAACCGTGATAAACCGCCGCTGCGCGCCGATGGAGGTGCGTCCATGAGCGATCTCATGCAGCCGTTTTCCATGGCCGGCAAAACCGTATTGGTAGCCGATGCCGCCACACGCTTGGGTGCCCATTTCGCCCGACTGATCAGCCTCGCCGGTGCCCGTGTGGCCATTGGCGCGCAGCATCCTTCGCAGTTGGAGCAACTGGCGGCGGACCTGCGCTGGGAAGGTGGCGAAATCATGATCGTCGCGCTCGACAGCGCTCGGCGGCCAAGCATCGAGGCCGCGCTGGACACCGTGCAGGAGCGCTTCGGCAGCGTCGATGTGCTGATCAACAACAGTGCCGAACGCGAACACATTGCCCTGAACAACCACATTGTCCACTGCACCAGCCTGCACATGATCAAGGCCGAGCGCGGTGGCAGCATCGTCAATATTGATCCGCCACCGCGCCCTATCACTGAACCCAACCCTTGCCTGCGGCCCAACAGCAGCCTGGTCCGGATGACCAGAGCCATGGCCCAGTCGCTGACGCCCCACCGCATTCGCGTCAACGTCATCGCCCCGCGCGCCGGCAAGGGTTACGACGCCGGCCTGCAAGAACTCAATGGCCCGTTACTGCTGCTGGCCAGCGGCGCGGGTGCCAGCGTGACCGGTGCCGTGCTGCATGTCGATGGACTTGAACGCCACGCCACCTGATACGGGTGGCGTGTTTTCGCCGGTGCCCCTTGAACATGGCCGTTGCTCGCTGTTCGCGACGCCCGACAACAAGGAGCCAGTCAGATGACTCGCATAATCAAGTGGCTGCCGAAACTCGCCCTGGTGGCGACTACGGTCATGGCAATTTCGGCAACTGCCGGGGCTGCAGAAAAACCCAACATTCTGGTGATCTTCGGTGATGACATCGGCCAGACTAATATCAGCGCCTATTCCATGGGCGTGGTCGGCTACAAGACGCCCAACATCGACCGCATCGCCCATGAAGGCATGCTGTTCACCGACTACTACGCGGAAAACAGCTGCACCGCTGGACGCTCCTCCTTCATCACCGGTCAGTCGCCGCTGCGCACCGGCCTGACCAAAGTCGGCGTGCCAGGTGCGCCGATCGGCATTCAAAAACGTGACATCACCATCGCTCAGGCGCTCAAATCCCAGGGCTACGCCACTGGTCAATTCGGCAAGAACCACCTGGGTGACAAGGATGCATTCCTGCCGACCAACCACGGTTTCGACGAGTTCTTCGGCAACCTCTACCACCTCAACACCGAAGAAGAACCCGAACGCGCCTATTGGCCCAAGGATGACCCGGACTTCGTCAAATCCAGAACGCCGCGCGGCGTGATCCACAGCTACGCCGATGGCAAGATCGAAGACACTGGAGCCCTGACCGCCAAGCGCATGGAAACCATCGACGACGAAACCACCGCCGCCGCCCAGTCCTTTATCGAACGCCAGGCCAAAGCCGACAAACCGTTTTTCGTGTGGATGAACACCACGCGCATGCACCTGTTCACCCACGTGCGTGATTCGATGAAGGGCCAGAGCGGCATGCCCGGCAACGACTACGCCGACGGCATGCTTGAGCATGACGGTGACGTCGGCAAACTGCTGAAAACCCTCGATGAGCTGAAAATCGCCGACAACACCATCGTCGTCTACACCACCGACAACGGCCCGAACCAGTTCTCCTGGCCGGACGCGGCGACTACGCCATTCCGCAACGAGAAGAACTCCAACTGGGAAGGTGCCTACCGGGTGCCGGCCATCGTTCGTTGGCCGGGCAAGATCAAGGCCGGTGAAGTCTCAAACGAAATGTTCTCGGGCATGGACTGGTTCCCGACCCTGCTGGCTGCTGCAGGTGACACCGGCGTGAAAGACAAACTCCTGAAAGGCTGGTCACCGACTACCGGCGGCACCAACTTTAAGGTGCACCTGGACGGCTATAACCAACTACCGTACTTGACCGGGCAACAGCCAAAAGGCGAGCGTCGCGAGTTCTACTACTTTAACGACGACGGCGTGCTGGTTTCCATGCGTTATGACAATTGGAAAGTGGTCTTCGCCGAACAACGGGAACCGGGTGGTTTTGCGGTATGGAGCAGCCCGTTCGTACCCTTGCGAGTTCCCAAACTCTTCAACTTGCGGATGGACCCGTATGAGCGGGCAGACATCGTTTCTGACCAGTATTACGACTGGACCGTGAAGAATTCCTACTTGCTGGCAGCGGGGGTGGCCAAGGCGACGAGGTTCCTGCAGACCTTCATCGAATACCCGCCGAGCCAGAAGCCAGCCAGCTTCAGCATCGACCAGATCCGGGCTGCGGTAGACGCGAAAATCGAAGAGAAAAATAAAGCCCAATCCAAACCGTGACAGGTGCCCGCTGCCTGCTTTTCGGTGGGCGGCGGCTTTCGGCCGATTCTGTTGAAAAAGCCGGATTCCCAATATTACGACCTTGATGAACGCCCAGCCTGCTGGGTAGCAAATGACGCGGATAACAATTTCAAGCAGTACATCCAGCATCGAAGCGCCATGGCATAGTCAATTTCAACATGATTACAATCGTAGTTTGGGGCCTGCCGGAGAAGATTTCCGGACTAGACTCGCTCATCCTGCAGCCCTGCCATACTGTTCAGCATGACCAGTGCAACCTTCCGCTTCTACGAGGAGCTCAACGATTTCCTGCCGGCCGAACGGCGGCGGCAGTCCTTCACCTGCGAGTGCGCGCGAGGGGCGACGGTCAAGCACATGATCGAGGCGCTCGGGATACCGCACACCGAGGTCGAGCTGGTGCTGCTCAACGGCGAGTCGGTGGGCTTCGAGCGGGTGATCTTCGACAGTGACCGGCTGGCGGTGTATCCCAAGTTCGAAGCGCTGGACATCAGCCCGCTGCTCAAGGTTCGTGCGCAACCTTTACGGGTGCTGCGCTTCGTCGCTGATGCGCACCTTGGCGGGCTGGCCAGCCTGCTGCGCATGAGCGGCTTCGACACCCTTTACGACAATGGCTTCGAGGATGGCGAGATCGCCGAGATCGCTGCGCAGCAAGGACGCATCGTGCTAACCCGCGACCGCGAACTGCTCAAGCGGCGGATCATCAGCCACGGCTGTTACGTGCATGCCCTGAAACCGTCGCTGCAGCTGCGCGAATTGTACGAGCGCCTCGACCTGGCGCGTAGCGCGCGGCCATTCAGCCTGTGCCTTCATTGCAACCTGCCGCTGCACGAGATCAGCCCGGAACTGGCCCGGCCGCAGGTGCCGCCACGCATTGGCGCCCTCTATTCGCACTTCCTGCGCTGCGACGCCTGCCAACGGGTTTACTGGGAGGGTTCGCACTGGCGCGGCATGTGTGCACTGCTGGCACCTCTGCTGGACCGATAGCCGAGCGCATCGGGCCGGCTGCGTTGCCAGGGATAACTGGCTTTTGCATCAGGTAGATAACGGCCTGAAGCTGACGATCAGCCCGGACCACTCGACCTTTTCCAAGAACCGACGCGGCCGTTTTCGGGATAGCGATCTGTTTCGCTGGTTGTTCAATGAGGTGCTGCGTCGCTGCATGGATGCGGGTTTGGTCAAGGGCGAAGGGTTTGCCGTGGACGCCAGCATCATCAAAGCGGATGCGAGTCGGCAGCGCGGCGTACCGGGTGATGAACAAGTTAACTGGAGCGATCCGTCCCTGAGTACCCGCGCTGTACGTGAATACCTTGCGGCACTTGATGAAGAGGCTTTGGCCGAAACGCTACCGAAGCGTTTATCACTGACTGATCCTCAGGCCCGCTGGACAGCTGCTCCAGGCGGCCCAGCGTTCTTCGCTTACTCCACGAATTATCTGATCGATACCAAGAACGGCGTGATCATGGATGTGCAGCCAACACCTGCTCATCGCACGGCCGAGGTCGAGAGCACCAAATGCGAAATTGCATCTCACTTGACCACCCCACCGGTAGGCGGAGTGGTCGTCGCTCTTCAGTTTTTCCTGCTCTTGAGTTTGCGCATCGATTCGCCCTTGAGTGGAATCACATGCGACTTGTGAACGATCCGGTCCAACACTGCATCGGCAATCGTCGGATCCGTGAAAAGGTCGTACCATTTTTCTTTGGGGTACTGACTGGTGACCAGCAAGGAGCCATTGCGTGATTGCTGATCAATAACATCTAGCAGGAAGGGGCCGAGCTGGGAGTCAATGCCGCCGATTCCCAAGTCATCGATGATCAGGAGTTGAGCCTTGATCAATTGCCTGCGCAGTTTCGGAAGCGTGTGGTCCGCGTAGGACAGTGTTATGTCTTCGAAAAGCTGTGTTGCTGTAAGGTAATAGGTATTGAACCCTAGGCGACAGGCCTGATTACCAAAGGCGCAAGCCAACCAGGTTTTTCCGGTGCCAGTAGCACCTGTCAAAATGAGATTTTGTCGGCGACGTAACCATTCACGATCCGCCAAGGTCATGACCATGTTGCGATCTAGCCCTCGGCTTGCCTTGTACTCGATACTTTCCAAGGTGGCCTGCGTCTCTCTCAGTTTGGCGGTTTTCAGAAAGCGCTCAACCTTACGCGTTTCACGCTCGCTGGTTTCAGACTCCATCATCAGACCAAGACGCAAATCGAATGTCTGTTCTGAAGGTTTGGTTGGTTCAACTGCTGCTCATAAGCACTGGCCATGCCTTTCAGGCCCAGCTCAATCAGTTGCTGACTGGTATTCAACAGCGTCTTCATACAGGCTTCTCCTCTTGAGCGGCGTAGTACGTCGCTTCACGGATATTCGAATGTTCAATGGTGGGAGTCGTAATCATTGGCGGACGCCGAAGGTCAGAGCCAATACGCAAAATGGCTCGCAGACGCTCGGAGCTGACAATGCCGAGCGAGTTCGCATAAGCGCAGGCTGACTCCAGGCGTTCGTGAGGTATCTGCTCCTTCCGCACGTCACGTTTGAGCGCTGTCACGGCCCTCAGTCCTGTTGCAAAGTCTCGGCGGTCTTCCAAATTGCGTTGCACGTAGAGGTAAGTTGCAGGGCCAATGTCTGCCGCCCACTTCAGCAAGGCTGGCGGTTGAGAGTCCTGAAACTGATTGTGGTTGGGTGCCAAATGCTCACGCAAGGTACTGACCCCCCGGCGTGGAATCGATACGGTGACTGCTGATCACGCGTCGTTGGAACGTGACTTCCAGCCAATCGGTATTCACGCGCAGATCCACCAACTGGTTAGCATGGTGATAAGGCACCGAGTAGGATCGACCTTGAAACTCAACGTGGTAATCACCGCCAATACGAACCTGGTACACGGCGGCCGCTCGTCTCAATTTGCTGGTGTACCAGACCTCGCAGGGCAACAAGCGCTCCTTGAGCTGGTTTCAACGCGTCAAGTTTATGCAGCGGTTGCTGAAAGGTGATTTCGGGATGGATGTGCAGTTCGCCATGGCCCCACAGTTCGACCTCAACGATGAACTGGATATCCCAGAGGATGTGCTCAAGGATTACTGGCGCGCAGCACGACTACGAAAATGGGGTTGGGAGCAGATCATGAACGGCCGATGCGAAGCATTCCCACCGACCGAACTTCTCCTGTAAGGCAGATGCAGCGAGCCCTAACATGGAGTTGCGATTTGGTGGGTTATCATTAGTTGGTGTTTGAAAATCATCTCGGCCAGCACCGGAAATGGCACTGATGGATGTGACGACAACACTGGAAAGTACTCAGTATTGCCATGATCAAATGGCAGACGACAAAGCGATCATGAAGTAACAAAAACAACACATCATAAATTTACAACTAAGTTACATCCGCATGGCTTTGTATGTAGGAAATTTCTGAAAGTGTTGTCAGTTTTTCAGAATCATATAATTACAGTCACCAAGGTGCCTACAATCTGGCCACCTCGTGACCGGTTCGCTTTGCGCCAAGTTCCGGATTCATTGCTCTTGAGATGCGTAGGCCAGACACCCCGGGAGAGGCTTGACAGTAAAGCGCGAGTCATAGGGATGGAAAGGCTCAAGCAGCTTTCTGCCTAATAGCGGGCAGGAGCTGCCTGGGGTAGTTTGCTTGTTAGTTATTGAAATAATTTCGTGAGCTTCTTGGGCTTTTCACAATAACGCTTTACCTTGTACCCTAATGTTGAACTACCATTGCCCTAGCGTCAGCACTGCTCACTGCCGAAAAAATCTGAATAGTTATCGCCCGCTCATGCTATCCAGACTCGGCCAGCCTGTAGATGTAGAACTTCCAACTCTGACGACATGCATATCTGCGCTTTGGCTAGCTTTAGCGTTATTTGATACCACTCACTGACCGAGAAACTCCCGGCCTGTGACTTTCCGAACAAGAGGAACAGCGGATGTTCGCCCCTGCGAATCAATCACAGTTTGACCTGACCGTCTTTGGTCGTCAGCACGACTTCAAAGTGCTCTCATTCTCGGGTGAAGAGAGACTCAATACGCCTTATGTCATCACCGTCGAACTGGTCAGCGAACAGGCCAATCTGGATTTTCAATCGCTGTTGCACCAGCTGGCGTTTCTGAGTTTTACCCCAGAATCCACCTGGCTACCGGCCGAAGGGGTTCACGGGCAGATCTACTCGATTGGCCAACGCACATCCGTGGGCCGCTTGAGTCGTTACACCCTGGTGTTGGTGCCGCATCTGACCTACCTGACCCACAGCTACAATCAACGTATTTTCCAGAACAAGACGGTGCCGGACATCATCAGCCAGGTGCTGGATGGCCACAACATCGTCACGGGCGCGCATGCCTACTTCGAGTTGGATCTTCGCCTGTATCCGGCGCGCGAATACTGCGTGCAGTACGGTGAGTCGGATCTGCACTTTATCCAGCGCCTCTGCGAAGAGGAAGGTCTGCATTTTCATTTTCGCCACAGCCGAGACGGCCATACGCTGATCTTCGGCGATGACAATGCGGTGTTTCGTGCACTGGATCGGCCGACACCGTATGTCGATGGCCGGGGCATGGTCGCCGATGAGCCGGCGATTCAGGACTTTACCGTGCGCCTAGCCGTGCGTACCACGGAAGTGGCCCGCCGCGACTACAGTTTTGAAAAGCCCCATGTCACCCTGGGTTACGGCGCAAAACTGGACTACGGCCAGAAGACCCGCGTCTATCCCGACCTGGAGGATTACCAGTATCCCGGTGGTTTCGACAACGCCAAACGCGGTAATTTTCTGGCGGATCGTAGTCTTGAGCGCCACCGAAGCGATTATCAGTTGGCCGAGGGCCGGAGCAACCAACCGACCCTGCGCGGCGGTCACTGTTTTGAACTCAGCGAGCATTCACGCGCTGACTGGAACGACCGTTGGTTGCTGCTCTGCGTTGAACACGAAGGTAAACAGCCCCAGGCGCTGGAAGAACTGATCGGCAGCCAGCCCAAGTCCGCCGATGGCTTCGAACAAGGTTATCGCAACCACTTCACCGCGATCCCCGGGAAGACACCGTATCGCCCGCCGCAGGAACACGCCAAGCACCAGATCCTGGGTAGCCAGACCGCCAAGGTCACTGGTCCAGACGGTGAGGAAATCTATTGCGATGCGCATGGCCGGATCAAGGTCCAGTTTCACTGGGATCGTGCGGATAAAAACAACGACAAGAGCAGTTGCTGGCTACGCGTCGCTTCCGGCTGGGCCGGTCAACGTTACGGTGCGGTCACTATTCCGCGGGTCGGCACGGAAGTGCTGGTCACCTTCCAGGAAGGTGACCCTGATCGGCCGTTGGTGACCGGTTGCCTGCACCATGTGGAAAAGCCGGTGCCGTATGCGCTGCCTGAGCACAAAACCCGCAGTGTGTTCCGTAGTAACAGCACACCGCATACCCCCGGTACCAGCGCCTTCACCGAACTGTCGATCGAAGACCGTGCCGGCCAAGAGAAGATCTTTATCCAGGCCGAACGGGATCTGGAACAACAGATCAAACACGACTACCACCTCACCATCGGTAACGAGCGTCAGGTCACGGTCAAAGGCAACAGCGGCACCCTCGTCGAGGGCCGCGATAGCCTGACGGTGAGCGACAGCCTGCACTTCAGGGTAGGAGAGGAGCTAGTGGCCCAGGCCGGGCAACAAATCCATTTGAAAGCCGGCGCCGATCTGATCCTCGATGCGGATGTCAGCATTACCCTTAAGGCAGGCGGTCATCACATCGTCATTGGGCCAGCCGGCATCTTCAGCAGCACTGAAATCCAATTGGGTGGAGCCCCCGTGAGTCCACTGTCACCTGGCGCGCTAGCCACGTCGGAGATGTCCCCCGTTTCTCCTCCTGTTGTGGGTGCCAGCCAACGTTCGATCATGGCCATTACCAAGCAGCACGCTGCTGAATTTTGTCCTTTATGTGAGGCCTGTCGAGAAGGTGTTTGCATGCCCGAGGAAACAGTATGAGTACCGTACCTGGCCAATGGATGAACGAACAAGTCCGTCTCGGTCATACCCTGTACTTGATTCTGGATTCCGAGGGTGAACTCGATACACGCCGTGCGTTATTGGGGGCGCACCAACGGCCAAACCACCTCGGTGTATATAGCGAAACGCCGGTCGCTGATCTTGTCGATGCAGGCCCTTTCATCATCCAAATCGACAATCCCCCAGCCCCCCTACTTAATACATTACTCTGCGCGCCAGAGCGTAACTGGGGCTGGCTGGCTAGTGCCAAGGACGATGAAATAACGGTACTGGCCAAGCACTGGCGAGAACGCCTGATCATTGGCCAGCGGCCTCAACAAGCGCTGTATCGGTTCCACGACAACCGAGTCTTGGCTCGGGCGCTGGGGAGTCTGCCTGTCGAGACACTCCCCGAATACCTGGGTCCTATCGTCAGTCTGTGTTACTGGCAGGGCGAACAATGGGCAACGGTTGAGAATCCCGTGCCCGGTGAATACCCGGTACCCACCGACCCCAAGTGGCTGCACACGCCTTCCTCGGCCACCCATTCGATGGCCATCTTGCGCGAAAACCTCAGCCGTTATCTGTTTGCCGAACAGGGTGAGGCGTTCGCACAACTGGCTCTGAATCAGGATCCGCACCGCTGGCTCGACGAACAACTTTCGCAAGCGCAACAGTGGGAATGGCTGGCGCCTGAGCAGGTGCAGTTTTTCATTCTCCAGCAGCTGAAAGAAGCCCGGACACCCGTCATAAAAAGCTGGCTACCACGTCCAGGCGAGGCGCCACATGTTCATTTCGAGCGCCTGTTTAATGAAGTGCGTTTTTGGTCAGGAGAGCACTCTGCATGATGCAGATAGCGGGAAGTCTATTTTTGCGCCTGCCCTTTTTATTTACTCATCAGCCTTCAAAAATTTACTGGAAACAAATTATGAGTACCAAATTCAAGGTTCAATTTCTGATCTTTTTGCTCAGCTTAGTTCCTCTGCATAAAGCGTTTGCGGAGGAAGGTACGATTTGGCCCGTGGTTGTTTTTTTCGGTCTCACCTACACCACTTTCTCGCCTTTCATCAGCACGCTAGATAATAGCTACGACAACATCTCAAAGGCGTCTCTTAAAGAGGATGCAGCGACATTCGTTGCTTCGGACGGTGCGATACGTGGGCCGTTTCTGGAGTCAGCTTTGCAAGCCGCACGACGAGAGCAGCACGTTGTTCGTTACGACGACATGAGTTTAACCCAAGCGATTCTGGCCTCAAAATGAATCAGCTAATAGTCCGAAGAACTTTTCGCACGACACACATACGACGGTTTTTCCCCAGCTTCGTTCGTGCCCTGCTCGTTGCTGGGAGTGCGCTGGCGGCCACAGGCTGTTCTATCGCCCAGACACAGAGTTTCACCCTTCAAACAGAGCTGCCTGCCAACTTCAGTGTCAATGGTGATGCCTATTACGTGCCGGCCACAGGGGAGACTTGCACGACGCCGCCTCGCGACGGGCCAGATGTACCAGGTCGTAAGTTTTTCACCAGCGAACAGCAAGGCGTTCCCCACACGGCAGAATTCAAGGTGCCACTGACCGATAGGGCTGGGGGCTGTCCGTTGCGCAGTTTGAAGCTGGATATCAAAGGGAAATGGGGAGTGAGGCGGCTGGATTTGGGCATGGACTCCGCCAGCCTGTCTTTTCGCGACGAGCTTCCCACTGGACGTTCAGCCTTTCCGGACTCGGGTATACAAGTCTTCCAAGGGCAGTGTCAGTGGCTGTTCCGCACGGTGGGTTCAAAACGCTACATCCGGAAAATCCTGACATGCCAGGCCGCCGATGAACGCGGTCAAGTGCTAAAAGGCCGTCCTGGTGGAGTACTGCAACGCAATCAGTTGGCGGGCAAGACGGTGAAGATGGTGCTCTTGGTGGCCAAAGAGGAGCTGCCAGCTGTTGGTGATAACTGGATTCAATTTCCGACTGGCTGGAAGCGGTGCATGGGGAAGAGCCTCGACGACGTATATGCGTTTTGCCGTGGAAACACTACCGACTTCAAGCCTTTTAAAATGCCCGACGGGCGTGACTGCACTGTCTACCCCAACTGCACCGAATAAGGACATCACACGATGACAGCATATAAACCCATGGAAGATTGGGAAAAACCTTTTTTCAGCGACAAAATGCTGGCCTGTCCACTAAAAGGGCATTGGGTCAGCTTTCAACTGGTAGACGAGTTTGGTGATGGCAAGCCGTATGGCGGCCTGGCCTACAAGGTTCAGGACGGTGTGGGGCAGGTTTATACCGGAACGTTGGATGCTGATGGTTTTGCAAAGATCGCGAACCACTATCGTGGGCCTGTCGTATTATCCTTGAATGAGCAATATGCGGGGTCAATAGATTCGTACAGCTGGTTAATGACGCGTCAAACTTACAAGCTTCCGATCACTGAACTCCAAGTCCGTGCCGAGCAAACCCGCTTCTTTCACAAGGACGGTTTTCGTGTCGAACACAATCCCGCACAAAAAGGCGCGGATGAGTTCGTGCAAGTCGAGGTGCGGGATCTGGTCAAGCATGGCGCCCATTTGCCGCCTGTGGTTGAACGAACCTATCTGCCCAGCCAGCATGTACTCAAATGGATGGGCGATCTCGGGTTTGGTCCCGAACAGGACGAGTTGTGGGGCACTGCGTTGTTCCCGAACAAACACACCGTATTGGAAGTCCGTCCCATGCGTGCCCTGCGACCGATGCTGTCGACCGATTGCCGCTTCTGCGCGTTGAACCTGTATCAGCTCGCACTGATGGCGACCATGAGCTACAACGGTTTTGGCCAGAGGCCCGAGACGCGACCTGTGGACACGGTCAGTTTTCCGCTTGATCCAAGTTTCGGTAATCTGTTCGGCGAAGCCGTGGCAAGTTATCAAGAAGCGTGGCGAGTGGATCCAGGGCAGAGCAAGCGATTTTATCCGCTCTACGAAGACGTGCCTTACTCAAAGCGCTTTGAGATCCTGCCCTTCGATCCAACGCTGTATGAACAAAACCATCGCGACCGTGGAGAGGAGCAGGAACACCCCGCCAGCCTGCATTTTTTTGACCATGGACGTAGCAAGACCGATACCCAAGCGTTCATCAGCCATCATGACGAAATCATCCTGATATCGGTACGCGGTACGGGCAATGCTTCCTTATGGGAAACAGTAATTGACGGCTGGCGGGATGCAGATGCTGAGCAAGTACCGTTTGAGGAAGGTGTCGGCAAGGTGCACCGGGGTTTCTATCGGGGGTACCAAGCGATCAGCGAGTTTGTTCAACGCTACCTTGATCAATTTCATGCAGGTCAAAAAGTCATTATCTGCGGGCATAGTCTGGGCGGCGCCATTGCCTTGCTGCTAGCGGAAGCGTTGCGACGATCCTCTGATAATGATTACGACATTCTCCTCTATACCTTCGGTGCACCTCGTGCAGGCGATGCCACCTTTGTATCGGGTGCATCCAGCATTGTAGAGGGTGCTCCAGCATTGGTTCATCACCGCATGGTCAACAACAACGATCCCGTGCCGAGCGTACCTGCGCCCTGGATGAATGTGCGGAGAAGAATCTGGGTGCCGGGTTTGGCGATGATTACGGCGAGTAACCCGTATCTAGGTTTGCTTGTTTTTGCTATTGGCTTGACCCGTACCGGTGGTGAACCCTATCAGCACCATGGCGAGCAACAGCACTTTATGCCAGTGGATTTTGGCTCTCGGGAGCAATCCTCTGTTCTCTGGAGCCCAGGCTGCGCCTCTATCGAAGAGGCGGCTTGCACCCGAGCTTTGAAATTACATGGTGATATGCCCAATCGTGCCTGGTTCATCAGTCAAGCGATACAAGGCGGGGACCATTCGATGGTCGCGAGCTACATCCCCTTCGCATGGGCTACGCTGCGCCGCTGGCAACAAACTCAAGAGTCCGGTGGAACACTGGTGACCTCGCGGGAGTTCGAGCTAATTGAGAACGGGCTAATCACGTTCAAGGCTCAGTTGGATGAACACCGCAGACAGATAAGTCGAGAGACCAGCGCACATAATGACAATCAGGAACGGTTTGACGCCATTACCGCATTATCCATAGAGTCACGGCGGCTGAATGATCCTTTGCAGCGGCTCCAAACGTTGCGCTATCGAACACTGACCCTAGCCGATGTCTATGGCAATCTCGAGTCGTCCCCCAACCTGGAAGCGGGTCTGAAGCGCTGGATGGCGCAGGCAGAGAATAACGCTCAGGTGCAGATAGCGATGATTCCTCAGCAGTTCGATGACGACTCGTTGATGGCCTCAATCCTCGCTAACTCTAATAGCTCGTTTGATATCGACTCTATTGGTTGAGGGGTATGTCTTGAACCTTCAGTTTCCCAAGCCTTTCGGCCATCAACTCCATCCAGGGAGATACGAACCCGGCAACTCACTGCCTAAGACCCGCAGACAGATGAGGGCTCGTCTGATGGTAGGCATCGATGCGTGACCATGCATAAGCGCTGAGAAAGGCACTGTAAATCCGACTTTTTCAACAGAATCGGCCAGAAGCAGCCTCTCGTCAGTCCGCTACCTGAGCCGGGATGGCAGGTGTTGATCCTTGTCCGGCCAGGCGGCCATCAGCACAGCGGCGACACTCCTCAGCGATTCGCTGGTGGTGCCATCGCGAGCGCGAATGGACATGCCGTAGATGACCGTTGAAACCAGACCGACCATGACTGCGACATCGGCGCCTTGCGGCACGTCGCCCTCCTCCACTACACGCTGGATTCGTTCTGCGAGCTTGCGCTCCCACAGGCGGCGCAAGCCAAGCACGAACTCATGCAAGTGAGCAGCCTCGGGCGGGCAACTCAGCGTGGATAAAGCCAGCATGCAGCCTGGCGGATGCGCTTCGTCGACGATTGTTCCAATTGTTCGTCCCCGATTGTTCCACGCAGCCTTGAAGCTTACGGGTTTTATGGCCTGCGTTGGCAATCAGAACGTCTTGCTGGCGCTGACTACCACGGTCGCCGTGCACACATCCGTATAACCGTAGTAGCTCGCGCACTCGTTTCTGGAAAGGTCAGTGTCGACATAAGCCAGCCCCCAGTCGAGGCCAAACCCACTGCGGGTCAGCCTGGCTTCCCACTCATGGTAGTCACCGCGCGTGCTGCCACTGCCGGAGACGAACACGTCGTCCTTGAAGTCGAAACGGCCATAGCGCACTTCCAGGCCGGTTTCGGCCGGCAGTGCGTGGCTGTAGCCAATGTAGGTGTAGAGCGTATCTTGATCGTCGCCCACAAAGTTCTTCAAATCATTGGAGTAGTAGCTGGCGAACTTGAAGCCATGGGCCTTGAGAATGGCATAGACCTCACTCTGGTTGAACTGGGCTTCCTTGGCGTAGGTGTACTTGAGATAGCCCAGATCGAGGCTGACGTCGTCATTGAACTGCTTGTAGTAGCCCGCGTAGAAATCCTGTTCCAGGCGCGTCTTCAGGTCCAGCCCGAAGTCGACGTTAGAGGTCCAGACACCGAAATAGGCCCCGCTGCTGTGCAGCAATGTGGCCTCCAGCTGCGCGGCCGGGTCACCCAGGCTCATGGACAGCCCACGGCTGCGGTAATCGCTGACCACCTGCGGCTTGAGCATCAATTGCAGGTCATCGGTAAGGGTTATGGCCTGGGCGGCAAGAGGCAAGAGCGTGCAGCCGACAAGGGTGGCAAGGGCCAGGCGATGCATGTTTCGGATCCTTTCTTATTATTGGCAGACAAGGCTTCGCCCTCCCCGTGCCGGCAAGGCACAGGGCAGGCGACCATTGGGTAATCAGGGGCGGCTGTAGACTTCGCGGCCACCGAAGTAAGTCTTGAGGACCTGGGTGTCGGCCAGTTGCTCTTCTGGTGCGCTGAACACATCGCGATCAAGGACGATCATGTCAGCCTGCTTGCCGGGGGCGAGCGAACCGATCTGCTGCTCCAGGCCGATGGTCCGGGCAGCATTGCGGGTATAGGCGTAGAACATGGTTTGCCGGTCGATGCCTTCATCCTTGTTCAGCACGCCCTTGGGTCCCTTGCGGCTGATGGCCTGGCCGATGGCTTTCCACGGGTCCGGGGTGGAGACCGGCCAGTCGCTGGCACCGGCAATGGTCGCGCCGTTCTTGAGCAGCGAACGTGCCGGGTACATGTACTGGAACTCCATGGCGCTGATATAGGGCTTGAGCAAGTCAATGCTCATCTCGTCCGCTGAGGCCCAATACAACTGCATGGAGGCAATGACATTCAGCGGTTTGAAGCGAGCGAATTCCTTGGGGTTGACCATCTGCAGGTGGGTGACCGAATGGACGACGCCGCTTTGCCGGTCGCGACGGGCCTGCTCGATGCCATTGAGTGACTCGCGTACCGCACGGTCACCGATCGCATGCACATGGACCAGCCAGCCACGGGCATCGGCGGCGCTGACCAGCTCACCGAAATGGGCCGGGTCGATCAGCAGCTCGCCACCCTTGTGGGAGTTTTTGTAGGGTTCGAGCAAGGACGCGGTTTGCGCGGGGAATTCAGCGACGCCATCGGCAAAGATCTTGATGCCTGGCATGCTGAGGTTGTCGACACCCTGGAACTGTTTGCGGACTTGATCCAGCACTTCCAGGTCGGCAGGCTGGCTCTTGGGGTTGGCGACCATCAATGCGGCCACCCGCAGCTGCAGTTCCCCCTTGTCCGCGAGCGCCTTGTAGGCCGGCAGCACGCCCACGGTTTGCGCCGTAGGCTTGAAGTCGAACAGCGCATCCCCCGGTGCGGCATTCGCCGCGGGGTCCATCAGGGCAGTCACGCCCAGGCTGTGGTAGAGATCACGTGCGGCTTTGCCGGCATCGATCAACTGATCAAGGTTTGCCGTTGGCAGCTGGGACATCACCGCCGACAGGCCAGCATCGGCAACGAAGCCATTGGGGGTGTTGTCGGCATGGTGGCCAATGGTGGCGACGGCTTCGCCTTTAAGCGCCTTGACGCGCTCGGCATCGATACCGGCACGTTTGAGCATCGCCTTGTTGGCCCAGCCGGTGTGGTAATCCCATCCGATGAAGGCAATCGGCGTATCAGCCCATTCACCCTGGTTGAAGCGCTTCTCCAGCTCGGCCACTTCACTCCAGTAGGTTGAGGGGAAGCCACCAACGCTGAGCATGTCGCCGTGCCGCGCCTTGCCGTCATCACGCCAGCCGCGCAGGCGCTTTTCCAGTTCGTCAAAGGGCAGCATTTGGGTTTCAAGGTCGGCGGACTTGAGTTTCACCCCCCCGAAGATCGCATGGCTATGGGTATCGATGAAGCCGGGCATCAGCACCTTGCCCTGCAAGTCAATCACTTGCGTGCCGGCGTCCTTGAGCGCCAGTACCTCGGCATCGCTGCCGACCTTGACGATCTTGCCACCCTCCACGGCCACGGCCTGTTGCAGTGGCTGGCCTTGCTCGGCAGTGAACACCTTGCCGTTGTGCAAGAGCAGGTCGACTGCCGCCATGCTTTCCATTGAGGCAAAAGCAATGGCCGCTGCCAGCGTTGCCCGGAGAATACGTTTCATCGTCCCGCACCTTTTCTTGTAAGAATGGCCGAGAGACTAGCCAAGTCAGGCGATGCAAAGAATACTTGATGCCTGAAAGACATACTTTCCAAAAAGGAAAAAGTATATGGATCAATTGGGCGCCATCACCATGTTCGTGGCCACTGCCGACCAGGGCAGTTTCACCCGTGCTGCCGCCCACCTGGGCAAGACCACATCGGCCTTGACGCGGGCCGTCACCCACCTTGAAACGGAACTGGGCACCCGCCTGTTCGAACGCTCCACGCGGCGGATTGCCCTGACCGAAGCCGGGCAGATCTACCTCGTCAACGCACGCCAAGTGCTGATGCAGCTGCAGCAGGCGCGCGAGGATATTGACCAGCTGCAGCAGGAGATGTGCGGCGTGCTGCGGGTGGCAGCCCCGCCCTCCTTCGCCCCGGCCTTTCTCAATGCGGTGTGTTACCGCTTTCTCGAACGCTACCCGCAAATGCGCCTGGATATCGTGCTCACCGATGAAATCGTCGACCTGCTCGAAGGCAACTACGACCTGGCCGTGCGCGACGGCCCCGTTGAACTGCCCGGCCTCATTGTGCGGCCGCTGATCGCCAACCGCATTCTGCTATGTGCCAGCCCCGGCTACCTGCAACGCAAACCGCTCGAGGTGCTACCGCATACCTTCGATCAACACGACTGGTTGATCTTTCGACATCCGGCCTTGAACCCGCATTACTGGTGGCTGACCCATCAAGGCGAGCGCCAGCGCATACCACAGCCGGTGCCGCGCATGACCAGCGACAACTACGACTTCCTGTTCGGCGCCCTGCGTGCGGGCCTCGGATTGCAATTCTGCCCGCAGTGGAGTGCAGCCCCCTATATCAGGCGTGGCGAACTGGTACAGCTGCTGACCGATGCCGACCTGGACCCGGATCAGTTCGGCTCCACCATCCATGCGATCTATCCGGTGCACCGGCGCCATACCCGCAAGCACCAGGCTTTTATCGAGTGCCTGAGTCAGTATCTGGATGAGGAGGCGCTGCATTGAGCGGTTGATTCCAAAGCCACAAGCGTTTTCTTCGCCAGTGCCGGCGTGGCGTACGGCACCCCACTGTCCAGCACTGCCGGGGCGCAGTACGATGGCCACAACGAGAAAGGGCTGAAATTGTAGTAATTGGCGGACGGGCAGAACTATGATCCAGGAACATCTGAATGCTGATCTCAAGGCGCCTGCGATCATGCATGGCGCACTCCTGCCATGGATCGCCAGCCCGCTTGCCGGTGTCGACAGACGCCCCTTGTATCGGGTCGGTGGGGAGCAAGCACGAGCCACGTCCCTGGTGCGCTATGCGCCCGGGAGTCACTTCAGTGCACATCTGCATTCAGGCGGCGAAGAGTTTCTGGTGCTGGAGGGCGTGTTCGAGGACGAGCACGGCCACTACCCTGTCGGCAGTTACGTACGCAATCCGCCAGGCAGCCAGCACACACCTGGCGCAAGCTCGGGCTGCATGATTTTCGTGCGCCTGCGCCAGTTTCACCCCGAAGACCGCGAGCAGTGCGTCACGCAACTGCACGCCCAGGGCAGCCAGCGGCTGTTTGAAAACGAGCATGAGCGTGTCTGGCTGGAGGATATTCAGGCGGGCACCCGCCTTCGGCTGGCCAATTCTCGAGGGTTGGAAATGCTCGTTCTGCAAGGCGAGCTCGTGGGCAAAGGTTTTCGACTGGCTCCATTGAGCTGGATGCGCTTGCCGGCGGGCGAGTCGCTGGAGGCTTTGGCTGGCGATGCGGGCGCGCGCATCTGGTTCAAGGATGCCGCGCCAGATCTAGGCCTCTGACTCACCCTTGCCAGCCTCGCCGAGCAACCAATCGCGCAAGGCTTGTATGAAGGCCCGGTGCCCAGCAGGGGCTGCTGCTCAGCCCATCGCGGCGGTCCGGCGATCCGGCAAGCCCCGATCCTACAGGGGCCGCGTCATTAAGTTAAATGGCGACCTTGAGATCCTGCGCCTGCTACGCAGGCGAGCTGGTGCGCCACTGCGACAGCCTTCGGCAGCGGCTACACGGGCCGTCATTCGCCGCAGAGATAGCGCAAAATCACGCCTTCAAACTAAACAACGCCACCTGCGGCGTCTCGCTCACCCAGTAACCGCTGACCGACCAGCCGGCACGCGCCGCCAGTTCGGTGAACGATTCGACGGTGAATTTGTGCGAGTTCTCGGTATGCAAACGTTCGCCGTCGCTGAAATGGAAGGTGTGCCCGGCGACCTTGACCACTTGTTCGTGGCGGCTCACCAGATACATCTCCATGCGCTCATCGGTGTCATTCCACAGCGCCAGATGGTCGAAGGCCTCGATATTGAAGTCACCCTCCAATTCGCGGTTGATGCGGATCAGCAGGTTCTTGTTGAACCGCGCGGTCACCCCTTCGGCGTCGTCGTAAGCAGCGACCAGGATGCCGGCGTCCTTGACCAGATCCACCCCAACGATAAAGTGTGCCTCATCACCCAATAACGCGTGGGCCGAACGCAGGAACTTCACGGCTTGATCATGGGTGAAATTGCCAATGGTCGAACCGGGGAAGAACCCTACGCAGGTGTGCCCGGCAGCTTCGGCCGGCAATTGCAGCGCACGGCTGAAATCATCGATCAGCGGCGCGACCTTCAATTGCTTGTACTGCTTTTTCAGCAGTGCGGCGGCCTTCTTCAGCGCATTGGCGCTGATGTCGATGGGCACGTACAGCGCAATCTGTGGCGCGGCGTCGAGCAGCAGGCGGGTTTTCATGCTGGCGCCGCTGCCGAACTCCACCAGCGCCGCGCCCACTGGAATCGCATCGGTTACCTGTTGCGCTACTCGGGTCAGCAGACCGGTTTCGGCACGCGTCGGGTAGTACTCGGCCGTCTCGCAGATGGCCTCGAACAGCTCGGAGCCCGCTGCATCGTAGAAGTATTTGGGTGACAGGCTCTTCACCGAGGCCGACAAGCCGCCGATGACATCCCGGCCAAATTCACTGTCGTGGTTGTTCACCGCACCCGGCTGGCGCGCATCCCGGGCCAGCCGCAGACCGGAGAACATCCAGCGCTTGTCCGGGCCGAAAAAGTTGCGATAGGTCGAGCGGGCATGGCCGGGAGAGGTGATGCTGGCACCGCCACGCAAGACCATCATGTTGATCATGAACTTGCCGTTGTATTCACCCACCGCGCTGTCCGCCGGGCGGAATCCCGGGTAGGCATTGTACGCACTTTGTGTCCACTGCCACGCCACGTTATCGACTTGTTCCAGCAGGCCGGCCTCAGCGGCGGCTTCCCACTCGGCTTCGGTAGGCAGGCGTGCATCGGCCCATTGGGCAAACGCAGCGGCTTCGTAGTAGCTGATGCTGATCACCGGAGCCGCCGGGTCGATGGCTACCAGACCGCGCAAAGTCATCTGCCGCCAACCCAGGTCGTCGTGCTGCCAATAGAGCGGGGCGTTCCAGCCGTTTTGCTGCACTACCGCCCAGCCGTCTGACAGCCATAGGCTGGCTTTGCTGTAGCCGCCGTCCGCCATGAAGGCCAACCATTCACCGTTGGTCACCAGGCGGTCGCTGATCTCGAAGGATTGCAGATAAGTGGTGTGTCTTGGGCCTTCGTTGTCGAAGGCGAAACCCTTGCCCTTGTGACCAATTTCGGTCAGCCCGCCCTTGAACGGCTTGTACTGGCCGCGACGCCCGGAGAGGTCTATGGGCCAGCGCAGGTCATAGGCTGGCTTGAGAGAGGAGGTACTGAACAAATGCAGGATGTCCATCAGCAACAGCTCTTGATGCTGCTCCTCATGGGCCAGACCCAGCTCGATCAATTCGGCGGTGCCGTCGGGCAACGCCGACTCCAGCAAGGTACGCATGTGTTCATCGACATGCTTGCGGTAGTCCAGCACCTTGTCCACGCTCGGACGGGTCATCAACCCGCGTTGCGCCCGGGGATGACGAGGGCCGATGGCTTCGTAATAGGAGTTGAACAGGTAACCGAACGCCGGATCGAACGGGTGGTAGTCGACGACGTTTTCGGCCAGCAAAAACGTCTCGAAAAACCAGGTGGTGTGCGCCATGTGCCACTTGGCGGGGCTGGCATCTGGCATTGACTGGACGACCATGTCCTCGGGGCTGAGCGGTGCAATCAGGCTCTCTGTCCGGCTGCGAATAGTCTGGTAGCGCTTGAGAAGCGCGCTACTGGCGGGGAGGTCGCGTAGCTCACTTACGGTGCTGGTCATCAGGTTTTCTCTCCGGTAAGTCGTCGCTGCGCTGGTCTGTCAATCCTCTGGCATTTCCAGAGGAGGCAGGGCTTCGTACGTTCTTTCCATGACCGAGCCAGGGCGAAGTGCTTGTGCACTTCGCCCCTACCCGAAAAGCCATGATGCGTGACTGCTGGCAAGTGTTCCTTCGATTTCGAAGGTTAGCTTGTCAGCGTAAAAGGCGACGTGCTTCTTGATTTCCGCCACCGTCGGGTACGTTTCTCCGTAGGTTCCAGACCGCGTTTTCCGCGGTCTTTCCGTCGGCGCTCAGGCTGAAATAATTGGCGTCACCCTTGTAGGGGCAAGGAGTTTGATGTTCGGTGCGCGCACAATGTTCAATCCGAATGTCGGATCTCGGGATTTAAAAACCGCTGGATACTGGGTCTCTTCGAGATTCGCTGTTTTGTCGGTCTGATCCCTATTTTTCTCTGCTACCTGCTTCTGTAGCGAATTCACCCCCCGCCTTACAATGACGCTGCATCGTAGACTGAAAATTTTGGAGGCCTAATGTTGAAGTTGGCATTTTTTCTGGGTGGGTTTCTGGCGTTAACTGTCTTGATTGGTGCGCTTGCTACAATTTCCCCGCTTTAACTCGTTTCTGACTCTTGCATTTCCAGAGGGAAAAGCGTTGTTCCAGACTAAGCCACCGGCTGGTGACTGGTCACACAGTGAATCCCGCCACCACCAGCGGCAATTGCGTCGATGTTGATCTGCACCACCTCCCGATCCGGGTAGAGTTCACTCAACAGATCAAAAGCTCTGCTATCCGCCGCCCTGTCACCAAACTCGGGCGCAATGACCGCCCCGTTGATGACGAAGTAGTTGATGTAGCCGGCAGCAAAGTCCGGGTTGTTGTTGCTGAACCTGCTCTTTCGTGGATTGAGCGGTGGCGATACGGTATGCACCTGCAGCTTGCGGCCATCGGCATCCGTGGCAGTTTTGAGAATGTCCAAATGGGCCAGTGTCACTTTGTGGTCGTATGACTCGGGGTCGTTGTCGAGGTTGGCTATCACGACCCCTGGCTTGACGAACCGCGCGTAGAAATCGACGTGGGCATCAGTGATGTCCTTGCCTTTGATGCCAGGCAGCCAGATGATTTTGCGCAAGCCCAGGCGGGCTTTCAGCTCTTGCTCGACATCGGCCTTGCTCCAGTCGGGGTTGCGGTTGGTATTGAGCCAGCAGCTTTGGGTCATGATCCCCGTGCCGTGACCATCCACTTCGATACCCCCGCCCTCGCCCACCAACTCGCTGCGGATGTAACGGGCATCCACGGTGCTGGCAACCAGGGCGGCCAACTGCGTATCCTCGCTATGCTGCTGTTTGTTGCCCCAGCCGTTGAAGTTGAAATCCACGGCGCCAAGCCCGCCTTCCCCATCGATGACAAAGTTGGCTCCGATATCACGCATCCAGATATCGTCGAGTTCGGTGGTGACGTAGGTGATGTTGGCCGTACCGCAGTGTTCTTCGGCCAGACCCCGTTCGCTCTCGCGACAGAACACAGTCACCGGCTCATAGCGGGCGACGGTGCGAGCGATCAGGCCAATGGCCTCTTGCACGTGAGGGGTGAAATCCTCCCAGATAGCCTCCTGTGCGCCAAAAGCGACGAAGGCCCGCTGGTGTCTGTCGCCCTCATCCGGCATGCGCCAACTGCCCGGGGTGGCTGCTTGCACGTGCAAGGGCGTCAGGCCAAGGCCGATGGACGCTGCTGCGCCCAAACCGGCCACTACCGATACCTGCTTGATGAACGCACGACGCGTAGACATGTGTTGCTCCCTGAATATTTGCCTGAAGTCATTTCGTGGCGGCAGTCTTGAACTTGGTCCAGGTTCGCATGCGCGCCCGCATATCGGACTGGGGAATGTCCTTGCCAGGAATCAGCCGTTCATAAGTGGCATCGTCGAGATAGATATCCGGGTTGTTGCGCATTGTCGCATCGACGCTCGGACGTGCCTTGGCATTGGAGGTGGGATAGCCGGTGAAGTTACTGATCGCGGCCATGTTCTGCGGGCGCATGACGAAGTTGATGAACGCATAGGCGTACTCCGGATGTTTGGCGTCGACAGGAATCGCCATGGTGTCCATCCACACCGTGGTGCCTTCACGAGGAATGCGGTACTGGAACGTGGTTTGCTTGCCTGCGCTATCCGCCGTTCGTTGCGCCTGAGTCATGTCCCCGCTGTAACCGAGCGACAGGCACAGGTTGCCGTTCACCAGGTCGGTCACCGGTTGCGACTGGAACTTGCGAATGTACGGCCGTAGTTTGAGCAGCAGTTCACTCGCCGCGGCCAGGTCCTCGGGCCTGGCGCTGCGTGGCTCCCGGCCCAGGTAATTGAGCACGACCGCCAGCACTTCGTCGGGCGAGTCGATCATCGAGATGCCGCAATCGGCAAACCTGGCGGCCAGTTCCGGTTTGAACAGCATGTCCAGGCTGTTGACCGGGGCATCCGGCATGCGCTGGCTGATCTGCTCGGCATTGTAGGTCAGGCCAATGGTGCCCCAGGTGTAGGGGACGGTGGCCTGGCTCGAATGCACATAATGCGTACGCAGCTTCTGCAAACCGGGTTCGATGTCATCCAGGGCCGTGAGCTTTGACCGGTCCAGCGGCTGCAGGCTGCCGGCGCGCATCAAGCGCTCGGCAACGGTGTCGCCCGGGAAGATCAGGTCATAACCACTGCCGCCGGCCATCAGTTTGGCTTCCAACACTTCGCTGCCATCCATGACGTCGTAGATCACTTTGATCCCGGTCTCATTGGTGAATCGGGTAAGGGTGTCCTCGGCAAAATAGTCGGCCCAGTTGTACAGCCTGAGGGTTTTCTCCTCCGCGTGCAGCGACGGCAAGGCACAGCTAAGTGCAAATCCCAAGGCGCTGAGCAACCGTTTGTTGGCAACGTGCATGTCAAACTCCTTGAGTATTCCAGCGTGCAGTGATGTGACGACCATCCTGGCTTAACAGCGCCCCGTACATGTCTGGACGGCGGTCGCGATAAATGCCCCAGCCAAGACGCTCTTCGCGCATGGCGGTCAAGTCCAGGCTGTGGACCAGCACGCCGGTGCTGTCACGGTCGGCCTCGGCGAGCAATTTGCCCTTGTGGTTGCAGATAAAGGACGAGCCGTAGAAATTCATCTGCAGGGTCGGATCGGTGGTCGCCACTTCTCGGCCAACGCGATTGGCCGCCAGTACCGGCAAGATGTTGGCGGCGGCATGGCCGCGCATGGTCATTTGCCAGTGGTCACGTGAATCCAGCGCTGCGCAGCCAGGTTCAGAGCCAATGGCGGTGGGAAACAGCAAGACTTCGGCGCCCATCAACGCCAGGCAACGCGCGGTCTCGGGGAACCACTGATCCCAGCAGATCCCCACACCGATGCGCCCGAAAGCCGTGTCCCAGACACGGAAGCCCGTATCGCCGGGGCTGAAGTATTCCTTCTCCTGATAACCAATGGCGTTGGGAATATGGGTCTTGCGGTACACACCCAGCAGGCGCCCATCGGCATCGGCCACGCTCAAGGAATTGAAGTAGGCATTGCCCGCCTTCTCGAACCAGCTCAGCGGCAGCACCACACCCAACTCACTGGCCAGCGCTGCAAAGCGCTTGAGTACACTGCTGTCTCGATATTCTTCGGCCAGCGCCAGGTGTTTGTGGCTTTGCTCGATACAGAAATACGGTGTGGCAAACAGCTCCTGCAACAGGATGACTTGGGCGCCCTTGGCAGCCGCCTCACGCACCAATTGCTCGGCCTGATCAAGGTTGGTTTTAAGATCCCAGGTACAGGGCATCTGAGTTGTGGCAATAGTCAGAATGGTCATGGCATTAACCCTTCAGTGGCCAGGCTGGCTGTTGCTGGGTGATGCAATGCACACCGCCGCCGCCATGCGCCAGATGATTGATCCGCACCGGTACCACCTCGCGCCCCGGGAAAGCCTGAGCCAACACTTCGGCAGCCGCCTTGTCGGCATCAATGCCATAGGCCGGCATGATGATGGCGTTGTTGGCGATGTAGAAATTGGTGTAGGAGGCACAGAACACTTCAGCCTCGGTGTCCACGGCATCGGTGGCTTCATACAGTTCGATCAGCTCGAACTTGCGGCCCTGGGCATCGGTTGCCAGTTCCAGCGCGCGACGGTTTTCTCGTACAACCTCGGCATACACCGAGTTCTTGTCGTGAGTGGCGTCCACCAGCAACACGCCAGGGCGGGCGAACGCGCACACGCCATCGACATGGCCGTCAGTCATGTCGCCGGTCACATGGTCCGGATCGCCCGGTAGCCAGACGGTCTTCTTCACGCCCAGCAGGCGCGTGAAGATCTCCTCCATCTCCGCCTTGTTCATGCCCGGGTTGCGATTGGGGTTGAGCAATACCGACTCGGTGGTGATCAGCGTGCCTTCGCCGTCGACATGAATGGCACCGCCTTCGTTACTCAGTGGCGTACCAAAGCACTGCATGCCCAGGTGATTGAGTGCGCGGCGCGCCAGGCTTTCGTCAAGGTCAAAGGCCGACTTCCCACCCCACGCGTTGAAGCGCCAGCTCACACCGGCCAGGCCTTGTTGCGGGTGGCAGACGAAGCTCGGGCCGGAGTCCCGGCACCAACTGTCGTTCACCGCCAACTCGATCAGTTCGATGTTGGGTCCACACAAGGCTGTGGCACGGGTGACAGCAGAGGGGTCGACGACCATTTTTACCGGTTCGAAACGGGCAATGGCGTTGGCCACGCGAGCGAAGTCCTCTTGCACCAGCGGCAATGTGACGCCCCAACCTGACTCCCAGAGTGCCTTGTTGTGCGGCCAAACCATCCAGGTCGCGGCGTGCCTGGCCCACTCTGCCGGCATCCACCAACCACTGTTTCGAATTTCATTCTGCTGCATGACATGCTGCATGATAAAAAGCCCTTTTAGTTAAGCCATTGTGTTCAACAAAACTGCCTTGGCGGTCTTGGCATGTATGCTACGGCTGTAAAATAGGGCAAACAAACGATGGTTTTTGCAGAAAAGTGATTAGAGGAACTTATCAATATGCTCAAGCACTGGCCACCGCTCAGCTCCCTTCGCGGCTTTGAAGCCGCTGCCCGGCTGGGCAGTTTCCACAAGGCCGCCGCCGAGCTGCACCTCACCCAGTCGGCAATCAGTCAGCAGATCCGCAGCCTTGAGGCGTACCTGGAACAACCCTTGTTCTTTCGCAGTGGACGCAGCGTAAGCCTGACCGATGCGGGTCACGACCTGCTCAGCACCACCCAGGCGCTGCTGCAACAACTTGCCGTCGGCATTCGCCGCCTTGGGCAGTATCAGAAACCCAACCAACTGGTCCTCAACACCACCCCGGCGTTCGCCCGTCACTGGCTACTGCCACGCCTGGAAGATTTCCGCCGCCAGCATCCGGAAGTTGATCTCTGGATATTCAGCACCGATGAAGTCCCGGACATGACCAACCAGACCATCGACCTCGCCGTGCGAGATGACATCAGCTCCCAGGCCGAATGTAGCTTCAAGGTGCTGCACGCAGACCGCCTCTACCCGGCTTGTCACCCGAGCCTGTTGGCGCTGCCACGCGAACAGCGCACAACCCTTCACGGCGAGCGGGAAATGGACTGGAGTCACTGGGCAGTAGAGGCAGGCATAGATGTGGGTCAGAAGGATCAGGGGCTGAACTTCTCCGACCCCGGCCTGCTGCTGGACGCCGCTTGTGCAGGGCTCGGTATCGCCTTGGTCAGCCAATTATTGAGTCGTCAAGCGCGCGCCAATGGGTTGCTACAACCCTTGGTTGAGGAAACCATTCGTGGCCCCAACTGGGCCTTGCTGACCCATCGTGACAGTGAGAACAACCCGCTGGCGCGGAGCTTCAGTGAGTGGCTGCTGAGTAAGCTGGAAGCAGCAAGCCAGACAACGTAACGATCCTGGACCAGGTCTCTCATCCTGGGCTTGATATAGGGCAGATTGATATATCTATGTATGAAGGGCAGTTCTGCGGCTCGGCCTACAAGGATCAGCGGATCAGCAGTACGCTGATTCGCGAGTGCTTGCGTGATGGGGATATTGAATTGGCGAAGTATCTTCTAACCGGGAAGGGACTTTGCCTTCCATCGCGAGCAAGCGCAACGCCGCCCGGCCCGCTCCCACAGGATTTCAGTGCCTTGGAGAATGACACGATACCTGCGGGAATGGGCCGGGCAGCGTTGCGCTTGCTCGCGAAGAGGTCAATACAGACAATTAAAAACTAGCGAGCCGCCCAAGCATTGAACCGCTCTTCCAGTTCCTCGCCATGATCGACCCAGAACTCCGCATCCACCGCCTGGGCTTTCGCCAGGTTGGCTTCGGCCGTCGGCAGTTGTTGCTGCACCTGCGCAGGCAACAGTGACAATGCCTCGCGATGCACCGGCCCATAAGGAATGTTCTCCGAGAACACCTTCTGCGTCTGCGGCTGGCTGGCAAAGGCAATGAAACGTTCGGCCAGGGCCTTGTTCGGCGAACCTTTGACCACGGCCCAGTATTCCGGGTCGTAGAGGCTTTCGGGCCAGACGATGCTCAGGTTCATGCCCTCCTTCTGCGCCGAGGCGATGCGGCCGTTGTAGGCTGCGCTCATGACCACATCGCCGGCCACCAGCCACTGTGCAGGTTGCGCGCCGGCCTCCCACCACTGGATGCTGGACTTGATCTTGTCGAGCTTGGCAAACGCCCTGGCCACCCCTTGCGGCGTTTTCAACTCCTTGTAGATCTGATCAGGCTTCACGCCGTCGGCGAGCAAGGCGATTTCCAGGGTGTACTTGGCGCCCTTGCGCAAGCCGCGCTTGCCGGGAAAGTCGGCGACGTTCCAGAAGTCCGCCCAGGAGGTCGGTGCCTTGGCCAGCTTGTCCTGGTCAAAGGCCATGACCATGGACCAGACATAAGTCGCCATGCCGCACTCGGTCAAGGTACCCGGCACGTACTGCGCCTGGTCACCGAACAGGGCCGGGTCGAGGCGCTCGAACAGCCCGGCATCGCAGCCCCGCAGCAACTCCGGGCTTTCGACTTCTACCACGTCCCAGCTGGCATGGCCGACATCGACCATGGCCTTGATTTTCGATAGCTCGCCGTTGTATTCGCCCGCCACGATGCGTCCGGCACCGCTGGCAGTGAAGGGTTGGAAATAGGCCTTGTCCTGGGCCTGCTTGGTGGCGCCGCCGAATGAAATGACCGTCAGGCTCTGCGGCTCGGCGAACACGCCGGTGCACAACAGGGCCAGGGAAAAAGGAACACAGGTACGCAAGGATATGGACATGGAACGCTCCCTCAGCTGAATGTTTGATTCGTTGGGTATTGCCGGGCAGTCGTGGTCAAGGACCAATACGGTTCCATCGTGCCGGCCTCTTGGGGCCGGCATCGTTGTTGGGGAAAGGCTTTCGTCCGGGAAAGCCTGACCGGCGAGTGCCGGTCAGTATTGCGAGGTCAGTGCGGCGAGGTCAGAGGCGACCGTACTCGCGCGCAGTGCGGTCGACGGCGATGCGAGTCTTGTCGACCAGCTCGTCGATGTCGGCACGCTCGGCCACCAGCGCCGGCGCCATGATCATCCGGCCCAGGGTGGAACGAATGATCAGGCCCTCTTCGAAGCCGATGGTGCGGCAGCGCCAGGCCATGTCGTTTTCATTGGCAAAGCGCTTGCGCGTGGCCTTGTCTTCGGCGAACTGCAACGCGGCAACCAGGCCGACGCCCTGCACATCACCGATCAACGGGTGGTTGCCGAAGACTTCGCGCAGGCAGCTCTGCAGGTATGGCCCGGTGTCCTGCTTGACCTGGGTGACGATGCCCTCGTCGCGCAACGCCTTGAGGTTGGCGGTGGCCACCGCAGCGGCCACCGGGTGCCCGGAATAGGTCAGGCCGTGGGCGAACACCCCGCCCTGCTGCACCAGCACCTCGGCCATCTTGCGCGACAGCACCAGGCCGCCCATGGGGATGTAGCCGGAGGTCAGGCCCTTGGCGATCGACAGGGTGTCAGGCTCGAAACCGAAGTGCTGGTGGGCGAACCATTCGCCGGTGCGGCCAAAGCCACCGATCACCTCGTCGGCGCACAACAGCACGTCGTACTGCCGGCAGATGCGCTGGATTTCCGGCCAGTAGCTTTCTGGCGGGAAGATCATGCCGCCGGCGCCCTGAAAGGGTTCGGCAACGAAGGCGGCAACATTTTCCGCGCCCAGTTCGAGGATTTTTTCTTCCAGCTGGCGGGCGGCGCGCAAACCGAACTCGGCCGGGCTCAGTTCACCTTCGTGGGCGAACCAGTACGGTTCATCAATGTGCGCGACATCGGGAATCACCCCGCCCATGTCGTGCATGAACTTCATCCCGCCAAGCGCCGTGGCGCCCAAGGTCGAGCCGTGGTAGCCGTTCCAGCGACCGATCATGATCTTCTTTTCTGGCTTGCCGAGGATCTGCCAATAGCGGCGCACGGTACGGATCAACACCTCGTTGGCCTCGGAGCCGGAGTTGGTGTAGATCGCGTGGCTGTAGTGCTTGGGAAGCAGGCTGAACAGCAGCTCGGACAACTCCACCACCGCCGGGTGCGTGGTGTGGAAGAACATGTTGTAGTACGGCAGTTGCTCCAGCTGGCGGCTGGCCGCGGCGGCCAGGTCCTTGCGGCCATAGCCCAGGTTGGTGCACCACAGGCCGGACATGCCGTCGAGGTAGCGGTTGCCGTCGTTGTCCCACAGGGCCAGGCCTTCGCCACGTACCATCACCCGGGGCCCCTCTTCGTTCAGGGCTTTCTGATCGACGAACGCGTGAATGTGGTGCGCCGCATCCAGGGCCTGGTAGTCAGCAGTGTCGCGGCTCTTTTCAAATGGTGCGGTCATTTCAGATATCTCCTTGGGTCTTGGCATTGTCAGCAGCATTGCCGAGCACGCGTTCAAGCGGCTCAGGCACGAACAGTGGTTTTTTCATGACGTATTTGATCCAGACGATGGCGATCACCGAGACGATCGCCAGGACCAGACCGGCGTAGCTGAAGATAGAAACTGTCATTTCCGGTGCCGGTGAGACATTCCAGATCGCAAAGAGCATTCCAGCGATGCCGAAAATTTGTGGCAACGGGTAAAAAGGTGTGCGAAACGGACGCTTGGCCTGGGGGTAACGACGGCGCAAGGCAATCACATTCACATGCGTGATGATGTAGGCCAGCAGCCAGGCCAGCGCAGCAGCCAGCAACAACAGATTGATGGCGTCCGGATGCTCATGCATCAGTAGCAGCGGCAACCCGGTGACGGCCGAAACGAATAACACGGCTACCCAAGGCGCGCCGGTGCGGCGGCCCTGGCGCTTGAGAATACCGAACGCCTGTCCGTTGCGGGCCATGCCGAACAGCATCCGCGGAATCGCTGCCAACGAACTGTTGAGGGTGCTACAGGTTGCCGTGATGGCCGCCGTCACAAGGAACACTTTGCCGGCTTCGCCGAACACAGATGTGGCGAACAGATAATGAGGCAGACCGTTGCTGACCAGCTCGGCCTGGGGCACGGTGAGCAAGGCGCCTAAGCAGTACAAGGCAATGATCACGAAAATGATGGTCAGGCCCAGCATCATCGAGGTAGGAATGTTGCGTTCCGGACGCCGAGTCTCCTCCACCAGTGGGCAGACGAATTCGGCACCGACGAAGCCCCATACGGCCATGGCCGTCAACGCGATCACACCCAGGCCCATGGGGTTCCAGTTCGCCGCCGCGAACAGGCTGGCGGCAGGTACGACGCCATCGCTGGCCAGGGCGCTCATACCCATCACCAGCAGCACCACCGTCATGACCACCGCCAACACCGTCTGCAAGCGGGCAAAGATGTCGATGTTGAACAGGTTCAGCACGGTGAAGAGCGTCAGTACCCCCAGCGCCACGCTGAGTGGTGGCAAAGCGTGCGGGTAGACCTTGTCGATGATGAACTCCAGCAACAGCAGCTCGGCCGACAGTGCGAACATCGCCACTACCACGTAGCCGGAAAAGGTCGCCAGAATCGCCGGAAACTGCCCGATGGCCACTTCGGTGTAGCTGCTCAGGCTACCGGCCCGCGGAATCATCAGCGAAAGCTCGGAGAACGAGCAGGCGTAACTGAGGGCCAGTAGCCAGGCCAGAGTCAACGGCACGATGAAACCGATACCGGCCATGCCGGCGCCCTGTAACATCAACACCATCACGCCCTGGGACACGACCAGTCCGATAGCCACCGACAACAATGCCCCCAGTCCCAGCCGGGGTTTGCTGACCGAACCTGGGGCGATAGTCGCCGCCCCGACGTTTGCACTTGTGTTCATGGTTATTCCATCTTTTTGTTATAGAAAGGTAGTCATCGCAACCGCCACAACCTGTAGCCATGCGGCGTCAACGCAGTTGGAACCAAGTGGTTTTCAATTGGGTGTATTTGTCGAACGCGTGCAAGGAAAGGTCCCGGCCGAAGCCCGACTGCTTGCCACCGCCAAACGGCACCGTGACATCCAGTGCATCGACCGTGTTCACCGACACCGTGCCGGCGTTCAAGCGCCCGGCAACGCGGTGGGCGCGGTTGAGGTCGTCGCTCCAGAGCGAGGCTGCCAGGCCGTAGATGTGATCGTTGGCCATGGCTATCGCTTGGTCTTCGGTGTCGAAGACGCTGATGGCCAGTACCGGGCCAAATACTTCTTCGCGGGCCAGCTGCATGTCGGCGGTTACGCCAGTAAACAGGGTCGGTTCGATGAAGTTGCTGGAGCCGTCGAAGGTCAGTTGGCGGCCGCCGCAGACCAACGTTGCACCGCTTTCGCGGGCCTGACGGATGTAGCCCATCACGCTTTCGGTTTGCCGGGGATCGACGATCGCACCGCTCTTGCTCGCCGGATCCAGCGGGTTGCCAGGCAGCCATTGGCGGGCCTTGGCGGTCAGGCGCTCAACGAACTCGTCGTGAATCGAGCGCTGCACCAGCAGCCGCGAGTTGGCGGAGCAGACCTCGCCCTGGTTGAAGAAAATCCCGAATGCCGCTTTCTCTGCCGCCAGGTCCAGGTCCTGGCAATCCTCGAAGATCAGGTTCGGGCTCTTGCCGCCGCACTCCAGCCAGACCTGCTTGAGGTTGGACTGCGCCGAGTACTGCATGAAGTACTTGCCGACTTCGGTGGAGCCTGTGAACGCCAGAGCATCCACGTCCATGTGCAGACCCAGGGCACGACCGGCGCCCTCGCCCAGCCCCGGCACCACGTTGAACACCCCGGCCGGTACGCCCGCCTCAAGCGCCAATTCGGCCAGGCGCAATGCCGAGAACGGCGATTGTTCGGCAGGCTTGAGCACGACGCTGTTACCGGCAGCCAACGCCGGCGCAACTTTCCAGGCGGCCATGTCCAGCGGGAAGTTCCACGGCACCACCGCGGCGATCACCCCCAGCGGTACGCGAGTGATGGTCGCCAATACATCGCGACCGGTGGGCGCCACTTGATCGTAAAGTTTGTCGAGACTCTCGGCGTACCAGGCAAACACGTGCGCCGCACCCGGCACGTCGATGTTCCAGGCGTCCATAACCGGCTTGCCCATGCTCAGCGAATCGAGCAACGCCAGCTCTTCGCGGTTGGCCAGCATCAACTCGGCCAAGCGCAGCAACACCTTCTTGCGCTCGCCCGGCGCCAAGCGCGCCCAGGGCCCCTGCTCGAAAGCCTGGCGTGCGTTGCGTACCGCCAGGTCGACCTCAACCGCGCCGCAGGCGGTCACCTTGGCCAGCTCCTGGTTAGTCGCCGGATTGATCACGTCGAAGGTGAGCCCGGAGGCGGCAGCCACCTGTCGGCCGCCGATCAGCGCCTTGTCTATAAACCCTTGGCGGGCCGCCCGCTGTTACCAATAGCTGAGATCTAACACGCTGCACTCCCTCATCGACCACCGTTGCGGTCATGTATCTGTAAAGTAGGGTTCGATAGTGCGGCATACCTGGGCAGAGGAAAATTATTAAAAATATGCTTGGGACCTATAAAAAAGCTCGGCAGAGCGAATCCCCAAAAACGCGCAGCTGGGGTATGGTGCAGACTCAACGGGCGAGCTTGACCTGCTCCGCATCGCCCTTGTGCCAGCGCGCATACAGGGCGTTCGACCAACGTATCGGGACCAGCCGGACCACGAAGCCCGCCGTAACCCGGCACAGCAAGCTACAAGCTGCTCGTGAGCCGGGCAGTACCAACCCAATAGAGGTTCCCGTGGCTACCTATACCTTGCGCCAACTCAAATATTTCGTGACCACCGTGGAGGCTGGCAGCGTGGCCGAGGCCTCGCGCAAGCTGTACATCGCCACGCCGTCGATCTCCACGGCGGTCAAGGGGCTGGAAGAAAGTTTTGGCGTGCAGCTGTTCATTCGTCACCACGCCCAGGGCGTGTCGCTCACCCCGAGCGGCGCGCGCTTCTACCGCAAGGCCCAAGAGCTGCTGCGCATGGCCCATGAGTTCGAGCAGAACGCCATGGCGGATAACGACATAGTCGCCGGGCAGATCGACATCGGTTGCTTCGAGACGGTGGCGCCACTGTACTTGCCGCGCCTGATCGCCGGCTTTCGTCAGCGTTATCCGGGGGTGGACATCCGCATACGCGATGGCGAGCAGCAGGAACTGGTCCAGGGTCTCACTGCCGGGACCTTCGACCTGGCCTTTCTCTATGAACACGACCTCGACAACACCATCGAAACCGAGCCCTTGATGCCACCGCAGAAGCCCTATGCGCTGCTGCCCGAGGGTCATCGGTTCACGGAGCAGGCCCAGGTTTCTCTGCGCGACCTGTGCCTGGAACCGATGATCCTGCTCGACGTACAGCCGAGTCGTACGTACTTCGTGAGCATCTTCACCGAACTGGGGCTAACCCCGAACATCGTCTTCAGCTCGCCGTCGATCGAAATGGTGCGCGGCATGGTCGGCCAAGGCTTCGGCTTCTCCCTGCTGGTCACCCGGCCGCACTCGGAATGCACCTACGACGGCAAGAAGGTGGTGACGGTGGACATCGCCGAGCAGGTGACGACCTCAGGTCTGGTATCGGCCTGGCTCAAACGCGCCCAGCTGACCAAGCCAGCGCGGCTGTTCGTGGATTACTGCAAGGAGCAGCTGGGGACAGGCGGCTCGGCATAGCGTCGACCGCCGAACCCCATTAAGTGCGCAATACCTGCAGACCGTTCTTCAGCGCCAGCGCTGTATCGCCCAGTTTGGCCGCGGACTGGTTGATCGCATCGACATCCTTGCGCGTGTGCTCGAAGACATCGCGCATGCCATCTGGGGTTCATGCTGTCGCTACTCTTCCTCGGACAAATCCCACCAGCCGGCCGTGAAGCGGATGGTGGGCAAAATGTGAATCAGACGCCGCGCTGCAACCAGTCCGTTAATCGCCCCAGCATGGCATCGCAGCCGTCGAGCTGCTCTTGGCTGACGAACTCGTCCGGCTTATGCCCTTGATCCATGCTGCCCGGGCCGCAGACTACGGTGGGGATGCCGGCCTGGCAGAACAGGCCACCCTCGGTGCCAAAGGCCACGGTGACGAATTCGCGGCTGCCGCTGATGAGCGCGAGCAGTTCAGCCACTTCGCTGTGCGGGTCGGTGGCCAGACCCGGGTAGGCTGACAAGGGCTGAAAAGCGATAGCGCTGTTGCTGCTGCGCGCATGCATCGACGGCAACAGCTGGCTTTCGGCATAGCCGGCAAGCTGATCGACCACCTGCTGAGCATCGAAGTCCGGCAGCGCGCGTATCTCGAAGTCGAACTGGCACTCGGCCGGCACTATGTTCAGTGCCCTACCCCCCTGAATCATGCCCGTCTGCACGGTCGAGAATGGCGGGTCGAAGCGAGGGTCGTGCAATTCCAGGTGCGCCAATTGCTCGCCTATTTCGCCCAACTTGCCAATCAAGCGCGCCGCATATTCGATGGCGTTGACCCCCTGCGGTGCATAGGCCGAGTGACAGGCGGCGCCCTGCACCTGGCAGCGCATGGCCAACTTGCCTTTGTGACCGAGCACAGGTTTGAGCTCAGTCGGTTCGCCGATGATGCAGGCGATGGGTTTGTGCGGCCGCTGCTCGAGTTCGGCCAACAAGGAACGCACGCCCAGACAGCCGACTTCTTCGTCGTAGGAGAAGGCCAGGTGCACGGGCACGCTCAGCGGTTGGGCGAGAAAGCGCGGCACGGCTGCCAGTACAGAGGCGATATAACCCTTCATATCGGCGCTGCCGCGCCCGTACAACTTGCCGTCACGCTCGGTCAGCTGGAACGGTTCGACCGTCCAGTCCTGGCCCGCCACTGGTACCACGTCGGTGTGGCCGGACAGCACCACACCGCCACGATCGTTCGGACCGATAGTGGCGAACAGGTTGGCCTTGGTCCGCTCGACGTTGTAATCCAGCTCGCACGCCACCCCCAGGTCGTTGAGGTATTGGCGAATAAACTCGATCAGCGCCAGGTTGGACTCGCGGCTGACGGTATTGAAAGCAATCAGCTTGGCCAGCAGGTCACGGCTGGTGGGCATGGACGGGACTCCTTGGGCGTGGCGGTGAGGGTATGAGTTAATTGATGGGTATCGCAGCGCGATACCCATCCTACGGTTGTGCACCGCGTTACTCGTTGCCCGGCACTCCGTAGCTGGGGGCAGCGGTCGGGTCGAGGGCACGGGTCAGGTAGTCCTGCATCTGCGGGCGATAAGCCTGCCAGAGCTGGTCGAGCTGCCCGATCGGGTCCTCGTCGGCCCAGTCCACCCGCAGGTCGACAATCGGCCAAGTCAACTCACCGACCACCGAGAGCGCCGCCGAATGCACCGGCCCCGCTTCACCACCTGCGGCAACGGCGGCGTACATGGCTGCCAGCAGTCGATCGGGCAAACTACCCCCTGCCTGCTCGAAGGCACCCACCATGGCCGCGATAACCTCAGTCCCGGCCAGTAGATTGCCGGCGGCAACGCAATGCTCGCCAGCCAAGGCATTGCTGTTGCCGAGCGCCTGAGCGCCGCTGAACATTGCAGTGCGCCCTTGGCTGTCGATAACCGCGACCTGGCGGTACTGGCTATAGCCATTGCTGCTCAGCGCCCTATCCAAGGCCGCGGCGGGCTCCTGACCGGCATCGAGCAAGTCGAGGATCTGCGGGCCAAGCGCTGGCAGGGTAATGTTCTGCGTGGCCACCGCGCCGACGCCGGCGCGCAGCCAGGGACAACGCGCGCCCACGGCAATGCTCGAGGAGCTGATGGCGATGCCCAACTGGCCGGTTTCGGCACAGCGGCCGACGATGGAAAAGGTCATAAAGCCTCCTTGAATAAAAGATGCTGAAAGCGTCGCGAGCGAAAGCCAGGCAAGGCGAGTGGGACCGCAGTGGCGCAGTTTACTGGTGTAAACGAGCTCTCTGAGGTCGCACTCACCGCGGCATGATCGAGTGCAGCAGCTTTCAGTCAGGGATAACAGCGATCACATCGATTTCCATCAACCACTGCGGCTGGCCGAGGGCCGATACCACCAGCCCGGTGGAGATCGGGAACACGCCCTTGAGCCATTTGCCGACTTCCTGGTAGACCGGTTCGCGGTAGCGCGGGTCGATCAGGTAGGTGGTGGTCTTGACGATGTGGCTGAGGTCGCTGCCGGCTTCTTCCAGCAGTTGCTTGACGTTGCGCATGGCCTGCTCGGCCTGCGCCCGTGGGTCGCCCAGGCCGATGAGGTTGCCTTCGAAATCGGTCCCTACCTGGCCACGCACATAGATCGTGTTGCCGGCGCGCACGGCTTGGCACAGGTCGTTGTCCAGCGTCTGGTTTGGGTAGGTTTCTTTGGTATTGAACATGCGGATGCGGGTATGTGTAGGCATCAAATAACTCCCATAATGCTGGCTTTCTGAATGTGCGATTCGGGGCAAAGACCATCAGGCCCGTCCTCTCGATCAGCCTCTGCCTGGCGTTGCGAGGCATCCCGATAGGCGAGGTAGGTGCGCTGTTTGACGATGTGGTCGGCGATATGCTTGGCATCGTGCCAAACGCCCCAGATGAACGCGGAGCCACGACGCGACAGCCACGGCAGGCCGACGAAATAGACGCCAGGCTCGCTCGAGACACCGCGTTGATGCTGTGGCTTGCCGTTGGCGTTGAAGGCGTTGACCTTCAGCCAGCTGTAATCAACTGAATAGCCGGTTGCCCAGATGATCGAGGTCACGCCGGCCTTGGCCAGATCGAGCTCGAGGATGGGTTGGCTCACACACTGCGGATCTGGAAACATGGTGCGCGCTTCGGGTTCTTCCGGAAGGTCGAGACCATTGCGGGCAATGTAGGCGTCAGCCGCATCGAGCAGCGCCAGATAGTTCTCATCGCCGCGGGCAAGGTTGTCTGCAAGGTTCGCTTCGAAAGTCGCCATGCCGTCGTTGAACGATTTCGTCAGGCCAACGAGCGTCATCCCCTGGTGGGCGAGCCTGCGGAAGTCTACGGTATGGCCGCCACGCGCACCGCTTACGGCAATCGTAACGTGCTCCTTGCCCGGCTGGACGCCTTCCGCATCCCATTCGCCGAGAACGCCCAGCCACCAGCAGAAGTCACGGTTACGATAAGCACGTGGAGGACGATCGTGCGCGCCCACCGAGAGGTAGACCTGCTTGCCGGAACGCTGCAGCTCATCGGCGATCTGCACTCCTGATGACCCAGCACCCACCACCAGAACAGCCCCCTCGGGCAGTTGCTGCGGATTACGGTACTGGGCGGAGTGGATCTGGGTGATTTTCCCGTCTTCAGGTGCGATCGGCGGGATTACCGGGCGCTGGAACGGACCGGTTGCGATAACCACCTGGTTGGCCTCGATCACGCCCTCGGAGGTTTCAATCGTGAAGCCTGGCCGGTCGGCATTGCGTTCGACCTTTTTCACTTCCACACCGGTGCGGATGGGGGCGTTGAACTTCTTGGCATAGGCTTCGAAATAATCCGCAACCCGCTCTTTCGGGGCAAAGGCGTCTGGGTCGAGACCGTCGAACTCCAGACCGGGAAAGCGATCGTGCCAGACCGGACCATTGGCAACCAGCGAATCCCACCGTCCCGTACGCCAGGCTTCAGCGATACGATTGCGCTCCAGGACGAGGTGGGGCACTCCCTGTTTGCTCAAATGTTCGCTCATGGCTACGCCGGCCTGACCGGCGCCAACAACAAGCGTATCTATTTCTATTTTTTCAACTGTCATGTCGGTGTGCTTCTGAAAGGCGGTTTGATTCAGGTCGGTCATGGCTTGCCTCCTCTGATTCTGATCATTGTTGTTCTGCGGTTGCGGCTATCTGTAGGGGTGTTGACCGCATTCTGTTCGGAGCCAGGGATTTGCGAAATTATGATTTTTGTAGTCGCTGGCTAGGAAAAAGCTGCCCCCACGCAAAGCGCGAGGCTCGCATGGCAGAAGGCTTGGGATGTGAGCTCGTCACTGAACAGTGTCCGGTGCACTGCAGACTCGTGTTGTATTGATGCGAAAACCGGAAAAAAGCGAGTATTTCTACTTTAGCGCCTCGTTCACTTCCAGCTTGCCGACTCTCGGCGCGACCCCGTGTTCACGTAGGAAGCAGCAATTTTTCACCGACGAAATTTACGAAAACTTTACGGCAGGCGTGTAACGCAATAACGACAATGCTTAGTGTTAACAGATCAGAGTTCCTACATGCCCCTTCCCGTACTGCGGCTTATTGGTTTCATCCTTGGGATTTTTCTGATCACCTTGGCCGTGAGCATGGTTATCCCCATGCTCACCTTGATGCTCCACGAACGCAACGATGACCTTCCCGCCTTCGTTTGGTCCAGCCTTATCACCTTCATTTGTGGGCTGGGCCTGATTGCTAGAGGTCGCCCTGAAACTCCTCAACTTCGTTCTCGGGATATGTACCTGCTGACCACTTCCAGCTGGGTGGTGGTATGCGCTTTTGGCGCCTTGCCGATGGTTATGTTCCAAGATGTTAGTTACACCGATGCCTTCTTCGAGACGATGTCAGGGATAACTACGACAGGCTCAACGGTATTTACCGGGCTAGACACGGCCTCGCCCGGTCTACTGATTTGGCGTTCTCTATTGCATTGGCTCGGTGGTATCGGATTTATCGGCATGGCAGTAGCGATCTTGCCACTGCTGCGAGTCGGTGGCATGCGGCTTTTTCAGACCGAATCCTCTGATTGGTCCGAGAAAGTGACCCCGCGTTCACACGTTGCAGCCAAATACATTCTCCTGATCTATCTCGCGCTGACCGCCCTGGGCACGCTCGCTCTATGGCTCGCAGGGATGACACCTTTCGAAGCCTTCAATCATTCCATGTCGCTGATTTCAACCGGCGGTTTTTCAACATCTGATGCCTCGTTGGCACACTGGACACAGCCTGCTGTGCACTGGGTAGCGGTGCTCGTCATGATGCTCGGAAGTTTACCCTTTACCTTGTATGTCGCCACATTGCGCGGCAATAAGATGGCGTTACTGAAGGACCAACAAGTACAAGGTTTTATCGGGTTTCTTGTGATTACCTGGCTCGTATTCGGCACTTGGCTGCACCTTCACAGTGACTTCAATTGGTTGGATGCATTCCGTATCGTTGCCGTTAACGTGACGTCGGTGGTCACTACCACCGGCGTGGCTCTGGGAGACTACACCTTGTGGGGCAGTTTCTCTCTCATGGTGTTCTTCTATTTGACCTTTGTCGGGGGCTGTTCAGGCTCGACTGCGGGCGGCTTGAAGATTTTTCGGTTTCAAGTGGCTTTTTCCCTGCTGATCAGCAGTCTGAAGCAATTGATTCATCCAAGAGCCGTGATCAGTAAAAAATACAACGGCCATCCGCTGGATGAGGAAATTGTTCGTTCGCTGCTGACCTTTACGTTCTTTTTCATGGTCACCATTGGCGCCATTGCCCTGGGGTTGGCGCTGATTGGACTGGACTGGACCACTGCACTAACGGGCGCTGCAACCGCGGTTTGTAATGTGGGGCCAGGCCTGGGCCCTATTATTGGCCCGGCGGGAAACTTCTCGACCTTGCCCGATACTGCGAAGTGGCTTCTGACGATCGGGATGTTATTGGGCCGTCTGGAGGTGTTGACCGTTCTGGTCCTCCTCACACCCGCCTTCTGGAAATATTGAGCTGGAAAAGCAACCTTTTGCCGCCCTCAGGCAATTTTGGATCACTTTGATCTAGCCCCCGGTGTCATGTGCGTTGTCGCCGAACAAGCGCTTGCCGCGCCCAAGTACGATGGGATGAATCATAAGCCGAAGCTCGTCCACCAACCCGGCTGCAAGCAGTTGGCGCACCATATCGCCGCTGCCCTGCGTCAATAGGTGGGCGCCGTCCTGGTGCTTGAGCGCGCGTATCGCGTCGGCAAGGTTGCCTCCAACGCATGACTGTTCTGCCAATCAAGCGTATCGGGCCGATGCGTGGCCACGTGCTTGGGCACGCTGTTGAACAGGTCAGCGATGGCGCGGCTGCCTGAGTCGGCCGTTACCCGCGGCCAATACGCCGCGAATATGTCGTAGGTACGACGCCCCAGCAGCAACTCGAACGGCTGCGAAAACAGCTCCTGCACGGCCTGGCCGAAGGCTTCGTCGGCGTAGGGCACTATCCAGCCACCGAGGCGGAATTCGCCGCTGGTATCTTCTTCAGGCCCGCCGGGCGATTGAATAACGCTATCCATACTGATGAAAGCGGCAACGATGAGCTTGCGCATACTCTTCTCCAAGTTCGCCAGCAAACGACATATCCAAGCGCCCAGACCCAAGCAGCGCTGGTTAGCGCTCCAGAGCTGCTTCGATCGCAGCGATGTCGATCTTTCTCATCCCCATCATGGCTTCGAACGCGCGCTTGGCCGCCGCTCGATCAGGATCTGCTATCGCGGCCGTCAGGGCGCGTGGCGTGATCTGCCACGAGAGTCCCCACTTGTCCTTGCACCAGCCGCATGCGCTTTCCTGGCCGCCGTTTCCGACAATCGCGTTCCACAAGCGGTCCGTTTCGGCTTGGTCGTCGGTCGCAACCTGGAACGAGAAAGCCTCGTTGTGCTTGAAAGCCGGCCCCCCGTTCAGCCCGAGACAAGGGATGCCCATCACCGTGAATTCGACCGTCAAGACATCGCCCTGCTTGCCCGCCGGATAGTCGCCAGGCGCGCGATGGACAGCTCCCACAGCACTGTCCGGGAACGTCTCGGCGTAGAACTTTGCAGCGTCCAACGCGGTGCCGTCGTACCAGAGACAAATCGTGTTCTTGCTGATCATCCTGGTTCTCCAGAATTGGGGCTGATGCGTTCATTCTAGCCGCGCAGCCAGCCGGACGACTTCGGCAACTTGCGTGCCATGTGGTGGCGCGCATGCGCGATCAATCCAGCTCAGTGCATGCTTCGCTGTTGCTCAGATGCGCGACGAATACGGCTTATGCAGCCAGTGAACGCGCCGGCGTGACCTCGCAAACGGCCATTATCGGTGGTTGTGAAAATAGCAGCTGAACGACTGCAAAGGGTTGGCCGTGCATCTGAATGACTGTTAGGCGGACAGGGGCTATTTTTCAACAATGAAGAAGTATGCAGCTGCACGGCATCATGCCCCAGATGCCTGCATTCGCACTCATATGACCTAAGCTTATGGCAGTAAACCAGCCGGAGACCTTGGTGAGCCCATTAGCCAATCAGGACACCCAAGGGCGATCTCTACGGTAACGATGCTGTGTAAGCAATGAGCCGCCCGAGCATTCGCTTCGTCGCCATCAAAACCGTCGAACAGCGGGATATATAGTTGATTATGAAAATCACTAGCCTGATTGTGGCGCTGTTTGTACTGATGCAAGGCTGTGCCTGGGCGCCGCCTCGCCTATCCGCGGTGCCGTCCGAGTTGACGGCGAGAGCGGAGATCCCAGGAATGCCCGGGGTGCGTTATGTCGCTGGCGGAGACATGACAGAGCTGACCCGAGTCGCGCTTGAAGCGCTGCGGCGAGAACAGGCTTACCTCGTGAAGCAGGGGCATAAGGGGGCCCTACCGCCAGCGGTATTTCTGGCAATTTCGGGCGGTGGTGACAATGGCGCGTTCACCGCTGGATTGATAAATGGCTGGACGGCTACAGGAAAGCGCCCTGAATTCAAACTCGTTACCGGCATCAGCACGGGCGCGCTGATTGCGCCTTTCGCCTTTCTTGGGCCGAAGTACGACGCGACGCTGAAGAGGGTCTATACCACCTTATCGCCGAAAGACGTCATATTGCCGCGCAGCTTTGTCGTAGGCGTTTTGGGCGATGCGATGTCGGACAACGCACCGCTGTTGAAGCTGACGCGCAAATCGGTGACCGCGGACATGCTCAAGGAAATCGCCGCCGAATATGCGAAGGGCCGCTTTCTGTTGATCGCCACCGCAGACCTCGATGCACGACGCCCCATTATCTGGGACATGGGAAAAATCGCGACCTATGGTGGCCCTGAGGCATTGGACTTTTTCGTGAGAATCATGATCGCATCCGCCTCGATTCCGGGAGGATTTCCGCCAATGATGATCGATGTGGAAGTCGACGGTAAAACCTATCAGGAAATGCACGTAGACGGTGGCATCATGGCGCAGGTATTCGCTTATCCGGCCGGGATCCGTGTCAATGAGGAGGCGATAAAAGCAGGATTCACCCGCGAGCGTAGACTCTACGTGATACGCAACGCGCGACTCGATCCTGACTGGGCGCAGGTCGAGCGCCGCACCATGAGCATCGCTGGGCGCTCGGTCGCCTCGTTGATCCACAGCCAGGGCATCGGCGATCTCTACCGGATCTATGCCACCACCCAGCGCGACAACGTGGACTTCAACCTCGGATTCATACCGACGAGCTTCAACTTCCCCCACAAGGAAGAGTTCGACAACGAGTACATGCGCAAGCTCTACGACACCGGTTATAACATGGCGTTGCAAGGCTTCCCTTGGCTCAAGGTGCCGCCTGGATTCGCACCTCCAGGTGTAACAGCAACGGGAAAATAGTGAGCGAGATAGCCCCCTTGCCTCCCCGCCTCGGAGGTCGCATCGAAACCATTCTTCCGGCATTTCCGGGAAATCGCTTTCCGTTTTTCACGAAAACCTTAGCCGCGGTTGCAAATTAAACTGGACCGAGTGCAGCCCGCGGCTGCGCCAAGGCATCGCTCATCAGGTTATAGAACGCCCCGCCGCTGCCGACGATCTTGCGCCCGACCAGGTCCAACGCCTGAATGCCATTGGTGCCTTCGTAGATCTGGGTGATGCGCACGTCGCGCACCAGTTGCTCCTGGCCCCACTCGCGGATGTAACCGTGGCCGCCGAAAATCTGCTGGCCATGAACCGTGGTTTCCAGACCCAGGTCGGTCAGGAAGGCCTTGGCCACCGGCGTCAGCAAGGCCACCAGATCTTCCGCACGATTGCGGCCAACAGCATCGATGAGCAGGAGTTCCGCTCGATATCATTCTGTACGGTGGCGGTACGATCAGCGAGTACGGTGGTCGCCTCTACGCCGACATACCAGCGGTCGCTGCTCGCGAACCGCGTACACCGGAAGAACGGGAGCAAAGCTTCACTTATGACCAGACCCCTGGATTCAAACGACATCCGATTGCCGGTCGGATACCGTGGATGCGGCAGGCATGGGGCGCTGTCGCAACCGCAAACTGCGATGCAAGTGCAGTGGCTTGGCGCAGGCAGGCACTAGCAGCGATGGACTATCTCGCGCCAGGCCTATTCACCATCGCCCTGCCCGCCGGCCGCAAGGCTTTGATCAAGCTTGCCGGTATCACCGTCAAGAAGTCGAGTTCGAATCACTCCTGACAACGTAATGAACTGACACGGAGAAAAGACCATGTGCATGATCCTTGTCCACGGTATCAACCAGGAAGGCAAAAGCTCCCAGGAGATCCTCGATGAGTGGCTCAAGAGCCTGCGGGCTACTTATGCCACGCATGGCCCCGATCCGCTTGGCAAGCTCTAGCGCATCGAAGCGGCATTCTACGGCGACACGCTCGCGCAGCTCAGTTCAGCCAAGGTGAAAAGCGAGGCGATTGCGCTTGGTGCCGAAGATGCGCCCGAGGACTTCGATGAGTTCGCCGTCGATGCGCTTAAGGAAATGGCGCTGCGCATGGGTGCAACCCAAGCGCAAATTGAAGCCGAAGTTTCGGTAACGGCGGTCGCTCAGGGCGCTGGCCCACACAAGAAATGGCTCAAGGCGATTGCCCGGGTAATCGAAAACGTTTCCCCGGCCCATGGCACACTCGCCTTGCGCGTGCTGGGGCAGGCGCACGCCTATATCCGCAACCAGCACGTGCATGACGAAGTCAACAAGCTGGTGCGCCCGCTGTTCGAGGACGATGAACCGGCGATAGTCGTTTCACATTCGCTTGGCACCATTGTCGCCTACTCCCTGCTGCGCGAATTCGCCAGGAACGGCCGGCCGCGCCAATCTCCGCTGCTCATAACGCTAGGTTCACCGCTGGGCATCGACAGCGTGCGCAAAGGTTTCCCGAAGCCGCGGGTCAAACCCAATAACGTGCAGCGCTGGGTCAACGGCGCTGACCCGGAAGATTTCGTCGCGCTACGCCCCAACCTGACCAACGACAATTTCGGCCCAGGCATCGAGAACTATCCCGATATCGAAAACGGCTATGACGATGCCCATTCCATCGCTGGGTACCTCAGCGATCCACGTATCGCGAAAGCCATTGCCGAATCGATTTCCTGAGTGGCGTCCCATTCACCGCCTACTGCGCCCCAGCGGCGCACGAGGTGGTGATGGACCTCAGGGAGCCGCAGAACTTGCGCATAATCGACCAACCATGGCTGACACGGACTCTGTAGCCGCTGTCGTAGGCTGCGCTGGGGCCGTAAGGCCCCCGGCGATCTTGAAACCTTGCGCCTGCTGCGCACGCGAGCGCAGTCTCAGCTATGAACGTACTTTCTTCAGGCCGGTGCTTGGTGCCCAGAGGCACGCTATGAAAAGCTGATTTCGCTGAGGTCGATCGCCACCAGCAATTCATCCCAGACGGCATGCCCGTCCGCCCCTCGCCTATAGGCGCGTCGCTTGCTGGGCATGCGCAGCCCCTCTGCGTCAACATAGTCATGCACGTACTGAGCGGCAAGCAGCCCCCCGCTCACGTCCACGCTGTAGTCATGCCGGCGGAGCAGGAAGTCCTCGCCGAAATAGAAGTCCTGCACTTCACAGTGCGTCACGATGTGCTCGGGAAAACGCACCCGCAAGCGGCGCCAAAGCTGTGCCCCCTCGGACCAGGGCTCGATCTCCTCGGTCACGACACCCGCCAGGGTGAACAGAAAGGGCATGGTCAAGTAGGACCAGAGCGCATAACCGTTGAAATACGCCCGGTGCAGTGGATCCCAGGGTGATATTTCGCCGTGTCCACGAAAGGACTCCCTCGGTGCCTGGCGCTCGGCAACTACCTGCCCGTCAATTGTTTCGATTGCAATTCGATCGGGAGTGAAGACGGTCCGCTGATTCGGGGCGCCGAAAGGCATCATCGAGGCCCTCTGCTCGTGCAGCCAGACGGTCATCTGGCGCGGCGTGCCGTCCTGCGTCAGCCCTTTCATGCCCCATAGTGAGCCACCCGTCACCAGGGTGGCGCAAACGATGCTGAAGCTGTTCCAGCGCTCGAGACCGCCATGTGCGATCAAGACCTGCTCCAGCAGTTCATGCGTCTGCTCGTTCATGCTTATAGCCCTCCTCGTCTCTGAATGGTGTGGTCAGGTGCGGCTTTGAGTTGGTTTAGTTATTTGTAGTGCAATGAACCCGCGTGTCGAGGGTTGCCAGGTCATTGCCGACCAGCGCAGGTGACTCCCCGGTGACTTCGCACAGCAGCGCTGTTATCGCTTCCCCGCTAACCGTGCCGTGCTCTTGCAGAAGATCCGCCACAGCGGTGACAGCAGGCCAGTAACGACGCACCAGACAGCTGGACCGGGCAATTGCCTGGGATTGGGCATCGAGTAGCTTTCGTGCGGGCAGCAACCGTATCAATTCGTAGCCCCGGCGCAGGTCACCCCCGCTGCCCCTGAAGAATTTGTCGGATCTGGTGTGCAAGTAGACTGCTTCGGCCACGGGGCCGGCGAAGCAATGGAGAAGGTCGCGTTCAATGGACTCGATCATAGAGGGCAGATATTCAGCAATCCCAGGGGCGTCGAAGGCTGGGTGCGGGACAAAGTAATCAGCCTCTACCAACCCCTCTACGTTTTGCGGGTTGCCGCGCAGATCAATCATTGGGCCGTTGAAGGCTTCTGTCCTGGTACGCACAGTGACGCGCTCCAGGCGCTGACCATTCCACCAAAAGGCCAGGGCGTGGCCAGCTTCGTGGATGGCCGTGCGGCGCGGGCGCTTATTCATGGTCTGGTTCTCTCCCGTGCATGGGTACGTCGCGTACTCATACCCGCGGCTCCATCTCCACAGGTCAAGTAAAAGATTATGCCTATCAAGACCTAATACGCCACCTATTAGCTGACTGCTTTATAGGGGTCTAACCTTAACGGAGCGCTGGTGAAAACTGGCCGGTTGAGACCTGATAAGAGATACGAACAAGTCAGAAGCGTACTAGGCTTGCCGTGGGCCACCGTGCTGGCAACTCGATTGCTGCTATCCGGATTTTCCGTGTGACCACGACGATCAATTGATCGAACAGCTGGCCCTGCAGCCTATGTCATTGATTTCGCTCGTCGCTATTGCGCCCATGCCGGGCCGGATAGTCGGATGAACACGACCAAAGGTAGCTCACACATGGCAACTGAATCGAAATGCCCGTTCAATCACGCCGCCGCGGGTGGTGGCCCGTCGAACCGCGACTGGTGGCCGAAGCAACTCAATCTGAAGATCCTGCACCAGCACTCGTCCCTGTCCGACCCCATGGAGGAGGGCTTCAACTACACAGAAGCGTTCAAAAAGCTGGACTTTGAGGCGGTCAAGAAAGACCTGCATGCGCTGATGACCGATTCGCAAGACTGGTGGCCAGCGGACTTCGGTCACTATGGGCCGCTCTTTATTCGCATGGCCTGGCACGCCGCAGGCACGTACCGCACCGGTGACGGTCGTGGTGGTGCCGGCTCCGGTCAGCAACGCTTCGCGCCGCTCAACAGTTGGCCGGACAACGTCAGCCTCGACAAGGCGCGCCGGCTGCTCTGGCCGATCAAGCAAAAGTATGGTCGTAACATCTCCTGGGCCGATCTGATCGTCCTCACTGGCAACGTCGCGCTGGAGTCCATGGGCTTCAAGACCTTTGGCTTTTCCGGAGGTCGTCCGGACGTCTGGGGACCGGATGAAGACGTCTACTGGGGCTCCGAAAAAACCTGGCTGGAGGGCGACGTGCGCTATGGCAAAGAGCAGAGCCCTACCGTCCAGGAGCGCAATCTGGAGAAACCGCTCGCCGCGGTGCAAATGGGCTTGATCTACGTTAACCCCGAAGGCCCGGAGGGCAACCCGGACCCGCTCGCTGCTGCGGTGGACATCCGCGAGACTTTCGCTCGCATGGCGATGAATGACGAAGAAACCGTGGCATTGATCGCCGGCGGCCACGCCTTCGGCAAAACCCACGGCGCCGGACCTGCCGACAACGTCGGAGCCGAGCCCGAAGCCGCTGGCCTCGAAGATCAAGGCCTGGGCTGGAAGAGCACCTTCGGCACCGGCAAAGGCGGCGACACGATCACCAGCGGCCTGGAAGTGACCTGGACCACGACGCCCACGAAGTGGAGCAACAATTACCTGGAGAACCTGTTCGGCTTCGAGTGGGAACTGACCAAGAGCCCCGCAGGGGCGAACCAGTGGACGCCGAAAAACGGCGCTGGCGCCGGCATCATTCCGGATGCTCACGACCCGTCCAAGCGTCGTAATCCGACCATGCTGACCACAGACCTGTCCCTGCGACTCGACCCGATCTATGAACCGATTTCGCGGCGCTTCCTGGCGAATCCCGATCAGTTGGCCGACGCGTTCGCCCGTGCGTGGTTCAAGCTGATCCACCGCGACATGGGGCCGCTCTCGCGTTACCTCGGCCCGGAAATGCCGAGCGAAGAACTCCTGTGGCAAGACCCCATCCCGGCGGTCGACCATGCCCTGGTCAACGACAGCGATATCGCAGCGCTCAAGAGCAAGCTCCTCGCCTGCGGCCTGACTGTGCCGCAACTGGTGTCGACCGCCTGGGCGGCGGCTTCCACCTTCCGCGGCTCCGACAAACGCGGCGGCGCCAACGGCGCTCGCCTGCGTCTGGCCCCGCAAAAGTTCTGGCAAGCCAACCAGCCTGAGCAACTGGTGAAGGTGCTGGAAACCCTCGAACGTATCCAGAACGAGTTCAACAGCGCGCAGACTGGCGGCAAGAAGATCTCGCTGGCGGACCTGATCGTGCTGGCCGGTAGCGCCGGCGTCGAACAGGCGGCAAAAAATGCCGGTCACACCGTAACGGTGCCTTTCACACCAGGGCGGATGGACGCGAGGCAAGAGCAGACGGATGTGGAATCTTTCGGGTATCTCGAACCCGTCGCCGATGGCTTCCGTAACTACCTCAAAACCCGATACCTCGTACCGGCCGAACAGTTACTGATTGACAAGGCGCAACTGCTGACACTCACCGCGCCAGAAATGACCGTGCTCATTGGCGGCCTGCGCGTGCTGAACACCAACGTCGGACAAACCCGACACGGCGTCTTCACGAAGCGGCCGGAAGCGTTGACCAACGACTTCTTCAGCAACCTGCTCGACATGGGTACGGAGTGGAAACCCGTCTCGGACGCCAAGGAAGAGTTTGAAGGCCGCGATCGCAAAACCGGTGATGTGAAGTGGACGGCCACCCGTGTCGATCTCGTCTTCGGCTCAAACGCGCAGTTGCGGGCCTTGGCCGAAGTCTATGCAAGCGCAGACGCGCAGGAGAAGTTCGTGAGGGACTTCGTAGCGGCCTGGACCAAGGTGATGAACCTTGACCGCTTCGACCTCAGGTGACGCGAGCGCTGGACCTCCGAGGTCCTGAAGTGGGCCCCCCGACCTGATCGCTCAGGTTGGGGGGCTCCCTGCTCGGTGTACTCCGATCGGCGTAGCCGCTGCCTCCAGGCTGCGCTGGAGTCCCGCAGGGGCTCCCCCCGGCGATCTTGAGACCTTGCGCCCGCTAACGCGCGCGAGCGTCGCAGCGGCGCACCGAGCCTTCGGCAGCGGCTACACAGGTTCGGCTTACCCCGGTCGGCGTAGCAGCTGCCGTCAGGGACCTCCATCGCTCGAAACCCTACCCCCGCTCCGATTCATCCAGGTGCTCCAGCAGCATCGCTATCGTTGCATCCCGCAGCTTGATGGCTTCCAACCAGTCCGGCCCCTGCGCCAACAGCGGCGAGCAGACATTGACGTGAATTGCACCGTGGCGCGGGAACCATTGACCGGCGCGCAGCACCCTGCGCGTGCCGCGGATTGCGACTGGCAGCAGCGGTACGCCGGCACGCGCGGCGAGCACGAAGGCGCCCATGTGGAAGGTGCGCAAGCCTGGCTCGCGGGTGAAGGTCCCCTCGGGAAAGAACACCAGGGGCTGGCCAGCCTGCAGCGCTTCGGCCAGGGACTCGGCGTCTGCTGTGCTGCGCTGCAGGTCGAAGCGTTCGACGAAGTGGGCGCCAAGCTGGCGCAGGAACCGGCCGGCGATCCACTGGCCAGCCAGTTCGCGCTTGGCAACGAAGCTGAACTGCGGCGGCAGGGCCGCGCAGAGAATGACGCCGTCGAGGTAGCTGGCGTGGTTTACGGCCAGCACGCTCACCGAGGACGAAGGCAGGCGCTCCAGACCCGTGACGCTGAACGGCACACCCGCCAGGCGCAGGAACAGCCGTGCGGCGGCACGGGTAAAGCTACGGCACCAACGCTGGCGCGGCAGGATCGCGACGGCCAGCCAGGTCAGCGGTGTAACCAGCCAGAACAGCAGCCAGATGTAAGCGGCATACAGCGCGGCGCGGCAGGTCTGCCAGCTGCGACCGAAATGCCCGCGCAAGGCCTGCAGCGCCAGGCGCAGTAGCTGGCGCCACACGGCGAGGTGTGGCCGCCCCACTTCGCCGCGCTCATACAGTTCGCGGCTGGCAGCGCGGCGAAGCTTCCCGCTGGAGGTCTTCAGTACGCTATGCGGTGGCGCCAGAACGATATCGTCAGGCGCCACACCGGTGAGGTCGAACACGATGCGGTTGACCTCCTGCTGCAGTTGTTGCCGCGCGGCGGCTTCCTTCTCACAGGTTTCCGCCAACACCACCAGGCGCTCGGTGCCGGTGGCCGGGTCCGGACTGCCGAACACCGCGGTGCAGCCTTTGCGCAGGCCAGGCAGATTGCCGACCGCCGCTTCAACATCGTAGGGGTAGATGTTGCGCCCGGCACGGATGATCAGGTCCTTGGCGCGGCCGGTCAGGTAGACCTCACCGCCGGCCATGTAGGCGAAGTCGAGCGAGTCGATCCAGCCATCACGCAGCACCCGGCGGGTCTCTTCGGGGTTACGGTAGTAGCCTGCGGTGGTGGACGGCCCGCTGAATTGCAGGTGACCTTCGCTGCGCTCGGGGAGTTCGACACCGCTGCCGTCGACGATACGAATCTGATGGCCCGGCAGTGGCCGGCCGCTGGAGACGAAGCGCAGCGTTGCGCTGGCGTCCGCTTCGGCGGGCAGTGCATTGCCACGGGCCTGGAACGCGTCGCGCTGCACCCGGTCGATCAGCGGCCCTCGGCCCAGGGGAGGAAAAGCCACGCCCAGCGTGGCCTCGGCCAACCCATAGACCGGCGCCAGCGCGGTAGGCGCCAAGCCGTAGCGAACGAAACGTTCGGCGAAGCGCTGCAAGGTGTCCGGGCTGACCGGCTCGGCACCGTTGAAGGCCAGGCGCCAGCTGCTCAGGTCCAGGCCCTCGAGGTCGGCGTCAGCGAGTTTGCCCAGGCACAGTTCATAGGCGAAGTTGGGCGCCGCCGACATCGTGCCGCGGAAACGGTCGATGGCCCATAGCCAGCGCGCCGGCCGTGCCAGGAAAGCCAGCGGCGACATCAACACCAGGCTGTAGCCGTAATACAGGCTGCCCAGCCAGGCACCGATCAGGCCCATGTCGTGGTACATGGGCAGCCAGCTGACGAACACGTCCTGCGGCCCCACCTTCAGGGCCCCGCCCATGGCGCGCAGGTTGGCCAGCAGATTGGCGTGGCTGACCATCACGCCCTTGGGCTGGCCAGTGCTGCCCGAGGTGTACTGCAGGAAGGCGATGTCATCCGGTTGCCGCGCAGGTGTGATGCACTCGCCGCCCTCGCCCGTCAACTCGGCCACGCTGGCGATGCGCGTCAGGCTCGGGACCTGCGGCTGGATCAGCCGGGCAAGCAGCTTGGCTTGCGTCACGGTAATCAGCACTTTGGCCTCGGCGTTGCACAGGATGCCGGCCTGGCGGCGCAGGTGATCCTCGATCTGCGACAGGCGCAGCGGTGGGTAGATGGGCACCGGAACACCACCGGCCAAAAGGATGCCGAAAAAGCCATGGAGAAAGTCGCTGCCCGTGGGCAGCATCAGGGCCACGGTCTGACCGGCCTGCAAGCCACTGCGTTGCAACCCTGCGGCAACGGCCAGGGCGCCCTGGTGCAAGGCGCCATAGCTGATGTCTTGCGTCTGGTCGCTGTCACCCAGCAGGCGCACGTGGGGCTGCTGCGGCTGATGGCGCACATGCCACTCCAGCGCCTCGATCAAGGTTCGCGCGGTGTCCGGCGTCTGCCCCGTTGCTACCGGGGCCTCGCTGAAGGGCAACGGGCGTGCCGCCTCGGCGCCAGGTCGGGTGTGCAATACGCGCAGTACATCGGCGGGAGTTTCTGCCGAGGCGAACAGGTTTTCCGGCAAGCGCACACCGAATTCGTGCTCGATGCGTGACCACAGTTCGACCCGAGCCAGGCTGTCTATGCCCAGGTCCCGGTCCAGCACGCTGTGCAAGGTGACGTGCAAACCTTCTGCCGCCTGCGGGCGCAACTCGACCACGGTGCGCTGGACAATTTCGAGCAGTTTTTCCACGTCCCCACCGGAAGGGGGGATGGCGCGGGTTTCTGGAGGCGGACGAGACATCGGCGGCCCCTCATGACAGGACACTCGGTGTGTAAATCCTTGCCCATTGCCATTATGCACCTATGGCCGTGGCTGGGAACCCCATCATGAACTGGAGCGCTCGCAGGATGGGTGGGCCAGGGCTAGGCTCTCAAGAACCCAACGCCTGCAGAGAGATCGCCATGCCAGCCAGCCTTAACCCCGGAGTGACACGCCGAGAAATCTGGGCCTGGGCGATGTTCGATTTCGCCAACTCCGGCTACACGACCGTGGTGATCACCGCCGTGTTCAACGCCTACTTCGTCGCCGTGGTCGCCAAGGGCGAAGCCTGGGGTACGCTGGCCTGGACCAGCGCCCTCGCCCTCTCCAGCGCGCTGATCATCCTGACCGCGCCGCTGGTCGGCGCCTACGCCGACGCCTTCGCCTGCAAAAAGCGCCTGCTGCTGTTCTTTACAATCGGTTGCGTCGCCTTCACCGCTGGGCTCGCGCTGGCCGGGCCGGGGGAGCTCGCTATCGCGATCCTTTTCATCGTGCTGTCGAGCTACTGCTTCGGCAGCGGCGAAAACCTGATCGCCGCCTTCCTGCCCGAACTCGCCCGTGCCGATGCCTTGGGCAAGGTGTCCGGTTGGGGCTGGGGGTTCGGCTATATAGGCGGCTTGGTCAGCCTGGGCGCTTGCCTGGCCTTTGTCAGCTGGGCCCAGGCGCAGGGCCAGACTGCTGCGCAGTTCGTGCCGGTGTGCATGCTGATCACCGCGGCCTTGTTCGCCGTAGCCAGCGTACCGACCTTTCTGTTCCTGCGTGAACGCAGCCAGCCGCAGCCAGTGCGTGGCGGCACGCCTATCGCGCAAGCGGTGCTGGCGCGCTTCGTGCAAACCCTGCGCGAAGCCGAACGCTATCGCGACCTGCTGCGTTTCCTGGCCTGCACCGTCTGTTACCAGGCCGGTATCTCGGCGGTGATCGCCCTGGCTGCCATCTATGCCAACCAGGTCATGGGCTTCACTACCCAGGACACGCTGCTGCTGATCTTCGTGGTGAATATCACGGCCTCCATCGGTGCCGTGCTGTTCGGTTGGCTGCAGGACCGCCTCGGCCATCGCGCCACACTGGCGCTGACCCTGCTGGGCTGGCTCGGCATGGTCGGCCTGGTCTGGGTCGCGCGCGACCCCGGGCTATTCTGGCTGGCGGCCAACCTCGCCGGTCTGTGCATGGGCGCCAGTCAATCGGCCGGTCGCGCGATAGTCGGACTGCTGGCGCCGTCGACGCGTCTGGCGGAATTCTTCGGCCTCTGGGGGCTGGCGGTCAAACTGTCGGCAATCCTCGGCCCCATGACCTACGGCCTGGTCAATTGGCTGTCCGGCGGCGATCACCGCCTGGCGATGTTGATCACCGGCAGCTATTTCGTTGTCGGTCTGCTGATCCTGGCCGGCGTCGACCTCGAGCGCGGACGGCAGGCAGCTACCGCCCCATAGCTTTCAGTGAAGGTGAGGCGTTGCTGGCCCGTCCGGCATCAAGCCTCACGGCCACGGCTTTCATAATGATTCCACGCTCCGATACGACGAGACCGCTGCCAACCTTGCATGGGGCAGGACGCTGGCGTGGTTCCGGCGCTATCTGGCTTAGTGTTCAAAACGCCGGAATCCGATTTCGGCCAGGAGCGGCACTGCTCCAACAATAAAATTTGCACCCTTTGCTCGTGAACCTTGTGCCGAGGCCCGCAGTCTTAGCCCAGCCCTGGAATCCACTCGCCAGCAAATGCAGCGAAGCGCTTCTGCGGTCATTGCTCAGCCACTCAATCGCTACCCTCCTCATCCCATCAGAGCAGTTCGCCTCATGCGCCAAACCCTTCGCTACTCCCGTGTTGTCTCGCTCTGCCTCATTCCTTTGCTCCCCCTGCTCGCCAGCCCCGCCCATGCCCGTGGGGAAAGGCAACTGGTGGAGGCCATCAACGACTACCGTGCCGAGCCCCAGCGCTGCGAGAGGCGCACGCTCCAGGGTGCGAGGCCACTGGCGCTGAAGTCGAGCCTGGCCTTGCCGATCGGCTATGGCGGCGGTTTGCGAGAACGGTTGAAGGCTTCCGGCTATCAGGCGGTGTCGGTCCGGACCATCCGCCTGGTCGGAGCGGAGGATGCCGAGACGGCCTTTGACATGCTCCAGAGCGATTACTGCCGGGCCTTGCTCGATACTCAGTACGCCGATATCGGCGTCAGTCGCGACGAGGATGACTGGCAGGTGGTGCTGGCGCGGCCTTTGCTCGACGGTCATATGGGCGATCCGCGAGCGGCGGCCAAGGCGTTGCTGGCACAGGTCAACGCGGCGCGGGCCAAACCACGCCTGTGTGGTCGCAAGCGCTTCGCCGCCGCACGACCGCTGGCCTGGAGTGCCGCTCTCGGGACGGCGGCCCAGGGGCACAGCCGGGCGATGGCCAACGGCAATTACTTCGCACACCGCGACCGCGACGGTGAATCGCCGGTGGACCGGGCAAGGGACGCCGGCTACCGTGGCCGGCAGATCGGCGAGAACATCGCCGCCGGGCAAGGCTCGCCGAGCAAGGCGATGGCGGGTTGGCTGGCCAGCCCAGGGCATTGCGCCAACCTGATGAACCCGATGTTCACCCAGGTTGGCGCGGCCTATGCCGCAAACTCGCGCAGCGACTCAGGCATCTATTGGACGATGCTGTTCGGCGCACCCTGAGTGCTTGCGTCTCGACAGCGCTTGCCTATGGTGACGATTCGATGCGCTGCTGCGCACAAACGTCTCGAAGGCAACCACGCAACCAGCGATGCGCCAGATCGGCGTCCAACCGTGGATGCCAGAGCATCGAGACGGTGAACGTCGGCATGTCGAATGGAAGAGCGAAGCTGTGCATGGCGACGCGCAGGTTTGCGGTGTGCCGTTCGGGAACACTGGCGATCAGGTCGGTGGCCCGGGCGAGCGCCAGCGCAGTCGAAAAGCCTGCGACGATGGTCACTATCTTGCGCTCCAGGGCCAGCGGCTTGAGAGCTTCATCGATAGGTCCCCTGTCGAGCCCTCGCCGGGAGACGCAGATGTGCCCGCCCGCCGCATAGCGTGAGGGCGTGATTTCACTCTGGCTCAACGGGTGCCCGATTCGCACGACGCCAATGAAACGGTCGCGCAACAATGCCTGGGTATGCAGCTCCGGGCCAGCGCTCTTGCCCACGACTCCCGTTTCCAGATCCACCGTTGCATCGCGAAGTGGCGTGCTGTCTTTATCTGGCTTGTGCACGAAGCGCAGCCGCACGCCTGGCGCTTGCTCGCCGACGCGCGCAATGAGGTCCGCGCCGAAGTTCTCCACAAAACCTTCGCTGGTACGCAGCGTGAACGTTCGTACGAGCTGTTTGAGGTCGAGCGTCTCGGCAGGACGTAGAACCGCTTCTGCGTCCTGCACCAACTGACTGACCCGCTCGCGCAGTTCCAGCGCTCTGGGTGTGGGAACGAGCCCGCGTCCGGCTCTGACCAACAGCGGATCGCCCGTGGTTTCGCGCAATCGCGCCAATGCCCGGCTCATCGCCGACGGGCTGAGCCGCAAGCGCTGCGCTGCGCGCGCAACGCTGCCTTCTGCGAGCAGCACATCAAGGGTGACAAGCAAGTTGAGATCGGGTGTCGACATGCATCGCCCCTGGCATGGCGTGATTATGACATGGCGTCAAACGCACGAATAAAGTGCAAATGGTGCCCCTTCCGCCATGTTATGCGAAGGCGTAGATTTCTAACAGCTCCATTCCGGGAGTCGCCAAAAAAAGGGGGCATGATGAAGCCACTCACTGCAGGACCAGATGAGTCACTGGCAGCCAGTGCGCAACCGACACCTTCGGTTCGGTGGGCGCTCGCCAGCCTTTCGCTCGCCATGTTGCTGTCCTCGCTCGGCACCAGCATCGCCAATGTTGGCTTGCCGACGTTGGCACAGGCGTTCAACGCCTCCGTCCAGGAAGTACAGTGGGTCGTCCTCGCCTATCTTCTCGCCATCACCACCCTGATCGTCAGCGTTGGCCGGCTCGGTGACCTCACCGGCCGTCGACGATTGCTACTGGCCGGCATCTTCCTGTTCACGGCGGCCTCGGCCCTGTGCGCCGCAGCGCCCACGCTCTGGCTGCTGATCGCCGCCCGGGCGGTGCAGGGGCTGGGAGCGGCCACCATGATGGCACTGACCATTGCGTTTGTCGGTGAGGCGGTGCCAAAAGAAAGGATCGGTAGCGCCATGGGCCTGTTAGGAACTATGTCCGCGATCGGTACCGCGCTCGGGCCATCGTTCGGGGGCGTTCTGATCGCCAGCTTCGGCTGGCCTGCCATTTTCCTTGTCAACGTACCGTTGGGCATTCTGGCGTTGATCCTCGCGTATCGCTTTTTGCCCGCTGACCGTCGGGAAGCGAAGACGTATCGAGATGGTTTCGACCATCCGGGCACCGTGTTGCTTGCCCTGGCGCTCGCGGCCTATGCGCTGGCCATGACGATGGGGCGCGGCAGTTTTGGCCCGCTTAACACGGCGCTTTTGATGGCTGCTGTCTTGGGGGCAGGCCTGTTCGTGCTCGTCGAAAGGAGAGCGGCATCTCCCTTGATCCGGCTGGAAATGTTCGAAAACCCGGTACTTACGGCAGGCTTCGCCATGAGCACACTGGTCACGACGGTGGTCATGGCGACGCTGGTGGTTGGCCCGTTCTATCTTGCCGGCGCGCTTGCACTCGACGCAGCTGGTGTCGGACTGGTCATGTCGTGCGGTCCGCTGGTCGCCGCCCTGGTGGGCGTGCCCGCCGGCCGCCTCGTGGACCGCTTTGGCGCACACCGCATGGGTATCGTCGGGCTCATCGCAATGGCGGTCGGTTCCTCCATCCTGCCCCTGCTGCCGACGAGGTTCGGCGTACCGGGTTACATCGCCCCGCTTGTCATCATCACCGCCGGCTATGCGCTGTTCCAGGCAGCCAACAACACCGCCGTAATGACCGACATTCGACCGGACCAGCGGGGCGTCATATCCTCCCTGCTCAGCCTGTCACGCAATCTCGGACTCATCACCGGCGCATCCGTCATGAGTGCTGTGTTCGCGCTCGGATCGGCGACAACCCATGTCATGACAGCGCGTCCTGAGGCTGTTGCGGCCGCCATGCGGATTACCTTCACCGTGGCCGCGGTGCTGATCGTCGTCGCCCTCGCCATCGCAGCTGCAAGCCTTGCTCGTTCACGACGCGCCGTTGCTCCTTGAATAAATTCCTTGCGGACTGAACGGGATGAAAGGCAGAAGTCGGCCAAAAGCAGTCACTATGTCAGAGTTGAGTCGTAGTTACGATTTTACGCTACTTTCCCTGATGGCAATGGCCTCTGAAAATCCAATTGCTTGTTCGGCGTACTCAAGAGGGATACCTAGTTTTTCAGAAATTGGCTTAAAAATTCTGGTTAACTTATTGCGTGACATCGACTGTATACCTAAGGGGCACTTGCCACTCACGCCTACTAAATAGGCTTGATAATGCGAGGCTTTCGGAATATTAACCAGCTGTACAATCAGCGCCTTAAAATCCCCAATATTGTAAATATCCTTGCTAGCTTTATCTTCAATTATTACTGACTGTTCACCATTATTAATCAGCGTACATGCCGTGCGAGCCCGAAGAGCGTTGCGCCCAAGAAGAATTATCATTGGCGGCAGCGTGATCGACATCCAACAAGCAATAATCTTAATGAAAATACCTTCTTCACTCATAAGAAGCACCAAAGACAAAAAAAGTCCGATTGGGGTTACCGATATCAACATGATCACCGTAAACAGGCTGAACAAAAAATTACCGCCAGTTATTTTTATGATATCTCCCTGCACAATCACTTTCATAGACTCAAGTCCCACTGATTATTTGATGACAATATTTTCCGAATCTATAATCGTATCCATGCGAACGTATCTCGCTTCTGCCTCTAATAAAAAGGCACTGATGCAAGCGTAGATCAGGATCTTTGCGGGTGAGTTTGGAACCATTAGATCAGAATGCGATTACGACAATATTTGTCCCTATCCCTTTGTGAACTCGCCCCCATTCTGGTTGAAAGCGAGCCCGAGTACTGAGGGTGCACCAGCTCGCCCCTCAGTGCACGGCAGTGCTGGCCGAGTCAGGCATTCAGCTTTTCGAAGAATTAACACTCCAGGCTGAAAAACAGGGTTTGACCGAAGTCGATGACAACGTCCGTGACGCGCTGGGTGCGATTGGTGAATACGCTGGATACATCAAGCAGGGGGCCAAGCCCAAAGGGAGGAGTCTCGGCTAGACATCAGCTATTTCGTGACTACTTCAGGGTTGCACCAGGCAAGCCTGATGATGGGCAGTATCAAATCGTCTAACAGGCTGCTATCGGCCACAAGCAATCGGTGGACGGTGGCAAATAGGTGGTGTCCTGCTACCCTCTTTACCGTAGTCGGGCTTGCCGTCACTCCTGTCGGGTTACCCCCCGATAGATCTCGCGCTTACCGCGACAAGAAGCGCGACATGGCATGTCACCTAATGAGAGAGTGTCAGGATAGCGCCATGAAAGTTCGATGCCCTAGCTGTGGTTATATCGCAGACAAGCTTCCGCCAAGCCTTAAGTGTCCTAAATGCGACAATTTTTCCCACGACTGGCTGAGTTATGATTGGGAAAGCTTTGCTTCAATGAAGCGTCGACTTATTAGATTGAACCTTTTAATCATTGGCGTAACTCTAATTAATTTACTTGCGGCAATCACCTCTAAATCAACAGATGCGCGCCAATGGTTGTTCAGCTTGTTATTTATCCCAGCAATGATCAGTTTGTTTATTTGTCGGAAGCAGCTTAGAGGGAAATCGGAGTATGAAGGGCATAGAAGCAGGGCTACGCGCCCCTGGTTTATCGGTGGCGGGGGTCTCTAAAGCGGCTAACAACTCGTATATGGACTCTCCCCACAAGTGATGAGTAATGCTTTTCCAACGCTGTCGTCAGTGCGATTGCATTCGTATATCTGGCCGGTGTTGGGCTTGCTCGCCCTGGCCACGCTTTAGTTCGCGCAACGGGGGCCAGTCGTTCATGGACGATGGCAGGTAACTGCCAGCAGTGAACGACCGTAAAGGGTCGGATAGCGACCACGCACCGTGACTGATCCATCCTTGTCCTCCCTCAACGTGGAGGACAAGCCATGAACACTATTGCTACGTAAAGCCATCAGCCTTGGAACAAGGGAAAGCTTGTCGGGCAGAAAGCCCCTCTTCGAGTCAGAGATATCTGGGCCATCCAGGTAAGACTCCAGCTCGCGAAGAAGACACGGGATCTAGCTCTCTTCAACTTGGCTATCGACAGCAAGCTGCGTGCCTGTGACTTAACCAAGCTGTGTACTCTTCTGCTCACTAGTCAACCGTGTAAACGGGTATCGAGTGAGCCAGTGGCTGGCTTAAACAACAGGGGATGGAGCTCGACGCGCATGGAGTCTTCCTTGTGGGGTATGAGCGACCGGCCAGGAACTATCAGGCGATGTTGAGCCTCGTGTCTACCGTCATTTGGCTGGACTGATTGAGAACGCCCTGTAGTTGCTCAAAGGTGCATGGATTATGGGGCTTACTTCAGGTTGCCACTGAGAAACTGCTTCAGGCGTTCGCTTTGCGGGTTGCCCAGTATTGCCTCGGGCTCGCCCTGCTCTTCGACCCGCCCCTGATGCAGAAACAGCACCTGGTTCGACACTTTGCGCGCGAAGCTCATTTCGTGGGTCACCATGATCATGGTGCGGCCCTCCTCGGTCAGCCCCTGGATGACCTTGAGCACTTCGCCCACCAGTTCCGGGTCCAGGGCCGAGGTCGGCTCGTCGAACAGCATGATCTCCGGCTCCATGGTCAGGGCCCGGGCGATGGCGACGCGCTGTTGTTGCCCGCCCGAGAGAAACGCCGGGTACTGATCGGCGACCCGTGACGGCAACCCCACCTTGTCCAGATAACGCCTGGCCCGTTCCTCTGCATCCTTTTTGCTGACACCCAGCACCCGGCGCGGGGCCATGGTGATGTTGTCGAGCACGGTCATGTGGCTCCACAGGTTGAAGTGCTGGAACACCATCGCCAGGCGCGTGCGCAGGCGTTGCAACTCATCGGCGTCGGCCACGCGCATGCCGTGCCGGTCGTGGGCCATGTGGATCGGCTGGTTGTCCAGGCTCATGGCGCCGTCGTTGGGGGTCTCGAGGAAATTGATGCAACGCAGGAAGGTGCTCTTGCCCGAGCCGCTGGCGCCGATCAGGCTGATCACATCGCCAGTCTTGGCTTTAAGCGAAACGCCCTTGAGCACTTCATGGCTACCGTAGCTCTTGTGCAGGTTTTCAACGGTCAGTTTGTACATGTGCAAGTTCCTGAATTAGTGGGCTGGGCCAAGGAAGGACAGCCAACGGCGCTCAGCCAGGCGGAACAGACCGACCAGGGAAAAAGTGACCGCCAGGTAGATCGCCGCGGCGATGCCAAAGGACTGGAAGGTCAGGAAAGTGGCCGAGTTGGCATCGCGCGCGACCTTGAGGATGTCCGGCACGGTGGCGGTAAAGGCCACGGTGGTCGAGTGCAGCATCAGGATCACTTCGTTGCTGTAGAACGGCAGCGAACGGCGCAGGGCCGACGGCATGATGATGTAGGCATAGAGCTTCCAGCCGCGCAGGCCATAGGCCTTGGCCGCCTCGACTTCACCATGGTTCATGCTGCGAATGGCCCCGGCGAAGATTTCCGTGGTGTAGGCGCAGGTGTTCAGGGCAAAGGCCAGGATGGTGCAGTTCAGCGCATCGCGAAAGAAGGCGTCGAGCAGCGGCTGGGCGCGCACCGCGGCGAGGCTGTAGATCCCGGTGTAGCAGATCAGCAGCTGGATATACAAAGGCGTGCCGCGAAACAGGTAGGTGTAGAACTGCACCGGCCAGCGCACCCAGGCATTGGATGACACCCGGGCAATCGACAGCGGGATCGACATCACGAAACCGATGACCAGCGATGCGCTGAGCAGCCACAGCGTCATGGCCAGGCCCGTGATGTGATAGCCGTCGTGATAAAGGAAGGGTTTCCAGTATTCCTGCAGAAGTTCGATCATCGTACCGCCTCCCGGGTGCCTGCTGCGTAGAAGATCTCCAGCCGGCGCAGGACGTAATTCGAAGCAGTGGTAATCACCAGGTAGATCAAGGCGGCAAGCACCAGGAAGAAGAACAGTTGATAGGAGCTTTTGCCGGCATCCTGGGCCACCTTGACCAGATCGGCCAGGCCGATGATCGAAACCAGCGCTGTGGCCTTGAGGATCACCATCCAGTTATTGCCGATGCCCGGCAGGGCGAAGCGCATCATTTGCGGGAAGACCACGAAGCGAAAACGCTGGCCACGGGTCAGGCCGTAGGCGGTTGCGGCTTCCATCTGCCCGCGCGGCACGGCGAGGATGGCGCCGCGAAAGGTCTCGGTGAAATACGCCCCGTAGATAAAGCCCAGGGTGATGACCCCGGCGCTGAACGGGTCGATCTCGATATAGTCCCAGCCCAGCACTTCGGTGAGGCTGGTCAGCCAGGTTTGCAGGCTGTAGAAAATCAGCAGCATCAACACCAGGTCCGGTACCCCGCGGATCAGCGTGGTGTAGAGCTGCGCAGGGACGCGCAGCAGGGACGATCTTGAAAGCTTGGCGCTTGCGCCGATCAAGCCGAGCAATACGCTCAACAACAGCGACAGTACCGATAATTTGACGGTCATCCAGGAGCCTTGCAGCAACAGCGGGCCGAAGCCCTTAAGGCTGAAGCCTGACAGCCCCAGAATCTGCAATAGGTGTTCGAACATTGGGCAGCCCTTTGGCATTCGAAAAAGCGCCCATCGACAGATGGGCGCAGGGTCGTTATTGGCCGCTGTGGAGGTTCAGGTCACCAAAGTGCTTTTGCTGGACGGCAGCGTAGGTGCCATTGTCGTGCAGTGCCTTGATGCCTTTATCCAGAAGCGCCTTGAGCTCCTGGTTGCCTTTGTTGATACCCACTGCGGTTTTCGATGGCAGCAGCTCACTGTCGACCGGCTTGCTGACTTCAAAGTCGGCACCTTGTGGCGACTTCAGGAAACCCAGCTCGGCTTGCAGCATGTCCTGGATCGAGGCATCGAGGCGGCCGGAGATCAGGTCGGCGTAGACCTGATCCTGGTTCTGGTAGGCCTGGGTCTGGACCCCGGCCTTGTTCAGAACGGCCTTGGCGTAGGCTTCCTGGATGGTGCCTTGCTCGTAGCCGACTTTCTTGCCCTTGAGCGACGCAATATCTTCGCTCAGGCCGGCGCCTTTCTTGAACACGAAAGAGGTGGGGCCCGAGAACAGCTCACTGGAGAAGTCGATGACTTTCTCGCGCGCCGGCGTGACCGTCATGGACGAGATCACACCGTCGAACTTGTTGGCCTTGAGGCCCGGAATCATGCCATCGAAATCACTTTCGACCCATTTGCACTTGACCTTCAGTTCAGCGCAGATCGCATTGCCCAGGTCGATGTCGAAGCCCACCAGGCTGCCATCGGCGGCCTTGGACTCAAACGGTGCATAAGACGGATCGACGCCAAAGCGCAACTCCTTGTATTCCTTGGCCAGCGCGGAGCCGGCAGCCAGGCAGAGAGCCAATGCGGAAAGGGTCAGAAATTTTTTTTTCATTGTTTTATTCCTAAGGACCAACATGAGCACTTGTGACACATGAGTACTGTTATGGAGCTCGTATGACACTATGGAAGAAGTAACACCCGACAGGTCGCGCTCCTGGTGAACAAGAAGGCAGAGCCCGCGGGGAAAGTAGTCTAGAAGCAAGCGAGTGCGACGATAAGACGAAAAGTGCGTTGATTTAACGAATTATTGGTCATTATGACGAGCAATAGTGACCATGTGATGATTTAGCGTGTTGCCGCTGACCGAAAACTGACCCAGGTGTTCAACTGCTCCTGCTCAACTTCTGAGCAGGAGCACACAGGGTAATCAGCATGGGGTAGCTTCCATTTTCGCGGGCGCGAAAATCGCATCCTGGTACTGCCGAAGCCCCGACACGACGGGGCGATGTTCGGCTGATAATTCCGTCGACTCGCCCACCCATTTGCATTCCACCTGACCAGTTGGATGTGTCAGGTGCTTGAGGAGAAGGGACAATTGGCGGGTGACAGATGGAAATTTCAGGCAGTCCATTAGTGGTTGCAACGGGTCGTTTCCGGTCAGTCCTGACAGGCAGAAAACGGCCAAAAGCGGACGCCCCCCCCTGTCGACTCCCGGTCAAACGCTGATCTTTTGAAGCGTCGAGAAAATTCGGCGCGATTCACACTTCCTTTGGGAAGCGTGCGTACCAGCCCAAGAGATCCTTTGCAGATTACGGCAATCACAAATAATCAAACCATGTCAAGCGTCTATTCATTTTACATTTTTATAGCGAAAAATCGGTGGTTTAGCTTATAAATAGCTCGTCAAGAAATCACTAGCCAGCCCAGTGATCGTCGAAAACTATGGATAGCACCTATATGACCTTTAAATCTTTTGACCCTCTTGAGTTTAAAAATACCGCTGTAAACGAGGCTGCGCTAGGGGCACTCAAGCGAGAAATTGAAAACATCCTTAGCTCATATGTAGGATGGTATGACCCCTTCTGTGAATTAATACAAAACTCTCTCGATGCAGTAGAGGCCAGAAGCTCACTAGAAATATCTTCAGGTTCAATAGCATCATACACCCCTAAGATAAACATCATTATCGACTTAGATGAAAATACACTCACCGTATCCGATAATGGCATAGGTTTAGACAAAGAAAAATTTGAGCAATTTTTGGCACCAAATTTTTCTTTTAAATCTGGGAAAACGAGGGGGCACAAAGGTGTTGGAGCCACATATGTTGCTTACGGCTTTAATTTTATGCGCATATCAACCAAAGTGCCCGACTTCGAAGCTTCAGGCAGAATCGTAAACGCTCGAAACTGGATAAAAAGCATTGCGTCCGGAGCAAATCCAAAAGTCGAGCCAATTGCGACACCTGATACAGATCCTGAATTCCAGAGCTTTGATAGAGGCGTATCAATAAACGTTCGATTTGATGACACCACTCACCCCAAAAAATTAAACTGGATCAAAACAGAAACAGCTGAACAATGGCATAAGATACTTTCAATAAAAACCGGCCTAGGATCAGTCCAACCAGATAGTACTATTATCACCACGGTAATTGTTAAATCGAATGGCGTAACAACCACCCACAAAGCAAAAGGAACCGGTTATCTTTGGCTTCACAATGCCGCCGGAAAAAGCGCTACAATCCGAGACATCGCAGATGAATCAGAGAAAACATTTGCTAAATTTGGCGCAAACCGCAAATTAAAAGATAAGTACAGAAACCTTGACTTCATGCATGACACCTGGACGCCCTCCGAGCTTGGCGAAATACTTAAAGGCAGATTGGACGAAGAGGATATAAATGTATTAAAAACGTACTCCCCATCTGTTTCTGTAGAATTTGGATCAACTACAAAATTATGGCAACAGTTCAACAACTCTCTAGGTATTAGAAACGGCTACAAAGTTCTTAACACAGGCATCCAGTTAGCTGCCAACAACATGCCGCAGGGCGAAACACTTATTGTTCCACTAAAACGCTATGTCGGAAGACAAAACCAAGTACACTTTTTAATTCACTTCGATAATTACACACCTGATCTCGGCCGAAAAGGCTTCCACAGAGAGCTATCAGACTTTGCTAAAAGCGTAAGTCAGAAGCTAATGGAAAATCATCTTTCTAAATACTATGGGCTAATGAAGCCCAATACAGGCGTTTCCCCCGATCTGGTTAGGGGGATGCAAGTTAGTAATTGGAAAAAAGACATGTTAGGGCATGAAGCCGCGAAGCCGCTAGATCTCACAAATAAACATTTTTTCTTACCGGTCGAGCGAGTGTCTATAACATCCGACCCAACTCGCGAACAAGATGTTATCGCATTATTTCATCAGCTAATCGCAGGTGGCGTCATTCGAGGGCTGCGCATCATGTCCACAAATGAGCGCTTCACTTACGATGGATTATTCAAAATAGGCTTCGACCTTAAAAAAGACCTTTATATTTACGACGAAGAGAAAAATCCACTAGGCGTATCAGAAGAAACGGTTGATGGACTCTTCGGAATAATTACCGAACCGATGATCCTCGAGTACAAATTTAGCCTAGATGGACTGATCGAGGACTTTGAAAGCAACGACAAAAATATAAAAGATGTAGACCTGTGTATAGCCTGGGAAACTGGCGAACAATATTTAGAAAAATACGGCATAACATCGCTACTAATCTCAGACAATGCGTCACAGCGCCAATATCACGGCGTGACACACGTCCTACAAGACCTAGAAACGGGCGCAAGGCACTGCGACCTAATCATTCTAGAAGAACTTATAAAGCACTTGAACGATCCAAAGGCATCCGAGGAACACCAAGTAAAAAAATACGAATAGAACGACAAGCCAACAACACAACGAGCGGCAAATTTTAATACATGCCGCTCACACCCCTACTACTTAGTAGCTTTATTCGCTCCCGGCGCACATCGGCAACTGGCAAAAAACTCTGCCATCACTGGCCGCTTTGCGCTTGTAATGGAAGGCCAGTTTGGTTAGAACACGGCCCACTGCGAGCGGCGGCTTCGGGTCGACTCCGGCCTGTCGCGATCGGCAGAAGTCGACCCGTAGCGGCCGTTCGCGCATCCGAGGCTGGCACGGCCCCCTGTAGCCGCTGCCGAAGGCTGCGCTGGGCCGTAAGGCCCCGGCGATCTTGAAAACCTGCGCCCGCTTCGCGCGCGAGCGCAGCCTGGCGGCAGCGGCTACGCCGACCGCGTTGCTGGCCCGTTCAATCGCCCGCTTCTGGCCGCCTTCTGCCTGTCGTCACTTTTGCGCGTACTGGTCAATTCCGTTCAATTTCGCACCAGGGGCCCCGTCGCCACCTGTTGTACGTCCGGTACACGCACCGTTTCACGCGCCTGCGACGTCGTCATTTGCCGACCATCTGTTGCCACTACCCCCCCAAGAGCGACGGGATTAGCTGGCAGGTTTAACCGCGCCTGAATTCCGACGATAAAGGCGTTTGAAAGCGAAACTTGGATGCACAGAAATGAGCAACCATCTTGGCTCTAGGAGCAGCTGGAGCCACCGACCATGAGCAAAGAAGTGCAGACGATAGTCACCATACTTGATCAGCAATACGAAGAGATTGTGGTGGGCACCAGGAGCCTGACAGAACGCTATATCAGTGCGTCCATGGAGATATACAAAAAGACTGGGATTAAATCTGTTATTGCTGCAGTTTCAATCAGGCGATACTAGGCTTCCAGTACATTGGCCGAGTGTGGCCATTTCTGCTGGGCTTCCCGGATGCGTTTCTGAGTAATGACGTGCATTGTGCCTGTTATCGCAGCTTGCTATAAAGCTAAGGTATCGCGATGCCGGTAGTATTACAGGTTGCGATATTTTCTCAGGCAGTCGCCGCAGCCTGGTCTGGTCGCCGGCACCCCCGGCTTGCCGAGCCAGCCCGCCGGCTATACGATTCGACTGTTCCTCAGGCGGAGGAGTCATTGTGAAGCCGGTGATGCTCCTGACGCGCATCCTGGCGCCTGCTATCGCCCTGGCGCTGGCATCCGCCAGCCTGCATGCCGACGACCCGTTCGCGCCGTTGCGCGACGCCATGGTGCGGGAGATCGCCGACATGTCGTCCGTCACCCGCGACGAAACCGGCAGGGCCAAGTTTGCCGCGCCGGTGATGGCCGCGATGGCCAGGGTGCCACGCCACAGGTTCGTCCCGCCCGACGAGGTGCCCTACGCCTACGAGAACCGGCCGCTGCCGATCGGCTACGGCCAGACCATCTCCCAGCCCTACATCGTCGCCCTGATGACCGACCTGGCGCAGGTCGGGCCCGGCGACGTGGTACTCGAGATCGGCACCGGCTCGGGCTACCAGGCGGCGATCCTCGCCGAGCTGGCGCAGGCGGTCTACACGATGGAGATCATCGAGCCGCTGGCAGTGCAGGCCGGGGAGCGCCTGGGCCGGCTGGGATATGCGAAGGTGCAGGCCCGGCTGGGCGATGGCTACCATGGCTGGCCCGAGCACGGGCCTTACGACGCCATCCTCGTCACCGCCGCCGCCAGCCATGTGCCGCCGCCACTGATCGCCCAGCTCAAGGCCGGCGGGCGGATGATAATCCCGGTCAGCGCGCCGTTCATGATCCAGTACCTGCTGCTGATCGAGAAGGCCGGCGATGGCAGTGTGTCCACCCGGCAGGTACTGCCTGTGCGCTTCGTGCCGCTGGTCGGAGGCGGTTGAGCATGCATTCGCCGCCGTTGCTCGCCCTGGCTCTGCTGTCTGCCTCCGCGCTCGGCTATGAGGTGCTGCTGCTGCGACTGCTTTCGATCATCCAGTGGCACCATTTCGCCTACATGATGATCAGCGTCGCGCTGCTCGGCTACGGCGCTGCCGGCACCGCCGTGGCGCTGGCGCGGCCTGTGCTGGCGCCGCGCTTCCACGGTGTGTTCATCGGCGGCGCGGTGCTGTTCGGGCTGAGCGCCATCGCCTGCTTCAGCCTGGCCCAGCAGGTTCCGTTCAATCCCCTCGAGATCCTCTGGGACGCGCGGCAGCCGGCGCGCCTGCTGAGGATCTACCTGCTGCTGTTCGTGCCGTTCTTCTGCGCGGCGGTGTGCATCTGCCTGACCTTCACCTGCTTTCAGGAACAGATTCACCGGATCTACGCCTTCGACATTCTCGGCGCCGGCGTGGGCAGCCTGGCGATCGTCGCCGCGCTGTTCGCCCTGACGCCCGTCGATGCGCTGCGGCTGCTGGGCGGCACCGGCATCGCCGCCGGGGCGCTGGCCAGCATGGCTTGCACGGGGCACAGGCACTGGCTCGCGCCGTTGCTGCTGGCGGCGGCGGTCGCGGTGCCGGCCGGCGTGCCCGGGCGCTGGATCGCCCTGTCGCCCTCCGAGTACAAGGAACTGAGCCAGACGCTGCGTATCAAGGATGCGCGCGCAATCGCCCAGACCTGGAGTCCGCTGGGCCTGCTCACGGTCGTCGACAGCCCGACCATTCCCCTGCGCCACGCGCCGGGCCTAAGCCTCAACGCAACGCAGGAACCGCCCGCGCAACTGGCCATCTTCACCGACGGCGACGGCCTTTCCGTGCTGAACCGCTATGACGGGCGCCGCGAGCCGCTCGCCTACCTGGACTACCTGACCTCGGCTCTGCCCTATCACCTGCTGCGGCAACCCCGCGTGCTGGTGCTGGGCAGCGGCGCCGGCGCCGATGTGCTGCAGGCGATCTACCACGGCGCCAGCGCGGTGGATGCCATCGAACTGAACCCGCAGGTGATCGATCTGGTCCAGCGCCGCTTCGCCGACTTCTCCGGCAAGCCGTACAGCGCGCCCAACGTCCGTGTGCTGATCGGCGAGGCGCGCGGCCTGGTGGCTTCGCGCAGCGAGCCTTACGACCTGATCCAGATCGCCCTGCTGGACTCCTTCGGCACCGCCTCGGGCGGCCTGCATGCGCTGTCCGAGAACTACCTGTACACGGTGGATGCCTTCGCCGAGTACCTGCGCCATCTCGCGCCCGGCGGCCTGCTGGCCATCACCCGCTGGGTCACCCTGCCGCCGCGCGATGTTCCCAGGCTGCTGGCCACCGCGGCCGCGGCCATCGAGCGCGACGGGCAGGCCAGCGCGGCGCGCCGCATCGTCATGATCCGCGGCTGGAAGACCGCGACGCTGCTGGTCAGCAACAGGGATTTCGACGACGCCGGCATCGCCGTGCTGCGGGAGTTCTGCCGGGCGCGCTCCTTCGACCTGGCCTACTACCCCGGGATGACCGTGGCCGAGGCGAACCGCTACAACCTGCTCGACCGGCCCTGGTTCTTCGACGCGGCGCAGGCCCTGCTGTCCGGCGAGCGCGCGGAGTTCCTGGCGCGCTACAAGTTCGACGTGCGTCCGACCATGGATGACCGGCCGTATTTCTTCCACTTCTTCAAGTGGCGCTCGCTGCCGGAACTGCTGGCGCTGAAGGCGCAGGGCGGCCTGTCAATGCTGGAGTGGGGCTATCCGGTGCTGATCGCCACGCTGCTGCAGTCCGGCGTGGCCGCCGTGCTGCTGATCCTGGCGCCGCTATGGGTGGCGCGGCGGCGCCAGCGGCGCTCTCGAAATGCGGCTTTGGCCAGGTTCGAACTTCGGGTCGTGTCCTACTTCGCCGCCATCGGCTTCGCCTTCATGTTCGTGGAAATCGCCTTCATCCAGAAGTTCACCCTGTTCCTCAGCCACCCGTTGTATTCGGTGGCGGTAACCCTCAGCGCGTTCCTGATCTTCGCTGGCCTTGGCAGCCGTTACTCCGGCCGGCGGCGGGGGGACATTGGAACTGGTGTGGGGCCCCGTCATCCGCTGGCGCGGCCGGTCCTGGCGATCTGCGTGATCGCCCTGCTCTACCTGATCGCCCTACCCCCGTTGTTCCAGCTGCTGGCGCCGGTGCGGACCCTCGCCAGGTTCGGCATCTGCGCCGCGCTGGTAGCGCCGCTGGCGTTCGCCATGGGCATGCCGTTTCCGCTCGGACTCGAGCGCGTCTCCGCGCGCGCCGAAGCACTGGTGCCGATCGCCTGGGGCGTCAATGCCAGCGTATCAGTGGTGGCGGCCGTGCTGGCGACCCTGCTGGCGATCCACCTGGGCTTCACCGTGGTGTTGCTGCTGGCGTTGCTGCTGTATCTCGCGGCGGCGGTCGCGTTTCCCTGATCGCGGCGGTTCGGAGCGAAACGTCAACAGACCCTGGTGAGACGAATGGCCTGTTGGAACGCCGCTTGCCGCGGAAAAGGGGGACAGATTTATTTCTCTACTCTAGAGTTGACTAACTGGACAGAATTAGAGTGGAAAAATAAATCTGTCCCATTTTATCCTGTTTTATCCTGGTCGTGCGCCTAGAATGGAGGCGCGCTCTGCCACTTCCTGATTGTGAGCAGCTCATCTCAGTTGTGCATAAGACGTGGGGAGCTCTTAGACGTTGCTCTGAGGTTGTGGCTTTCAGCAAATACTCAGCTATGCTGCGCTACTGCTTTTCGCGGCCGCCAAGCTTAAGAGCCCTAGCTCTCCAGTCAATCTCACTGAAAGTCGTGGGGCCATCGAATCAATAAATGAAATAATATCTACCCTCAATAAGCTGATCGCTACACATAATGAAAAGCTTGCGAACAAAAAGCGTACCACTGAAAACATTAAGTCACGTTTTTGGGCTCTGATGCGTTGGGACTATGACCAGTCGATATCAGCATATGCTGAGGCAGTCGTAGAATTAGCGCAGGAGGCCAGGAGGGCGGAACAAGAAGCACGTGACATTGATCAGGCGGTCAGGGAATCCAACGAAAAAATTGCTGATCTTAGGAAGCAAACAGTAAATATTGAAGAGTCCATTCAGAATATAAACCTTGCGCTATTGGAAATCGAGATCGATGGATTTTCGGTGGTAAAATATAGTGACAGCCTTTACAGAATTGCTAGATCAGCCGATAACGCCAACGCATTCCACTCTCTTGGCGAAGGTGAAAAAACCGTTATAAGCTCCCTTTATTTTATTGAACTGTGCAAAGGTCAAAAAACCGCAGCGTCCGTCCCGCTTGCTAAAATAGTTGTAATTGACGATCCAATTTCAAGCCTTTCGCATCTTTATGTATTCAATATTGGGCAGCTAATAAAAAAATCCTTCATCAATAACTCACTCTATAAGCAGGTTTTCGTTCTCACGCACAGCTTGTATTTCTTTTATGAGCTAACTCATACCAATAAAGATTCTCGGAGTGAAAGTCAGCACCTGTATAGGATAGTCAAAAATAGTCATGGCAGCAGTGTGATCCCCATGAAGCATGAAGAGATCCAGAATGACTACCAGTCGTACTGGTCAATTGTGAAAGACCCAGCGACGCCCCCTGCTCTCATTGCGAACTGCATGAGGAACATAATTGAGTATTCCTTTAACTTTGTTCAGAAGAAAGACTTCAATAATGTGTTCCAAACTCCGACTTTGCCGACAGACAAGTTTAAGACCTTTTACAGGTATATGAATAGAGAGCCTCATTCGCTCGGACAAAATATATTCGACATCAAAGAATTTGACCACCAAGCCTTCAAAGACGGTTTGAAATTGATTTTTGAAGAACGTGGCTACTCTGATCATTACATTGCTATGACTAAATAGAGTGCCTACCCAAGGTAGCGAACGCTACCTTGGGACATACCTGGTAATTCATGATGAATCGTTGTGATGGTTTTCCCATCCGTCAGAGGTCTGATAGAAGAGATGGTTTTCGCACCGTATACGCTGCCACCCATCAGCAAACAAGAGGCGCCCCTGTCCACCGCAATACTCACGCGTCCGGGAGGATTGCTGCTCTGCAAATGCAATCCACACGTGAGCCTTAGGCACACGGCCTGATACCAAAACTCGCATTGTCCCGATTTTTTCCCTAACGCTTTCGATAGGTTGGTCGCTGGCCTTCGGGTCGGTTTAGTTCGCTCACGAGGGGGCGAATGTCCGAAAACGGACTGTCATGAGGGGCCGCTATCGACCCAGGCTGTGTGAAAACGTGCTAAACACGTCGAAAACTGAGAGTCGCGAGGATTGCCTGTGGAATAAGCGGGCGGAAGCGCGAATTACCTTAGTCAGCTACATAGACGTTCGTAATGCCGTTTGGGCCGCGTCAGCGGCCCAAACGGCTACTAACGGGCGAGCCAAACGGCTGGATTCACGCCCTGATCGCCTCAAGCAGTCCTGCGATGCCGAAGATGCTCATCATTCGTTTGAGGTTGTAGGCGAGCACATGAAGGCTCATTTCGGTACTTACCCGCGGAAGTGTTTTGGTCAGGAAGTGGGTGGCTCCCATCCAATATTTGAGCGTTCCAAAAGGATGCTCAACAGTCTGGCGGCGAACCTTCATCTTCCCCGGGTCATGCTCCAGCCGAACCTGCATCGCGTCGATTACCGCCTCATGTTCCCAGCGCTTCACACGGCGCTCCTTACCCGTAGTACATTGCTTTTGCATTGAGCAGGACTGGCAGCCCGAGAAGTAGTAACAATGCAATAACATGCCGTCTTCCATCGACGAATGCCGCCTAGTTAGTAACTGCCCCGCAGGGCATCGATACTCGTCCGACGCAATAAGATAGATGAAATCCTGCTTGCCGAATCTGCCTTCGGCTTTGCTGCCAGAGGTGAGGGGTTTCGGTACGAAGGTAGTGATGCCGGCTTGCTCGCAAGCAAGGATTTCCAGACCTTTGTAATAGCCTCGGTCAGCTACCACCGTTAGCGATTCAGCCTCGATTTCTTCACGCGCTTGGTTCGCCATATTGCTCAGCTGCCCACGATCATTACCAACGTTGGTCACCTCATGAGCAATGATCAGATGGTATTTGTCGTCGACAGCTGTTTGTACGTTGTAGCCAACCGTTCCGGTGCCTCGGCCGCTCGTGGCCATTGAGCGTGCATGTGGGTCTGTGAGGGAGATCTGCTGGTCTGGACTTTCGTGGAGCTGCGCCTCGATTTCCTTGAGTTTCTGCATCTGCTTTTTCAGTGTTTCTATCTTTTCTTTAAGACGCTCTGCTTTGGCCTCGGCCACTTCGGGCGTTGCCCGATCCGCCGAATCCATCGCCGCTAGATATCGATCAATGCTCTGCTCGATCTGCTGCATGCGCGCCTTCACCTTGCCCTGAGTGAAGTTGCGGTCGCGATTATTGACGGCTTTGAATTTGCTGCCGTCGATTGCGATGATCGATTGGGAGAAGAGATTGAGGTTGCGACAAAGCACCACAAATTGCCGGCAGACACTGCGAATAGCCTTGCCGTTATCCTTACGAAAGTCGGCGATGGTTTTGAAATCTGGAGCCAAACGCCCCGTCAGCCACATCAACTCGACGTTGCGCTCGGCCTCACGCTCAAGTCGGCGGCTGGACTGAATCCGATTGAGGTAGCCGTAGATATAGATCTTCAGCAACACCGCTGGGTGGTAGGCCGGACGACCAGTTGCGGCAGGATCGACGCCCTCAAAACCAAGTGCGCCTAGGTCGAGTTCATCGACGAAAACATCGACCACGCGCACTGGATTTTCTTCGGCTACGTAATCGTCCAGACACTCCGGCAGCAAGGTGACTTGCGTCCGAGCCTCACCTTCGATGAATCGCTTCATAATCGCCCCCGCTACGATCTCGACGATCAGAAGGTTAGACAATCACTGGCGTTTTCACACAGCCTGGACCCAAAGCGGACTGGGTCAACCCAGTCCGCAAAGCAGGATCAGCTTTGGCAGAACCGAATCCGATTACCGAAAGGGTCGTAGACTTCCAGGACTTGCCCCCAGCCCTGCTGAACAATATCTGGACGTCCGTATCCGTAGCGTTTGGCAAGTAACTCGTCCCGAAGCAGTTCAATGTTTTGCATGGGTACGAATATCGTCGAGCCCGGGCTCGCATCGCCATGATGTTCGGAAAGATGGAGCTGTAGACCGTTTCGGCTGATCCCCAGGTACAGCGGTAGATCTGCTTCGAATCGGTGCTCGAATTCGACGCTGAAGCCTAGAAAATCAAGATAGAACTCGCGCGCCTTGGTTTCGTCAAACATCCGTAATATTGGAATTGGTTTGTCGAACGTAACAGCGGGCCGGGTGTTTTCCTGGGGAAGCATCGCTGACGCGGTGTTCCAGTCCTTGTAGCCCAATTGGTGCGCTATCAGTTCAAGCGCGGTGGAGTGAGGCACCTTCTGATTGCGTGCTTCTAGCGAGGCACCCAGCCTCTTGGCCATCTGCTTGGCTTGCTTGATTGAAAACATCGTTCCTCCTGGAGTCGAGGTATCCTGGTGCCCGCGTTGCCAAACCTCGACTGTCAAGAGATGCGACATGGTTCGGAAAAAGAAGAGACGCTTTCACCTTTCCCTTCGGGAGCGAGCGGCGGGCAGCATCGGCCCGCGCTGATAATACACTGCCGCTACTGAGTGCGGAATTTTTCCCACCAGCTCGTCACCGTCACGGGTGCATGAGTCCGCTATTGGCCGTTTTCTGCCTGCCACGGCTAGCCTGAATCAATGAACGCCCTTCAACATCAAAAGAAACAACTGACCGGCATTACAGCGCCGCATGCCTTGCACCCTCCCCCCAAATCCCGATAGCATTCACCCGTCGCTGAAAATTCAACGACCGGGCTTGGTAACCCGATCTGCAAAAGGCGCATAGCGCCCCAAATTCATTGCGTGACGTTTCTTTACGTCTACCGCAATGTTTCATGGTGGCTGTGCGCGGGAGGGCTTCGGTCCTGCCGGGTTCCTTTTGCCCCGGTTTACCAACCTGCGTACAGCTGCCACCCATTCGCTTGGTAACGAACGTGGCAGCTCCATAGCAGAAGGAGCTACACCATGATAAAAATCGTCCCCGATCCACCACTCGAAACCCCCACCGACTCTGCCGCTATCCCTGGCACCATCCAGCAAACCGCCACAACCACCTTCGGCTCCTGCGACGCAGTCCATGCCCCGCTGTTCGCCGTATGCGGCGGCATCCGAGCCGAAGATGCCCTCGTGCATGCGTCACTCTTGCTTCGAGGCGCATTCGATACCGCCTATGCAGCGTGCGACAACGCCGCTGATCAGCATATGAAAGGCTTGTTGTGGTCCACCCTGCATTCGGTGGAGATGGCCAAGGCGCTGATTGATGCCTTGCTCGATGGCGCCGAGTCAGGCGACAGGAAAGCCGAGCCGGAGCCGACGCTATAGGCTGGCAACGCTGCACAAGGATGGTCCGTTTACCGGACCATCCCTACCCGTTCCTCCGCTGCGTTCAGCCCCAATGACGAACCTCATCGGCAACGAGCTCATGCTCGGCAAAAAGCTTGGGCAGTTCTTCCTTGAGAAATTCCACCCAGGTCCTGACCTTGGCATCCAGAAAACGCCGGGAGGGGTAAAGCGCATAGACGTTTCGTTCCCTGAGCCGATAATCGCCCAGCAAGCGCAGCAATGTGCCCTCGCGCAGCGACCGGGTGGCGGTATAGAACGGCAACAGGCTGATACCCATCCCCGCCTCCGACGCATTGACCATCGCCTCGGCAACGTTGCTCTGGAAGGTTTTGCGGGGGACAACTGAGTGCCCGCCCTGCTCGTCCTGGAACACCCACTCGTCGCTGTACAACGGGTCGAGCATACGCAAGCAGCAATGCTGGTCGAGATGCTCGGGACGGGTGGGAAGACCGTGGCGCGCGATATACGCCGGGGAGGCGCAGGGCATGCTGAAGATGCGGCCGACCGCCTGGGCGACGAATTGCGAATCCTCCAGTTCCTGGGCAATGGAGATGACCACGTCGTGCCCTTCTTCCAGCAGGTCGGGGTTGCGTTGCGACAAGGTCAGCTCGAACACCACATCCGGGTAGAGCTCGCAGTAGCGGGCAATGAGCGGCGTCATCAGCACGCCCAGCCCGGTCAAGCAATGCAGGCGCAGTCGACCACTGGGCTTGAGGTGGGCACCGCGCGCTTCCTCGGTGGCTTCGGCCATGTCGTCGAGTATTTGTCGGGCCCGCAGCAGGAAGCGCTCACCGGCTTCGGTCAGGCTCAGGCGGCGAGTGGTGCGCTGCAGTAGGCGGGCTTGTACATGCTGCTCCAGGTCGGCCACCAGCCGGGAGACTTGCGCCGTGGAAAAATCCAGGGCTTGCGCCGCGGTGGTAAAGCTTCCGGCATCGGCGACACGCACAAATACCCGCAAGCTGTTAAGCACGTCCATCAATCCTCCTGCGACAACGAATGTTGCATTTCATGTAAGGCCAAGCACAGCTCCCCTTCAACCACACCCGCACAGGGATAAAATCGAGCCATCGAAAAGTCCACGCAGAACCTGTCACCGCTTCATGCCGCTATCCGGGTCGCCTGGCGTGCCAGCTCATGCAAGTTGGCCAGGCGCTGCATGATACGCTCGACCACTTCCACCCTGGCAACCGCACCACTGCGCAACTCTCCCATCGACTGCAACGCGACCTCGGCCTTGTCCAGGCCCAGACGGGTCGAATCGGCAAGCTGTTCGAGGCCTTGACGGGCATCCTCGGCCGACCGTTCCAGACCCGTGGCGATCTGCCGGATTTGCGCACTGGAGTCCGCCGCCTGACGGGACAGATTGCGCACCTCGTCCGCCACCACCGCAAAACCCCGACCATGATCACCGGCCCGCGCGGCCTCGATGGCAGCATTGAGCGCCAGGAGGTTGGTCTGCCGGGCAATGTCCTGGATGCTGCCGACAATCGCGCCAATACGCACGGATTGGCTGCCCAGCTCATCGAACACCTGGTCCAGGCGCTGCAAGTACTGATCAAGGTCACCGAGCACGGCAGCCGAAGACTGCATGCTCAGGGCGCTGGCCTGCACTCGCTCACCCGCGCCGCGCGCCAGCTGGTCGGCAAAGCGCATGTCGTCCTCGGTTTTTAGCACCAGTTGGGTCAACTGTTCGAGCGCCACCTGAACCTGCGCGCCCGGCCAGACCGGCTCGGCCGTCGGCATCCGCTGCGGGCTGGCCGCCACGGGCGCACTCAATACCACCGGCGCCGGCTCGCGCTGCACTGCAATTTCCACCACCGGCATTGGCTGACGGTGATAGAGCACGGCCGCGACCAGCAGCAAGCCGTTTACTGCGCCGGCATACAACAACCGCATGCCCTCACCACCGGCCAGCAGCACCACGCCGCTAGCGGCCGCAACCAGCGCCAGCCCTGCCCAGACCTTGTTTGTCATACCCGACTCCTGGCGACTCACAGCAGCGTCCATGTGTAACTGAGGATCAGTCGATTCTCATCGATATCGCTGCGGTAGTTGGAGCGTGCCATCGCGTTGCGCACCCGCACGCCCAGCCCCTTCAAGGTGCCGCTCTGCACCACATAGCCGATGTCCAGGTCTCGCTCGCGGTCCTTGCCTTCGAAGCCCTGGCCGGTGTCGACGTTGTTGCCGCGGATGTAGCGCACGGTGCTGGTCAGGCCTGGCACGCCAAGCGCCGCGAAATCATAGTCGTAACGCGCCTGCCAGGAACGCTCGTCGGCGGAGGCGAACTCATAGGTCGGTACTTCGTTGCCCAGTGGCGAGATGTTGGCGAAGACTCGAGGGAAGGCGCTCTCGCCGTACATGCCCTGGTAACCGATGTAAAAGGTATGCCCACCGCGTTTGGCCGACAGCAAGGAAAAGAACGCCTGATTGTCGATGGTGCCCAGCAGCTTTTTGCCGTCCTCGCTGGCGTCGTAGTAGCCGAGGTTGGCACCCAGGATCCAGTCGCCAACGGGCTCGCTGTGTTTCAGGCCCAGGAAGCGCTGGTCGTAGATATCTTCCAGTTGCCCATACCAGGCACTGACCGTGGTGCGTTTGTCGTTGAAGGCATAATCGCCACCGCCATAGTTGAAGGCGTCACTGCTGGCCCGGCGCTGCGGTACGTGGCCGAGCATGGCCTGCATCTTCTCGTCGCCCGCCTCGTTGCGCAGGTGGGTGGAACTCAGATGGCCACCTTGCAGGGTCAGGCCATTGATCTCGCTGGAGGTGATGCTCGCCCCCTGGTAGCTGGGCGGCAGCAGGCGGATGTCACTGAAGGCCAGCACCGGCAGATTGGGTTGCAACTCGCCGACGCGCAGTTCGGTCTTCGAGTAACGCAACTTCAGCGCGCCTTCCAGGCGACTGTATTCATCGGCTGCGCGGCCATCGCCATGCACCGGCAACAGACCGGTATTGGTCCGGTCCGGACTGCTGTCGAGCTTGATTCCGAGCAGGCCGATCACATCCACGCCGACGCCGATTGGCCCCTGGGTGTAGCCAGACTTGGCGTTGAAGATGAAACCCTGCGCCCATTCCTCAGCCTTGGACTGTTGATTGGCCCCGACGATGTCGGAGAAGTCGCGGCTGAAGTAGTAGTTGCGTGCCTGCAAGGTAGCGCTGGCATCTTCGATGAAACCGCCTTCGGCGGCCATCAATTGGTTGGAAAAACCCAAGGCGACAGCCATGGACAACACCGTACGCGCTGCGTGAAAAGTCTGTTTCATCGTCTTGCTCTTATTGTTGTTTTGGGTTGGACAGGCGTTACAAGGTCGAGCTTGAGCCTCCACTGCGCGCTCGTTCGGCACGCGCAGTGGAATGCTCGAAAGCAGGGCTCAGGCCTTGGCCGCCGACAGCGGCGCGGCAGCACCAGCCACACTGCGCTGGCTGCTGATGGCGAACACGGTCATGGCGATGGCGGCAACCGCACCCGGCAGGGCGAAGGCCATGAAGTTGAGTTGCAGCGGCAGACTGATCCCCAGCAACGCGCCGCCCAGCAGTGGGCCGACAATGGCGCCGTTACGACCGATGCCCGATGCCCAGCCAAGACCCGTGGAGCGAATGGCCATGGAGTAGAACTGCGCTGCGCAGGCATACAGCAGAATTTGCGAACCGATGGTGGTGGCGCCAGCGATGGCGATCAGCAGGTACAGCACCGGGGTCGGACTTTTGAAGCCGAGCAAGGTGATCGATACCGCGGCAACGGTGAAGAACACCGCCAACACGCGCGGCAGGTTGAGCTTGTCGCCCAATACGCCACCACCCACCGCACCGAAGATCGCGCCGAAGTTCAGCACCAGCAGGAAGGACAGGCTCGAGCCCAGGCTGTAGCCGGCATTGGCCATGAGTTTTGGCAGCCAGGAACTCAAGGCGTAGACCATCAGCAAGCAGCAGAAAAAAGCCACCCAGAGCATCAGCGTGCGCAGGCTGCGGCCTTCGCGAAACAGCTGCAGTACCGGGGTGCCGGTGCCCTTCACTTCCGCCATGTGCAGTGTATCGTTGGCTTGAGCGACATAGTGGGTATCAACGCGCTGCAGGACTTTACGCGCCTCCTCGTTGCGCCCCTGGCGCAGCATGAACCCTACCGACTCAGGCAGGAAATACATGATCAGCGGCAACAAAAGCAGCGGCAACCCTGCCACATAAAACACCGACTGCCATCCGAAGCTGGGAATCAGCGCGATGCCCAGGCCTGCCGAAAGCATGCCGCCCACCGAATAGCCGCTGAACATGATGGCGACCAGGGTGCTGCGAATCTTCTTCGGCGCATACTCGTTCATCAGCGCCACCACATTGGGCATGACCCCGCCAATCCCCAGGCCCGCAATGAACCGGCAGATGCCAAACTCCGTGGGGCTGGTGGCAAAGCCATTGAGCACGGTGAAGCCACTGAACAGCATCACGCACATGGTGATGGTTTTCTTGCGCCCGATCTTGTCCGACAGCGGGCCGAAAAACAGTGCACCGAACATCATCCCGAACAGCGCATAGCTGCCCAGCGCCCCGGCCTCCAGCGGGCTCAAGCCCCACTCTTTCATCAGCGTCGGCAAAACCACGCCGTAGATCACCAGGTCATAGCCGTCGAAAATGATGATCAGGGCGCACCAGAACAACACCATCCAGTGGAAGCGGTTGAAGCGCGCATTGTCGATCACCTCGTGTACGTCGATGTTTCGCATGGCATCGGTCTCTTGTTGTTATTTTGTCTTGCACGTTTGGGAGTTCCAGCGTGCTTTCGTGGGCGGCGCAGGCAACGATCTGCTGATAGCGGCCATTGTTGCGGGCCATGCACAGCACTGTTACGCAGGATGCAAATGAAGGTTATGGAGTTGGCACGGGGCGCAATATCCGCTTTGTGCAGATCGCTATCCGTTTTGTGCAGGGTGGGCGCAAGCCCGGTTCCACCTCCCCCGAACGGGCCATGGAGACGTGGCAGGAGCACCGCAAGATCCTGCGCTGCCTGGCACGCCACGCCGCCGGCCCGGCGCAGAAGGCAATGCAGGAACATATCCGCAACGCCGCGTCGCGTACCGGCATACTTTTTTCGACATGATTCGCAGTTTCTTCTCGCTAAAGGAGAAAATGGCCGCAGTTCGTTGTCGTATCACCTGCAGGCACTCCGTTACGAGCAAAGGCGAATACGGTGGGCTATGGGAAAGCTTGCCTGCCTTGTGTGTTTTTTAATTGCAGAGGTAGCGAGATGAGCGTGAGACCCATGCTTGGTATGTGGGTGGTGGCTGCGATTGGCTCAGTCATGTTGACGCCAGCGTCAGCGGATCACTGGCGAGACGGACGCGAGGGTGGTGAGTGGAAGGACGAGTACAGAGACGGGCCATGCAAGGTAAAGATCGAATCCAAGGACGATGAATACAAGGAAGAAATCAAATGCCCGAATGGCCGCGGCGCCAATTGGCGTCGTGGTGAGTGGAAAGACGAATTCTGGGAGCGTGGCTGCAAAGTCAAGATTGAAGCCAAGCGAGATGAGTACAAGAAAGAGGTCAAGTGCGAGCACAATCACTGAGTGATTGTTTGGTGTCCACACCACTACATTTGTGCCGAAAGAACGTTGGCGAGCAAGCTCGCCAAACGTATCTATTTAGTCAAGCAGTCGCTTTCAATTTTCCCGCACATTCTGATAGAGCATTAGCCGTGAAGTTTCATGCAGGCCACGCGTCAGCGGGAGCAGACGGGCAAACTCATCAGGATGTCGCTCGGCAACGTTGTCCAGCGGTGTCTGAGAGGACAGATCGTGCAGCGTCGGGTTGCTGCCGTCGTGTTCCATCTGCAGCAGGAAGTCTTTGGTCACCCCGCCTATGAGCGGAAAGGTGCCCTCGCGCAGTACCAGTGGCACCACACGCTCGCCTTCTGGCGCAGGCTTCTGTATGTCGCGTCCCGTGGCTCCGTTGCGAAATTCCATGCCTACCATGCCAAGCACCGTGGGCAGTAGATCCGTAAGGCCAACAGTTTCCTCGATCACACGAGTCCCCAGCAATTTGGGCGCATGAATCAGCATCGGTACGTGGTTGCTCTCGAGCCCCAACTTTTCGAAGGCCGGTGGCATGTGCGGAATCTGGCTGATACGCGTGTTGTGGTCCCCGAACATGACGAAAATAGTGTTGTCGTACCAACCACCTTTCTGGGCGATTTCCATCAAGCGGCCGATGTTGAAGTCCAGCAAGCGTACTGCGTTGTATTGGGCCAGGGTGCGCGAACCCGCGTTCTGCACGGTTTCAAGTGGCAGGTCGAGTACCTCGAAGCCATCGTTCTGTTGTGGAATGGTAAAGGGACGATGGTTCCCCGCCGTCTGGATGAAAGCAAAGAAGGGTTTGTCCCGCTTACTCAGGATTTGATCACTTTCCTTGAACAGATCCAGGTCCGAGACACCCCATACATCGACCATCGGCGAACTCCAGTGCTGCTCCTCCAGCAACGTGATGTCGTCGATGCTCTGGCGGATCAAGGCATTCATATTTGCCCAGCCAGAGTTGCCACCGATCATGTAGTACTTTTCGTAGCCTTGTAGCGAGTTGATCAAGCTACTCTGTCTTGTGATCAACGGGTTACGCGTGGCCGTCTCCTGACGTGAAACGTCAGGAACACCGGAGATGCTTGCCCATACGGTTTTCGCCGTGCCTGTGACCGGAACGTAAAAGTTCTTGAAAAACCAGCTCTGTTTCGCCAGGCGGTCGATATTCGGCGTTGGATTGAGCGGGTTGCCGTACGCGCCGACAGCACTGGTGCCGAGCGATTCCAGCATGATGAAAACCACATTGGGCCGGCGTTCGCCGTTGATTGCGTAGGCTTGAGGACCTTGCTCCCGGCTGAAGTTCAGGTTGGTGGCATCGGGCTGGTCAACACCCAGGTACTGGCTGACAACGTCGTAATGAGTCTTGACCTGCTCAAGGTCGTACGGTTTTTGCGGCACCTTGAGTGTGTCGTAGAGGAACATCACCGGGTTCAACCCTAATGCAGCGATCTGGTTGTCGCCGGAGTAGAACGCATCACTCCAACGCAGCGGTACGGGGTTTTCCAGGTTGATGTTTTCTACCCGGCCCAGCAGGCCCAGAAAAACCACCCCCACTATCAACGTACTGCCCCACGTCAGCGACCAACGACTGATACGCTTGGCCGGGCGATCAAGGGTAATGCGCTCCAGGCGCAGCAGCAGCCACCAGACCAGCGCTGTTACAGTCAGCCAACCGAGGCTGATCCAAACCACCGGGTATGTTTGCCAGAGCATATCGGTGGAGATCTGCGCGTCTTCGAGGAAGCGCAGAACCGTGGCGTTGATACGCATACCGAGGTATGCGTAATGACCAAAGTCCACAATGTAGATCAGCAGAACCGTGGCCAGTGCCGCTGCCAGATAGATGCGTGCGAGCCAGCGCAACAGCCCTGAGCGGGTCAGGTTCCAGGTCGGAATCCAGGCCAGCAAAGCCACCGGCAACATCAACACAATAGCCAGACGCAAGTCGAAGCGCAGGCCTATACCCAGGGTCTGCGGCACCGCCTCGACCTTCTGGAGTGCACTCACGTCGAAGCCGGAGAAACCGACAAAGAACAAACCGCGCAACACAGCGAGCGTCAGAAATACGATCGCAATGGCGCCGAGCCAGTAATGCAAACGTCGAGAGTAGAGCCAATCCATGTTGCAACCTCAATAAATCGAACAGTCGGTAAAAACGTGCATGCTTGTCAAAGCTGGACGGGGCGCTTCAACCTGCGCCGTGCCATGGTGCTACGCCAAGCCATCTTGAGGCCGGTGAAAATCAGTGCCCCCCAGCAATAAAGAGCGATGAAGGGATCGAGAAGGTAGTCCCAATAGTTGGGCGAGGGTTTTAGCTCAAGAATGAACGCGAGGGTGGCTACCCCCAGCATGCATACGACCAACCCGTTGCGCAGCACGACGAATGCCATTGCCAGGAGCCCCATGACCACGAGCATGGGGCGCGGGTTATAGCCAAGTCGATAAGGGTCAAGGTAGGTCATGCCCAGCGTGGCTGGGTAGAGAAACAGGGCCAGCCCGGCGAAGAGCGACAGCAGTTGACCTCTTGCAACAGGGGGCAGACTAGCCGCCAATCCCATCCGAACTAGCGTGGCATATAGCAGCCCTACCAGGGTAGTGATAGCCAGGTCATCGCTGAAGCCGCGCAGGTAGGCCGCCAACGGTAAACCGTCGACAGGTATGAAGCCAATCGCCAGAAAACCCGATAACTGCGCTATTTTCAGGCCCATGTGAGACCTGAAAACGGGCAGCAAGACAAAAGCCAACAGGGCAAAAGTCACGTGTGCTTGCCAAAAATCGAGCATTAGGGTTGCTCCCTGAGCCAGGCGTCATTGAAGCTGACATGCTTTATGAAGGAGTTGTTCCAGGAGTAAACCAAGTGGTACCGCCCATCAAAACTCTTGATGAAGTTGGGATACTCGTACTCGAAATCGCACCCGTGCTCCTTGCAAACGCGCTGATCAAGTTTTGCCAGAAAACCTTCAACCAGCGACTGTCGACGAGGGCCGGAGGAGTCAAGGAACTTTGCACCGATGATTTCCCGGTAGACCTCGGGGGTGAAGGGATCGCCTTCAGGGTCTGGAGACTCATCAAGATCTATCACCGGTGTCCAGAAATCCAGGGTGGCATCGGTTTCCATCAGACGGAGACGAAATCGTCCCTCTTCAAGGTCATTGAGCGCTACCAGCAAGCCGTGATCAGGCGTCGCAATTGCCGCCAGCGACGAGTTGGGGTTGGCGAGGGCAAGCGGATAGGGGGCGCTCCAGGTCTGTCCGGCATCTTCCGTCCGGCTCGCCAGAACCTTGTGGTGGGTATCACCCGCGTAACGCAGCATCGCCACCGCGCTCCGTTCCCCTGTGGGTACGACGGTAGGTTGGAGCGAGTGCTTGCCACGGCTGATACGGAATTTGTCGACCACCTCACCTGTTGGGTTTATGTATAGATACTCCGCGAACTTACCCAGGAACTCGTGATAGACGGGTAGACCAATTGCGCCGTCAGAGTGAAAGACCGGTGAGTTACGGACCAAGGTGCTTATGTTGAGGAACGGCGTAGTCACAAGTTGTTTGGGGCGCGACCAGTTGGCACCGAAATCGTCCGAGTACATGGAATTGATCGCGCTGCCCGCCCAACCGCCGATGGATACCGAAACATAGAACAGCCAGAGGCGGTTGTCTGGAGCCAAGGCAATCACAGGGTTGCCGAGCTTGCGAATATATTTGCCCGTTGCCTCTTGGGTCGATTCGCGGGTAGCCAGGACCGACTCCTCACCCCATTCGGCAGCGCTGGCAATATAGCGTGCGCCGCGTACCTGCACATCGGCCGCACCTTCGCGCGAGCCTGCGAACCAAACAGCCATCAGATCGCCGTTCGGCAATGAGGTGACCGAGGATGCGTGCACAAATGCGTCTAGCTCGGAGGATACGAAACGACTTGTGTAGAAAGGCGCCGCTACGCTATTGAGTTCCGAATCCTGGTTGCCGCCGACAAAAAAGCCGGCTACCGGTTGGTCAGGCTTGAGCCACCATGCGCAAGCAAAAACAGCGAAAATCGTGACAAGACCAAGGCTCCTGGTGAGCTCTTTGAATTTAATCGACTGCATTATCAAAACCATACTGACACAAATACACATACCCCTCGCGAGGCGGGAGGCAACATCGATTCAAGGCTCGACAGCGAGAGTGCGGTCTTGCCTTGGGAGCGTTTGACTGGTTTCTACAATGGATTGACTCGACTGGTGGTAGGCAGGGAGCGCCGGCACTTAGGCACCAGACGTGAAAAAGCATTCAGCATCACGGATTAAAACCCGGCATGCAACCTCGAATGTCCCCTTTTGGCAATCGGCGGGTTGTAAAACGATTAACCCAGTGTCGAGAAGATAAACGTAACTATATGTTTTTATGTGAGTTTTCACAAAAATCAGGATTGCAATTGTGAACAAATTTAAAGAATCTGGTCAAAAAAACAGCAAAAATCGTCTAAGCGAAACTCGGTCAGGGCTCCGTCACACGACCCGCACCACCGGCAAAATGCGGCCAGGAGCGGCCAGGAGCGGTCGCTTGAACGGGCACCCTGCGGATCCTGTAGCCGCTGCCGCCAGGCTGCACTGGAGTCCCGCAGGGGCTCCCCGGCGATCTTGAGATCTTGGGCACGCGGACGCAGCCTGACGGCAGCTGCTACAAGGGCCACCATTTGCCTAAACAGCGGTAACTCACCACGGAAAGGGCGCAATCTGCGCCCTTCTCTTTCATATCTAACGCTCCGGATCAGGGCTCACTGACGTGCCCAAGTGGTAACTGCGTCATTAAGAATTGTCTGTTGTTTAGCCGTCATCAACAGCGTCATCCGCTGCATCAGACTTGTCACACCACATAAATAAACGACGTCTTTGCATAAGAATTCGGGGGCTGTTCGCTCGATGCCCTGCAGGCCTGGCTGATGCCGGATTCCCCTGCGCACCGACCTCCCCTCATCTTGTATGGAAGACTCGATATGCCACGTTTCATGCTCAGCACGCTGACGCTCTCTCTGGCTTTGACGGCAATGATGCCTGTGGTCAATGCCGCTCCTTTGCTCGATCCCGCGCCGGAACATCCGAGTGCCAAAAACCAATCGGGCGAGGCCAATACCTGGTTGGAGATCGATCAGGCCGCCTTCGAAGGGAACATCACCAAACTCCAGCAACAGCTCGCGGGTAAAACCCAGATGTGCGCGGTGATGAAAGCCGACGCTTATGGCAATGGCATTGCCTTGCTGATTCCTTCCGCCATCAGGATGGGCGTCACCTGTATCGGTGTGGCGAGCAACGAGGAGGCACGTGTTGCACGGGCCAAAGGCTTCAAGGGCCGTCTGATGCGTTTGCGCAGCGCCACTGTCGAGGAAGTGGGCAATGCGCTGCGCTACAACATCGAAGAACTGGTCGGCAATCTCGAGGTTGCGCGCCAGCTCAACGAACTGGCCACACGCAAAGGTGTGAAACTGCCCGTTCACCTGGCGCTGAATTCGGCGGGCATGGGCCGCAACGGTCTGGAAATGAGCACTACCGAGGGGCAACAACAGGCAGTGGAGGTCGCTCGACTGGGTCACCTGAATATTGTCGGCATCATGACCCACTTCCCGGTCGAAGAGCGAGAGGATGTTCTGCGCGGGCTGGCCACCTTCAAGGAGCAATCGGGCTGGCTGATCGAGCACGCAAAACTGGACCGCAGCCGAATCACCCTGCACTGCGCCAACACCTTCACCACCCTTGAGGTGCCCGAGGGCTGGCTGGATATGGTACGCCCCGGCGCCGCGCTCTATGGCTATCCGGTAGGCGGGCATGACGAATTTCAGCGGGTCATGCAATTCAAGTCGCAGGTAGCGGCGGTCAACGCCTACCCGGCCGGCAGCACGATCAGCTATGACCGAACCTTTACCTTGAGCAAAGACTCCTTGATCGCCAATATTCCCGCCGGTTACTCCGACGGGTATCGAAGAGCATTCTCCAACAAAGCTTCGGTGCTGATTCACGGTCAGCGTGCACCGGTGATAGGCAAGGTCACCATGAACACGCTGATGGTCGACGTCAGTGGCATCAAGGGTGTGAAGGCGGGAGATGAAGTCGTTCTGTACGGCAAGCAGGGTGATGAGGAGATTACCCAGACTGAGCTGGAGACCATCAACGGGGCGTTATTGGCCGACCTCTACACTATCTGGGGCAACTCCAATCCGAAAGTGTTGAAGACCAGGTAAGGGTGGAAGAAGAAGGTGCGCTGGTGGATACCCACACCAGATCACCTTCACTCGAAGTGGCCTCGAAGGTATTCAGCCGCTTCATCCAAAGCCGGTTGAATCCACAACCCCTTGCAGACGCTGGTCCAGGACAATTCAACGGTGACGAACAGGTTCTGAAGCTGACGTGACGGCCTGGCTCAATACCCGGGTTGAAGCTATACCGAAAAGGTTCAGACCGGAAAAGGACCACCCGCTCGATCAGCGACGCAGGAGAACTTCGCCATGTCGAATCAACTGGTCATACGCAACATGGCCCGCCCCGAGCTGGACGAGCTCGTCGGTTGGGCAGCCCGCGAGGGATGGAATCCCGGCCTTCACGATGCCGAGCTGTTCTGGGCTACGGACCCTGACGCCTTCATTGCGGCGGACCTGGGCGGCGAGTTGATCGGCGGTGGTGCCATCACCTCCTACAACGGTGAATTCGGCTTCATGGGGTTCTTCATCGTCCGGCCCGAATATCGCGGCCAGGGCCTGGGCAATACCCTCTGGCACGCACGCCGCGAGCGACTTCTCGCCCGCCTGCACCCAGGCGCGAGCATCGGCATGGACGGTGTCTTCGCGATGCAGGATTACTACGCCAAGGGTGGTTTTGTCTTTTCCCATCGCAACATGCGTTTTCGTACCGAGATCAGCAAGCGGCCGGTGACCTCGCGGGTTGACGACCAGGACATCGTCCCCTTGGCCTCCTTCCTGTTCGATCAGGTGCTCGATTACGACCGCACCTGCTTCCCCGCCGTGCGCGCAACCTTCCTCAGTGGCTGGATAGCCCAACCCGATGCACTCGCCGTGGGTTGCCGGCGCGAAGGCAGGCTAAGCGGCTATGGGGTAGCAAGGCGCTGCCGGGAAGGCTACAAGATCGGCCCCTTGTTCGCCGATGACGCCCTGGCAGCCAGTGCCCTCTACGCGCGCCTGGCAAATTTTGCGCAGGGCGGCCCGCTGTTTCTCGATGCCCCGCAGAATAACCCCGCCGCAATGGCGCTCGTGCAGCAACTGGGCATGGTCGAGGTTTTCGGCTGTGCGCGCATGTACTTCGGCCCTCCTCCGGCGATCGCGCATGAGCGTGTCTTCGGCGTCACGACCTTCGAGCTGGGCTGATGAACAGTCGCGACCTCGTCGGTTACGGCGGCTGCCCACCCCACCCGCGATGGCCCGGTGACGCGCGCGTCGCGGTCCAGTTCGTGCTCAACATCGAAGAGGGTGCGGAGTCGTGCATCCTCAACGGCGATGCCCGCTCGGAGGCCTATCTCCACGAACTACCGGGCCGCCCGCCGCGCATGGGGGAACCGGACTTGAGCGTCGAGGGCATGTACGAGTACGGATCGCGCGCGGGCGTGTGGCGCATCCTGGACCTGTTCGGCGCCCGAGGCCTGCCGCTCACCGCCTTCGCCGTCGGCCGGGCATTGGAACTCACCCCGGAGATCGGCCATGCGCTTTGCGCCGCCGGGCATGAGATTGCCGGGCATGGTTACCGTTGGCTGGACTATCGCGACATCCCGGAAGACAAAGAGCGGCGCCATATCCACCTCACTCTCGAGGTGATCGAGCGGATCTGCGGCAAACGCCCAGTAGGCTGGTACACCGGAAGGGTCAGCCAGAACACCCGCCGCCTGTTGCGCGAGGACGGCGGGTTCCTCTACAGTTCGGACGCCTACAACGATGACCTGCCCTACTGGCTCCCTGGCTCGCCCGCCCACCTGGTGATCCCCTACACCCTGGTCAACAACGACGCTCGCTATCTGCTGCCGAGCGGTTTCGCCTGCGGGGAAGACTTCTTCCAACTGCTCAAGGATGCGTTCGACCTGCTGTGGCAGGAGGGCGCACTACACCCGAAGATGATGAGCGTCGGCTTGCATGGACGGATCAGCGGCCATCCCGGACGCGCGATGGCGCTGGCGCGCTTTCTCGATTACGTGCAAGGCCATGACAGGGTTTGGATCTGCCGGCGCGAAGAGATTGCCAGGCACTGGATAGCCCAATTTCCCGTCTAGGGGCGATTGAACCCTGGCCTACAATCTCCCCAACAACACCATAGCGGGGTGTTCCATTGATCACCCCCATTTCTTCCCAAGCCCGTCCAGACCGGCCTTTTGCAGATCCTCCGGGCTCATCACGATACGGAACTTGCAACTGGCCTGGAAGTTTAGAAAGAAGGGTTCGGCAAGCGCGGGGATGTCGGACGGGTCTTGTACATCGATCACGAAGAGCCCACAGCGCATTCCATCCTGCTCGGTAAAGTAGGTAGCCTGCGGCTTGATGCTTTCCAGGATACGCCTGATGATCTCGCCCACCGTCCCGGCTCGGACGAGGGCGTTGAAGGGTTCGTGGGGAAACTCGACCGTCAGTAGCATCTTCATCGTTCAATACTCTTTCAGAGGGGCACGCAATGAAGAATAGCGAAGCATGAGCCAATGCTTGTGTGGGGTTACGAGCGGCGCAGGTTCAACGCGGTCAGGATGAACATACGCCGCTCGATGAAGCCCTGAACCAGGGCTTCGTCTCACTCAATGGCCCAGCGCAAGCCCCGTGTTGCGCCGCGGATCGTTCGCGCCATAGAAGCGGTTGTTGCCAACCGGTTTGCCGCCGAGCGAAGGCGCACCGACCAGGATCGCCGCAATATGGTTGGGGTCCTGCGGGCCGGCGAACTTATGCCCCCAGCCTTCAAGGATTTTCCGGGTGTCGGGGCTGACGGCGAACGTCTCGAGGTTGGTCTCTTCAGGCAACCACTGTTGATGGAATCGTGGCGCATCGACCGCCTCCTGGATGTTCATGCCGTAGTCGATCACATTGAGCATGGTCAGAAGCGTCGCTGTGATAATACGACTGCCGCCTGGCGTGCCGACAACCATCACGGTTTTGCCGTCCTTGGTGACGATGGTCGGGCTCATCGAGGACAGTGGTGCCTTGCCCGGAGCGATCGCGTTGGCTTCCCCTTGCACGAGGCCGTACATGTTGGGCACGCCCACCTTGGCGGTGAAGTCGTCCATCTCGTCGTTGAGGATGACCCCGGTCTTGCTGGCCATGACCCCGGCGCCAAACCAATCGTTGAGTGTGTAGGTCACCGAGACCGCATTGCCCGATTTGTCCACGATCGAGTAGTGCGTGGTGTTGCTGCCCTCGTGCGGCGCCACCCCGGGCTTGATTTCGCTGGAGATGCCGGCTTTTTGCGGCTCGATGGCGGTGCGCAGTTTCGTGGCATAGCCTTTGTCCAGCAGGTGCTCCAGCGGGTTTTTGACGAAGTCGGGGTCACCCAGGTAGCTGTTGCGGTCGACATAGGCGTGACGCATGGCCTCGATCTGGTAATGCAGGCCCTGGGCCGAGTGATAGCCCAGGTCGGGCATCGGGTAGCCCTCGAGGATGTTCAATATCTCGCAAATGATGACCCCACCCGAGCTCGGCGGCGGTGCCGAGACCACGTGGTAGCCGCGGTAGTCACATTCGATCGGCGCGAGTTCGCGGGTCTTGTACTTATCGAGGTCGGCCTGGGTGATCAGACCCTTGCCGGCCTGGCTCGAATTGACAATCGCCTGGGCCACCCAGCCCTTGTAGAAGCCGTCGGTACCCTTGGCGGCAATTTCCCGCAGTGTCTTGCCCAGGTCCTTTTGCACCAGCTTCTGGCCGGGCTTCATCGGCTCGCCGTTGCTCAGGAAGATCGAGCCGGAGTCCTTCAAGTCCTTCCTGAAGACTTCCGTCGCGGTTTCGAGCAGGTCGACATCGCCCTGCTGCAGTACGAAGCCGTCTTCGGCATATTTGATCGCCGGCGCGATGACATGGGCACGCTTCATCGTGCCGTACTTCTCCAGCGCCAACTCCATGCCTGACACGGTCCCCGGCACGCCGACGGCCAGGTGGCCCTTGGTGCTCAGCTCCGGGATGACATTGCCGTCCTTGTCGAGGTACATGTTGGGGGTGGCCGCCAGGGGCGCCTTCTCGCGGAAGTCCAGGAAGGTCTTGCGGCCATCGGCCAGCTGGATCGTCATGAAACCGCCGCCGCCCAGGTTGCCCGCTGCGGGGTAGACCACTGCCAGGGCATAGCCGACCGCTACTGCAGCGTCGACTGCATTGCCTCCGTCCTTGAGGACATCGACGCCGATGCGGGTGGCCAGATGCTGGGCCGTCACCACCATGCCGTTCTCGGCGGCGACCGGGGCTTGGGAAGCTGCGAGTGCGCAGGTGCAACCAATAGCGAGTGCCGTTGCAATAAGCGATTTGGCCAAGGGTTCGAATGTCATGAGTCGAGTCTCTTGTTTTTTAGATAAGGGCGCGTCACTTCAGATAGTCGACAGCCAATAGACTGTAGGACAGATTCGGCTCGCCGGAGCCGCGAAACCTCAGCCCCAGCCTCATTCGATTCCGCTATGTGGCAAATCATCGACCGGGCGAGCGGCGTGGATTGTTGAAAAATCGCAGCGGTCTGACACCGTTCATCGTTTTTACTCGATCCTGCGCTGAAAACTGTCGAATCACGGCAGCGCCAATCGATCAAAGATGAGTGTGACAATCCAGGAGAACGCACCATGAGCACCGTAAAACCCGATGTGGTATCCCGAGAGCAATGGTTGCTGGCCCGCAAGCAGTTGCTGCTCAACGAGAAGGCCTTCACTCACCAGCGCGATGAGCTGAGCGCCGCCAGACGCGCCCTACCCTGGGTCAGGATCGACAAGCACTATGTGTTCGAAGGGCCCGCCGGGCAACTGACGCTGGCCGACCTGTTCGGCGGGCGCAGTCAGTTGGCGATCTACCATTTCATGTTTGCCAAGGGCTGGACCGAGGGTTGCCCGGGCTGTTCGTTCCTGGCCGACCATTTCGACGGTGCCAACCTGCACCTTGCCAATCACGACGTCGCGCTGGTGGCGGTTTCCCATGCGCCCTTCGCGGAGTTTCAGGCGTTCAAGCGACGCATGGGCTGGCAGTTCGACTGGGTGTCATCCCATGGCAGCAGTTTCAACGAGGACTTCCAGGTGTCGGCCAGCGCCGAGAATGTCGCTGCTGGCGAGTTCATCTACAACTACGAGCCCAATACCGGTGAAGAGCCAGAACTACCGGGGCTGAGCGTGTTTTATCGCAATGAATCGGGTGAGATTTTCCACACCTATTCGACCTATGCGCGCGGCTTGGATATTTTGGTGGGGGCTTATAATTTTCTCGATTTGATGCCCTTGGGCCGCAATGAGGGTGGGACGATGGATTGGGTGCGGCATCATGATAAATACGAAGGGGTGAAGGCTGGGGGGCAGAGTTGCTGTCATTGATGTGCTGTACGGCCGCTTCGCGCCCGAGCGCAGCCTGCGGCAGCGGCTACACCGACCGTGGCGTGCCGGACCTCTGTAGCCGCTGCCGCAGGCTGCGCTCGGGCGCAACGCGGCCGCAAGGATCTCACTGCCCGGCAAAGGCCCGCTGCAACTGGGCAATCTCCAGCTTCTTCATCTGCAACATCGCTTTCGGCCCACCATTGACTCTTCTTGTCGTTTTAATCGGCGATGAATCGACAAGCCCCTGCAGGCGCTGTAGCTTTTTGTTTCGACTGCATTGACCCCACAGGGAGTTCCACTTGAATCTGACCATTCGCCCGGCAACGCCTGCCGACGCCCCGCAAATCCTGGCGTTCATCACTGAACTGGCCATCTACGAAAAAGCCGAGCGCGAGGTCGTCGCCACGGTTGCCGACATCGAAAAGAGCCTGTTCAGCGCAGATGCCACCGCCAAGGCCTTGATCTGCTGCCTGGATGACCTGCCGATCGCCTTTGCCGTGTATTTCTTCAACTATTCCACCTGGCAGGGTCGCAACGGCCTGTACCTGGAAGACCTGTATGTTTCCAGCGAGCACCGTGGTTGTGGTGCGGGCAAGCTGTTGCTGCGCCATCTGGCTCGCGTCGCCTGTGACAGCGGTTGCGGCCGGTTCGAGTGGAGCGTGCTGGACTGGAACCAGCCGGCCATCGACTTTTACCTGTCGATTGGTGCACAACCTCAGTCGGAGTGGGTGCGTTACCGCATGGATGGCGAGGCACTGAAAAACTTCGCCTATTCAGACTAAGGGCGACTGAGCCCCAGTCGCTCATGCCACTGGGCGATGGACTCTTCGGGGAATTCGCCGAACTGTTTATCGCCCTTGTGCGCGTCCACTTCCACCCACTCGGGCTTGTAGTCGAGCATCAGGTGCGTGTGCTCCGGCGGCACCGGCAGCGGCGTGTCGATGACCGAGGCAAAGGGATGGATCAACTCCGGCCACTCGGGGCTGAACAGCCACAGGGCACTGCCGCATTCCTTGCAGAAATGCCGTTCGGCGCTGCTGGTGTGGGCGCGCCGCTGCCCTTCGCCTTTGATTTTCGCGTGGTAGATGGCGATGTGTTTGCTACCACGTACCTTGAGGCTGTCGGCGTCACCGGCAAGGTTGATGGCATAGCCACCGCCGCCCTGGGTCTTGCGGCAGATCGAGCAGTAACAGCGTTGGTAGGGATAAGGGTGGGCGCTCGTCAGGCTGAAGCTGACCGCCCCGCAATGGCAGGAACCTTCGAGATGCATGGCCAAACCTCCTCGTTATCGGTACACCTGGCATGAGCAAGAGTAATGAACGCATGATTGCACCAGGAAACGAAAGCAGCGTCATGCAAAGTGCATGAATGCGGTCAATCTCGACGGGGTTTATGCATTGCCGCAAAGAACGGCTCGAATGTCCCATTGCGCGAAGGCCCTCTCGCCGCGGCGGCAATGCCTTGAAGCAATCGAATCGCACTTTTCAGCCAATTTTTGCACTTACCATGTCGGAAAATTCCTATTTCACTACGTATTTTTTCATCACCTGTAGTGGTCTAATGAAACCGGACACCCATTTAGGCGAGAATGCTCGCCAGATCGAGGTGTCAAATGACCAAACAACGCCGTTCCTTTTCCGCTGAATTCAAACGCGAGGCTGCCGACCTCGTGCTCAAGCAAAACTACAGCTACATCGAAGCCAGTCGTTCACTCGGCGTCGGCGAGTCGGCACTACGCCGCTGGGTTGAGCAGGTTCAGAAGGAGCGCCAAGGTGTCACCCCGCTAAGCAAAGCGCTGACCCCGGAGCAGCAGAAAATCCAGGAACTGGAAGTCCGGATCGCCCGCCTTGAACGGGAAAAATCGATACTAAAAAAGGCTACCGCGCTCTTGATGTCGGAAGATCACGAGCGTACGCGCTGATCAATCAGCTTAGCGTCCACGAGCCGATTGATTGGCTGTGCAAAGTGTTTGAAGTCACCCGCTCGTGTTACTACGCCCAGCGTCTCAGGCGCCGGACTCCTGATATTGAGCGGCTTCGGCTGCGCAGTCGGGTCAATGAACTGTTCACAGAAAGTCGTAGTGCTGCGGGCAGCCGCAGCATCTTGTCGATCATGCGTGAAGACGGCGAGCAACTGGGGCGATTTAAGGTACGCAGCTTGATGCGTGAGCTTGACCTCGTGAGCAAACAGCCAGGTTCTCATGCCTATAAACGAGCGACGGTCGAACGGTTGGATATCCCGAACATCTTGAATCGGGAGTTCGATGTCTCGGCCCCCAACCAAGTGTGGTGCGGCGACATCACCTACATTTGGGCCCAAGGGAAATGGCATTATCTGGCTGTTGTGCTAGATCTTTGCGCGCGCCGGATAGTGGGTTGGGCATTGTCGGAAAAGCCGGACGCCGAGCTGGTTATCAAGGCACTGGATATGGCCTATGAGCAACGAGGAAGACCTCAGGGCCTGCTGTTTCACTCGGATCAAGGGTCGCAGTATGGGAGTCGTTTATTTCGCCAGCGGCTGTGGCGTTATCGCATGCGCCAGAGCATGAGCCGCCGGGGTAATTGCTGGGACAATGCGCCGATGGAGCGTGTGTTTCGCAGCGTGAAAACTGAATGGATACCGACCATGGGCTACCGAACTGCTCAAGAAGCCCAGCGCGATATCAGCCATTTCTTGATGCATCGGTACAACTGGATTCGCCCCCATCAATTCAACGGTGGGCTGGCGCCAGCTCAGGCCGAAGAAAAACTTAACGTCGTGTCCGGGATTAGTTGACCACTACAACCCCTATACTTCGGATACTCATTTCAGCGGATTCGACTTATCGTTGGAAACCTCCACAGGCGAACGGAGGTACTTCTCCACGGGACATACCACAGTAAGGCCAAGGAACTCTGCAATGCACAAGGCGCTGATCGTCGACGACCATCCGGTGATCCGGCTCGCGGTCAGAATGTTGCTCGAACGGGAAAACCTCGAGGTGGTCGGTGAAGCCGACAATGGTGTCGATGCGGTCCAGATGGTTCGCGAACTGACACCCGACGTGGTCATCCTGGATATCGGCATCCCCCGGCTCAGCGGCCTGGAGGTCATCGCCCGGCTCAAGCACCTGACGGTGAGCCCACGCATTCTGGTATTGACCGCGCAGTCGGCCAACCTGTACAGCAAACGCTGCCTGCAGGCGGGTGCCTCGGGGTTCATCACCAAAGGCGACGATCTGGGCGATCTGGTCAGCGCGCTGCACGCGGTGAGAAAGGGTTATGCCTATTTCCCTGACCTGAGTTACTCCAATTCACGCAACGACACTATGCTGTTCAGCGAAGAACAGCTGTTCGCGCGCCTGTCGGACCGGGAAGTGCAAGTGCTCAAGATGCTGGCCGACGGCTGCAAGAACAAGCAGATCGGTGAAGAAATACATTTGAGCCCCAAGACCGTCAGCACCTACAAGACCCGGATCATGACCAAGCTCAATGTGAACTCGCTGGTGGAAATGATCGACCTGGCCAAACGCCTGATGGCCATGTGAGTCCCCCATGCGCACCTACCTGTTCGTTGCGCTGATCGTGTTCGCGATTCAGGGCGTTGCCCCTTGCGCCATGGCCGATAGCCCGCAACCCCGGCAACTGCTTGCCCGCTCGATGACCGAGGAGCGACCGGCCCTGAGCAACACCGACCGGCAATGGCTCAACCACAGGCAGGTACTGCGCCTGGGCACCTCGGCGCCCGATTATCCGCCGCTGGATATCAATATCAGCGAGTCCGACTACGAAGGTCTGACCGCCGACTATGCCGGGTTGCTCGGCGACATGCTCGGCGTGCGCATCGAGGTGTTGCGTTATGCCAGCCGGGCAGAGGCGATCGACGCCTTGCATGCCGGCCGGATCGACTTGCTGGGCAGCTCCAACACCTTCGAAATCGCCGATGCGGGCCTGGTCCTGAGCCAGCCCTATGCTGACGATCAGTCGGTCATCGTCACCCCGGTGGGCAAGACCCGCGATGCCACCGATCCGCTCGATGGCCTGGACCTGGCCATGGTCGATCACTACTTGCCGCGTGCCGACGTCCAGGCACTTTACCCCAAGGCCCGCTTGCGCCTGTACCCCTCGATCCAGGACGCCATTGCCGCCGTCGCGTTCGGCAGGGCCGATGCCTATCTGGGCGACGCCATCAGCTCCGATTACCTGATCAGCAAGAACTTTCAGGGCAGTGTCCAGCTTTCGCATTTCATCAAACAGGAGCACAAGGCCTATTCCTTTGCCCTCAAGCGCGACAACCCGACCTTGCAGCGGGTCATCGACAGCGCCTTGCAAGGCATCGGCGACGGCGATCGCCTGAGCATTCTGCGCCGCTGGAGTGGCGGCAGCACCAGCATGTTGCTGAGCCGCACGGCCCTGAAATTCAGCGCCAATGAGCAACGCTGGATGAGCAGCCATCCGGTGGTGCGCGTGGTGATCAACGACAGCTATGCACCGCTGACCTTCTACGACGATGATCATCGTTTTCGCGGGATTACCGCCGACGTGCTGGAGCAGATCAGCCTGCGCACGGGCCTCAAGTTCGAGGTGAGCGTCGCCGGGTCCGTACAGGAAATGATCGAGCAGGTCCTCCAGGGCAAGGCCGACATGATCGGCGCCTTGAGTCGCAGCAATGCCCGCCAGCACGATCTGGGCTTCACCCGCCCTTACCTGGCCAACTCTTATGTGCTGGTCGGCAGTACCCGCAGCGACAGCCCGGACAGCATCGAGCAGTTGCAGGGCAAGCGCCTGGCCGTGATACGCGGCACGCCCCTGGTGCACGACCTGGCGCAACATCATCCACAGGTGCAGCAGATCGAGGCAGAGGATGCTCTCGATGCCATGGAAATGGTGGTGCGCAATCGCGCCGATGCGGCGCTCAACACACAGATCAGCGCCAACTACTTCGTCAGCCGCCTGTTCAAGGATCGCCTGCGGATCGTCTCGACCCTGGGCAATACGCCAGCAACCTCGGCGTTCGCCGCCGCGGCGAATTCGACGCAGCTGCTCTCGATCCTCGACAAGACCCTGCTGAGCATCCCTCCCGATGAAATGACCCAGCTGGCCAACCGCTGGCGAACCAATGCAGTGATCAGCGACAGCCTCTGGCGCAACTACCGCACCTTGATCTTGCAGATCGTGATTGGCGCCGGGTTGCTGGTCCTGGCCTTTGTGATCTGGAACGGCTACCTGCGCAAACTGATCAAGGAACGCGCCCAGGCCGAACAAGCCCTGGAAAACCAGCTCGAATTCATGCGCGTGCTGATCGACGGCACCCCTCACCCGCTCTATGTGCGTGACCGTCAGGGGCTGCTGCTGATCTGCAACAACAGCTACCTTGAAGCCTTCGGTGTCAGCCGTGAATCGGTCCTGGGCAAAGAGGTCACCGCCCAGGTGCTGAGCGATCCGCAGGAAGCGGCGGCCTACCGCGCCGATTACTTGCGGGTAATGGAGCAAGGCACCCCACTGCTGCGCGACTCGGAGTTCCACATCGGCGCCCAGGGTCAGGCGCACACCCTCTATCATTGGCTGCTGCCCTACCGCGATACCCAGGGCACGGTGCAAGGCGTCATCGGCGGCTGGATCGACATCAGCGAGCGCAAGCGACTGCTCGAAGAACTGCACGTGGCCAAGGACCGGGCCGACGACGCCAGCCGGGCCAAGACCACCTTCCTGGCAACCATGAGCCACGAGATCCGCACGCCGATGAATGCAGTGATCGGCATGCTGGAAATCGCCTTGAAAAAGGCCGACCAGGGACAACTCGACCGCTTCGCCCTGCAGGTCGCGTTCGACTCCGCCAAGGGCTTGCTCGAATTGATCGGCGACATTCTCGACATTGTCCGCATCGAGTCCGGGCATATGAGCCTCAACCCCGTGCCGGCCGACCTGCCCCGCCTGATCGAAACCACGGCGCGGGTCTTCGACGGCAATGCCCGACACAAGGGCCTGCGGCTGGCGCTCGACATTCAGCCTGATCTGCCTGGTTGGGTGCTGATCGATCCGCTGCGTTTCAAGCAGGTCCTGTCGAACCTGTTGAGCAACGCCATCAAGTTTACCGACCAGGGCAGCATCCATATCGTCCTGAAGGGCGAAACCACTCCCGATGGGCAACAGCTGGATATTCGCCTGAAGGTCGAGGACACCGGCATCGGCATCAGCACTTCGGATCAGGCGCGCCTGTTCAGCCCGTTCGCCCAGGCCGCCGGGCAACCTCCACGTCAAGGGACCGGGCTGGGGCTGGTGATCAGCCGAACCCTCTGCGAAATGATGGGTGGGCAGCTGACCCTGGCCAGCGCCCCGGGCGAAGGTACCTGCATCGAAATCGCACTGAGGCTTGCCCTGGCCTCCCGGTCGGAGGTGGCTGCACCCGCCAGGGACGCGCCCGCCATCATGCCGGCAACGGCGTTGAATATCCTGGTGGTAGACGACTACCCGGCCAACCTGATGCTGCTCGAAAAACAATTGAGCTTTCTCGGCCACAGCGTCAGCCAGGCCGAGAATGGCGCGGCCGGTTTGCAGGCATGGCTCGAGCACGCCTTCGACGTGGTCATCACCGACTGCAACATGCCGGTCATGGACGGCCATGAGTTGGCTCGGGCAATCCGCGACCATGAACAGAAACGCGGCCTCAAACCCTGCCGGGTCCTGGGGTTTACCGCCAACGCCCAGGCCCGGGAGCGCGAGCGCTGCCTCGCCTCTGGCATGGATGACTGCCTGTTCAAGCCGATCGGGCTGGCCGAACTCAGCCGCCGCCTGTCCCCCTGCACGCCGCTGGCCCCCGCACCGGCAACCGTCGCGACGTCTGAAAGCGATTTCAGTTTCGACAACCTCAAGCAATTGACCCTGGGGGATCCGGCCCTGATCGAGCGGTTGTTGCAGGAACTGGCCCGCAGCAACCAGCAGGAACTGCAGGCGCTGCGCCACTTGAGCAGCCGCGATGACCTGGCCGGCCTCGCCGACCTCGTGCACAAGATCAAGGGGGGCGCGCGCATGATCAAGGCCAGGACGGTGGTCGGGCATTGCGAGCAGATCGAACAGGGCGTCAGCGCAGGCCTCGCTGCAAAGGAAATCCGCTCACTGATCGCCCGCCTGGAAGGCAGCCTGCAAGCCCTTGGCAACCAGTTGCTGAACCACCAGCGGGGTCAGCTGTAGCGTTTGCGGCATTATTCATTTCAACCCGCCGAAACGCCGGTAGAAGCTTTCACCCACGTCCGGCAACGGCCCGTCGGCGGTTTCCAGGGCGGTGCTCAGCCATTGTTCGGCCTTGGCATGGATCAAGCGGTAGATATTGCGGCACAGCTGTCGTGCGGCGCGCCCTTCCCAGTCGCCGGGGAGCAATTCGTCCGGCAACTGCGGGTCGCGCAGCAGCAATTTACGGTACTCGTGGATCAGCAGGATGCGCGCCAGGAAACAGTCTTCCGGCGACAACTGCTCCTGCTCGCGCAGCGCTTGCCAGAGCGGTCGGAACAACTGAATGAACTCGCTGTAGTGAGCCGCCAGTTCTTCGATGTTCCAGCTCTCGCGTACCTGCATGCGCAACGCCTTGGAGGCCAGCACGTCCTGCGCGGTGGTCTCGAACAGGATGGTCTCTTCCTGCACGCCCAGATCGATCAGGGTCGCGTTGACATCGGCGCGGTCGGCACGCGGGCAAGCCAGCACCACCGGCGAAATCGCCCCGAAGCCTTGCCATTCCAGCTCTTCGCGAACCTGCTTGCGCTTGTCGGCGGGCAATTGGGTGAGCATGGCCAGGCACCAGGAACCGTCCCAGGCCGGTGGCGTGCTGCTGTAGACGCGCTTGAAGGCCTTGTCGAAACGACGCCGGCCGGTGCCGGTCAAGCTGTAGTAGCTGCGGCGCCCGACTTTTTCGGCGGTCAGCCAGTTTTCCTTGGTCAGGCGGAAAATCGAGGTACGGATCAACCGTTCGTTGATGCCCATCGGCTCGAGCAACTGGATCAGACTGCCCAGCCACACCGTCCCCCCGTGGGGCTCGATCGCATCACCATAGAGGGTAATGATCAAGGAACTCGCGCGAATCGGCGTCTGTTGCTGAAAGCGTGTGATCAGGTGATTCAGTGGCGTTAGGGACGACATGGGCGTTCCGGGCAGGAAAAAGGGGAAATATACCCGTGCGCCCTGCCCTCTGGCCATGGCCGCAGCATCTGCGACCTGGCTGGGAGGCTCGGGCGTCCGGGTTCAGGACGAAGCCGCGGGCTTGGGCCGCAAGCCGCTGTCGCTGATGCGTGGCCGGTCCGCCTCGGGGGCCGGCAACGGCTCGCAGACCTGCATGCGGGTCAGGCAGCGTTGGGCCAGTTCCTGGTATTCGCGGGTACCGGCCTGTTTCCAGGCTACTTCCTGATCGCTGAGCTGGCGCTTGACGATGGCGGGTGCGCCCATCACCAGTGACTGCTCCGGGCAACTGAAGCCGGCCTTGACGAAAGCGGCAGCCGAGACGAAGGAACGGGCGCCGATCTGCGCGGCGTCCATCACCACGGCATTCATGCCCACCAGCGCATCGGCGCCGATACGGCAGCCGTGCAACACCGCACCATGACCGATGTGGCCGTTGCGTTCGACCACCGTGTCGCTGTCGGGAAAGCCGTGCATCACACAAGTGTCCTGCAGGTTCGCACCCTCCTCCAGGATGATCCGCCCGAAGTCGCCGCGCAGGCTGGCCAACGGGCCGACATAACAGTGGGCGCCGATGATTACATCACCGATCAGCACCGCCGAAGGGTGGACATAGGCCGTCGGATCGATGACCGGGGTCAGGCCGTCAAGGCTGTAGCAAGTCATGCTTATTCTCCGGTGAGGGTCGCGTGACGACGGTTTTGCACCACCACGAAACGCCGGGCAACGAAGGCTGCGTCGGTGAACGAGGCATTGGCCGCCGGGTTGCCGCCGCTGCCATGGAAATCACTGAAGGCCGCCGACTGGTTCACCAGCAGGCCACCGTCGAAGTTGATCGACAATGCCACCGCCACGTCCAGTGACAGCTGTACGGCACGCTCGATCACCGCTTCGTCGGTGGAATAGACGCCCAGGGTCATGGCGCCCTTCTCTTCAATCACCTCAGCGGCCAACTGCAGGCTGTGTTCGGTGCTGTCGGTGGCAACAATGAAACTGATCGGGCCGAAGCGCTCTTCGGCAAAGACCTCGCGCTGGCTGGCATCGACCTTGAGCAGCAGCGGCGTACGCACCCGGGCTTGCGGGAACTGCGGATGCACGCGGACCTTGCTGTCGAGCAGGATCTCACCCAGACCACGACAAGCATCGACACGCTCGAAGGTGGCAGCCGACTGGATCGCGCCCAGCACGCCACAGGCGCGGTCGTTGTCGCTGAGGAAGCCTTCGACGGCCTGGGCCAGGGTCTGGCACACCTCGTCGAGGCTCAGGTGGCTGTCGCCGACCTTGATGCCGGTGCGGGGCACGTAGAAGGTTTGCGGCGTGGTGCACATCTGCCCGGAATACAAGCTCAGGGACAGTGCCAGGTTGCCGGCGGCCGCCTTGAGGTCGGCAATGCTGTCGATGATCACGCTGTTGACCCCGGCCTTCTCGGTGAAGACCTGGGCCTGGCGGGCGTTGTTTTCCAGCCAATTGCCGAACGCGTTGGAGCCGGTGAAGTCGACCAGCTTGATCCGTGGGTCCAGGGCCAGAGTCTGGCTGACTGGCGCTTCGACCAAGTCGACCACCAGGCTCACCAGAGCCGGGTCCAGGCCAAGCTCGGCCAGTACCTGCTGGGCGACCTTGACGGTCATCGCCACCGGCAGGATGGCGGCCGGGTGCGCCTTGATCAACACCGGGTTGCCCGTGGCCAGGCTGGCGAACAATGCAGGATAGGTGTTCCAGGTCGGGAAGGTGGAACAGGCCACCACCAGCGACAGCCCGCGGCCGACCACATGCCACTGCTTGTCCAGCACCAGGGGCTGTTTACCCATCGGCTTGCTCCAGCGCGCGCTGCCCGGCACTTCAGCCATGGCCCGGCTGGCGTAGGCAAGCGCTTCCAGGCCACGGTCCTGGGCATGAGGGCCACCGGCCTGGAAAGCCATCATGTAACCCTGGCCAGTGGTGTGCATGACCGCATGGGCCATTTCGGCGCTCAGGTCGTTGAGCCGCGCCAGCATTTCCAGGCAAGCGCCGAGCCGCGCCTGCGCGCCGATGTCGCGCCAGCTCGGCAAGGCCTGGCTCATGCGTTCGAGCAAAGCCTGCGCATCGTACTGGTCGTAGCTGATGCCCAGGTCGAAACCATAGGGCGAACGCTCCGCACCGATGCGGGCTACCGCCACCGGGCCCTGGAGCTCGAAGTGCTTGCCCAGCAGTGCCTGGAACCCAGCCTCGGCGCCCTGTACCTTTTCCTGCGGGTACTGCTTGATGTTCTCGGGGTAGGCAGACCAGTGATCGCGCAGGGCAATCGCCTGGACGGCGCGCTCGAGGGTCGGACGGTGATGCTCGAACAATTCGAGGGCGGCGTAACGAGGCGACATCGGCATGAAGGCGGTCCTTGAAAGGTGCTCTGCGGGTTGCTTCGCAAAGCGATTTAATTTTGTGATTATTTTGTATCACATCACTTTACTTCAGGAAAGCGATCAAAACTGTATCAGATGAAAAACCTTCGCAGGATTCATGATAATCCTGCATGAAAGACACATAAAGCCCGTAAATATTGCTCACAAGCGAGAAACGAGGCATCAAATCTCTTGCATCGACAGCCATCAATTTCGCAAAACAGGACACGTTATTATTTTTATGTGTTGTTGTTTTGTATCGCTTTATGCGTATACTCCAGCAAAACGGCCACCCCAGCCGATCCAACAATTGAGCCGGCCCCGATGCCGGGCGCGCCCCGCGAGGACAGTCGTCATGCCGCAAACCCTTGCCGTGCAAACGCACCAGGCCGTTCGCCTGATCACCCTGCAGCGCCCCCAGGCGCTCAACGCCCTGAATACCGAGCTGTTGAGCGAACTGGCTACCGAGCTGGACGCTGCTGAAAACGACCCGGCCATCGGCGCTGTCGTCATCACCGGAAGCCGCAAGGCCTTCGCCGCCGGTGCCGACATCAAGGAAATGGCCGAGCGCGACCTGGTCGGCATCCTCAACGACCCGCGCCTGGCTCACTGGCAACGCATCGCCGGCTTCAAGAAGCCTTTGATCGCCGCCGTCAACGGTTTCGCCCTGGGCGGTGGCTGCGAACTGGCGATGCACGCCGACATCATCATTGCAGGCTTTGACGCCCGGTTCGGCCAGCCGGAAATCAACCTGGGGATCATGCCCGGCGCCGGTGGCACCCAGCGCCTGCTGCGCGCAGTGGGCAAATCCCTGGCCACGCAGATGGTCCTCACCGGCGAAGCCATCTCTGCCCGCCAGGCCCTGCAGGCCGGACTGGTCAGCGAAGTCACCCAGCCCGAACTGACCGTCGAACGCGCCCTGCAGATCGCCCAGACCATCGCCGACAAGGCACCGCTGGCAGTACGCCTGGCCAAGGAAGCGTTGCTCAAGGCCTTCGACACCGACCTTGCCAGCGGCCTGCGCTTCGAGCGCCACGCCTTCACCCTGCTGGCCGGCACCCGCGACCGCGACGAAGGCATCCGCGCCTTCCAGGAAAAGCGCCGCGCGGTGTTCTCGGGGCAATAAGCCCTTTACCGCCATCCGAATCGATCGACCTGCAAGAGCGACTGTCACCATGAATTTCGAGCACATCCTGCTTTCCATCGAGGCTGGCGTAGCCACCCTCATCCTCAATCGCCCGGACCAGCTCAACAGCTTCAACGCGCAGATGCATGGCGAAGTTCGCGAAGCCCTCAAGCAGGTCCGCCAGAGCAGTGAAGTGCGCGTGCTGCTGCTGACCGGCGAAGGCCGGGGGTTCTGCGCCGGCCAGGACCTGGCCGACCGCAACGTCGCCCCGGGCAGCGCCGCACCGGACCTGGGCGAGTCGATCGAGAGGTTCTACAACCCGCTGATCCGCCAGTTGCGCGACCTGCCGATACCGGTCATCTGCGCCGTCAATGGCGTGGCCGCCGGGGCCGGCGCCAACATCCCGCTGGCCTGCGACCTGGTCCTGGCGGCGCGTTCGGCGAGCTTCATCCAGGCCTTCTGCAAGCTGGGCCTGGTGCCCGATTCGGGCGGCACCTGGACATTGCCGCGCCTGGTCGGCATGGCCCGGGCCAAGGCCCTGGCCTTGCTCGGCGAGCGCCTGAGTGCCGAACAGGCGGCGCAGTGGGGCCTGATCTACCGCGTCGTGGAGGACACCGACTTGCGCGACGAAGCACTGAAACTGGCGCGCCACCTGGCCACCCAGCCGACCTACGGCCTGGCCCTGATCAAGCGCAGCCTCAACGCCAGCTTCAACAACAGCTTCGACGAACAGCTGGACATGGAGCGCGACCTGCAACGCCTGGCCGGGCGCAGCGAGGACTACCGCGAAGGCGTCAGCGCCTTCATGGAAAAACGCAGCCCAAACTTCAAGGGGCACTGAGACCATGCCAGCACTCAACAGCACCGCCATCGTCGCAGTGATCGGCGCCGGGGCCATGGGCGCCGGCATCGCGCAAGTCGCAGCCCAGGCCGGGCACCCGGTCAAGCTTTATGACAACCGCCCGGGCGCCGCGGCCCAGGCCATTGCCGGCATCGACCGGCAACTGGCCAGGCGGGTCGAGAGCGGCAAGCTCGCCGCCAATGCCTATTCGGCGTGCATGGCCAACCTGCAACCGGCCGACGCCATTGCCGAGCTGGCCGACGCGAGCCTGGTGATCGAAGCCATCGTCGAGAACCTGCAGGTCAAGCGCGACCTGTTCCGGCAGCTGGAAAGCCTGTGCAGCAGCGACTGCATCCTGGCCAGCAACACCTCTTCGCTGTCGATCACCAGCCTGGCCGCCGAGCTTGCGCACCCTGAGCGCATGGTTGGTATGCACTTCTTCAACCCAGCGCCGATCATGGCTCTGGTCGAAGTGGTCTGCGGCCTGGCCAGCGATGCCAGCGTGACTGCCACCGTGCACGCTACTGCGCGGGCCTGGGGCAAGAAACCGGTGTTCGCCCGCTCCACGCCTGGTTTTATCGTCAACCGCGTCGCCCGACCCTTCTATGCCGAAAGCCTGCGCCTGCTGCAGGAAGGCGTGGCCGACTGCGCCACCCTGGACGGCCTGCTGCGCGAAGCCGGTGGCTTTCGCATGGGCGCCTTCGAGCTGACCGATCTGATCGGCCACGACGTCAACTACGCCGTGACCTGTTCGGTATTCGACGCCTATTACCAGGACATGCGCTTCCAGCCTTCACTGATCCAGAAGGAGCTGGTCGACGCCGGCCACCTGGGACGCAAGAGCGGGCGCGGCTTCTATGACTACAGCGAAGGCGCCGAGCGCCCGCAGGCCACGACCCTGAACAGCAGCGCCAGTGTCGAGACCGTGATCGTCGAAGGCGACCTCGGCCCGCTGGCACCCTTGCTTGCACGCCTGCGCCAGCATGACCTGGCGATCATCCAGCGTGACGGCCAAGGCCTGCTGCGCGTCGGCGACGCCGTGCTGGCCATGAGCGATGGCCGCCTGGCCAGCCAACGGGTACGCGAAGACGCCTTGAGCAACCTGATCCTGCTCGACCTGGCACTGGACTACGGCAGCGCAACCCGCCTGGGTCTCAGCTGGGCGGCCGGCACCAGCCAGCTTGCCATCGACCAGGCCGTGGCCTTGCTCGCCCGCATCGGCATTGCTGTCAGCCCGCTGCGTGACAGCCCGGGCCTGTGCGTGCTGCGCACCGTCGCCATGCTTGCCAACGAAGCAGCCGACGCCCAGCTGCAAGGCGTCGCCTCGGCCGCCGACATCGACCTGGCCATGTGCGCCGGGGTCAATTACCCGCGCGGGCCACTGGCCTGGGCCGACAGCATTGGCATCGGGGCCGTGACCCGCGTCCTTGCCAACCTGCAGGCCAGCTACGGCGAAGAGCGCTACCGCCCTTCGCTGCAACTGCGCCGTCAACTGGCCGAGGGGAAAACATTTCATGAATGACGCCTTGAACCTCGCCAGCCGCTGCGCGCAGTCGCTGTTCGAACGCGACCAGGCCAGCCAGCGCATGGGCATGCGCCTGCTCTCGGCAGGCCCTGGCACTGCCCGAGTCGGCATGAACGTGCGCGAAGACATGCTCCAGGGCCACGGCACCTGCCACGGCGGCTACCTGTTCGCCCTGGCCGACTCGGCCTTTGCCTTTGCCTGCAACAGCTACAACGACGCCACTGTCGCCATCGGTTGCAGCATCGACTACATCGCCCCGGCGCACCTGGACGACACCCTGACCGCCGAATGCATCGAGCAAAGCCGCAGCGGGCGCACCGGCAACTACGACGTACGCATTGAAAACCAGCAGGGCCAGTTGATCGCCCTGTTCCATGGCAAATCCTACAAAGTGCGCGGCACCGTGCTGGCGCAGGAGACCTCCGAATGAAAGACGCCCTGATCATCGATGCGGTACGCACGCCCATCGGTCGCTACGCCGGCGCGCTGAGCAGCGTGCGCGCCGACGACCTCGGTGCGGTGCCGCTGCGCGCCCTCATGCAACGCCATCCGCAGGTGGACTGGAGCACGGTTGACGATGTCATCTACGGCTGCGCCAACCAGGCCGGCGAAGACAACCGCAACGTCGCACGCATGTCGGCCCTGCTCGCCGGCCTGCCGGTGAGCGTGCCGGGCACCACCCTCAACCGCCTCTGCGGTTCGGGCCTGGACGCCATCGGCAGTGCCGCCCGCGCCATCCGCTGCGGCGAAGCCGGGCTGATGCTGGTCGGCGGGGTCGAATCCATGTCGCGCGCCCCCCTGGTGATGGGCAAGGCCGACCAGGCGTTCTCACGCCAGGCCGAACTGTTCGACACCACCATCGGCTGGCGCTTCGTCAACCCGCTGATGCAAAAGCAGTACGGCATCGACTCCATGCCCGAGACGGCCGAAAACGTCGCCGAGCAGTTCAATATTTCCCGTGTCGACCAGGACGCCTTCGCCCTGCGCAGCCAGCAGCGTGTTGCCACCGCCATGGCCAACGGCCGCCTGGCCAAAGAGATCGTCCCGGTCGAAATCGCCCAACGCAAGGGCCCGGCCAAAGTGGTTGCCCAGGATGAACACCCGCGCGGCGACACCACCCTGGAGCAACTACAGAAACTCGGCACACCGTTCCGCGCAGGCGGCAGCATTACCGCCGGCAACGCCTCGGGCGTCAACGACGGTGCCTGCGCCCTGCTCCTGGCCAGCGCCGAGCAGGCGCAACGTTTCGGCCTCAAGGCCCGTGGCCGGGTGGTAGCAATGGCCACGGCCGGGGTCGAGCCACGCATCATGGGCATCGGCCCGGTGCCGGCGACCCGCAAGGTGCTGGAGCTGGCCAAGCTGAGCCTGGCCGAGATGGACGTGATCGAACTCAACGAAGCCTTCGCCGCCCAGGGCCTGGCGGTATTGCGCGAGCTGGGCCTGGCCGATGACGACGCCCGGGTCAACCCCAACGGCGGCGCCATCGCCCTTGGCCACCCGCTGGGCATGAGCGGCGCGCGCCTGGTCACCACCGCGCTGCACGAACTGGAAGAGCGCCAGGGCCGCTACGCCCTTTGCACCATGTGCATCGGTGTCGGCCAGGGCATCGCCCTGATTATCGAACGGCTACCGGACTAAAGAATCACGTTTGCCCATGGATGGAGGCGTATTCTAGCTCCCATGCACTCAAGCCCGTGAAAACGGGCTGATACACAAAAACAATTCGAGTGAACTCATGAACATGCAAATTGCCAACGCCGCCGTGCTTGACCCGATGGAAACCGCCAGCATTGACCAGTTGCGCCAGCACCAGCTCGAGCGCATGCGCTGGAGCCTGAACCACGCCTATCAGAACGTGCCGCTGTACCGTAAGCGTTTCGACGAACTGGGCGTGCACCCGGATGACCTGAAATCGCTGGAAGACCTGGCCAGGTTCCCCTTCACCACCAAGTCCGACCTGCGCGACAGCTACCCCTACGGCATGTTCGCCGTGCCCATGCATGACGTGGTACGCCTGCACGCCTCCAGCGGCACCACCGGCAAGCCGACGGTGGTCGGTTACACCCAGAACGACATCGACACCTGGGCCAACGTGGTCGCCCGTTCGATCCGTGCTGCCGGCGGTCGCAAGGGCGACAAGGTGCACATCTCCTACGGCTACGGCCTGTTCACTGGCGGCCTGGGCGCCCACTACGGTGCCGAGCGCCTGGGCTGCACAGTGATTCCGATGTCCGGTGGCCAGACCGAAAAACAAGTCCAGCTGATTCGCGACTTCCAGCCCGACATCATCATGGTCACCCCCTCGTACATGCTCAACATCGCCGACGAGATCGAGCGCCAGGGCATCGACCCGCACAAGCTGGCCCTGCGCCTGGGCATCTTCGGCGCCGAGCCCTGGACCGGCGAGCTGCGCAGCGCCATCGAGGCGCGCATGGGTATCACCGCCCTGGACATCTACGGCCTGTCGGAAATCATGGGGCCCGGGGTCGCCATGGAATGCGCCGAGACCAAGGACGGCCCGACCATCTGGGAAGACCACTTCTACCCGGAAATCATCGACCCGGTCACCGGAGAAGTGCTGCCTGACGGCCAGCTGGGTGAACTGGTGTTCACCTCGCTGAGCAAGGAAGCGCTGCCGATGATCCGCTATCGCACCCGCGACCTGACCCGCCTGCTGCCCGGCACCGCCCGCCCGATGCGGCGCATGGACAAGATCACCGGGCGCAGCGACGACATGCTGATCATTCGCGGGGTCAATGTGTTCCCGACACAGATCGAAGAGCAGGTACTGAAAGTCAAACAGCTTTCCGAGTCTTACGAGATTCATCTGTATCGCAATGGCAACCTGGACAGCATCGACGTGCACGTGGAGCTCAAGGCTGAACACCAGCACCTGGGTGAAGATCAGCAGAAGGCGGTCTGTGCCGATCTGAGCCGGCATATCAAGACGTACATCGGCATCAGCTCGCGTATCGTTTTGCAGCCGATGTTCTCGATCAAGCGGTCCGAGGGCAAAGCCTGCCATGTAATAGACAACCGCAAATAACCACTGACACCCTCTGTAGCCGCTGCCGCAGGCTGCGCTCGCGTGCGTAGCAGGCGCAGGATCTAAAGACCGCCGAGGGAGCCCCTGCGGGACTCCAGCGCAGCCTGGCGGCAGCGGCTACACCGATCGGGGTAAGCCGCAGATATGTAGATGATCGACCGCAACCACGAATAGATTCGGACTTTTGCCCCGCCTCGGCGGGGCTTTTTTTGCCCGCCTGTTTTATCTACCTCCCAAAGCGATACAAAAAATAATTACGACACGTAATTTTGTGTTTGATATTTATTTTTGTATCACTTATAAATATCTCCAGGCTAAAGACCCCCCCTTCAACGCTGGAGACACAGCATGTACGCACAACTGGTTGAGACCGGCGTGAAACGCGTCAAGACCCTGGACGAGATGTCCGGGCAGGAGCGCGCCTTCCAGGAAAAGATCGATGCGGAAATCAAGATCGAAGCTAAGAACTGGATGCCCGATGCCTACCGCCAGACCTTGATCCGGCAGATCTCCCAGCACGCGCATTCGGAAATCGTCGGCATGCTGCCCGAGGGCAACTGGGTGACTCGCGCCCCTACCCTCAAGCGCAAGCTGCAGCTGATGGCCAAGATCCAGGACGAAGCCGGCCACGGCCTGTACCTGTACAGCGCCATGGAAACCCTGGGCGCCGACCGTGACGAAGAGATCGCCAAGCTGCACAACGGCCGCGCCAAGTATTCGAGCATCTTCAACTACCCGACCCTGAGCTGGGCCGACATGGGCGCAGTGGGCTGGCTGGTCGACGGCGCCGCGATCGTCAACCAGGTGGTGCTGCAGCGCACCTCCTACGGCCCGTACGCGCGGGCCATGGTGCGCATCTGCAAGGAAGAGAGCTTCCACCAGCGCCAGGGCTACGAAATCCTCCTGACCATGATGCGACACGGCACCCAGGCGCAGAAGGACATGGTCCAGGACGCGATCAACCGCCTGTGGTGGCCCTCGCTGATGATGTTCGGCCCAAGCGACGAACACTCTCCCAACAGTGCCCAGTCCATGGCCTGGAAGATCAAGCGCCAGGGCAACGATGAACTGCGCCAGCGCTTCATCGACCAGACCATTCCACAGCTTGAACTTTTGGGCTGCACCGTCCCGGACCCTAACCTTGCGTGGAACGCCGAGCGCGGCCACTACGACTTCGGCCAGATCCAGTGGGACGAGTTCTACGAAGTGCTCAAGGGCAACGGCCCGTGCAACCAGGAGCGCGTCGCCACCCGCCGCAAGGCCATTGAAGACGGCGCCTGGGCGCGTGCCGCCGCTGTCGCCCACGCCCACAAAAAACACAACAAGCACGCCGCCTGATTGGCCGTCTGACCTGGAGAACCTGTCATGTCCGAGTGGACTCTTTTCGAAGTATTCGTGCGCAGCAAGCACGGCCTGAATCACAAGCATGTCGGCAGCGTGCATGCCGCCGACGCCACCATGGCCATCGAGAACGCCCGCGAGCTGTATACCCGCCGCAATGAAGGCGTGAGCCTGTGGGTGGTGCCATCGGCGCTGATCACCGCCTCCTCCCCGGACGAGAAAGACCCGCTGTTCGACCCGTCCGACGACAAGGTCTACCGCCATGCGAGCTTTTACGAGCTGCCCGCCGAAGTCGGACACATGTGAGGCCGACCATGAATAACGATCTGATCCAATACCTGCTGCGCCTGGGCGACAGCGCCCTGATCCAGGGCCAGCGCCTGTGCCAATGGTGCGGCCACGCCCCGGCCCTGGAAGAAGAGCTGGCGCTGATGAACGTCGGCCTCGACCTGGTCGGCCAGGCGCGCAACTGGCTGGAATATGCCGCCGAGCTGCTGGGCGACGGCCGCGACGCCGACCACCTGGCTTTTCGCCGTGACGAGCGTTCGTACCGCAACCTGCTGCTGGTCGAGCAACCCAACGGCGACTTCGCCGTGACCATGGCCAAGCAGTTTTTCTATGACGCATGGCACTTTCAGGTACTGCACGGCCTGAGCCAGTCCACGGACGAGCGCATTGCCGGCATCGCTGCCAAGAGCCTGAAGGAAGTTACCTACCACCTGCGCCGTTCCAGCGAATGGATCGAGCGCCTGGGCGACGGTACCGAAGAAAGCCACCAGCGCATGCTCGCGGCCATTGCTCAGGTGTGGCGCTTTACCGTTGAACTGGTCAACAGCGACGAGGTCGAGCAGCGTCTGTACCAGGCCGGCATCATCGGCAACCCGCAAGACGTTGCTGCTGCCTGGCAGAGCAAGGTCGCCGACATTTTCGCCAGCGCCACCCTGCCCGTCCCGGCACCGGCCAGCCATTTCTACCTGAGTGGCCGCCAAGGCCTGCACAGCGAACACCTGGGCCTGCTGCTGGCCGAAATGCAATACCTGCCACGAGCCTACCCCGATGCAACCTGGTGAGCTGATCGGCAGCGACCGCGGCGCGCGCGCGGCCCAGCCTGGCGACTTGCGCCAGGCCTGGGCGGTGCTCGAGCAGGTCATGGACCCGGAAGTGCCGGTGGTGAGCGTCGTCGATCTGGGTATCGTCCGCGGCGTCGACTGGCAAGCCGGCCACCTGCACGTGGTGGTGACCCCGACCTACTCCGGCTGCCCGGCTACCGAGGTGATCGAAGAGGACATCCGCCAGGCGCTGGAACTGGCCGGCTTCGCCGCGCCGCAGCTGGAACGCAAGCTGACCCCGGCCTGGACCACCGACTGGATCACCGACAGCGGTCGCGAACGCCTGCACGCGTATGGGATTGCGCCTCCCCCCTGCGGCTCTGAGGAGCGCAGCACCAGCAAGCGCAGCCTGCTCGGCGAAAGTCCGCTGGTGTGCTGCCCACAGTGCGGCAGCGCCCACACCGAGCTACTCAGCCAGTTCGGCTCCACGGCGTGCAAGGCGCTGTACCGCTGCTGCGACTGCCGGGAACCTTTCGACTATTTCAAGTGCATCTGAGCGGCGCGCCCGCCGTGCCTGCTGGAGAACGACCATGAGCAAATTCCACAGCCTGACCATCAAGCAAGTACGGCCGGAAACCCGTGACGCGGTATCCATTGTTTTCGACATCCCGGCCGACCTGCAGGAAAGCTTTCATTTCACCCAGGGCCAGCACCTAGTCATGCGCACCGAGCTCGATGGCGAAGAAGTGCGCCGCTCCTATTCGATTTGCACCGGCGTCAATGACGGCGAGCTGCGCGTGGCGGTCAAGCGCGTTGCCGGCGGGCGCTTCTCGGCCTATGCCAACGAAGAGCTCAAGGCCGGTCACGTACTCGAAGTGATGCCGCCATCAGGACACTTCTCCATCCCCCTGGACCCGGCCCGTCACGGCAACTACCTCGCCGTCGCCGCCGGCAGCGGCATCACGCCGATCCTGTCGATCGTCAAGACCACGCTCGAGACCGAGCGGGGCAGCCGCGTCACCCTGCTCTACGGCAACCGCTCCAGCTCCGGGGCGCTGTTTCGCGAGCAGCTCGAGGACCTGAAGAACCGTTACCTGCAACGCCTGAACCTGATCTTCGTGTTCAGCCGCGAGCAACAGGACGTGGACCTCTACAACGGCCGTATCGATGCCGGCAAATGCGAGCAGCTGTTCAGTCGCTGGCTGAATGTAAAAACCCTGGACGCCGCCTTTATCTGCGGCCCGCAGGAAATGACCGAAACCGTGCGCGACAGCCTCAAGGCCAAGGGCATGCCAACCGAGCGCATCCACTTCGAACTGTTCGCCGCCGCCGGCAGCGAGCACAAACGCCAGGCCCGCGAGGCCGCACGCCAGGTCGATTCGGCGGTGAGCCAGATCACCGTCATCAGCGACGGCCGCGCCCTGGCCTTCGACCTGCCGCGCAATACCGTCAGCGTGCTCGACGCCGGCAACGCCATCGGTGCCGAGCTGCCCTATTCATGCAAGGCCGGCGTCTGCTCGACCTGCAAGTGCAAGGTCATCGAAGGCGAGGTGGAAATGGACAGCAACCACGCACTGGAAGACTACGAAGTGGCGGCCGGTTATGTCCTGTCCTGCCAGACCTTCCCGATCAGCCAGAAGGTGGTGCTCGACTTCGATCAGATCTAAACGCACCGCGAATCCTGTAGCCGCTGCCGAAGGCTCGGTGCGCCGCTGCGACGCTGAGGTCTGAAGGACCTCCAACGGCGCCCTCAGGACCTGGCGCCCGCTTCGCGGGCGAGCGCAGCCTGCGGCAGCGGCTACAGAAAGCTGCACCCCGCTGTACCCATAAAAACAAAGATCAAAAACAAAGAGAGCGCCCCCATGACCCAAGACGATATCGACATCATCAGCCGGCATCCGGACTTCCAGCAATTGATCCGCCGCAAGCAGCGGCTCAACTGGACCCTGACCCTGACCATGCTGGTCATCTACTACGGCTTCGTCCTGCTGGTGGCGTTCTCGCCCAGCACGCTGGGGCAATCGCTGAACGGCGGCGTCACCAGTGTCGGCATGCTGGTGGGCGTGGTCATGGTGCTGCTGTCTTTCGCCCTGACCGGCATCTACGTCTACCGCGCCAACAACGTGCTCGACCCACTGAACGACAAGGTCAAACAGGAGTGTGCAAAATGAAGCACCTGCTCGCCCTGCCGGCCCTGCCCCTGTTGCTGGCCACCGACCTTGCCGTCGCTGCCGACGGCGCTGCACGCCCCTTGAACTGGAACGCCATCGGCATGTTCCTGGTGTTCGTCCTGTTCACCCTCGGCGTGACCCGCTGGGCCGCCCTGCGTACCCGCTCGACCAGCGACTTCTATACCGCCGGCGGTGGCATGACGGGCTTTCAGAATGGCCTGGCGATTGCCGGCGACATGATCAGCGCCGCGTCCTTCCTGGGCATTTCGGCGATGATGTTTCTCAACGGCTACGATGGCTTGCTGTATGCCCTGGGCGTACTGGCCGGCTGGCCGATCATCCTGTTCCTGATCGCCGAGCGCCTGCGCAACCTGGGTAAATACACCTTCGCCGACGTGGTTTCCTATCGCCTGGAGCAGACGCCGGTGCGCCTGACCTCGGCCTTCGGCACCCTGACCGTGGCGCTGATGTACCTGGTGGCGCAGATGGTCGGCGCCGGCAAGCTGATCGAGCTGCTGTTCGGCATCGACTACCTCTACGCGGTGATGCTGGTTGGCGTGTTGATGGTGTTCTACGTGACCTTCGGCGGCATGCTCGCCACCACCTGGGTACAGATCATCAAGGCGGTCATGCTGCTGTCGGGCACCACCTTCATGGCGTTCATGGTGCTCAAGCACTTCGGCTTCAGCACCGAGGCAATGTTCGCCAGCGCCACTGCCGTACACGCCAAGGGCACCGCGATCATGGCCCCGGGTGGCTTGCTCTCCAACCCTATCGACGCCATTTCGCTGGGGCTTGGCATGATGTTCGGCACCGCCGGCCTGCCGCATATCCTCATGCGTTTCTTCACCGTCAGCGATGCCAAGGAAGCGCGCAAGAGCGTGTTCTACGCCACTGGCTTCATCGGCTACTTCTATCTGCTGCTGATTGTGGTCGGCTTCGGCGCGATCGTGATGGTCGGCACGGAGCCGACCTATCGCGATGCGGCTGGCGCGATCATCGGCGGCGGCAACATGGTCGCCGTGCACCTGGCGCAAGCGGTGGGTGGCAACCTGTTCCTCGGCTTCATCTCGGCAGTGGCCTTCGCCACCATCCTGGCAGTGGTGGCCGGCCTGGCGCTGTCCGGTGCTTCGGCGGTGTCCCATGACTTGTATGCCTGCGTCATGCGCAAGGGCCAGGCCAGCGAGAAGGAAGAAATGCGCGTGTCGCGCCTGGCGACCCTGGTGATTGGCGTACTGGCGATCATCCTCGGCCTGATGTTCGAATCGCAGAACATTGCCTTCCTTTCCGGGCTGGTGCTGGCGATTGCCGCGTCGGTCAATTTCCCGGTGCTGTTCCTGTCGATGTACTGGAAAGGCCTGACCACCCGCGGCGCGGTGGTCGGCAGCATGACCGGCCTTGCCTCGGCGATCGTTCTGCTGGTGCTCAGCCCGGCGGTCTGGGTCAACGTCCTGCACCACGACAAGGCCCTGTTCCCGTATGCCAACCCGGCGCTGTTCTCCATGAGCCTGGCGTTCCTCGGCGCCTGGGTGTTCTCGGTCACCGACAAATCGCCACGGGCAGCCCAGGAGCGTGGTCGTTATCTCGCTCAGTTCATCCGGTCCATGACCGGCATCGGCGCCGCCGGCGCCAGCAAGCACTGATCAAACGACCACGGATGATGAGAATGTCGGGTATAAAAACAATGAACCACGCTTGTATCACACCAGCACTGCTTGCCACCTTGACCCTGCCCATGGCCGCGCCGGCCATGGCGGACTTCATCGGTGACAGCCATGCCAGACTTGAGCTGCGCAACCACTACCTCAACCGCGATTTTCGCCAGGACAACGCCCCCCAATCGAAAGCCGCCGAATGGGCCCAGGGCTTTACCGCCCGAATCGAGTCGGGCTTTACCGACGGCGCCCTGGGTTTTGGCCTGGACGCGCTGGGCGAACTGGGGGTCAAGCTCGACTCCAGCGCCGACCGGCGCGGTACTGGGCTGTTGCCCTTTGGCCGCAACAGCCTGGAGCCTGCCGACGAGTTCAGCGAGCTGGGCCTGACCGGCAAGTTGCGGGCATCCAGGAGCGTGCTGCGCCTGGGCACCCTGCAGCCGACGCTGCCGGTTGTGGTCTACAACGACACACGCTTGCTCGGCACCACCTACCAGGGCGGCCTGCTGACCAGCCAGGAGCTCGACGGCCTGACTATCAACGCCGGGCGCCTGACCAAGGCCAACCTGCGCGACTCCTCCAACCGCGACGATGTCGGTTATGGCGCGGCCAGCAGCGATCGCTTCGATTTTGCCGGCGGCACCTATGCCTTCACGCCGCAACTGAACCTGAGCTACTACTACGGCGAGCTGGATCAGATTTACCGTCAGCAATATCTTGGCCTGCTGCACACCTTGCCGCTGGCCGGCGGTTTCAGCCTGCGCAGCGACCTGCGCTACTTCGACAGCCGCGGCGACGGCGCCGAACGCGCCGGGCGCATCGACAACCGCAATCTCAACGGCATGTTCACCCTGGGCCATGGCGGGCACAAGGTCAGCGCCAGCTACCAGCAACTGTCCGGCGACAGCGCCTTCCCCTTCCTCAACGGTGGCGACCCGTATGTGGTCAACCTGGTGACCTACAACACCTACACCCGCGCCGACGAGGATTCCTGGCAGCTGCGCTACGACTATGACTTAGTAGCCCTGGGCATCCCCGGCCTGACCTTCATGACCCGCTACACCGACGGTCGCCATGCCAAGGCCGCCGGCGTCGACAACGGCCGTGAATGGGAACGCGACACCGATATCGCCTACGTCATCCAGAGCGGTCCACTCAAGAACGTCAGCCTGCGCTGGCGCAACCTGACCTTGCGCTCCGGCAATGGCTTGACCACCGCCGTCGACGAGAACCGCTTGATTCTCGGTTACACCCTGGCGCTCTGGTAACCACCCCTGCCGGCAGCGGCCCGTCCGCTACCGGCGCTTATTCCAACCCGGAGGAACCGTGATGTCTCACGCCCCTACGCTGCAAAGTTTCATCGCTGGCCGCTGGATCGGCCAACAAGGCGCCCAGGCCCTGCGCAGTGCCCTGGACGGCCATGTCCTGGCGTACTCCCATGAAGAACGCCCGGATTTCGCCGAAGCCGTCGAGCACGCCCGCACACAGGGGCTGACCGAACTCATGGCCATGGATTTCCAGCAGCGTGCAGCCCGCCTCAAGGCACTGGCCCTGTACCTGGCCGAGCGCAAGGAGCAGCTCTACGCGATTTCCCACCACAGCGGCGCGACCCGTGCCGACAGCTGGATCGACATCGAGGGCGGCAACAGCACCCTGTTCACCTACTCGGGCCTTGGCTCGCGGGAATTGCCATCGGGCAACATCGTCCATGAAGGCCCGGCCATCCCTCTGGGCAAACTGGGCAAGTTCGCCGGCAGCCATATCCTGGTGCCACGCGGTGGCCTGGCCGTGCACATCAACGCCTTCAACTTCCCGATCTGGGGCATGCTGGAGAAGTTCGCGCCGAGCTTCCTCGCCGGCATGCCGTGCATCGTCAAGCCCGCCACCGCCACCAGCTATTTGACCGAAGCGGTGGTGCGGATGATGCACGAATCCGGCCTGCTTCCGGCCGGCAGCCTGCAACTGGTGATCGGCAGCACCGGTGACCTGCTCGACCGACTGCAAGGCCAGGACGTCGTGACCTTCACCGGTTCGGCCGACACCGCGGCCAAGCTGCGGGTCAACCCCAACCTGATCCGCAACTCGGTGCCGTTCAACGCCGAAGCCGACTCGCTGAACTGCGCCATCCTCGGCCCGGACGTCACGCCGGACGATGAAGAGTTCGAGCTGTATATAAAGGAAGTGGTCCGCGAAATGACCACCAAGGCCGGGCAGAAATGCACCGCCATCCGCCGTGCCATCGTCCCGGCCAGGCATATCGACGCCGTGGCCACGCGCCTGCGCGAGCGCCTGGCCAAGGTGGTGGTGGGCGATCCGTCGATCGAGGGCGTGCGCATGGGTGCCCTGGCTTCCCATGACCAGCAAGCCGACGTCGGCGAGCGCTTGAACAGCCTGCTGCAAAGCTGCGACCAGCTGTTCGGCGCACAGGACGGCTTTGCCCCGCGCGGCGAAGGTGTCGCCGAAGGTGCGTTCTTCGCCCCGACCCTGCTGCAAGCCCGCGACCCCCACGCTGAAGGCGGCGCCCACGATATCGAAGCGTTCGGCCCGGTCAGCACCCTGATGGCCTACGACGACCTGGACGAAGCCCTGGCCCTGGCTGCACGCGGCAAGGGCAGCCTGGTCGCCAGCCTGGTCACCAGAGACCCACAGGTCGCAGCCAAGGCCATTCCGGTCGCCGCCGCCTGGCACGGCCGCCTGCTGGTGCTGGACCGCGAAGCGGCCGCCGAATCCACCGGCCATGGCTCGCCGCTGCCGCAACTCAAGCACGGCGGCCCCGGCCGCGCCGGCGGTGGCGAAGAGCTGGGCGGGCTGCGCGCGGTCAAGCATTACCTGCAACGCGCCGCCATCCAGGGCTCGCCAACCATGCTCGCAGCGATCACACGCGAACACGTGCGCGGCGCCAAGGTCATCGAAACCGAGGTGCATCCGTTCCGCCGTTACTTTGAAGACCTGCAGATCAGCGAATCCCTGTTGACCCACCGACGCACGGTCACCGAAGCCGACCTGGTCAACTTCGGCTGCCTGTCGGGCGACCACTTCTATATGCACTTCGACGAAATCGCCGCCAAGGAGTCGCAGTTTGGCAAGCGTATCGCCCACGGTTACTTCGTATTGTCGGCGGCGGCCGGCCTGTTCGTATCCCCTGCGCCCGGCCCGGTGCTGGCCAACTATGGGCTCGATACCCTGCGGTTCATCAATCCGGTGGGCATCGGTGACACCATCCAGGCGCGCCTGACCTGCAAGCGCAAGATCGACCAGGGCAAGAAGAGCCCCCAGGGCATCCCGCAAGGGGTGGTGGCGTGGGATGTCGAGGTGGCCAACCAGTTGGGTGAGTTGGTGGCCAGTTATGACATTTTGACGTTGGTGGTTAAGCGGGTGGGTTAAGTTTCCAAGTCAATATTGCCTGTCAGGGCCCTATCGCTGGCAAGCCAGCTCCCACAGGGATCAGCTGTGTTCACAAAATTTATGGCTGTGCTGATAACTTGTGGGAGCTGGCTTGCCAGCGATTCGGGCGCATAGCGCCCGCAAAAAAATGTCATAAAAAATCTGCTTGATGTAGGCGTGTTGTAGGATCTTGGCACAGCTTGTGCCTTGGTGATCGAAGGACCGACACGTATGATCTGTTACAAATTCCTGCAGATTAGAAATCTATGTCATTGATAGTTCTACTGCTTCTGCCCTTTGTCGGCAGCTGTCTTGCGGCCGTGCTGCCGCACAACGCGCGGAACAGTGAATCCCTCCTGGCCGGCCTGATCGCATTGCTCGGCACGGTTTCAGTCGCCCTGCTCTACCCGCAGATCGCCAATGGCGGGGTGATTCGCGAAGAATATTTCTGGCTGCCGAGCCTGGGCCTGAACCTGGTCCTGCGCATGGACGGCTTTGCCTGGCTGTTCTCCATGCTGGTGCTGGGCATCGGTACGCTGGTGTCGTTGTATGCGCGCTACTACATGTCGCCGGACGACCCGGTGCCGCGCTTTTTCGCCTTTTTCCTGGCCTTCATGGGCGCCATGCTCGGCCTGGTGATCTCCGGCAACCTGATCCAGATGGTGTTCTTCTGGGAACTCACCAGCCTGTTTTCCTTTCTGCTGATCGGTTACTGGCACCACCGCGCCGACGCCCGGCGTGGCGCCTACATGGCCTTGATGGTCACGGGTGCCGGCGGCTTGTGCCTGCTGGCGGGGGTATTGCTGCTTGGCCATGTGGTCGGCAGCTATGACCTGGACAAGGTGCTCGCGGCCGGCGACCTGATCCGTGCCCATGCCCTGTACCCGGTGCTGCTGCCCCTGATCCTGATCGGTGCACTGACCAAGAGCGCGCAATTCCCCTTCCACTTCTGGCTGCCCCACGCCATGGCTGCTCCGACGCCGGTCTCGGCCTATCTGCACTCGGCCACCATGGTCAAGGCCGGGGTGTTCTTGCTGGCGCGCTTGTGGCCATCGCTGTCAGGCAGTGAAGAATGGTTCTGGATAGTCGGCGGCGCCGGGGCCTGCACCCTGCTGTTGGGCGCCTATGCCGCCATGTTCCAGAACGACCTCAAGGGCTTGCTGGCCTACTCGACCATCAGCCACCTGGGCCTGATCACCCTGCTGCTGGGCCTGAACAGCCCGCTGGCGGCCGTGGCCGCGGTGTTTCACATCCTCAACCACGCCACGTTCAAGGCCTCGCTGTTCATGGCCGCCGGGATCATCGACCACGAAAGCGGCACCCGTGACATTCGCCGCCTCAGCGGGCTGATACGGCTGATTCCATTCACCGCCACCCTGGCCATGGTCGCCAGTGCCTCGATGGCGGGCGTCCCCCTGCTCAACGGCTTCCTGTCCAAAGAGATGTTCTTCGCCGAAACCGTGTTCATTTCCTCGACGGCCTGGGTCGAAGCCGCATTGCCCGTCATCGCGACCATCGCCGGGACGTTCAGCGTGGCCTACTCCCTGCGCTTCACCGTCGACGTGTTTTTCGGCCCGACGGCCACCGACCTGCCGCATACGCCCCACGAGCCACCGCGCTGGATGCGCGCACCGGTCGAGTTGCTGGTGCTGGCCTGCCTGGTGGTGGGAATGTTCCCGGCGCAGGCGGTTGGCCCGCTGCTCGCTGCCGCCGCCCTGCCGGTGGTCGGCGGTACGCTGCCGCAGTACAGCCTGGCTATCTGGCACGGCTGGAACGCACCGATGATCATGAGCCTGATCGCCATGTCCGGCGGCATCCTGTTCTACCTGTTGCTGCGCAAGCAGCTCAAGGCGGGACGCTTCGCGCATCCGCCATTCGTCCACCGCCTCGACGGCAAGCGCCTGTTCGAGCAGAGCCAGATCCTGATGATGCGCCTGGCGCGCCGGCTCGAACACAAGGTCAGCACCCACCGCCTGCAGGCGCAGTTGTTCATGCTGGTACTGATGGCCCTGCTCGCCGGCCTGCTGCCGATGCTCCCCCACGGCCTGAGCTGGGGCGACCGGCCGAAAATCCCGGGCTCGGGCGTGTTTGTCATCCTTTGGCTGATTGCCATTGCCTGCGCCCTCGGCGCCGCCTGGCAGGCGAAGTATCACCGCCTGGCCGCCCTGACCATGGTCAGCGTTTGCGGGCTGATGACCTGCATCACCTTTGTCTGGTTCTCGGCCCCCGACCTCGCCCTGACGCAACTGGTGGTCGAAGTGGTGACCACCGTGCTGATTCTGCTCGGCCTGCGCTGGCTGCCCCGGCGAATCGAAGAGGTCTCGCCATTGCCCGGCAGCATTCGCCGGGCGCGGGTTCGCCGGGTTCGCGACCTGCTGCTGTCGATCCTGGTCGGCGGCGGCATGGCGCTGCTTTCGTATGCCATGCTGACCCGTCCGACGCCCAACGACATTTCCTCGTTCTACCTCAGCCGCGCCTTGCCCGAAGGGGGTGGCAGCAACGTGGTCAATGTGATGCTGGTGGACTTCCGCGGCTTCGACACCCTGGGCGAGGTCACCGTGCTGGCCGCGGTCGCGCTGGCGGTGTTCGCCCTGCTGCGGCGCTTCCGCCCACCCAAGGAAAGCATCCAGCTGCCGGCCCAGCAACGCCTGCTGGCGCCGGACGTGGTCACCGACCTGGTCAACCCGCGCAGCGCCAGCGACACCGCGCTGGGCTTCATGATGGTCCCGGCGGTGCTGGTGCGCCTGCTGGCGCCGGTGGCCCTGGTGGTCTCGATGTACCTGTTCATGCGCGGCCACAACCAGCCGGGCGGCGGTTTCGTTGCCGGGCTGGTGATGTCGGTGGCGTTCATCCTCCAGTACATGGTGGCCGGCACCCAGTGGGTCGAAGCCCAGATGAGCCTGCGCCCGCTGCGCTGGATGGGCATGGGCCTGCTGTTCGCGACCCTGACCGGGGTCGGCGCGCTATTCTTCGGCTACCCCTTCCTGACCACCCATACCGCACACCTGCACCTGCCGCTGCTGGGCGATTTCCACATCGCCAGCGCATTGTTCTTCGACATTGGCGTGTTCACGGTGGTGGTCGGCTCGACCCTGCTGATTCTCACCGCGCTGGCGCACCAGTCGGTGCGCAGTCATCGGCCGAGCAGCGTAGCCAAATCCATTGCACCCCAAGGAGCCATTGCCTGATGGAAGAAGTCATCGCAATTGCCATTGGCGTCCTGGCGGCTTCGGGCGTCTGGTTGATCCTGCGGCCACGGACCTTTCAGGTGGTCATGGGCCTGTGCCTGCTGTCCTACGGCGTCAACCTGTTCATCTTCAGCATGGGCAGCCTGTTCATCGGCAAGGAGCCAATCATCAAGGACGGCGTGCCGCAAGACCTGCTGCACTACACCGACCCGCTGCCCCAGGCCTTGGTACTCACGGCGATTGTCATCAGCTTCGCCATGACCGCCCTGTTCCTGGTGGTGTTGCTGGCCTCGCGCGGCCTGACCGGGACCGACCACGTGGATGGCCGGGAGCCTAAAGAATGAGCTGGATGCCGAACCTGATCATCGCGCCCATCCTGCTGCCCCTGCTGACGGCGTCGCTGATGCTGCTGCTCGGCGAGAAGCACCGCCCGCTCAAGGCACGCATCAACCTGACCTCCAGCCTGCTCGGGCTGGGCATCTCGATTCTGTTGCTGCTGTGGGTCCAGGAGCAGGGCCAGGCCAGCTCCATCGGTGTGTACCTGCCGGGCAACTGGCCTGCGCCGTTCGGCATCGTGCTGGTGGTCGATCGTCTGGCGGCGTTGATGCTGGTGCTGACCGGCATCGTCGGTGTCAGCGCCCTGCTGTTCGCCATGGCGCGCTGGGACCGGGCCGGGGCCAGCTTTCATGCCTTGTTCCAGATCCAGCTGATGGGCCTGTACGGCGCCTTCCTGACGGCGGACCTGTTTAACCTCTTCGTCTTCTTCGAAGTACTGCTGGCTGCGTCCTATGGCCTGATCCTGCATGGTTCGGGCCGCGCCCGGGTCTCGGCGGGGCTGCACTATATCGCGATAAACCTGCTGGCCTCTTCGCTGTTTCTGATCGGCGCGGCGATGATCTACGGCGTGACCGGCACCCTGAACATGGCCGACCTGGCCCTGAAGATCCCGCTGGTACCGGAGGCCGATCGCGGCCTGCTGCATGCCGGCGCTGCGATTCTGGCCACGGCGTTCCTGGCCAAGGCCGGCATGTGGCCGCTGAACTTCTGGCTGGTGCCGGCCTACAGTTCGGCCAGCGCACCGGTGGCGGCCATGTTCGCAATCATGACCAAGGTCGGCGTCTATACCCTGTTGCGCCTGTGGACCCTGCTGTTTTCCGACCAGGCCGGCGCCTCGGCCTTCTTCGGCGGCGACTGGCTGATCTACGGAGGGCTGGCGACCATCGCCTGCGCGGCGCTGTCAATCATCAAGGCCCAGCGCCTGGAGCGCATGGCCAGCCTGAGCATCCTGGTATCGGCCGGCATCCTGCTGGCCGCCATCGGCTTCGGCCAGGCCGCGCTGACGGCCGGTGCACTGTTCTACCTGGTCAGCTCGACCCTGGCCCTGTGCGCCTTGTTCCTGCTTGCCGAGCTGATCGAGCGCTCGCGCTCGGTGAACGAACTGCCGTTGGACGACGACACCGATCTACTGCCACCACCGCTCGAATCCTTGCACCCACCCAGGGGCATCAACCTGGACGATGAACAGAAGGCCGTGGTCGGCCAGGTGATTCCCTGGACCATGGCGTTCCTGGGCCTGAGCTTCATCGCCTGCGCCCTGCTGATCGTCGGCATGCCGCCCTTGTCGGGTTTCATCGGCAAGCTGAGCCTGATCAGCGCGCTGTTCAACCCGCAAGGGCTTGGCATCACGCCCCGGCAGCCACTTTCACTGGCGGGCTGGCTGCTGGTGACACTGCTGATCCTGTCCGGGCTTGCGTCCTTGTTCGCCATGGCCCGGGTCGGTATCCAGCGCTTCTGGACTCCGCAGGACCGGCCCTCGCCGCTGCTGCGTCGCTACGAGTGCGTGCCTATCGTTGCCCTGATCGGCCTCTGCGTGCTGCTGACCGTGCGCGCCGAGCCGCTGCTGCGCTATACCAACGACACCGCCGCCGGTCTCGCCGACCCGCAACAATACGTCAGCGCTGTGCTGGGCACTCGCCCGGTGCCCGGCCCCGTCGCCCATCAGGCCGGTGTGGAGGTGCAACCATGAGGCGTCTGTTTCCAGCACCCTGGCTGTCGCTGGCATTGTGGGGATTGTGGTTGCTGTTGAACCTGTCGCTGAGCCCGGGCAACCTGCTGCTCGGCGCCGTCCTTGGCGTGCTCGCCCCTGTTTTGATGGCGCCGTTGCGGCCCCTGCCGGTTCGCCTGCGCCACCCTGGCGTGATCGTTCGCCTGGTCCTGCGCGTCGGCATGGACGTACTGGTGTCCAATCTGCAAGTCGCCCGCGCCGTCTGGACTGCCAGGCGGCGGCCGCCGCACTCGGCGTTCGTCAAGATCCCGCTGGACTTGCGCAATGCCAACGGGCTGGCAGCGCTGTCGATGATCACCACAGTGATTCCCGGCACAGTCTGGTCGGAACTGGCCCTGGATCGCAGCATCCTGCTGATGCATGTCTTCGACCTGGTCGATGAGGCGCAGTTTATCGAACACTTCAAGACCACCTACGAACGCCCGCTGATGGAGATCTTCGAATGAGTGGCCTGCTCGCCAACACCATCGTGCTCAGCCTGTTCATTTTCGCCGTGGCCATGCTCATGACCCTGATCCGCCTGTTCAAGGGCCCCTCGGCCCAGGACCGGGTACTGGCCCTGGACTATCTGTACATCCTGGCGATGTTGGTGATGCTGGTACTGGGCATTCGCTATGCCAGTGATACCTACTTCGAAGCCGCCTTGCTGATTGCCCTGTTCGGTTTCGTCGGCTCCTTCGCCCTGGCGAAGTTCCTGTTGCGTGGCGAGGTGATCGAATGACCGAGTACATTGAACTGCCGTTCTGGGTCGAACTGCTCACCGCCGCCCTGCTGCTGAGCAGCAGCCTGTTCGCCCTCACCGGCGCGCTGGGCCTGTGGCGCATGAAAGACTTCTTCCAGCGCATGCACCCGCCCGCCCTGGCCTCGACCCTGGGCGCCTGGTGCGTGGCACTGGCATCGATTGTGTATTTTTCGGTGCTCAAGGAGGGGCCGGTGCTGCATGCCTGGCTGATCCCGATTCTGCTGTCGATCACCATGCCGGTGACCACACTGCTGCTGGCGCGGGCGGCCTTGTTTCGCAAGCGCATGGCCGGTGACCCGGTACCGGCCGAAGTCAGCAGCCGCCGCAGCGACAGCGGCAGCTAGGGCGGCTATTTCAGGCTGGCACTCACGCGTGCGGCGATGTCCTCGGGCAACCAGGGCTGCCAGATGTCCGGATGCGCCTTGAGGAAGTCTTCGCTGGCCTGGCGCGGGTCCTGATGTTTCTCGCTCATCTGCGCCAGGGCCTTGTTCAGCGGTTCGATCGGGATATCGACCCTGGCGAAGAATGCCGCGACCTCGGGATACTGCTTCTGAAACGGCGTCGAGACGCCGATCGACAGTTTGGACGGCAGCGATCGGGTCGGCTGGGGATTGGGATTGGCAGGGTCGGTCAGGGTTTCCCAGGCCTTGGCATCGAACGGCGGCTCCTCGAGCTGGATCAACTTGTGCTTGCCCAGCAAAGGTGTCGGTGACCAGTAATAGAACAACACCGGCTTGCCGCGCTGGATCGAAGAGTTGATCTCGGCATCCAGGGCTGCGCCCGAGCCGCTGCGAAAATTCACGTAGCTGTCGCTCAGGCCATAAGCCTTGAGTTTCTGCGCGTTGACGATTTCCGAGGTCCAGCCGATCGGGCTGTTGAGAAAGCGACCCTTGCCGGGGGCTTCGGGATCCTTGAAGACCTCCTTGTAGCGCGGCAGGTCGCTGACGCTGCGCAGCTCCGGGGCCAGCGGCTCGATCCCGCGGGCCGGATCGCCCTTGACCACGTACTCCGGCACCCACCAGCCCTCGGTAGCGCCCTTGACCGTATCGCCGAGGCTGACCACCTTGCCCTCGGCTTCGGCCTTGACCCAGACCGGACTGCGCCCGGCCCATTCTTCGCCGATCACCTGGATGTCATTCTTGGCCAGTGCCGTTTCCAGGGTGATCGTGGTGCCTGGCAGCATGTCGGTGGGTAACCCGTACCCCTTCTCGACGATGTGGCGCAGGATGCCGGTAATCAGGCTGCCGCTTTCCCAGTTCAGGTCGGCAAAATGAATGGGCGCCTCGGCGGCCTGCAACGGGGCAGTCGCAGTGGCCAATGTCAGGCTCAGGCCGGTCAGGGCGCTGGCCAACAGCGCGCGTATTGCTCGCATGCTCGTGTACCTCGAATGGCGTCAGGGCTGCCGACCTCGTACTGGCATATCTTCAGTCAACTGACTGTAGCCGAGGTTCCTTCATTCGAGTGGTAGCGGTATCGAATCGCTTGCAAGCCCGGAAGATTACTCGCTGGCCTTGAAGGTCAACTCACCCTTGCGCCATTTGGCGGCCTTGGCGGTGACGGCTTTCAACGTCTTGGTCAGCCCTTCCTGCAATTGATGGTTGGCCGCGAAGACCAGCACCACGCTATGCCCTTCCTTGAACAGGATGCCATGCCCGTCTGCAGTAGTGACGAAGGCATAGTCGCCCAGGCCATAGACCGTCAACTTGATCTCGCGAAACTTGATTTCCATCTTGCCGCCTTCGCGGCTTGGCAACACAGCGGCGCGGAAGTGGTCACCGACTTTCAACTCCAGACGCGGCTTGTCGTCGACTACCAGCGCGGCCTCGGTATCGATTTCGGCCATGTAGATGCCTTCGGCACTTTGTTCCGTGACATATACAAAACGCGATTGAAACTGTTTGACCAGTTTGGCCCTAAGATCGCCCAGCACGAACAAGGCGTGCATATCGAGATTACTGACTGCCAATGAAAAATCCTCAATACAGAAAAATAACTGCCCCAGGCAACCCGGGCAGCAACTAAGAACAAACCCGCACGCTGACGACCGCTGAAAAAAACGGCTGTGCGAAGCAAACCTCACGACCCCGACGGCCTGGCCGGAACGAACACGGACAGGCACCGATGTATGACGGGCACCTCAATTCGGAGTCAGCTGAGACTAGTGGACATGAACACGCCAAGTCACGACCGACAGGCATCCAGCCTTGAGGGAAAACACGCATTCCTTTGTCGGCGAACGCCATACGAAGGAAATTCGGCAGAAGTCGTCATTGATCGTCGATTTTTCTGACAGCAAAACAGCATGAAAAATGCGATAGCTGAACGAATGGTTCCGGACTGGCCGATCAACCTTGACACCTGCCGCCCATAGCCGGGGGGCACACTCTATACTGCCAACTTGCACGTAAGGAAACGAATATGCACGAAAACACAGAAACCCGTCGAGCCCCTATCGCGAATGCCACTTCGCCACAGGTCGGATTCAATAGCGCACTTTACCCGCTGCTGGCTGATCGGGGCCAGACACTCCTGCCACGTTTCAAAGTCGTCCCGGCAGGTGTAGGCTTTTTTCACATCACTGACCAGGCCACCGGTCGGGTCAAGGGTTTTCGACGCAATCACGACGATGCCTGCGCCCTGGCGCGCAGACTTGAATACTGTAATTGATGCGTGAGTGCGCATCAAAGGGCGATGCAGAAGCGAACTCCGGTCCGCTTCCTGCCTCAGATACTGTACGACATTCAATCGCCGGCAGCCTGTGCTGCCAAGGAGCTGATATGGAACTGCAGACCCCAACCCTGAGCATGCTGTTCGAGCAACTGGGCCTTGCGTCGGATCAGGCCAGCATCGACGAGTTCATTGCCCAGCATCGTCTGGACAAGAACGTAAAGCTCTCCGAGGCGCCCTTCTGGACAGAGCAACAAAAAAAATTCCTGAAGGAGGAGCTCATCAACGACGCCGAATGGGCTGAAGTCTTCGATGAACTGAACGAAGCCCTGCATCCGTAATCAGACGGCCAGGCGCGGCGGCCCTGGTGGCTCGGCACAAACGCAAAAAGGCCCGGAGGTAAACCTCAGGGCCTTGCTCGACACAGCGCAGGTCAGGCCTGGCGCTGGTGCTTGTCGATCTGCTCGTGACGCTCTTGCGCTTCGATGCAGTACTTGGTGGTCGGGCTGATCAGCAGGCGCTTGAGGCCGATTGGCTCGCCGCTGTCATCGCACCAGCCGAAGCTGTCATCGGCAATACGGCCCAGGGCCTGTTCCAGCTGCGGCAGCAGGCGCTGATCGCGATCGATCACATTGACCAGCCAGTGGCGCTCTTCTTCAACCGATGCGGCGTCGGCAGGATCGGCAGGCGTGTCCAGGCTTTCGATGGCTACACGGCTTTGCTCGATACGCTCCTGGGTTTCGATCTTCATGGCCTTCAACAGCTCGGTGAAGAAAGCCAGTTGCTCAGCATTCATGTAGTCATCGGCCGGCATCGCCAGCAACTTTTCCTTTGTCATTGATTTCTCTATAAAAAATACGTGCATCTAAGGCGAATCGGCTGCGCCTCGCGATCATCTCGCCAGGCGCGGAATTCTTCAAGCACCATCCGGCACTCAATTTACAGGGGGCGGCAGTCTAAGGCCGACTTTGATACGCAGCAACTGAAAAGACAGGGATTTTGTCGGACAAATCCCCGCAAAGGCTCTAAAGCAGGTAATAAAGCGCTGCTGGGGCATATGTAACAATGCGTTTTGGCCAGGTTGACCCAGAACATGTTGTGCAACAACGGCAGGGAGAACCCCACGCAGAGCGTCACTGTTAAAAATGAAGGAGGAGCTTTTTATCCCTTGCTCTGCCTGTGATTGAGCCCTGATCTTCTGACTCGATATTGTGGGCAGGATCTGCCCACAAATCCCTGCGCTCGGTTTTTTGGGGGGACTGCCGCACTGGCAGGCAAGGTCATCAGCAGCCTGGCCCTGATTCAGCTGGCCGGCTCAATGAACAATGCCCGAGCCTGCGCCGTGTCGATCTGGCTACGATAGACGGAAATCACCGTTCGGTTATCACGCCCCTGCACTTGTTGGCCGCCGTCGAATCGCTGCGCCACGGTTTTCAGGTGCGCCGCCGTGAAGTTCATGGCCTGGGCGTCGATCGCCGGGTAGTGAAAGTGGGCATACCACAGCGGCTTGCCGGCCTTGTCCTTGATCACATACTCCTGCAGGTAATCCTGCGGCTTGCCCTTTTGACGCGCCGTGGCCGTGCGCTCGGCGACGCTGGCGATGGTCACCTCACCCTGCCCCTTGAGGTAGTCGATGCGGCTGGCGGTGGGCGGTTGTGCCTTGATGATGGCGATACGCAGGCGCCGGCCCTCCTCTCGCATTTCCGCGGCCTTGTCAGTTAGCGCCTTGGCCTGCAGGGCAGCATCGCCCCCGGGAGTTGCCTTGTCGGTAGCGTTGGTGCGGGTCAGCGCTCCCTCGATCTGCTGGACCATTTCATCCAGTGGCCGGGCCTGCAGCGTCAAAATTTCCTCCATTTCCACCGGTATGTTCGCGGTGCGTGCCTGCGCTCGCGCCGTTTGAATCTGCTGATCGGCGTCTGTCAGCAGCCTTATGGAGCGCTCGAGCAATGCCTTGAGACTCAAGGAGGTGTCGGCGGCGATGGTCCTGGGCGCCTGCGCGACCGGCTCCCAGACAGAATCACTGGGGTTTTCTTCGAAACGCGCCAGATCCTGGCCTTCAATCGGATCGACCACCACGACCATATCGCCCTGGCCGCTTTCGGCCCGACCGCGCCGCTGGCCGATCACCATGCCCCGATTGCGGGTTTTGATCAGAGTTTGCGTGCGGTTGGCAGGTAGCACGCTACTGGAGTGCTGCGGCAGTCCACGAATATGCCTGGCCAGTTCCGCTTCCGTTTCGCTGCGTATTTTGGCCAGGACCTGGGCCAGGTGCTGATACAAGGGCCGGCTTTTGGCATCCTGGGCAAACCGCTTGTAGTTCTCCAGACCCTCCTGGGCAATGGTGAGTCTACGCAGGCTGCTGTCCAGGATTTGCACGCGCTCACGTTCAGTGAACTCCGGGTTCTGCTCCAGTGCCACTTCCATTTGCAGGCCCAGCCGAGCCGATTCGATAACGCTGACCAATGCCGGCGCTGACCGCCCCCCAGTGCCATGAAGCAACAACGCGCCGTACAGATGAATTTCCGTCGAACGCCAGGCCTTCAGCGGCGGTTCGCGGTGCTGCAACGCCTCGACCTTTGCAGCCAGATCGGCCCCCAGCGGCGGGGTCTGGCGCAACTCCCGGGTGAGGGCGAGCATTGTTTCGAACCGGACAATCAATTCATCGACCATACCTCTGGCACGCTCGAAGGCCTCGAAAAAGCGTTTGTACTGATCGTTACCTGGATTGGTGACCAACTCCCTTATGCGATCCTCGCCTTCTGGGCTGGCAAGCGTCTTGATTTCTTTTTTCACATCCAGGTAATCGCAGCGCAATGCATAGTTCAGTTGGACCAGAGCGCTTGCCCGATCAGCCAGGTAGCGGGCGTGGACTTTCTTGAAGTCCGCTTGCGACTTGAGCGCGTTCAAGGCCTTGTAGTTTTCGTGCGCCTGGGTCATGGCAGCATAGTGCGCGCGCAAATCGCTGCCAAAACGCGCCATCAGATCGGCGGCGGGGTCGTTGCCCTGGGCGACGATCTCATCGAGCTCGCGGCGTATGCTCAGCGTCATTTCCAGGCGCTGTGGCAAATACGCCTGTAACGCGGCCTCCAGGTTCTGTACCCGCTGTTGATTGGCCTGGCGCATTTCAGCGATGCGCCGCCCCAGGGGCATGCCGCCGCGCAGCTTCAGGTCCAGATCAAACTGCCAAAGGCCATTGCCCGAGCGCTTGAGCCAGGGCCCCGGATGCTCGGGATCGTTGCTGTCGACAACCCGCACCGCCGCTCCGTCGAAACCAACCCGGTACACCGCATCGTCGATGACCGTCCACAGTTGTTGCTCGTGCAAATACAGCCCCTGCAAGCTGCCATGGAGCACCGGTTGGCCTAGCTCGGCTGCGGGCCGTTCTACCTTGAAGCGGTTCAGGACCACGCGTTGCGCTGCGCTCAGGTGATTGCGCGGGTTGGCCCAGCTGAAATTCAGGTTCGCCAGTGCAAGTCCCGACGGTGAGGTTATTGGCTGCTCGATAACCTGGACCCCTTTGGGTACGTGTGCGGTCTGGGGCTGCGATGGCCTTGCCTGGCCGATCTTCGGCAGGTCGGACTCGGCGTTGATGATGAACATGATCAGCGTCAGGTTGAACAGCAGCTCGGCAAGATCATTGGTCGCCGAGGCTTCATCGCCCCGAGATGACTGCAAGGTGCTCTGCAACTGGTCAAACAGTTGCAGCATCCAGCCGGAGGTTGCGACCGGCCCACTGAACAGCGGCAACAGCATATTGAACATCAGCCATCCCAACTCCTTATAGGATATCCAGCGATTCTCGCTGTTGGACACCGATTGCGCCTGGGCCCGTGCAACCAGCTCGCGGGCGCTGCAGGTATAGATAGCGTGCAGCAGGTCACCTTGCACCTGTGCTGTATCGAGTTGGGCCGGCGGTGGTATCCGGATGGGCGCGAACTCCGCGCCCAGGCCGAAGCGCACGGTATGCGGCTGCAGAAAGCCGCCGCGCGCATACACCGGCCGTACGCCTTCCTCAAGACTGTCAAGCAGATCGTTCTGTAAAACACCGGGTTCGCTGAGCGCTTCGAACAATGCCTGGCGCGAGCCGAATTCGCGCAACGACTGGCGATGCAAGGGCCGGTAAAGGATACAAGGACCCTGATGGGTGTCGCGCGGTTCGATCAAGTAGACGTTGCGGGCCACATCGGCCACGGCGTCAGGCTGGCGTTTGAAGGCCAACGGCCTCAAGACGCTCTGATCGCTGATGGGCGGGCCCTGAGTGGGACTCATAAACAGCGAAGAGACCATTCTGACGCCCTGGGCGCTGATGCCCTCAATCCCCTGCAAGTGTTTTTCCAGTGCCAGCAAGGGCAACTGCAGGCGCAGCTGCGCAGCGAACACCTTTTCCCGCCGCAGGGCCTGCGCCGGATCATCGAGCAGGTTCCGCTGGAGCAGGTCGGGATACACCCGGCCGATATCCAGGCGCGTGATCAGGGTCTTGACATAGTCCTCTGTCAGCCAGCCCGGCAGCGGCTGACCGTCGCGGCGTCTAAGCGTGATACTGCCGGCCCGCAGCGCATTGAGATTTTCCAGGGCCAATTGCGGCAATGTAAACACAATGTTTTCGACCGTGCCCTGGGTGGCTATCTGGCCGCCGGTAGCCACCGCTGCCGCTGTCACCTTGCCGTTGACGATCTCAATCGTACCGACGTCCAGTGGCTCTGCCTGTGGGTGATCCTGCGCTATCGCCGCCTGCAAAGCCTGGGAGGCGTAGTCGGAAATCAAAGGGATGCCCTCCAGAAACGAGGCAGTGTCGGGCTGGTTTTGCAGCATTGCCAGCTTCAGCAACCCATCGGTGTAAAGCCGGCTGTTTTCACTGCTGGCCCCCAGCAACCACTGCGGCATCAAGTTCTGGATCTGCAAGAGCTTCTGGCGCTCCGACAAGCTGCAGATGTCAAGCATCGACGTCGCCTGGTCGACCTGCGCCACCAGATCCAGCGGCACCGATGGGGCCGCCGCTGCAGCATCGATCAGGCGCAACTGCTGCTCGAACAGCATCAGCGCCTGGGCCTCGAATATCGAATTGCTCGGCTCATACAGATTCAGTTCGAACGTGCTGAGCTGTTGTTTGGCAGTCCAGGCATTGGCCAGTGCGCTGACGAGCGCCTGGCGCGAATCGAAGCGAGACACGCCACCGGCCAGGGTGAACAGCAGCACCACATCACGCTGCTGCTCCGTTATGTGTCGCTCGATCAGCACGGCACTGGACAGTTCCGGGTCCAGCCGCTGGCTGGCCATCAGATCCATGTTCAGCACAAACACCCGGATGTTCGCCAGATTCGAAGCGTGCCGGCGTTGCTCGGCAGAGGGGTAAAGCGCGACGACATGGGCTGTCGCCGCCTCCAGCATATCCAGTTCGCCGGCTCGGTAGGCCAACTCTCCCGCAGCCTGCAATTGCCCGCGCAAGTGCTCGGCAAACCACTGCCAGCGGCCACTGTCATTGGCTGGGCCATCGGACCAGAACGTCGCCAGTTGCTGCTTGTACTGCTCGATCAACAATGGGCCGGATTCGTTGAGTAGTTCCTCCAGGGCATGCAGGTCGACGTCTACCGCCTGAGGATATTCGGCACCGCCCTCAAGTGTCAGGAAATCCTGCCCGGCGCTGAGATTGAGCGTCGCGCCCTGACAGAATCGCTCGATCAGGGCCTGCGCCAGGCTGGTCAGGCGGCAGCCGTCGCTGGGCGTGGCCGAAAACGGCCGGACCAGCGTCAACTGCAAGGGATCGAGGTGCTCGGCGATTTTGCGCTCGCGCCATTGCTCGATGACCATCTGCCAGGCGGTCGATTGCAACGAGGGGCGCAAGGCAAACGCCTGCCCTGCGCTGCCACACAGTGATGCGCCGAGGGCCAGCTGGCTGAGCGGAAAAGTAGATGAATTCATGCAGTGTTTCCTGAGGGTTACAAAAGAACCATCAGACGCCTGAATCCACTACAGCAGGCGGTAACCTTGTATCTCGCCGCAGTACCTCAATTGCACGACGCGCTCAAAGCCCCTTGAACTGTGCCTCCCGCTTGGCAACAAAGGCAGCCATCCCTTCCTTCTGGTCCTGGGTGGCAAACGCCGCATGGAACACCCTGCGCTCGAAACGCACGCCTTCGGACAGGCTCACTTCAAAGGCGCGGTTGACGCTTTCCTTGACCATCATCGCCACGGGCAGGGACTTGCTGGCGATTTTCGCCGCCACGGCGAGGGCTTCTTCGAGCAGTTTTTCCTGAGGCACGATACGCGCCACCAGGCCAGCCCGCTCGGCTTCTTCGGCATCCATCAGGCGGCCGGTCAGGCACAGCTCCATGGACTTGGCCTTGCCCACCGCACGGGTCAGGCGCTGGGTGCCGCCCATGCCCGGCAGCACGCCGAGGTTGATTTCTGGCTGGCCGAAGCGGGCGTTGTCCGCCGCCAGGATGAAGTCGCACATCAGTGCCAGTTCGCAGCCGCCACCCAGGGCGAAGCCGGAGACCGCAGCGATGATGGGCTTACGTCGGTTGGCGACCCGGTCGCTGTCGCTGAACAGGTCGTCCAGGTAGATCTGCGGGTAGGTCAGCTCGGCCATCTCCTTGATGTCGGCACCGGCCGCGAAGGCCTTGGCCGAGCCCGTCAGGACGATACAGCCGATATTGCTGTCGGCTTCCAGGGTATCGAGTGCCTGGTTCAGTTCGCCGATCAACTGCGCGTTCAGGGCGTTGAGCGCCTGTGGGCGGTTGAGGGTGATCAGGCCGACCCGGTCGCGCACTTCCAACAAAATGGTTTCAAACGTCATCGAAACAGCCTCTCTTCAAAGATTGCGCGCAATGACCATGCGCTGAATATCGCTGGTGCCTTCGTAAATCTGGCAGACGCGCACATCGCGGTAGATGCGCTCCAGCGGGAAATCGCTGAGGTAGCCATAGCCACCCAGTGTCTGCAAGGCCGAGGAACAGACCTTTTCGGCCATTTCCGAGGCGAACAGCTTGGCCATCGACGCTTCCACCAGCGCGGGCTTGCCGCTGTCGCGCAGGGCCGCCGCATAATGCACCATCTGCCGCGCCACGGCGATGGAAGTTGCCATGTCGGCCAGGCGGAACGCTACGGCCTGGTGCTCGATAATCGCCTTGCCGAAGCTTTCCCGCTCGCGGGCGTAGTCACGTGCTACTTCGAACGCGGCGCGGGCCATGCCCACCGACTGGGCGGCGATGCCGATGCGCCCGCCCTCCAGGTTGGCCAGGGCGATCTTGTAGCCTTCACCCTCCTCGCCCAGTCGATTGGCCACGGGCAGGCGCAGGTCTTCGAACAGGATCTGGCAGGTATCGCTGGCATGCTGGCCGAGTTTGTCTTCGACCCGAGCGACCCGGTAGCCGGGCGAATCGGTGGGCACGATGAAGGCGCTGATGCCGCGCTTGCCCGCTGCCGGGTCGGTGACCGCGAACACGATCACCACCCCGGCGTTCTGCCCCGAGGTGATGAACTGTTTGCAACCATTGAGGATGTAATGGTCACCGTCGCGGCGGGCGCGGGTTTTCAAGCTGCTGGCATCGGACCCGGCCTGGGGCTCGGTCAGGGCGAAGGCACCGAGCATGCTGCCACTGGCCAACGGCTGCAGGAATTGCTCCTTCTGCTGGTCGTTGCCGAATTTCAGGATCGGCACGCAACCGACCGAGTTGTGTACGCTCATGATGGTCGAGCAGGCACCATCGCCGGCAGCGATTTCTTCCAGGGCCATGGCGTAGGCCTGGTAACCTGTGTCGCAACCGCCCCACTGCTCCGGCACCAGCATGCCGAAGAAGCCCAGGTCGGCCATTTCGGCGATCGCTTCACGCGGGAACAGGTGCTCGCGGTCCCATTTCTCGGCGAAGGGGCGCAGACGCTCCTGGGCGAACTGGCGGGCCGCTTCGCTGATTTGCAGTTGTTCGTCATTGGCTAGCATGGGACACCTCAGTACAGGCACTCGACGGCCATGGCGGTGGCTTCACCGCCACCGATACAAATGGCCGCCACGCCACGCTTCAAGCCTTTCTGGCGCAGGGCCGAGAGCAGCGTCACCAGAATCCGCGCACCCGAGGCGCCAATCGGATGGCCCAGGGCGCAGGCACCGCCGTGGATGTTGACCTTTTCAAAGGGCAGTTCCAGCTTGCTCATGGTCACCAGACTGACCACGGCGAAGGCTTCATTGATCTCGAACAGGTCAACCTCGTCCAGGTGCCAGCCGGTGCGCTTGATCAATTTCTCGATGGCGCCGACCGGTGCCACCGGAAACAGCCCGGGGGTATCGGCGAAGGCCGCGTGACCATGAATGACGGCCAATGGCTTGAGGCCGCGCTTCTTGGCCTCGGAACGGCGCATCAGCACCAGCGCGGCAGCACCGTCGGAGATGGAGCTGGAATTGGCCGCCGTCACCGTCCCGCCTTCACGAAACGCTGGTTTGAGCTTGGCGATCTTGTCCAGGCTGGCCTTGGGCGGCTGCTCGTCGTCGCTGATGAGGTGCGTTTCCTTGCCGACTGTGACTTGCACCGGGACGATCTCGGCGGCGAAGCTGCCGTCCTTGATCGCGTGCTGGGCGCGGGTCAGCGAGGCAATCGCAAAGTCGTCCTGAACCTGGCGGGTAAAGCCGTTGGCCTGGGCGCAATCTTCGGCGAAGGTACCCATCAGGCGGCCCTTGTCGTAGGCATCCTCCAGGCCGTCGAGGAACATGTGGTCGATCACCTTGCCGTGGCCCATGCGGTAGCCACTGCGGGCGCGGTCGAGCAGGTACGGCGCGTTGGACATGCTCTCCATGCCGCCGGCCACAACTACATCGGCGCTGCCGGCCAGCAGCAAGTCGTGGGCCATGATCGTTGCTTGCATGCCCGAGCCGCACATCTTGTTCAGGGTGGTGCAGGTAGTGGACTTGTTCAAACCGGCGCCGAGCGCGGCCTGGCGCGCGGGGGCCTGGCCGAGCCCGGCCGGCAACACGCAACCGAACAGCACTTGCTCGACGCTGCCGGCGTCGACACTGGCGCGTTCAACCGCCGCACGGATGGCCGCGGCGCCCAGTTGCGGTGCAGTGAGGCTTTTGAGGGCGCCCTGGAAGCCGCCCATAGGGGTACGCACGGCGCTGACGATGACAACTGGATCGTTGATGAGAGTCATGACGAATTCTCCTGTCGATTACTTGGCGGCCATGCGCAAGGCGCCGTCGAGACGGATCACCTCACCGTTGAGCATGCTGTTTTCGATGATATGCCGGGCCAGCGCGGCGTACTCCTGTGGCTTGCCCAGCCGCGGCGGGAACGGCACGCCGGCGGCCAGGGAATTGCGGACCTCATCGGTCATGCCGGCCATCATCGGTGTTTCAAAAATGCCCGGGGCAATGGTCATCACGCGGATGCCGTAGCGGGCCAGTTCACGGGCAGCCGGCAGGGTCAGGCTGGCGATGGCACCCTTGGAGGCGGCGTAGGCGGCCTGGCCGATCTGCCCATCGTAGGCGGCGATCGACGCTGTATTAATAATAACCCCGCGCTCGCCCTCAGTGCTGGCTTGGCCCTCGGCAATCGCGGCGGCGGCCAGGCGCAACAGGTTGAAGCTGCCAATCAGGTTGACGTTGATCACCCGGCTGAAGCTGTCCAGGCCGTGGGGGCCGTTTTTGCCCAGGATCTTCTCGGCGCCGACGATACCGGCGCAGTTGACCAGCCCGTTAAGCCCGCCAAAGGCGTTGACCGTCGCCTCGACAGCCGCCTGGGCCGCCGCTTCCTGGCTGATATCGGCGACCACATGGCGCGCGTTGGGCCCAAGCTCGGCCGCTTTGGCCTCCACCGCCGGGCCATTGAGGTCGACCAGCATCACCCGGGCACCGGCTTCGATCAGCATCTGCCCGGTCGCGGCGCCAAGGCCGGAAGCACCGCCGCTGACGAGGAAAATCTTGTTGGCTATTTGCATGATGGTTTCCTTGAATCAGTTGCTGGCCGCCTGGGCGGCGGCAGCTTGTTGTTTGGCGATTTCCTGGTTGCGCAAGATGAATCGTTGCAACTTGCCGCTCGGCGTCTTGGGCAATTCAGTGACGAATTCGATTTCACGCGGGTACGAGTGCGCGGCCAGCCGCTGGCGCACGTGCAGGCGCAGGGTTTCGGCCAGTTCCGGGCTGGCGCTGTAGAGCGGGTTGAGCACCACGAAGGCCTTGATCAGTTCGGTACGCTCGGGGTCGGGCTTGCCGATCACCGCCGCCTCAACCACCGCCGGATGTTCGATCAGCGCGCTTTCCACATCGAACGGGCCGACCCGGTAACCGGAGGTCGTGATCACATCATCGTTGCGGCCGACGAAACTGATGCTGCCATCGGCGTTCAGTTCTGCCGTGTCGCCGCTCAGGTAGTACTTGCCGACAAATCCCTTGGTGGTACCGCCCAGGTAGCCACCGAACCAGCACAGCGGCGACTGCTCGCGATCCACCGCGAGGTTGCCCGGCTGGCCGGCCGGCAGCTCCTGATGGTTCTCGTCGAGCACCACGATGCGATGCCCCGGCACGGCAAAGCCGGCCGAGCCCATGTGGACCGGGTGCTGCAGGCCATGGTGGTTGCATAGCACCATACCCAGTTCGGTTTGCCCATAGTGATCGTGGATGGTCACCCCCAGGTTGTCCGAGAACCAGCGAATCACCTGCGGGTTGAGTGGCTCACCGGCGCTGCTGACCACCCGCAGGTAGCCCTTGATCCCTTCGGCGAAGGTGTCCCCGGCAGCTATCAGCAAACGGTAGGCGGTGGGTGAACCGGCGAGGTTGGTAATGGCGTACTTTTGAATGATCCGGCAGGTGCTTTCCACGGTGAATGGGCCATCGTAGAAGGTCGTGGCATGGCCCAGCGCCAAGGGGCCGGTGACCGCGTAATAAAGCCCGTAGGCCCAGCCCGGATCGGCAAGGTTCCAGAACGCATCTTCAGGTCGCAGGTCGATGGCATCGCGCATGTAACCCTGGAAGGCAACGATGGCGCGCAGCGGCACCTCCAGGGCTTTGGCAAGTCCCGTGGTGCCTGAAGTGAACATCAGCAGAAACGGCGCATCGGCACCCAGCATGACCGGCTCGCAGTCAGTCGAGTGTTGCTCGAGTTGGCTGTGGAAATTGAAATCGCCGGGGCGACGCTCGGCTTCCTCACAGACCGTCATGATGCTCGGGCAGCCGCTGACGTCGTCGAGCTTGCTGCGGTTGAGGCTGTCGGTCACGACCAGTTTGGCCCCGGAGCCCAACCGGTGCTCGATGGCCTTGGGCCCGAACGCGGTAAACAGCGGCTGATAGACCGCGCCCACGCGCCAGGTGCCAAGGATGGCAATCAGTAATTCGGCGGTGCGTGGCAACAGGCCTGCCACCTTGTCGCCCGGGCCAATGCCCTGGGCCTTGAGGAAGTTGCCGAAGCGGGCCGCCTGCTGCTGCAACTCGCTGAAACTGTAACGGGCACTGCTGCCGTCGCGGCCTTCCCAGTACAGCGCGGTGCGCCCGGAGGCGACATGCCGGTCGCAACATTCGACGCAGGCATTGAGGGCCGACAGGTCGCCTTCGAGTGCCGCGGCAGCCGTTTGCAGGTAGTCGAACTGTGCTGCAGCAGTGGTGTAATCGCGCATCGCCAGAATCCTCGTTTATTATTTTTATCAAACAACGAAAAGTTCTGTAGATAGTCGCGCCAGAGCCCTCCCCGGACAATGGTCAAAGCTGTCAATCTGGATGACTGGTTTGGCCAGTGCTGTTGAGGATCAGGCTGCGGTAATGCCCGGGATTGGATCCGGACCACTTGCGAAAGGCCTTGTAGAAGGAACTGGTGTCGGCAAACCCCAGGCGCGCGGCGATTTCGGCATAGCTGATTTCCGGCTCTGCCAGCCAGGTAACCGCCAACTCCTTGCGCACACTGTCCTTGAGCGCCTGGTAGGTCTGGCCTTCCTCGGCCAGGCGCCGGCGCAGGGTCGAGGCCGATATGCACAATCGTTGCGCCAGGGCTTCGGTTTCCGGCCAATGCTCGGCAGGAAGCTGTCGCAGGTCGTTCTTGATACGCCGGGCCAGGCTGTCGGGGTCGCGGTACTTGACCAGGATATTGGCCGGAGCCCGGGCCAGGAACCGTTGCAGTTCCTGTGCGCTGCGACGAATCGGCAGGTCCAGGCAATCGGCGGAGATGATCATCCGCGTGCGCGGCCGGGCAAAGCGCAGGTTCTCGGAGAACATCACCCGGTAGTCGTCGCAGAAGTCCGGCTGGTCGCAACGCAGCTCGATGGCCAGGATGGGAATGCGCCGTCCGGCCAGCCAGCAGGCGACGCCGTGCACGATCATCCAGTAGGTGAAATACGTGAATGGCCGGCGCACCTGCTGGTCGCGCTCCAACAAGACGATTTCAGCCAGGCTCTGTTGCTGGACCAGCTCGGCGGGCAAGTGTTCGAACATCAGCGACAGGAACTGCAGTACCACCTCAAGGCCCTTGGCCAGGGTCGGCTGGGCCATTGCCGCACGGCACATGAACGCCAGGCTGCCGGACTTCAACCGGCGCGGGTCCATGCCGAAGAATTCATCGTCCAGGCGCCGGGCGAGCAACCGCCACAAACGCGCATAGGCGGTGGCCGGAACGCGTGCCTGGGGCTGTTCGAGCAACAGGGGGTCGATCCCGGCCTTGCCCAGGACTTCATCCATGGCCGCTCCCGGCACACAACTTTGTAACAAAGCTTCTCGCACCAATTGCATGGAGATCGTGTCTTTTTCAGACATGGGGTGGGTAGCGCTCTTTCGTTGTTTGGCGGTCATCTTAGGGGGATGTGGGAGTTAAACCAAGCGACCGCTGCGCGGCCGAGCGCAGCCTTCGGCAGCGGCTACAAGAGTCCGGCGCAACACGCTCTGTGCAGCCGCTGCCGAAGGCTGCGGCCGAGCGCAAAGCGGTCGCCGGATTTCGGATTGAACGAAGGTCCTGCGAACCTTGCCGCAACCCGCTGCAGCGGGCACAAACACCCCAATCACATGGACGTCCGTACCAAGTAGCAGAGCCTCCAAACACCGTCAGTCGCTCAAAAAAATTAATGTATTTCCCCCTGGCCACGATCTCTCCTACACTCAGAAATCAGCCCAAATACCGCTCGGAAAAATCGCCTTGGAAAAGTCGAAACTTCTGAAAAGTCGGTAGGTCAGGTTAAAGGAAGGCCATCGCTTCTTGGAGTACCCAGGCGCAGCCGACCCACCCCAACCCGTCGAATCGCACTAGGCATTTTTCCGCCGAGTTGCGTAGCGCTTGTGCGCTTGGCGTTGGGGGCACGGACAATAATTCAGGTGCTTTGCCACACGTATTAATGCACGGGAGATAACAATGATCAGTGCCGCTGTCGAAACTCACGGAGAGAATTTCAGTAAGCAGGTTAGCGAGACGGCAATGCCGGACCTCGCTTCGACGGGCAAGGCACTTCAAGGGCAGCAACGAGAAAATCCCAACAAACAGAAAGTTCTATTCGTAACCTCCGAGTTTGCCGACCTGGTCAAGACCGGTGGCCTTGGCGATGTATCCGCAGCCCTGCCACGGGCCCTGCGTCACCTGCATGATGTGCGCGTCCTGATCCCTGGCTACCCGCAGGTATTGGGCAGCGACAATCCCATCCACATCGTCGGCGAACTGGGCGGCCATGCCGCACTGCCACCCTGCAAGATCGGGCGCATGGACCTTCCCGACGGCCTGGTCATCTATGTCCTGATCTGCCCTGAGCTGTTCCAACGCGAAGGCACGCCTTATGGCGCCAACAATGGGCGCGACTGGCCGGACAACCATATTCGTTTCGCCCGCCTGGGCCTGGCCGCGGCCGATATCGCCGCAGGCGAAGGCATGGTCCACTGGAAGCCGGACCTGGTTCATGCCCATGACTGGCCCGCCGGCCTGGCACCGGCCTACATGCACTGGCGCGGGCTCAAGACCCCCACCCTGTTCACCATTCACAACCTCGCTTACCAGGGTGTGGTCAGCCGCGCCTGCTGCCCTGAGCTGGCCATCCCCGAGCATGCCCTGCAACAGGAAGGCATGGAGTTCTACGGCAAGTTGTCGTTCCTCAAGGCCGGAATGGCCTACTCCAGCCATATCACCACGGTCAGCGCTACCTATGCCCAGGAAATCACCACCCCGGCCTTCGGCTGCGGGCTCGATGGTTTCCTCAGCAGCAAGGCTCAGTACGGCCTGCTCAGCGGCATTCCCAATGGCATCGACGAAAGCTGGGACTCGGCCACCGACACGCACCTGATCTGCCCGTTCAACCTCAATGACTGGGAAGGCAAGGCAGTCAATGCCGAACACGTGCGCCAGCTGTTCGAGCTGGAACCGTCCGATGGCCCCCTGTTCGCGGTGGTCTCGCGCCTGGTCTACCAGAAGGGCCTGGACCTGACCGAGGCCGTGGCTGAATTCATCGTCGCCAACGGTGGCCAGATCGCAATCATTGGCCGTGGCGAGCCGGAGGAAGAACAGGCCATGTGCGAGCTGGCCCGACGTTTCCCCGGCCAGGCCAGCGTGCGTATCGGCTTCAACGAAACCGATGCCCGGCGCATGTTTGCCGGCAGCGATTTCCTGCTGATGCCTTCGCGCTACGAACCCTGCGGCTTGAGCCAGATGTATGCACAGCGTTTCGGCTCCCTGCCCGTGGCCCGCAATACCGGTGGGCTGGCCGATACCATCGAGGACGGCGTCACCGGGTTCCTGTTTGACGAGTCCACCGTGCAGAGCTACGAAGAGGCGCTCAGCCGGGCCTTCTATGTCTTCAGCAAACCGGACCTGCTCAGCGCCATGCGCTGCCGGGCAATGACGCAACCCTTCAACTGGTGCCAGGCGGTCGAACCCTACGCCAAGCTGTACGAAGAGCTGGTGCAACGTGCGGTAGGTGTCACCACCCGGTATTGAGAGGTTGGATGGGATGCCCTTTCGGTCAATGGAAACCTGGCCCCACGGGGCGATCATGCTGGATCAGGAACACACCCGTTTCGCCCTCTGGGCGCCTGACGCGTATTACGTCAGCGTAGAGCTGGAGAGCGGGCAGTCACTGCCGATGATGCCTCAGGCCGATGGCTGGTTCGTGATCCAGGCGCGGTGTTTGCCCAGTACCCGCTATCGCTTCAATATCGACGGTGAACTGGAGGTTCCCGACCCTGCGTCACGGTCCCAGGCCAGTGACGTGCATTCGCCAAGCGTGGTGGTCGACCCTCAGGCTTACGCCTGGCGCAACAGCCACTGGCAGGGTCGGCCCTGGCATGAAGCCGTTATTTACGAGCTGCATGTCGGGGCCATGGGTGGTTTTGCCGGAGTCGAAAAGCAACTGGCGCGCCTGGCCGACCTGGGTGTTACCGCCATCGAGCTGATGCCGGTGGCGCAATTCCCTGGCGATCGCAACTGGGGCTATGACGGCGTGCTGCCCTATGCGCCCGAGTCGTCCTACGGTACGCCCGAACAACTGAAAAGCCTGATCGACTGCGCCCACGGGTACGGCCTGATGGTGCTGCTGGATGTGGTCTACAACCACTTCGGCCCGGACGGCAATTACCTGGGGCATTACGCCAAGGGCTTTTTCAACGAAGACAAACACACGCCCTGGGGCGCAGCCATCGATTTTTCCAGGCCCCAGGTGCGCGACTTCTTCATCGACAATGCCCTGATGTGGTTGCTGGAATACCGCTTCGACGGCCTGCGCCTTGATGCGGTGCATGCGATCGAAGACCCGACCTTTTGCCGCGACCTCGCCCGCCGGGTGCGCGAGCAGATCGATGGGGGGCGGCATGTCTGGCTGACCCTGGAGAACGAACATAACCAGGCCTGCCTGCTCGAACAGGGCTTCGACGGGCAGTGGAATGACGACGGGCACAATGTGCTTCACGTGCTGCTGACCGGCGAGAGCGAAACCTACTACGCCGACTTCCAGGATCGCCCGATCGAAAAACTGGCGCGCTGCCTGAGCCAGGGTTTTATCTATCAGGGCCAGACGGGCGGCAAGGGCCTGCCACGCGGGGAACCCAGCGCCCATCTGCCACCCAGCGCCTTCGTGCTGTTTTTGCAGAACCACGACCAGATCGGCAATCGTGCCTTCGGCGAGCGCCTGAGCCAACTGTGCCCGCCGCAGGCCCTGCGTGCAGCGACCACCTTGTTATTGCTTTGCCCCATGATCCCGCTGTTTTTCATGGGCGATGAATGGGCCGCCAGCGAGCCGTTCCTGTATTTCACCAGCCACCACGGCGACTTGGCGCAGGCGGTACGCGCGGGGCGACGACAAGAGTTCGCCGGCCTCAAGGCCTTTGCCGACAAGCAACAACGCGCGCGAATTCCCGACCCCAACGCGATGCAAACCTTCCAGGCTTCGCGTCCACGCCTGGAGCAGGTCGAGGACGACAACGCCTGGCTGCTGCTGTACCGTGAACTACTGACCCTGCGCCGAACCCACCTCTTCGCGCGGCTGCCGGGAAGCCGTTCTCTGGGGACCCAGGTGCTTGCCGAAAAAGCGCTGACCGCCCGCTGGCAATTGGGCGATGGCAGCGAACTGCGCATCGACCTGAACCTTGGCGAACACGCCGTGTCGACCGCATTGCCAGCACCGCAGCATCGACTGTTTTGCGCCACGCCCGACTCGCTGTGCGCAACTCAACTATTGCCCTACACCACCCTGGTCAGCCTGACCCCACCCGATGCACTGGAGCCGACCCATGAGTGACGAGCGACTGCAATTACTGGCGCAACAGGCAGGCCTTGCGGTGGACTGGATCGACGCCAACGGACGCCCGCAACGCGTACGGCCCGAAGTGCTGCGCCAGGTCCTGGCCGGGCTCGGGCATCCGGCAGCCGACCACGCTGAAGTGGAAGCCAGCCTGCAGGAACTGTTCGAAGCCGGCCAGAGCCACACGCTGCCGCCCTTGCTGACGGTCGAAGCCGGCCAGGCCTTGAACCTTCATGCGTTTTTCAGCCCGCACACGCCCTGCCAGGTGACGCTCGAAGATGGCACGACCCTCGACCTGCAACTGGACGATCAGGGTGTTCTCCCCGGCGAGCTGCCGGTTGGCTACCAACGGGTCAGCGTGGCCGAGCAGCACTTTACCCTGGCCGTCGCACCCGCACGCTGCTGGAGCGTTGCCGATGCCGCCGGCGAACCGACACCGCGCCTCTGGGGGCTCAGTGCCCAGCTGTATTCGCTTCGTCGCCTCGGCGACGGTGGCTTCGGCGATACCCTGGCCCTGGAAATGCTTGCCCGCAGCGCAGCCGAACGTGGCGCCGACGCCCTGGCGATCAGCCCCATGCATGCGATGTTCAGCAACGACCCGCACTGCTACAGCCCCTATTCGCCTTCCAGCCGGTTGTTCCTCAACAGTCTGTATGCCGCACCCGGCGCGATCCTCGGCGAGCGCGCGGTACGCATTGCCATCGAAGACACCGAGCTTGGCAAAGAACTGCAGCGCCTGGAGCATCTGCCCTTGATCGACTGGCCAGGCGCTGCCCAGGCCAAACAGTTGTTGCTGCGTACGCTCTACGATGGTTTCTGCGCCGGTGATCATCCTCTGCATCCGGACTTCGCCAGCTTTCGCCAGGCCGGCGGCCAGGCCCTGGAAAACCATTGCCGGTTCGAAGCCATGCAGGCGCATTGCGCAGCCGAGGGCAAAAGCCAGGACTGGCGCCAATGGCCCAGCGACTGGCACGACCCGCACAGCCCCGAAGTCGCGCGCTTTGCCTTCAAGCACAGCGACGAGGTCGGTTTCTATGCCTTCAGCCAATGGCTGGTGGCCCGCAGCCTGGAGCGTGCACAAGACGCGGCACGCGCCAACGGCATGCGCATCGGCCTGATCGCCGACCTGGCCGTCGGCGCCGACGGTGCCGGCAGCCAGGCCTGGAGCCGTCAGGATGAACTGCTCTCGGAGCTGACCGTCGGGGCCCCTCCGGACATTCTCAACCGCAGCGGGCAGAGCTGGGGTATTTCCGCATTCTCGCCCGAAGGCCTGCAGCGTAACGGCTTTCGCGCCTTCATCGAGATGTTGCGGGCCAATTTTGCCCATGCCGGTGGCCTGCGCATCGACCATGTCATGGGCCTGCAGCGACTCTGGGTCATCCCCGCAGGCGCGCCGCCCAGCGAAGGTGCCTATTTGCACTACCCGGTCGATGACCTGCTGCGCCTGCTGGCACTGGAGTCTTCACGTCACCGGGCCATTGTCCTGGGTGAGGACCTTGGCACTGTTCCCGACGGTTTGCGCGAGAAGCTCGCGGCCCGGGCCATTCTCGGCATGCGCGTGCTGCTGTTCGAGCAATACCACACCGGCCAGTTCAAGCCGATTCTGGAGTGGCCGGACAATGCCCTGGCCACGACCAGCACCCATGACCTGCCCACGCTCGATGGCTGGTGGCGCTCGCGTGACATCGACTGGAGCCACAAGCTCAAGCTGATCGATGCCGACACCGAACACCATTGGCGCCAGACCCGACATCACGAGCGGCAGGGCCTGCGCCACGTCCTGGCCCAGGATCACCAGAATTTCCATGGCCACGGCGAAGAAGCCGACCAGGTCATCGACGCCAGTGTTCGCTTTCTCGGGCATACCCGCGCGCCGCTGGTACTGCTGCCACTGGAAGATGCCCTGGGCATCGAAGAGCAGCCGAACCTGCCCGGCACCCTCGACACGCACCCCAACTGGCGCCGACGCTTCAGCGCCGACAGCCAGAGCCTGCTCGACGACGAAGACGCTGCCCGTCGTCTGGAGCTGCTGGCCCAGGCGCGTGAACAAGCGTTCGAGCGCGACCGATGAAACCCCTGAGCGCGAGCGTACGCCTGCAGTTTCACCAGCACTTCACGCTCGATGATGCGGTGCCGCTGGTGCCCTACTTCGCCGCGCTGGGCATCAGCCATGTCTATGCCTCGCCCCTGCTGCGGGCGCGGCCAGGTTCGATGCATGGCTACGACGTGGTCGATCCGACCTGCATCAACCCGGAGCTGGGCGGCGAAGCCGCGCTCGAACGCCTGGTCGCGGCCCTGCGCCAGCACGGCATGGGCCTGATCCTCGACATCGTCTCCAATCACATGGCCGTGGGCGGTGCGCATAATCGCTGGTGGCTGGACCTGCTTGAATGGGGACGACGCAGCCCCTACGCGGAGTTCTTCGACATCCAGTGGCACTCACCGGACCCATTGCTCGAAGGCCAACTGCTGCTGCCGTATCTCTCCAGCGACTACGGCGCCGTGCTCCAGGCCGGGGAAATCCCGCTGCGGTGCGACGTCGTGCATGGCGCCTTTTTCATCGAACACTACGAACACCACTTCCCGATCTGCCCGGTAGACTATGCGCGCATCCTCTGCGCCAGTGGCGACCCGCGCCTGAGTGAACTGGGGGCACGCTTCGCCGCCCTGCAGGACCTGCGCCATGCCCACGCCAGGGCTCCAGCCCTGCAACAAGAGCTGGCCGACATGGCGCGTACGCCCGAGCTGGCCAAGGCACTCAAGGGAATCCTTGACCTGTTCGACTCTCGCACCCCTGAAGGCTTCAGTCGCCTGCATCAACTGCTGGAGCAGCAACCCTATCGCCTGGCCAGTTGGCGAACCGCTGCCGACGACATCAACTGGCGGCGTTTTTTCGATATCAATGAACTGGGCGGGCTGCGCGTCGAACGCACGGCGGTGTTCGAAGCCACCCACCGCAAGGTCTTCGAACTGATCGGCCGGGGCCTGGTCGACGGCCTGCGCATTGATCACATCGACGGCCTGGCCGACCCGCGCGGCTATTGCCGCAAGCTGCGCCGCCGGGTCACCGCGCTGCTGGCCGAGCGCCCGCTGCACGCGGCACTCGAGCACCTGCCCATCTATGTCGAGAAGATCCTCGGTGCCGGCGAACAGTTGCACCGCGACTGGCAGGTCGACGGTAGTACCGGTTACGACTTCATGAATCAGGTCTCCCTGCTGCAACACGACCCCGAGGGCCAGGCCAATCTCGGCGAGCTCTGGAGCACCCTCAGCGGCCGCCCTGCCGACTTCAGCGAAGAAGTACGCCTGGCCCGGCAGCTGGTGCTCAATGGCACCCTGGCCGGCGACTTCGAGTCCGTGGCCCAGGCCTTGCTGCAAGTGGCGCGCGATGACCTGATGAGCCGCGACCTGACCCTGGGCGCCATACGCCGGGCGCTGCAGGAATTGATCGTGCATTACCCGGTGTATCGCACCTATATCAATGCCTGCGGCCGTCCGGTCGATGACGAGGCCTTCTTTGCCCAGGCAATGGCCGGCGCCCGCACCACCCTGGGCGAAGCCGACTGGCCGGTGCTCGATTCTCTGCAGCGCTGGCTCGGTGGCGATAGCTGGCGCAGCGTGCCCCTGGGGCGCCAACGCAAGCGCCTGCGCAATGCCTGCGTCCGGTTCCAGCAACTGACCTCACCGACCGCGGCAAAGGCCGTGGAAGACACGGCGTTCTATCGTTCGGCGGTGCTGCTGTCGCGCAATGACGTGGGCTTTGACCCCGAGCGTTTCAGTGCCCCGCCCGAAGATTTCCATTCTGCCTGCCGGCAACGTCTGGCGACCTTCCCGGACAACCTGCTGGCCACTGCCACCCATGATCACAAGCGCGGCGAGGACAGCCGCGCGCGCCTGGCGGTACTCAGCGAGCGCAGCACCTGGTATGCCGACCGGGTCGAGCATTGGCGCGAATTGGCCTCGCCCCTGCGCAGCACTTTCGGCGATGACGCCGCCCCCAGTGCCGGTGATGAGTTGCTGTTGTACCAGGCCTTGCTCGGCAGTTGGCCATTGACCCTGTCCGTACAGGACCGCCCGGGCCTGGAAGACTATGCCGCACGACTGCATCAGTGGCAGCAAAAGGCCCTGCGCGAAGCCAAGCTGGCCAGCAGCTGGAGTACGCCCAACGAGACCTATGAAACGGCCTGCCGGGCATTCATCGACACGCTGCTGTTCGATCCGCAAAGCCAGCAATTGCGCCAATCCATCGCCGCCGCAGCCCAGGAAATTGCCTGCGCCGGGGCCATCAATAGCCTGAGCCAGTGCCTGTTGCGCATGACCGCACCGGGGGTGCCGGACCTGTATCAGGGCACGGAATTCTGGGACTTGAGCCTGGTCGATCCGGACAACCGCCGCCCAGTGGATTTCGCTGCCCGACGCCAGGTGCTGGACGACTCGCTCGGCGCCGCACAATTGCTCGAGAGCTGGCGCGACGGCCGCATCAAGCAGGCGCTGATTGCCCGCACTCTGAACCTGCGCGCGCAGTACGCCGAGCTGTTTCAGCGCGGCAGCTACCAGCCGCTCGAAGTGCGTGGCAAGCATGCAACTCAGGTACTGGCGTTCCTGCGAGAAAGTGACGAACAACGTGCTATCGTCGTTGTAACTAGGCTCACCAACAGCTTGCTCGGCGATACCGCCATACCGTTGATCCCGGCACAGAACTGGGAAGACACCCGCCTCACCCTGCCAGTAACCGATTCACTGCACAGATGGAAGGGACTTTTCAGCGAGGCCGCAGTCACAGAAAAAAGGGAAATGTGGCTGAATACGGCGCTGAAAGACTTCCCTGTCAATCTCTTCATACAAAATGAGTTGTAATCAGGAGCGTTGAAATGAGTGCTGACGACAAGCGTGTTCGCGAATTCGCCTATCAGATCTGGGAGTCTGAAGGCAAACCGGAAGGCCAGGAGCAACGCCATTGGGAAATGGCGCGCAAACTGGCCGAAGCCGAAGCCCTGGCGCCGAGCAAATCACCCAGCCACAAGACCGCCGCCAAGGCCAAGCCTGGTGTGGCCGCTGCAGCCGCCAAACCCAAGCCCGCTGCCAAACCCGCTGCTGCGTCTGCGGCTGCCGCCACACCGGCTGCGGCCAAAAAGCCGCGAACGGCCAAAAAGCCGGCAGCGAGCTGAAGCCGCCACGTAGCAACGGACCTTCAGTCGATACCTGCTAGCCCCTCCGGCCTTGAACGGAGGGCTCCTGCACGCGTTCGCCTGAAAAACGCACGGGTGTCCACGCGCTGATTTTCATGCCACTGACCGCAGAGAAAGGACCATCATGACCACTCGGCCAAAGAAGCCCGAAAAGAAGCCCGACCCCAAACCCGCCGAGCCTTCGCGCATTCGCGAAGGCTTGCCCTTCCCGCTCGGCGCCACCTGGGATGGCCTGGGCGTGAACTTCGCACTGTTTTCCGCCAACGCCACCAAGGTCGAACTGTGTCTGTTCGACTCCAGCGGCGAGGTGGAACTGGAGCGTCTCGAGCTCCCCGAATACACCGACGAGATTTATCACGGCTATCTGCCCGACGCCCACCCGGGGCTGGTCTATGGTTACCGGGTGCATGGCCCTTACGACCCGGAGAACGGCCACCGTTTCAATCCCAACAAGCTGTTGATCGATCCCTATGCCAAGCAACTGGTCGGCCAGCTGCGTTGGTCCGAAGCACTGTTCGGCTTTACCATCGGCCACCCCGATGCCGACCTCAGCTTCGACGAGCGCGACAGTGCGCCCTTCGTACCCAAGAGCAAAGTCATCGACCCGGCCTACACCTGGGGCCGCGATCAGCGGGTCAGCGTGCCCTGGGACCGCACTCTCATCTATGAAACCCATGTACGCGGCATCAGCATGATGCACCCCTCGGTGCCCGAGGACGTGCGCGGCACCTTTGCCGGCTTGATGGTCGAAGACGTGCTCGGGCACATCCGCAAGCTCGGCGTGTCCTCGATCGAGTTGCTGCCGATCCATGCCTTCGTCAACGACCAGCACCTGCTGCAAAAAGGCCTGAACAATTACTGGGGCTATAACAGCATTGCCTTCTTCGCCCCGCACCCGCGCTACCTGGCCAATGGCAAGATCGCCGAATTCAAGGAGATGGTCGCGCACCTGCACGACGCCGGCCTGGAGGTGATCCTCGATGTGGTCTACAATCACACCGCCGAAGGCAACGAGCAAGGCCCGACCCTGTCGATGCGCGGCATCGACAATGTCTCGTACTATCGATTGAACCCGGAAAACAAGCGGTTCTATATCAACGATTCAGGCACCGGCAACACCCTGGACCTGAGCCACCCCTGCGTGCTGCAGATGGTCACCGACTCGTTGCGCTATTGGGCCAGCGAGATGCACGTGGACGGCTTTCGCTTCGACCTGGCGACGATCCTGGGGCGCTATCACGATGGTTTCAGTGAACGTCACAGCTTCCTGGTGGCCTGTCGTCAGGACCCGGTGCTGCGCCAGGTCAAGTTGATCGCCGAGCCTTGGGACTGTGGCCCGGGCGGTTATCAGGTCGGCAACTTCGCACCGGGCTGGGTGGAGTGGAACGATCGCTTTCGCGATACCGTGCGCGCCTTCTGGAAAGGCGACGACGGCCAGCTTGCCGACTTCGCCGGGCGCATGACCGCCTCGGGCGAACTGTTCAACCAGCGCGGCCGGCGCCCCTACTGCTCGATGAACTTCATCACCGCCCATGACGGTTTCACCTTGCGCGACCTGGTGTCTTACAACCACAAGCACAACGAAGCAAACGACGAGAACAATCAGGACGGCACCGACAACAACCTGTCCTGGAACCATGGCGTCGAAGGCCCCTCCGACGACCCCGAAATCAATGACTTGCGCCTGCGCCAGATGCGCAATTTCTTCGCGACCCTGCTGTTGGCCCAGGGGACGCCGATGATCGTCGCCGGCGACGAGTTCAGTCGCACCCAGCACGGCAACAACAACGCCTACTGCCAGGACTGCGAGACGGGCTGGGTCAACTGGAACATGGACGAGGATGGCAAGTCCCTGCTCAAGTTCGTCAAACGCCTGGTCAAGCTGCGCATGACCTACCCGGTGCTGCGGCGCGGACGTTTTCTGGTCGGCGACTTCAATGAGGACATCGGCGTCAAGGACGTCACCTGGCTCGACCCCGAGGCCAACGAGATGACCATCGAACAGTGGGAGGACCCCCATGGGCGCTGCCTGGGCATGCTCATGGACGGCCGGGCGCAGGTCAGCGGCATCCGCCGCCCCGGCGCCGATGCCACCTTGCTGCTGATCGTCAATGCGCACCATGACGTGGTCAACTTCACCCTGCCGCAGGTGCCCGAAGGCGAGTACTGGAATTGCCTGGTGGACACCAACCGGCCGCAGCTGCGTGCACGTGAACCGCTGGAGTTCGGCAGTGTGTTTCAGGTGACGGGGCGTTCGTTGCTGTTGTTTGAGTTGCAGCTTGAGGAGGAGCAGTAAGTCCATCGATTTGTGGTGGATTCATCGCTGGCAAGCCAGCTCCCACAGGGTCAGCGGCTGGCTCGGCTTTTTTGTGGGAGCTGGCTTGCCAGCGATGCGATCGCAAGAGCACCGGAACTGCCCGCTCGAAAACCAGTCGGAATAATTACGGGGATTGTTTCCGAGGACCGACCGTGATTTCCGAGCCAGCCGCCAGCACCATTGACCGAGATGCGCAAATGCAGCCCCCGGACGTTCATCGCCTACGCGTATTGACCGTCAACACCCACAAGGGTTTCACCGTCTTCAATCGCCGCTTCATCCTCCCGGAGCTGCGTGAAGCCGTACGCAGTACCGGCGCCGACGTCGTCTTTCTGCAGGAGGTGCTCGGCGAACACGAGCGCCACGCCTCGCGCTTCAACAACTGGCCGCAGACCTCCCAATACGAATTTCTCGCCGACAGCATGTGGACCGACTTCGCCTACGGTCGCAATGCGGTCTACCCGGACGGCCATCACGGCAACGCGCTGCTGTCCAAATACCCGATCGTGCGCCACCGCAACCTCGATGTTTCGATTACCGGCCCCGAACGCCGCGGCTTGCTGCATTGCGTGCTGCAGGTACCGGGGCACGATGAGGTGCATGCCATCTGCGTGCACCTGTCGCTGCTCGAAAGCCATCGTCAATTGCAACTGGAACTGCTTTGCCGTCTGCTGGACGCCTTGCCCGGCGGCGCACCGGTGATCATCGCCGGCGACTTCAACGACTGGAAGCTGCAGGGCAATGTCACCCTGACCCAGCGCGACTACCTGCATGAAGCCTTCGAACGCCATCATGGCCTGCTGGCCAAGACCTACCCGGCCCGATGGCCGCTGCTGCGCCTGGATCGCATTTACCTTCGCAATGCCAGCAGCCACGAGCCGCGGATTCTGGCAAACAAGCCCTGGACCCATCTATCCGACCATTTGCCGCTGACGGTCGAGGTCCATCTTTAAAATCATTCGGCATAGTACCGGGGGTTTAAAGAGTGCCGAGGGCTATGGATCTCAGATAAGCAAGCCTTATCAATAGCTTGCATCAGAAAAATTGCAACTACCTTCTATCGCACAAATTCTTGACGCAAGGCCAGTCCTCTCCTTGACTTCAAGTAACAAACCTACTCGCACGAGTACTCTTTCCAAGCCTCTAGCACGAGCCTTTGGCGGCTGCCCCGCGCTTGGTCTGCTGGCTTCGGCCGCCCTCTGTTTTTGTAGTACAGCCGGCGTGTCTCCTGGCCAGAACATTGGCTGTTATTTTCAGAGGAGCTCTGCCATGAAAAGAACGTCCGCTCTCTTTGGCCACGAGTTCGCTTTCTACGCGCTGTCCACCTCGCTGCTGCTGACATTTCCCGTAGAAACCTTTGCGTTCGGGCCCGCCGAAGAAGCCCCCTTCTCGGCCACATCACTGAGCATGCCGCAGTTTACCCTCAATACTCCCAATGCTTCGGGCCTGACCTTCCAGGCCCTGGGCTCTTTGCAGGATCGCCTGGCTCAACGCAACGCACTGGAAAACACCAGTGTCACCGCCAGCAACCTGAGCCAGTTCTTCCCGATCGACCTCAAACCCGGCAGCGCCGGCCCGCTGGAACGACGTTTCGACGAGACGCACAACACCATGCAAGTCAGCCCGGACCTGTTCATCCGTGAGTCGGGCGCCAACACGCACCGTGCAGGCTTTTTCGTCGGCCATAACAGTTTGCAAAGCGGCACCGACGGCATCCGTCCCAGAAGCAGTGATGGCAAGGGAGCGGTCAAGCTCGAAGGCGAAAGCCTGGGCGTCTACTGGAGCATGAACCACGATCAGGGCTGGCATGTGGATGCCGTGGCCATGGGTACCCGCTTCGACAGCAGCGGACGAACCGACAACGGCAACCGTATCGATGGCAATGGCCATGCGCTGACCTTGTCGATCGAAGGTGGCTTCCCCATCGGTCTGAGTGAAAACTGGGTGTTGGAACCGCAGGCACAGTTGATCAACCAACAGTTTTTCCCCGGCGCCCAGGATACTTCCAATGTGATTCAGGCCTACGACTCGATGCCGACCTGGACCGGTCGCGTGGGTGCACGCCTGTCCGGCCGCTATGAAGTACGCGGAATGCCGGTCGAACCCTATGTGCGGACCAACGTCTGGCACGACTTTTCCAATGGCCAGAACCTCTCCCTGGACCAGGTCGACAAGATCAGCAGCGGCCGCAAATCCACTACCGTGGACTTGGGCCTGGGCCTGGTTACAAGGGTTTCAACAAAAGTAAGCCTGTTCGTCAGCGCCGACTACAGCGGCAATGCCGACGACAACGACTTGAACGGCCTGATCGGCAACCTGGGAGTGCGCGTGAGGTGGTGAGCCTCACACGCTTGACGAGGGCGTGTCGTTCGATGACACGCCCGGGCTAGGCCTCGGGACGCAGGATCAACACCGCCAACGGCGGCAGGTTGAGCGACAGAGACAACGGCTGGCCATGGCTGGGCGTTGACTCGGTGGCCACGCCACCGCCATTGCCAAGGTTGGAACCTGCATAGATTTCGGCATCGCTGTTGAGCACCTCGCTCCAGCGCTCGGCGAAAGGTACGCCGATCCGATAACCATGACGCGGCACTGGCGTGAAGTTGGCCACGATCAGCAAGGGCTCACCGCTTATGCTCCAGCGCAGCCAGGCGAACACGCTGTTGGCCGCATCATCGCCAATCAGCCACTGGAAGCCTTGCGGCACACAATCCTGCTCATGCAGGGCTGCCTCGTTGCGGTACAGGCGGTTCAGGTCACCGACCAGCTTCTGCACCCCCAGGTGTTCAGGGTACTGCAGCAGGTACCAGTCCAGCTCACTGTCGTGGTTCCACTCGCGCCACTGACCGAATTCGCAGCCCATGAACAGCAGCTTCTTGCCCGGGTGCGCCCACATGAAGGTGAGGTAGGCGCGCAGGTTGGCGAACTTCTGCCAGCGATCGCCCGGCATCTTGTCGATCAGCGAATGCTTGCCATGCACCACCTCGTCATGGGAAATCGGCAGGATGAAATGCTCCGAGTAGGCGTAGATCAGGCCGAAGCTCATTTCGTTGTGGTGGTGGGCGCGGTGGACCGGGTCGTTCTGGATGTAGTGCAGGGTGTCGTGCATCCAGCCCATGTTCCACTTGTAGGCGAAACCCAGGCCGCCCTGTTGGGTCGGCTGGCTGACGCCGGGCCAGGCGGTGGACTCTTCGGCGATGATCAGGGCACCGGGTACTTCCAGGGCGACCACATCATTGAGGTGGCGCAGGAAGTCGATGGCTTCCAGATTCTCGCGCCCACCATGCCGGTTAGGCACCCACTCGCCGGCCTTGCGCGAGTAATCGCGATAGAGCATCGAGGCGACCGCATCGACGCGCAGCCCGTCGATGTGAAAGTGCTTGAGCCAATGCAACGCCGAAGCCAGCATGAAGCCGTGCACTTCGGTGCGCCCCAGATTGTAGATCAGGGTGTCCCAGTCCTGGTGGAAACCCTCCTGTGGGTTGCCATATTCATACAACGAGGTGCCGTCGAACTGGGCCAGGCCGTGAACATCGGTAGGGAAATGCGCTGGCACCCAATCCAGGATCACACCGATGCCGGCCCGGTGGCAGGCATCGACGAAGGCCGCGAAGTCCTCGGCCGAACCGTAGCGCGCACTCGGCGCGAACTGCGACAACGGCTGATAACCCCAGGAACCGCCGAAGGGGTGCTCCATCACCGGCATCAATTCAATATGGGTGAAACCCAGTTTCTGTACATACGGGATCAACCGATCGGCCAGTTCGCGCCAGTTGTAAGGGCGCACCACCTCGCCGGTATCGTCGACCTCGCATTGCCAGGAACCGGCGTGCAGCTCATAGATCGACAACGGGGCGTTGGTGCGGTGATGCTCGCCGCGGGCCTGCAGCCATTGCTGATCCTGCCAGTCGAACTGCAGGGGCTTGGCGACCTTCGAGGCGGTGTCCGGTGGCAGGGCCGTGGCCAGGGCCATCGGGTCGGCCTTCAAAGGCAGGATGGTCTCCTTGCCGAGGATTTCATATTTGTAGGTCTCGCCGGGTTCCAGCCGCGGGATGAAAATCTCCCAGACTCCCGACGGATGACGCAGGCGCATCGGGTGACGACGGCCATCCCAGATGTTGAAATCACCGACCACCGACACCCGCCGCGCGTTCGGCGCCCAGACCGCGAAACGCACCCCGTCAACGCCATCGACCTGCATCACCTGGGCCCCGAGGCAGCTGCTCAGGTCGCGGTGATTGCCCTCGGCGAACAGATAAAGGTCCATCTCGCCAAGCAGTTGGCCGAAGCTGTAGGGGTCTTCGCTGACCTGCTCGCCTCCGGCCCACTGGATCTTCAGAAGGTACGGATGGGCCGTTGGAAAATGCCCGACGAACAGACCCGGTACCTCGCCCTGCTCCAGGGCACCGATCGGTTCGCCATTGCCGCTTTCCAGCACCTGCACACTCAAGGCATTGGGCAGATACGCACGGATATATTGCCCGCCTGCACCATCACCGTGCGGCCCGAGGATCGAAAAGGGGTCACGATGTTCGGCCCGTACCAGCGCCTCAATGTCGGCCTTGTGCGGGAACGCCCCGCTCTGGACCCTGGCTTGCTCTCTGTGCGCATTCATCTACTGCTCTCCCCACGTACTCAACAACCCATATAAACCATGCAAAGGCACGGCCAGCCAGCTCGGGCGATGCTCGGCTTCGTAAACAATTTCGTAGACAGCCTTTTCCAGGCTGAATAATTCAAGGGCGGCGCTCTCCCCGCCGGCATCGTTCCAGGCGTGCGGCAGGCTGGCGGTCGCCAGCCCGTAGGCCTCGATAAAGGCATGCCGGGAGTCATGCAAATAGTGCTTGGCAACCCGTTGCCGGGCCTGCTGCGCCTGCAGCGAGGTATCGACGCTCTGGGCATTGCGGATGGCCATGGCGGCAGCGTAGTCGAACGAACGAAGCACCCCGCTGACGTCCTTGTAGGGGCTGTATTTGCCGCGGCGCTCGTCCAGCGGGCGCGCCGGCTCACCTTCGAAGTCGATCAGGTAGGCGTCGCCCTGCACCACCAGCACCTGGCCCAGGTGCAAGTCGCCGTGCACGCGCATGATCAAGCCACCCACCGCCTGTTTGCACAGAGTGTCGACATGCCCAAGCAGGTCCTTGCGTCCACTGAGCAGCTCGTCGACCAACTCCTGGTCCTGCTCCTCCAGATCGCCACGGTGCTGTTCAAGCAGATGCAAGGCGCGTTCCACCTGCGCCCGAATGCTTTTGCTCCAGGCCCGGCTGTCCTTGACGGTGCTGGGGCTGGCGCTGAAATCGGGGTTGTTGGTCGGTGCCGACAGCAGCAGGTGCATCTCACCCAGGCGCTGGCCAAGCAAGGCAGCGAAGTTGGCCAGCTCCGCCAAAGCATTGGAGTGCTGCTCCTGCTCCGAATGAGCCGGGGCCATCTCGTCGCGGGTGGCGCGCTCCAGGTTGTTCTGAGTCCAGTCCCAGGCATTGCCCTGGTTGCTCAGGTAACCCTGGGCAATCATCAGCAGATGCGGCACGCCCTGCTCGTCGACGCGGCTGACCGCGCCGAGCAAGGCCGAGATATTGGCGAAGCCTGCGGCGGTCAGGTAGGCGCTCATTTCCAGTTCAGGGTGAATGCCACCGCTGATCCGACGAATCATTTTCAGTACCAGGCTGCCACCGACCACCACCGAACTGTTCGACTGCTCGGCCGACAGGTAGCGCACGGGCGCGTCTGCGCCCAGGCCAAGGTGCGCCAGTTGCTCGGTCGGTTCGAATTGCAGCTCGCCATCGTCGCCGGGCAAACGCATGCCGGCCTGCAAGCCCTGGATGATCGCTCGGATAAAGGTCTCGAGGCTGAACGCATCGGTGATCAACCCGACCTGGCGACCACGCCGCACGCGGGCCAGGGCCAGTTGCTGGGGCAAGGCGCTGCTGATCTGGTCCTCGGCCAGCAGGCCGAAGGGCAACTGATAGCGACTGCTCTGGCCGCCACTGCTGACCTCGATCTCGCTGAGCAGCACCGGATAGGTCGAGGTGTTGAATCGCACGCCGTAAACGATACGAACCTGATCGACACCGGCGTCCTTGCCGGCAAACCAGCGCCGCTTGGGCAGGTACTGCGGCAGGGTGCTGCTTTCCAGGGTAGTGCGCGAGGGCGCTTCGAGCAGTTCTTCAATACGCTTCTTCAGCACCAGCGTGGTGAAGTCCGGCATGCTCTGCGCCGGCTGCACATGCCAGCTGGGCATCTGGGTTTCCGGCGCCAGCAGGAACCAGTAGAAGGCATAGGGCGGCAAGGTCAGCAGGAACGGCAGCTGGCCGATCGGCGGAAAGGCGCTGCCACCGAGCATTTCCACCGGCACCATGCCCGCGTAGTGCGACAGCTCCAGTTCCGCCGCTTGCGCGGCACGCGAGACGTTGGCCACGCACAGAATGATTTCGGTCTTGCCGTCGGCGCCGGTGTATTCGCGGATATAGGCCAGGATCCGCCGATTGCTCGGCGACAGCATTTTCAGGCTGCCGCGCCCGAAGGCTTTTTGTTGCTTGCGCACGGCCAGCAGGCGTCGGTGCCAGTTCAGCAACGAGTGCGGATCGTGAGCCTGGGCCTCGACGTTGACCGACTGATAGCCGTAGAGCGGGTCCATGATCGGCGGCAGCACCAGGCTGGCCGGGTCGGCGCGGGAAAACCCACCATTGCGGTCGATCGACCACTGCATGGGCGTGCGCACGCCGTCGCGGTCACCGAGGTAGATGTTGTCGCCCATGCCGATTTCGTCGCCGTAATACAAAGTCGGCGTGCCCGGCATCGACAGCAGCAGGCTGTTGAGCAGCTCGACCCGGCGCCGGTCGCGTTCCAGCAAAGGCGCCAGGCGCCGGCGTATGCCCAGGTTGATCCGGGCGCGGCGGTCGGCGGCATAGAAGTTCCAGAGGTAGTCGCGCTCGCGGTCGGTGACCATCTCCAGGGTCAACTCATCGTGATTGCGCAAGAAAATCGCCCACTGGCAATTGGCAGGGATTTCCGGCGTCTGCCTCAGGATATCGGTAATCGGGAAGCGATCTTCCTGGGCCACGGCCATGTACATGCGCGGCATCAGCGGGAAGTGAAACGCCATGTGGCATTCGTCGCCATCGTTGCCGTGGGCGTCGCCGAAATACAGCCGGGTGTCTTCGGGCCATTGGTTGGCCTCGGCCAGCAGCATGCGGTCCGGGTAGTTGGCATCGATCTCGGCGCGGATCTGCTTGAGCACCTGATGGGTCTCGGGCAGGTTCTCGTTGTTGGTGCCGTCGCGCTCGATCAGGTAGGGAATCGCATCCAGGCGCAGGCCGTCGATACCCATGTCCAGCCAGTAACGCATCACTCCGATGACCGCTTTCATCACCTGCGGGTTGTCGAAATTCAGGTCCGGTTGGTGGGAGTAAAACCGGTGCCAGAAGTATTGGCCGGCGACCGGGTCCCAGGTCCAGTTGGACTTTTCCGTGTCGAGGAAGATGATCCGGGTGCCGTCGTATTTCTGGTCGTTGTCGGACCAGACATAGAAATCCCGGGCCTTGGAGCCGCGCTTGGCGTGCCGCGCCCTCTGAAACCACATGTGCTGGTCGGAGGTATGGTTGATGACCAGTTCGGTGATGACCCGCAGGCCGCGCTTGTGGGCTTCCTTGATGAACTGCCTGGCGTCGGCCATGGTGCCGTAGTCCGAGTGCACGGCCTTGTATTCGGCGATGTCATAGCCGTCGTCGCGTCGCGGCGAGGGATAGAACGGCAACAGCCAGACGGTGTTCACACCCAGTTCGGCGATGTAGTCGAGTTTGGCGATCAAGCCGGGAAAGTCGCCGATCCCGTCGTTGTTGGAGTCGAAAAAGGACTTCACGTGCACCTGGTAAATGATCGCGTCCTTGTACCAGAGGGGGTCATCGATAAAGGCCGCTGACCGGGACTTCTTAGCCATTGTCGATTCCTTCTAGAGGGCTTTCTCTATGCGCCAGATTCCGAACGGCAGCTGCCAGGGTTCGATGCGCATCCATTGAGTCTTGCCTTTCCAGGTCCAGTGATGCCCGGTCATCAGGTCTTCACCTCGGGTTTGGGCATCGTCGTCCAGGCCCAATTCCCAAAGAGGCAGTTCGAAATGCGCTTCCTGGGCGTTGTGCGGATCCAGGCTGATGGCCACCAGAATGAAGTTACCGCGGTCGGCGGTGCGTTTGCCGAAGTAGAGGATGTTATCGTTCCACACGTTGTAGAACTCGATGCCCAGGTGGGTTTGCAGGGCCGGGTTCTGCCGGCGGATGCGGTTGAGCTGGGCGATCTCGACAATGATGTTGCCGGGGGCGGTGAAGTCGCGCGGACGAATCTCGTACTTCTCCGAGTTCAGGTATTCCTCCTTGCCTGGCACCGGCGCCGACTCGCACAACTCGAACCCCGAATACATGCCCCAGAGCCCCGAGCCCATGGTCGCCAGCGCGGCGCGGATCAAAAAGCCGGCACGACCGGAGTCATGTAGATAGAACGGGTTGATGTCCGGGGTATTGACGAAGAAATTCGGCCGGTAGCAATACGACCAGGGCGGCTGGTTCAGTTCGCTGAAATAGCTTTGCAGCTCGGCCTTGGTGTTGCGCCAGGTGAAATAGGTGTAGCTCTGGGAATAGCCGACCTTGCCCAGGCGCGCCATCATCGCAGGTTTGGTAAAGGCTTCGGCGAGGAACATCACCTCGGGGTGCTGGCTGCGCACGTCCTCGATCAACCATTGCCAGAACGGCAGCGGCTTGGTGTGCGGGTTGTCGACCCGATAGATCTTCACGCCCTCCTCGACCCAGTTCAGGATAATGTCGCGCAGGGCCAGCCACAGGCTCGGTATTGCCTCGGCGGCGTAGAAGTCGGCGCTGACAATGTCCTGGTACTTCTTCGGTGGGTTTTCCGCGTAGCGGATGGTGCCGTCCGGCCGCCAGGAGAACCAGCCCGGATGCTCCTTGATCCAGGGGTGGTCCTGGGAGCACTGGATGGCGAAGTCCAGGGCGATTTCCAGGCCATGATCGGCGGCGGCGGCGACCAGCCGGCGAAAGTCTTCGCGGCTGCCCAGTAGCGGGTGAATCGCCTCATGCCCGCCCTCGTCACTGCCAATGGCGTAAGGGCTGCCCGGGTCGTCCGGCCCGGCCTGCAGGGCATTGTTCGGCCCTTTGCGGAAGCTGCGACCGATCGGGTGAATGGGCGGAAAGTAAAGCACGTCGAAACCCATGTCGCGGATCATCGGCAGGCGACGGTGCACGTCATTGAAAGTGCCATGACGCTCGGGGTCATCGGTGATCGAACGCGGGAACAACTCGTACCAGCTGGCGAACTGCGCCCGTTCGCGCTCGACCTCCAGCGGGAACTCATGGCTGCGGCTCAGGTAAGCGCGATGGTCGGCCATGGCCATCAGCTCGGCGGCTTCGGCATTGAGCAAGGTACCGACCTGGTCGTCCACCGGCATGGCCTGCAAGTCATCATGCAGCCGCTGCAATTGCCGCTGCAGGGCGCCCTCGCTGCGTTCGGCGTTTTGCAGCAACATAATGCGGCCTTCCTCGAGCTCCAGGCTGACGGGGACACCGGCCGAGTATTTTTTTTCCAGGTCGTAACGAAAACTGGCGAACTGATCGATCCAGGCCTCGATAGAAAACAGAAAACGGCCAACCTCCGGCACACTGAACTGGGCCTCCCAGCTGTCGTTGCCGCGATCGACCATCGGCACGCTGCGCCAACTGTCGCTGCGCACCGGGCGCCAGCGCAGCACCACCGCCAGCTTGTCGTGGCCGTCGGCAAAGACTTTGCTGGTCACCGTCACCATCTGGCCGGTGATCGCCTTGGCGGCATACAGCCCGCCTTCAATTACCGGTGTCGTGTTTTCAATCACGATACGTGGCAACAGCAAGGCCCTGGACAGCGACAAGGGCTGTTCGGCGTCATTGCTGCCTTGTGCTGCCTGGACTGCTTCAAAAGGTTCATCGACCGTCATCGAGCCTCGCTCCTCACGCCCCATGGACGCTCCTGTGCATGGATTACGCAGCGTTCACGCGCCAGATACCCTGGCAAACCCCGCTTAAGTTCCGAGCCGATGGCACGTTGAAAAGTTCAGATGAAATGACCACCGCCCTGCCCCGAGGAAAATCGAATCAATCGCCCTGCCTGTCGGTCCAACGTTTCGAAAGCCTTCATACCCCACTCGGAGGTCAGGCCCATGAACATTCCAATCCCGGCTGAAACGCCCGATCCGAATATCGACGACCCGACCGTCGGCGACCCGCCCAGCGACGATCCGCCTGTGCTGGGTTGAACAAGCAATAGCACAGCATAGTTGCGATTTGTGAAGAATATGACTGATTAGTCACGGTTTTTTTTCAAACGTCGCTGTTATCGCCAACGATATGGACTCGATTGCATGTAGCCGCTGCCGCCAGGCTGCGCTGGATCGCGCAGCGATCGCAGGATCCAGAATCATAGAAAGATCGGCATTGCGCATGCGCATGGCAGCGGTCAATCAAGCACCGCTGAAGGATGCGGCGAATGAAACGATCACATCGGCTGCCATTTCGCTAAGAATTTTCAATGCCATCCACTTTTTAACAAGCGTTAACATCCTAAAAAAGCAACCGCTCGTCGCCAAACTGCCCTCCAACCATATTTTTTCTGTTTATCCACACAAACGGCATTCATGAAAAACGCCACTTACAAATAAGAAAATACAAGCATAAAAACCCTCCCCTACTTACGAAAAGCCCCCAGCCCATTTCGTCAGAGCGATTTCGAGACACTTCTTACTTAAATATAAGAAATCTCCTAACAAAGTCTTCTAACGACACTTAAGACCTCCCCCAGACAATTCCTACCAAACAACCGACTCATAAAACACATTAAAAATTCGTCAAAGTTGACTCAATCAAAAACAACCACTAAAAAATCAACACCTCTTGAATAAAAGAGGGGATAGCAACATCAACAGGAGAGTGAAAATGGAACAAAATGATCTCGGTGAAATGCTACTCGATCTGGAAGGCTCAACCGGATTTTCCATGGACCTAGATTTTTTCGGGGGTTCGGGAGGAGCTGGCGGTTGTGGCGGCAGCGGCGGGTGTGGCGGTGGGGGTGGCTGCAGTGGAGGAAGCGGAGGCTCAGGTGGCAGTGGTGGTAACGCCATAATGAAAGAACAAAAATCATAACAACTAAAAAGGACATGCTCTTTTCGAAGCTCACATTGAAGAGAGCATGCTTATGGAAATCATATGCAGATCAGCATTCAAAACTATGAAATTCTTAATTTCGCAACCGATAAACTTATCGCATCGGAAAAAGGTATTACAAAAATAAACTCACCAAACTTATTAAGCGCTCTAACCGAAATTAAAGAAATTCAAAGCCAACCATTTGAAGAACATACCCTTGCTCAAATATTTCAAAAACACGAACTAAACTACCAACACACAGTTGACTTCCTGAAAAAAATAGTGCGCATCACTACGCACGAACACCCTGAGCATTAACACTGGGACTTATCACTGAACGTATAAAGCTTTATACCCGCCATCAGTCTCATAAAAAATTCCAGGACAATGCTATTGCATCATCATCAATCAATCTGAGCACAGGCGTTATCACTGAAGAGGTCTCGCCCCATTGGTCTATGTGTGAATGCCTGAGGATTAACCATGCCAACGATTCCGCATGATTATTATTTAAAATACACAAACTCCCAAGTTCTCTATGAAACACTACACTTTCACACTAAAGCAAATTTCACACTTCACGACGCTACTCGACATCTCTGCGCGCTACACAACATCCCAGACAACACTCTGAACGAGTTAACTGGAAATGAATTACGTCTATATCCAGACATGAATGCTACTTTAGAGAGCCTCAAGCTCTTGCCCCTCGACAACGAGAGTCCATTGTGCAGGAATGAGTCCAGTGCAATGTTCGATTCATCACCCATTGACTTTGACACGATCAAGCGTCTAATTAAACCATTTCTTCGCCGACCCAGTAGCAGCTATAAAAGAGGATATCCAAGTGGAGGAGCACTTTACCCTATAGAGATTTTTTGCTGCCATCTGTCCGAGCCCGATAAATCTTGGCCTTGCTCGGAGCGGGTACTTCATTTACTTCCTTGCTCACTTACCTTCGAAATCATACAACAAACTCAAGACATCAAACAGTTACACAAAGCCATCATCCCCAAGGGCAGTAACATTGGCAGCCCGAGCCTGGCAATTATATATGTCGCATACATACCAAAAACACTATTCAAATACCGTTACCGTGGTTACAGACTTGCACTTATGGAAGCCGGCTCTCTATACATGCTTGCTGACCTTCAATGTAAATCCCTTAAATTAAACAATCGGATATGGTCAGGATACACTGACCACATGTTATGTAAATCCCTCTCACTCAATCCGGCGTTATTCCTACCTCTTTGTGTTCAACTGATAGGAAGAGCAGTATGAACTTATTCAATATCGAGACATCCGCGTTTTACCCAGGATCATTATCCTATCAACCTTCAGCGATGACCGGACTACCTAATAGTATAGAAATAGGAAATTACTGGAGCATCCATGGCTCTGGGATTGGTGATGGCACGACTGCCCAAACAACTGCCCTCGGTGAGTTCTTTGAGCGGCGGCACTTCTATATGGAGGTCACAGCAGATTCTTCATCAACCCTAAGCGACGCGCTATGCAAAGAAGAAAGCAATGACTTCATTGCAGCATTTACTCAAACCTCCACTGAGGCTCTCTCTGAAAACTCACTCGTAACGCACGCATTCAATATGAGCACAGTGGTTCGGACAAAGGATTTCTCCACTTGCCTGATACCTACAGTTTGCCTTTCTCTCAGTTTTTTTGAAAATACTATGGACAATAGCATTTACCCTGCAAGAGACACATGTGGTTGCAGTTTCCACTCATCTGCAGAGCAAGCGATTTTCGGCGCAATAAAGGAATCCCTGGAGCGACAGTTCTTAACACGCTTCTGGATAACCGGGAATTGTTCAAGAATCATTGATAACTCTATAGGTTCTGACTGGCTATCCCATTCCACTGAACGTCATCTTTTTAAAGCTCTCTGCTGTGCGGGAGAAGTAACGATCATCGATATCACCGATGAAAACTTTCCTGGAACTTGTTTGCTTTTGGTGTACGGTTGCAGCGACCAAATGAGGAATGTCCAGTATTGCGCCGGAATGTCGTACAATAATTCACCGCAATCCGCTTTAGAAAAAGCTCTGCTTGAGCTTTGGCAAACATATCGATTTATTGATCGATTCCGTGAAACCTCAAGCACTCTAAAAGATATAGACGACCCTTATCTTATCCACTTCCTCAAATGCAACGAATTTAAAACCTATAAAAACATTATAGCAACCAACGAATCACTCCATTCTCCTCCTCCAGAAAAACACGAATTCAACGCTTCAACCCTTATAAACGAAATACGCAACAAAGAACTGAATGGATACCTATATCTAAGACCTCTAAAAATAATGGGTCAGTTTTTTTACTTTTGCAAATTCACCTCCCCCAACCTTTTTATGCACATGAACAATTCAAGCAATATCAATTTGAGCAATCGATACTCCAAAGCATTCAGTGAGTCATTCATACCAAACAGACTCACAACTATGGTGCCCTTCCCATGAACACCTCCACTCGTCCGCACCATTATGTTGCCAGAACGCTAAACCTCTCCATACTTTTCATAAAAGAACAAGTGAAAGAGCCTATTTCGTTATTCTGGACACTTCTATCCCCCTGTATCATTTTTTTCTTCTTCGCCTTTTCGCGACAAGACAAAGACTACTTCACTCAAAGTTACACGGAAACCACATCCTGGTTCTACGCATACATCTGCTCAAACATCTCCTTGTTCGGATTCACTTTCTATATAATAGGGAGGCGAGAAAGCGGCTTCATTCGATCATTCATATACACAAAACAAGCAAAACTATTATTCATCAGCGCCCACTTCCTCAGCTACTCGATTATAGCAGCAACCTACTGCACTATTTTTTACTTACTCAGCCGCCCAGCATTCGGCCCCTACAACGCTAACGAATATACCGAGACGCTCTTAAAATTCTACACTTGCTTCTTACTGTTCTCTTCGATCGGCTTACTATTCACACTCACCCCCTTAAAATTCCAAACGGCAAATACTTTATTATCCATCTCTTCTTTCATCATGTTAGCACTAGGAATATTCAGCGAATACGGGAACAGCCCCGCCTTAAGGTTCATAAATGAATACAACCCTTTAAACATTGCCAACCTTATAATACGGAACTCATTCACAAACAGCTCAACGCTGTACTACGGAGTATTTTTGCTTAGCACGATCTCATTACCAGTATCATTAAAATTTTTTCGCACGAACCCCGTATGGAGTCGATACTAATGAGCATAATTTCTGTACACGACATGAACGCAGCATACAAAAATAAAGCAATCTTCAAAGACGTATCGCTTACAATTTTAAAAAACTCAATCACGGGCATGCTTGGGCCAAATGGCTCGGGCAAAACCACCTTTTTTGATATTATTTGCGGCCTTAAACATCCTGATACGGGCCACATTACTAACACCTCAACTCATCCACTTTATCTATCGCAGACCTTATCCACACCTGCAACACTTAGAATGTCCGAGATATTCCGACTTATTTCAAACCTCTCAATCTCCGCACCAATTCAAAAAGAAAACATCTTTAAAGCACTAAAGAAATGGAGCCCAGATGCATTAGAGCGATACTCGAACATCTGGAATAAAAAACCTTCAGCTTGTAGCTATGGTGAAATAAGAAGCTTTTTCACGCTTTCATTACTTGCCCTGCCTTCCGACTTGATAATATTAGACGAACCGACCGCAGGCGTGGACCCAGAATTCCGCCATTATATTTGGCTCTGTATACAGAAGGCAAAAAATGATGGCGCATCTGTAATTGTTTCGTCACATAACGTCGAGGAAATTGGGCATAACACAGATACTTTCTATATGATCGCGCAGCAAAAATTCACCAGATTCAACTCAAGCGATGAATATATGGATTTTTATGAAGCCAATAATTTAGATAAAGCATTTATCAATGCAGCCTCCTCACGCTGTTCATCATGACGCTCGAATCTGTCCACCACCCACGGCATCACCCCCAGGATGATCAACGCCAGCACCGTGCTGAACAGCGCCGTCGCCTCCCGGCCCAGGCCGGCGGTGACGCCGATGGCGGCGGTCATCCAGAGGCCGGCGGCCGTGGTCAGACCCTTGACGTGTTCTTCGTCCAGGTCCTTGCCCTTGAGGATGGTGCCCGCACCGAGAAAGCCGATCCCGGCGACGATGCCCTGCACCACCCGACTCAAGGCCGCTTCGCCGGCACCGGCCATCTGCGGCACCAGCACGAACAACGCCGCGCCCAGCGCCAACAGCATATGGGTGCGCACCCCGGCGGCCTTGCCCTTGCGTTCGCGTTCGAAACCCAGCACCGCGCCAAGCAGCGCGGCCATCAACAGGCGTACGGAGACGCGGGTGAGTTGCTTGGCGTCGGTGATGTCGGCAAATTCCGCCGCCAGCGTTAACCAGACTTCATGCCACCAGGCATCCATGGCGCAGCCTCTGTGAAGGGGGGTGATCAGTGGACCGCAGCGGCGCGCGCAAGTGCGTCGATGACCGTTGATCAGAGCTTGCAGACACTCGCAAGTCGCTGTGGTCACAACTTGAGAGCGCCCTGAAACCGAGGATAAGGTCATGTATGTTCATACCAATCAAGAAACACGACGCTGCACTTTCACAGTCGACGATCAACGTTTCGACGTTGCAGCCGCCGACCTCACCGTCACCACCGATGAGGCCTTGCGCATGTCAGTGGTGGAGGTGAACGGTAAAAAAGTGCCGATCACCGAGGATGAAGCCGACACGCTCACCGTGGCGGGTGCGGTGGATGGTCGCAAGCATTTGAAGGCCTCGGTCCCAGGCTCCGTGATTTAAGGGCTCGCGCGGTTTTCAGAGGCATCTGATACGGTTTTTATTCAGATACCTGAGCCTGTTATGCAAACAGATGGGACGCCATAGTGCTCCAGCCTGATCGAGGCTGATGAGCGACGAACCATGAGCGAACGAATTCCCGTCCAGATCGTTGAAGTAGCCGAGCCTTCCGCATTCAAAAAGAAGCCCGCCACCAGCGACAGATACATCCACACCCGCAGTTTCACCGGCTTGTTCCGCAACCTGCGCCTGGGCGGCGCAGGGCTGCTGTTTGTCCTGTTTTTCGGCACCGTCTGGTTGAACTGGGGCGGTCGCCAGGCCGTGCTCTGGGACCTGGCCGAAAGCAAGTTCCACATCTTTGGCGCAACCTTCTGGCCACAGGATTTCATCCTGCTGTCGGCACTGTTGATCATCTGCGCCTTCGGCCTGTTCGCCATTACCGTGTTCGCCGGGCGCGTCTGGTGTGGCTACACCTGCCCGCAAAGCAGCTGGACCTGGATCTTCATGTGGTGCGAGAAGGTCACCGAAGGCGAGCGCAACCAGCGCATCAAGCTCGACGCGGCGCCCTGGGGGTTGAACAAACTGATGCGGCGCTCGGCCAAGCACACCTTGTGGCTGGCCATCAGCCTGTTGACCGGGTTGACCTTCGTTGGCTACTTCACGCCTATCCGGCCACTGGCCAGTGAACTGCTTAGCCTGGAATTGAGCGGCGTCAGCCTGTTCTGGGTGCTGTTCTTCACCGGCGCGACCTATATCAACGCCGGCTGGTTGCGCGAGGCGGTGTGCATGCACATGTGCCCGTATGCGCGCTTCCAGAGCGTGATGTTCGACAAAGACACCCTGACCGTCACCTACGACTACACCCGCGGCGAGAACCGCGGCCCGCGCAAGCGTGACGTGGACCCGGCAAGCCAGGGCCTGGGCGACTGCATCGACTGCCAGATGTGCGTCCAGGTCTGCCCGACCGGCATCGACATCCGCGACGGCCTGCAGATGGAGTGCATCGGTTGCGCGGCCTGCATCGACGCCTGCGATTCGATCATGGACAAGATGGGCTACGCTCGCGGCCTGGTTGGCTACACCTCCGAACGCACCCTGCAGGGTGGCAAGACCAAACTGCTGCGCCCGCGTTTGCTGGGTTACGCAACGGTGCTGCTGGTGATGATCGGCGCGCTGGTGGTCGCCCTCGACCAACGCTCGATGGTCTCGTTGGACGTCAGCAAGGACCGTGGCCTGTTCCGTGAGAACAGCCAGGGCCAGATCGAGAACATCTACAGCCTGAAAGTCATCAACAAGACCCAGCAGCGCCAGGACTACCGCCTGCGCCTGGTCGATGCCGAGGGTTTCGAGCTGGATGGCAAGACCGCCTTCAGCCTGGCCCCCGGCGAAATCAGCGACTTCCCGGTGTCGGTGGCGATGTTGGCCGACCGCCCGCAGAGCAGCTCGCAGGCCATCGGCTTTGAAGTCGTCGACAGCGATGATCCGCACGTCGTCAGCGTGGCGCACAGTCGCTTTGTCGCGCCATTGAACCGCTGATCACATACACTCCGAGGCAGTCAGACAGCACCGAGCCATGATGAAACGCTACGAGAAATTCGCCGACGACATTGCCGAACTGATCCGCTCCGGAGTGCTGGGCCCCGGCCAGCGAGTGCCGTCGGTGCGTTATGCCAGCCAGACCCACGGGGTCAGCCCCTCGACGGTGTTCCAGGCCTACTACCTGCTGGAGCGTCGCGGGCTGATCCGGGCCCGGCCGCGCTCGGGGTACTTCGTCAACACCCACACGCCGACGCAGTTCAGCGAACCGCAGATCAGCCACCAGGACAATGAGTCCACCGAGGTGGACGTCAGCGAGTTGGTGTTTTCGATTCTCGACTCGATGAAAGACCCGCAAACCGTGCCCTTTGGCTCGGCCTTCCCCAGCCCGAGCCTGTTCCCGCTACCGCGCCTGGCCCGTTCGATGGCCAGCGCCAGCCGGGAAATGGACCCGCGCATGGTGGTCACCGACCTGTCACCGGGCAACCCGCAACTGCGTCGGCAGATCGCCCTGCGCTACATGGTCGGCGGCCTGATGCTGCCCATGGAGGAGCTGCTGATCACCAACGGTGCACTTGAGGCGCTGAACCTGTGCCTTCAGGCCGTGACCGAACCGGGCGACCTGGTCGCGATCGAGGCGCCGGCCTTCTATGCCTGCCTGCAGGTATTGGAGCGGCTGAAGCTCAAGGCGGTGGAGATCCCGGTACACCCGCGCGAAGGCATCGATCTGACGGTGCTGGCGCAAACCCTGGAGCGGCATCCGATCAAGGCCGTCTGGTGCATGACCAATTTCCAGAACCCGGTCGGTGCAAGCATGCCCGAGGCCAAGAAACAGCAGCTGGTGGAACTGCTGCGCCAGCATCAGGTGCCGTTGATCGAAGACGATGTGTATGCCGAGCTCTACTACGCCCAGCAAGCGCCAAAACCGGCCAAGGCATTCGATACCGAAGGGCTGGTGATGCATTGCGGTTCCTTCGCCAAGAGCCTGGCGCCGGGCTATCGCATCGGCTGGGTGGCCGCCGGTCGCTTCGCGCAGAAGATCGAACGGCTGAAGCTGATGACCTCGCTCTGCGCCTCGATGCCGGCCCAGGCAGCGATTGCCGATTACCTGCAGCACGGCGGCTACGACCGCCACCTGCGCAAACTGCGTTATGCCCTGGAAGAACAGCAAAGCGCCATGCTCGCCGCCATCGCCCGGTATTTCCCCGCGCAAACCCGGGTCAGCCAACCGGCCGGCGGTTATTTCCTGTGGCTGGAACTGCCCGAGCAGATGGATTCGTTGAAGTTGTTTCAGATGGCGTTGGCGCAAGGCATCAGCATTGCGCCGGGGCCGATCTTTTCGCCGACCCAGCGGTTTCGTAATTGCATACGGTTGAATTACGGCAGCCCGTGGACGGAGCAGTCGGAGAAGGCGATGGAGACGTTGGGCAGGATTGTGCGGTCGTTTTAGCGGATATCGCAGGCAGGCCCGCGACGAGGCCCTCAAGACTTGCCGGGGGCAACGATACTCTCTCAAGGTCGCTGCAAAATCAGCGATACGGGCTTGGCGGCAGGCGGTTACTCGTTCCCACGCGCGTGGGAACGAGGAGGCCGCGATTGGCCGCGTTAGCGGCCACCACCCAGGTCAACGAAGGTCCCGGTCGAATACGAGGCCTTGTCCGACAGCAGCCAGATAATCGCCTCGGCCACCTCGCTTGCCTGCCCGCCCCGCCCCATGGGGATTGTCGACTCGAGCTTGCTGACCCGGTCCGGGTCGCCGCTCAGGGCGTGGAAATCGGTATGGATGTACCCCGGCCTTACCGCATTGACGCGGATGCCCTCGCCCGCCACTTCCCTGGAAAGCCCAACGGTGAAGGTGTCCAGCGCGCCCTTGGAGGCAGCGTAGTCGACGTACTCGCTCGGCGAACCGAGCCGCGCCGCCACCGATGACACGTTGACGATACTGCCGCCCTGCCCGCCATGCAGCGTGGACATGCGCTGGACCGCATGCTTGGCGCACAGGATCGGCCCCACCACGTTGGTCTTCATGATTTTCAGCAGACGGAACTCGGACATTTCCTCGACCCGGGATTTCTGCCCCACAGTGCCTGCATTGTTGACCAGCGCCGTCACCCGACCGAGCTCGGCATCGACACGGTTGAACAGATGGGTCACTTCATCTTCGATGCTGACATCGGCGCGCACGGTGATGGCTTCTGCACCCAATTCGCGCACCTGCTCGAGCACCCGGTGCGCCGCCTGTTCGTCGGTCTGGTAGTTGATGCAGATGCGGTAGCCCTCGCGGGCCGCAAGCAGCGCGGTGGCGGCGCCGATGCCGCGGCTGGCGCCGGTGATGACGATGACTTTTTCCATGGACAGTACTTGGCCCCCGTTTGGTGATGGGGGTGAAGGCTAACGCATGTCGGGGTGATGCCGGAAGGTCCTTCGGCGTCGCAGCTACGGCAATACCGCCGATCTGGTGCGTGATGACGGGGAAGAGCCCGACGAGGCGCGTTTTGTAGCCGGGGTTCGGCTGTGGTTTTGAGGCAGGCAATCGAACGAAACCACGCTCGGGAAGTCCCCTGAAGTAAGAGGCCGGTTCGAGCGCCTCTGAGGAGTGGCTGTGACGCAACAAGCACCCTTGGCTGGACGCAAGAGCTGTTCCACTTGGCTTGGATGGCTCTTGCTCTCGATTCTGGCTTATATGCCCCTGGGGTATGGGCAAGATGCCCAAACACTCAACACACGTTATATGGCGCTGCAAGAACAGTTGGCCAACAGTCCGTTTCAACGCCCGCTCTACCTGGAGTCGCGTGAAGCGGAAAATAATCTGACCGGCGACATCTATGCGCTGACCGAGCAACCCTATGCCGTTGTCAGCTCGGCGCTGCAGGGCATTGGCCAATGGTGCGATATCCTGATCCTGCATCTGAACGTAAAGAACTGTCGCGCGTCTTCTAAAGCCGAGGACACCTTGAGCGTCGATATCGGACGCAAGTCGGAACAGTCGCTGAGCGAAACCTACCGATTCGACTTCTTGTATCAAATCGTCGCAACCACACCCGATTACCTGCGAGTCATGCTGAGCGCCCCGCAGGGCCCCATAGGAACGAGTGATTACCGCATCGAACTCGAAGTGCTGGGCCTCGACTCGCAGCGCAGCTTCCTGCATTTGTCATATTCGTATGACTACGGTATGGCCGCCCGCATGGCCATGCAGAGCTATCTGGCGACGACCGGCCGCAACAAGGTGGGTTTCAGCATCGTTGGCCAGGCGGCCGATGGCCAGCCTGTCTATATCAGAGGCATGCGCGGGGTGGTGGAGCGCAATTCGATGCGCTATTACCTGGCGCTCGAAGCCTACCTCGGCGCGTTGTCAAAACCTGCGTCGGAGCAGCTGGAAAAACGCCTGAGTGACTGGTATGCCGGTATCGAGCGCTATCCACGGCAGCTGCAAGAGCTCGAGCGCAGCGAATACCTGGACATGAAATACAAGGAAATCCAGCGCCAGCAGGAAGAGGATGCAGCACCAACGACACAGTAGGTGCTGATTGGCATTGGGCTGGGGTTTCGAGTGCCTGAGGATCGCTCAAGCACTCGCGCCCTGCATCAGTGATCGTTTTTGGAGGACGATTCGACGGCGTTTCTCAGGCCTTTCGAGTTGTGCGTGCCCGGCGTGCTACCGGCGATCGCCGTCGCCTTGGTCAACCCGCGGGTGTCCTTGGAATGGGCAATTCCTGAGGTTGTCGTACCATGGCCCTTGTCATTGTTGCGTGTGCTGCCGTAATGATTGCCACTGAGCCCATGATCCCGAGTGGCTTTTGCAGCATGCCCTTCGCTCAGGCCCTTGCCTTGACCCTTGCCACCCAAGCCGCCGGAATGACCACCACCATGACCCGCCCCGCCGCCGTGGCCACCGCCATGACCGCCACCATGGCCACCTCCGCCGCCATGGCCACCACCACCACCACCACCACCACCACCACCACCACCACCGCCACCGCCACCGCCACCGCCATCTTTAGCCTGAGCGGAGGCGATGAAAGATACTTCACCTGGAAGTATCGAAATGGCTGTAAATGCCAGGGTGCAGGCAGTCAGCGCTACAAGGATTTTCTTTTTTATCAACATGAGTCCTCCAGACCGTTCAGTACGGCGTAGGTAGGACAACTGCCAGCATTTAAGGTTTCACGGCCAGACGCTCCGCGGCGACGCGAAGTGGGCAAGTAGGCTTAAAATTTTGTAATACTTCCCTCAGCTTTCTGACAGCCTCCGCTGGTAATCTGCGAGGTTGCTCACACAGGAGATCCAACATGTTGCACACTCGCCCGCTACGGCGCATCGCATTGCTGGCGCTGTTGGCGACCAGCTCTCTGGCCCAGGCAGCCGAAGCGTTGAACATCGATGTCTACCGCGACCCCAACTGTGGTTGCTGCAAGGCCTGGATCAGCCACCTGAAAGAGAACGGCTTCACCGTCCAGGACCATGAGGAGCCGAACATGAGCGCAGTCAAGCAACGCCTCGGCGTAGAGCCGCGACTGGCTTCGTGCCACACCGGGGTGATCGACGGCAAGTTCGTCGAAGGCCATGTGCCGGCCGACCAGGTCAAGGCGTTGCTCAAGCGTGACGACTTGCGCGGGCTGGCCGTGCCGGGCATGCCGAAGGGGTCGCCGGGCATGGAAGTCGAGGGCCGCCAGGATGCCTATCAGGTCATCGGCCTTACCCGGGCCGGTGCCGATGAAGTGGTGGCCGAGTACCCGGGCAAATGAGTCTTGACCGGCCTTGATGCTGGGTTATGGGAGCCTGTTCCTGGCAGCGTTCGGGGCAGCGACACTGCTGCCCCTGCAATCTGAGGCCGTTCTGGTCGGGCTGCTGCTCAAAACCCCGTCAGCGGTAGCTTGGCTGCTGCTGATCGCCACTGCTGGCAATCTGCTGGGCTCGATCGTCAACTGGCTGCTGGGCCGCTCCATCGAGCACCTGCGCAACCGGCGCTGGTTCCCGATGAGCCCACGGCAGTTGGAACGGGCCCAACGCCATTACCAACGCTATGGCCAATGGTCCCTGCTGCTGAGCTGGGTGCCGATCATCGGCGACCCGCTGACCTTGATCGCCGGCGTCATGCGCGAACCCTTCTGGCGCTTCGTCCTGATCGTCGGCGTGGCCAAGGGCGCCCGCTATGGCGTGCTGGCATGGCTGACCCTGGGCTGGTCAGCGGCCTAGCGGTTCCAGATCTGCGCCTCGGTCCAGCCCAGTTCGGCGAAGTCCCGGGCGCGCAACTCGGCATCCGATTCACAGAAGAACTCATCGAGCTGCGGCGTCTTGACCCCGGTTTCGCACAACATCGCATGCACATGGCCACGGTGGTGGGTCTGGTGCTCGAACAGGTGCGCGACCAGGCGCAGGCGCTGTTCGCGTTGCACCCGGTCCGGGCGCACGATGCTGACGTAGCGGTTCAGGTTTTCGTCGTGCAGATGCGAGCAGTAGGCGATCAGGCGATGGTCGGCCTGGGCCTGCTCGCGTTGCAGTTGCTCGCAGTCATCGAATTGTTCCTCAGGCTCGACAAAAAGCTCCGGGGCCTCGCCCGCCTGCTCACACTCCAGCGCCTGCAGGTACAGCCAGTCCACGATCAGAATATGATTGAGCGTGAGCTTGATCGAGGGAAAGAAACTGCACCTGGGCTCGACGAACTCATCCTGGCTCAGCTGCAGGCAAGCCTTGTACAAACGATGATTGGCCCAGGCATTGTTGTAGGCCATGCTCAGCAAGTGATGCGACAGTTGATTGGCCACGGCGGTGTCCTCAGCAAAACCGTTGCAGTTGCATTTCCCGCAACCGGCTCAACGTACGCCGGAACGGGAACGACAGATACCCTTGAGTGTAGAGTGCTTCGAGCGGAATTTGCGCTTCGAGGTAAAGCGGCACCTTGCGGTCATAGCACTCGTCGACCAGGGCGATGAAGCGCCGCACACTGTCGTCGTGTACCGAGAGCTGGGGCAACTCACGGTCCCCGGCCTCCACCCGCTCCACGCCATCTTCGGTGCCCCGGGCAATCTTCGCCGCTCGCTGCCGGGCACTGAGGTCCGGGACCTCGCCAAGCAGGATGACCGTGAAGCGATCGCACAAGGCCATGAACTCCATTGCCGCCAACGGGGCCTCGTACAGATCGGCATAGCGGCACCACAGCACCTTGTCGCTGACCTGCACCACATTGAGGCGACGATGGCCTACTGCCAGCGAATCGCAATGCGAGGGGGCATCGCCGCTCAAGCGCCGGAACACGTTTGGCAACGCACTGGGCTGATCATTGCTATTGACCCAGTAACGCTGTTCCCGCGCCCCCGGATGCAGTCGATGATCCTGTTCGCCCGCCACGCTCACCACCTGCATGCAACGCTCGATCGCGGCAATCGCCGGGACAAAGCGCTGGCGATTGAACCCGTCGCTGTAAAGCTGGTGCGGCGGCTGATTGGAGGTTGCTACCACCACCACGCCGGCCTCGAACATGACCTCCAGCAGGCGCCCGAGAATGATCGCATCACCAATGTCGCTGACGAAGAACTCGTCGAAACACAAGACGCGGATTTCCTCGCTCAACTGCCGCGCCAGTGCCTGCAAGGGGTCGCTGGTGCCAGTGAGCTGGAACAGGCGCTGGTACACCCAGCTCATGAAGTGATGGAAATGCTGGCGCCGGGCCGGTAGCTGCAAGCATTGATGAAACTGGTCCATCAGCCAGGTCTTGCCGCGCCCCACCGGCCCCCAGAGGTACACACCATTGACGCGCCCGGATTGTTGCAGCGCCTCAAAGCACTGCTGCAGGGCATGCACGGCGTGCCGTTGGGCATCGTCGGCGGCGAACCCACGCTGCTCGATGGCGAACCGATAGGCGGCCAGCGGTGACTCGAAGGCAGAACTGGACATTACGCGCGGGTGTCCTCGAATCAATCGACGGTTGGGGAAAGTGAGTAAAAACGACCATTATCCTTTGAAGTCGTCGATTGCAGAAGCCGGATGCTCGGTTCGAGGCCAATCAATTCGCAGTGAGCTGCGTTTCCTGACCCGAGTCGGACTGCTCCAGGCCCACCTTGAGCAAGGCCCCATCGTCCTCATCGGTCAGCACATACAAATACCCGTCGGGGCCCTGGCGCACATCACGGATGCGCGACTTCAACTCGCCCAGCAGGCGTTCTTCGTGAATGACCTTGTCCCCCTCCAATTGCAGGCGAATCAATTGCTGGGAGACCAGCGCACCGATGAACAGGTTGTGCTGCCATGCCTTGAAACGCCCATTGTCGTAGAACGCCATGCCGCTGATAGCCGGCGACTTTTCCCAGACATGGTGCGGGCCGAGCGCCCCCTCGACGGACTTGCCCCTGGCTTCCGGGATCGGCGCACCCGAATAGTTGATGCCGTGGGTTGCCAGCGGCCATCCGTAGTTCTTGCCGCGCTGGACGATATTCACCTCGTCGCCGCCGCGCGGACCGTGTTCGTCGGTCCAGAGCTGGCCGGTCCAGGGGTTGAGGGCAGCACCCTGCTGGTTGCGGTGGCCGTAGGACCAGATTTCCGGACGTACCCCGGCCTGGCCGACAAAGGGGTTGTCATCGGGCACCTTGCCGTCAGGATAAAGGCGCACCACCTTGCCTTGCAGCTTGTCCAGGTCCTGGGACGTGGCACGCTGGTTGTTTTCGCCCAGGGCAATGAACAGGTGACCGTCGCGGTCGAACACCAGGCGCGAACCGAAGTGGAGGCCACTGGAGAGTTTGGGTTCCTGGCGGAATATCACCCTGAAGTCTTGCAACTGGGTCAGGTCGGCCGACAAGCGCCCGCGCCCGACCGCCGTGCCCGCGGTATCGCCCTTGCCACCGCCTTCGGCATAGGACAGGTAAACCAGCCGGTCCCGTTTGAAATCAGGTGACAGCGCCACATCGAGCAAACCGCCCTGCCCCCTGGCAAAGACCTCGGGCGTTCCGCTGATGGGTGCACCGACCTTGCCATCGCTGCTGACCACACGCAGGTTGCCCTGCCGTTCGGTGACCAGCATACCCTTGGCGTCCGGCAGAAAGGCCAGGGCCCAGGGGTGATTCAAACCCTGGGCAATGGTTTCGACGCGGATCTCACCCAGCTCGCTCGGGTAGGTGCGTTCAGGTGCAGCCCCGGCGGTCAGTGGCAGGTAGCACAGCGCAAGCGCACAGCAGGCTGTCAACAGGCGGTTGGATGGCATGAAAAGCTCCTCAGGGTGCTCTCTCGAGCGGGCGCTCGGGTCGTGGGGTACCCGGCAGCGGGGCCTGTTGCTCACGGCGCAGGTTTTCACCGTTGCCGATGCCGCGGTTTTCGAGGGTTGGGGGGCGTGGATTGGGCATCGTCGAGGGCCCGCGCACGGGCGGCGTGCTGGGCACGCTGCCCTGGCGGCTGTTGGGATTGATGCGGCGGATCGGGCTGTTATAGGGATTGGTCGAGCCCGCGGCCAGCAGTTGCGGCGAACCCCGGGGGGACGCCTGCACGGCCGGCAGCGGATCGAGCAGCAATGCACCCAGCAGCAGCGCGGCCAGGCCTTGCACAGAGCGCTTCACGACAATCACCTCATGCGCGGTTTCCAATAGGCATTGGATAGCCTAAGGCTGCCCGGGTTCGATGGGAAACCCCGGTATCGCGCAGAGGTGATTCTTTTTGTAACCGGACGGCCTTCCTTAAAGCTTATGGCGCGCCGCATACAGGCAGAGCATCTCCATGGCCAGGGTCGCTGCCGCCAACGAGGTGATGTCGGCGTGATCATAGGCCGGCGCCACTTCGACCACGTCCATGCCCACCAGATTGATGCCGCGCAGCCCGCCGATGATCTCCAGCGCCTGCACGGTAGTCAGGCCACCGCACACCGGGGTACCGGTACCCGGCGCATACGCGGGGTCGAGGCAGTCGATATCGAAAGTCAGGTACACCGGGTTATTGCCGACCCGCTGGCGAATCGATTCGACAATGGCCGCGCAGCCCCGCTGATGGACCTGGCGCGCGTCGAGGATGGCGAAACCCTGATCGTCGTCGTTGGTGGTGCGCAGGCCGATCTGCACGGAGCGCGAAGGGTCGACCAGCCCTTGTTGGGCGGCATGGTAGAACATGGTGCCGTGGTCGATACGCTGGTTGTCGTCATCGGCCCAGGTATCGCTGTGGGCATCGAAATGGATCAGCGACAGCGGGCCATGTTTGCGCGCATGGGCCTTGAGCAGCGGATAGGTGATGAAGTGGTCGCCACCCAGGGTCAGCATCGCGCAGCCTGCCGAGAGAATATGCTCGGCATGCGCCTCGATAACCTCGGGTGTCGCCTGCGGCGTGCCGTAATCGAAGGCGCAGTCGCCATAGTCAATCACCGCCAGGTGGTCGAACGGGTCGAACTCCCACGGCCAGTGGCGCTCCCAGGCCGATTGCACCGAGGCATTGCGAATCCCGCGTGGCCCGAAACGCGCGCCCGGCCGGTTGCTGGTCGCGGTGTCGAACGGCACGCCGCTGACCACCACGTCGACACCCTGCAGGTCGCGACTGTAACGGCGACGGGAAAAGCTGGTGATGCCGGCATAGGTGCTCTCCGCCGCCGTGCCGTAGAGGCTGCTGCGGGTCAATGCCTGGTCGTTTTGTGCTACATGATCCATGGGAAGGATTCCTTATTGGCGGCTACGGAAAGAGGTCCACAGGCGAGTGCGCTGGCGCATGTCGGCCAAGGCCATGCTGCGGTCGGCATACAGGCGTGCGCGAACCTCGGCGGGCGGGTAGATGTCCGGGTCGTTGCGCACCTGGGCATCGACCAGCGGCGTCGCCGCCTGGTTGGCATTGGCGAAAAACAGGGTGTTGGTCAACGCCGCCACTGAGTCAGGGCGCAGCATGAACTCGATGAAGGCCTTCGCCGCTTCCGGGTGCGGTGCATCCTTGGGGATGGCCAGGTTGTCCTGCCAGATCAGCGTGCCTTCCCTGGGAATGCGGTAAGCCACTTCGAAGGGCTTGTTGGCACGCCTGGCCTGGTCGGCGGCCATGCTCGCATCGCCGTTGTAGGTCAAGGCCAGGCACACGCTGCCATTGGCCAGATCGCTGATCTGCCGGCCATTGGCCACGTACTGCACCGAAGGCTGCAATCCATGGAGCAAGGCGGCGGCGGCAGTCAGGTCATTCTTGTCGCGGCTGTAGGGATCCTTGCCCAGGTAATGCAGGGCCAGGCCGATCACTTCCTGGGGCGAATCAATGATGGCGATGCCGCAGTCGGCCAGTTTGCTGGCGTATTCGGGCTTGAACAGCAGGTCGAGGCTGTTCAGGGGAACGCCTGGCAGGCGTTGCTGCACCGCCTGGACATTGATTCCCAGCCCCAGGGTGCCCCAAGTATAGGGCACTGCGTACTGGTTGCCGGGGTCGACCTGGGCAAGCTTGTTCAGCAGGTCAGCGTCGAGGTTGGCGTAACCCTGTAGCGCCGCCCCCCCGGTCGTGCGCAAGCCTCCGGCGGCCATGGCCCGGGCCAGCACGCTGGAAGACGGCACCACCACGTCGTAGCCGCTGCCACCGGTGAGCAGACGGGTTTCCAGTACTTCGGTGGTGTCGAAGGTGTCGTAACGCACCTTGTAGCCGGTCTCCTGCTCGAAGCGCTGCAAGGTTTGCGGCGCGACGTAGTCGGCCCAGCTGTACAGATTGACGACCTTGTCCTCGGCCATTGCCGGCACCGCCAGGGCCAGGGACAGAAGCAAGAGTGATGAACGCATGATGAGCACCTCGATGCAGGGAGTGCCCACAGCATGCGCGCCGGGTTACATTGGTAAAATACCAAGTCAATTATCCTGACATTCACCTGGAGCAATGTTTGATGCTCGGACAACTGCATGACCTGGACCTGCAACTGCTCCGGCTGTTCGCCAGCGTGGCCCAGAGCGGCGGCTTCAGCGCCGCGCAAGGGGTACTCGGGCTCAGCCAGCCGAGCATCAGCCAGCAGATGGCCAAGCTGGAGACGCGCCTGGGCTACCGTTTGTGCAGTCGCGGCAAGGGCGGTTTCAAGCTGACGCCCAAGGGCGAGCAACTGCTCAAGGCCACAAGGGTGCTGTTCGAATCCATCGAAGCGTTTCGCCATCAGGCCAATGGCGTCGCCGGACGCTTGCTGGGCGAACTGCGCATCGGCTTTTCCGAAGCACTGGACCAGTCGGTGACCCTGCGCCTGGCCCAGGCCATCACGCGCTTTCGCCAGCGCGACGAATCGGTGTGTATCGAATTGATCAGCGCCATGCCGGCCGACATGGAACGCTTGCTGCTGGAGCAACGCCTGGATCTGGCTATCGGCTATTTCTCAGGTGCCCAGCGGGCGTTTGACTACCGCCTGTTGTTCAGCGAGACCCAGCAGCTTTACTGCGGGCTCGGTCACCCGTTGTTCAGCGCTGTGGAGGTGGACGAGCAGGCCCTGGTCGAGGCTGATCGAATCGAGCACCCGTATCGTTTCCTCAAGACTGACGAGCCGTTTCGCGGGGGCGTGTGCTCGGCGCGTACCGAGCAGGTCGAAGGCGCGCTGGCGTTTATTCTGTCGGGGCGGCATATCGGCTACCTGCCCCGCCACTTTGCCCGGCCCTGGGTTGAGCGGGGTTTGTTGCGAGCGTTGCGTGAGGAGGAGTCGAGTTTCGAGGTGCCGTTTCATCTGGCCCGGCACCGGGGGCAAGTGCCGGGGGATGCGCAGCAGGCGTTTGAGTTGGACCTTTTGGCGGCGTTTGCTTGAGGGCCTCATCGCGGGCAAGCCCACTCCTACAAGACCCGTGTCGGGCATGCGATTCTGGACCAGCGCTAATCTCCATAGAACGGGCTGAACAGCGGAACACGCATCGGCCGCCAGCAAAGGCCGATCGAGCCCCTGGAAGTGGTGTAACTGATTCCAGCCGAATGCGACAATGTCGCAACGCTCAACCGCCCGGACACACCGGACCAGAAGGAGCACTCATGAATCTTCGGTACACCCGTACGGCGATCTGGTTGCACTGGCTGGTGGCGCTCGGGTTGGTCGGTACCTTCGCGCTGGGCCTCTACATGCCCGACCTTCCCCTTTCGCCGACCAAGCTGAAGCTGTTCTCCTGGCACAAGTGGGCGGGCGTGACCCTGTTCTTCCTGGTGCTGATACGCCTGGGCTGGCGCCTGAGCCATCGCGCACCCGCCCTGCCTTCGACGATGCCGGCCGTGATGCGTTTCGTGTCCCATGCCATGCATTGGCTGATGTATGCGCTGATGTTCGCCATTCCGCTGAGCGGCTGGCTGATGAGTTCGGCCAAGGGGTTCCAGACCGTATGGTTCGGCGTACTGCCGTTGCCCGATCTGCTGGCCAAGGACACGGCGCTGGGCGAACGCCTGACGGCGTTGCACGAGGTGCTCAGCTACGTTTTGCTTGGCCTGGTGATCGTCCACACGGTCGCGGCGTTGAAGCACCACTTCATCGATCGCGACGACATACTCACGCGCATACTGCCACTCAAGTCCAAGGGCTGAACCGCGACCGGAGAGTCCCATGAGTAGTCGATTACTGCGCCCTGCTGCGTTGGTCGCCGCCCTCACCCTCGGCGCCTCGGCCTGGGCCCATGCCGTCGAATACAAGCGAGTGAATCCGACGGCCAGCCAGATTGCCTTCACCTACACCCTGATGGGCGCGAGGGTGTATGGCACATTCGGCAAGTTCCAGGCAAAGCTCGATTTTGACTCGGCCAACCCCACGGCGGCCTCTGCCGAGCTCACCATCGAACTCGACAGTATCGACGCCGGGGATAGCGAGGCCAACAGCGAACTGCAAAAGCCCGCCTGGTTCAACACTGCCGTCTATCCGGTGGCAACCTTTGAATCGAGCAGCGTGAAGGTACTCGCCGACAACCGTTACGAGGTCGCCGGCAAGCTCTCACTCAAGGGTCTGACCCGCAACGTCCGCGCGCAGGTCACCTTGAAGCCGCAAAGCGCCATCGGCGTATTCAGTGGCGAATTTATTCTCAAGCGCGCCGACTTCAAGGTCGGTGAAGGTGAATGGGCCGATTACGGGATCATTTCCAACGATATCAACATCAAGTTTCGTGTGGTCGCTCCCGCGCAATGACCTTCGGGATGTGGATTCTCCTGAAAAAACGCCCCATGACAACGAGGCACAGGGCGGTAAATTGCTTGCGGCCGTTAAAGGACCGAGATCGGATAACACATACACCGATTCCTCTGTTCCCCGCTTGGTGTTAAATAGAACGCTCAGGTTGTAAGTCCAGACCCTGTCGCGTAATGCAGTGCAACGAGAACCGATATGAAAACCCATTTTGAGATAAGTGATGTCCCTGAGCCCAGGATCCAGCGTGATGGAAACATTCACCGCGTCACCTATCAGCAACCGGCGGTAACAGCATGATCGAAATCACCGAGGTTTCCATAGCCGAACTGCGTGCTGCGCTCGAATCTGGCCAGACAACTGCGGTTGAGCTTGTCCAGGCCTATCTCGCCAGGGTCGATGCCTACGACGGCCCCGACACGCCCACCGCCCTCAACGCGGTTGTGGTTCGCAACCCCGATGCGCTCGAGGAGGCGCAGGCGTCCGATGCCCGTCGGGCCAAGGGCCAGACGCTGGGTCCGCTCGATGGCATCCCTTATACGGCCAAGGACAGTTATCTGGTGAAGGGGCTCACCGCAGCCTCTGGGAGTCCCGCATTCGCGAACCTGATTGCTTATCGCGATGCGTTCACGATCGAACGGCTTCGCGCCGGTGGAGCGATCTGCCTGGGCAAGACCAATATGCCGCCCATGGCGAACGGCGGCATGCAGCGCGGGGTATACGGCCGTGCGCAGAGCCCGTACAACGGTGACTATCTCACCGCTCCCTTCGCATCGGGCTCATCGAACGGCGCAGGCACTGCAACCGCAGCCAGTTTCGCGGCATTCGGCCTCGCGGAAGAAACCTGGTCGAGCGGACGGGGTCCTGCATCGAACAATGGTCTGTGTGCCTATACGCCTTCGCGCGGGGTGATCTCGGTGCGCGGGAACTGGCCGTTGACGCCGACAATGGACGTTGTCGTGCCGTATGCCAGAACGATGGCGGACCTCCTCGAGGTGCTCGACGTGGTGGTCGCGGATGATCCCGACACGCGGGGAGATCTGTGGCGGTTGCAACCCTGGGTGCCTATTCCGAGTGTCGCCTCGGTTCGTCCCGCCTCCTATGGGTCGCTTGCCGCGACTACCGATGCGCTCGCGGGCAAGCGGTTCGGCGTTCCCCGTATGTACATCAACGCCGATCCCGATGCGGGCACGAGCGATGCGCCTGGCATCGGTGGTCCGACGGGGCAGCGAATCATCACCCGTCCCTCGGTGATCGGGCTCTGGGAAGAGGCTCGCAAGGCACTTGAAGCCGCTGGGGCCGAAGTGATCGAGGTCGATTTCCCGCTGGTCTCCAATTGCGAGGGTGATCGTCCCGGTGCGCCGACGGTGTTCAATCGGGGCCTGGTGTCCAAAGAGTTCCTTCATCATGAGTTGTGGGATCTGACGGCCTGGGCGTTCGATGATTTTCTTCGGGCCAACGGCGATCCCGAATTGAACCGTCTGGTCGACGTGGACGGACCGCTGATTTTCCCGCACGACCCCGGGACTCTACCAAACCGGGAGGGGGACCTTGTCGCTGGCATGGACGAATACGTGCGGATGGCCGAACGCGGCATTACACCGTGGGACGAGATCGCCACCCTTCCTGATGGGCTACGGGGGCTTGAACAGACGCGTCGAATCGATCTTGAGGACTGGATGGATCGGCTGGGGCTCGATGCGGTGATATTCCCGACGGTAGCCGACGTTGGGCCGTCGAATGCCGATGTCGATCCGAAGTCTGCGGATATCGCGTGGAGTAACGGCATATGGGTCGCCAACGGCAATCTCGCCATCCGGCACCTGGGTGTACCCACGGTAACGGTGCCGATGGGCGTAATGCCGGATATCGGCATGCCCGTCGGGCTGACATTTGCCGGCCGTGCCTATGACGATTCGACGCTGCTTCGCTTGGCGATGGCGTTTGAGTCGACTGGGACGAAGCGATTGATCCCGCCTCGAACCCCGCCATTGCCGAGTGGCAAAAAATAGAAATTTGGAGCAAATGGCGGCCCTGTAGCCGCTGCCGAAGGCTGCGCTCGCGCGCGAAGCGCGCGCAAGATCTCCAAATCGCCGGGGAGCCCCTGCGGGACTCCAGCGCAGCCTGGCGGCAGCGGCTACGCCGATCGTGCACGCCAATCCTATGCCGCTGCCGCCAGGCTGTCGCAGTGGCGCACCAGCTCGCCTCGTTATGTATTGGTTTTCAACTTGGTCCACAGGCGAGTACTCAGCCGTGCGATGGCGGCCGGGAGATCCTCAACGGTGAACAACTTGTCCATTACACTTTTGGGCGGGTAAATCGCCAGGTCCTGCTTCACGGCCGGAGTGACGTACTCATCCGCCGCAATGTTGGGGTTGGCGTAATGGATGCTGTTGCTGATGTTGGCGATGACCTTCGGCTCAAGCAGGTAGTTCATGTAGGCGTAGGCATTCTTCTCGTGCGGTGCGCTCTTGGGCATCACGACCATGTCGAGCCATAAAGTGGAACCCTCGTCAGGAATCGAATAGGCAATGTCGATCCCGTTATTGGCTTCCTTGGCGCTGGCAGCCGCTTGCACAATGTCGCCATTGAAGCCAATCACGGCGCAGACATTGCCATTGGCCAGATCACTGATGTACTTGGAGGCATGGAAATACTGGACGTAGGGTCTGATCTTGAGCAATGCCTGCTCGGCTTTTTTGTAATCCGCAGGCGTGTGGCTATGAGGTGGCAGCCCCAGGTAATTGAGGGTGATCGGCAAGATCTGCGTCGGGTTATCGATAATCGCCACGCCGCACTCGCTCAGCTTCTTGATGTTGTTCTCATCAAAAAACAGGCTCCAGGAATGGGTGACATCCGTGTTGCCGAATATCGCCTTGATTTTCTCAACGTTGTAGCCAATACCCGCAGTGCCCCACATGTACGGATAGCCGTACTGGTTGCCCGGGTCATTGACCTCCAGTTTTTTCATCAATGCCGGATCAAGGTTTTTCCAGTTGGGGAGCTGGCTTTTATCAAGTTTCTGAATAGCCCCAGCCTTGATGAGCCTGGACAGGAAATGGTTCGAAGGGCTGACCACGTCATAACCGGTATTACCCGTCATCAGCTTTGATTCCAGCACTTCGTTACTGTCGTGAATGTCGTAAGTCGCCTTGATCCCCGTTTCCTTGGTGAAAGTGGTCAAGGTATCGTCGGCGATGTAGCCGTTCCAGTTGGAAATATTGACGGCTTCGGCCGCGTAGGTGGCTGCCGAAAACGTAGTGAGCAAGACCACCAGGGAAATGTTGTTGACGTGCATGTTCAATCACCTTTTTAGAGGGGCTTTTGTTCTTTTGTTCTTTTGTTCTTTTGTTCTTTTTTGATAGTCGGCTTTCTAGATTTCTGTTCTGGCCCTGACCGCCTCCACGCGCATTCGAAGCATGGCGCCGATGTCGAGTAATGGTCGGGGCGGGAGCCAGCCGGGCTGAGCCCTGTGCATGACCGACTGCAATAGTGGCGAGCTGGCACCCGATGCCAATTCAGCGAGCAGCCGTCCCCAAAGAGTGCCGCGCGCGACGCCCGAACCATTGCATCCGGCCACGGCAAACAGGCCCTCTTCAACCTTGGCAAAATAAGGTTGCCCGGTGCGTGAGGCGCTCAGGTGACCGGTCCAGGTGTATTGAATATCCTGCTCGGTCAACCACGGAAAACGTCGCTGCAAGCCTTGCACATGGTGTTTTCGACGGTGCAAGAGCTCACTGTCGGACAAATCCCGAGAGCGGTATTCCGCCGTGTTGCGGATCATCACTCGACGATCCGGCGTCAGTCGCACCGTGGCGCCGAGTGGCCGGGTGGACAGCACGCCCCAAGGCTCAACACCGCCGATGGCTCGGAACTCCTCATCGCTGAGGGGCCGCGTGAGGCTGGCGCTGAGTTCCATCGGGAACGTCCCGCTGTCAACTATCCCCGCGCGTGGGATGAAAGCGTTCAGGCAAACCAGCACCTGCTTTGCTTCAATGCTTGCACCGATGCCATTAGCGCGAATACGCCCTTTGTCCAAACGTTCCAGACCGGTGATATCGGTGCTTTCGTAAAGGGTCACATTGTCCGGCAGCGCGTCCAGCAGGCCCTTCACGTATTTCGCTGGTTGCAGCAGTGCGTTGCCATTGCCGCACCAGATCGCGGCTTGGTAATGGCGGGTTCCCAGCTTTTGGATCAACTGCTCACCCTGCAGAAACTGCGCAGAGGCACCGAGGGCGCGTAGCGTCTCCAACTTGGCCTCGACATGAGTCAGCTTGGCTGGGTCGCTGACGGCGAAGAAGTAGCCAGAGTCCCTGAAGTCGCATTCAATGCCATGACGGGCAATGCGCTGGCGTACCTCCTCATTGGCGACCTGAGAAATCGACGTATCTACTTCAAAATCAGCGAACCCCTGCCTGCCAATCAGCTCATCATTGGCCGGATGTTCGTGAGCCACCACGAATCCTGAATTGCGCGCCGAAGCCCCCTGCGCGGCTCGCTGTCTGTCGACGACCACGATGCGTGCCTGAGGGTGCATTTCAGCGAGCGTATGTGCGGCACAAAGGCCGGTGATACCGGCACCGATGACCAGCCAATCGGCTTTCTGCGTGCCGCTCAGGCGATCACGAACTGATGAGTTGCCAGCTTGCGCAATCCAGCCACATACATTTTCCATGCGTCACCTCATTTGACTGTCGTTCTGCCAGCCGCATCTGTTCAAAGCAGAAATACATGCATAAATCGCATGAGCAGTTTGAGATGACGGTAGCCAGAGCTAGAATCTATAGGGTCCGTGGTAATACGACCAACGTTATAAAATCATCGAGATATTCTGAAAACGCATGGATAAAATTCGCCACGTCCCCTCTCTCCAGGCCTTGCAGGCATTGGTGGAGGTCGCTGATTCGGGCAGCTTCACTCAGGCTGCGCAAAAGCTGTGCCTGACCCAAAGCGCAGTGAGCCGGCAAATCCAGCAGTTGGAGAGTCACTTCGGCGTACCGATGTTCGTGAGGAGCAGCCGTAGTATTCGACTGACCCCAGAGGGCGAACAGGTGCTTGGCAGCGCCCGGAGTATCCTGGAGCAATTGAAGAATCTCGAGGATCGGCTCTCTCCCCAGAAGCGCCCTTTTCGTATACGCATGCATGTATCGCTGGCGGTTCGCTGGTTGCTGCCCAAGTTGAGCGACTTTTACCGGCGTCACCCGGAAATTGCCTTGTCGATCGAAACCGTCGCGACTGAGATCGTCGAGCCGGCCAGCGACAGCGACGCCTACATCCTCTATCTGCCGGAGCCGTCAAGCGCTCCTGATTGCCTGACCTTGTTCGAGGAAGCACTGGTTCCGGTGTGCGCCCCTGGCCTTGCCAGTTCAACCCAGCCACTGGCGTCGGTAGAGGATCTTGTACGCTTCGCGCTGCTCCATCGTTCGGCAGACAAGCAAGCCTGGATTGATTGGTTGGCAGCCAATGGCGGCAAGTCACTGGAGGACTACCGGCACATACCTTTCAACCTCGACGAGTTGGCACTTGATGCAGCGGCGCGAGGTCTGGGGGTGGCCGTGACAGACATGACCCTGGCAGAGGAGTCCATCGAACGCGGAGTGCTCGTCGTCCCCTTCGGCCACCCCTTGAAGACAAGAGGGATCTATTCGCTTTGCCTGCAACCCTCAGCCGCATCTCATCCGGCGTGCTCGCTGATCATGCAATGGTTCACCCGCCAGGCCGAGCAGGACGTCGGCTGAAGATGCCCTACGCCTGCGCCGGTAAGATTGCTGGGGGCCTTGCGGCCCCAGCGCAGCCTAACGGCAGCGGCTACAGGGTCCGGCCCAGCCATTGATTCCGTGAACGTCGGTCAGCCTGCGAAATAAAATTGCCGAGGCTGGATAAAAACCTCCGGACGCGCCATCCTCCACGCCTTTTTCAAGCACAGCTCACTGTGCTGCGCCCGGCGAGCGAAGGAACTTTCCCATGCAATATCAACCTCTTGATGCCACCGACGCCGAGTTTATCGAAGACATCCTGCTGAAATACGGCGACGATCACTCGGTGCTCAATCTCTCAGAGCTCGACGGTTACTTCACCGCGCTGGTTTCCGGCCCTGTGCAGGTGGACATCGCCGAATGGTTCCCGGCCATCTGGGGCGGGCAGAACCCGGATTGGGATAGCCCTGATGAAGGTAAACGGTTCATAGAACTCAGTGTGCGCCACATGAACGCACTGGCCACCCAGCTGGCCACTAATGTGCAGGCCTTCAAGGCACGGTTCGAACAGACCGAACACCAGGGCCAGACACTCACCCTGGCTGAAGAGTGGTGCTTTGGTTACCTGCGTGGCGTCGCCGTGGGCAACTGGCCCGAGCTGCCAGCGCCCCAGGCCGCGAAACTGCAGGTGATTGCCTTCTGCGCCGAACAAGACAACTTCGAACTCCCGGCGGATCTGGATGTGGCGCAACATCGTCAGCGCGTAGAAGCGATCGAACCGGCTGCCTGCGCCTTGCATGACTACTGGGTAGCTCAGCGCCAGGGGTGATAGCGCTAATTGATCTGCACCATGACCGAACCTTCCGTGATGAGCGGCGGGTTCGCGTGGATATTCGAGGCATTTTTCTGAATCCAGTCGCGCGCGACTTTCACGCTCTCATCGGTACCGGTCTTGTCTGCGCAAACAGTCACCGACATACCGCCATTACCGGTAGACAGCAGTGTGTAGCTTACCAGGCCAGACACTTTGCGCAGGGCAGCTTCGACGTCGGCCTTGTGCTCTTCCAGAACATCGAAAAGCTGCTTTGCTCCAGCACCTGAGTAGGTTCTTGTGACCGCATACATATCAATCTCCTTTGGGAGTTCCCGATTCGGGCCGAAGAGAGCCACTTGTCACGTCATTTGTTCAGCTTAGCCAAACGCCGGTGACGAGCGAAATGCAACGACCACCGGCAGCGCCTGCGATGCAGGCGGCGCCCCGCCCCTGCGCTCAAGGGGTAACGCTATAGCCACGCCCTTGCAAGCAACTTGTGTACGCGGTCGAACTGGCAGCAGCCTGGTTGCTCTGCTGCTCACGGCGATCCTGACGACGCTCTTGACGCTGGCGCACGCCACCCACGGCCGCACCGGCTGCTGCGGTCTGTTGGGCCTGATTTTGCCGGTACTCCTGTTTCACGGAGTCATCCACCTGATCATACAATTGCTCATGCTGGCGCCCGCGAACCTCTGCCCCGACGGCGCCGGCGGCGGCACCAGCGGCTGCCCCCCGGAGCCGTCCTCCCGCCTGGGGCGTGCTTGAAGTAGTGGGTGTGGCACTGCTTGCGGCCACGTTGTGGCAATCGTTGATATCCTGCTGAACCTGCTGAGGACTCTGGCCTTTCGTAGGTACGACCGTCTGGGCGTGCCCCTGGGCACTGGCGCCCAGTAACACGAGGCACGCCGCTAGCGTTGATAGAGTGTTCATCGGACTCTCCTGCAAAGCTGAGGACTGCAAGCAAGTATATCGTGTAGCGCTACCGGGCTTTTTGTGAGGCCAATGACATCCCGGCCAAGGACATCACCAGCTTCTCGGGCTACCCCGTCTCGGCGATCCGCCTCCTTGACGAGATCGCCGACTGAGCCGTTACCAGCCCAGCTGTTTGTTGAAACCCAGCGCATCGTAGTAATCGTGCTGGCTGGCGATCTTGCCGTCCTTCAAACGAATGAAGCTGACGCCTTTGAAAGACAAGGGCTTGTTGGTCGCCGGGGTATCAGGCCCCCAGGCGCCGGTGTTGCGGCCATCGAACTGCCATTCGAAGGCAATGTTGTCGCCCTCCACGACAGGCTCGCCCACCATCTGCCATTTCAGGTCAGGCACCGCATCGATAAAGAGCTTGATGACTTTATCCTTGGCCGTTTCCCTGCCGACCTGAGGAACCCCGACGGACGCGTCGAGAAACTCCCCGTCTTCGGCAAAATATTGCGCAGCCGCCTCCGGGTCGTGTTTGTTCCAGGCGCTCATGTAAGCGTTGATGACGTCCAGGGTGGCTTGTTTATCCGCTGCAACCGAAAACTGGGCGAACAAAAGAAAGACAAGAAGGCTGGCCAGGCGTATCGATAAACGGTGCATGGTATTTCCTCTTCGATTATTGCTGTTGTGGGTGAGGTGGAAAAACTAGGGCGTCGCTGCCTGTCGCGGGACAGGCAATTCAACCAGGGACCACTCGATCGATAACGGTTCAAGCTTGTGCACTTTCGCGGCGGCACCTTTGTAAGTAATGGGCCGGCTGGCCATATTGCCAACGAACCAGTTGGCCGAATTGGCCGCGACGATCCGGCCTTCGCCATTGATGATGAACGCCTCGTTCTTCATCCGCAGCAGGCAACGGGTGAGCAGCTGATCAAATTCGTGCAGGGCAATATCGGCCGCGGCAACGCCGACAAAATGCCCGCCGGCGAAGATGGGGACGGAGAACGCCAGAATGTAGAGTTCGGTCCCGTAGAGATCCACGAAAGGCCCTTCTACCGACGCCTCGCCCGTCAGCTTCGGACGAGTGAACCAGGGCATGCCCTGATAGTTGTAAAAGCTTTCGCTCTGACGGTTGAAATTCAACATCATGGGGGCGATTTTCCCGCTTGAGGGGCGGTAGAACCATTCGATGAACAGCTCTTGGTCGGCGAGCTCGCCGGGTTCCAGTACCACACCGGTCCCATGAATATAGTTGTCATCCTGCGACAGTCGTTCTTCGATCGTCGCCTGCAAAAAAGCCAGGTCTTTGGATGTCGGCTTTCTGCCTTCAGCGTCAAGTGCGTTCCAGACAGTGACCACGTCTTCGGCCAGCGTATTGAGTTGCTCGAACACCTTGCAGAAAATGGCTTCCAATCGCTGGGTGCACTGGCGAAGCTCTTCATGTTGTTCTGTTGTAATCATGACAATGTGCTCTCTTGCAGCCCAAGCAATTCGAAGCGCAAATCCATCAGGCGCTTTATGCCCTCTTTGACATGTGCTTGTGCCAGGGCGCTGGCCAGATTGGATTCGCCGGCCGTCACAGCCTGCAGAATGGCCCGATGTTCAGCAATGACTGTGGTTTTCTGCGCATCGGTCATGGAGATCCATTGCAGTTCGCCCATTTCGGCCTGCAGTCGCATTTCGGCGTGGGTCAAGCGCACGGATTGAGCGGCAACGGCGACCTCTATATGAAATCGGGCATCAGCCCGGCGAAGTTCGCTTCGAGTGGTCGCGTCCTGCAGTGCCGCAACGAAGTGTTCCAGCCGTTGGTGTTGCGCGCTGGAGGACCGGCTTGCCGCCAAACTGGCGGCGGTTGCCGAAACAGCGATCTGTTCGTCGCACAGGTCTCGAAGCTCCAACGAGCTCATCGCGCACAGTCTGGCCTTGAGGAAATCATCGGAGACTGCCACCGGGGCGCAAACGAAACTGCCGCCGTTTCTGCCACGCCGGGTAGCGACTACACCGCGCTCGCGCAGAATCGCCAGGGCATCGCGCAGGGTCACGGTGGCCACACCGAAGCGGGTAGCCAGATCGCTCTCGCTGGGTAATTGCTCCCCCTCGCCAATCAACCCCAGCTCGATGACTTCGATCAGTCGGCGCGCCACTTCCTCGGGCTTGCCCTCCTGGCTGACCTGCAGCAGGGAAAGGCGGTTCACTTTATTCAGTTGAGTCATCTACTCGCCGCATAAAATATGGAACTAGCTTTCTTGTAGCCATATCGGCACGCACATTCAACAAAAAAGCGCCATGAAAATGAAATAAAACAGTTCGAATGTCGTTTTCAGATAAAAACGACTACCTGTTTGGCAGGGATCAAACCATAAGATATGGTTTCATATGTTTAATAAAACCTTCGACACAGAGGAATTGCACAGCATGAATCCATCGCCAAACACATGGGAAACTCGGGCTCAGGCGCTGAAGATAGAGGGACGAGCCTTTATCGCAGGGGATTACACCCACGCTATCGAGGGGCAAACCTTTGATTGCATCAGCCCGGTCGATGGCCGGCTGCTGACCAAAGTTGCCAGTTGCTCGGCCGCGGACGCCGATCGCGCGGTGCAAGTCGCTCGCGCCACGTTCGATTCAGGTGTCTGGTCGCGCATGGCGCCGGCGGACAGAAAGCAGGTCATGATTCGTTTTGCCGAGCTGCTGGCGGCCAACGCCGAGGAACTGGCGCTGCTGGAAACCCTGGACATGGGCAAGCCCATCATCGACTCGCTGACCATCGACGTCCCGGGCGCCGCGCAAGCGCTGAGCTGGAGCGGCGAGGCCATCGACAAGATTTACGACGAAGTCGCCGCCACCCCGCATGACCAGCTCGGCCTGGTCACGCGCGAGCCGGTCGGCGTGGTCGCCGCCATCGTGCCGTGGAACTTCCCGCTGATGATGGCCTGCTGGAAGCTGGGCCCGGCGCTGTCGACCGGTAACTCGGTGATCCTCAAGCCTTCGGAAAAATCCCCGCTGACCGCCATCCGCATTGCCCAGCTGGCCGTCGAGGCCGGCATTCCGGCGGGCGTGCTGAACGTGCTGCCAGGCTATGGCCACACCGTCGGCAAGGCCCTGGCCCTGCACATGGACGTCGATACCCTGGTGTTCACCGGCTCGACCAAAATCGCCAAGCAGCTGATGATCTATGCCGGTGAGTCGAACATGAAGCGCGTCTGGCTGGAAGCCGGCGGCAAGAGCCCGAACATCGTCTTCGCCGATGCGGCGGATCTGCAGGTGGCGGCCGAGTCGGCGGCCGGCGCGATTGCCTTCAACCAGGGCGAAGTCTGCACCGCCGGCTCGCGTCTGCTGGTGGAACGTTCGATCAAGGACAAGTTCCTGCCGATGGTGCTCGAGGCGCTCAAGGGCTGGAAGCCGGGCAACCCGCTGGACCCGGCAACCAACGTCGGTGCGCTGGTCGATACCCAGCAGATGAACAGCGTGCTGTCGTACATCGAGGCCGGTCAAAACGATGGCGCCAAGCTGCTGGTAGGCGGCAAGCGCACCCTGCAGGAAACCGGTGGCACCTATGTCGAACCAACGATTTTCGACGGCGTCAGCAATGCCATGAAGATCGCCCAGGAAGAGATCTTTGGCCCGGTGCTGTCGGTGATCACCTTCGACACCGTGGAAGAAGCCATCGCCATCGCCAACGACACCCCCTACGGGCTGGCCGCGGCCGTGTGGACCGCCGACCTCTCCAAGGGCCACCTGACCGCCAAGGCCCTGCGGGCCGGCAGCGTCTGGATCAACCAGTACGACGGCGGCGACATGACCGCACCGTTCGGCGGCTTCAAGCAATCGGGCAACGGTCGCGACAAGTCGCTGCATGCGTTCGACAAGTACACCGAGCTGAAAGCGACCTGGATCAAGCTATAAAGCAGCAACAGGCTCTCAGACCAAAAATAAAAACTGCCTACAGGACACTGTCCTCAGGATAACAACATGAACAGTTCTGAATTTTCTGTTGCTGACAGCGATGCCGCTCAGCTGAAGGCGCTTGGCTACACGTCAAACTTCGAACGCAGTATGAGCCTCTGGGAAAACTTTGCGCTGGGCTTCACCTACCTCTCCCCGGTGGTTGGGGTTTATACGCTGTTCGGCCTTTGTCTGGCCGCCGGCGGCCCACCCATGTTCTGGTCGTATCTGCTGGTCGGTATCGGGCAGATGCTGGTGTGCCTGATCTTCTGCGAAGTCGTTTCCCAGTTCCCGATTTCCGGTGGTGTCTATCCCTGGGCTCGCCGGTTGGTTGGCAAGCGTTGGGCCTGGATGGTGGGCTGGATTTATTCCTGCTCGCTGTGCGTGACCATTGCCGCCGTATCGCTGGGTGCAGGCCCCTATATCGCCGCCATGCTCGGCTTCGAGGCCAGTCCCGTCACCAATACGCTGATCGCTTTGGCACTCACCGCCCTGGCTACCGTACTCAACCTGAGCGGGACCAAGCTGTTGGCCAAGGTCGCGATGTTCGGCTTTATCTGTGAGTTGCTCGGTGCCATTGTCATCGGCGGCTACCTGCTGATCTTCGAACGTCACCAGCCCTTCTCGGTCCTGTTCGATACCTTCGACATCAGTATCGATGGCAATTACTGGCCAGCGTTCCTCACCGCCTCGCTCGCCGGCATGTTCCTCTACTACGGGTTCGAGGCCTGCGGCGATGTTGCCGAAGAAACGCCAAACCCGAGCAAGCGCATTCCCAAGGCCATGCGCATGACCATCTATATCGGTGGTGGCGCCGCGATCTTTGCTGCCCTGGCGCTGATTCTGGCCGTTCCGGATATCGCCAAGGTCATCTCCGGCGAAGACGCAGACCCCATGTCGACCATCATGGCCAATGCGTTCGGGCCAACCGGGTGGCAAATCGTGACGGCCGTCATCACCGTGTCCTTCGTGTCCTGTGTTCTGAGCTTGCAGGCTGCGGCCAGTCGGCTGCTCTACTCGTTTGCACGCGACGAAATGATGATGGGTAGCGCGCTGCTCAAGCGCCTTTCGCCCACCACGCGGGTTCCCACCGCCGCACTGATCACCTGCGGCGTGATCCCTGCCCTCATTGTTTGTGCAGGGTTCTTCCTGGAGAACGCTATCGCGATCATCGTCAGTTTTGCCGCAATCGGTATCTACCTGTCATTCCAGATGATTGTGGGCGGGGCATTGTTCGCCCGCGTACGCGGCTGGAAACCGGCAGGCCAGTTCACCCTGGGGAGATGGGGCTGGATCGTGAACATCCTGGCGCTGGTCTACGGCTTGTTGGCGGTCGCAAACATGTCCTGGCCGCGCACGCCTGATGCCCCTTGGTACAGCAACTACGGCATTGTGCTCACGGCTTCAGTCGTCATTGCCCTGGGGTTGTTTTACATGGCCGTGTTCAAGCCGTATGACAAAGGCACTGCGCCGTTTGCCGATGCATGGACGCTGCACAAGAAGTAGAACGCACGGCCCTCAATGCTCAATACCGATACCCCAGTACAAGGATTGTGCTGGGGTATCGACCCCCGTCCCCCCGCCTGGCACGAAACATTCTCCCGCAGTGTTGCGCACGTGAAATTTAAATGATAATTTTTCATGAAATTATATGCGCATAATTTCATGCGCGCTTGAATAATGCCTACAAAAAATCTAGGGAATCAGATATGAGCAAGCCCGTCAGCAACCCGCAGACCCTCCATTGGCAAACCCTGAGCAATGATCACCACTTGGCGCCCTTCAGCGACTACAACCAGCTGAAGGCCAAGGGGCCACGGATTATTACCAAGGCCGACGGGGTTTATATCTGGGACAGCGAGGGCAACAAGATCCTCGACGGCATGGCCGGCCTCTGGTGCGTGGCGGTCGGCTACGGCCGCGACGAGTTGGTGCAGGCCGCCAGCAGGCAGATGAAAGAACTGCCGTTCTACAACACCTTCTTCATGACCGCGCACCCACCGGTGCTGGAACTGGCCAAGGCGATTGCCGAGCTGGCGCCGGCCGGCATGAACCATGTGTTCTTCACCGGCTCCGGTTCCGAAGGCAACGACACCGTGCTGCGCATGGTTCGTCATTACTGGAAGCTCAAGGGCAAGCCGCAGAAGAAAGTCATCATCGGCCGCATCAACGGCTATCACGGCTCCACCGTGGCCGGCGCCAGCCTGGGCGGCATGGTCGGCATGCATGAGCAGGGCGACCTGCCCATCCCGGGCATCGTGCACATCCCGCAGCCATACTGGTTCGGCGAAGGCGGCGACATGACCCCGGACGAGTTTGGGGTGTGGGCGGCCGAGCAGCTGGAGAAGAAGATTCTCGAAGTTGGCGAAGACAATGTCGCGGCGTTCATTGCCGAGCCGATCCAGGGCGCCGGCGGCGTGATCATTCCACCGGACACCTATTGGCCGAAGGTCAAGGAGATCCTGGCCAGGTACGACATCCTGTTCGTGGCCGATGAGGTGATTTGTGGTTTCGGCCGCACCGGTGAGTGGTTCGGTAGCGACTACTACGATTTGAAACCGGACCTGATGACCATCGCCAAGGGATTGACCAGCGGTTACATCCCGATGGGAGGTGTGATCGTACGTGACACCGTGGTCGAGGTGCTCAACGAAGGGGGCGACTTCAACCACGGTTTCACCTACTCCGGCCACCCGGTAGCCGCCGCCGTGGGCCTGGAAAACATCCGCATCCTGCGCGAAGAGGAGATTGTCGAGCGCGTGCGTGCAGAAACAGCGCCATACTTGCAGAAACGTCTGCGTGAGCTGGCGGATCATCCACTGGTGGGCGAGGTCCGTGGTGTCGGCATGCTCGGCGCCATCGAACTGGTGAAAAACAAGCAGACCCGCGAGCGCTTCGAGGGGCAAGGCGTCGGCATGATCTGCCGCGGCCACTGTTTCGATAATGGCCTGATCATGCGCGCCGTTGGCGATACCATGATCATTTCGCCGCCGCTGGTGATCAGCAAGGTGGAAATCGACGAGCTGGTGGACAAGGCGCGCAAGTGCCTGGATCTCACCGCCGATCAAATCAGTGATGCAGCAATCAACTGAGGTGCATGATGTCCGCTAAGCGCATTCGAATTTGCATCCTGGAAAACGGCAGGACGCCCGACGACTTGATCGATCGATTCGGCTCTTACCCGATGATGATTGAAAAGTGGCTGGCCCCTTTTCTGCCCCAGGCAGCATTTACCTACCTGTCTCCGGTCTCGGGAGACAAGCTGCCCTCGCCTGCCGAATTCGATGGTTACATCCTGTCCGGCTCCAAATACAGCACCTACGAACGCAGCCCCTGGATGGTCGGCTTGATCGCGTTCCTTCAGCAATTGCGCCAGGAACGCATCCCGGTTTTCGGCATCTGCTTCGGGCATCAGCTCATGGCGGATGCCTATGGGGGGCTGAACGCAAAATCCAGCAAGGGCTGGGGGGTGGGCTCGCAGCGTTATGAGCATGACACGCACACCTTGCCAGCGGAAAATGCCGCCTACGTCTTCCATCAGGACCAGGTGAACAAAATCCCGCCCGAAGCCACACGCATCGGCGGCTCGGCCCATTGTGAAAACGGTGTGTTCGCTTATTCGTTCCCGGCCATTTCAGTCCAGTATCACCCGGAGTTCACCGCTGAATATGTTCAAGCGCTCGCTGAAAAATTCCGCGGCGGGTTGCTGCCGGATCTCGTGTCGGCCAACGCGCTGGATTCAATAAGCCAATTACCCGTGGACGCAACGCCAATCGCCGAATGGGTGGCCGGTTTTTTCCAGAAGCACATTGACGGCTGATCCCGTCCCCGGAAGCAAAAGCCCGGCAGCAATTCGCATGTCGGGCTTTTTTGCGTTGGTTCAGGCAGCTTTGTAAAACCCGTGGGTCTCAAGCCTTTGGTTTTGGGCTGGCCAACGCAATGCCGGCAGCACTCAAGCGCTTGAGGATTTCAAACAGCAGCTCGCTCTTGGTCGTGCTGACGATTCTGGGGCTGCTGACATAACCGGTGATGGTCAGCGTGATGCCATCGGGCGTCAGTTGGCTGAAGCGAACCGAAGGCGCGGGTTTTTCGAGAATGGTTTCGTGCTCGGTATAGGCATCGAGCAGAAGGCTGCGGACCTGTTCCGGATCGATGTCCAATGGAAACATCAGTTCGAGTGTCGCCACGCCTTGAGCACTTCCCCCCAGGGTCACGTTGCGCAGGTTCTGCGAAATCAGCTGGGAGTTGGGGACGATGACGATCGAACGATCACTGAGCTGAATTTCCGTGGCCCGCACGTTGATCCGCCGGATATCGCCCTCGACCCCGCTGTCGCAGCCTGCTCCAGGCGCTCGTCGCCAATGCCCAGCAGTTGTTTGAGGGCTTTTCCGCTCGGGTTCCTCGGAGAAAAAATGTTATCGCAGCTATCTTTGACCAGTTTCGACAGCAGATAGAAACTCGCCACTACGATGAAAATCCAGACCAGTTCGTAAGTCAGAAAGCGTGCGAGCGTTGTATAGCCGATCAACAGGCAAAACACTGAAACCACAGTGACAATACTCGCGCCGGCGTACATCAGCCCCGCAAAGGTAGTCCCGGCTTCAGGGGCTTCACCACTGGCCGCCAGCGCCCTTCTTATGTGATTGGTGCGCAACAGCAACGCACCGATGATCAGCGTTGCGGCCAGGCCGACCACGCCACGTCCGAAGATGACGACCTGCGTACTCATGTCGGTGACAGCGCTCAGCTGGACCAGTGAGCCCAATACCATGAGCACACCGGCCAATATCCGCGGATACGGTTTGATCGCCAGTGCGACAGGGTCGGCAATGGCGGGCAAGCGCCACGAGGGATGCCGTGTACACAACAAGGCCCGGCTCAAGCCGGTAATCATGACGCAGATGAACGCCACCTTCTCGATTTCGTCCATGTAACTGAGCATTATCGGCGGCAAGGGCTGCAGCCGGGCCGGGATATAAAACACCAGTTGCAGTGCAAAGGCCGTGGTCAACACGGTGGCCAACGTTGTGGTGATCGCCAGTGAACTGCGCCGCAGTCGCCCTTCGGGTAGCCAGTGGATACAGCACCAGGTCAACATTCGCTCAGCCAATCGGCGCCCCAGGCTCCACACCGCCAGGGCCAACAGCAGCAGTGCCGCGGACATGGCCCGCTGACCCGGCAGCCACGCCGCTTGCATGGCTGGCCTGGCCTGCTCGCGGAACGCCTTCAGGCGCTGCTTGTCCACCTCGAACGGATCGAACAACGGTGACCAGAACCGGGGCCCCAGAATACTCCCGGTGCGCAGCACCAATTCGGACTCCAGTTGGTTGCGGCGGATACTGGCCAGCTGCAGGGTAAGATTGGCGGCACCCTCCTTGATCCCCGTCAGTTGTTTCAAGTCGTTATCCAACTGGGCCTTTCGACCGCTCAACTCCGCTCGCTGTAGCGCGATAGCCCCCTCTTCCGCCGCCGCCCCGACAGCGGGTGGCGGCCCCAGTACGTTCAGCTGCGCTTGCAACTGGGCCTGCTCGGGAAGCAGCAAGGTGACTTTGGTATTTACATCACTGATGAATTGATGGACCGCATCCTGGAGCCCGATCAGCTGGTTGTAATTGGTCGTGACCGAAACTTGTCGCTTGAGATCATCCAGTCGTGCCTGCAGACTTTTCAGCTCGTTTGCCGACAGGGTCGCACTTTCGTACCGGGGCGCCGCACCTGGACTATCAGCGGCCCAAAGCAACCTCGGGCTCTGGTGGAGCAGCAGTATGCACAGGACGCAGAGCGTTATTTTCAGGGCATTACACATAGGAGGGGCCCGACTCTGTGTGGTTGCCAAGCCGAAGCCTTAAGAATAGACCGAATGCGTCTGCGGATCGGGTTTTGGGACCATGCTGGCCCCATCGCTGGCAAGCCAGCTCCCACATTGGTCCGTGTCGGACCTCATACCTTTGTGGGAGCTGGCTTGCCAGCGATGGGCTGCAAAGCAGCCCCAAAAAACCGTCAACCCTCTTTCAAATTCCGACTCTCAATCCCATCCAACACCGCATCAATCAACCCCTTGGCCATCTGCACCGAATGCAAGGTAGCCCAGGCAAACCCTCGCCCGGCCTCGGCCGTGTATTCAAGGGCCTGCTGGCCGGTATCGCTGGCGCATCTCAGGTAAAGCGCAGCATGCACCAGCGCGTCTTCGGCGCTGATGCCAGGGCGGACGGTGAACAGTGGGGCGTGGCCATCGCAGGCGCCGAACAAGGTTTCGGCGGTTTCGTCGAGGTGGGAGGTGGGAGGATCGGGGACGATCTTTTTCATAGTGAACTCCAGGTCTTGATGGGAGCTACCACTGCACCGTCGCCAAACGAATGGGTGGCAGCCATGTGCGGGTTGGCGAACCGGGAAGACACTGGAGAAACCCGGCAGGGCCGAAACCCTCCCGCACACAGCTACCATTAAAGATGGAAGCGTTCTGTCAGTATCATTTTTGCCGGGTCGCCAAACCCGATCACCGAACATTCAGTGACCGAGCGAGACTAGTGTGAAGACCTTCCCCCGGGCAAGTTACTAACAGGCAACAGAATTCGTAGGGTAATTCCCAGGACCGCAGCCCCACCAGAGTTTAAATCTGCAGATACAAATTGCCGACGTAAATACCACCTCATTGAATCGACAATCGCCTTCCCTGTTGGCTTCCCCCCAACAGGAGCTCACCCATGTCGAGTACCGAACGCACAAGCGAAAGCGAAAATATCCACCAGGCCTTCATCCAGCAACATCTCCCCGGCTGGCTCAAACATGCCAGCGCCAAGGACTTGAACCGCCTGCACCAAAGCCAGGTACCCCACCAGGGCACCCCCCAGGAACAGGCCGACTGGTTCGCCAATGCCCCACCCGACCTGCGCGAAACCGTACTCGCCAGCCAGGCCCGCAGCCGCCGTTCGCGCCTGGTCCTGGCTCAGGCGCTCAAGAATTTGCAAGGCTTGGTCGAGTTTGCCGAGCCACGGCTCAAGGCACACCTTCAGACAGAATTCGAGTTAGGCCTGAGCGTCGACAAGGCCCAATTGATGCCGGTCTACATCAAGTATTACGGTCGAGGGCAAAGGGTATTGGTCAACGGCCAGCCGCAGAGCCTGCTGCAAGCGGCATTGCTGAACTTTGGCGATGACGTTCATTTCGATCCCACCAGTTACCTGCTGCGCACGCCCGAGGCTGGAGAACACCTGCCGCTCACGCCAGCGGCCTTCGCCACGCTGTGCCGCGAACTGGACCTTGGCGGGCAATATCAGGGACATCTGGCGGCGGTGTATGAATCGCCAACGACTCGGGCCCAGGTGCATGCCCTGTCCATCGACGCCTACAAGGACCAGTTGCGAGTCGACACGCATATTGCACTGATGCGCCATCGCATCAGCGGTCGCACGCAGGACAGGTTACTGACACTGCTCGACGGCCAGCCGGCGCGCTGCAGCCAGCTGAGTCTGTTCGGTGTCCCCCTGCATGACATCCTGCTGATCGCCCCGCAATCACGCAACGATGAACCACACCCGGTGGTGGCGTACATGCCCGGCGTTGTCGGCGCGCCACTGGAAGAATTCGCTTCGCTACAGGCGTTGCAAACCCACCTCAAAACCAACCTGTGCATGGCCGAGTACCGGGAGAGCTTCCAGCGCTTTGTTCCTCGCGACCAGCACGACCACTTCTTCAGTGTGCTCAAACGCAATCTCGCCGCGGACGCTTCCCAAGCCGAGGACACGACCTGGACACTTGCACCAGACGCCGACCTGCACCTGCGCGAAACGCCGATCGAACAGGAACTGTTCGGTTATCTGCAGGACCGGCACCTGGCCAGAATCAAGCAAGAAGCCAGGGCGCTGGCAGTGCCCACCGCCGACGCCGATGAAAAGGCTCGCCAGGCCCGCCTCGATTACTGGGAAAGCGCGGGGCTGAACTTCCTGAATGTGGCGGCCATGTTTGTTCCCGGCCTGGGTGAAGTGATGCTGGCGGTGGTCGCCGTGCAACTGCTCAAGGAAGTGTACGACGGGGTAGAAGCCTGGGAAGACGGCGATATCGATACGGCCATGGCCCACTTGAAGTCGGTGGCGCTTAATGTCGCGATCATTGGCGGGGGCGTGGCGATTGCCAAGGCTGCCAGCTTTCTCAAAAAGCTCGATGTCGTCACGCTGCCCAATGGCAGCAAACGCTTATGGAAAGCCGACCTTGCCCCCGACCAGAGCGACGTGACGCTGCTAGATGGGGTATACGAAGGGCTGTACCTGCCCGCGCTGGCCCTTGATGACAGCGACCGCCTGGCGCTCGCCTGCCTGGGCCGTCTCGACGGCTGGCCAGGCGAGGTATGCCTGGAGTTGCGCCGAGGTGGGCCGCAGGGGCCGCTGCTGGAGCGCGTGGGCCTGGCCTCGGCCCCGCAGCGCCGGGTTCTCGTCAAGTCCGCTGAAGGCTATTGTGCCTTTGAAGGCAGCACACCTTTGCAGCAACTGTCGGCAACGCCTGCCGACAATGACCTGTTCCAAGCCATCCTCGCTGCTTTACCCGCTGCACAGCGTAAGGCCCTCAGCCTCGACCTCCAAGCCAGCGCACAGCTCAAGGATCGTGTGCTGAACGTGGCCGAACGGTTTCGAAACGAGGCGCCCCAATGGCTCTGGTCGGGCCACACCCGCGGCTGGCCCGAACAAGGGCGCCTGCTCGGCGGAAGCGATCGACCGATCGGTTACCCCGCGGCCGCCCCCCAGGCTCCCTCCTCGCTCGTGCGCTACCGGCGGCTCTATCCCTCGGCGACCGACGCCCAGGCTCAGGCAACGCTCGACCACTGGGCCGTAGAAGGCATGCTGCCAAACCTTGAACTCAGGGCACTGGAAAACCAGCTCGGCGGCGTGCGCAGGGACCTGGCCCGCTGGGCCGGCGGCGACGCGCGACGGCGCATGGCACGGGACTTCATCATCGAGGCCTGGCAGTGCGACTCAATTCGTGAACTGGCCGATGGCAGCACGTCGGTGCAACTGAACCTGGACAGCCTGGACCTGACAACGTCCGACCTTGACGAGTTTCCCCAACTGCAGGCGTCTTTCGATCATGTACGCGAGCTGTCGATGGACGAAAACAGGCAATTGACGGAATTGCCCCACGCGTTCATTCGTCACTTTCAGAACGTGGAACGCCTGTCCCTGTGCGATTGCCGGGTTGGCAGAATTCCCACCGGCCTGAACAGCGAGCACCTGCTACTGATGGACCTGTCGAACAACCGCATTACCTGGGATGGCAACGCACAGGCGACGCTTGACGGTTATCGGAACCTGCGAACCCTGGGCCTGTCCGGCAATCCGCTGCTGACCGCGCCCGACCTGACCGCCCTGCCGGGCCTTGAGGGCGTTGATTTGTCCGAGTGCGTCCTGCCAGAGTTGCCGACGGGGCTGCACACTCTGCGGGCGCCGGTGTTGATCGATCTGTCGGCTAACGTGTTCACCGAACTACCCGACGATTTCCTCGTCCCCGAAGCCGTTGGCCAGGCCCTGCGACTGGAGCGCAATAACTTCACGGCGGCCACACGGTTGCGTATCGAGCACTATTACGCCAGTCATCGGGTCGACCTGCTGGTGGCGCAGACCGATTACGATGCGTTGCTCGAGCATGCCGGCGACGTGCAGCGCGCGGCCTGGCAGCGTCTGCGCGTGGCCGCCCCGCTGCAGTTTATCCGGGATCTGAGAGACGTCTACCAGCTCGGAGCCTATAACGTTGCACCGCAGGCAACCCGACGGCGCGTCTGGCGCCTGCTGGAGTGGATGGACAGCAGCCCGGCGGGCCAGCAGCGAATCCTGGCGCATCCTGGCAGCAGAATATTCGAACTCGAAACAGAGGCGGACGTCGCCCACGCTCTGGCAGCACTCGCACCTCGCGAACAAACCGAGCAGTTGCTCGCGGTGGTGGTCAATCGCGTCCGGGTAGACGAGGTTTCCTTTGCCTTGGACAGGCTATTTCCTGAAGCTTCGGAAGAGTCGTTCGAAGCATTGCGCCAATGGTCGTTGCAGCAGCTGGCCAGGGACCCGGCGATCGATCTGCCCCAGGCGCCGACCATTGATGAGCCGGTGTTCACCGAAGCTGCCGAGCGTGACATCCCGCTGTTGACCCCGGCGTGGCTCGAGCAGTTACGCAACCACCTGCTGAACCTCACCGGGCGTTCACAGGAGGGGCTCGATGCCATCCTGGCATTGAATCATCAGGATGAGTATGTCCATGGTTACTGGGTCGATCGGTTGCGCCAACGCTATGCCGGCCGGTTTGCGGCGCTGCGCACTGACCTGGACCACAGGCTGGAGTGGTCGGAGCAACACATGCCCGAAGGCGACTTCATCGATGAGGCCGCCCGCCTGCGTGATGAGTTCGAGCAACATACTACAGCGCTGACGAGGTACCTGACCGGGACCATAGCCGACGGGACCATGAACGAGTGGTGAGCCGCTGTTCGTGCGTACGGGCCGGGGCCTGGCGCCGACCCTGCGGTGCTGAAGGTGCAGGAAGCGATCAGCGCCTGTTTCGCTTGAGTGTTACTTGGCCGCCGCCATCAGGCGATTGACTTCGCTGCGCACCATGTTGGCGTACTCGGGCGGCGACATGCCGTCCAGTTCCGAGCGCACCCACTCGGCCCACTTGCCCTTGCGCTTGGATTTCTCGCCGATCAGGCGGGCGGCTTCGCCCTTGGCCTTGCCGAGGTTGGATTGCCATAGATCGAACAGACGCGACTTCTCGTCTTCGATCAGCGCTCGCTCGGCGAGGGTCTTGTTGGCCAGATTGAAGCTCATTGGTAATTCCTGCCGCTTGAAAATGGGCGCTATCTTACACTGTAGTCAGCCATTTCTCGGAATCACCCTTGATCGGATAGCCCCTGCAACTTTCCACGCCATCAGCTATCCATTGATCAATGCCCTTCACAATCATCAGGAGACTGGCAATGGCCCGCAAATCCGTCGAGCAAGCTGTCGAAGATCAAATCAAGGACCAGGTTTTCAGTGATCTGCAGGCACTGATCGAAGATTCGGAAAAACTGCTCAAGGACAGCGCCGCACTGGTCGGCGAAGAAGGTGAAACCCTGCGCAAGCAGGTCGGGATCAAACTCAGGCAGGCGCGCGAAGCCGTGAACCGCGTGCGTGGGCGGGCCCGGCCGGTGGTGGACGCCACGCAGGATTATATTGGCGGCCATCCATGGCAGACCGTGGTGATTTCGGCCGGGGTCGGGGTGGTGGTGGGGTTGTTGTTGGGGCGGCGTTCATAGGTCCGGGAATTTCCGTCGCCTGGCAGGGCCTCATCGCTGGCAAGCGAAGGGCCTTGGCAGGCACCCTACGAAACCGGTAATGCATGCGGCCGCAACTGTTTGGGCTTTCGGCACTGCAGTTTTGAAAATTTGAGATTGTCGCGGCCGCTACGCGCCCGCCAACTCCCGCAACCGCGCCAGCTCTTCAGCCGGCAGGCTGATACCTTCCTTCTCGACCCTGGCCCGTTCCCGGTAACGTCGATCGCCGGACAACCGCGTCTGCCCGGCCACATGCATCTGCTCGACCAGTTCGCGACTGCGCACGGCGAAGCCCTTGCCGGTCTCGCCCTTGGTCGGGTCGATCAGGATAATCAACTGCCCGGTCCAGGGCGTCTGGGCCCCTGGGTGTTTCGACCAGTCGAACTCGAACGAAAAATTCCCGCCGGTCAACGCCGCCGACAACAATTCGACCATCATCGACAATGCCGAGCCCTTGTGCCCGCCAAAAGGCAACAAGGCACCGCCATCGAGAATCGCTTTCGGGTCATCGGTCGGCTGGCCATGGCGGTCGACGCCCGTGCCCGGCGGTACCTTGACCCCCTGGCGTGCAGCGATCTGCACATCACCATGGGCCAATGCGCTGGTCGCCATGTCGAATACCAGCGGATCGTGGCCCTCGCAGGGCGCGGCAAAGGCGATCGGATTGGTGCCGAACAACGGCCGCTGGCCACCGTGGGGCACCACGCAGGTCATACTGTTGACCACGCTCAGGGCCACCAGCCCTTCGCGGGCGAACGGTTCGACGTCCGGCCAGAGCGCGGCGAAGTGATGCGAGCCGCGTATCGCCAGTATCGCTATGCCCGCCTCACGGGCCTTGGCCACCAACAAGGGGCGCGCCGCAGCCAACGCCGGCTGGGCAAACCCGTTTCTGGCATCGACCCGGACGAAGCCTGCGGCGACGTCTTCAACCACAGGTTGCGCCTGGCCATCGACCCAACCACTGGCCAGCGACGAGAGATACCCGGGAATGCGGAAGGTGCCATGACTGTGGGCGCCATCGCGCTGCGCGGTGGCGCAGTTGTGCGAGAGCACGTCGGCCACTTCGTTGGAGGTGCCATGGCGCAGGAATATCTGCCGCAGCAGCCGGACCAGATCCTCGAAAGACAGGGTTTCGCTTGCACCGCCTTCAGCGGTGTGAACAGGTGCGGACATCTGAAGCTCCATTGTTTGATTAATTCACGGGCACCAGGTTTAACCCCTCGATTAACCATGCCGGTGAAGTCCGCTGTCAAGACCCGCACCCCAGAACCAAAAGTGCACACAAAAACGTCACCATTTGTGACTTTTTTGTGCACAACCGTAGCACTCATTTCTTCGATTAAGCACCATTTTGGTGCACGATAGATTTTACAGAAAAATAAACCTGATCGAACGATCAATTTTTAAGCATTTAAAATCAACAACTTATGAGCAGAGGATGACAGTTTAAAATCGAAGAACCGAAAAATCAGCAGAAATATGGCATGGAACTGGCTTTATTCGTCACAGGTTTTGTATACACTTTTTGCACACAACAAAAACAGCGCCGTCATCAACAGCGCGCCAGGAGCCTGTCCGCATGAGCCAAAGCCCCGCACAATCGATTGCCCTGGAGGTGCCCGTCGCGGCACCGCGTTCCTCATCGCGCTCCTGCGGCGACCTGCCGCTGAGTCCGCGCCTGCACAACAGCGACCTGGCGCCCACCCAGGCCGAGGGTCGACGCTGGGGCTACTACAGCCTCTTCGCCCTGTGGACCAACGACGTCCATAACATCGCCAATTATTCGTTCGCCATCGGCCTGTATGCGCTGGGCCTGGGTGGCTGGCAGATCGTGCTGTCGCTGGCCATCGGCGCGCTGCTGGTCTACCTGTTCATGAACCTCTCCGGTTACATGGGCCAGAAGACCGGAGTGCCCTTCCCGGTGATGAGTCGCATCAGTTTCGGAATTCATGGCGCGCAGATTCCGGCGCTGATACGGGCGGTGATTGCCATCGCCTGGTTCGGGATCCAGACCTACCTGGCCTCGGTGGTGCTGCGGGTGTTGTTGACGGCACTGGCACCGAGCCTGGCGGCCTATGACCAGAATGCGATACTCGGGCTGTCGAGCCTGGGCTGGGTGTGTTTCGTCAGCATCTGGCTGGTGCAGCTGGTGATTCTCGCCTACGGGATGGAGATGGTCCGGCGCTACGAGGGCTTCGCCGGCCCGGTGATCCTGTTCACGGTGGCGGCCTTGGCGGCCTGGATGTACTTCAAGGTCGACGGAAATATCGCCTGGTCGATTCGCGAACCGCTGACCGGTGCCGAGATGTGGCGCAACATCTTCGCCGGTGGCGCACTGTGGCTGGCCATCTACGGCACGCTGATCCTCAACTTCTGCGACTTCGCCCGCTCCTCGCCGTGCCGCAAGACCATCCGCATCGGCAACTTCTGGGGCCTGCCGGTCAATATCCTGGTGTTCGCCGCTATCACCGTGCTGCTGTGCGGCGCGCAGTTCTCGATCGACGGGCGCATCATCGAAAGCCCCACCGACATCATTCGCTCGATCCCCAACACCCTGTTGCTATGCCTGGGCTGCCTGGCGTTTCTGATTGTCACCGTGGCGGTGAACATCATGGCCAACTTCGTCGCCCCGGCCTTCGTGCTCAGCAACCTGGCGCCGCGCTACCTGAACTTCCGTCGCGCCGGGATGATCAGCGCCGCCCTGGCGGTACTGATCCTGCCGTGGAACCTCTATAACAGCCCTCTGGTGATCGTGTATTTCCTTTCCGGCCTGGGCGCCCTGCTCGGCCCGTTGTACGGCGTGATCATGGTCGACTACTGGCTGGTGCGCAAAGGCCGGGTCAACGTGCCACAGCTCTACACCGAGGATCCGCAGGGAGCCTATTACTACAGCCGCGGCGTGAACCTGCGGGCAGTCGCGGCATTCATCCCGGCGGCGGTGATCGCCATTGTCCTGGCCCTGGTGCCGCACTTCGAACCGGTCTCACCGTTCTCCTGGTTGTTCGGTGCGGCAATCGCAGGTTTTGTCTATTTACTTATCGCCGACCGGCGCCGCGCCTTCGAGGAAGTCGACGGCGAGTCGATCGCCGTGGCCAACGCCAGTCATTGAATCTTGCGCAGGGCCAGCAGTGCCCTGCTTCACCCCTAACGAGGATTTCCCATGCGCATTCTGGTCGTCAACGTCAACACCACCGAATCGATTACCCACGCCATCGCCGAACAGGCGCGCCTGGTCGCAGCGCCCGGCACTGAAATCGTCGGGCTGACACCACGCTTCGGCGCCGAGTCGGTGGAAGGCAATTTCGAGAGTTACCTGGCCGCCATCGCCGTCATGGAGCGGGTGCTGTCCTACGACCAGCCCTATGACGCGGTGATCCAGGCCGGCTACGGCGAACATGGCCGCGAGGGCCTGCAGGAGTTGCTCGACGTGCCGGTGGTGGACATCACCGAAGCGGCGGCAAGCCTGGCCATGCTGCTGGGCCATGCCTATTCGGTGGTGACAACGCTGGACCGCACTGTGCCGCTGATCGAAGACCGGCTGAAGCTGGCCGGGCTTTATGAGCGTTGCGCGTCGGTGCGCGCCAGTGGCCTGGCGGTGCTGGAACTGGAAGAAGATCCGCAACGGGCGGTCGAGGCGATTGTCAGCCAGGCGGAGTTGGCGGTGAGCCAGGACAAGGCGGAAGTCATTTGCCTGGGCTGCGGCGGCATGGCCGGGCTCGACGAACAGATCCGCCAGCGCACCGGGGTGCCGGTGGTCGATGGCGTGACGGCGGCGGTAACCCTGGCTGAGTCCTTGGTGCGGCTGGGGCTTTCGACCTCCAAGGTGCGGACGTACGCCAAGCCGCGGCCGAAAAACATTGTCGGCTGGCCGGGGCAGTGGGTGCGTTGAGTCAGTCGGGATTGTGCGCTCCATTCGAAGATTTACGATCAATCTCCTGCATTTGAAGCACTCTAGCCAAAACAAACTTCAGCATTGATGCGTGATTGCCAGCAAACGCTGTTCTCGCGCACTGCGCTGGAAGGTTAGACTTGGCAAAACCAGGAGAGTCAATGAGCGAGCCACGCCCTTCCGAAGCCGACCACGACGCCATCACCGATGCCGCTGCACAGTGGTGCATGCGCTTGCATGCCGAGGATTGCACGGCGAGCGAAAGGGTGGCTTTCGAACAATGGCTCGATGCCGACCCTCTGCATGCCCTCGAGTACGAGGCCATGCGGGACATCTGGCAAACCGCCGATCATTTGCCCAGGCCCGAAACAGCCCAGGTCTTGCCCCTGCGTGCTCCGGTCGCCCGGCGCCCACGGCACTGGCGCACCTACGGCGTCGCTGCGGCCATCAGCCTGCTGGCCCTGCCACTGGCGGCCTGGACCGGCTGGAACCAGGGCTGGTTGCCCAATGCCTATGAGCGCTTCGAGAGCACCAACACGATCAGCCGGGTGATTCTGGACGACGGTAGCCATGTCGAACTGAACCTGGGTACACAACTGGTCTACAGCAACTACAAGCATGAGCGCCGGGTCACCCTGAAAAAGGGTGAGGCGTTTTTCCGCGTCGAGCATGACGGCCAGCACCCGTTCGTTGTCCAGGCGGCCGATGGCCGGGTCAAGGTTACTACAACACAGCCGACATCAAGCGCCTGGTCAGCACCCTGCCCAGGGTGTTGCCGATTTACCTGACGCAAGACACCCAGGGCAACACCCTGATCAATCAAATCACGCCCGCGCAAAAAAGCTGAAAAAAAGCTCCGGCGGTCATGCCATCGGAGCTTCTCGTGGTACTCGACGCCTATCCGATTGGCCAGGTACACCTTGTCATCCATGACCATGCGTTGCAGGTCGCGGGCGGGTGCTCAGGGCTTGACCTTGCGGCGCATGATCCCATTCAGGACGACGACGAGAATCGCCACGCCGATCGCGAGGTACTGAAACAATTGCTCGGTGATCACCCCGGCATTTTGCAGGTAGGACAGGCCCAGCATGACGCCCAGAACCACCAGGGAGATCAGGATGGAGTATTTCAAACGCTGAGATTGGGTCATTACGGAATTCCTGGATTGCAAGCGAGTCAACCGCTCAACGCGTAGCGGGTGTGCATCTTACAATGTCGGGCCTGGCAATGAACCCTTTCCGTCTGCCCCCTTTCCCTGCGACCTGAAAACATGATCGCTCCGGGCCCATGCCCGCCTGCATTGGAGAAGATCATGTTGATACGTAGCCTGCTGGGCCTGCTCGCGCTGTTGAGCTGTGCAGCCCACGCCCTGCAAACACCGGCCGCAAGCGATGCCACGCTGTTGAAGCTCGCGGCAACGCTGGAGAAAACGGCAGGCAACAGCCAATGGCAACAACTCTGGAGCCGTTCCCGGCAAGCCGGACACCTTGAAGCCAACCCCACGCAGCCGTACTTCACGGCGCCCATGCGAGAGATTCCCGCGCTGGTTTCGAAAACCCTGAACCAGGCACAGAGCGTCGAAGCCCTCAAGCAGACTCAAGCCTTGTACCGTCACGATTTCAGTCCCAGGGTCGTGGGCCAGCAGGGCTCACTGGCGCTGACGGCAGTCTGCCTCTGGGTCGATTGGCGAACCCTGCCTGAAAACCCGTCCGTCAATGAGCAGTCATCCATGCAACAGGTCGGCCTGCTGTTGACGCGGCCCTGCCGGTAGCACGGGTCGAGGTTTCGTGAAGCAGGAGCGCAGCAAAACAGGGTGCGTCGCGCGAATCCTGGCCTGTAGTACTCATGCCAGGTTTCTTACTACCGCTTGCGACATCAGAGCCTACTCAAAACCCTCCGAAAGGCTACTCACGCTGATCCGCTTGTGGCCTAGATATCGTGGCGGCGGTTGATTAAAAATCCCCTTACGCCAAGCGCAGGTTCTTCTTCGATGAAAGCCGGCGCAAACGATCACCGAATTCCATAACCGTGAACGGCATGCAGCAGGATCACCGATCCGAATCATGCCTTCGCTGCCCACCCATCGTTACAAGGACGTAAACATGGAAGTCATTGACCTCACTCAGATCGACATCAGCCAACTGCCTCATTCGCTCCAGATGCTGATCGATTGCATCGGCCTGGAGAATGCCTATCGGTTGACTTGCACCTATGGCGGCCGCCCCAAGTACATACCCAAGCATCCCGAGCGTACCTCGCTGGCCGAGATTCTGCCGCACGATGCCCTGCATGCACTGATCAAGCGCTATGCCGGCATGGCCCTGGAGATCCCCAAGTCTGACCATTTCTGCCGACAGTTGCGCAACCAGCAGATTCAGCGGGAAAGCTCCAACGGTTACTCACGCAGCGTACTGGCCGACAAATACGGCCTGAGCCTGCGTCAGATCGGCAATATTCGCCGCCAGGAATCAACAACCCACAGGTAACGTGTTCCACCTGCACCCCGTTGTGCAGGGCCCATAAGATGAAAGTGCGCACTCACGCGCATCAATGAAAAGGACTTCGCACATGGCACAAATCGATAACAGCCTGATTGGCTCCGTCATGAACGCCCTGCCGCTGGACCGGATGATTTCCGGCCCGCTGCAGGCAATGATTCAAGCCCAGATCTCGGCGAGCAAATCCTACGCCGACTTCCTCATGGGAGTCTGCATCCAGGATGGCAAGGCCGTCGCTATCCAGTTCGACTACGACGAAACCATTACCGATGAGCAAGGGGTCTACAAGGGCACCATCGCCAAGAAAATGCAGATTCCTCTGCTGGCGGCCATCACCCACCCGAACATCTGCATCGAAGAAGGCAACATCGAGTTCGAGCTGACCATCAGCCAGCAAGCCGAAAGCTCGAGCGAGACAGCTGCCGAAGCCGGCTTCCAGGCCTCAATGGGTTGGGGTGGTTTTAAACTGTCGGTCAAGGGCCAGGTCAGCCACAAATCGTCCCAGACTCGCAAGACCGACACCCGCGCCCGCTATGCATTCAACACTCGCGTGACCCGCCAGGACCCACCGGAAGCCCTGATGCGCGTCATCGACTTCCTGACCGAGGCGGCGACCAAACCCACGATGATCGCAAATACCGAAGCCAGCAATCTGGATGGCATGCCGGTCTCCGCCTTGCCGATGCCGGATAAAGCGGCCGCGAGCGCGACCGCCCCCTGACGCACCGCTTTAAACACGCAAAAAAATGCCTCGCCCCCAAGGCGGGGCGTCCTGCCGATAGCGCAAGGAGCCTAGATCCGTGGCACTTTTTTCCCGTAGCAAAGAGCCCATGACCGCCAGTGACCTGTGCGACATCACCCGCGGCCTGCAAGAGGCGGCCGCCGCTACCAACAACCTGATTGCCCAGCAGTACATCAAGCTGTTCGACCAGTTCTTCGACTATGACGCCGATGACCTGGGCACACCGATGAAAGCCAAGATGGTCGAGGTCGCGCTGGATGAGCAGCACGGCATGAAGATCCCGTTGATCGCGTTGGTCGCTCCCCGGGGCCTGGCACTCGAGCGCATGCAGGTTGATCTGTCGGTGAGGATCCAGGCCACCGAGCTGGCCACTGCGAGCCACGCACTGGAGAACGGAGTGGTCCAGAGCGAACGCTTCTTCGTCACCGTTGGGGCGGACAAGCGCCAGGGCCAGCAGCGCGACCCGAACGAGGTGCAGATCAGCATGCAGTTCCAGGCCTGCGAGCCACCGGAGGCGATCAACCGGCTGATCGAGGAATATACCCACCTGATCAGCCCTTTCCGCCCGAAGGCCTACACCAGACCGGACCCGGACCAACCCAATGAGTTCATCGAGGCCGCCACCGTGCGCTGAGAAGGACAACACCCATCAGAAGTCGCGCTTGTAAAACAGATCAAGAGAGCTGGCCAGCCCACTGGCCGCCTCCAGATACAAGCGCTTGCTCAGCATATAGCGCAAGGCGATGGTATTGGCCGGTTCAAATACGCCGACACCATAGCGCAAGCTCAGGCGTTCGGACAGGTTGCCGCTGGCAACCACGCTGGTACTGGCGCCGCTGCCTTGGGTACCGAGCTGGAAGTCATCGATGCCCAGGTCCTTGGCCAGGCTGCCGGTGAGCGAGGCACTCCCGGCCAACCCCAGGCCCAACGCCGCCTGGGCCAGCATATTGTTGTCTTCGCCGGTGGTACTGAGCGGTCGCCCCAGCACCAGATACGACAGCGCCTGCTCCTGGCTCATGGCCGGTTCCGAAAAGACCTGGGTGGTCGGCTGCTCGGCGTTGCCGGTCAGGCGGATACCGGCAATGACGTCGTCTGTCTTGCGGATGGCTTCGATATCCAGGTACGGCTGGTCGATAGGGCCGGCAAACAGCAGGCGCGCCCGGCGGATGGTCAGGCGTTGGCCATAGGCGCGATAGCGCCCGTCGATGAGCTTCAGCTCGCCGCGCGTGTCGAGGTTGTCACCGATATGAACATGCCCGGCCAGGTTCGCGGTCAAGCCGAAACCACTGAACGACAGCTTCTCCTGCCCCACCTCTACGTCGATGTCCATGGCCATCGCCAGGGGCGTCTTGCCCTCTTCGGTCTGATGGCCAATGATCACCGTATCGTCGGACAACTTGACCGTCGATGGCGGCAGTTCGCGCACGGTGATCGTCCCCTTGGGCACCAGGACCTTGCCGGCAATCGACAAGCGCTCGTCCTTGACCTGAATCTTCAGATCCGGCGCCACCTCCAGTGCAGCATAGGGTTCGACATTGACCGGCAGGCGCGTGCCCCGCAGATGAAGATCCACCGCCAGCGCCTGCTCCCAACTGACTTGTCCGTCCAGGCTGCCCTGCCCGCTATCGCCGCTTTTCCAGGTACCTTGCAGTTGGACATTTTCCCCGGCGATCAGCGCCTGTACCTGCAGATCCTTGACGCTGGTCGGCAGCTCGGCGCCACTGACCTCGCCCTCGCTGAGCCTCAGGCTGCCATTGACCTGCGGCGCTGTCAGCGTCCCGGATAGCCGGCCGCTGCCGTTCAAGTGCCCGGTCAGGCGTTCGACCATGGGCACGAAGGGCCGCGCCACCGAAAGGTCCAGCCCGGTGAGGCGGAAGTCGCCCGTCAAGGGCTTGTTCTGCGCCACGGGGTTGATCTGCGTGGTGACCGACAATTCGCCCAGCTTGTTACCCCGAAACGCCAGTTGGGTATCGATGCGCGTGGGTGCCAGCCTGCTGTCCAGGCGCAGGGTCTGATACGGGAAGTCCAGCCACCGGTCTTTCTCGCGAACACGCAGGGTACCGCCGCTGGCATCCACCACTACTTGGCCCTTGGGGCCGGAAGCCGGCAGGTCGAGTTGCACATCGGCATTGAGCCGCCCCTGCCAGGCGAAGTCCTTGGGCAACCACTGGGCCAGGCTCTCTATCGGGAACTGTTTAAGGTGATAGCGCAGACGCGGTTCAGGCATCAGGCGCTGGTCTTCGCCACACAGGCTGGCCGGCCCCGACAGCCAGCAATGAGCACCGAAATCGAGCTGGCCGCTGGCCTTGCGTTCGATTTTCGCCGGGGCCTGCAGCTTCCAGGCCTGGCCACCGGTCTGGATTTCACCGCTGGCCAGACGGCCTCGCCAGTCGCCTTTGTCCAGGTTGCCATCCAGGCCCAGGTCCAGCTTCAACTGCGGCCCTTGCAGGGCCAATTGCAATTGTTGCCGACGAGCATCGCCCTGCCCCTTGGCGGTCAGGGTGCCCAGAGAAGTTTCGCCGACCCGCAGGGTTCTGGCGCTGAGATCGATCACCGCGTGTTGTGCGCTATCGAGCCGGGCATCCAGGTCGAGGCTTTGCAGGTGATTGTCGGCCATGGTCAACCGTTGGCCCTGGAGCTTGAATTGCCCCTGTGGCGCCTTCGGCGTCCCGGCCACCTCCATCCGGCCCTTGAGCTGGCCCTGCAACCGGGGCCAGAGCTGGCCCAGGCGCGGCAGGTTGAGGTCGATCTGCCCGGCCAGGCGTTGTTGCAAACTCCCACTGCCGTTGATGCGGTTCTCACCCAGGCGGATATCCAGGGTGCCGAGGGTCCAGTTTTCGCCCGCCCCCTCAGCCTTGGCCAGCAGCACGGCGGTTTGCCCGCGCAGGCGACCCTTGAGGTCCAGGTCGGCGCTCAGTTGCAGCTTCTCGTTCTGCCATGATCCCTTGCTGCGCAACGGGCCTGCCAGGGTGCCCGGTAGCTCGCCAACCCAGTAGGCCGGGTTGATCGCGCTCAGGTCCAGCGCCGTGTCCCAGCCGATACCGTCGGCGAACTGCACCTTGAGGTATCCCTTGGCCTTGCCCTGCCCCGCGGCCAGTTCGAGCTGCGCGAGCGCAATCTGCTTGAGGTCGCCACTGAACGGGCTACCCAGCTTGAAGGGACCTGCCGGGCCCTCCAGGTCGCCATGGAAGTTGCCCTGGTAGGTGCCATCGCGGTACTGCACCTGGCCATTGAACTTGCGCAGCAGCACCTGCGGTGGCTCGTCGACGGGGTACAGCCGTTGCCAGGGAAAATCCAGCCAGTCGACCTGAACGTCGGCATCGAACCCTTCCTGCCAGGCCAGCCGGCCATTGAGCTTGAGCAGTTGTTCGGGGCTGGCAGTCAGGTCCAGCGCTGCGATATCCGCACCCCGGGCATCGACGCGACCTTGCAACTGCAGGCTGACCGGCCCCTGTTCGGCCGGCAGGCTGGCCTGCCCGGCTATTTGGTAACCCGCCTTGAGATCGCCCTTGCCGGTCAACACGACTTGATTCAAGCGCAGGGTATTGGGCAGGTCGGCGGCCGGCTTGAACCCGTCCGCGGTGATACGGACCTGTGCCGGCAGATCTTCGGCCAGCGGTTTCAGCTCGCCGCTCAGATGACCGTTGAGGTAGCCACTGCTGTCGCCGTCGAGCACCAGGGTCTTGAGCAGGTCGCCCTTGACCCTCACCGCCAGTTGCCAGGGCTGTTCACCCATACTGGGCAATTGCAGGTGCCCGCTGGCGCTCAGGGGCCAGTCTCCCCCCGGCTGCAATGAACCTTGCATAGCGAGGCGCAAGTCGTCGCGCTGTAGCTTGAGCGTATCGATCTGCAGGCCGGAAGCCGTCCAGCGAGCCGCCAACTGCAGATCGCCAAGCTGCCGGGTACCGTCAAGTTCCAGGCTGCCGATGCGCACGTCGCCCAACTCGATGGCCAGCGGCAGCTTCAGTTCCGGCAGTTGCAGCGGGCCGCTGTCGGCATTTTCGTCAGCGGGGGCGAACTGCAGCTCGATTTTTTCGACCTGCAGTTGCTCGATGCACAGGGTTCTGCGCAGCAGGCAAGCGGGTGACCAGCTGAACGATGGCGCCAGCAACTGCACCCGATCCTCGCCCTGCTGCCAGCGCAGCTTCGCCGCACGCCAGTGACCGCCCAGGCGCCCTTGAAAGTCTTCTACCTGCAATCCCGGCACTTGCGCCAATGCCCAGCGGCTGCCCGCCTCGGTGCCCAATAGCAGGACGACCGTCATCGGCACCAGCAGCAACAAGGCCAGCAGCCCGAGCAACACCCCTTTCACAACACGACTCAAAGTTCCGGCCCCATGGAGAAATGCAAGCGGATACCGCCGTCGTCATCCAGCGCCCGGGCCAGATCCAGACGCAGCGGCCCGACCGGAGAAACCCAACGCACACCGACGCCGACGCCAGTCTTGAGGCTGGGCAGCTCCAGATTATCGAACGAATTGCCCTGGTCGACGAAGGTCGCCACGCGCCACTTCTCGGCAATCGCGTATTGATACTCGACACTGCCGGCCACCAGATAGCGGCCGCCGATCCGGTCGCCATCGGAGTTCTCCGGCGACAGGCTCTGGTAATCGTAACCGCGTACGCTCTGATCGCCACCGGCGAAGAAGCGCAACGACGGCGGTATCGACTTGAAGCCGTTGGTAGCACTGCCGCCGAACTGCACCCGACCAAGCAACCGGTGGTTCTGGCCCAGGGTGGTCAAGCCCTTGAGCAGGACATTGCCGTGCAGCAGGTTGATGTCCGACAGCAGCCCTTCCTTGGCCACCTGGACATCGAACTGCAGGCGGTAGCCATTGTGCGGGTCGATGCGGTTGTCGCTGCGCAGGTAGGAATAGCTGACGCCGGGCATGAGCAAGGTACTCAACCCGGAGTCATCACCCAGGCGATACTCTTCGCGCTGCCACTTCAGGGAGATGACCCGCTGCCAGCCGCTGGGCAACTTGCTGTGCCATTCCGGGCCGAAGGTCAGCAGTTTGCTGAGACTGTCGGTATTGGCGATCTCTTCATACTGATAACCGCCAGCCCAGCGCAGCTTGTCGGTCAGCGGCGGATCGAGCGGGATGTCATAAAACAGCCCGACGTTCTGCCGGGGGGCCGACAGTTCCATTTCCCAGCCGTAACTATGCCCCTGCGGATTGACCCAATGGCGGGTCCAGTTGGCCTTGCCGCGCGGCCCGACATCGGTCGAGAAGCCAAGGCCCAGGCCCATGGTCCGGGGTTTGCGGGTTTCCAGCTGGACATCGACTGGAATCACCTGGCCGGTTGCCGCCATGGGCGCGGCATCGACCCGCACCCCTTCGAAGTAACTGCTGGACTGCAAGGCCTGGTTGAGTTCGGCAACCAGTTCGGAGTCGTAGGGTGTGTTCTCCTTGAACGGCACCATGCGCTGCAGAAGATCGTCGTCAAACGGCGTGTCACCTTCGAACTGCACCTTGCCCAATTTGTAGCGCGGCCCGCTCTGGTACACCAGCTCGATGTCGGCGACGCCGGCCTGTGGGTCTACCGCCAGGCGCTGGCGGGTGAAGCGCCCGCTGAAAAAGCCATAGCGCGAAGCCTGGTTCTGGATCAGCCGCTTGGCGTCTTCGTAATGCCCATGGTTGAGCACCGCGCCACTGCGCAGGGCCTTGCTGTCGGGAACGCGAAACGCTTTCAGCTCGCTGGCAGGGCCTTCGACCCGCACGGTGACATCGCGCAAAAGCACCGGCTCGCCCGGCTCGATGGTGAGCACCAGGCGTGGCGACTTGCCAGCTTTTACTTCGCTTTCGATCTGCGCCTGATAGTAGCCCAATGCCTGTGCGGCTTTTTTCGCCTGCTCCTCGGCACCTCGGCTGAACCGCAGCAAGGCTTCCTCGTCGCGATCGCCAAGGCTGCCGATATAGCCTTGGACGTTAGCCTTGAGTTCTTTATTGGCCGGTTTGATGTTTACGTCCAACTCACTCTGGGCGTGAGCGACGAACGTGCTGATCAACAGCATCAAACCGGCTGGGATTCGTCCTGAAAACTTCATAGGCGCGGATGCTATCACGAGCCCGATAGAAGCTCTAACTTCGGCTTTTCAGGCACGCGCCGCCACCACACGCTGTGGGTTGGAGTGAAAAAACACATGCTCAAGGACCGGTCCTATCGCAATCTGGCCGATTTCTTCATAGCCCTGACGCGTATAAAACTCCAGATAGCGCGGATTTCCGGTATCGAGCACCACCCCTTCGGAATGAGCGTCTTCGGCGCACCAGTTATGCAGCGCCTCAAGCAATTGCTCGCCATAATGCTTGCCCTGGAATTGCGGGTGAATACCCAGCAACGGCAAGACATGCACCTGCCCGGACGGCAGGCAGGCCAGGACCGCTTCGTGGTAGTCCAGGTAGCGGCGCGTACAGCGAAAACCGGTACTGAGCAGCATGCGCATGCGCCAGGCCCAGCTCTCGGTGATACCCAAACGGCGCTGCGGCGGGGCGATGAGGGCAATGCCGATCAAGCGGTCCTCAAGCAGCAGCCCCAATGCCGGCAGCTCCTGAAAGAAATGTTGCTTGACCAGCTCCCGCACCGTGGCCCGCACCCGGTGCTCATAGCCCGGCCGCTCGGCCTCCAACAGATAGCCGAACGTGGGCTCGTGCCGGTAGGCGTGGTAGAGCAACGAACAGGCCTCGCGGCCATAGCCGCCGTCGAGCAAGCGAACTTCAGCCACGGCAGTGGATGATTCAGGCATGGGACAGGACCTCGCGATAATCACGGCACTGCTCGGCTGGCAGTGTATGTTCCATTTGAGAGTCCTCCTTGCAAGCATGTTCCTGCGTGTCGATGGACCCATGTCCGACGTTAGCAGTCGATACGGCCTTGCGCCATGCTGGCGGTGGCAGATGATGTCCGCTAGCATCCCAGTTTTGCCAGGATTGCCGCCCCCATGAAGATCGTTTCATTCAACATCAACGGCCTGCGCGCCAGGCCTCATCAGTTGGCGGCGCTGATTGAAAAGCATCAGCCGGATGTCATCGGCCTGCAGGAAACCAAGGTCTCGGACGAGCAGTTCCCGCTGGCCGAGATTGAAGCGCTGGGTTATCACGTCCACTTTCATGGCCAGAAAGGCCATTACGGCGTGGCCTTGCTCTCGCGCCAGCCCCCCTTGAGCCTGAGCAAGGGCTTTGCCACGGACGAAGAAGACGCCCAGCGCCGCTTTATCTGGGGCACCTTTGCCGACGCCGATGGCCAGACCGTGACCATCATGAACGGTTACTTCCCCCAGGGTGAAAGCCGCGACCACCCCACCAAGTTCCCGGCCAAGCAACGGTTCTACAGCGACCTGCAAGCCCTGCTCGAGAGCCAGTTCCGCAATGATCAGCCACTGGTGGTGATGGGGGACGTGAATATTTCACCCGAAGACTGCGACATCGGTATCGGCCCGGACAACGCCAAGCGCTGGCTCAAGACCGGCAAATGCAGCTTCCTGCCGGAAGAGCGCGAGTGGATGGCGCGCCTGAAGAACTGGGGCCTGGTCGACAGCTTCCGGCACCTGTACCCGGAAGTGGCGGACCGATTCAGTTGGTTCGACTACCGTAGCCGCGGCTTTGACGACGAGCCCAAGCGCGGGCTGCGCATCGACCTGATCCTGACCTCCAGCCGCCTGCTGCCGCGTATCAAGGCGGCGGGGGTGGATTACGATTTGCGCGCCATGGAAAAACCGTCCGACCATGCGCCGATCTGGCTTGAGCTGAGCTGATTAGGTTGTGATCGTTGCGCCCGCTTCGCGCGCGAGCGCGTAGCGGTTGCGGTCGCGGCCTACCGTCATATTTCAGTCATCGATCTGACTTATTCTCCCGGCAGTTCCCCTCCCTTCAAGGTACTGCCGCATGCCGCTCGCCCTGACGATTCTGGCTGCCCTGCTCCTGCTCCCGGGCTTCTCGTTCGCCGAACAATCGGCACCGGTGCTGCGCATCCAGGGCTCCAACACCATCGGCGCAGTGCTCGGTCCGGCCCTGGTCAAAGGCTTGTTGCAAGAGCAGGAACTGCAGAATGTGCAGGTTCAAGCATCCGCCAACGTCAACGAACAGCAGATCAGCGGCCAGACCACCACCGGGCAAACGATCCGGATCGAGGTCGCGGCTCATGGTTCGAGCACGGGCTTCAGCGCGCTGAAGTCCGGAACCGCCGACCTTGCAGCTTCCTCTCGCCCAATCAAGGATGCCGAACTGGTCGAGCTCGAAGCGCTTGGCGACCTGAAAGACCCCGAAGCCGAGCAGGTCATCGCGATCGACGGCGTGGCCGTCATCCTGCACCCGGACAACCCGTTGCAGCAGTTGAACACCGAGCAACTGGCCGGGATTTTTTCCGGCAGGATCCAGACCTGGGAGCAACTGGGATCAGGCCAGGGTCCGATACACCTGTATGCCCGCGATGAACGCTCCGGCACGTTCGAAACCTTCAAGACGCTGATACTCGACCCGCTCGGCCAGAGCCTGTCAGCCAATGCCGTGCGTTTGGAGTCCAGCGAGCAACTCACAACCGAAGTCTGCCAGATCGTCAGGCCATCGGTTTCATCGGCCTGCCGTATGTGCACAAGGCCAAGGCGCTGGCCATCAAGGACGGCGATTCGCAACCCATGCTGCCGACGCCCGCCCTGATCGCCAGCGAAGATTATCCGCTGTCCCGTCGCCTGTATTTCTATTTACCTCCGGACAACCAAAACCCCTGGGCCCGGGCCCTGATGCGCTATGTGCAAAGCGATCAGGGCCAGGCCATCGTCAGTGCCAGCGGATTCGTCGCGCAAAGTATTCAGCCGATGCGGGTACCCCCCTTCAACGGCATGCCCCAGGCTTACCGGGCACTGGCCGATAACGCCATGCGCTTGTCGTTGAACCTGCGTTTCAGTGAAGGCAGCGCCACGCTCGACAACAAGGCCCGGGCGGACCTGGACCGGCTGTTCGCCTACCTCAAACAAACCGACAAGTTAGAGCGCAAAGTCACCCTGGTCGGCTTCGGCGACGCCAAGGACGATCCGGCGCGTGCCCTGCTGCTGTCGAAACTGCGGGCCATGGCGGTCCGCCGCGAACTGTTCAAGCAAGGGGTAATCCTGCGAGACCTGGTCGGGCTGGGTGCACAGATGCCTGTCGCCGACAATGATCAGGACCAGGGCCGGGTCAAGAATCGGCGCGTCGAGGTGTGGGTACATTGAGCAGTGCCTCAATCATTACATAGAGGCACTGGCCGCTGGTTCAGTGTTCGCTGCGCAGCAACTCCCTGGGCACGTATTTACCGATCTCGAACTTGCCGATGGCGGCGCGGTGCACTTCATCCGGACCGTCAGCCAGGCGCAGGGTGCGCTGCATGGCATACATATAGGCCAGCGGGAAATCATTGGAGACACCGGCGCCGCCATGGATCTGGATCGCCCGGTCGATCACCTTCAGGGCCACGTTCGGCGCCACCACCTTGATCTGGGCAATCTCGCTCCTGGCCACCTTGTTGCCCACGGTGTCCATCATATAGGCCGCCTTGAGCGTCAACAGACGTGCCATGTCGATCTCCATCCGCGAGTCGGCGATCTTGTCGACGTTGCCCCCCAGCCGCGCCAATGGGCGACCGAAGGCGGTGCGCTCCACCGAACGCTTGCACATCAGTTCCAACGCACGCTCGGCCATGCCGATCGAGCGCATGCAGTGGTGAATCCGGCCCGGGCCAAGCCGGCCCTGGGCGATTTCGAAGCCGCGGCCCTCGCCCAGCAATACGTTTTCATAAGGCACCCGTACGTTTTCGAACAGGACTTCGGCATGGCCGTGCGGGGCATCGTCGTAACCGAACACCGGCAGCGGGCGGACGATTTTCACGCCGGGTGCATCGGTGGGCACCAGAATCATCGAGTGCTGCTGGTGACGCGGGCCATCGGGGTTGGTCAAGCCCATGAAGATCATGATCTTGCAGCGCGGATCGCAGGCGCCGGAAGTCCACCATTTACGGCCATTGATGACCCACTCATCGCCCTGGCGCTCGGCCCGGGCGGCCATGTTGGTGGCATCCGAGGACGCCACGTCCGGCTCGGTCATCGCGAACGCCGAGCGGATCTCACCACGCAGCAGCGGCTCGAGCCATTGTTGCTTCTGCGCTTGGTTGGCATAACGCACCAGCACTTCCATGTTGCCGGTATCGGGCGCCGAACAGTTGAACGGTTCTGGCCCCAACAAGGAGCGGCCCATGATTTCTGCCAGCGGCGCGTACTCGAGGTTGGTCAGGCCGGCGCCCAGTTCAGACTCGGGCAGAAACAGGTTCCACAGGCCCTCGGCCTTGGCCCTGACCTTGAGCTCTTCCATGATCGCAGTCGGCTGCCAGCGATCGCCTTCGGCGACCTGGCGCTCGAACACCGCTTCGGCCGGGTAGACATAGGTGTCCATGAATGCGGTCACGCGTTCACGCAGTTCCTGGACCTTGGGGGAGTAGGCGAAATCCATGGGCAGCTACCTTCTGAGGGAGGTTGTCGGGTTCATGAAACCGATGCTAGATCAGCCGCCAAAATTTACCTAACCTATTCTCGGCGTGTATAAACATTCATAACCGATATATGATCGGCTGATGCAACCGCAAAAAAACACAACAAGAGCGCAGCCCATGAATCTGAGCAAGGTCGACCTGAACCTCTTCATCGTCTTCGATGCCATCTACACTGAAGCCAACCTGACCCGGGCCGGACAGATCGTCGGCATTACCCAGCCGGCGGTGTCCAACGCCCTGGCGCGCCTGCGCGAAACCTTCAATGACCCGCTGTTCGTACGCACCGCCCAGGGCATGGTGCCCACGCCCATGGCCCAGAACATCATCGGCCCGGTGCGCAATGCGCTGTCGTTGCTGCGGGTGTCGGTTCAGGAAAGTCGCATTTTCAACCCGCTGCAAGCGAACAAGACCTTCCGCATCAGCATGACCGACCTGACCGAGGCGGTGATCCTGCCGCCGCTGTTCCAGCGCCTGCGCCGCCAGGCCCCGGCCGTGGTCATCGAAAGCTTCCTGTGCAAGCGCCGGGAGACCACCAAGGAACTGGCGGCCGGGCGCCTGGATTTCGCCGTCGATGCCCCGCTCAACACCGACCCGCAGGTGCGCCACGTCAAGCTCATGCAGGACCAATACGTCTGCGCCATGCGCAAGGGCCACCCGCTGTACAAGGACAAGCTCAGCCTGGACGAGTACCTGAGCATGACCCACATCCACATCTCCAGCCGCCGCAACGGCCTCGGTTATGTGGACCTGGCCCTGGGCAAGATGGGCCTGCAGCGCAAGGTCGCCCTGCGTTCGCAGCATTACCTGATGGCCTCGCAAGTGCTGCAGCAGACGGACATGGTCATGACCGTGCCGGAGCGTTTTGCACGTCGGCATGAGCTGAATTTCGTGAGTTTGCCGGTCAAGGATGTGCCGCCGGTGGAGACGCATCTGTACTGGCATGAGAGTACGGACCAGGACCCGGCGAACCGGTGGATGAGGGAGCAGATGATTGATTTGTGTCAGTGGGTGACGGCGCAGGATGAGCGGGTGGTGAAGGCGTAAGCGACCGAAGCACTTTCGGCCGCTGAAATGTGTGGAAGGGGAGCCCCGCGTTCAAAAGCGCGGGGGTAAGTTACTTAGGTTGATGTGGTGCAAGATACGTTTTTACAAACGCTGTAGTAGCTGCTTTACGATAAACCCCACCTCCCCCCATCCCGCGTTGCTCTGGAGTCTTGAAATGAACGGCTACAAAGTCCTCCAGACGATACGGCTTTTGCTTGTAGTGTAGATGCATAAAGGCGTAATCGGTATTCTCGGCGTACCCTGCAATGCCTTTACCTATACGCAATGGGTATTCCACCACAATATCCGTCTCACCATTCCGGTTGACTTTGTTCGGCAACTCGCGCCCCTGATTTACTTTGATGGCTTTCCGATTCAGCAGTGTCTCCACGGCCTCTTCAGTGATGTTTTGAGTAAACGAATGCTTAACGAGAAGTTCATCCGCAAGTTTCGTGAGGTTGCTTTTTTCGCTACTCAGGCTAGAAAGTAACCTTTCGCGATCAACCGTGCTCAGCAATTGATCCTCCTGTATCTGTTTATGTCGAAAGGCACACTCACCCGCCAAGTCATTTGCTCTTTTTTGGGCCGCTTTCCCCTCAATTCCGGACTTAAGGGTTTGTAAGCCTGTCTTTCTGTCAGCCAGTTTGGCAATGAAACTATCCGTCTCCGTTGCGAGCTTCGCAGTCTCTTTTTTGGGTGATGCACCAGGGAACCGATCCGGTACCTTTTGCCATAGTTTCTGGTCGGCGCCTGCGGAAATCACCTCGAACCTTTCTGAGAGAGAGTCCAGGGCCTTGCTCACGCCCGAGAGATCAGCGGCTTCTATGGAGGTTCTATTGGCGAAACTTCCGATCCCGCCGTCAACCGTTCGCATCAATCCTGTGAACTCGGAATCGCCTCCCAGACGTCTGTTCATCGCCGTCTGAAATTTTCGGAATTCCTTTTGAACGCCTTGATACGCACTCGCCAGATTAGCAGCGCTGCCTGGGCTACCCAACTCGCCCAGTGTGTTCAAGCTACTCTTATAGTTCTTGATCGCCGCATCGACTGCGTCCTTGAATGCCTCCTCCCCTGCTCCCAAAGCGGTGAACGCACTGTCTGCTTGTGCAAAGCCACCCTGCCCTTCGCTCACAGCTTTTTTCGCTTGCTCAATCTTTTTCTTCAACGCCGCGGGTTTCAGCCCTCTCGACCCAGCCGGCACCGAAGGCACCCTGGCAGCAGCATCAACAACCTCATCGACCGCTTGCCGGGCGATTGCCGCTTGTCGACCCCGCCCCCCGCCGCCCCATATATCCCGAAGCATGCTCAGCACAGGGCCGCCACCTTGCAGCCCGCCATCAACTAGACGGCCGCTGAACTGGCCATGAGTCACCCATCGACCGTCATCGCCCAATCGAATCGGCTGCCGATAGAAATGGCTCGGCGTTTTAGCGAGCCGCCAGGTGCGATAGGACGCGTCCCACTCCACCTCGTAAGTCAAACCGTCGCGCTGGATGTAGTGTTTGCTCCCGACCGAGTAGGTGCCCTTGGCCTGCCCTGCGTCAATGCGCGTTTTGCCATACAGGGCCATTTTACTTTGACGTCCCTCGAAAGCGTCATAAGCATAGTGACGGACTCGGCCCGAACTGCTGGCAGCCTTGGGCGTTAGCGCCACGCTGCCATCATGCCCAAGCTTGAACGTTATCTGCCGCTGCCGGGCAATGCCTTGCAGCCTTTTGACCTTGGTGAACCGACCGGCCCCTACCACCCCCGGCGCGACATCAAGGACGACATCGACCAGGGACATCATCGCCGACGCCAAGTGGTCTATGCCTTCATTGACCCGGCCCTGGAGGAACGCATTCACCGCCCCGTTGGCAGCGATCCAAAAGTCATAGACCGAAATGACTGAGCCTAGAATCGGCATGAAGCCCAAGGTCATTTTCAAATAACCATATATTGCCTGGTGCTCCAGCGCCGCCTCCTCGAGATACAACTCTCGGTTCGAGCGTGAAGAGGCGCGATGCGCGGTAACAAGCCGGCCCATTTCCAGATTGCACAAATGCGTTGGCAGGCTGGTAGACATCGGCCAAGGGGAACTGGCTCCGACAAAGCTTCGAAACCCGCTGCGCAATGCCCGTCGAACCTTGGCGGCATGCGCGTCTGCGTTGCCGTCATCCGCATGTGCCGCCAGATAGTTCAGCATCACAGCGTCCAGGGTCATATCGGCAAGCGCCATTTGCGCTTGCTCCAAACTGCTGTATTCCCTGAATGCATTACCTCTGGGAGTACCCGGCAAATACAGTATGGTAGCGTCGGTTTGCTGGTTAACCAGGAACAACAAACCTGACAATGCGACCTCTGAAGTGCCACCCAGAGCATCTCGCCCCGGGAAGAGCGTTGCAGTCTGAATATTGATATCCAACCCTTGGCTCAAGAGTTGGGCAGGGGTCGATCCATCAGCCAATTGCTCAAGAAGCCGATACGTTGACGTCGACATCCCTCGTCCCTTGACCAACAGCAGTTCGACCTTCAACAGCAACTGCCAGGGCAGCTCCAACCTTTCGCGATGCAGTTCGCGCACGAAGGCACTGCCAACCGGAAGGCGATACGCCGAAGTGATGCGTTTTTCATACTCGCCAGCCGCATCGAGCGACTTCACCAGCTGCTTGACATAATGCTGGCTGAGTTTGCCTCCTAGACTGGCATTGCTTGCTATTGGCGAGTTGATGATGACCTCCATGAAGCTCAAACGTCGCTTCATCGCATCATCAATATTTGCCAGGGCCAAATCCGAGAGTGTCATTTGTACCCAGTCATCGCTGGGCAAATATTCAATTTTTCCAGAAGGGCGCTCGCCAACGGCCGTCGGAATATCGGGGCCCAACACCGTCTCTTCTCTTACGGACTCCGGAAGATCCAGAATCACCTGGAACGGCCAAATCATGCCGATGTCTGACTCCAGGCGTTGACGAATAAGGCCATCGACAAAAGTCTCTCGATCAGGCAGTTCCTGCCTTAATAATTCACGTGCCCCAATGAAAGCTGTGCGATACGCCGCCAAGTTGTTTTGCACGGCGGTGCGATCCGCTTCCGGCAATTGATCGAAGCGTTGTTTGATCTGCTCGGCAGCCGGTACCGTGCGCAGTTGCTCAGCCACGCGTTCAAGAGCGACCTCTCGTGCTTCGTTGACCGGGATTGCGAGCTTGGTGAATGTTTGCGACTCAAGAAAACCCTGCGACTCTGCAGTGCTGGCCGTATCAGGATACGACGCAGTACCGGCGCTGATCGCCCGTGCATGACGGGGGAAGTGGGTAAGCTGATCTTTCAGGCTTTGGATAAAAGGCTTACCCGTCACTTTGACGAGACTGAGCGCAACGTCCAGCCCTTCGTCCAAACACTTGTTCAGATAATCATCAATAGCCTGAGCCTGATCGAAAGGAACATTGTCCCGAAAAACCGACTCTGTTCTTGCCAGCAAGGTGTCGACAAGCGCCTCTTTCAATGCCCCAACGTTCGCAAAGGCCAGTAAGCCACCCTGCAGGCCTGGCATGTAGAGCAACGCACTGGTCTGTTCGTCAGGTCCACCGTCGCCATTTTCGTCGACCAGAATCAACGCCCCGGCGATTTTCCAATCGTGCACCGTCAGGTCGAATACCTGGGTCTGGCGGCCGGCATATCCGTCAGCGTCGGACGAAAACACCACCTCCTCGACCATTGCCTGTTGCGCCAGGGTCAGAATGCCGAGCTTGTGCTGCAGCCTGGCTTCATCCACCACGCCCTGCGCACGGTCGTTGCAGCAGGTCAAAAATGCAGCGTCACCTTGCGCTACCCAGCCCAAGGCGTTGCTCGCGCTGAGCAAGGCTTTCAAGCGCCCGCTGGCCTCATTACGATGGTGCGTTGCGTCGAGGCTGTCCTGCATCAACAGCCCCAACCTGAACTGTGCGGCGTCGCTCCGAGGCGACTCACCCAGGTAGGTCAGGATGGCTTCCTCCTGACGCTCTACCGCTGCCTCGCGGTAAGCCAGCGCAAGCGCCTCATCGAGGCTGCCGAAGTTAATCAACGCGCGATCGCTATGGCCTTCCCGAGCCATTCGCTCTTGGATTTGATTGCGGTCGGCGGTGGAGAGGTCCCTGGCAAGCAAGCTTGAAAGATACTCGGGGTGCTTATCCCATCGCCGCTGCGCTGACTCGAAGACAACTTCGAATGGATTGCGCAGTAGTTCTGAGAACACGATCTCTTGAGCCTGTTCAAGCTGCTCCACCGTATACATTCCCTCCCACAGACTAACTCTGTTATCGAGCAGGAACGCCTCTAGGTTAGAACGATTCGAAAACCATACAGCCCCCCTGTCCCAGCCTAGCGTGAAGAGCAGGTACGCACCCCCGCGAGACACGACAATACTACCCGGCAAGGTGTCTGAGTCCTCATCAGGTACATCCACATAAACGTAGTGATATTTCGTGCCCAGTGCCGGCAACCAACTCGGTGTGATTTCAGCGGGGCCGTCGCGCCGGGCCTTCTCGATCAGTTCCCGACCCCACCGCCATCCCTGACGCGGCAATCTGAGCAACCCATATTCGATGTCCAGCCGGGCTTCAAGGTAATCATATAGGGTATCGGCTACATACTGACGGTGGCTGACCCTCGTGCCACGCGCACGAGCGTTCCAGAATTCATCCGCCGTGCCTGTCTCTTTCGAAGCCGCGCCGAGCAACCGCTGCAGGCGCTGATGTGTTGTTTCAAATTGGTGCCATGCCCGAAACAGACCATTGCCCGATCCTTCGCGGCTCTCAAGCCACAATGGATCGACTTTCATGGTGGACGGGGCAGTGCTGAGTTTGTCTGTCATTGGGCTTCTCTTCCTTGAATCGCTCAAAAAACGTGCGCACATTTGCGCTCATGCCGACTCGGCATTTGCCGAGAAGGGATAAGTATCCTCAGACAGCCCGGCGCTGAGCACTTGGAAATACTTTCAGCATGACAGGTGCAGATGCACCTTGACGTAAACGTCAACCAGCAATTAGCTTAACGTCATGCCTTAACCCGAGCCCCACCATGAGCACCCAGACCTACAGCATTTCCGACCTGTCCCGCGAGCTGGACATCACCACCCGGGCCATCCGTTTTTATGAAGAACAAGGCCTGCTCAGCCCCGAGCGGCGTGGCCTGGAGCGGATCTATTCGGCGCGTGACAAGGTCAGCCTGAAGCTGATTCTGCGCGGCAAGCGCATCGGTTTTTCCCTGGCCGAGTGCCGCGAGCTGATCGAGCTCTATGACCCCAGCAGCGGCAACGGCAAGCAGCTCAACAGCATGCTGGTGAAGATCGCCGAGCGCCGGGCACAGCTGGAGCAGCAACTGCTGGACATCCAGCAGATGCAACTGGAGCTCGATACCGCCGAAGAACGCTGCGTGCAGGCATTGGCCGAAACCCTGAAAAATCAAAAAAATGGCCGCCAGGCCTCCTGAACAGGAATAACCCTCATGTCACTGCCAAACAAAGTGCGCCTGGTCGAAGTGGGCCCGCGCGATGGCCTGCAGAACGAAGCCCAGCCCATCAGCGTCGCGGACAAGGTCCGGCTGGTCGATGATCTGACCGCCGCAGGCCTGAGTTATATCGAGGTCGGCAGTTTCGTCTCGCCCAAGTGGGTGCCGCAGATGGCCGGCTCGGCCGAGGTGTTTGCGCAGATCCAGCGCAAGCCCGGTGTGACCTATGGCGCCCTGGCGCCGAACCTGCGTGGCTTCGAGGATGCGCTGGCGGCCGGGGTCAGGGAGATTGCGGTGTTTGCGGCGGCGTCCGAGTCGTTTTCCCAGCGCAACATCAACTGCTCGATCAGCGAAAGCCTGGAGCGCTTCGTGCCGATCATGGAGCAGGCCCGCGAACACGGGGTAAGCGTGCGCGGTTATGTTTCCTGCGTATTGGGCTGCCCTTATGAAGGCCAGGTCAAACCCGAGCAGGTCGCGGTGGTCGCCCGTGAACTGCACCTGATGGGCTGCTACGAAGTGTCCCTGGGCGACACGATCGGCACCGGCACCCCGGGCGCGACGCGCAAGATGTTCGACGTGGTGGCCGCGCATGTGCCCCGCGCACAACTGGCCGGGCACTTCCATGACACCTATGGCCAGGCCGTGGCCAACATTTACGCCAGCCTGCTGGAGGGCATCGCGGTGTTCGACAGCTCCATCGCCGGCCTCGGCGGTTGCCCCTATGCCAAGGGCGCCAGCGGCAATGTCTCGACTGAAGACGTGCTCTACATGCTCCAGGGCCTGGGCATCGAAACCGGTATCGACATGGAGTTGCTGCTCGCGGCGGGCCAGCGGATCAGTGCCGTGCTGGGACGCCCCAGCGGCTCCCGAGTGGCTCGGGCACGCAGCGCACAATGAAAGTGGGGAGGTAACGCTGGCACAGTGTTACCTCCCCCTCACATTCCCCCGGAAAAGCGAGTAACACGGAAACAATTTTCCGGCTTTTTTTCGTAAGCTATTCTTTCTCATCTGCCAAACCATTGATTTTATTGGCTTTTACAAAGCTGGCACGCGGAATGCTATATCTTTGGTACAACAACAATAAAAACTGCAAAAAACCCAATAAAAATAAGACGTAACGACTCTGACATAACAAAAACAACACGACAGAGACGCAGCTAACAGATTTTTTTGGAGAGGATGTGCTTTCCAGGGGCTTGCCCCGCGACCGGACAGAGAACAATAAAACTACCCCAAGGTAGCTGCCGTATCGGTTGGATCAGCAATGATGAAGGTAGATCAGCGCTCAAAAAAATACGTTTGCTCTTGACCCCGGATGGGGGTCGCAAAAAAGCAAGAAGGGCCAAGGTCGACAAAAACAAGAACAGGCCAACCCTCAATAACAAAAAAAGAGCATGCAACAATCCTAGAGGGGAGCTTCGGCTCCCCTCAGTGCTTTCTGGGATATGTACCCATCAGTCGCCAACCCCCTTGTGGGAGCTGGCCGGGCGGCGTTCCGCTTGCCAGCGATGCTGGCAATGCGGTCTCCCTGAATCACCGCAGCGATGCCATCGCTGGCAAGCCAGCTCCCACAGAGTCCCCCCACCCCCGCACCGCATTGCTGCTACCTGTTCGCCAACTCCTCGATACTGATCTCGCGCATCCGGAACTTCTGCACCTTGCCCGTCACGGTCATGGGGAATTCTTCGACGAAGCGGAAATACCGCGGCGTCTTGAAATGCGCGATGCGGTCCTTGCACCAGGCCTGAAGTTCCGGCTCGGTGGCGCCATGGCCGGGGTGGAACTTGATCCAGGCAACGATCTCCTCGCCGTAGCGGTCATCGGGAATGCCGATCACCTGCACATCGGCAACAGCCGGATGGGTGAAGAAAAACTCCTCCAGCTCGCGCGGGTAAATGTTCTCGCCGCCGCGAATGATCATGTCCTTGTTGCGCCCGGCAATGCACACATAGCCCTGCTCGTTCATGGTCGCCAGGTCGCCGGTGTGCATCCAGCCGGCAGGATCGATAGCCTCGGCAGTGGCCTGGGGGTTACCCCAGTAGCCGAGCATCAAGCTGTAACCCCGGGTGCACAACTCGCCAATCTGCCCGCGCGGGACAATGCAGCCCTGCTCGTCGATGATTTTGCTTTCCAGCTGCGGCTGGGTGCGCCCCACCGTGGTCACGCGCAGTTCCAGGTCGTCGCTGGGGCCGGTTTGCAGAGACACCGGGCTGGTCTCGGTCATGCCGTAGGCGATCTGCACTTCACTCATGTGCATGTCGCTGATCACTCGGCGCATCACCTCGATCGGGCACGTCGCCCCGGCCATGATTCCGGTGCGCAGGCTCGACAGGTCGAATTCCTGGCGCTGGGGGTGATCGAGCATGGCGATGAACATGGTCGGCACGCCATACAGGGCGGTGGCCCGCTCCTGGGCAACGGTGCTCAGGGTCAGCAAGGGGTCGAAGGCATCGTTGGGGTAAATCATGGTGCTGCCATGGGTCATGCAGCCGATATTGCCCATGACCATGCCGAAGCAATGGTACAGCGGCACCGGAATCACCAACCGGTCGCGGTCGGTCAAACCCAGGCTCTCACCGACCATATAGCCGTTGTTGAGGATGTTGTAGTGGCTGAGGGTGGCGCCCTTGGGGAAGCCGGTGGTGCCGGAGGTGTACTGGATGTTCACCGCCTCGTCGAACTGCAGGCTCTTCTGTCGGCCTTGATAGTCGCTATCGCTGACGCCGTCGGCCAGTGCAGCCAGCTCGGCCCAGGGCAGGAAGCCCTTCGGCGGCTGCGCGTCCAGGCTGATGACCCCACGCAACTGGGGCAGCAGCTCGCTGCGCAACTGCCCCGGCGCGTGCTCGCCCAATTCGGGCAACAAGCCCGTGAGCATCTCGTGGTAATTGGAGGACTTGAACGCCCCGGCGCAGATCAGCCACTGGCAACCGGACTGCTTGAGCACGTATTCCAGTTCACTGCTACGGTAAGCCGGGTTGATGTTGACCAGGATCACGCCGATCCTGGCGCTAGCGAACTGGGCAATGCACCACTGGGCGCAATTGGGCGCCCAGACGCCCAGCCGGTCGCCGGTCTGCAGCCCCAGGGCGAGCAAGGCCCTGGCGTGCACTTCGACCGTCTCGGCCAGTTGCCGCCAGCTGTAACGCACCTGTTGGTGACGCACCACCAGCGCCTCGCCATCGGGGAAACGGGCCACGGTGTCATCGAACGCCTGGCCGATGGTCTTGGCCAGCAGCGCTTTGTCTTGCAGGCCTTTGGAGTAGCTTGGTTGATCCATGACGATCCCTTTTTTGTTTGTATTGGGAGCATGCTTGAACTGCCCGCCGCGAGGCCGGCGACCGAAAAATCGCCTTAACTCTGGCGTAAATTAACGTTAACGTAAAGGTCAATAAACACCTTTTCCCGATCAACGATTCAAAACCAATATACAGCGTTGACAGTCCCCGGCATCAGGTTTACGTTAACGTAAAGGTTATAGCTGAATCAGCCGCGACTTTTCGCGCCCTTCCACAAGAATAAACAGCAAAGGTGCAAGCATGAATTACCCATCCCTGAACTTCGCCCTGGGCGAAACCATCGACATGCTGCGTGACCAGGTCCAGGCCTTCGTCGCCGCCGAACTGACCCCGCGCGCCGCGCAGATCGATCACGACAACCTGTTCCCCGCCGACATGTGGCGCAAGTTCGGCGACATGGGCCTGCTGGGCATCACCGTGCCGGAAGAGTACGGCGGCGCGGGCCTCGGTTACCTGGCGCACGTGGTAGCAATGGAAGAAATCAGCCGCGGTTCGGCCTCGGTCGCCCTCTCCTACGGCGCCCACTCCAACCTTTGCGTCAACCAGATCAACCGCAACGGCAACCACGAGCAGAAATCCAAATACCTGCCCAAGCTGATCAGCGGCGAACATATCGGCGCCCTGGCCATGAGCGAGCCCAATGCCGGCTCCGACGTGGTCTCGATGAAGCTGCGCGCCGACAAGCGCGGCGACCACTATGTGCTCAACGGCAGCAAGACCTGGATCACCAACGGCCCGGATGCCAACACCTATGTGATCTACGCCAAGACCGACCTGGAAAAGGGCCCGCACGGCATCACCGCCTTCATCGTCGAGCGCGACTGGAAAGGCTTCAGCCGCAGCAACAAGTTCGACAAGCTGGGCATGCGTGGCTCCAACACCTGCGAGCTGTTCTTCGATGACGTCGAAGTACCGGAAGAGAACGTGCTGGGTGTCGTCAACGGCGGCGTGAAGGTCCTGATGAGCGGCCTGGATTACGAGCGCGTGGTGCTCTCCGGCGGCCCGACCGGGATCATGCAGGCCTGCATGGACGTGGTCGTGCCTTACATTCACGACCGCAAACAGTTCGGCCAGAGCATCGGCGAGTTCCAGCTGATCCAGGGCAAGGTCGCCGACATGTACACCCATCTCAACGCCGGCCGCGCCTACCTGTATGCGGTAGCCCAGGCTTGCGAGCGCGGCGAGGCCACCCGCAAGGACGCCGCCGGGGTAATCCTCTACACCGCGGAGAAAGCCACACAAATGGCTCTCGACGCGATCCAGATCCTCGGTGGCAATGGCTACATCAACGAGTTCCCGGCCGGCCGCCTGTTGCGCGACGCCAAGCTCTACGAGATCGGCGCCGGTACCAGCGAAATCCGCCGGATGCTGATCGGTCGCGAACTGTTCAACGAAACACGCTGAGCCACCCAGATAAGGAAGTGCGCCCCATGGCAATCCTGCACACCCAGATCAACCCGCGCTCGGCGGAGTTTTCAGTCAATAGCGCGGCCATGCTCGAACAGGTCCAGGCGTTGCGCAATCTGCTCGCCAAGGTGCACCAGGGCGGTGGGCCGAAGGCCCAGGAACGGCATACTTCGCGCGGCAAATTGCTGCCGCGCGAACGGATCAACCGGCTGCTCGACCCGGGCTCGCCATTTCTCGAAATCGGCCAGTTGGCCGCCCATGAAGTCTATGGCGAAGACGTGCCCGCCGCCGGCGTGATTGCCGGCATCGGCCGGGTCGAAGGCGTCGAGTGCATGATCGTGGCCAACGACGCCACGGTCAAAGGCGGCTCGTACTATCCGCTCACGGTGAAAAAGCACCTGCGCGCCCAGGCCATCGCCCAACAGAATCGCCTGCCCTGCCTGTACCTGGTGGATTCGGGCGGCGCCAACCTGCCCCGCCAGGATGAAGTCTTCCCGGACCGCGAACACTTCGGGCGAATCTTCTTCAACCAGGCCAACATGAGCGCCCTGGGCATCCCGCAGATCGCGGTGGTCATGGGTTCCTGCACCGCCGGTGGGGCCTATGTTCCAGCCATGGCCGACGAAGCGATCATGGTCCGCCAGCAGGCGACCATCTTTCTTGCCGGCCCGCCACTGGTCAAGGCGGCCACTGGCGAGGTGGTCAGCGCCGAGGACCTGGGCGGTGCGGATGTGCATTGCAAGGTTTCCGGGGTTGCCGACCATTATGCCGACAACGACGAACATGCCCTGGCCATCGCCCGGCGCTGCATCGCCAACCTGAACTGGAAAAAGCTCGGCGAAGTCCAGCAACGCGCTCCGATTGCGCCGCTGTATGCCAGCGAAGATCTGTACGGAGTGATTCCGGCCGACGCCAAGCAACCCTTCGATGTGCGCGAAGTCATCGCCCGTCTGGTCGACGGCTCGGTGTTCGACGAGTTCAAGGCATTGTTCGGCACTACCCTGGTGTGCGGCTTCGCCCACCTGCATGGCTACCCGATCGCGATCCTGGCCAACAACGGCATCCTCTTCGCCGAAGCTGCGCAAAAAGGCGCGCACTTCATCGAGCTGGCCTGCCAGCGCGGCATCCCGCTGCTGTTCCTGCAGAACATCACCGGCTTCATGGTCGGCCAGAAGTACGAGGCCGGCGGTATCGCCAAGCACGGCGCCAAGCTGGTGACCGCGGTGGCCTGTGCCAAGGTGCCGAAGTTCACGGTGATCATCGGCGGCAGCTTCGGTGCCGGCAACTACGGCATGTGCGGCCGCGCCTACGACCCGCGCTTTCTGTGGATGTGGCCCAACGCGCGCATCGGCGTGATGGGCGCCGAACAGGCGGCCGGGGTGCTGGCGCAGGTCAAGCGCGAGCAGAGCGAACGCACCGGGCACAGCTTCAGCGCCGAGGACGAGGCCCGGTTGAAGCAACCGATCCTCGACCAGTACGAGCACCAGGGGCACCCCTACTACTCCAGCGCACGGCTGTGGGATGACGGCGTCATCGACCCGGCACAAACCCGCGACGTACTGGGCCTGGCCTTGTCGGCGGCCCTGAATGCGCCCGTCGAACAGAGCCGTTTCGGCATTTTCCGGATGTGACCCATGAACGACTTCACTACCCTTGAGTTGCACAAAGACCCTCGCGGTTTCGCCACGCTCTGGCTCAGCCGCGAAGACAAGAACAACGCCTTCAATGCCCAGATGATCCGCGAACTGATCCTGGCGCTGGACCAGGTCGCAGCCGACGCCAGCCTGCGCTTCCTGTTGCTGCGTGGCCGTGGCCGGCACTTCAGTGCCGGCGCGGACCTGGCCTGGATGCAACAGTCGGCCGAGCTCGATTACCAGACCAACCTGGACGATGCCCGGGAACTGGCCGAGCTGATGTACAACCTGGCCAAGCTGAAGATCCCGACCCTGGCCGTGGTTCAGGGCGCGGCCTTTGGCGGCGCGCTGGGCCTGATCAGTTGCTGCGACATGGCCATCGGTGCGGTGGACGCACAGCTGTGCCTGTCCGAAGTGCGCATCGGCCTGGCGCCGGCCGTTATCAGCCCCTTCGTGGTCCAGGCCATGGGCGAGCGTGCTGCCCGCCGCTATGCCTTGACCGCCGAACGCTTCAGCGGCGAACGCGCCCGTGAACTCGGTTTGCTGGCCGAAGCCTACCCGGCGGCGGAGCTGGAGCAACGACTCGGCGAATGGGTCGACAACCTGCTGCAGAACAGCCCGCAAGCCATGCGCGCCACCAAGGACCTGCTGCGTGAAGTCGGCCATGGCGAGCTGACCCCGGCCCTGCGCCGTTACTGCGAAAACGCCATCGCCCGCATCCGCGTCAGCCCCGAAGGCCAGGAAGGCTTGCGTGCCTTCCTGCAAAAACGCCCACCGAACTGGCAGCCCACTTCGACCGCGAAGGAGCCGCGCCCATGAGCCGCCCGCACCTGACTACCCTGCTGGTCGCCAACCGTGGCGAGATCGCTTGCCGGGTGATGCGCACCGCCAAGGCCATGGGCCTGACTACCGTGGCCGTGCACAGCGCCATCGACCGTGACGCCCGACACAGCCGTGAAGCCGACATCCGCGTCGACCTGGGCGGCGCCAAGGCTGCCGAAAGTTACCTGGACATCACCAAGTTGATTGCCGCGGCCAAGGCCAGCGGCGCCCAGGCGATCCACCCCGGCTATGGTTTTCTGTCGGAGAATGCCGGATTTGCCCGCGCCATCGAAGAAGCCGGGCTGATCTTCCTCGGCCCACCGGCCTCGGCCATCGACGCCATGGGCAGCAAATCAGCGGCCAAGGCTCTGATGGAAACCGCCGGCGTGCCGCTGGTGCCCGGCTATCACGGTGAAGCCCAGGACCTGGAAACCTTCCGCGCCGCCGCCGCACGCATCGGCTACCCGGTGCTGCTCAAGGCAACCGCCGGAGGTGGCGGCAAAGGGATGAAGGTGGTCGAACAGGAAAACGAGCTCGCCGAAGCCCTGGCCTCGGCCCAGCGTGAAGCCCTGTCTTCATTTGGCGACTCGCGCATGCTTGTGGAAAAATACGTTCTCAAGCCGCGCCATGTCGAGATCCAGGTGTTCGCCGACCAACACGGCAATTGCCTGTACCTCAACGAGCGCGACTGTTCGATCCAGCGCCGCCACCAGAAGGTCGTGGAAGAAGCCCCGGCCCCCGGCCTGACTCCGGAGCTGCGCCAGGCCATGGGCGAGTCGGCGGTCCGCGCCGCCCAGGCCATCGGCTACGTCGGCGCCGGCACGGTGGAGTTTCTGCTCGACGCGCGCGGCGAATTCTTCTTCATGGAGATGAACACCCGGCTGCAGGTCGAACACCCGGTGACCGAGGCCATCACTGGCCTGGATCTGGTCGCCTGGCAGATTCGCGTGGCCTGCGGTGAGCCGCTGCCGATTACCCAGCAGCAGGTACCGCTCAATGGCCACGCGATTGAAGTGCGCCTTTATGCCGAAGACCCGGGCAACGACTTCCTCCCGGCCACCGGCACCCTGCAGCTGTACCGTGAGCCGGCAGCGGGCGCGGGGCGCCGGGTCGACAGTGGCGTGGCTGAAGGCGACAGCATCTCGCCCTTCTACGACCCGATGCTGGGCAAGCTGATCGCCTGGGGTGAAGACCGCGAACAGGCGCGCCTGCGCCTGCTGAGCATGCTCGACGAATTCGCCATCGGCGGGCTGAAAACCAACATCGGCTTTCTGCGGCGCATCGTCGCCCACCCGGCCTTCGCTGCGGCCGAGCTCGATACCGGCTTCATCCCGCGCTATCAGGAGCAATTGCTGCCAGCGCCGGCGGCACTGCCGGAAACCTTCTGGCAGGCGGCGGCGCAGGCCTATATTCAAAGCCAGCCAGCCCAGGTGCGCGACGATGACCGGCATTCACCCTGGAGCTCGACCCAAGGCTTTCGTGCCGGCTTGCCCGCGCAAACCAGCCTGCACCTGAGTTGCAACAGTCAGGAACAAGCCCTCACGCTCAGCCAGAGCGCAGCGCCGACCATGCGCCTGGTCGGTGAACAGTTGCAGGTCGATGACAATGGCTTGCGTCGCCAGCACCTGGCCATCCGCCGTGGCGGCTCACTGTACCTGCACTGGCAAGGCGAGCTGCACAGCGTCAGCCTGCTCGACCCGATCGCCGAAGCCGACGCCAGCCACGCCCATCATGGCGGCCTTGCCGCGCCCATGAACGGGAGCATCGTGCGAGTGCTGGTCGAAGCCGGGCAACAGGTCGAAGCCGGCACGCAACTGGTGGTGCTCGAAGCGATGAAGATGGAGCACAGTATTCGTGCCCCGCATGCCGGCGTGGTCAAGGCGCTGTATTGCCAGGAAGGCGAGATGGTCAGCGAAGGCAGCGCCCTGGTCGAGCTGGAAGCGGCCGAGGCGTGATCGATGGCGCTTCGATGCGGTGCCCACAAGCACCGCATCGAGGCCGTCCTAGAATTTCACCGTGGCTTGCACCACCACACCGAGCAGGCAGCATTGCTCGGTGAGCAGGACCTTGGGGTACGTCGGGTTGAGCGGCCTGAGATAGCGTTGCCCGCCCTCCTCGCTCAATTGCCGGAATGTCGCCCCGGGCCGGCCATGGCACTTGGCGATGACCAGTTTGCCCACGACGGCCTCAATGGCCGGGTCCACCAGAATCAACATCCCCTCAGGCACGCTCAGCCCCAGCGGCGCCGTCATGGCATCCCCCTGCACTTCCAACCAGAAAGCGGCGCCCCTGGCCTGGTAATCGGTCGTTTCGAAGCGGCCATCGGGGTAGGTAAAAGGCCCAGGCTCGGCCAATTGCCCGGCGGCCTCCCAGCTGATCACCGGATAGCGAAAATACAATTCGTGTTGTGGGATCAGTGCCGATGGGATCGTAGTCGAATCGCCCGCCACACAGTAGGAACCATCTGGTTCGGCGATCTGAACCATCGGGCTAATGCGCAGGTGGGCCAGATCGAGGGCTGCCAGAATCTGGTTCATTACCTCGAGCTTGGGCTCCCGGCGTTTGTTCAGCCAATGGCCCACGGCGCCTTGGGAGACCCCGATGCGTTCTGCGAGTTGTTCTTGCGTGACGTTGAGTTCACGCATCCTGGCCTTGACCAGGGAAATCCATTTATCCATCGCTGGCACGATACGTACAGAAATTTCGCGCTCAATACACAAATTGTATTATGTTGGATTTGGCAACAAATACGTAGCGTACTAGCCTGATAAATCCATTTATCTGCTAACAAGGACGAACATGACCACCCTCCCCCCGGAAAACCCAAGTAACAATCAAGACCTCGAATCCGCTGCACTGATCGACAGTGACGCTGCCAGGCGTGCACTGGACTATTACCTCAACCCGGCACCGGCGAATGACAAGGAAGACGCGCTGCTGTTTACCGCACGCGAGGACTTGACCCTCGCGCAAGCCTTGATTCATGCCTCGTCGCTGCTGCGTTGCGCCGCCGCGACAGCCTATGAATCAGCCGACGGCTTGCAGGGGGCCCGAAGGGATCTGGCGTTTTCGGTGATGCACATGATCAACCTCGCCCGGGCGATGGTCGAGCGCACGCTCAACCAGCAGAACGCCTGACACCGGAGCAGGTTCGCCGGCTGCGGCGAACCTGCATGCCGGACTTTACGCTGCGTTCAGACGCTCCAGCGCCAGGCTGTCGGCGATCGCCGTGGTGTTGCGGCCCTCAGCCTCGGCCCGCTGGAAGATCTGCCGCAGGGTCTCGCCGATGCCCTCTACATGCAGACGAACCTGCTCGGGCGAACCGCCACTGTACTCGTAGGCCACATCGATGACGCCACCGGCGTTGATCGCGTAATCAGGCGCATGCAACTGCCCCCTGCGCCACAGCTCCTCGGCATGCCCGGGTCGGGCCAGCTGGTTATTGGCAGCGCCGGCAATCACCGGCGTGCGCAGCACCTGCAAGGTCTGGTCATTGATCACCGCGCCCAGGGCGCAGGGCGAGAACACATCGACATCCAGGCCATGGATCGCGTCCTGGCTGACCACCTGGGCGCCGAGCTGGTCGCGGGCGCGCTGCAGATTGCCGGCGTCAATGTCGCTGACCCAAAGCTCGGCACCGGCAGCATGCAGCTGCCGCGCGAGGTCGAAACCGACTTGCCCGACCCCTTGAATCGCCACTTTCAGGCCATTGAGGTCGCGGCCGCCCAAACGCTGCCGGACCGCCTCGCGCAGGCCGATGAATACACCCAGCGCGGTAGAGGGCGACGGGTCGCCGGTGCGCAGGCCGCCTCCGAACGCCTCCCGCTCGCCGGCACCGACCACATGCCGGGTGCGCTGGCGGATCTGGGCCATCTCGGTGACACCTGTGCCGGAGTCGGCCGCAGTGATGTAACGCCCGCCCAGGCGATCGACGAACGCGCCCATGGCCTGGAACAGTTCCGGTGTCTTGTCCTTGCGCGGGTCGGCAATGATCACCGCCTTGCCGCCACCGAGCGGCAGACCGGCCAGGGCCGATTTATAGGTCATGCCCCGCGACAGGCGCAGCACATCGTTGAGCGCCTGCTGTTCATCGGCATAGGGCCATACCCGGCAACCGCCCAGCGCCGGGCCCAGCCGCGTGTCATGGATAGCGACGATAGCCTTCAGGCCAGTGGCCTGGTCATGGCAGAAAACCACTTGTTCATGTTGATCGAATTCGGGATGAGCAAAGATCGGCATTTCCATTCCTCGGGGCTGCTTGTTGTTTTTGTGCGGCGATCGAGCCTGCGGGTAAACAGCTGTGACTCATTGGTCACACCCCAAAAATATGCCTGTAGCGGGCGGGCTTTTTCTTTCTAAATGACCGGGTTCTGGCCAATAATCTGCATGATCGATTCACCAAAAATAAAAAAACGGACTGATTCATGCAAACACCCCTGAGCAGCCTCGACCGCAAGATTCTTCGCCTGCTGCAACACGATGCCGACCTCTCCGCCGCCGAGATTGCCGAGCGTGTGGAGTTGTCACAATCGCCCTGCTGGCGTCGCATTCATCGGATGCAGGAAGAAGGTCTGATCGAGCGCAAGGTCGCCCTGCTCAACCCGAAAAAACTCGGCTTGAACATGACCGTGTTCGTCAATGTGAAGCTGTCGGGCCATGGACGACGCCACCTTGCCGAATTCGAGGAAGCCATTACCGGCTACCCCGAGGTGCTGGAGTGCTACACCATGGCCGGCAACATGGACTTCATGCTCAAGGTGGTGACGCAGGACATTGCCAGTTATGAACGCTTTCTACGCGACCATCTGTTGCAGAAGCCGCATGTTCAGGAAGCCTATTCCAACATCGCCATGAGCGAGGTCAAGCGCACCACGGAGTTGCCGCTGGATTAGCGGGCGTGGAATTTTTGGCGGATGACAGGAAATTCATTTGACTTGCAAATGATAATGATTATTATTGCAGGCAACTGGTCGCGAGATCGGTTGGGTAACCTGAAAGACCTTAGGTCGGACTTTCAGATTATCTCCTCATCAGGCTAATCACGGTTTTTGACCCGGCTTTTTGCCGGGTCTTTTTTTTGGTTTCTTCAGGCTAATGAAGAGGGGTGGTGCTTGAATGGCGGCGATGATATCAAAGGACCTTCGCCCAGCGAAAGGCTAAAAACGTTCATCTTCGCGGTGCACGCGATTTAGCACTTGAGAATCAATTGCATGTAGCCTAAGCTGCCATGGCGTCATGGAGGACGCCCCCCCTTTTCACGCCGGTTTGACCGTCACCCGCAGGGAGCTACCCATGACCAGTCTGCTTTCGTCTTTTCAGAATCTGTTCCAGCATGCGCCTGTCGATCACGAGTGCGACGCTCTATCGGCCAACCTGAAAAAACTGCCCAGACGCGTGCAACAGGTTTTCCTGCTCAGCCGCCTCGACGACCTCCCCTTCGCTGCGATTGCGCAACGGCTGGATGTGCCGCTGAGTACCGTGGAAAAGCACATGACCCTGATTCTGGAGCACACTCGGACCCCCTCCCCGGGCGACCCGTTACCAGGTACCGCCAGCCATTGGTACAGCCGACTGCAGAACCCGCTGACCACCGCCAGTGAACGCATCGACTTTCGTCGCTGGCTGGACGCCTGCGCTACCCATCGGGATGCCTTTCACACTACAGAATTGCACTGGCGCAAGCTGCTGGCCCCGGCCCGCGAACTTGGCGCCGGCCAATGGTATCGCCAGCCACGCACGCACTTGGCGCCAATCGGCTATGCACTGGCAGCGCTGGTTCTGGCCACCCTCGCGGCGGTCGCTATCTGGGCCTGACGCCGCCCCATCGCTACGGGTAAGGTAAGCTGTAGAAAAACTTCTACAGGTACCCAGGCGATGACCGTGGCGCTGACCCCTCTTGAAATCTCTGCCGACTTCGACAGCGGCAATATCACCGTGCTCGATGCCAGTGACCCTCTCCAGGTTCGCCTGGCCATCCGGCCCGACACCCGTAGCCCACACTTTCAGTGGTTTCATTTCAAGGTCGATGGGCTCACGCCGGGGCAACCCCACAGGTTCAGCCTCGAAAACGCGGGCCAGTCTTCCTATAACAAGGCCTGGAGCGGTTACCAGGCCGTGGCCTCGTACGATCACATCAACTGGTTCCGCGTACCGACCGAATTCACCGACGGCAAGGCCCTGCGGTTCACCCTGGAGCCGACCGAAACGCAAGCCTGGTTCGCCTATTTCGAACCCTACAGCCGTGCCCGCCATGACACACTCATCGAACACGCCGTGACCACGGCCGGGCTGGAGTTGCTGGCAGTGGGCAAGAGCGCCGAAGGTCGGGACATCCAGCTGCTGCGCAAGGGGGACGGTGCCGAAGGCAAATTGAAACTCTGGATGATTGCCCAGCAGCACCCGGGCGAACATATGGCCGAGTGGTTCATGGAGGGCGTGATCGAGCGCCTGCAGCAAGTGGACGATGCCGAAATACAAGCGCTGCTGGCCATTGCCGATCTGTACCTGGTACCGGACATGAACCCCGACGGTGCCTTTCATGGCCACCTGCGCACCAACGCCATGGGCAAGGACCTCAACCGCGCCTGGCAGGATTCGAGTGCCGAGCACACCCCGGAAGTGTTTTTCGCCCAGCAGCAAATGACCAAACATGGGGTCGATCTGTTCCTCGACATCCATGGCGATGAAGAGATTCCCTACGTGTTTACCGCAGGGTGCGAAGGCAACCCCGGCTTCACCTCGCGCATCGATGCGCTGGAAAAAGCCTTTCGCAGCCATCTGGGCAGCCTCACCCGCGAGTTCCAGAGCGTGCATGGCTACGCCCGCGACTTGCCTGGCGAGGCCAACATGACCCTGGCCTGCAACAGTGTCGGGCAGAAATTCGACTGCCTGTCATTGACCCTGGAGATGCCGTTCAAGGACAACAACGACGCACCCGATGCACTCACCGGCTGGTCGGGCAAGCGCTCGAAACGGCTGGCCTGGGATGTACTCAGTACCGTGGCCCATATGGCCACGACCCTGCGCTGACGATCAGTCCTGGCCTTTGAGCATGCTTTCGAGCACCCCATCGCGCCGGATCCAGCCGTGGAACAATGCCGCTGCCAGGTGCAGCAGTATGGTCAGGAAAAGCAGGTAGGCCAGGTAACCATGGGCCTTGCGCAGCACGGCAAAGGTCGCTGCATTGGCCGGGAGGATCGGCGGCAGCTGCAAGGCGCTGGTGAGCATGACCGGGTCCCCGGCCGCCGACAGCATTGCCCAGCCCAACAGCGGCAGTATCAGCATCAGGGCGTACAGCAGGAGATGCGAAAGCCTTGCCGCCAGCACCTGCCAGCCGGGCATATCGGCGGGCAGCGGCGGCTGCCGGGTGCTCAGGCGCACTACCAGGCGCAGGATCACCAGTACCAGCAGCAATGCACCCAACGGTTTATGAATATGGATCAACCATTCGTGACGTTCCGACACCGAGGCAACCATGCCCGCGCCGATGAACAACATCGTCAGGATCAATAGCGCCATCGACCAGTGCAGCAGACGCGCCAACGGCGCGAAATGGGTGGGTTGGGCGCTCATTGGCGAGACTCCTGAATGGCAGTGGTCGTGGGCAACTTGCCCACTTCACTGGTACGGCGCAGGTAGGAATTGGCATAGGCAGCGGAACGTGTGACCAACAACGGATCGTCCGAGCCCTCGATACCACCGGGCAAGATCAACGGGTCATAGTTGATATCGCGGCACTCGCCACTGTTCTGCGGCTGGATGTCTTGCAATACAACCGTACCGGCGTTCAGCACCGTTCGGTCACTGGGCCACACTTTGCTCGCATCGCTGGTCGGGTCTTCGGGGTTGCCCAACGTGATACGCAGTTGCCAGCGCAAAGGTCCGGCTGCCAAGCGCCGGGCCAGATCTTGTTCGAGAACGTCCGCACCCGGAGCGCTCACTGCATCCGCGGCATTCTGATCGAGCGGCACCACGCTCCAGCGCACGGCCTGGCGCTTGCCGGCTGCATTCACCAGATAGAAGGCATTGAGACCGTTGTAGGTTTCGGTCGCATAGCTGGCGGACGGCTTGGCGCTCTTGACCCATTGCAAAAAAGGCGCGGACTCGGGATGGGCGGCGAAAAATGTCGGCATGCCCGATGGGTCCGGTTTACCAGTGGCAGGGTCCGGGCGACTCGCCTGGAGCATCTGGTAAAACGCCTCCGGCGTACCCACCGGGAACACCGGCATGTTGTTCATGCCAGTGCGCCATTGCTCGCCATTGGCAAGCTCGAAACGCAACGCCAGGCTGCGAACCGGCGCACCGCTGTCCGGTGCAAAAGGGTTACCGCCAGCCAAGGCGAAACGCCCCACCAACGGCGTGCGGGCATCCTTGAATACCTCGGCGCTGGAGTACTCCCGCGCCAGGCCATTGTTCTCGAAATAACCGACGACGCAGACGCCCTTGGCATGGTTGCGACGATAGCCTTCATAGACACCGTTGTTGGTTTCCAGACTGTCGACCAGTTTTTTGGGTGTCAGGCGATTGGGGTCGAGACTCCCGTTGAAGTAGGCAAACGTACCGGCGATGGCCGCCACCACCAGGGCGATGCCGGTCAGGCGCATGACCTTGCTTGCAGTGCTTAAGGGGCGCCGTGATGGCGCCGAGCGGTCTTGCATGGCGAACTCCTCGGCCAGCGGCCGTAGGGTGAAGGTGCTATAGGACGTAACCCCCCTTCTCTTTATTCCCAATGGGCTGTACTTATTTTTTGCCGTATGGAATAAACCCCGGGGCTCAAGCGTCTTCCGTGTCCAATGCACAATAGCTGGCCAGGACCCGATAACACTCAATGAACGCCCTCGATGAAGAAATCAGGCAGTTGTTGCCACGCCTGCGCCGCTTCGCGCTGTCGTTGACCCGCGAGACCAGCAGCGCCGACGACCTGGTCCAGAACTGCCTGGAACGGGCCTTGTCACGCTGGCGCGGCAAGCGCCCGGAGGGCGATTTGCGGGCCTGGCTGTTCTCGATTCTCTATCGGCAGTTTCTCGATGCCCACCGCCGCGCCGGACGCTACGCGCGCATGCTGGAGTTCTTTACCGGCCGTGAAGAACACCAGCCTTCGGTCGAGCGCAGCGTGATCGCACAAACGACGCTGCAAGCTTTCGAGCAACTCAATGCAGAACAACGCGCCCTGCTCTACTGGGTCTCGGTCGAAGGCCTGAGTTACAAGGAGATCGCCGAGATTCTCGAGGTCCCCATCGGCACGGTGATGTCGCGTCTGTCCCGTGCACGCCAGGCTCTGCGTCAACTCAGCGACGGCGAAATCCCGGGCCCTGTCTTGCGGAGACTGAAATGATTACCCTGCCCCCCAACGAACACGACCTGCAAGCCTACGTCGATCATCGACTGGAGCCAGCCGATCGCCTGCGGCTCGACACCTACCTGGCCGCCCATCCGGACCTTGCCGCCCAGGTTCGGGCCTGGCAGCAGGATGCCCAACGCCTGCGCCTGGCACTGGCGGGTGGCGGGCAATTGCCGGCAAGCCCCGCACTCGACCCGGCCATGATCCGCCAACGCATGTACCGGCAATCACGACGCTATCTTGCGAGCGCTGCCGTGCTGTTGCTCGCCATCGGCGTCGGCGGGTTGAGCGGCTGGCAGGCCCGGGAAATGGCCCTGGGCGGCAGCACCCTGCCCATGACCGACGCCCTGCAGGCCTACCGAATGTTCGCCGTGCAACAAATCCTTGCGGCCGACCTGCGTGTGCAACAAGGCAGCGAACTGCAAAGCTGGCTCGATCGTTATTTCCATCACGCCCATCGCCTGCCGGACTTGCAGGCTGCCGGTTTCAAACCGGTGAGTGGCCGTCTGATGAGCACCGACCAGGGCCCTGCGGCCATGGTCCTGTACGAAGACCCGAGCGGACGACGGATCAGCTTCTACATCAGGCCGCCAGGCCCGAACAATACCCTGCTGCCCCGCGGCAGCCGTCGCGACGGCGAGCTGCAAGCCGAGTATTGGTCGAGTGCAGACTACAACTACGCGATGGTCAGCCCGATCGACGAACCGGCAATGACCCTGCTCAAGAACGCCATCGGGGGGGTGATCTGACCGGCCGTGGCGTAACACCGCACGCCTGCTTTGTTTCGATGAATTCCCATGTACACGAGCCGGGCCCTGCACGTGCCTCAACCGGCGCGCGGCAAGCTGGCCAGAACCGCCGCGATCTCATCCAGAATGGCCGGGTCGTCGATGGTCGATGGCGCGACAACGTCCTGCCCATCGGCAATCTTGCGCAGCACCGCCCGCAGGGTTTTCCCCGAACGGGTCTTGGGCAGGCGCTTGACCACTCGCACCTGGCCAAAGCAGGCCAGGGCGCCAATCTGCTCACGGACCTTGGTCACCAGCTCTATCTGCAACTGCCCCTCGGCAATCCCGGCACCATCCTTGAGCACCACCAGCGCCAGTGGCACCTGGCCCTTGATCTCGTCATGCACGCCGATCACCGCACATTCGGCCACCGCCGGATGCTGCGCCACCAGGTCCTCCATCTCGCCCGTCGAGAGGCGGTGCCCGGACACGTTAATGACATCATCGGTGCGGCCCATTAAAGGGCGAATGCTCAGTATGGACGCAACGGCCAGCCTGCCATGGGACGAAGGTCGTAACGCGCGCCCCGTATCGCTATGATGGCCGCCGCGATCGCCTGAACAAGACAGTCCCCCCGATGAATACCCTTGAAGACTTGAAAGCTGGGCGGTTGGCCAGCAATAAACGCCTCGACCTGGCCTGCGGCCTGACGGAGTTCCCCCGGGAAATTTTCGCCCTGGCCGACACTCTGGAAGTGCTCAACCTGACCGGCAACGCCCTGTGCAGCCTGCCCGACGACCTCGGTCGACTTCAGCAATTGCGTGTGCTGTTCTGCTCGGACAACCGTTTTACCGAGCTGCCGGCCAGCATTGGCCAGTGCCCGCAACTGCGCATCGTCGGCTTCAAGGCCAACCGGATCGAACGCGTGCCGGCCCGCGCACTGCCTCCCAGGCTGCGCTGGCTGATCCTCACCGACAACCGCATCAGCGAACTGCCCGAAACACTGGGCGATTGCCCTGACCTGCAGAAGCTGATGCTCGCCGGCAACCGGCTGACCTCCCTGCCCGCTTCCCTGGCCCGTTGCCAGCAATTGGAACTGGTGCGCATCGCCGCCAATCGACTGACCCAACTGCCGGACTGGTTGTTGACCCTGCCGCGCCTGGCATGGCTGGCCTATGCCGGCAACCCACTGCCCGGTGACTTCAGCACGCCCCATACTCTCGGCCTTGGCGACGATATCGACTGGCAACATCTGGCGCTGCAACAGCAACTCGGGGAAGGTGCCTCGGGGGTCATCCACCAAGCCCTGTGGCAGCCCCCGGCGCGCGCCGGCAAGGCGGTCGCGGTGAAACTGTACAAGGGCGACCTCACCAGTGACGGCTCGCCGCTCAATGAAATGAACGCGTGCATTGCCGCCGGCGTTCATCGGCACCTGATCCGCGTCGAAGGTCGGGTCAGCGGCCATCCGCAAGGGTGTCCAGGACTGGTGATGGACCTGATCGATCCAGGCTTCGCCAACCTGGCGGGCCCTCCCAGCCTGGACTCCTGTACCCGCGATATCTATGCCCCCGACACTCGCTTCGATACCGGGGTGGCGCTTCGCATGGCCCGTGGCATCGCCTCGGTTGCCACGCACCTTCATGGCCTGGGTATCGCCCATGGCGATCTGTACGCGCACAACATTCTCTGGAATGCGCAGGGTGAATGCCTGCTCGGGGATTTTGGCGCGGCGTCGTTTTATCCGCTGGAAGGTGGACAGGCTCGTGCCTTGCAGCGAATAGAAGTGCGGGCGTTTGGCGTGCTGCTGGGGGAGTTGCTGGCACGGATCGATTCAGGACCCGGCCGCGATAGACTGGAGGAACTACAGGTGCGTTGCTGCCAACCGAATGTGCTGGAGCGGCCAGACTTTGTACAGGTCAGTGAAGAGTTACTGCATGTAGCCTGAACACGCGATCGATGTAGCCGCTGCCGCCAGGCTGCGCTGGAGTCCTGCAGGGGCTCCCCGGCGACCTTCAGATCCTGCGCCTGCTCTGCACGCGAGCGCAGGCTTCGCCAGCGGCTACAGAAATCGCGCCTGTCGTAACATTACCGATAGGCGCGAGCTTTTCTTAACCCGCCAGCCCGACGAACATGTCCTGCACGTCGTCGTGGTTGTCCAGGGCTTCAAGGAAGGCTTCGACCTCGGCCATCTGCTCGTCGCTCAAGCCGCTGACCGGGTTTTTAGGCTGATAGCCCAATTTGGCCGACAACACGGTAAAGCTCTGCGCAGGCAATGCCTTTTGCACGGCATCCAGATCGGCAGGCTCGGTGAGGAACAAGGTTGCGCCGTCTTCACCGGGCTCGAAGTCCTGGGCGCCCGCTTCGATAGCGGCCAGCTCCGGGTCGGCATCCGGGCTGTCAGGGGACGCCTCGATCATGCCCACATGATTGAAGTCCCAGGCAACCGAACCCGAAGCCCCCAATTGCCCCTTGCGAAAGGCCACGCGAATTTCAGCGACGGTGCGGTTGATATTGTCGGTGACGCACTCAACGATCAGCGGAACCTGATGCGGCGCGAAGCCCTCATAAGTCACCCGATGGTATTGCACGGTTTCGCCCAGCTGGCCCGAGCCTTTCTTGATCGCACGGTCCAGGGTTTCGCGCGGCATCGACGCTTTTTTCGCCTGCTCGACGACCAGACGCAGGTGCGCGTTGGTGGCGGTATCCGCGCCGTTGCGGGCGGCAATGGTGATTTCCTTCACCAGCTTGCCAAAGATCTTGCCCTTGGCATTGGCTGCCGCTTCTTTGTGTTTAACCTTCCACTGTGCGCCCATTACTCACTCTCTCGATCGATGGCGCCGAGACAGCCGGCGCTTTGCGCCAGTTTATACGGCCTGAATTCGGCAATCGACCAAAAACTCACACTCACCCCTTGTCCGCCTTCCCCGCCGCCGCCGCAAACTTCGCCAACCGCGCGGGGTAATCGGAAAAGGAACGCTGCGACGCCGAGGGCATGGCGTCGCAGATCGAGGTGGTTCAGGTCCGCAGCGGTGTGACCGCTATCGCCTGGTTGGGAACTGTCGCTGACCCATCAGTAATGGTGACTGGGCGGCTGTTCCAGTGCGGCACCAGCACCAGGGCCGAGAACAGGGCGCAACCGGCGAAGACGAAGAACACCGTGACCGTGTCGAAATACCCCGGCAGCAGGCCGCCAAGAATGGCGCCCACCGAACCGCAGCCATTGACGAACCCGGCAGCGGTGGCGCCGGCCTTGGCGGTACCGAAGTCGATGGCGGCCGCGCCGCTGATCATCGAGTCCGGTCCGTACAGGGTCAGGCCCATGACGAACAGCAGGGCCACCACCAGGATCACGCTGCCGCTGTGCAGGGCGCCCATGAAGAACGCCAGCGAGAGGGTCAGCGCCAGCAGGCTGAGGACACAGGCCGGCATGCGGCGTGCACCGAAGATCTTGTCCGATGCCAGGCCGATCATGATCGGCCCGAGCAGGCCGGCCAATTCGAAGGCGGTCGGAATGATCGCCGCGCCGACCTTGCCCACCGATGGCATCTGTTCGAAGACGATCACCGGGCCCCAGAGCAGAATGGCATAGCGCGCAGGCTTGAGCATGAAATACGCCAGGCCCAGGGTCAGCACCGTACGATTGCGCAGGATTTCCCGCAGTGGCGCCCAGACGCTGCAAAGCGTGGAGGCACCGCCCACCGGCTCGGGCTCCGGCTCCACCGCGGGCAGGCCGACGTCTTCGGGCTTGTTGCGCTGGAAGATAAAGAACAGCACCGCCACCACGCCGACCACGGCCGCGCTGGAAATGAATGCTGCCTGCCAATTGCCGATGGCGGTATAGGCCCACCAGCCGGCGAACGGCGACGCTACCAGGCCGCCGAAGGCATAACATGAACTCCAGAGGCCGAGCACACGGCCGCGTTGCTGCGCCGGGAAGAAGCTGCCGATGTTCTTGCACAGGCCCGACCAGCCGGTCGATTGCGCCAGGCCCTGGATCAGCATGCAGGTCGCAAAAATCGGGAAGGTCGCATAACTGCCCATGGCCACTGCCGCCAGGGCCGAAATCACCAGGCCGCCCAATACCACCACGCGCGGGCCGAAGCGATCGGCGAGCATGCCCCAGGTAAACTGCCCGACCGCGTAAGCCGTCAGATAGATCGCGTCGAGGTTGGCCATGGCCATCTTGTCCAGATGGAAGGCCGGGTCCTCGCCGATACCGAGTTTGGCGACGGAGAAGGCTTTACGGGTGAAATAGAAGGCCGCGTAGGCCAACCAAGTGATGGCGAAAATCTGCATGCGCCAGCGCTTGATGGTTGCTATCTGCTTATTCATGGTGAGTCTGACCTCAGGGTTTGAGTGTGCCGGCAGAATTGGAAAAAAACGCCTGTTTTTTTATTGTGTTGAGCACTTGAGTGACGATCGGTACGGATCGCACTTGGTCAGATGAGTCTTGGCAGGCACGCGACTGTTGTTGGCGTTGTTGCGCGCCAAGGCTCATGGCCCGCCAACGCAATCGACCGACTTGCGCCCTGGGGCTGAGAACGATGGAAACAATTACTGACTAATAAGTGAAATCGATTTATCGTATTTCAAACATAAGCTCAGCTTGTCAGAGGTGGTGCGATGTCGGTTTCCCATGCGCAGTTGAAAGCCTTCCATGCCGTTGCCCAGCACGGCAGCTTCACCCGTGCCGCCGAACGCTTGTTCCTGACCCAGCCGGCGATATCCGATCAAGTGCGCAAGCTTGAGGAACGCTTCGGCGTCCTGCTGTTTCATCGCAATAAACGCTCGGTGCGTCTGACCGACCTGGGCGAACGCCTGCTGACCATTACCCAGCGCATGTTCGTCTGCGAAGCCGAGGCTCATGAGTTGCTGCAGGACTCACAGGCGCTGCAGACCGGCAGCCTGGTCCTGGCCGTCGATGCGCCGGTGCATGTGTTGCCGCAGATCGCCCGCTTCTGCGAGCGTTACCCGGGCATCAGCGTGAAGATCGAAACCGGCAACACCGACGAATCGCTGCTGCGCCTGTTCAACTACCAGGCGGACCTGGCCCTGCTCGGTCGCGATGTGAGTGACGAGCGCCTGCTCTGTGTGCCGCTGCGCAATGACCCGATGGTGGCCTTCGTTTCCCATCAGCACCCTTGGGCGACCCGCGGTTCGATCAGCCTCGCCGACCTGGACGATACGCCGCTGGTGCTGCGTGAAACCGGCTCGGTGACCCGCCAGACGCTGGAGGAGGAAATGCAACGGGCCGGCCTGCGCATCCGCCCCGCGATCCAGGTCGAAGGCCGCGAGGCCGCGCGTGAGGCGGTGGTGGTGGGGATTGGCGTGGGGGTGGTTTCGGCGGCAGAGTTCGGCGCCGATGCCCGGGTGTGCGCGCTGCCGATCATCGACTGCGAGCGGCGCTTGACCGAGACGCTGGTGTGCCTGCGCGAGCAGAGTTCAAGGCGGGTGGTGGCGACGTTTCTGGAGATGGTGCGCGAGAGTCTTTAGGTTTTCTATTGCCTGGGCCAGCCTCATCGCTGGCAAGCCAGCTCCCACAGAAGTCATCATCGGGCCATTATTTTGTGATTTGCAGATACCCCTGTGGGAGCTGGCTTGCCAGCGATGCAAGCGCCGCGGTCTAACCGGCCGGCGCCAAATCCAGAAACGCCTTGATCAAGCGCAACTCCCGCCGCCGCTCCAGGCAGCCGATCATGTGCCGGTTGACCAATCCTTCACCAGCGATCGGCACCGCCTGCACACGTGGGTCATGACTGACTTCCACTGACGAGACGATACCGATCCCCAACTCGGCCGCCACCGCTTCGGTTACCGCCTCGCGGCTGTCGAGTTCCAGCAGCACCCGTGGCTGAACCTTGGCCAGTGCACAGGCTTCATCGAAGGTACGCCGGGTGATCGAGCTCGGTTCACGCAAGACCATGATCTGCTGATTGAGCTGCGCGATAGCGATCCCTCTCCCATCCTCGGCCCAAGGGTGCCCTGCCGGCACCAGCGCGCAAATGCGTGAAGGCGTCAGGTTTTGCAGATGCAGCCCCTTGCGCGGTTCCACCTCAGTCAGCACTGCCACATCGGCATGCTCGGACAGCAGCGCGGCCAGGGTTTCCTGGGCGTTGCCCAGACGCAGGTTCACGGTGATCCCCGGATAGCGCGCACGCAGGCTGGCGAGCATCGGCATGACCCGGTGCGGCCCGTCTGCCGCCACTTCCAGGCGACCGGTGAGCAATTGCCGATTGGCCTCGAGCATGGCCTGGGCTTCTTCGGCCATGCCGAACATGGCGCGGGTGATCGCCGCCAGGCGGATGCCCTCCTCGGTCAACTCCACCCGTCGCGCGGTTCGACGCAACAAAGTGATCTGGTAGTGCTCCTCCAGCGCCTTGATGTGCCCGGTCACTGCCGGCTGGCTGATGAACAAGCGGCTGGCGGCGCGGGTAAAGCTGCCCTCGCGGGCCACCGCATCAAAGGCGCGGAGCTGGAACAGATTCATATCTATCGGCCTGACTTATGATTGGCATAACAACAAACAATTTGATTGATAGCCAACGAAATTGCAACTTAGGCCCCGTAAGTTCAGCCCACCGCTTGTGAGGAAACCAGAATGAGTACTGCTGCCCCAATCCTGCTTACCCCTGGCCCACTGACCACTTCGACCCGTACGCGGCAGGCGATGATGGTGGATTGGGGTTCATGGGACAATTCCTTCAACCAGTTGACCGCCAGCCTCTGCGAGCAACTGCTGGCCATCATCAACGGTGCCGACAGCCACCACTGCGTGCCTCTGCAAGGCAGCGGCACCTTCGCCGTGGAAGCCGCCATCGGCACCCTGGTGCCACGCGACGGCAAGGTACTGGTGCTGATCAACGGCGCCTACGGCCAGCGCCTGGCCAAGATCTGCAAGGTCCTGGGGCGTGACTTCAGCACTTTCGAAACCGCCGAAGACGAGCCAACCACCCCGGCCGACGTCGACCGCCTGTTGCGCGCCGACAGCAGCATCACCCACGTAGCGCTGATCCACTGCGAAACCAGCACCGGCATCCTCAACCCTCTGCCCGAAATCGCCCACGTCATTGCCCAGCACGGCAAGCGCCTGATCATCGATGCCATGAGCTCCTTCGGCGCACTGCCGATCGATGCCCGCGATGTACCTTTCGATGCCTTGATCGCCGCCTCCGGGAAATGCCTGGAGGGTGTGCCCGGCATGGGCTTCGTTTTCGCCAACAAGGCTTCGCTGGCCAAGGCCGAAGGCAACTCCCACTCGCTGGCCATGGACCTGCACGACCAGTTCACCTACATGGCCAAGACCGGCCAATGGCGCTTCACTCCGCCGACCCACGTCGTCGCTGGCCTGCACGAAGCGCTGCTGCAATACAACGAAGAAGGCGGCCTGCCGGCCCGGCATCAACGCTATGCCAACAACTGCCAGGTCCTGCTCGATGAAATGGCCAGGCTCGGCCTGCGCAGCTTCCTGCCCGCCGCGATCCAGGCGCCGATCATCGTCACCTTCCACGCACCGAAGGATCCGCGCTACCAGTTCAAGGAGTTCTACGAGCGGGTCAAGGCCAAGGGTTTCATTCTCTACCCCGGCAAGCTGACCCAGGTCGAGACCTTCCGCGTCGGCTGCATCGGCTGTGTCAACGAGGGCGAGATGCACGCCGCCGTGAACGCCGTGGCCGAGGTGCTGCGCGAAATGGAAGTTCTGGAAATCTGAACCCGAGTGATCGCTTTTTCTCCCCCTATTGCGCCATGAACCGATAAAGGAACACAGAGATGAACTACAACAACCCTACCAAACTCCAGGCTGCGATCCTTGACTGGGCTGGCACTGTCGTCGACTTCGGCTCCTTTGCGCCGACCCAGATTTTCGTTGAAGCCTTCGGCGAGTTCGACGTAGAGGTTTCCATCGACGAAGCCCGCGGCCCGATGGGCATGGGCAAGTGGGATCACATCCGCACCCTGTGCGACCAGCCGCAGATCAGCGAGCGCTATCGCAAGGTCTTTGGCCGTACGCCGAGCGACGACGATGTCACTGCCATCTACAACCGCTTCATGCCGCTGCAGATCGAAAAGATCGCCACGCATTCGGCACTGATCCCCGGCGCTCTGGACACCATCACCCAGCTGCGCAAGGACGGCATCAAAATCGGCTCCTGCTCCGGCTACCCTGCCGTGGTCATGCAGAAAGTCGTCGAGCTGGCCGCCACCAACGGCTATGTCGCCGATCACGTAGTTGCCACCGACGAAGTCCCCAACGGCCGCCCATGGCCAGCCCAGGCCCTGGCCAACGTGATCGCTCTGGGCATCGATGATGTCGCTGCCTGCGTCAAGGTCGATGACACGGTACCTGGCATCCTCGAAGGCCGCCGCGCCGGCATGTGGACCGTCGCCCTGGTGTGCTCCGGCAACGCCCTGGGCCTGACCTACGAGGGCTACCGCGCCCTGGGCTCGGACACGCTCGATGCCGAACGCAAGCGTATCCACGCCCTGTTCGAAGGCTCGCGTCCACACTACCTGATCGACACCATCAACGACCTGCCGGAAGTGATCGCCGACATCAATCGTCGTCTGGCCGCCGGTGAAATGCCTCAGTCGGCCTGAGTCAGCCACCGCTGAACACGCCGCAGTTCCCTTCGGGGCCTGCGGCGTGTGCATTTCAGAGGCCTGGAAAACTCAAGGATCAATCACAGCTTCTTGTGCTGTTCTACCCACAGGGCATAGGCATCGATAAATTTTTGCAGAAAATCCCTGGATCTATCCACCAGCCTGCCGGCTTCGTCGAACAGCGTACCCGCCCCACCCACATAGGCTTCGGGCTGCTGCATGCAGGGGACATTGAGAAACACCATCGACTGACGCACATTGTGATTGGCACCAAACCCGCCGACCGCACCCGGCGAAACAGTGATGACCGCACCCGGCTTGCCATTCCAGGCACTTTTCCCATAGGGGCGCGAGCCGACGTCGATGGCATTTTTCAGCCCGCCGGGCACTGAGCGGTTGTATTCCGGGGTCACGAACAGCACGGCATCGCTCGAGCTGATCTGCTCGCGAAAGGCGTTATAGGCCGCCGGCGGGTTGGCGTCGAGATCCTCGTTGTAGAGCGGCAGGTCACGGATCTCGACAAACTTCAGATCGAGGCTGACCGGGGCCAGCTCCACCAGGACGTTGGCGACTTTTCGGTTGATGGAGTCTTGTCTCAAACTGCCGACCAGCACGGCCACCGAATAGGCTTTGCTCATAAGAGTTTCCGACTTATCTGGCTAAAGGAGTCTAAGTTATAGATGATGTACAAGGATTCTACCGTTGAGGTATTGCCTAGCCGCATCATGGTGCAGTGCATTATTTTTCCTTTTCGGCAAAACTCCCCTATAAAACAGTGGTCTACTGCAGACTCGAATACGTGGATTTCTCCAGAGGTTGTAAATTAAATGGCTGCAGTTCTCGTCGGACAATTTCATGCAAGGGATGCCGAAGGTCGGATCTACCCTGTGCATGAGTTTCAGGAAACCACGCAAGAAGCGGGTGGCAGCACCACAACTACCTATCGCCTGGCCATTGGCGACCGCGTCAAACATGTAGAAGACGATCGGTTCGTGTTGGTTTCGAGCGGTGTGGAAATCATCCGCGAACCCAAGCAGTAATAAAGCCCGCCAGCCGCCCTGCACTACCGGCGGCCAGGGTGAAGCCCAACGCACCGTGCCCGATATTCAGCCACAGGTTCGCTAGCGGTCCTGGGCCGACCAACGGCACCCCGGTGGGCGTCGCCGGGCGCAGGCCGGCCCAGCACTCGGCCTGCTGGTAATTTCCGGCCCGAGGGAAAGTCGCCTCGGCCAATTGACGGATCGCTTGTAGCCGGCTCAGTTCCAGACTCAAGTCATACCCCACCAGATCGACCATCGCCGCGACCCGCAAACGCTGGTCCAACCGCGCATATACCACCTTGTTGTCGAAATCGGTCACGCTCAATTGCGGTGCACCGGCCTGATCCAGCAGTGGCAGGCTCAAGCTGTAGCCTTTGAGCGGATACAACGATGCACGCACCTTGAGCTTTGCCAACAGCGGCACGCTGGCCAGCCCGGTGGCGAGAACGAAATGATCGGCCTCGATTTTCTCTCCGTTTTCACTCGATACGGCACTCAATCGCTCGCCCATGCGATGCCAGTCCCGAACGCAGTAGCCCGTGCGCAGCTGAAAATGAGGCGAGCGTTGCATCTGCACCAGCAGGCGCTGACAAAACAAATGGCAGTCAGCCACCTCATCGCCGCTGCTGAGAATGCCCCCCGCCAGCGATCCTTTTAGCTCACCCAATGCCGGTTCAGCCTGAACACATTGCGCCGCGCTCAAGACCTGCTGATTTTGCGCATCGACCAATTGCCGGCGTGCCATGTCGAACCCCTGGCGCTGCCGATGGATGACCAGCTTGCCATTGGCCCGCCAGGCGAATTCGCCCAGCTCACCGGTCTCACGCCATTGCTTCAAGACTTGCTGGCTGAGCAGGGCCAGCTCCAACAAGGCCGCGGTGTTGCGGCGGTTGACCGAACGCCGGCATGCCAGCATGAACGCCAGCAGCCAGCGCCACTGCGCCGGGTCCATGGCCAGCCGCAGCCGCAGAGGCGCCTGCTCACCCCGCAACATCCAGCCCAGGGCCTTCAATGGAATGCCGGCGTCGGCCAGCGGCGATACGTAGCGGTAGCTGAGCTGGCCGCCATTGGCAAAACTGCTGCCCTGCCCCACCTCATCGCCGGCTTCCAGCAACGTGACGACATGCCCGGCCTGCAGCAATGCATAAGCGCTGGTCAATCCGATCACCCCGGCACCCATGACCACGATGTGTTTCATAACGGCCTCCTGCTGGCAGGTTGGCGTCGATCATAGGCAGGCACCTGGCCGCGCAGCCAGTTCACAAACAGCGAGCAGACATAACCTCAGGTTATGCGCCGGTCTTTGGGTTAGGATGAAGCCAGTCATACACGAGCTGCTGCATTCAATCTGCTGGACAGGGATTTCACGCATGCGACTACGCCACATCGAAGTGATCCAGGCGATCCTGCAAACCGGTAACCTCAGCGCTGCCGCGCAATTGCTGCATATTTCCCAGCCCGCCGTGAGCAAGACCCTGCAACACGCCGAGCAACAACTTGGCTTCCTGTTGTTCGCCAGGGTGCGGGGCAAGCTCCAGCCAACCCGTGAAGCCCTTGAGTTGCAGGGAGAGATCAATCACCTGTACGAAGACCTCGATCGTGTCCGGCGCCTGGCCAGCAGCCTGCGCCAGCATCAGGACCAGCCGCTGCGCGTGGTCTGTACGCCGGCCCTCGCACAGGAGCTCCTGCCGCAAAGCGTCGCCGCCTTGCGTCGGCGTTTTCGCGAGACGCCGTGCAACCTGTCCAGCCAGCACACGCGGGAAATCGTTCGCAGCCTGCTGCTGCGCGAAAGCGAGCTGGGCTTGAGCCTGCATAGCCCGGATCATCCCGCCATCCAATGCGTCGAACTGGCCGCGGGCAAATTGCAATTGCTGGCACCACACGGCTGGTTGCAGCTGCGCCATAAATACATCGGCCTGCAGGAACTGGCCGGCCAGACCATGGTGGGTCTCGACGGCCAGGACCCATTGAGCCTGTTGCTGGACGCAAAGTTGCAGGCCCTGCAGCCACCTCCGCTGATCCAGACCCGGGTACAGACTTACCAGATGATGCGCAGCATGGTCGAAGCCGGCGAAGGCCTGGCGGTCGTCGACCCCTTCACCGCCATCGGCGCCAAGGCCGCCGGGCTGGACGTCTGCCCGATCTCACCGGCAATCCCGGTGACCCTTTACGCCCTGACCCTCAGCGAGTGCGCGCCCTCGCCGGCACTGAAGGCATTGCTGGAGATCATCACGGAGAAGGCCCAGGCAATGCTGGGTCGCTAGAACATGAGATACCAGAACAACGCCACTTCCTCGGTTTCAGAGTCGATGCCCCGGTAGCGCATCCGATCGATCCCTCCTAGTACGAAGCCGTAATCCTGGTACAGGCGGCACGCGCCCAGATTGTTGTTCTGGGTCTCGAGCATGACGCCTGGCAGCTGCTTCTTGCGGCTCCAGAAGCAGGCTACATCCAGTAATGCGCGGGCAACGCCACAGCGCCGTGCCGCTGCGTCGACAGCCAACTCGTCGATATGGGCCAGCCCATTCCAGTTGGTGCTGACCACCACATGCCCTACCGCCTTGCCCTGGAGATAGGCCATGAACACGGCACTGTCGGCCGAGTCGCGGTAGCTGCGAAACTCTTCCGGATCGATGCCATAGCATTTGCGGTAGGGCTCGACCTGCTCCACCGCCCAATTCTCGACCCGCTTGTCCAGCGCCGCAATTGCATAACCGCCGACACTGAAGCCGAACTCACTGTCGAGGATGTAGTCGGTGAAGCTGTCATCGGCGACCCGGATGCTGACGTCGGGATTGGGTGGATGCATAAATACTCTCTTGTACATTGCAGGCCGGGCTGACCTGGTTTCGTTCGCTCAAGTGTCGATCAGCTCTTGATACAGTCGACGGTGTAGCACCGCCCCTGCCCCTCGTCTTCATGTTGCAGCCCATGCACATCGGCGATGAATCCGGGAAACCCGGTGTCGAAAGTCCGCGCGAAGGCCAGGTAATCGATGATCGAACGCGTCGCTTCGGTGAACCGCTCGCCCGGCATGATCAACGGGATACCGGGCGGGTAAGGTACCAGCATCACCGCCGCGATGCGCCCGAGCAGTTGGTCGATCGGCACCGCCTCGACTTCACCACGCACCAGTTTGTCGTAGGCATCGGCTGGCTTCATGACCACTTCCGGCAACACCGTGTACATGCGCTTGAGGTGCCTGGCCGTGGCGTTGCTGCGGTAGCAGGCGTGCAACTGGTCGCACAGGTCGCGCAAGCCCAGGCCCTGATAGCGCACGGGGTCCAGGCGGGCGACGCAAGGCAGGCTTTCGAGCAGGTCGACATTGCCATCGTAGCTGCGCTTGAACTCCAGCAGTTCGGTCAACAAGGTGCTCCATTTACCCTTGGTAATCCCCATCGAGAACAACACCAGGAAAGAGTACAAACCGGTCTTCTCCACGACCAGACCGCGTTCCCAGAGAAACTTGCTGACTACCGCCGCCGGAATGCCGTGCTCGCTCAGGGTGCCGCCGGCGTTCACCCCGGGCATCACCAGCGTCACCTTGATCGGATCGAGCAACACGTAGTCTTCGGCGACATCACCGAAGCCATGCCACTGCGCCTGTGGCTGCAACAGCCAGTCCTCGGTCGCGACCCGGTGAACGCCCTCTACCAGCGGCGGCTGCCAGATGCTGAACCACCAGTCGTTCGCCGCCAGGTGTTCGCGCAGGTTGGCCAGCGCCCGGCGAAAGCTCAAGGCCTCGTCAAACATTTCCTGCAACAGAGAACGCCCGGCCGGACCTTCCATCATGGCCGAGGCGACATCCAGCGAAGCGATGATGCTGTATTGCGGTGAGGTCGAGATGTGCATCATGAACGCTTCGTTGAAACGGTCCCGATCCAGCTGACGGGCGCCACCGTCCTGGACGTGGATCATCGATGCCTGGCTGAACGCCGCCAACAGTTTGTGCGTGGAGTGTGTGGTGAACACCAGCGGGCCGTCAGGGCCGCGAGAGGTGCCCATGCCATAGCGGCCGGCAAAGAACTCATGGAAGGCGGCATAGGCATACCAGGCCTCGTCGAAGTGCAGGACCTCGACGCTGTTGCCGAGCGTCTGCTTGATCAACTCAGCGTTGTAGCACAGGCCGTCGTAAGTGGAGTTGGTCACCACTGCCAGCTTGACCTTGGGCTTGCGGCCCTTGGTCAGCGGGTTGGCCTGGATCTTGGCCTGGATCGATTCGCGACTGAATTCGCTCAGCGGGATCGGCCCGATGATCCCCAGCTCGTTGCGCTCCGGGCACATGAACAGCGGGATGGCCCCGGTCATGATGATTGAATGCAACACTGACTTGTGACAGTTGCGGTCGACCAGCACCAGGTCGTCGCGACCGACCATGGCGTGCCAGACGATCTTGTTGGCGGTCGAGGTGCCGTTGATGACGAAAAAGGTGTGATCGGCGCCGAAGTTGCGCGCCGCCCGGGCCTCGGCTTCTGCCAGGGGGCCCGTGTGATCGAGCAGCGAAGTTCAGGCACCGACACCGAGAGGTCCGAACGCAGGGTATTTTCCCCGAAAAACTGATGAAAAGCCTGGCCCACCGGGCTCTTGCGATAGGCCACGCCGCCGCCATGGCCCGGGGTGTGCCAGGAATAATTGGACTGCGCCGTGTGCTGGACCAGCGCCTTGAAGAACGGCGGCAGCAGCCCATCCAGATAATTACGCGCCGCCCGGGCAACCTGCCTGGCCAGGAATGGCACCGTGTCTTCGAACAAATAGAGAATGCCGCGCAGCTGGTTGAGTTCGCTCATGGCGTCGGCCGGCGCGTTTTCCAGGGTTACCTGCTCGCCCAGGGCGAAAATCGGCAGATGCGGCGCCCGAACGCGCGCCAGGCGGATCAGCTCGACCATGTTCTGCAGCAGGTGGGTATTTTCCCCGGCGCCTTCGGCGGCAATCAGCAAGCAGGCCAGGCCATGGTGGGTCGAGGCCACCAACCGCCCTTCGGCATAGTCCACCGCCGGCAGGATACTGAAGCCTTCCTGCTCCAGCTCGCGGGCAATGCCACGTACCCGCTCGCCGGCAACGCTGTCGGCCTTGATATCGCGATGAACGATGAGGACAGGGAATTTCAGATCTTTGTACATCACAACAGCGCCCTGAAACGGCTGACTCGGTCGGCCAATGGTTTCAGGGTAGAAGCTCGTCGCTGTTAGCGTGCGGCTTCTTTACGTGCCTGTGTAACAAATCGTGGGAGCGGCCCTGGCCGCGAATGGGCGCACCGCACCCACCGGATGCTTCGCATCCATCGCGGCCAGGGCCGCTCCCACAGGTTCAGGCCTGCGCCTGGGCTTCCTGCAACTGCACCCACAACGGTGGCCCGCCGGCGGACTTGGCGATGGCTTCCATGCGCGCGGCATGCTCGGCCAGTTCGCTTTCGCTGGCGCGCAGGATCGGCGTCAGTTGGCGATCGGCCGGCAGGCGACGGATTTCGCTGCCCTGGTTGCCCGCCCCTTCACCCGCGCCGTCGCTGCTGTTGCCAGCCAGCGACAGGCTGGTTTGCCCGCCCGTCATGGTCAGGTAGACGTCGGCGAGAATCTCGGAGTCGAGCAATGCGCCGTGCAGCTCACGCCCGGAGTTGTCAACGCCGTAGCGCTTGCACAAGGCATCGAGGCTGTTGCGCTGCCCTGGGTGCCGCTCGCGGGCCATCAGCAATGTGTCGAGAATCGTGCAGTGCTGGGTGATGTCGGCCCGGTCGCGCTGCCCCATCAGGGCGAATTCGTTGTTGATGAAGCCAACGTCGAACGCCGCGTTGTGGATGATCAGCTGCGCGCCCTTGATGAACTCGAAAAATTCATCGGCGACTTCAACGAAGCGTGGCTTGCCGACCAGAAACTCGTTGGTAATGCCGTGAACGCCGATGGCGCCCTCGTCGCTCTCGCGGTCCGGCTGCAGGTACACATGGAAGTGCCGACCGGTGAGACGCCGGCCCATGAGTTCGACACAGCCGATCTCGATGATCCGGTGACCATCGGTGACCGGCATACCCGTGGTTTCGGTATCGAGTACTACAGACCTCTGTGCCATTGACTGTGAATCCTCAACGATAAAGCTAAAGGACACAATCTTAGCACGACCTGAATTCTCGGGCTATTTAGCTGCACATCCAACCATGACAAGTGGCACCGCATCGACGGAAAGCAAAAATACTGAAACAGCCTGATAGAAAGTAAAAAGTTGACATCCTGCACCCAATCCGACCGTCAGAGCCCAATAAAACATCACTCGTTACGCTCTTTCAAAAGCACCTCTAAATCCACCACATACAAACTCTCGGAAAAATAATCAGCCACCGGGTATTCACCAGACGCATGCCCCATATGATACGAAACGTAAAACACCAGAATCAGAATAATCATGACCCCTACAGCACAACTATAAAAAACCACCATCAACCCAATCAAAAAAACCAGATCAACACCAAACTAACTCGCCTCACACCCCCTCCCAGAACCCTGAACCAACACTACAAAGCAAAGGAATTGCGCAACCGTTCAAAAAAGAAAATAAGCAGAATGAACACAATGTATAGAAAAGCCTGCACCTCAAAAAAAAACCTCACCCCCTCTTCACTGCCGACTCTGGAAGCCACCCAAAAAACCAACATCCCAAAACATCCCATTAACATATTAAATGCAGCATAAACCCTCCCCTGCATGTTTGGATCAGTTACCTTTTGCGCACAGCTCAAACCTATGACTGATGTCTGACAACCAACACCAACTCCCAAATATGAACAAAACGCCATAACACCGCCGTCCGAGATTGAAAACACAAACAAAGAGAATGACAAAATAGCCAACCCAGCAAACAAAACTGTTAGCGAACCAAAATATCTTACAACTCTAAAAACAAGCACCCCCCCTAAAATTGCGCCCACCGAATATGCAGCATCAATTTTTCCATATGCACCTGCATCAAGCTGCAAAACATCCTTGACAAATGGCGCAAGCAAAGCATTAACCGAATATAAAACGCTCACATTCAACGCAATCAAAAAATAATAAAGAAACAGTACCGGATGTCGAAAGGCGTAATCAAAACCCAAAAATAGAGATTTTAAACTCCACAGCCCTCCCTCATGCAAACCCACTTTATCAACATCAAACTCTGCGCCTCCAAAACTCAACACCCGCAACAGAACAAAAACAAACATAAGCGATAATAAAAAAATACCAGCAGACAAAAAAATAGTACACGCAGCGCCCAGCAATAAAAAAACGATTCCTGAAAGTCCGGCACCTACCACAACTCCTGCCTGCCCACTAACAATTACAAGCGCATTAAGTCTTAAATTATTCGAGGATTGTGAATATCTACATATCACGACTCGCCAAGATACAAGCTGAACTTCACCACAAATGGACATAAGAAAACTTGTAACATAAGCCAGGCTTGCAGTTGACTTACCGAAAAGGCACAGCGCGGCATAGACAACCAAAATAAAAATCCTGGATATCTCGGAAAACAGAACCAGCTTTAAAGGTGAGAGACGGTCTGCCATATCACCAATCAATGTAGAAAACAGCACACACGGGATTACTGCAAACATCAAACTTATAGCAGCAGTAGAATTATCTCCTGTAAGATAAACGACCAACCAGGTATTTATGAAAAAAAATAATCCAACGCCAACTTTTGAGAAGAAAATCGCTGCAGCAAAAAAGCCAGTTGACATATACCACCCCAACGCACTAGAGCCTCTAAAAAACAGGCCGCCTAAGCCGGCCTATAGCGACTACCCACCCCCTCGGCGTTCACATCGAACACATCGAGGTGAAATTTTTTTAAATACTCATCGCTCTCAAGCAAATGCCCCGAAACTGTTTGTTTAAGAAGGTATTCAAGCTCACTTACATTTGAAGACCAATAAGCACCAGAAAAAAATTCGAAACCTTCGAAATGGGACTTATACATAAACCTCAAAGCGTAGCATGTCCCCATATATACGTACGTGTAATTCCGTTCATGAAAATAATTAATTATGGCTGTCAACATGAAAGTCCCTAACGATTTTTTCGGGAAGCTCATGTCATAAAATGCAAAATTATAGTGAGCCATTTTACCTGCTATGTTTATGGTAACCAAACCAACAACCCTGCCAGCTCTCTTAAATCTCATCACACCTGTTGCATTTTGCGGCATAAAAATGCGCGTCAATCGCGACGAATCAACAACGCCTTTTCCGTACCTTAATTCCGCACAATGCAAACACATATCTGCAACCTCCGGAGTAAGCTCAAATGAATTCGCCTGTACGAAGTCAACCTCGACATCTTGACATTTTCTAAGATTTCTTCGATTACTATAAGAGAGCCTAAAGTCACTTAAGACAATACGAGCACTGCGAGCCAAGTAAAACCTAGCACTTTGCGACGGCAAGAACCCTCTATTATAAAGCTCTGGAATTTCTGATCCTGTCTCAGGAACCGCCCAGACCACATAAGGAAATGTATAGGACGAATATTTAGGTTCGCACTCCGAAAAAATAAACTTCATATTTACTTTACTCCAACAACCACCATCCTGCTGCTTTCCAGACCGTACTGCATTCCATTGCTATCATATCCCGCGACATCTTTGAACCCGGAGTACTCCATCCAATCTTTAAGCTCAGGATAAGTCAAAAGCCTAATACTATATGGTGAGCTCGTAACGACACCCTCCTTACTGTAACGCCTATCTACAAAAAGCCTCCCACCCTCCACATCATAATTAAAAAAATCAATCATAAAATCATCACCTCGATCATGAACACTTGCCGGCGGCAAGCTTTTCAAGCAACGATCTCTATTTATGTGATCCAGCACAAATCGCCCCCCCTTCTTTAAGGAAGCATAAATGCTACGCAACTGCCCCCTACATGCTCTATCATCCGAATATCCAAAAGAGGTATACCAACTCAGAGCACAATCAAATTTTTCCAACTTATCAATGTTGAAAAAATCCATTTTTATGTACTCCACCGCCAGCCCAAGCACGCGTGCCTGCTTGACCGCCACCTCCAACGCAAACTCATTTATATCGATACCTATTACCTTATAACCACGAGACGCTAACTCATTTGAAATCCTCCCATGACCACATCCGACATCCAAAACACGGTCCCCTTTTCGAAGCCCACATGCATTTTCGATCAGATCGCAATCAGCCCTGGTTCTTTCAGCAGTAAGATATTTTTCAGCAAAGTAGAGATATTGCTCATCAAAATTTTCAATCATACACCCTCCTTTTTTGCTTCATTCCAACCATCTCAGAATACTAGCCAGTGTTGAGTACCTAGCCTCAGGATGTTTATTGAAGTGCTTAGCCAAATCATGATCGGCATTACGAATACAATGATGCTCTGCACTTGAGCAGCGCTCCGCGCGCTCAGTCAGTCGACAGGGTATTCCAGATGGAATTATCGAGTCCTGCTCAGCAGATATAACCAAAAGCTTCCCAGGAAACGCCTTCACCATATTAAAACACTCACTATCAATCCAACTCTTGTGCTTGCGAATACATACTGTAAACGACTCATCAAAATTCAGTTTCGCAGCTTCACTTGAGTACACTGCAGGTATTGCCAAGCCTAAACGCGCAACTGTCAGTTTGGTAGCTATATGCAATGCATTATAAGCGACCATGCTAAAGCCAATTAAATTAAGCTCCTTTCTGTGGAGTCCGAACTCCTTTATTACCAGCAACGCTTGCTCGGTTCGCTTTTCCAAACTCGAACTCTTAATGCTTCCGCCAGATTCGCCATGCCCCATAAAGTCAAATGTTATAGATTCGTAATTGTGTGCGTACAAATACGCTTGCAAGCCACAAAACCCTTTCCTATTTGACCCACCCGCCCCATGCATTATTACTACGGTTCTAGTCGGTTTTTGACACCTCCACCGCTCGCCACTTAGGTGGACACCCCCATAACCCACCTCAAACTTTTCAACTTGCAAGGCCATAAGACTCCCTTCCAATTTACTCTGCCACTTTAGGGACAACGAGGTATACGTCCTTATAAACCGGAAGCCCTACCTGGTACACCTACCAAATTAGGTAGTCAAACATGGCACAGCATGTGCTAATAATTAAGTGCTGCCCCCCCTGATAAATCCACACTTTCCAGTTGAAAACACATGCAAAATATCAGCTCACCCGCCACAGGCCGTTGGTGATATGCTTCCATTCGACAATGCCCAGGTGGAGATAGTGTCAAATTCCAACAGTTTGCTGTTTCCACCGTAACGGCATCAAAAAACAAGTACACAATCTTTGAGGGTTTTCCCATGCAATATCATGCTCAAAACCTGGACTCTCTAGGCCATGTATCACATGCATTTTCTAGAACTGGCGACCCGTCCTTACCCACTAACCTCTTCTGCCCCGCCCAAGAAAATGGAGTGAAGGTGATGGAGGTGACGCTTGAGCACAAATCCGGGTTGGTGACAGCTGACGCAATTTACACATCAACTAACCGACCTATAGGGATAATTACTGCGGATTGCATACCGCTTTTGATCGGCGCATGCGAGCGGCAGTTTGTCGCCGCTATACATGGTGGTTGGAAGGGGTTAGTTTCAAACATCATAGGAGATTCGTTTCGAGCGTTTCGACAGGCGGGGGTCTCAGCTAACGAACTACGCATTGGACTTGGGCCTTCTATCCATTCTTGTTGTTATGAAGTCAGCTTATCCATGATCGAGACATTAGAGGCAGTTCATGGACACCTGTGGAAAGGCAAATCAGCTCCTTGGTCTCGAGAGCAAGGTCATCCATCAGTCAGACCACAATTAGCGACCGCGAAAAGTACTCACAACGAGGCTTGGCTTGACCTCAATAGGTATTGCGATTACTTACTGGAAGCAGAAGGAATTACTAAAGCACAGGTATGTAAAATTGATATTTGCACTTACTGCTCAAGCCAATGTTTCGGAAGCTACAGGAGGCGATCACATCTTTGTGAGCCGAAAAAATTTCAGTACTCCTGGATTCGAGCAAACCTGCAAACAGCCCACTCAACCAGGCTACCAATCTCTGGCACTCAAGATCAAATATAGCCTTGAGCAATCGCATAGGCTACTGCCTGCACTCGGTTATTTGCCCCGATCTTCTCTTGGATGTTTTTCTGATGAAAATTTATCGCATCTACCGTCACTCCTAAAATAATACTTATTTCTTCTGACGTTTTCCCATCCGCTGTCCAACGCATAACCTCTTTTTCCCTACCAGAAAACTCTAGATCAGTAGACTGCAACATAAAGCCAAGAGACACTTTTTCTATAATCTCCCTAGCCAACAATTTAATCTTCGGCTGAAGACATTCACACTCACATTGACTTACATCATTTTCCCTCCTCGCCAAAGAAATATAGCCAGAAAACTCACGCAACCTGATAGAGGGAAAGGTCAAACCAAACGAAAGCCCACACTCACTTGAACAGCCCCACAACCGAGGATCTTTGAGGAAAATATCAGACGCCCAGACAAACACTTCATTTGATATTTTGCAGTGCTGCACCCGAGAATCCATCACAGCGTAATTCGACGCCCTATAACAGCGCACCCACTTCTCGGGATAATTTCCAATCACATATATTTCAGGACGCATATATGGGATAACCTTGAACACTTCAATGGCAAAATAATCAAAATCTAATTTTCGAGCAATATTTCCAAATACACCAAAAGACTCTCCGCCCGCGTTAAGCCTTGAGAGTTCACCTTGAACAAATTTTTCCCAGACTGGAAATTCCGCATCCATAGACAAGCCACCTTTATACGTACGCTCAGCCAGTTTTTTTCTACTGGAGGTAATAGTGCGCACGTATTGCCACCTAGGTTAATAGGTTTTTTCCCACGTCGTCGTGGTCTATTTAGTGAATTCCGGAAAGTAAACTCCTACACGCTCGCTCGACGAGTTCTTCAGCAACACGGAAAAACCCGGATGTCTTCGGGTCTGGGGGAGGGCGGAAGCCTCACTTGATCATGCGCTGAGCCCCAATCTCGGTGGCAAAAGCAACAAGCTTGAAGATTCTACAAAGTGAACGGATACCTCTGCGCCTCGCATTGCAGCAACCTCCTCAACACAATGGGTTGCTGACAGTAGCTACGACGCAGAGCATGTTAGGCGCCATTACAATTGGCTACTGATCGTTGATGATCAAAAGGAGAAATTCCGACGATTGACGATACCTCGTTTGAGCGGAGAACGATTAGTCCCCTTCCGAACTATCGCATTCCCCTCACTTCATCCACGCCACGATTGGCCAGTAAGTCGGCGCGCTCGTTGCCGTGGTGACCGGTATGGCCGCGGACCCACTTCCAGGTCACTTTATGGCGGCCAACCTGCTCATCGAGCTGCTGCCACAGGTCGGCATTCTTGACCGGCTGCTTGGCCGCGGTTTTCCAGCCGCGCTTCTTCCAGTTGACCATCCACTCGTTGATGCCTTTCATGACATATTCGGAGTCGGTCACCAGCAGCACGTCACAGGCACGCTTGAGTTCTTCCAGACCGCGAATCGCGGCCGTCAACTCCATGCGATTGTTGGTGGTTTCGCGCTCGCCACCCCACAGTTCTTTCTCTACGCCCTTGCACACCAGCAGGGCACCCCAACCACCCACGCCCGGGTTACCTTTGCAGGCGCCATCGGTGTAGATCTCGACGCTATCACTCATTCAACACTATCCATCAATAATTGCCGGGCGATCATTGCTCGGAATGACGCCGGTTGACCTTGGCCATCGGCAGCGGCAGCAGTTTGCCCATGGGCTCGCGGCGGGTCTGGCGCAGTGGACGCAAACCCACTACCAGCTTGCGTGCCACTAATATATAGAAGCCACCACCGGCACTTTGCCAGCTCCCAGCCATGCGCTCCCAGCCTTCAAGCCGTGCCTGCCAGGCCGGCGAAGCAAGCGGCGGACGATAGCACCCGAAGCGACGTTTCTCCAGTGCGAAACCAAGCAAGTTGAGCCAGTCGCCGACCCTCGAGGCGGAAATGCAGCGAGCCTTGCGCAGGGCGTCGTGCGCGAACACATGGCGCAGGCCCCAGGCGCTCCAGGGGTTGATGCCGACGATCAGCAGATGCCCGCCGGGCCGCACACTGCTGGCGGCCTCGCGCAGCAGGCCATGGGGCGACAGGCTGAAATCCAGGCCATGTTGCAGCACCACCACATCGGCGGCGTGCTCGCTCAGGGGCCAGGCCTGCTCCTCGCAGACGATCTCGACCCCCGGCAGCGGCGCCCCGAGGCGCACATTGCGCTGCACCTGGCGCGCGGTGGGTGGCGGTTCGGCGCTGGGCCCGTAATGCACCAGATAACCGCCGAAGAACCGACCCAACTCATCCTCTAGCAGGCGCTGCTCTTCGTGCAGCAACAATTGCCCCAAGGGCCCGGCAAACCAGTCTCGGGCCAGGCTGATCAGTTCCAGCCAGTCAGGATCTGCCTGTGCAAACGCTTTATCGGTCATTGCAGCCTCCTACTCGAGGTTCACCTGGAACCCCATAGGCTCTAAGATGCACCATTGTCTTCCGCTTGGCGAACTGCACCATGATACAGATCGATGCCCTGCCCGCTTTCACTGACAACTACATCTGGTTGTTACAAGACACTGCAAGCAAACGCTGCGCAGTGGTCGACCCGGGCGACGCACAACCGGTGCTGGACTGGCTGGCCAGGCACGGCGACTGGCAGCTCAGCGACATTCTGGTCACCCATCACCATCATGATCACGTCGGCGGGGTCGAGCGCTTGAAAAACGCGACGGGCGCACGCGTGCTCGGGCCGGCGGCGGAAAACATTCCGGCAAGGGATGTGGCCTTGAACGACAACGACCGCGCCACTGTGCTGGGCCTGGATTTTCAGATCATCGCCGTGCCCGGGCATACCCTGGGTCACATCGCCTATTATCACGGGCAGACGCCAGCGCCCTTGCTGTTTTGCGGCGATACCCTGTTCGCCGCCGGTTGTGGCCGCTTGTTCGAAGGTACTCCGGCACAGATGCATGCGTCTCTGAGCCGGTTGGCCGCGTTGCCCGACAACACGCTGGTCTATTGCACCCATGAGTACACCCTGAGCAACCTTCGCTTCGCCAGGGCGGTGGAACCCGACAATCCGCAGGTTGCCCAACGCTTCGACGACGTTACCCGACTGCGCGCGCAAGATCGCATCACGTTGCCATCAAATCTAGCCCTGGAAAAGCTGACCAATCCCTTTCTTCGCGCCGAAGAAACATCTGTTAAAGAAAAAATAGACGAACGGACCTCCCGCTCAAACCCGTCTCCGACCTCTGTTTTTGCTGCCTTGCGCGCTTGGAAAGATACGTTCTAAACAGCTTCGGCTGGTTCCTGGAAGTTCTGAAAGGTTGACCGTGAACAGGGCGCTTCCTAGAATCGCCCGACATTTTTGCCCGGAACTTCTTCCAGCCAATGCCGTCACTTATACGCAGAACCTTCAATTCAGACGCATTGACGCGCTTGGCACAAGCCATCGCGGTTGCACTGACGGCCACTCTGGTCGGCTGTCAGAGCAGCGGTCACGTCCAGGATTCGGAGAGTGTTCGCGCGCACAATCTTTCGGCGCGGGTCAAGCAAAAGCCAATCATTGTGCCCAAGCCCGTGGCACAAGCGCCGCAGGACGTCTGGGAACGCATGCGACAGGGTTTCAAGCTGCAGGATGGCATAGCCGTCAACCCGCGCATCGAACAGCAACGCCTGTGGTTCGCCAGCAACCCGTCATTCCTCGAAGGCGCCGGCGACCGCGGCAGCCTCTACATCCATTACATCGTCGAGCGTCTTGAAGAACGCGACATGCCGCTGGAACTGGCCCTGCTGCCAGCCATCGAGAGCGCCTACAACCCGATGGCCTATTCGCGCAGCCACGCGGTCGGCCTATGGCAGTTCATCCCGTCCACCGGGCGTTACTACAACCTGCGCCAGACCAGCCTCTATGACGGCCGGCGCGACATCACCGCCTCGACCATCGCCGCGCTGGATTACCTGAGCCGCCTGCACGACATGTTCAACGGCGACTGGTTGCTGGCCCTGGCCGCCTACAATGCCGGCGAAGGCACCGTCAGCCGTGCCATCGAACGCAACGAAAAGCTCGGGCTGCCGACCGACTACTGGAACCTGCCGCTGCCGCAGGAAACCAAGGACTACGTCCCCAAGCTGCTGGCCCTGTCCCAGGTGGTCCTGGCGCCGGAAGCCTATGGTGTAAACCTCAACCCGATCGCCAACGAACCCTACTTCGAAGTGGTCAGGATCAACGATCGCCTGGACCTTTCGCGGGTTGCCGCACTGGCCCAGATCGACGAAGACGAGCTGGTCCAGCTCAACCCGGCCTACAAGAAACGCGTGACGGTAGACGGCCCGCAGCAATTGCTGGTACCAACGGCCAAGGCGCAGCTGCTGACCACCAGCCTTTCGAACATGAAGCCCGAGGAACTGCTGAGCCTCAAGCCCAAGCAACGGGTATTCGAGGAAGTGGCCAGTCAGGCGCCTGCCAGGATCACCGCCAAGCGCAGCTATCGGGTCAAGCCGGGCGACAACCTGACCACGATCGCCAAGGCCAACAAGGTCAACGTCAAGGACCTGCAGCACTGGAACCAGCTCTCCGGCAAGGGCCTGAAAGCCGGCCAGACCCTGGTCATGCAGGACACCAGCGCCGGCAGCAGGAAGAAAACCACCCTGTACAAGGTACGCAAGGGCGATTCTCTGTACCTGGTCGCCAAGCGCTTCAATGTCGAGATGCAACACCTCAAGCGCTGGAACCCACGCAGTGGCCGCGCCTTGAAGCCCGGCCAGACACTCACCGTCCACCTGCCGCATTGATCGGGCGCCTTGGCCAACCTGCAACAACCTTGGCCAGGGCGTTGATTTCCCGCCGTCCCGCCCTTCAGAGCGCTCTTTTTCCAACGGATACAAGCTGTTACTGTAGCCGGAATAAAGCCCAAGCCGCCTGGATCGGATCTCTGACTTGATGCGTCCCCTCCTCCTGCTGTCACTCAGCCTGGCCTTGAGCTTTTCCGCAAGCGCAACAATCATCGAAAGCCATGGTTACGCGCAGTTCGGCACGCTCAAGTATCCGGCCAAATTCACCCACTTCGACTGGGCCAATCCCGAGGCGCCCAAGGGCGGCACCTTGCGGGCCATGGCATTCGGCACCTTCGATACGCTCAACCCTTATACATTCAAGGGCACAAGCCCGGTGCAGACGCCGAATTTCTTGCAGTATGGCGCCTTTGAGCTGAACGAACCGCTGATGGTCGGCACCGGCCAGTACGACCCTTCCGGAGATGAGCCGGCCTCCAGTTACGGGCTGATCGCCCAGTCGGTGGAATACAGCGAAGATCGCAGCTGGGTGGTCTTCAACCTGCGCCCCCAGGCACGGTTTCATGATGGCGTGCCCATTACCGCTGCCGACGTGGCGTTCTCCTACCGCACCTTGCTCAAGGAAGGCCATCCGCTCTATCGCACCAACCTGCAGGAAGTCCAGCGGGTCGACATACTCAATGCCCACCGGATTCGCTTCGTCTTCAAGCGCGCCGGCAACTCCCTGCTGATCCTGCGCCTGGGCGAACTACCGGTCCTGCCCCGTCATTACTGGAAAAACCGCGACTTCAAGGCCACGACCTTCGAGCCTCCCCTGGGCAGCGGGCCTTACCGCATCAGCGAGGTGCAACCGGGACGGCACCTGGTGTTCGAGCGGGTCAAGGACTGGTGGGGCAAGGACCTGGCAGTCAACCGCGGCAAGTACAATTTTGATCGGGTCGAGGTGGAGTTCTATCGCGACAGCGACGTGGCCTTCGAAGCCTTCAAGGCCGGCGAATTCGACATCTATATCGAGCACCAGGCCAAGAACTGGGCCAACGGCTATAACTTCCCCGCCTTGAGGCGCGGCCAGGTGATCAAGGCGCAGATCCCGCACCAGATCCCGACGCAGACCCAGGGCCTGTTCATGAACAGCCGCCGAGCGACCTTCAGCGACCCACGGGTGCGTCAGGCCCTGGGCCTGATGTTCGACTTCGAGTGGACCAACCGCACCCTGTTCAGCGGCGCCTACCAGCGGGCGACGAGCTACTACCCCAACAGCGAGTTCGCCGCCACCGGGCTACCCATCGGGCGTGAATGGCTGTTGCTCTCGGCCGAACGCAGCCGGCTGCCGCCCAGCCTGTTCACCCAGCCGTTCAGCGTCAGCCGCACCGAAGGCCGTGGCATCCCCCGCGAGACCATGCGCCGCGCCCTCGGGCTGCTCGCCGAGGCTGGCTGGAACCTGTCCGGCCAGCGCCTGCTCAACGCCAAAGGGCAGCCCCTGCGCATGGAAATTCTGCTGGTCAATCCGAACCTGGAGCGGATCCTGCAGCCTTATGTCGAGAATCTGGCAACGATTGGTATTGATGCACGCTTGCGCACCGTCGACCGGGCCCAGTACAAACAACGGCTCGATCAATTCGATTTCGACATGATTCTGATGACCCTCAACCAGACCCTGAGCCCGGGCCTCGAGCAATGGCAATACTTCCATTCCAGCCAGGCTTCGAACAGGGGCAGTAAAAACTACGCCGGCGTGTCCAACCCCGTGGTCGATCACCTGCTCGAACAGTTACTCGGCGCCCAGAGCCGCGACGAGCAAGTCGCGACTGCCCGCGCCCTGGATCGGGTCCTGCTGTCGCAGCACTACATGATTCCCAACTGGTACCTCAATTCTCACCGCCTGGCGTACCGCAACCGGTTCGCCTTCGTCACCACGCCGCCCTATACATTGGGTTTACGTGCCTGGTGGCAGAAGCCTTCGGAGAAAGCCCAATGATGTCCCTGCGCAACCTGCGTCTGCCGGCATGCGGACTGCTGCTGGCCTGCCTGGCCAACCTGGCCCATGCCACCGCGCAACACGCCGTGACCCTGTACAACGAAGCGCCGAAATACCCGGCCAGCTTCCAGCACTTCGACTTCGTCAATCCCGATGCGCCCAAGGGCGGCACCTTTCGCCAGGCCGGTTTCGGCGGCTTCGACAGCCTTAACCCGTTCATCAACAAGGGCGTGCCGGCCGACGACATCGGCCTGATCTACGACACCCTGGCCCGCCAGAGCCTGGATGAGCCCTTCACCGAGTACGGCCTGGTGGCCGGCAAGATCGAAAAGGCCCCGGACAACAGCTGGGTACGCTTCTACCTGCGCCCCGAAGCGCGTTTTCACGATGGCCACCCGATGCGCGCCGATGACGTCGTGTTCAGCTTCCAGACCCTGATCAAGAGCGGCGCGCCCTTGTACCGTGGCTATTATGCCGACGTTGCCGAAGTCGTGGCCGAAGACCCGCTGCACGTGCTGTTCAAATTCAAGCACAGCAACAACCGCGAGCTGCCGCTGATCCTCGGGCAGCTGCCGGTATTGCCCAAGCATTGGTGGGAAACCCGCGATTTCAACAAAGGTAACCTGGAGATACCGCTGGGCAGCGGCCCCTACAAGGTGGCCTCGGTCAAGGCCGGCCGCTCGATCCGCTATGAGCGGGTCAAGGATTACTGGGGCAAGGACTTGCCGATCAATCGCGGCCTCTACAATTTCGACGTCATGACCACCGACTATTATCGGGACAACACCGTTGCACTCGAAGCCCTCAAGGCCGGGCAGTTCGACTATTGGCTGGAAACGAGCGCCAAGAATTGGGCAACGGCCTACGATACGCCGGCGGTGCGCGAAGGGCGCCTGATTCGCGAACAAATCCCCAACGGCAACCCGACCGGCATGCAAGGGTTCATCTACAACCTGCGTCGTCCGGTGTTCCAGGATGTGCGGGTACGCGAAGCCTTGAGCCTGCTGCTGGATTTCGAATGGACCAACAAGCAGTTGTTCAACGGCGCCTACACCCGCACCGGCAGCTACTTCGAGAACTCGGAGATGGCCGCTCGCGGGCTGCCGGACAAGGACGAGCTGAAGATTCTCGAACCCTTTCGCGGCAAGATCCCCGAGCAAGTGTTCGACAAGACCTTCGAGAATCCGGTCAGCGATGGCAGCGGCATGATCCGCGCCCAACAGCGCAAGGCGTACCAGTTGCTGCAGGAAGCCGGATGGCGCATCGTCGACGATAAAATGGTCGACGCCCAGGGCAAACCGGTGTCGATCGAGTTCCTGCTGGCCCAGACCGAATTCGAGCGCGTGCTGCTGCCGTTCAAGCGCAATCTCTCGGACCTGGGCATCGACCTGGTGATTCGCCGCGTCGACGTCTCGCAGTACATCAACCGCCTGCGCTCAAGGGATTTTGACATGATTGTTGGCGGCTTCCCCCAGTCCAATTCCCCCGGTAACGAACAGCGCGAGTTCTGGCAGTCGTCCAGCGCCGACAGCCCCGGCAGCCGCAATTACATCGGCCTGCGCGACCCGGCCATCGACAGCCTGGTCGAAAGCCTGATCAACGCCGATTCGCGGCAGAACCTGGTGGCCCATGCCCGCGCCCTGGACCGCATCCTGCTCTGGGGCTACTACCTGATCCCCAACTGGCATATCAAGACCTGGCGCGTGGCCTACTGGGACCACATCGGCCACCCGCAAGTCGCGCCAAAATATGACGTCGGTACCAGCACCTGGTGGCTCAAGCCCGATGCCAAGCCCGCCGTGACACCAGAACCGCAAGCGCAAGCCGAGCCGGCGAGCATGGAGCAATAAGATGCTGGCATACATTTTCCGGCGACTGCTGCTGATCATTCCAACCTTGTTCGGCATCCTGATCATCAACTTCCTGATCATCCAGGCCGCCCCCGGTGGCCCGGTAGAACAGATGATCGCCAAGCTGGAGGGTTTCGAAGGCGCCACCAGCCGCATCGCCGGCGGCGGCGCCGAGGTCTCGGTCGCAGGTTCCACCTACCGCGGCGCCCAGGGCCTGGACCCGGCCCTGGTCAAGGAAATCGAGCGCATGTACGGCTTCGACAAGTCCGCCCCCGAGCGCTTGTGGATCATGATCAAGAACTACGCCCGACTGGATTTCGGCGACAGCTTCTTTCGCGACGCCAAGGTCATCGACCTGATCGCCGAGAAAATGCCCGTGTCGATATCGCTGGGGCTGTGGAGCACCCTGATCATGTACCTGGTGTCGATTCCGCTGGGCATCGCCAAGGCCACCCGGCATGGCAGCAGCTTCGACGTCTGGACCAGTTCGGCGATCATCGTCGGCTATGCCATTCCGGCATTCCTGTTCGCCATCCTGCTGATCGTGGTGTTTGCCGGCGGCAGTTACTTCGACTGGTTCCCCTTGCGCGGGCTGACCTCGAACAATTTCGATGAGCTGAGCCTGGGCGGCAAGATTCTCGATTACTTCTGGCACCTGGCACTGCCTGTGACCGCCCTGGTGATCGGTAACTTCGCGACCATGACGCTACTGACCAAAAACAGTTTTCTGGACGAGATCAACAAGCAGTACGTGGTGACCGCGCGCGCCAAGGGCCTGAGCAGGAATCGGGTGCTCTACGGCCACGTGTTTCGTAACGCCATGCTGCTGGTCATCGCCGGCTTCCCGTCGGCACTCATGGGCATTTTCTTCACCGGCTCGCTGTTGGTCGAGGTTATCTTCTCCCTCGACGGCCTGGGCCTGATGAGCTTTGAAGCCGCGATCAACCGCGACTATCCGGTGGTTTTCGGCACCCTGTTTATTTTTACCCTGCTGGGCCTGGTGGTGAAATTGATTGGTGACCTGACCTACACCCTGGTCGATCCGCGCATCGACTTTGAAAGCCGGGAGCATTGAGATGAACCTGTCCCCTCTCAATCGCCGCCGCTTCGAGCTGTTCAAGGCCAACAAACGTGGCTGGTGGTCGCTGTGGCTGTTCCTGATCCTGTTCGGCCTGAGCCTGGGCGCCGAGCTGGTCGCCAATGACAAGCCACTGGCCGTGCGCTACGAAGGCCAATGGTATTTCCCGGCACTCAAGCGCTACCCGGAAACCACCTTCGGCGGTGAGTTTCCGCTCGAAGCCAACTACAAGAGCCCCTACCTCCGTGAGCTGCTGGCGGCCAAGGACAGCTGGGTCCTGTGGGCGCCCATACCGTTCAGTTACCAGAGCATCAACTACGACCTGAAAGTTCCAGCCCCCGGACCACCCTCGGCACAGAACTGGCTGGGCACCGATGACCAGGGCCGCGATGTCCTGGCCCGGGTCATCTATGGCTTTCGCGTCTCGGTACTGTTCGCCCTGACCCTGACCGTGCTCAGTTCCATCATCGGCGTGATCGCCGGCGCCCTGCAGGGCTTCTACGGCGGCTGGGTGGACCTCGCCGGGCAACGTTTCCTGGAGATCTGGTCGGGCCTGCCGGTACTCTACCTGCTGATCATTCTCGCCAGCTTCGTACAACCGAACTTCTGGTGGCTGCTGGGCATCATGTTGCTGTTTTCCTGGATGAGCCTGGTCGACGTGGTGCGCGCCGAATTCCTGCGCGGACGCAACCTGGAATACGTCCGCGCCGCCCGTGCGCTGGGGATGCAGAACGGAGCTATCATGTTCCGGCATATCCTGCCCAACGCCATGGTCTCGACCATGACCTTCATGCCGTTCATTCTCACCGGCGCGATCGGCACCCTGACAGCGCTGGACTTCCTGGGCTTCGGCCTGCCGCCCGGTGCGCCGTCGCTGGGCGAACTGGTGGCGCAAGGCAAATCCAACCTGCAGGCCCCCTGGTTGGGCATCAGCGCCTTTGCCGTGCTGGCCTTGATGTTGAGCCTGCTGGTGTTTATCGGCGAGTCAGCCCGCGATGCCTTCGACCCGAGGAAATAAGATGAATCAGGACAATTTGATCGAAGTCCGGGACCTCGCCGTCGAGTTCACCACTGGCGAGCAACAGCAGCGCGTGGTCGAAGGCGTCAGTTTCGACATCCGTCGCGGCGAGACCCTGGCCCTGGTCGGCGAAAGCGGCTCGGGCAAGTCGGTGACCGCCCACTCGATCCTGCGCCTGCTGCCCTACCCGCTGGCGCGGCATCCAGCCGGCACCATCACTTATCGCGACCGCGACATGCTGACCATGGGCGAGAAGCAGATGCGCCACATCCGTGGCAATCGCATTGCGATGATCTTCCAGGAGCCGATGACCTCTCTCAACCCGCTGCACAACATCGAAAAACAGATCAACGAAATCCTCACCCTGCACAAGGGCCTGCGCGGCAAGGCCGCCACCAGGCGCACCCTGGAGCTGCTCGAGCTGGTCGGCATCCCTGAACCACACAAGCGCCTGAAGGCCTTGCCCCATGAGCTCTCCGGCGGCCAGCGGCAACGGGTGATGATTGCCATGGCCCTGGCCAACGAGCCGGAACTGCTGATCGCCGACGAACCCACGACGGCACTCGATGTCACTGTGCAGTTGAAAATTCTCGAGTTGCTCAAGCAATTGCAGGCCCGCCTGGGCATGGCATTGCTACTGATCAGTCACGATTTGAACCTGGTCAAAAGAATTGCGCACCGAGTATGTGTCATGCAGCGCGGACGCATCGTCGAACAAGCGTCATGTGAAGAACTGTTCCGTGCACCGCAGCATCCGTACACCCAGGTACTGCTTGGAGCCGAGCCCAGCGGCGAACCGGCCGACAACGTCGTCGGCCCGCCCGTGCTGGAAGTCGAGGATCTGCGAGTGTGGTTCCCGATCAAGAAGGGGCTGCTGCGCCGGACCGTCGATTATGTGAAAGCGGTGGACGGCATCAACTTCAGCCTGCCCCAGGGCCAGACCCTGGGCATTGTCGGCGAGAGTGGTTCGGGCAAGTCCACCCTGGGCCTGGCGATTCTGCGGCTGCTTGGCAGCCAGGGTGCCATACGCTTTCAGGGAAAAACGCTAGACTGCCTGACGCAGCAACAGGTTCGTCCATTGCGCCGGCAGATGCAGGTGGTCTTCCAGGACCCCTTCGGCAGCCTGAGCCCGCGCATGTGCGTGAGCCAGATTGTCGGCGAAGGTCTGCGTATCCATGGCATCGGCACACCAGCCGAGCAGGAACTGGCGATTATCGAGGCACTCAAGGAGGTAGGCCTGGATCCGGAAACCCGGCATCGCTACCCTCATGAGTTTTCCGGGGGGCAACGGCAGAGGATCGCCATTGCCCGGGCATTGGTGCTGAAACCGGCGCTGATACTGTTGGACGAGCCCACATCGGCGCTCGACCGGACAGTGCAACGCCAAGTGGTGGAGCTACTGCGTTCACTGCAGAAAAAGTACAACCTGACCTACTTGTTCATCAGCCATGACCTGGCGGTGGTCAAGGCGCTGAGCCACCAATTGATGGTGGTCAAGCAGGGCCAGGTCGTCGAACAAGGTGCGGCGCAAACCATCTTCGCCACACCGCAACATCCATATACACAGCAGCTGCTGGAAGCCGCCTTTTTGGCTCCAACAGCTGTCGATTAACCTGAAGAGGAACAACACATGGGTTTTCTCGCCGGTAAGCGCGTACTGATCGTCGGTGTCGCCAGCAAACTGTCCATCGCATCCGGCATCGCTGCCGCCATGCATCGCGAGGGTGCAGAACTTGCCTTCACTTACCAGAACGACAAGCTCAAGGGTCGTGTCGAAGAGTTCGCGGCAGGCTGGGGCTCGGGTCCGGAATTGTGCTTCCCTTGTGACGTTGCCAGCAATGAAGAAATCGCCAAGGTCTTCGAAGAACTGAGCAAGAAGTGGGACGGCCTGGACGTCATCGTTCACTCCGTAGGTTTCGCCCCGGGCGACCAACTCGATGGCGACTTCACCGAAGCCACCACTCGTGAAGGTTTCCGCATCGCTCACGACATCAGCGCTTACAGCTTCGTAGCCCTGGCCAAGGCCGGTCGCGAAATGATGAAGGGCCGCAATGGCAGCCTGCTGACCCTGTCGTACCTGGGCGCCGAGCGCACCATGCCGAACTACAACGTGATGGGCATGGCCAAGGCCAGCCTGGAAGCCGGCGTTCGCTACCTGGCCGGCAGCCTGGGCCCGGAAGGCACTCGCGTCAACTGCGTCTCGGCCGGCCCGATCCGCACCCTCGCGGCATCCGGCATCAAGAACTTCCGTAAAATGCTGGCCGCCAACGAAGCGCAAACGCCACTGCGCCGCAATGTGACCATCGAGGAAGTCGGCAACGCCGGCGCATTCCTCTGCTCGGACCTGGCGTCGGGCATCAGCGGCGAGATCATGTACGTGGACGGTGGTTTCAACACCACCGCCATGGGCAATATCGAAGAGTAATCGCTTCGCTGCTGCACTCAGAAAAGGCCGTTGTAGGAGCGGGCTTGCCCGCGATGGCCTCACTGCGGTGCTTCAGATAATCCGCGGTGTCTGCATCGCTGGCAAGGCTAGGCGCCCCCGCCGCTCCTACAGAAGAGCAGGTGGCGTGTAGAAAGAAGTCGAAAAAAAGAAAAGGCCGCATCAGCGGCCTTTTCTTTTATGCGCAGATCACCTTAGTAACGGGTGATTTCCGCCTTGGCTTCCAACTGCTTGCGATAAGCAGCGAAGTCCTGCTGACCGGCACGCGAGGCCAGGAAACGACGGTAGGCTGCCTTTTCTTCGGCCGTGGCCGCCGAGCCTTCATTCACGCCATTGAGACGCAAAACGACGACACTGCCATCGGACAGCTTGACGCTGCTGTAGGTCGGCTTGTCCTTGGCTTCAGGCTTGCCCATGCGGAACAGTGCCTGCAGCTCGATCGGATCGATACCTTCCTGGCTACGGGTAACCGCCTCCAGTACCTTCCACTCCTGACCGTCCTGGCTCTTGGCCAGAGAGATCTTGCCATCGCGAAGACCGGCGATCAGCGCTTGGGCCTTGGCCTGTATTGCAGCACTGGCGTGCTCCTTGGCCAACTGGGCGCGGATGCTTGCAGCGACGCTTTCGAGCGGCAGCTGCTCAGGCTTGCGGTGCTCTTTGACGCGGATCACGATCACGGTTTCAGGATCCAGTTCGATAGCCGAACTGTTGGAACCTTCTTCCAGCACTTGCGGACTGAACGCGGCCTGGATCACCGCACGGTTGGCCGTGATGCCCTCGCCGCCCTCACGGCCGAACGCTGGCGAGGTGTGCACCTTCAAACCCAGCTCCTGCGCGGGCTGAGCCAAATCGGACGCTTCGAACGAAGAGTCTTCCAACTGCTTGGTCGCCTCGACAAAACGCTGCTCGACCTGCTGAGTCTTCAGCTCGCGAGTCAGTTTGTCCTTCAGGCTGGCAAAACTCGGAACCTCTGGTGCTTCCACGCCCAGCAGCTTGATCAGGTGCAAGCCGTAGGTCGTTTTCACCGGTGCCGACACCTGGTCCTTGCTCAAGGCATACAGCGCGGTCTCGAAGTCCGGGTCGTAGACGCCAGGGCCCGCGTAACCGAGGTCACCGCCGTTGTTGGCAGAACCCGGATCCTGCGAGAACTCCTTGGCCAGGGTAGCGAAATCTTCACCCTTGGCCAGGCGCTGCCGGACCTCTTCGATTTTGGCCTTGGCCTGCGCTTCATTCACCTTGTCGTTGACTTCGATGAGGATGTGCGCAGCACGACGCTGTTCTGCCAGGTTGGCGATCTCTTTCTCGTAGAGGTCCTGCAACTCGTCATCATTGACCGATACCTGGTCGAAGAATGACGACTTCTTGAGCTCCAGGTAGTCAATCACCACCTGATCGGGGCTCATGAACGCCTTGGCGTGTTCGTCGTAGTGCGCCTTGATCTCTTCGTCCGTAACCGTGGCGGCTGCCGGGTCTGCCTTGAAGGTCAGGGAGGCGAAGTCGCGGGTCTGCTTCTCGAGACGGGCGAATGCGTCGACCTGAGCGTCGGTGACAAAACCACTGCCAGCCAGGCCTGTACGTAGCTGACCGATCAGCATTTCCTGCGCCAGCATCTGACGGAATTGCAGGCGGCCATAGCCCATCTGGCGGATGACCTGGTCGAAACGCTCGGGGCTGAACTTGCCTTCAACCTGGAATTCCGGCGTTTGCAGGATCAACTGGTCGAGCGCTTGCTCGGAGAAGGCGAAGTTTGCGTCTTCGGCGCCTTGCAGCAAGAGCTTGCGATCGATCAGGCCCTTGAGCGCCGCCTCGCGCAGCAGTTTTTCGTCAAGCAGGGCAGGATCGAAATCCTTGCCCAACTGCTGCATCAGCTGACGACGTTGCATGTCGACAGCCTGGCTCAGCTCGGTCTGGCTGATCTTGTCGCCATTCACCTTGGCCGCATCCTGGCTGGTGGTGGTGGCTTGAAAGATGGCATCGAAGCCGGTCAGTGCCATCAAGGCCACGATTACGCCGATGATGGTCTTGGCAATCCAGCCTTGTGAATTGTCCCTGATATTCTGCAGCATGCGTCCCCCGAAAACGGTTGTACTGATTAAGCAACCGCGGAGAGTGGGTGGAATCCGGATAGAAGAAAGGCGCATCCGTGGATGCGCCTTCTTGTAACTGGCGGAGCGGACGGGAGTTTGAACCCCAGACTCTCGGCGTTACAGGTCGGCATGGACCGGACTGTGCTACCGCCCCGCTGCCAAGCCAAGAATGAACCTGACCCGGATAGGCAAAAGCCTGAAAAAGCTAACTTAGTTGACAGCTTCTTTGAGTGCTTTACCAGCTTTGAAACCTGGTTTTTTGGCCGCTGCGATTTCCAGCGTCTTGCCAGTCTGTGGGTTACGGCCTACGCGAGCAGGACGATCGGTCACAGAGAAAGTACCGAAACCAACCAGTACCACAGACTCGCCATCCTTCAGAGCGTTAGTGACGGATTCGATTACTGCGTCCAGCGCGCGGCCAGCAACAGCTTTCGGGATGTCAGCAGAATTGGCGATAGCATCAATCAGTTCCGACTTGTTCACTCTAAGTCCCCTTATATCTATATTGAGTTTGTTTCTAAATGTATGTGAAAGCAAAAACGTTGCGCGCAATGGCCTGCTGACACTTTAAGAGCCGCTTTATAACAAGGGCTCTAAAAAGCTGTCAAGGAAGCCATCCGCCAAATGCGTACTAGTGCGTGCTGATTCTTTCTTTCGAATCGGACTCGCGCTTTTCATCCTTTGCGACAATCTCGGGAGCCACATCCGGCAAGGGCTCTGGGGCGTATTGCAGCGCAATTTGGAGGACTTCGTCAATCCATTTAACCGGTTTAATCTGAAGATCCTGTTTGATATTGTCCGGAATTTCTTTCAAATCCCGCACATTCTCTTCCGGAATGATCACAGTCTTGATTCCGCCGCGATGCGCTGCCAGCAATTTCTCCTTCAACCCACCAATGGCCAATACTTGTCCGCGCAAGGTAATTTCACCGGTCATGGCGACATCGGCACGCACCGGGATCTGCGTCAGGGCAGAGACCAGGGCCGTGCACATGCCTACGCCCGCGCTGGGACCATCTTTGGGCGTTGCCCCTTCCGGCATATGGATATGGGTGTCGCGCTTCTCGTGGAAGTCCAGAGGGATGCCCAGGCTCTTGGCACGGCTGCGCACCACCGTCAGCGCGGCGGTGATCGATTCGACCATCACATCGCCCAGGGAACCGGTCTTGATCAACTGCCCCTTGCCCGGCACCACGGCCGCTTCGATGGTCAGCAACTCGCCACCGACCTGGGTCCAGGCAAGCCCGGTAACCTGGCCGACCTGGTCCTGCTGCTCAGCCAGGCCATAGCGGAATTTACGCACGCCGAGGAAATGTTCGAGCGTGTCGGCCGTCACGCTCACGGTGAAATGCTTCTCGCGGGCGTATTCCTTGACCACCTTGCGGCAAACCTTGGCAATCTGCCGCTCAAGCCCGCGCACACCGGCCTCGCGGGTGTAGTAGCGGATGATGTCGCGAATGGCTGAAGTATCCAATTCCAGCTCGGTTTTCTTCAGTCCGTTGGCCTGAATCTGCTTGGGTGACAGGTACTTGACCGCGATGTTGATCTTCTCGTCCTCGGTGTAGCCGGGCAGACGAATCACCTCCATCCGGTCGAGCAGTGCCGCCGGAATGTTCATCGAGTTGGCGGTGCAAAGGAACATCACATCGGACAGGTCGTAGTCGACTTCCAGGTAGTGATCGTTGAAGTTGTGGTTCTGCTCGGGATCGAGCACTTCAAGCAATGCCGAGGCCGGGTCGCCACGCATGTCGCTGCCCATCTTGTCGATTTCATCGAGCAGGAACAGCGGGTTGCGCACACCCACCTTTGTCATTTTCTGAATCAATCTGCCCGGCATCGAACCGATATAAGTGCGCCGGTGACCCCGAATTTCAGCTTCGTCACGCACGCCACCCAGGGCCATGCGCACAAACTTGCGGTTGGTTGCATGCGCAATCGACTCCGCCAGGGAGGTTTTACCGACCCCGGGAGGACCGACCAGGCACAACACCGGACCGCGAATTTTTTTCACGCGCTTTTGCACGGCGAGGTATTCAAGGATGCGCTCCTTGACCTCTTCGAGACCGTAGTGATCGGCATCGAGAATGTCTTCAGCGCGCGCCAGGTCCAGGCGGACCTTGCTCTGGGCCTTCCACGGCACCTGCACCAGCCAATCGATGTAGGAACGCACCACGGTCGCTTCAGCAGACATCGGCGACATCTGCTTGAGCTTGTTCAGCTCGGCCTGGGCCTTGGCCAGGGCCTCCTTGGGCAGCCCGGCAGCGTCGATGCGTTTTTTCAGCTCTTCGACTTCGTTGTGGCCTTCGTCGCTGTCGCCGAGTTCCTTCTGAATGGCCTTCATCTGCTCGTTCAGGTAGTACTCGCGCTGACTGCGCTCCATTTGCTTCTTCACGCGACCACGAATGCGTTTCTCGACCTGCAACAGGTCGATTTCAGCGTCCAGCAGGGCCAATACGTGCTCGACCCGTGCGGACAGATCGATGATTTCGAGAATTTCCTGCTTCTGCTCGATCTTCAAGGCCATGTGCGCGGCCATGGTGTCGACCAGGCGGCCCGGCTCATCGATGCTGTTGAGCGAAGACAGGACTTCGGCCGGGACTTTCTTGCCCAGCTGAACATATTGTTCGAATTGTGACAGCAGGCTGCGCACGAATACTTCCGATTCGCGATCAGGCGCCTGGGTTTCTTCGATCAGGGCGACTTGCGCCCGGCAGTGGCCGTCGACCTCGATGAAACGTTCGACCGTGCCACGCTGCTCGCCCTCGACCAGAACCTTCACGGTACCGTCAGGCAGCTTGAGCAGCTGTAGAACAGTGGCAATGGTACCGACACGATACAAAGCGTCTTCACCAGGATCATCATCAGCAGGATTTTTCTGCGCCAGCAGCAGAATCTGCTTTTCGCCGGTCATCGCGGCCTCAAGGGCTTCGATGGACTTCTCGCGCCCCACGAACAGCGGGATAACCATATGCGGATACACAACGACATCACGCAATGGCAGGAGAGGCAATTCGATGGTTGTCTTCATGATTTCGCCTCTACAGCGGCCAATTGGCCGTAAACAGATGGAATTTGAGCTTGGAGTTAATGTGGGGGCAGCCCCACAAAAAAACAAGCACTACGACAGGAAAAGCAAAAGGGGCCCGAAGGCCCCCCTGTTTATTCCAGACGCATTGCAACTCAGGCGTCAGGTGCGACCTTGGCCGGCGGCTCGCTGTTTTCATAGATCAGCAGCGGCTTGGACGAGCCTTCGATGACGCTTTCGTCGATCACCACCTTGCTTACGTCGGCCTGCGAAGGGATCTCGTACATTGTATCGAGCAGGATGCCCTCGAGAATCGAACGCAGGCCACGGGCACCAGTCTTGCGCTCCAGCGCACGACGCGCCACCGACTTGAGCGCATCACTGCGGAACTCAAGATCGACGCCTTCCATCTCGAACAACTTGGCATATTGCTTGGTCAGGGCGTTTTTCGGTTCGGTGAGGATCTGCATCAAGGCAGCCTCATCGAGCTCGTCCAACGTCGCCAATACCGGCAGACGGCCAACGAATTCCGGGATCAGACCGAACTTGACCAGATCGTCAGGCTCGACTTCACGCAGCGATTCGCCGACTTTCTTGCCTTCCTGCTTGCTGCGAACTTCGGCGTTGAAACCGATGCCGCCGCGAGTGGAACGGTTCTGGATGACCTTTTCCAGGCCCGAGAACGCACCACCACAGATAAACAGGATGTTGCGCGTGTCGACCTGCAGGAACTCCTGCTGCGGGTGCTTGCGGCCACCCTGGGGCGGCACCGAGGCCACCGTGCCTTCGATCAGTTTGAGCAATGCCTGCTGCACACCTTCCCCGGAAACATCGCGGGTAATCGAAGGGTTGTCGGACTTGCGCGAAATCTTGTCGATTTCATCGATATAGACAATGCCCATTTGAGCCTTCTCTACATCGTAATCGCACTTCTGCAGCAGCTTCTGAATGATGTTTTCCACATCCTCGCCCACATAACCCGCTTCAGTCAGCGTGGTCGCGTCGGCGATGGTGAACGGCACGTTCAGCAGACGAGCGAGGGTCTCGGCGAGCAGGGTCTTGCCCGAACCCGTAGGCCCGATCAGCAGGATGTTGCTCTTGCCGAGCTCGACATCGTCGTTTTTCTTGTCACGTTGATTCAGGCGCTTGTAGTGGTTGTACACCGCTACCGCCAAAACTTTCTTAGCGCGCTCCTGGCCAATTACATATTGGTCCAGAATGCCGCTGATTTCTTTCGGCGAAGGCAATTTATGCGCGCTGCTCTCTGCCTGGGCTTCTTGCACCTCCTCACGGATGATGTCATTGCACAGGTCGACGCACTCGTCGCAGATAAAGACCGAGGGGCCGGCAATCAATTTGCGTACTTCATGCTGGCTTTTGCCACAGAAGGAGCAATAGAGCAGCTTGCCGTTGTCCTCGCCGTTGCGGGTGTCAGTCATTCGATCGATCCAATCCGGTAGGCTTGCAACACAAGATGAAGGCAATTGCGGGCTTTTTCAAGTCCACAGGTGGTCAGTTCGCCCGACCACCTGCTTTTGCGCTGCTTATGCAGACATTAGACGCTTCTGCAGCACCGAATCAATGAGGCCGTATTCGGCCGCACGCTCGGAGCTCATGAAGTTGTCGCGATTTGTGTCCTGCTCGATCTTTTCGATCGGCTGGCCGGTGTGGAACGCCAGCAGCTCGTTCAGGCGCGCACGAATGGACAGGATTTCCTTGGCATGGATGTCGATATCCGACGCCTGACCCTGGAAACCGCCCAACGGCTGGTGAATCATCACGCGCGAGTTCGGCAGGCAGAAACGCTTGCCCTTGGCACCGCCGGCCAGCAGGAAGGCGCCCATGCTGCAGGCCTGGCCGATGCAGGTGGTGGAAACGTCCGGCTTGATGAACTGCATGGTGTCGTAGATCGACATGCCCGCCGTCACCGAACCGCCTGGTGAGTTGATGTAAAGATGGATGTCCTTGTCCGGGTTTTCCGCTTCAAGGAACAGCAATTGCGCGGCAACCAGATTGGCCATGTAATCTTCTACCGGGCCGATCAGGAAGATCACCCGCTCCTTCAGGAGGCGCGAGTAGATATCGTAGGCGCGTTCGCCACGAGCGGATTGCTCGATAACCATCGGGACCAGACCGCCTGCGGCCTGGATGTCAGAGCTCTGCTGAATATAAGAATTGCGGGACATGGCCTGCACTCACTCCCAAATAGTCATGTCTTGAATACGCATAAGCCAGCGCGAAGGCTGGCTTATGGTGTTTTCCAACGAGAGAAAAAATCAGTCGGCTTGTGGTGCTTCAGCCGGCTTGACAGCTTCTTCGTAAGAGACCGATTTGTCGGTCACAGTCGCTTTCTGCAGAACAGTATCCACAACTTGCTCTTCCAGCACAACCGAACGAACTTCGTTCAGCTGCTGGTCGTTTTTGTAGTACCAGGCAACGACTTGCTCAGGCTCCTGGTAGGCCGAAGCCATTTCCTGGATCAGCTCGCGAACGCGGGCTTCGTCTGGCTTGAGTTCGTTCTGCTTGACCACTTCAGCGACGATCAGACCCAGCACGACGCGGCGCTTGGCTTGTTCTTCGAACAGCTCGACCGGCAGCTGCTCAGGCTTGATGTTGCCACCGAATTGCTGAACGGCCTGGACGCGCAGACGGTTCACTTCGTTTTCCAGCAGCGCTTTTGGCACTTCGATCGGGTTGGCAGCCAGCAGGCCGTCCATTACCTGGTTCTTGATCTTGGTCTTGATCGCCTGGCGCAGCTCACGCTCCATGTTCTTGCGAACTTCGGCGCGGAAACCTTCCAGGCCCGATTCCTTGATGCCGAACTGGGCGAAGAACTCTTCGGTCAGCTCAGGCAGCTTCGGCTCGGAAACGCTGTTGACGGTGACGGTGAACTCGGCGGCCTTGTTGGCCAGGTCCAGGTTCTGGTAGTTCTCTGGGAAGGTCAGGTTCAGAACGCGCTCTTCACCGGCCCCGGCACCGACCAGACCGTCTTCGAAGCCCGGGATCATGCGGCCGGAACCCAGTACCAGCTGGGTGCCCTTGGCCGAACCACCGGCGAACTCTTCACCGTCGACCTTGCCGACGAAGTCGATGTTCAGCTGGTCTTCGTTCTGAGCAGCGCGATCGGTCGCTTCGAAACGGGTGTTCTGCTTGCGCAGGATTTCCAGCATGTTGTCCAGATCGGCGTCCGCCACGTCAGCGCTCAGGCGCTCGACAGCGATGGACTCGAAACCGGCAACGGTGAACTCCGGGAATACTTCGAAGGTTGCGACGAATTCCAGGTCCTTGCCCTTCTCCAGCACTTTAGGCTCGACCGAAGGAGCGCCAGCCGGGTTCAGCTTCTGCTCGACGATGGCTTCGTAGAAGGAAGCCTGGATCACATCACCGACGGCTTCGTGACGCGCATCAGCTTCGTAACGCTGACGAATGACGCTCATTGGCACCTTGCCAGGACGGAAGCCTGCAATCTTGGCCTTTTGGGCAGTCTGCTGCAGACGCTTGTTGACTTGAGTCTCAATGCGCTCAGCAGGCACGGTGATGCTCATGCGGCGCTCAAGAGCAGAAGTGTTTTCAACAGAAACTTGCATGGATATTCCTCGTTGCACAGACGTTAGCCGGCCATTTCCGACCCCAGATCAAGGGCAAGTATTCTAGTGGGTCAAACACAAGAAGTCACCCTACTCCAACAGACTGGAAAATGGATGGTACGCCAGCGATGATTTTCAGGGAAAAACCCCAACGAAAAAAGGCGCCGGATCCTGGATCCGGCGCCTTTTCGATATATGGGGTGGACGATGGGGATCGAACCCACGACAACAGGAGTCACAATCCTGTGCTCTACCAACTGAGCTACGCCCACCATAACGCTGCTGCCTTGCTTACCAGGAGACACACCCGGCAAAACTTTTTTAAATGGTGCGGACGAAGAGACTCGAACTCTTACAGCTTGCGCCGCTGGAACCTAAATCCAGTGTGTCTACCAATTTCACCACGTCCGCATTTGAAGCTTTTTAAAGCAAAGGCGCCAGACTCTTCATCGGGCGCCTTTTTCGAATATGGGGTGGACGATGGGGATCGAACCCACGACAACAGGAGTCACAATCCTGTGCTCTACCAACTGAGCTACGCCCACCATATTGCAATTTGCCGCTTTACTTGTGCCAAAGCTGCCTTATGGCGCACCCGGCAGGACTCGAACCTGCGACCATCCGCTTAGAAGGCGGATGCTCTATCCAGCTGAGCTACGGGCGCTTATTTAAGGACCTGCCCGACAAGTGCGACGAATGTTATAGACGACCGGTAGGTGCGTCAACCGATTTCTAAAAAAAATTCATTTAATTAAAGGGCTTAGGTTAATTCACAGACCAAGCGCCTTTGCCCTGCGTTCATGACATGCGAGAATGGGCGATCTTATTCACTTCCTTTCGATGGTTAATCACGCGTCATGACTGCACAACTTATCGACGGCAAGGCGATCGCCGCTAGCCTGCGCCAGCAGATCGCCCAACGTGTCGCCGAGCGTCGCCAGCAAGGCCTGCGCACTCCAGGCCTTGCGGTGATTCTGGTCGGCAGCGACCCGGCCTCTCAGGTTTATGTCTCGCACAAGCGCAAAGACTGTGAAGAAGTCGGTTTTCTCTCCCAGGCCTATGATCTGCCCAGTTCCACCACGCAAGAAGAATTGACCAACCTGATCGATCGTCTGAACGACGATTCCAGCATCGACGGCATCCTGCTGCAGTTACCCCTCCCCGAGCATATGGACGCCTCCAAACTGCTGGAGCGCATCCGCCCGGACAAGGACGTGGATGGTTTCCATCCTTATAACGTCGGCCGCCTGGCCCAGCGCATTCCGCTGCTGCGCCCCTGCACGCCCAAGGGCATCATCACCCTGCTGCAAAGCACCGGGCAGGACCTGTACGGCATGAACGCCGTGGTCGTCGGCGCCTCCAACATCGTTGGCCGGCCAATGGCCATGGAATTGCTGCTGGCCGGCTGCACCGTTACCGTGACCCATCGCTTCACCAAGGATCTTGCCGGCCATGTCGGCCGCGCCGACCTGGTGGTGGTGGCCGCCGGCAAGCCCGGCCTGGTCAAGGGTGAGTGGATCAAGGAAGGCGCGATCGTCATCGACGTGGGCATCAATCGCCAGGAAGACGGCAAGCTGGTCGGCGACGTGGTCTTCGAAACCGCCCTGCCACGGGCCGGCTGGATTACCCCGGTGCCGGGTGGTGTTGGGCCGATGACCCGTGCCTGCCTGCTGGAAAACACCTTGTATGCGGCTGAAACCTTGCATGCCTGAGTGAACACGGCCGCTTCGCGGCCGATCGCTGGCAAGCCAGCTCCTACAGGTTCAGTGCAATCTTTGTAGGAGCTGGCTTGCCAGCGATGACGGTCTATCAGACGATAAACAGGCCCCTCAGTCAGCCAGACGCCAGGTAGTCCCACCCTTGCCATCTTCAAGCACCACACCCATCGCCGTCAGCTGGTCGCGAATGCGATCGGACTCAGCCCAATCCTTGCCCGCCCGCGCCGCCAGACGCGCCTGGATCAGCGCCTCGACTTCAGCGGCATCGATCCGACCTTCTGCACCGGCACGCAGGAAGTCATCAGCCTCAAGCTGCAACACGCCGAGCAACCCGCCCAGTTCGCGCAAGCGTGCGGCAAGGCCCGCCGCCGCATCCAGGTCGGACTCACGCAGACGGTTGATCTCACGCACCAGATCGAACAGCACCGCGCACGCTTCCGGCGTGCCGAAGTCGTCGTTCATCGCTTCGGTGAAGCGTGCCACATAGGCCTCGCCTCCGGCCGCCGCAACCACCGGCAAGCCTTTCAAGGCGTGATAGAAGCGCTCCAGCGCCCCTTTCGATTCCTTGAGGCTGTCTTCGGAATAGTTGATCGAACTGCGGTAATGACTGGATACCAGCAGGTAGCGCACGACTTCCGGGTGGTACTTGGCGAGTACATCGCGAATGGTGAAGAAGTTGTTCAAGGACTTGGACATCTTCTCGCCATTGATGCGGATCATCCCGCAATGCATCCAGGCATTGGCATAAGGCTTGCCAGTGGCCGCCTCGCTCTGGGCGATTTCGTTCTCGTGGTGCGGGAACTCGAGATCGTTGCCGCCACCATGGATATCGAAGGTATCGCCCAGGCAGCAGGTCGACATCACCGAGCATTCGATGTGCCAGCCAGGGCGCCCGGGGCCCCACGGCGATTCCCAGCTCGGTTCGCCCAGCTTGACGCCCTTCCAGAGGACGAAATCCAGCGGATCCTGCTTGGCTTCGTCGACTTCGATGCGAGCGCCGATGCGCAGGTCTTCGATCTTCTTGCGCGACAGCTTGCCGTAGCCGACGAACTTGCCGACGCGGTAGTAGACGTCGCCGTTGCCCGGCGCGTAGGCATAGCCCTTGTCGATCAAGGCCTGGATCATCGCGTGCATGCCAGGGATATGGTCGGTGGCACGCGGCTCCATGTCCGGCTTGAGGATGTTCAGCCGGGCTTCGTCGTCGTGCATCGCTGCGATCATGCGCTCGGTCAGGGCGTCGAACGACTCGCCGTTCTCCCGCGCACGGTTGATGATCTTGTCGTCGATGTCGGTGATGTTGCGCACATACGTCAGGTCATAACCGCTGTAACGCAACCAGCGGGTGACCAGGTCGAAAGCCACCATGCTGCGGCCATGGCCCAGGTGGCAGAAGTCGTACACGGTCATGCCGCACACGTACATCCGCACCTTGTTGCCATCAAGCGGCTTGAAGACTTCCTTGCTCTTGGTGAGCGTGTTGTAGATCGTCAGCACGTTGTTTCCTCAGCTCCACGAGTCACGCAGGGTCACGGTGCGGTTGAAGACCGGGCGACCGGGCTTCGAGTCCTTCAAGTCGGCACAGAAGTAGCCTTCACGCTCGAACTGGAAGCGGTCTTCGGCCTGGGCCTGGGCCAGCGAAGGTTCGGCGCGGCAACCGCTGAGCACCTGCAGCGAATCGGGGTTGATGTTGTCCAGGAAGCTGGCGCCCTCTTCGGCCTTTTCCGGGCTAGGCGAACGGAACAGGCGGTCGTACAGGCGCACTTCGCATTCCACGCTGGTGCTTGCCGGCACCCAGTGGACCACGCCCTTGACCTTGCGCCCCTCAGGGTTCTTGCCCAGGGTGTCCGGATCGTAGGAGCAGCGCAGCTCGACGATGTTGCCATCGGCGCCCTTGATCGCCTCGTCGGCGCGGATCACATAGCTGCCACGCAGGCGGACTTCACCGGCAGGTTCCAGGCGCTTGTAGCCTTTTGGTGGCTCTTCCATGAAGTCGTCGCGGTCGATGTACAGCTCGCGCTCGAACGGCAGCTCGCGCACGCCCATGTCTTCCTTCGGGTGGCACGGCAGCTCGAGGTCCTCGACCTTGCCTTGCGGATAGTTGGTGATCACGACCTTGAGCGGACGCAGCACGCACATGGCACGCGGGGCGGTACGGTCCAGGTGGTCGCGGATGCTGAATTCGAGCATGGCCACGTCGACCAGGCCGTCGGAACGGTTGGTGCCGATCATTTCGCAGAAGTTGCGGATGGACTCAGGCGTGTAACCACGGCGGCGGTAGCCGGACAGTGTCGACATGCGCGGGTCATCCCAGCCCTGGACGTGCTGCTCGTCGACCAGTTGCTTGAGCTTGCGCTTGCTGGTCACGGTGTAGCTCAGGTTCAGGCGGCTGAACTCGTACTGGCGCGGCTTGGCCGGCACCGACAGGTTGTCCAGGAACCACTCGTACAACGGGCGATGGCCTTCGAACTCCAGGGTGCAGATCGAGTGCGTGATGCCTTCGATGGCATCGGACTGCCCGTGGGTGAAGTCATAGTTGGGGTAGATGCACCACTTGTCGCCGGTCTGGTGGTGGTGGGCATGGCGGATGCGGTACAGGATCGGGTCGCGCATGTTCATGTTCGGCGAGGCCATGTCGATCTTGGCACGCAGTACGCGCTCGCCGTCCTTGAACTCGCCGGCTTTCATGCGGGCGAACAGGTCCAGGTTTTCTTCGACCGAACGATCGCGGAACGGGCTGTTCTTGCCCGCCTCGGTCAGGTTGCCACGATACTGGCGGGCCTGCTCCGGGGTCAGGTCGCAGACATAGGCCAGGCCCTTTTTGATCAGCTCGACGGCCCACTCATGCAGCTGGTCGAAATACTGCGAGGCGTAGCGCACCTCGCCATCCCATTCGAAGCCCAGCCATTTGACGTCGCTCTGGATGGCGTCGATGTACTCCTGGTCTTCCTTGGCCGGGTTGGTGTCATCGAAACGCAGGTGACAGACACCGCCGAATTCCTTGGCCAGACCGAAGTTCACGCAGATCGACTTGGCGTGACCGATGTGCAGGTAGCCGTTGGGTTCAGGCGGAAAGCGGGTGACGATGCTGCTGTGCTTGCCCGAGTCCAGGTCGGCCTGCACGATCGGGCGCAGGAAGTTGGTGGGTACGACGGGGGCGCCTTTTGCATTGGCGGCGGCGTTGGCAGCGGTGTCGGCTGTGGGCTTGCTCATAGGATCCTTGGATACTGGTACACGGCCTGGGCAGGCCGACTCAATCAAAGCGCCTATCATAGCCCAAGCGGGTGCGCGTTGGCTTGTTCCCTTGATCGCAAGTTCTCATGCAAAAAGCCCATCAATTGCCCGGCTGCCGGCGACAGGCTGCGGCCCTTGCGGCACAGGATGCCGATCTGGCGCTCGACCTTCGGTTGCGACAGCGGCAGGAACACCAACTGCTCGTTTGCAGCCGGAAACGCCAGATACGGCAGCGTGGTAATACCGATACCCTCCTCGAGCATGGCGATCAGGGAAATCATGTTGGAGACGAACAACAGGCTGCTGTCGAGCAAGCCCGCCGCCTCGGTGCCTTCGAGCAGGCGCGAGGTACCGTTGCGCACCAGGGGCCAGGATTGCAGGCTGGACCAGTGCAAGGCGCCACCGGCCGCCGCCAGCGGATGATCGCGGCGGCACACTACCCCCACCTGGTCGCTGAGCACCGGCTGGAAGTCAATGCTCTCGTCGGGCATCCACAGGCTGCTGATGGCAAAGTCCACCTTCCCTTGCGCCAGCAACTGCTGGACGCTGTCGGCATTGCCGTCCTGGATGCTGATCTGAACTTTCGGGTGTTCGCCGACAAAGCGCGCCAACAGGTGCGGCAACAAGCGGCTGGCCACCGAAGGCACGGTGGCAATGCTGACCTGGCCGATTTCGTGCCGGGCCATCTGGGTCAGCTCATGGGCGATGCGGTCATGGTGCGCGAGCAAATCCTGGAATAACGGCAAGCAATGTTCGCCGAACGGCGTCAGCTCGACCCGGGCACCTTTCTCCAGCAAAGCCAGGCCCAGCTTCTGCTCCAGCTCGCGGACAGCCAGGGACAGCGCCGGCTGGGTGCGGCAGGCCTGGCGGGCGGCACCGTGAAAGCTCTTGAGCGTCGCCACGAGCACGAAGTAGCGCAGCTGGGTGATCTTCAACTCGGGCAACATGGTAAGTTTTCCTTATCGATTCATTTTTATTATTAATTTTTATTTGTGAAGTAATACTCTCAAGATGAGAACCACGCAATCGGAGGTTCTCATGTCACAGCAACCCTATAAAAACTACATTGCCGGCAGCTGGTGCGAAGGCCAGGGCGTAATCGCCAACCACAGTCCTTCCGACGTCCATGATGTCATCGGCCACTATTGCCAGGCCAGCGCCGAGCAGACGGCCGACGCCATCACCGCCGCCCGCCAGGCCCAGGTACAATGGGCCGCCAGCGGCCTGGAACAGCGCCAGCAGGTGCTGATGGCCATCGGCGATGAGTTGATTGCCCGCAAGGAGGAACTGGGCCGCCTGCTCTCGCGCGAAGAAGGCAAGCCGCTCAACGAAGGTATCGGCGAGGTCAACCGTTCCGGCCAGTTCTTCCATTATTACGCGGCTGAAGTCCTGCGCCAGATGGGCGAGACCGCCGCCTCGGTACGCCCCGGCATCGACATCGAAGTGGTGCGCGAACCGGTCGGCGTGGTCGGCATCATCACGCCGTGGAACTTCCCCATGGCCACGGCGGCCTGGAAAATCGCCCCGGCCCTGGCGTTCGGCAACGCCGTGGTGTTCAAGCCAGCCAACCTGGTGCCAGCCAGCGCCTGGGCACTGACTGAGATCATCAGCCGCCAGGCCCTGCCCGCCGGTACATTCAACCTGGTCATGGGCACGGGCGCCAGTGTCGGCGAGAGCCTGATCCATTCACCCGACATCGACGCCCTGACCTTCACCGGCTCCCTGCCGACCGGTCGCCGCGTGGCCGTTGCCACCGCTGCCAACCTGGTGCGTTGCCAACTGGAAATGGGCAGCAAGAATGCCCTGGTGGTGCTCGACGATGCCGACCTCGACATCGCCGTGGAATGTGCGCTCAACGGTGCTTTCTTCGGCACCGGGCAAAAATGCACCGCCTCCTCGCGGCTGATCGTCGAAAACGGTATTCATGACCGCTTTGTCGCTGCCCTGACCGCACGCATGCGCCAGCTCAAGGTCGGCCATGCCCTGGAGGCAGGCGTGCAGATCGGCCCGGTGGCCGAAGCCCGACAACTGGAGCAGAACCTGCATTACCTGCAACTGGCGCAGGAAGAAGGCGCGACCCTGGTCGAAGGCGGCGAGCGCCTGGCACTGCAGCCTGAAGGGTTCTACATGCGCCCGGCACTGTTCGTCGACAGCCACAACCAGATGCGCATCAACCGCGAAGAAGTGTTCGGGCCGATCGCCTGCGTGATCCGCGTCAACGACTACGAGCAGGCCCTGGCGGTGCTCAATGACACCGAATACGGCCTGACCGCCGGGATCATCACCCAGTCCCTGCGCCATGCCAGTGACTTCAAGCGCCGTGCCAAAACCGGCTGCGTGATGGTCAACCTGCCCACCGCCGGCACCGATTATCACGTGCCGTTCGGCGGCCGCAAGGCTTCGAGCTTCGGCCCGCGCGAACAAGGGCAGTACGCCCGCGACTTCTACACGGTGGTCAAGACCACGTACGTGCGCCCCTGAATCGGAGATTGCCGTGAACGATACATTCATGCACGACCTATTGATGATCGATGGCCTGCAATACTCCAACTGGAGCCCGGAGATTTTCCGCCAGATGCAGGCCGGCGGCCTGAGCGCGGTGCACGCCACCATCGCTTACCACGAGAACGCCCGGGAAACCCTGTCGCGCATCGGTGAGTGGAACCGCCGCTTCGAGGCCTACCCGGAGCTGATTCGACCGGTGCGTGATGCCGCCGATATCCGCCTTGCGCAGCAGGAAGGCCGGGTCGGTATTTTCTTCGGCTTCCAGAATTGTTCGCCGATCGAAGACGACATTAGCCTGGTGGAAGTCTTCCGCCAGTTGGGGGTCTTCATCATGCAATTGACCTACAACAACCAGAGCCTGTTGGCCAGCGGCTGCTACGAAAGCGAAGACAACGGTATCAGCCGCTTCGGTCGCCAGGTGATCCGCGAGATGAACCGCGTCGGCATGCTGATCGACATGTCCCACAGCGCCGAACGCAGCACCCTGGAAGCCATCGAGCTGTCGAGCCGGCCGGTGATCGTGTCCCACGCCAACCCCGCCAGCTTCCACGCGGCCAAACGAAACAAATCGGACGCTGTACTGCGCGGTATCGCTGAATCCGGCGGCCTGCTGGGTTTCAGCACTTACCCCTTCCATCTGAAGGGCGCCTCCCAGTGCACCCTTGAAGCGTTCTGCGACATGGTTGCCGCCACGGCCGAGTTGATGGGCGTCGAGCATATCGGCATCGGCACCGACCTGTGCCAACAGCAACCGCTGCAGGTTTTGGAATGGATGCGCAATGGACGCTGGAGCAAGGACAAGGACTACGGCGAGGGCTCGGCCGACAATGCGAACTGGCCCGCGCCCCTGCAATGGTTTCGCGACAGCCGCGATTTCCCGGTCATCGCCGAGGGCCTGCAAGCCCGCGGTTTCGCCGAGCATGAGGTACGCAACATCATGGGCCTGAACTGGCTGCGCCTGCTGGAGACCGCCACTCCCGCACAAGCCTGAACATCAATGTGAGGACAGCATGAAAAACAATAACAATCGCCCCTCGTCCGCCTCCCTTCAAGCGGACGGCCCCTACATCGCTGATGTGCAGCCGCAGGCGCGCACTCTGGAGGCCTCATGAAAACGTCCACGACACTGCAAGCCGAGAGCAAGCCATTGAGCCTCGCGGCACGACAAGGAATCGACTGGCCGCTGTTCTTGATCAGCGGCGGCTTCCTCGGCGCCTTCCTGATCGCCGCCCTGGTCGATATCACCGCCGTCTCCGGCCTGGTCAACATTCTGTTTGCCTGGTCAACCCGATTCTTTGGCCTGTACTGGCAGGTATTGATGCTGCTGACCTTCCTGGTCAGCCTGGGCATCTGCTTTTCCAAATGCGGGCGAGTGCGCCTGGGTGGAGTCGACCAACGCCCCGACAGCAGCACCTTCAACTGGATCGCCGTCATCATGTGCGCCCTGCTCGCCGGTGGTGGCGCATTCTGGGCGGCTGCCGAACCGCTCATGCACTTCGCCAGCCCGCCACCACTGTTCGCTGGCATGCAGCCGAACACTGAAGCAGCCGGCCATGCCGCGCTGGCCCAGTCTTTCGTGCACTGGGGCTTTTTGGCCTGGGCGGTGCTTGGCAGCCTGCTGGCGATCGTGTTGATGCACCTGCATTACGACAAAGGCCTGCCATTGGCGCCACGCACCCTGCTCTACCCGCTGTTCGGCCAACGCGCCATCGACGGCCCGATCGGCACCCTGGCCGACGCCACCTCGATCATTGCCGTAGTGGCCGGCACCATCGGTCCGATCGGTTTCCTGGGCCTGCAGATCAGCAACGCGCTGCACGCGGTGTGGGGCATCCCCAACGACATCACCACCCAGGCCATCACCATCATCCTGGTCACGGTGCTGTACACCACTTCGTGCCTGGTGGGGCTCAAGGGCATCCGTTTCGTCAGCGAGATAAACGTGTGGCTGATGATCGGCCTGGCGGTGTTCATGATTGCGTTCGGCCCGACGATGTTCATCCTCGGCGGTTTCCCGACAGCCTTCACCCTGCACCTGCAAGAGTTCATCCCGATGACACTGTTCCGTGCCGACACCAAATGGCTGGACTGGTGGACGGTGTTCTACTGGGGCTGGTTCATCGGCTACGCGCCAATGGTCGCCCTGTATGTGGCCAGGATCTCCCGGGGGCGCACAATCCGTGAAGTGATCCTGACCCTGTCGATCATTGCCCCGATCGTCACCATGTTCTGGTTCACCGTGGTCGGCGGCACTGGCATCGGCCTTGAACTGCAAACACCGGGCAGCGTCACAGCCAATGGTGCGCAACCCGAAGCCCTGCTGCTGGGTGTTACCCAGAACCTGCCGCTGGGCGGCCTGATCTCGGCGCTGTTCCTGTTCCTGAGCTTCATCTCGGTCGCCACCAACGGTGACGCCATGGCCTTCACCGTTGCCATGGCCATGTCACGCAATGACAAGCCCAAGGGCTGGCTGCGCGCGTTCTGGTGCATCGGCATGGGCCTGGCCGCCGTGGTCTTGATCACCATCGGCTCGGGCGGCGTCACTGCACTGCAATCCTTTATCGTCATCACCGCGGTGCCGGTGTCGCTGCTGATCCTGCCATCACTCTGGGATGCGCTGCGGATCGCCCGGCAAATGGCTCGCGAGCAGGCGGTTTGACCATGAATTGTTCAGGAATCGCAAACATGTCAGCCACCGCTACCGCCCTGCGACCAGCCGCCCAGGTCATGGACCTGGACCGCCTGGGCAGTCACTTCCAGAGCCGTCTGAGCTTCGTGCGCAGCAGCATGCGCAAGATGATGAGCGAGCAATGGCAGATCCAGCGCAGCTGTTTCGACCTCGACGGCGAAGGCTATGGCACGGCCATCTATCGCATTGAGACCCCCACCCAGCGCTACCACTGCGTGATCTTCTCGATGTACCTGCCGCCTGAAAAACGCAGTGACCGGGTCATCGCCGACCAATGGGACGTCACCTTTGCCCTGCTCGCCGGCGACGTCGACGAAGCGCAACTGACCGACCTGCGCCGCAATGTGCCGCTGCAGGAAGCCGGCCGCTTCGATGCCCGGGTGCTGGTGCTGTCGCGGGCCAATCGCAGCCTGCGCAACTTCGAGCGTTTCGTCGCAGCCCTGGCCGAAGGTTGCCAGCCACAACCGGAGCAACTGGCCAAGGTGGGTTACCTGTATCGCACCACGGCGGTCTATGGCAACGGCAAGTTCGGCATCGCCGACTTCAGTTGCCTGCAGGACAATACCGATTTCAGGCAACCGTTCAGCGCGCAGATGTTCACCGTCTACCTGCTGCGCCATTTCAGCATCGAACAGATCGAACACATGGCCCGGGCGCGTGCACCCCAGCGCGCCGTCGGGCTGGACATTACCCTGCAACGCTATCTGGGCGTCGGCAACTCCACCGGGCTGGGCATGGCACCGTTCCTGATCAATCACCCGCAACTGCTCGACCGCTGGCTATCGACCCGGGAATCGGCCCTGGCCTTAGTCATGGCCCAGTCCGCCGACCTGCCCCGGCGGCAACGCTTGCAGGCATTGCTGGAGCGGGCGCAGCGGCATCTGCAGCAAACCATCACCGAGGACGCACGACAAAGCGCGGCCGACCAGCGCACCCTGGCCGACCTCGAGCAGCTGGATCAATGGCTCGACCGCCAGCCCTTGAACACCGACCTCTGGCCGCGCTTGCGCCAATGGAGCGAACAGCATGCCGGCCTGGGTTGCCAGGAATTGCTGGTCAGCCTGCTGCTGGAGTTGTACCCCGAACAGGTCGACCCGCTGGCCGCGCGGATGGATGTCAAAGAAGGCTTTCGCCTCGATGCCCGGATGCCGCTGCATCAACTGCGCGCCGTGATCGAAAACCAGTACCGCTGGGCCCTGGACTATGACCTGGACAGCGCCGAGGCCAATCACTTTTTCTGGTACCGCTCGGCCGAGAAAGAAGAGCCGCGCCTGGGTGAACGTGCACAAGAGTCGGGGGCCGAGAAGGAAATGCAATTGGGCATCGCGCGCAATATCCAACGCTGCCATGAGGCCCTGCTGCGCCACCTGGAAGAGCACCCGGAACACCTGACGGCGCATTTTTTGATTGCCGAACCGCGCTTCAAGGGCACCGTCTGCCGTCTGCAAGGCATGGCCCGCTGCACCTATGGAGAAATCCGCGCCAACCTGCTGGACCGGGCCATGCTGCCGATCCACCTACTGCGCTGCAAACTGGCGTTTTTCGGCGCCGGCAAGTTCGACCCCAAGTCCAGCCGCTGGGTACGTATCACCTTGTTCCAGGGTGCGCCACTGGTCAGTGAGATAGGCCAACCCTTCGATGACGACTGGAACTTTGCCGTCATGCCACAACTGGCAGCACCTGCCGGAGAACGATGAAATGCGTGTATCGCTCAATGAAATCCAGGTTGTCTGCCGCAAGGCGTTCGAAGGCATCGGATTCGCCCCGGGAGACTGCGACGACGCCGCCGAGATGATCGCCTGGTTGCAACTGCACGGCCTGGACGGTATCGGCACCCTGGAAAAAGCCTTGGCCTTTCTCGAGACCGAAACCGACCGGCCATTCAACACCTGCTACGAAGACGCCGCGCAACTGACCCTCGATGCCTTTGGCCAGAGTGTGTTGCGCTGCGCCGCCCAGGCGGTCGAGCTGGGTATCGCCAAGGCCTTGGGCACAGGTTCGGCCTCAGTGCGCATTCGCCATTGCCACAACCGCCTGCTGTTGCTGGGCTACCTGGCACGCTGCAGCGAGCAAGGCTTGAGTTTTTGCGTGCATTGGCGCGACGCCCGCCAGCAATGGCTGGCCACCTTCGCTGCCGGGCAAGCCAGCCCAAGCCTGCAGGTCCTTGACCTGGCCCAGCCGGCACAAGCGGACGAGCAGAGCATCAACGTGCTCGTGTCACGGGACTTCAGCCTGCTGCCAGCCCCCAATGAGCCGGGCGCAGCGACACGGCTGAACCTCGGCTGGCAGGACCTCGCCGCCACGGCCGCCAGCCAGCGCGCCAACGGCCTTGCGGTCGATGACCAGGTCTGGGCCGCCTTGAAGAAGCTGGGTGAGCGGGTGCTGGTGGAAAGCACCGAAGAATCACGCCGGCGCGGCGCCGGCGAAGGCAGCGACGCCTCTTGAGCGCACTTTACTTACCCCAATCAGGAAACCGCCTATGAAACATGCCATCAAGACTGACCTCTTCGCCTCGCGTGCCCCGCTGGAATGGGCCGTGGTCGGCAACGGCACGCTCTACACCGCGCAAATTCCCATCGACCAGCAAGGCCAGGTGGTAGCCGGTGGCATCGAAGCCCAGGCCCGTCAGACCCTGGACAACCTGCGCCATACCCTCGAAGCCGCCGGCAGCAACCTGGACGCGGTTACTCAGGTGTTGATCTACGTGACCGATCGAAGCTACCTGGCCACGGTCAATGCCCTGTATACCGAGTACTTCCAGGCCCCCTACCCCAACCGCGCAGCCATCGTGGTCGCCGGCCTTGCCCGGGAAGAAATGCTGGTGGAACTGGTGGTCTATGCCTGCGTCGAAGCGGCGAATGCTTGAGGCGGCAACGACTCTTGGAGAAAAGCGGTTATTATTGTTGCCGCTGCGTTATACAAAAAAATCAGCCACGCATTGCGTATCGCCACCTGTAAACTGAGCGTCAAGGTGGTAATACACATTTTTGCCTTACCCGCTGAATTCTCTACAAGAGCGATTTACATAATGTCCAAAGTCAAACTGAGCACCAACTTCGGCACCATCGTCCTGGAATTGAACGCTGAAAAAGCCCCGCTGACCGTGGCCAACTTCATCGAATACGTTAAGGCCGGCCACTACGAAAACACTGTTTTCCACCGTGTCATCAGCAACTTCATGATCCAGGGCGGCGGTTTCGAGCCTGGCATGAAAGAGAAGAAAGACAAGCGCCCAAGCATCCAGAACGAAGCCGACAACGGCCTGTCCAACGACAAGTACACCGTTGCCATGGCCCGCACCATGGAACCGCATTCGGCTTCCGCGCAGTTCTTCATCAACGTTGCCGACAACAGCTTCCTCAACCACAGCGCCAAGACCGTTCAAGGCTGGGGCTATGCCGTATTCGGTAAAGTGGTCGAAGGCAGCGACGTGGTCGACAAGATCAAGGGCGTAGCCACCACCATGAAGGCCGGCCACCAGGACGTACCCGCAGAAGACGTGATCATCGAGAAAGCCGAGATCGTTGAGTGATACTGCTGATCTCCGATCTTCACCTGCAAGAAGAACGCCCGGACATTACCCGGGCGTTTCTTGATCTACTCGCCGGGCGTTCGCGCTCGGCCGAGTCGCTCTACATCCTCGGCGACTTCTTCGAAGCCTGGATCGGCGACGACGCCATGACGCCTTACCAGACCTCGATCTGCCAGGCGTTGCGCGAGCTGAGTGACAGCGGTACCAACATTTTTCTGATGCACGGCAATCGCGACTTCATGCTCGGCAAGGCCTTCTGCAAGGCAGCCGGTTGTACCCTGCTGCAGGATCCTTGCCTGGTCATATTGAATGATGAGCCCGTGCTACTGATGCATGGCGACAGCCTGTGCACCCGCGATGAAGCCTACATGCGCCTGCGCCGCTACCTGCGCAACCCGGTCAGCCTGTGGATCCTGCGGCACCTGCCGCTGGGCGCGCGCCAGCGGCTGGCACGCAAGCTGCGCAGCGAAAGCCGTGCGCAAACCCGGATGAAAGCCAACGACATCATCGATGTGACCCCGGAAGAAATTCCACGGATCATGCAGGAATATGGTGTACGCACGTTGGTCCACGGGCACACCCACCGGCCGGCGATTCATAAGCTGCAGGTGGGTTCCGAGGCGGCCCGGCGCATTGTGCTGGGTGATTGGGACAGCCAGGGCTGGGCGTTGCAGGTGGATGAGCAGGGGTTTCATCTGGCGGCGTTCGACTTGTAGGAGCTGCCGCAGGCTGCGATCGGGCACGCAGTGGCCGTAATGGCCGCCACCGCTATAGGTCTTCCGGACCGATTCGCAGCATCATGCAATTGCAGGTCGATCAGTGGGCGACGGGGACGCCGCTGTGGAAACGAAATTCTTCGTCCGGACTTTCGATCAGCTCGCGCTCAACCTCCCGAATTTCCTCGACTTTGGCATCAATGTCGGCTTGATCGCCATACAAATACGCCAATTTCAGGTAATCCTGGAAATGCCGGGCTTCAGACTTGAGCAAGCCGCCGTAGAACTTGGCCAGGTCTTCATCCAGGTGCGGCACCAGGGCGGCGAAGCGCTCGCAGGAGCGCGCCTCGACAAAGGCGCCGACCACCAGCGCATCGGTCAGCCGGTACGGATTGTGGTTGCGCACACATTTGCGCAGCGCTCCGGCGTAGCGCGCCGAACTGACGTTGGCCATGGCGATGCCGCGCTTCTTGATGATGCCCAGCACCTGTTCGAAATGACGCAGTTCTTCCCGGGCCAGACGCGACATCTTGTTCAACAGGTCGGGCTTGTCGTTGTACTGGAACATGAACTGGAACGCCGCCCCGGCCGCCTTCTTCTCGTTGTTGGCATGGTCGATCAGAAGAATGTCGAGGTTGCGCAATGCCGCCTGGACCCAGGCATCGGGCGTACGGCAGAGCAGGAAGGATTCGATTTCAGGGATCAGTTGCATAGACTCACAAGCATGGTAACAGCACCGGGCGGCGCGACAAGGCGAGCGATTATACCGGGACCGGTGTCGACCGCCAGCCGCTATGCTTGATATGTATCAAGACTGCTTTTGTTGGGGGACATCCATAGTTGTGCATTCGTTGCCACATTTAGGGAGTTCACGATCATGCAAGCCGTCCGCAGCATTCTGGTGATACTCGACCCCGAACACACCCATGGCCTGGCATTGAACCGGGCGAAACTGATCGCCAAGGCGACCCAGGCGCGCCTGCACCTGCTGATGTGCGACAAGAAGCAGGATCACAGCGCCCAGCTCGCCTTTCTGAAAAACGAAATGCTCGATGATGGCTTCGACGCCACAACCGAACAGGCCTGGCATGGCTCGATCCACGAAACCATCGTCTCTGCCCAGCAGGCCGAAGGTTGTGGGCTGGTGATCAAGCAGCACCGCCCCGACAGCCCGCTGAAAAAAGCCCTGCTCACGCCTGAGGACTGGAAACTGCTGCGCTACTGCCCTTGCGCCGTGCTGATGGTCAAGACCGACAAGCCCTGGACGGGCGGCGTGATCCTGGCCGCCGTGGATGTGGGCAATACCGATGAAGAACACCGCCACCTGCACGCCAACATCATCGACCACGGCTATCAAATTGCCAGCATGGCCAAGGCCGAGCTCCATGTCATCAGCGCCCACCCCTCGCCAATGCTCTCAGCGGCGGACCCGGTGTATCAGCTCAAGGAAACCATCGAGGCGCGTTATCGCGAACAGTGCCAGGCGTTCCAGTCCGAGTTCGATATAGATGACGACCATTTGCACATCGCCGAAGGTCCGGCCGATGTGTTGATACCCTATACGGCGCACAAGCTGGGTGCTGCCGTTACTGTCATCGGCACGGTGGCGCGCACGGGGATTTCCGGCGCGTTGATCGGCAACACCGCCGAGGTGGTGCTCGATGCGCTGGAAAGTGATGTGCTGGTGCTCAAGACCCAGGAGATCATTGATCATTTGGTGGAGGTGGCCCGCGGTTAGGCAGGGCCGGCCTCATCGCCGGCAAGCCGGCTCCCACAGGGTTCACCGCAGACTACTGTGGGAGCGGGCCGGGCGGCGTTTCGCTTGCCCGCGATGAGGCCCTCAAATCCTACCCCAAGGCATCCTTGAGAAACCCCGGCGCGATATACCGCTGATAATGCGCCTCGGACAGCAGGAAAAATTCCCGATCAATGGCATCGCGTAATTGCGGCAATTCCCACTCGCGAAACTCCGGCATCAACACCATGCCATAAGCCTCGAGCTGGTTGATCACCCGCGCCCCCCGGGCAATCAGCTGATACGCCCAGCAGTATTCCGACTGCTGCGGCACGAAGCGAATCTTGCGCTGCTCCAGTTGCAAACGCAGTTTCGAGCGGTCGAACACCTCCAGCTTGCCGGCCATCACCTGCACCAGCAATTGCTCCAGGCGCAGCCATACCGCACGCTTCTCGTCCTCGTTGTAGCCGTTCCAGTTGATCACTTCATGGTGGAAGCGCTTGCAGCCACGGCACACGAGGTCCCCGTAAACGGTTGAACAAAGGCCGACGCACGGCGTCTTGATGGACTGATTGGACATGAGGGCAGGTGCTGAGCGATCGAACAAGCGACCATGTTAGCCCTTTGTCTAACCAGGGTCACGCCAGAAGTCTGCCCTGGCAACTTACCTTTATCGCGTTTTTACCGTAGAATCATGCAGCCTTTTTAGGCGCCAAATGTCCGTTAGAAGCTGTTTTCAAAGCGTCACGAGCACAGTTGATCCAGCAGAGCGGTGTTGACCCGGGAAATTCGCCCTCGAATCTCCCGCGCCAGCCCTCATCAGCCCGCCGTTCTGCAGGCGTAAAACTTTGAAAGCAGCTTCTGTAAGGATTTCCTGTAACCCTGGCTAAGCGGCCCAAAAAGCCACGCAGCGCATGGGTACATGAATTTCTGGATGAGCGTCCCGGACACCCATTTGGGACCACTGATGAGGGTAATAACTGTGCTTGAAGCCTACCGCAAACACATCGAAGAGCGTGCCGCCCAGGGTATCGTGCCCCAGCCGCTTAACGCCGAACAAACAGCAGGCCTGGTCGAGCTGCTGAAGAATCCCCCTGCTGGCGAAGAAGCCGTCCTCGTCGACCTGATCACCAACTGCGTTCCACCAGGCGTGGACGAAGCCGCCTACGTCAAGGCCGGTTTCCTGTCTGCCGTGGCCAAAGGTGAAGCCAAGTCCCCCCTGATCGATAAAAAGCGCGCCGCTGAGCTGCTGGGCACCATGCAAGGCGGTTACAACATCGCCACCCTGGTCGAGCTGCTGGACGACGCCGAGCTGGCACCTGTTGCCGCCGAAGAGCTCAAGCACACCCTGCTGATGTTCGATGCGTTCCACGACGTGGCCGAAAAAGCCAAGGCCGGCAACGTCAACGCCAAGGCCGTGCTGCAGTCCTGGGCCGACGGCGAGTGGTTCAAGAACCGTCCGACCCTGGCCGACAAGATCAGCCTGCGCGTGTTCAAGGTCACTGGCGAAACCAACACCGACGACCTGTCCCCTGCGCCGGACGCCTGGTCGCGCCCTGACATCCCGCTGCACGCCCTGGCCATGCTGAAAATGGCCCGCGACGGCATCGTGCCGGACGAGCAAGGCGTGACCGGCCCGATGAAGCAGATCGAAGAGATGCGCGGCCAGGGCTTCCCGATCGCCTACGTCGGTGACGTGGTCGGTACCGGTTCTTCGCGGAAGTCGGCGACCAACTCGGTACTGTGGTTCTTCGGCGACGACATCCCTTACGTGCCGAACAAGCGCGGCGGTGGTTTCTGCTTCGGCTCCAAGATCGCCCCGATCTTCTACAACACCATGGAAGACGCCGGCGCCCTGCCGATCGAATTCGATGTGTCGAACATGCACATGGGCGACGTGATCGACCTGTACCCGCACGCCGGCAAGGTCTGCAAGCACGGCAGCCTTGATGTCATCACCACCTTCGAAATGAAAACCCCGGTGCTGCTGGACGAAGTCCGCGCCGGCGGCCGTATCCCGCTGATCGTCGGCCGTGGCCTGACCGAGAAGGCGCGCGCCGAGCTGGGCCTGGGCCCAACCGACCTGTTCAAGCTGCCTGAAGCTCCGGTCGACACCGGCAAGGGCTACACCCTGGCGCAGAAGATGGTCGGCAAGGCCTGCGGCCTGCCAGCTGGCAAGGGCGTACGCCCAGGCACCTACTGCGAACCGAAGATGACCACCGTCGGCTCCCAGGACACCACTGGCCCGATGACCCGCGACGAGCTGAAAGACCTGGCGTGCCTGGGCTTCTCCGCCGACCTGGTCATGCAGTCGTTCTGCCACACCGCTGCCTACCCGAAGCCAATCGACGTCACCACCCACCACACCCTGCCGGATTTCATCCGCACCCGTGGCGGCGTGTCCCTGCGTCCAGGCGACGGCATCATCCACAGCTGGCTGAACCGCATGCTGCTGCCGGACACCGTCGGCACCGGTGGTGACTCGCACACCCGCTTCCCGATCGGCATCTCCTTCCCGGCCGGTTCCGGCCTGGTCGCCTTCGCCGCGGCAACCGGCGTGATGCCACTGGACATGCCGGAGTCGGTACTGGTGCGCTTCAAGGGCAAACTGCAACCGGGCATCACCCTGCGTGACCTGGTGCATGCCATCCCTTACTACGGCATCAAGCACGGCCTGCTGACCGTCGAGAAGAAAGGCAAGATCAACGCCTTCTCCGGCCGCATCCTGGAAATCGAAGGCCTGGACGACCTGACCGTCGAGCAAGCCTTCGAACTGTCCGACGCCTCGGCCGAACGTTCCGCGGCCGGTTGCACCATCAAGCTGCCGGAAAAGGCCATCGCCGAGTACCTGAAGTCGAACATCACCCTGCTGCGCTGGATGATCAGCGAAGGCTACGGCGATGCCCGCACCATGGAGCGTCGCGCCCAGGCGATGGAAGCCTGGCTGGCCGACCCGCAGCTGCTGGAAGCCGACAAGGACGCCGAGTACGCCGAGGTCATCGAGATCGACCTGGCCGACATCAAGGAGCCGGTGCTCTGCGCGCCGAACGACCCGGACGACGCACGCCTGCTGTCCACCGTTCAAGGCCAGAAGATCGACGAAGTGTTCATCGGTTCGTGCATGACCAACATCGGTCACTTCCGCGCGGCCGGTAAACTGCTGGATCAGGTCAAGGGTCAGCTGCCCACCCGTCTGTGGCTGTCGCCGCCGACCAAGATGGACGCTCACCAACTGACCGAAGAGGGCTACTACGGCATCTACGGCAAGGCTGGCGCGCGCATGGAAATGCCGGGCTGCTCGCTGTGCATGGGTAACCAGGCACGCGTCGAACCGAACTCCACCGTGGTCTCGACTTCGACCCGTAACTTCCCGAACCGCCTGGGCGATGGTGCCAACGTGTACCTGGCTTCTGCCGAACTGGCCGCTGTCGCGTCCATCCTCGGCAAGCTGCCAACCGTCGAAGAGTACATGGAGTACGCCGGCAAGATCGACAGCATGGCGGCCGATGTCTACCGCTACCTGAGCTTCGACCAGATCGCCGAGTTCCGTGAAGCGGCGGCGAACGCCAACATCCCGGTCGTTCAAGCGTAACGAAACACCGCGTTGAAAAAGCCCCGCCATCTGGCGGGGCTTTTTTATGCCTGGCAGTTGGAATGCAATCCCTGTAGCCGCTGCCGCAGGCTGCGCTCGCGTGCGAAGCAGGCGCAAGATCTTGAGATCGCCAAGGGAGCCCCTGCGGGACTCCAGCGTCGCAGCGGCGCACCGAGCCTGACGGCAGCGGCTACAAGGATCGCGGCGACTCCAAATCTCAGATCACAAACAAATCCATGAACCGGTTGACCGGCGTCGCCTCTAACCTCGCCTGATCCTTGCATAACGCAAAAATCTCAGCCGACCGCTGCGCCGCAAACCGCGTCGCCAGGTTGGCCTTGAACTTGTCTTCCAGCAAGGGAATCCCCTCGCCACGACGCCGCCGATGACCAATCGGATACTCGACCACAACCTGCCCGGTACTGGAACCATCCCTGAAGAACACCTGCATCGCGTTGGCGATCGAGCGTTTGTCGGCCTCCAGGTATTCACGTGTAAAGCGCGGTTCTTCGACGATGACCATCTTGGCGCGCAACTCGTCGATGATCGGATGGGCCGCATGAAAATCATCTTCGTAATGCTCGGCCACCAGATCGCCGAAGGCCAGCGGTACGGCGGTCATGTACTGGATGCAGTGGTCGCGGTCGGCGGCATTGGCCAGCGGGCCGACCTTGGAGATGATGCGGATCGCCGACTCATGAGTGGTAATGACAATCCTGTCGATTTCATGCAGGCGATCCTTGACCTGCGGGTGCAGGGTCACGGCAGCTTCGCAGGCGGTTTGCGCGTGGAACTCGGCCGGGAAGCTGATCTTGAACAGCACGTTTTCCATCACGTAGGTGCCGAATGCCTGAGAGAAACTGAATTGGCGCTTGTCTTCAGGCTTGAGCGCCAGGTCCTTGTTGGTGTGACTGAACAGCACGTCGTAGAAGCCCCACTGTGGCGTGGTCAGCACGCTCGGGACTCCCATTTCGCCACGCATGGCGATATCGGCAAGACGCACGCCACGACTGCTGGCATCGCCCGCCGCCCAGGACTTGCGGGAACCGGCATTGGGCGCGTGGCGATAGGTGCGCAGGGCCTGGCCGTCGACAAAGGCATGGGACAGTGCCGACAGCAACTGTTCGCGGCTGGCGCCCATCAGTCTGGCGCAGACGGCGGTGGAGGCGACCTTGACCAGAATCACGTGGTCCAGGCCGACTCGGTTGAATGAGTTCTCCAACGCCATCACGCCCTGGATCTCGTGGGCCATGATCATCGCTTCGAGGACGGTGCGCAGGGTCAGCGGCGGCTCGCCATTGGCCACGCGCTTTTGCGACAGATGGTCGGCGACCGCGAGAATGCCGCCGAGATTATCGGACGGGTGCCCCCATTCGGCAGCCAGCCAGGTGTCGTTGTAATCGAGCCAGCGGACGATGCAGCCGATGTCCCAGGCGGCCTTGACCGGGTCGAGACAAAAGCGAGTGCCGGGCACACGAGCGCCATACGGCACGAGGGTGCCTTCCACGATCGGGCCCAGGTGTTTGGTGCATTCGGGGAAGCGCAGGGCCAGCAGGCCGCAGCCCAGGGTATCCATGAGGCAGTTGCGGGCGGTATCGAGGGCTTCCGGGGATTGGATCCTGTAGTTCAGGACGTAGTCGGCGATGTCCTGCAGGACCTGGTCGTAGTCGGGGCGGATGTTCAGATCAACGTTGGCGCTCATCTTCGAACCCTCTATTGCCTGTTCGGGCCTCATCGCGGGCAAGCCCGCTCCCACAGGTTTAGCACAGTCCCTGTGGGAGCGGGCTTGCCCGCGATGAGGCCCGAACAGGCAATAAAGAATCCCTCCACAGAGTCCGAGGCGACCTTTAGACCGAATCCCCCGGCACTCGCACCCAACCTTCCATCAACACCCGCGCACTGCGGCTCATGATGGCCTTGGTCACGGTCCATTCACCATTGATCCGGCTGGCCTCGGCCCCCACGCGCAAGGTGCCCGAAGGATGACCGAAGCGCACCGCGACACGTGAACCGCCACCGGCAGCCAGGTTCACCAGCGTGCCGGGAATCGCGGCAGCGGTGCCGATGGCGACGGCCGCCGTCCCCATCATGGCGTGGTGCAGCTTGCCCATGGACAGCGCGCGCACGAGCAGGTCCACGTCCCCCGCCGCTACCGGCTTGCCACTGGAGGCAAGGTAGTCGGCCGGCCCGGCGACGAAGGCAACCTTGGGCGTGTGCTGGCGCGTGGCGGCTTCATCGATGTCCTGGATCAGGCCCATGCGCAAAGCACCGTAGGCACGGATGGTCTCGAACATGAGCAGCGCCCTGGCGTCGCCGTTGATCGCATCCTGCAGTTCAGTACCCGTGTAGCCGATGTCTTGCGCATTGACGAAGATCGTCGGGATGCCGGCATTGATCATCGTCGCCTTGAGCGTACCGACACCCGGCACCTCGAGGTCATCCACCAAGTTGCCGGTGGGGAACATCGAGCCGCCCGCGCCTTCTTCGTCGGCAGCCGGGTCCATGAATTCGAGCTGGACTTCGGCGGCGGGAAAGGTCACGCCGTCGAGCTCGAAGTCACCGGTTTCCTGGACCGCACCATCGGTGATGGGCACATGCGCGATGATGGTCTTGCCGATGTTGGCTTGCCAGATGCGCACGGTCGCCATGCCGTTTTGCGGAATGCGCTCGGCATCGACCAACCCGGCGCTGATGGCAAACGAACCGACCGCCGCCGACAGGTTGCCGCAGTTGCCGCTCCAGTCGACGAAAGCCTTGTCGATCGACACTTGGCCGAACAGGTAGTCGACGTCGTGGTTGGGCTTGCTGCTTTTGGCGAGGATGACCGTCTTGCTGGTGCTGGAGGTCGCCCCGCCCATGCCATCGATCTGCTTGCCATAGGGGTCGGGGCTGCCGATCACGCGCAGCAGCAGTGCATCGCGGGCCGGGCCCGGAACCTGTGCACGCTCGGGCAAATCCTGCAGACGGAAGAACACGCCTTTGCTGGTGCCGCCACGAATGTAGGTGGCGGGAACTTTGATCTGGGGAACGTGAGCCATGGGAATCTTGTCCTGTTAGGCCCCGTGGGAGCCGGCTTGCCGGCGATTGCATCAATGCGGTGCGCAGGGCAGACCGCATCGTCAGCATCGCTGGCAAGTCGAGTCGTCGAACCGCAGCTCCCACAGGGGGGTTGTCTTTAACTCAAATGATCAAACCGTCGCAGCCGACTCCAGGAAGTCCTGGGCGAAACGCTGCAGCACACCACCGGCGTGGTAGATCGACACTTCTTCGGCGGTGTCGAGGCGGCAGGTGACCGGCACGTCGACACGCTCGCCATTCTTGCGGGTGATCACCAGGTTCAACGTGGTACGCGGGGCAAGCTCACCGACCACATCGAAGGTTTCAGTGCCGTCGATGCCCAGGGTCTTGCGGTCCGTGCCCGGCTTGAACTCCAGCGGCAGCACGCCCATGCCGACCAGGTTGGTGCGGTGGATACGCTCGAAGCCTTCGGCAGCGATGGCCTCGACACCGGCCAGGCGCACGCCCTTGGCCGCCCAGTCACGGGACGAGCCCTGACCGTAGTCGGCGCCGGCAACGATGATCAGCGGCTGCTTGCGCTCCATGTAAGTTTCGATGGCTTCCCACATGCGGGTGACCTTGCCTTCCGGCTCGATCCGCGCCAGCGAACCCTGCTTGACCTTGCCGTTTTCCTGCACCATTTCGTTGAACAGTTTCGGGTTGGCGAAGGTGGCGCGTTGCGCGGTCAAATGGTCACCCCGGTGAGTCGCGTAAGAGTTGAAGTCCTCTTCCGGCAGACCCATTTTCGCCAGGTATTCACCCGCCGCGCTGTCGAGCATGATGGCGTTGGATGGCGACAAGTGGTCGGTGGTGATGTTGTCCGGCAGCACGGCCAGCGGACGCATACCCTTGAGGGAACGCTCACCGGCCAGCGCACCTTCCCAATACGGCGGACGACGGATGTAGGTACTCTGCTCGCGCCAGTCGTACAGTGGGCTCACTTGTGCGGCTTTCTCGCGGGTGATGTCAAACATCGGGATATAGACCTGGCGGAACTGCTCCGGCTTCACCGACGCCTTGACCACCGCATCGATCTCTTCGTCGCTCGGCCAGATATCCTTGAGGCGGATTTCCTTGCCGTCGACCACGCCCAGCACATCCTTCTCGATATCGAAGCGGATGGTACCGGCGATGGCATAGGCGACCACCAGCGGCGGCGAGGCGAGGAACGCCTGCTTGGCATAGGGATGGATACGCCCGTCGAAGTTCCGGTTACCCGACAGTACGGCGGTGGCGTACAGGTCGCGGTCTATGATTTCCTTCTGGATCACCGGGTCCAGCGCGCCAGACATGCCGTTGCAGGTGGTGCAGGCAAAAGCCACCACGCCGAAGCCCATTTGCTCAAGCTCATGGGTCAGCCCGGCTTCATCCAGGTACAGGGCGACGGTCTTGGAACCCGGGGCCAGGGAGGATTTGACCCATGGCTTGCGAGTCAGCCCCAGCTTGTTGGCATTGCGCGCCAACAGGCCGGCGGCGATGACGTTGCGCGGGTTGCTGGTGTTAGTGCAGCTGGTGATGGCGGCAATGATCACGGCACCGTCGGGCATCTGCCCGGGCACTTCTTCCCATTGGCCGGCAATGCCCTTGGCAGCCAGGTCGCTGGTGGCCACCCGCGCGTGAGGGTTACTTGGGCCGGCCATGTTGCGCACGACCGAAGACAGGTCGAACTGCAGCCCACGCTCATACACGGCGGTCTTGAGGCTGTCGCCCCACAGGCCGGTCAGTTTTGCGTAGTTCTCGACCAGCTGCACTTGCTCGTCTTCACGACCAGTCAGCTTCAGGTAGTCGATGGTTTGCTGGTCGATGTAGAACATCGCCGCAGTGGCGCCGTATTCCGGGGCCATGTTGGAAATGGTGGCGCGGTCGCCCAGGGTCAGGGCCGAGGCACCCTCGCCGAAGAACTCCAGGTAAGCTCCGACTACCTTCTGCTTGCGCAGGAACTCGGTCAGTGCCAGCACCATGTCGGTGGCAGTGATGCCGGGCTGCAGCTTGCCGGTCAGCTCGACACCGACGATTTCCGGCAGGCGCATCCAGGAAGCGCGGCCGAGCATGACGTTCTCGGCTTCCAGGCCGCCGACACCGATGGCGATCACACCCAGCGCGTCGACGTGCGGGGTATGGCTGTCGGTGCCCACGCAAGTGTCGGGGAAGGCCACGCCGTCACGGGCCTGGATGACCGGCGACATCTTCTCCAGGTTGATCTGGTGCATGATGCCGTTGCCCGGCGGGATCACGTCGACGTTCTTGAACGCCTGCTTGGTCCAGTTGATGAAGTGGAAACGGTCTTCGTTGCGACGGTCCTCGATGGCGCGGTTCTTGTCGAACGCATCCGGATCGAAACCGCCACATTCCACGGCCAGCGAGTGGTCGACGATCAATTGGGTCGGTACCACCGGGTTGACCATGGCCGGGTCACCGCCCTGGTCGGCAATGGCGTCACGCAGGCCGGCAAGGTCCACCAGTGCGGTCTGGCCGAGAATGTCGTGGCACACCACCCGGGCCGGGAACCACGGGAAGTCCAGGTCGCTCTTGCGCTCGATGAGCTGGCGCAGTGAAGCATTCAGCGTGGCCGGATCGCAACGGCGTACCAGGTTTTCTGCCAGCACCCGCGAGGTATACGGCAGTGTGTCGTAGGCGCCGGGCGTGATTGCATCGACTGCCGCGCGGGCGTCGAAGTAATCCAGCCGGGTGCCGGGCAGTGGCTTGCGGTTTTCAGTATTCATGGCGCTGGGACTCAATCACGGTAGGGTCGGAGGGGAGCAGGCTTGCCCTCCCCTGTGGGGGCCGGCTTGCCTCTCCTGTGGGAGCTGGCTTGCCAGCGATGGCATCGACGCGGAGCATCAGTCAGACCGCGTCGTCAGCATCGCCGGCAAGCCAGCTCCCACAGTGGAGACAAGCCAGCTCCCACAGGAGTTGACAGCCCCTCCCCCGGCAAATCAGCGTTGTTCGATTGGCACGAACTTGCGCTGTTCGACGCCGGTGTACTCGGCGCTCGGGCGGATGATGCGGTTGTTGGCGCGCTGCTCGAACACGTGAGCGGCCCAGCCGGTCAGGCGCGAACACACGAAGATCGGCGTGAACAGCTTGGTCGGGATGCCCATGAAGTGGTACGCCGATGCATGGTAGAAGTCAGCGTTGGGGAACAGTTTCTTCTGTTCCCACATGGTCTTGTCGATGGCTTCGGAGACCGGGAACAGCACGGTATCGCCAACTTCTTCAGCCAGCTTCTTCGACCAGCCCTTGATCACCTCGTTACGCGGATCGCTGTCTTTGTAGATCGCGTGGCCGAAGCCCATGATCTTGTCCTTGCGCTCAAGCATGCCGAGGGTGCCTTTGATCGCCTCTTCGGGTGAGCTGAAGCGTTCGATCATCTCCATCGCCGCTTCGTTGGCGCCGCCATGCAGCGGGCCGCGCAGCGAACCGATAGCGGCGGTCACGCAGGAGAACAGGTCCGACAGAGTCGATGCGCAAACGCGTGCGGTGAAGGTCGAAGCGTTGAATTCGTGTTCTGCGTAGAGAATCAGCGAAACGTCCATGACCTTGCGGTGCAACTCGCTCGGCTTCTTGTCGTGCAGCAGGTGCAGGAAGTGCCCGCCGATGGACTCTTCGTCGGTCACGCAGTCGATGCGTACGTTGTCGTGACTGAAGCGATACCAGTAGCACATGATCGCCGGGAACGCGGCCAGCATCCGGTCGGTGACGTCGTGCTGACGGGAGAAATCCTGCTCCGGCTCGATATTGCCCAGGAACGACGCGCCAGTGCGCATCACGTCCATCGGGTGCGCATCGGCAGGAATGCGCTCGAGCACTTCCTTCAAGGCTTGCGGCAGGTCGCGCAGGGTGCGCAGCTTGCCCATGTAGCCAGCCAGTTGCGCCTTGCTCGGCAGGTCGCCGTACAGCAGCAGATAAGCGACCTCTTCAAAGCGCGCGTCGGCGGCCAGTTCACGCACGTCATAGCCGCGGTAGGTCAGGCCGGCACCGGCCTGGCCGACTGTCGACAATGCGGTCTGCCCGGCTACCTGGCCACGCAGGCCCGCGCCACTCAAAACTTTTGCTTCGGCCATTGCTTTCTCCAATCTTGAATTTGTTATGGGGAACGGCGCCCGATTTACTTTTTCGACGCGAACAACGCATCGAGCTTCTGCTCGAAGGTGTGGTAGTCGATGCGATCGTAAAGCTCCATGCGCGTCTGCATGGTGTCGATGACGTTCTGCTGGGTGCCATCGCGGCGAATCGCGGTGTAGACGTTTTCCGCTGCCTTGTTCATGGCGCGGAAGGCCGACAATGGGTATAGCACCAGGGAAACGTCGGCAGCCCTGAGCTGATCGACGGTGTACAGCGGGGTCGCGCCGAATTCGGTGATGTTGGCCAGGATCGGCGCACGCACGCGGGCCGCGAACAGCTTGTACATGTCCAGTTCGGTGATGGCTTCCGGGAAGACCATGTCGGCACCGGCTTCGATGCAGGCCTGGGCGCGCTCCAGGGCAGACTCCAGGCCTTCGACCGCCAGGGCGTCGGTACGCGCCATGATCACGAAGCTGTCATCGGTACGGGCGTCGACGGCGGCCTTGATGCGGTCGACCATTTCCTGCTGCGAAACGATTTCCTTGTTCGGACGGTGGCCGCAACGCTTGGCACCCACCTGGTCTTCGATATGGATGGCCGCTGCGCCAAACTTGATCATCGACTTGACGGTACGCGCCACGTTGAAGGCCGAGGATCCGAAACCGGTATCCACGTCGACCAACAGCGGCAGGTCGCAGACATCGGTAATGCGGCGCACATCGGTCAGCACGTCGTCCAGGCCGGTGATGCCCAGGTCCGGCACACCGAGCGAGCCGGCAGCGACGCCGCCACCGGACAGGTAGATAGCCTTGAAACCGGCCCGCTGGGCGAGCAAGGCGTGGTTGGCGTTGATGGCGCCGACTACCTGCAAGGGGTGCTCACTGGCAACTGCATCGCGAAAACGCTGGCCGGGGCTGCTCTTTTGACTCATGACTCACCTCGTGGTCTGGGAAGCGTCCAGGTAATGACGCTCGATATTGCGTTTAGAGGCGCCGATGTGACGGCGCATCAACAGCTCGGCCAGCTCGCCGTCTCGGTCGGCGATGGCATCGAGAATACGGTGGTGTTCGGCAAACGCCTGGCGCGGGCGATTCGGCGTTGCGGAGAACTGGATGCGGTACATGCGCACCAGTTGATAAAGTTCGCCACAAAGCATCTGGGTCAGCGTGCGGTTGCCGCTGCCCTGAATGATCCGGTAGTGGAAGTCGAAATCGCCTTCCTGCTGGTAGTAGCCCAGGCCGGCCTGGAACGTCGCATCGCGCTCATGGGTGTCGAGTACGCGGCGCAGCTCATCGATCTCGGCCGTGGTCATGCGCTCGGCGGCCAGCCGACAGGCCATGCCTTCCAGGGATTCGCGAATCTCGTAGAGCTCGATCAGTTCGGCATGGCTGAGCGAAACCACGCGGGCGCCCACATGCGGCACACGCACCAGCAGGCGCTGGCCTTCCAACCGGTGGATCGCCTCGCGCAGCGGGCCGCGGCTGATACCGTAGGTGCGGGCCAGCTCCGGCTCGGAAATCTTGCTGCCCGGCGCGATCTCACCCTTGACGATGGCCGCCTGAATGCGACGGAAGACGTTTTCGGAAAGGGTTTCCGAATCTTCCTGGCCAGCACTGGTTGCTTGCGCTGCGTCCAACATATTGTCGACACCTTATTTTTCAATGACGCTAAAACTAGCCAAATCCTTTGCAGCAGTCAAAGAAAAAATGAACATTGTCGACAATCGTCTTATAACGAACTTAAAGGGAGCTGCTGTTGTCTGACAGCGCAGCCGCTGGCGTCATAAAGCCAGCGTGATAGAATGCCGCGCCTCTGCCCACGAGGCACCCATACCTTGCCCGTCATCCGTTGATGCCAGGCACCCGAGGAAGCTTGCGCAATACTGCCAGTCGCCTTGCCCAAAAGATCGCACAGCACCGCGCCCAGGATTTATGAGACTCAAGCCCTTTCCACTGCTGCTCTGCCTAGGTTTTCTCTCCAGTGCAAGCATGGCTGCCGACAAGACCGTTTACGGCCTTAATGAATATGCCAGGCTTGCCGATATCGATCTGGAAGTTGCAGCCAAGCTCGACACCGGCGCCAAGACCGCCTCGCTCAGTGCCCGCGACATCAAGCGCTTCAAGCGCAATGGCGAGTCCTGGGTGCGTTTCTACCTGGCAATTGACGCGGCCCACTCCCATCCGATAGAACGGCCCCTGGCACGCGTCAGCAAGATCAAGCGGCGCGCCGGTGACTACAACCCGGAAGAAGGCAAGAACTACACCGCACGCCCCGTGATTGCCCTGGATATTTGCATGGGGACCACATTACGCAGCATCGAAGTGAACCTGACCGACCGCAGCGCCTTCCAATACCCGCTGCTGATTGGCTCCGAAGCCCTGAAGCGCTTCGATGCGCTGGTTGATCCAAGCCTTAAATACGCTGCTGGCAAACCTGCCTGCGCCACTGACGCTCAAATTGCAGAGTAATTCCAATGCGCTCTCTTACCCTTCATCTGAAAGCCCTTATCACCGTCCTGGTGACCCTGGGCATTCTGATCACGGCCTATCAGATTTTCATCCTCGGCATTCCGGTGACCGAAGATGAGACCGACGACTTGTGGAACATCGATGCCAAGGTCGAATTCGTTGCCAGCGCCAAAGACCCGGTCAAGGTGCAGATGTTCGTGCCGCCGTTGAGCCGCGACTATGTCAGCCTGAACGAAAGCTTCATCTCCAACAATTACGGTGTGAGCGTCAATCGCGTCGATGGCAACCGCAAGGTGACCTGGTCGGCGCGCCGCGCCAACGGTAACCAGACCCTCTACTACCGTCTGGTACTGACCAAGCGCTATACCGGCGAGAAGCCGAAGGTCAAGGGCCCGACCTTCCGCGACAGCCTGGCTGTCGAAGGCCCGGACAAGATCGCCGCCGAAGCCTTGATGGCCCCTATTCGCCAGCACTCGGCGGATGTGGAGACCTTCGTCGGCGAAACCATCAAGCGTGTCAACAATCTGAACGACGACAACGTCAAGCTGCTGCTGGCCGGCGACACCACGACCCAGAACAAGGCCAGGGTCATCGACCTGCTGCTGTCCATTGCCCACGTGCCGATCGAGAAAGTCCATACCATCCGCCTGGTCGCCGACCAGCCACAGACACCGGAACTGTGGCTGCGCAGCTTCAACGGCACGGACTGGCTGTACTTCAACCCCGACAACGGCGAACAAGGCCTGCCCGCCGACCGCCTGCTCTGGTGGACCGGCGATGACCCCCTGATCACCGTCGATGGCGGCAAGAAGGCCACCGTCAGCTTCAGCATGAACAACAGCGAAATGAACGCGATTCGCCTGGCCAAGCTGACCGACGAAAACACCGACGCAGACTTCCTCGAATACTCGCTGTACGGCTTGCCCCTGCAAACCCAGCAGACCTTCATGATCATGGTGATGATCCCGATCGGTGTATTGGTGATCCTGGTCCTGCGCAACCTGATCGGCCTGCAGACACTCGGGACCTTTACCCCGGTACTGATCGCCCTGGCCTTCCGCGAAACCCAGCTGGGCTTCGGCATCATCCTGTTCACCATCATTACCGCCCTGGGCCTGTCCCTGCGCTCCTATCTGGAACACCTCAAGCTGCAGATGCTGCCGCGGCTGTCGGTGGTCCTGACGTTCGTGGTGGTGCTGATTGCCGCAATCAGCCTGTTCAGCCACAAGCTGGGACTCGAACGCGGGCTTTCGGTCGCCCTGTTCCCGATGGTGATCCTGACCATGACCATCGAGCGCCTGTCCATCACCTGGGAAGAGCGCGGCGCCAACCATGCCATGAAAGTCGCCGTCGGCACCCTCTTCGCCGCGACCCTGGCACACTTGCTGATGAGCGTCCCGGAAGCGACCTATTTCGTCTTCACCTTCCCGGCCGTGCTGCTGATCCTGGTGGGCTTCATGCTGGCGATGGGGCGCTACCGCGGCTACCGCCTGACGGAGCTTGTGCGCTTCAAGGCTTTCCTGAAGGCTGAATCCTGATGTTTGGCTTCTGGAAGACCTGGAAAGCCCTGGAAGCCCGGGGCATCATGGGGATCAACCGGCGCAATGCGGACTATGTCCTCAAGTACAACAAGCGCCACCTGTACCCCATCGTCGATGACAAGATCATCACCAAGGAGCGCGCGATCAAGGCCGGCATTCATGTGCCGGAGATGTACGGGATCATCTCCACGGAGAAGGAGATCGACAAGCTCGGCGAAATCATCGGCGGGCGCAGCGATTTCGTCATCAAGCCGGCCCAGGGTGCCGGCGGTGACGGCATCCTGGTGGTCGCCGACCGTTTCGAAAGCCGCTACCGCACCGTCTCGGGCAAGATCATCAGCCATGAGGAAATCGAGCATCAGATTTCCAGCATCCTGACCGGCCTGTACTCCCTGGGCGGCCATCGTGACCGGGCGCTGATCGAGTACCGGGTAACGCCCGACCAGATTTTCAAGAGCATCAGCTACGAAGGCGTGCCGGACATCCGCATCATCGTGCTGATGGGCTACCCGGTGATGGCCATGTTGCGCCTGCCGACCCGCCAGTCCGGCGGCAAGGCCAACCTGCACCAGGGCGCCATCGGCGTCGGCGTGGACCTGGCGACCGGGCTGACCCTGCGCGGCACCTGGCTGAACAACATCATCAGCAAGCACCCCGACACCACCAATGCGGTGGACGGCGTGCAACTGCCGAACTGGGACGGCTTCATGAAGCTCGCCGCCGGTTGTTACGAACTGTGCGGCCTGGGCTACATCGGCGTGGACATGGTACTGGACCAGGACAAGGGCCCGTTGATCCTCGAACTCAACGCCCGCCCCGGCCTGAACATCCAGATCGCCAACGACTGCGGCCTGACGCTGCGCACCCATGCGATCGAGGCGCGCCTGGAAGAACTGGCCAGGAACGGCGAGAAAGAAACCGTGGAGCAGCGGGTGAAGTTCACCCAGGAACTGTTTGGGCATGTGCCGGTGCAGTGACCTTTAGGGCCCTATCGCTGGCAAGCCAGCTCCTACAGAGATCGCGCAAAACCTGTAGGAGCTGGCTTGCCAGCGATGAGGCCAGCAGCCATACATAGAATTTGTATGGTCGTTGAATGATGCCCCCCACTAGGAGCATTCCCTACAGAGGACTACAATCGCCCACCTCGCCCTGCTGGCCGACCATTGCCCCAATGTCTACTTGCACCATTCACCCACTGCCCTACCGCGCCAACCCCGTCGACTGGTTCGCGCGCATTCGCCACGCCCCCGGCGCCGTGCTGCTCGACAGCGCCCGCCCGGTCGCCGAGCGCGGCCGCCATGACCTGCTCAGCGCCTGGCCACAGGAAGAACTGGCCGTGGCAGCCAACGAGAGCGGCAACAGCTACCTGCAGCGACTACGCGCCAGCCTCGAGCAGCTCGGCCGGGCCGAGCTCCCGACCGGCCTTGAACTGCCATTCGCCGGCGGCCTGATCGGCTACCTCAGCTACGATTTCGGTCGTCGCCTGGAGCAACTGCCGCAACACGCCACCGACGACCTCGGCCTGCCCGACGCACGCCTGGGCCTGTACGCCTGGGCGCTGATCAGCGATCACCTGCTCGGTACCAGCCAGCTGGTGTTCCATCCGACCCTGGCCGATGCCGAGCGCCAGCGCCTGATCCAGCTGTTCAGCCAGCCTGCGGACGAGTCGACGCAGGCATTTCGCCTGACCACCCCGGTGGCCACCGATATCAGCGCCGATGACTACCGTCAGGCTTTCGAACGTATCCAGCAGTACATCCAGGCCGGCGATTGTTACCAGATCAACTTGACCCAACGCTTCCGCGCGCAATGCCAGGGCGACCCGTGGGCCGCCTACTGCGCCTTGCGCAAGGCCTGCCCTACTCCGTTCTCGGGCTTTCAGCTATTGGCCGACGGCAGCGCTCTGCTGAGTTTCTCTCCGGAGCGGTTTATTCGTGTCTGTGACAATCAGGTCGAGACTCGCCCGATCAAAGGCACCCGCCCACGGGGCAAGAACCCGGCAGAAGATGCAGCCTTTGCCGCCGAACTGCTGGCCAGTGCCAAGGACCGCTCGGAAAACCTGATGATCGTCGACCTGCTGCGCAACGACCTGGGGCGCAGCTGCAGGATCGGCTCGGTCAAGGCACCCGAACTGTTCAGCCTGGAAAGCTACCCAAATGTGCACCATATGGTCAGCAGCGTGACCGGTGAACTGGCACCGGGCAAGGACGCCCTGGACCTGATCGCCGGCAGCTTTCCCGGCGGCTCGATCACCGGCGCACCGAAAATCCGCGCCATGCAGATCATCGACGAACTGGAGCCCAGCCGCCGGGCGCTGTATTGCGGGTCATTGTTGTATGTGGATGTGCGCGGCCAGATGGACAGCTCGATCGCCATCCGTAGCCTGCTGGTCAAGGATGGCCAGGTGTCCTGCTGGGGCGGTGGCGCGATCGTCGCCGATTCGGACTGGCAGGCCGAGTATCAAGAGTCGATCACCAAGGTCAAAGTGCTGCTCGATACCTTGCAGCAACTCTGATCCAACGCCAGCGGACGCCTGTAGCCGCTGCCGAAGGCTGTCGCAGTGGCGCACCAGCTCGACCGTGAAACGGTCGCAGGATTTTAGATCGAATGAAAGTCCTACGGACTTTAGCGCAGCCTGCGGCAGCGGCTACATGTACTTACAGTGCCAGTTCGCGGTTCGAGGCTTTGATGAACTCTTGCTTCAAGGCCTCGAAATCATGCACCGCCGGGAACTGCGGGAATTCGCGGATCACATTCTCCGGCGCATGGAACAGGATGCCCGCATCGGCTTCACCGAGCATGGTGGTGTCGTTGTACGAATCGCCCGCCGCGATCACCCGGTAGTACAGGCTCTTGAACGCCAGCACCGACTGGCGCTTGGGGTCCTTCTGGCGCAACTGATAGCTGACCACCCGCCCGGTCTCGTCGGTGATCAGGCGATGGCACAGCAGCGTCGGGAAGCCCAGCTGGCGCATCAATGGCTGGGAGAACTCGTAGAAGGTGTCGGAGAGGATCACCACCTGGAAGCGCTCGCGCAGCCAGTCGACGAACTCGATGGCGCCCTCCAGGGGCTTGAGGGTGGCGATCACTTCCTGAATGTCAGCGAGCTTGAGGCCGTGCTCATCGAGAATACGCAGGCGCTGCTTCATCAGCACGTCGTAGTCGGGAATATCCCGAGTCGTTGCCCTGAGCGATTCGATTCCGGTTTTCTCTGCAAAGGCGATCCAGATTTCCGGGACCAATACGCCTTCCAGGTCGAGACAGGCAATTTCCACAGCACACTCCTCGAGAACTTTAGAAAGAAGCGGCACTCTAGCGACTGATCCAACAGGGCGCAACGCGGGAAACCGGCCGAAACCGGGCATTTTTTTGATAAGATCCAAGGATACAGAGCGCCAAGCGCCACCATCCAACAGGAAGCCGCCTGATGAGCCACCCCTTCGATGTCGCCGAACTCGCCGCGACATACGCCAACAAGTCTGCCCAGGACATTCTCAAGCTCGCCTTTGCCCACTTCGGCGATGACCTGTGGATCTCCTTCAGCGGCGCTGAAGACGTCGTACTGGTCGACATGGCCTGGAAACTGAACAAGAACGTCAAGGTCTTCAGCCTCGACACCGGGCGCCTGCACCCGGAGACCTATCGCTTCATCGACCAGGTCCGCGAACACTACAAGATCCAGATCGAAGTGATTTCGCCCGACCACAGCAAGCTGGAACCCTTCGTCAAGGAAAAGGGCCTGTTCAGCTTCTACAAGGACGGCCACGGCGAATGCTGCGGCATCCGCAAGATCGAACCGCTGCGTCGTAAACTCTCGACCGTCAAGGCCTGGGCCACCGGCCAGCGTCGCGACCAGAGCCCGGGCACCCGCAGCCAGGTCGCCGTGCTGGAAATCGACAGTGCCTTCTCGACGCCCGAGCACACCCTGTACAAGTTCAACCCCCTGGCACAGATGACCAGCGAGGAGATCTGGGGCTACATCCGCATGCTCGAGCTGCCGTACAACAGCCTGCATGACCGCGGCTTCATCAGCATCGGCTGCGAACCCTGCACCCGTCCGGTCCTGCCCAACCAGCACGAACGCGAAGGCCGCTGGTGGTGGGAAGAAGCCACGCAAAAGGAATGCGGCCTGCATGCCGGCAACCTGATTGCCAGGAAATGATCGGCATTGCCCCATAAAAAAACCGGCTCACAAGGCCGGTTTTTTTGCAGCTGCCAATTGTCAATGGACCGGCAACTCGACACCGTCGAACAGCTCTTCGAGCTCTTGCTTGTTGTGGCACTGGATGGCCTTGGCCATCACTTCACGCGTCAGGTGCGGGGCGAACTTCTCGATGAAGTCGCACATGAACCCACGCAGGAAGGTACCGCGACGGAAGCCGATCTTGGTCACGCTGGACTCGAACAACTCACTCGCATCGAGCACCACCAGGTCGCTGTCGAGCTTCGGATCGACCGCCATTTTGGCGACGATGCCGACACCCAGGCCCAGGCGCACGTAGGTCTTGATCACGTCGGCATCGGCGGCCGTGAAGACAACCTTGGGCGTCAGGCCGCGGTGGCTGAAGGCTTCATCGAGTTTGGAACGCCCGGTAAAACCGAAGACGTAGGTCACGATCGGGTAATCGGCGAGGACTTCCAGGGTCAGCTTCGGCAGCTTGGTCAGCGGGTGCCCCTGGGGCACGACAACACAGCGGTTCCAGCGATAGCACGGCATCATCACCAGATCGCCGAACAGTTCCAGCGCCTCGGTGGCAATGGCGAAATCAACCGTACCGTCGGCGGCCATTTCGGCGATCTGCATGGGCGAGCCCTGATGCATGTGCAGGGCCACGTCCGGGTATTGCTTGATGAAATTGCTGATCACCGGTGGCAGTGCGTAGCGCGCCTGGGTGTGGGTGGTGGCGATCGACAGGGTGCCCTTCTTCTCGTTGGAGAATTCCTGGGCGATTTGCTTGATGCTTTCGACCTTGCGCAGTATTTCGCCGGCGGTGGTAATGATTCGCTCGCCCGCCGGGGTGACTCGGGTCAGGTGTTTGCCGCTTCGTGCAAAGACCTCCACGCCCAGCTCGTCTTCCAACAGGCGAATCTGCTTACTGATCCCGGGCTGGGAGGTATAGAGACTCTGCGCTGTAGCGGAAACGTTGAGGTCATGGTGCGCTACTTCCCAGATGTAGCGCAATTGTTGAAGCTTCATAGGTATCCCTCAAATCAGCTGGACGCCACATGCATCAGCGACGATTTATAACTATATTAATGGTTTGAAGAATAAATCTAGAACTTTTTATAAAATCTTCGCACAACCTCCAGGCTATGCACCTACGCTTTCCTGCGCCCCAAGTGCTGGGAAAGCGGAACCATATACACCGGCACCGTCGACAACTGCAGCACGCGAGCCGCGGTACGCCCAAGAGGCGTTCCCACGCTCGCCCCGCGACTGTGGCTGCCGACGATCAACAGGTCCACGGAAAGGCGCTGGGTCTGATCGAGAATCACGTCCGCCGGATCTCCCTGGCGAACCCTGACCGCGCTGATCAATGCCAGGTCCTGTTGCCCATCGCCCAACTCTTCGCGAAAACCATCGAGCACCCGTCGCTCGATATTGGCCATGACCGTATTGACCCCCTGGCTTTGCAATTCGGTGAGCGTTTGCTCATCCAGGTAGCCTTGCAGCACCGACTCGGCAAACAGCCCCATCGGCTCGACAGCGTGAATAACATACAACTCGGCGTTGAAGGTGCGAGCCAATGCCAAGGCGTGTTGCATGACATAAGGAGCGTACAGACCGAGGTCAGTGGCATACAGCATGGAGCGAATCATACGACCTCCCGGGCTGCCAAAACGGCAGAGCTTGCTTCAGCTTAGCAGCGACATCGGCAATCAGCCGCCGGGCTCATGCCAACCCAAAAGCCCCCTTAACGATTCTGTTCGTTACTGATCCCGTGAGGCACATGGCCAGTCGCGACGAACTCGCGCGCCTTCTCGCAATGGCCGGGCTGGTCATCGAAAAACACGTCGGCGGCGAAGGCTTCGAGGAAGGCGGATTTCTCCAGGCCACCCAGAAACAGCGACTCGTCCAGGCGGATGTCCCACTCGCGCAAGGTTCGAATGACCCGCTCATGGGCCGGCGCCGAGCGCGCTGTCACCAGGGCAGTACGGATGGGGCAGGCGCCCTCGGGAAACTCCTTCTGGAGCAGATTGAGCGCCGCCAGAAAGGGTTTGAATGGCCCGCCACGAAGGGGTTCGCGCGCCGACTCGCGCTCACTGGCCTGGAAGGCTTCCAGCCCGCCCAACTGATAGACTCGCTCGGATTCGTCGGAAAACAGTACGGCGTCACCATCGAAGGCGATCCGCAGTTCGGCACTGGCCGCCCGCCGCGCACCGCCACTGAGAATGGTCGCTGCGGCAAAGCCCGCGTCCAGCGCGCTGCGCACGTCATCGGCGTGGGTGGACAGGAACAAATGGCAGCCAAAAGCCGCCAGGTAGGGGTAAGGGCTGCGCCCGCCGACAAAGGCTGCACGAGAAATACCCAAACCGTAATGCTGGATCGAATTGAAAACGCGCAAACCGGTATCGGCGCTATTGCGCGAGACCAGCACCACCTCGACCCGCGCCTGGCCGAGACTGGCATTGAGGCTCAGTAGCTTCTCCACCAGCAAAAAGGCATCGCCGGGGTCGAGGATCTCCTCCTCGTGCTCGATCTGGTATTGACGATACGCCTCGACGCCCTGATTCAGATAAACCCGGTGGCTCTCACTCAGGTCGAACAGCGCCCGCGAAGAAATCGCCACTACCATTTTGTCGCCCAGTCCTTTCCCCATGCTGCCCTCCAGGCCGTTTCACGCATTGATCACTCGTCATGGCAACTCTTCTGGCCGACGAGCCAACGCCAGGCGCACCCCCTCGCCGGCTTCGGACAGAGTGAGTCTAGCCTGCAATACGCCATGAAAAGCGCCATCGCGCACCACGAACAGCGCTGGCAGGTGGAACACTTCATAACGCTCGACAGCGCCGCCATTGCGGCCTGCATCGATCCAGCAGAGGCGATCGATCGGTAGTCCCATACCCGGTAACCGTTGTCGCGCAAAGCGACAACTGGCACAGCCATCACTGGTGAACACCAGCAAGGAAGTGCCCGGCAAATTGAGCAACGAATGATCCACATTCAAATCAGTGAGTTCCATTTCCCTCACTATACTGGTGGTAGGACTGTCAATTAGTCGACACTCGGAGTCAGTGTTCATGAATCGCTTTCTTCCTCATCCAGCCGATGTTCCGGTAGAGCTGACGGTACGCAAACTCCCCCCCCTCTATCGGCAACGATTGCACACTATCAGCCTGGGGGGCGTGGCATGCAATCACTCACGCGCCTTTCGACGCGGCACCGCCATCGAGATGTACATCCCCACGCTAGGTGAAGACGCACGCTACGCAGGCTATGTCGCCTGGTGCTGCAGACAGGAAAACGGCTACCTGGTCGGCATTGTCTTTACCGACGAGCAGACCCTGTTTGGCGCCCGCATGGGCGAGCAGGTCTGTCAGATCAAGCATTACTGCGAGGAGCACAACGACACCTGCGACAGCATCGATGAACTGGCCCGGGAGTGGGTGGAACAACACGCCACCGAGTTTTCCCATGCCAGCCTCAGCCAGGCACAAGAGCAGCGCTCGGCCCCCTCAGAGCCGCCAAGGCAGTTTTAAGCGCCGCCAGCGCCCGACAATCGCGGCCAACACTCAGGAAATCAGGCCCTGCCCATTGTCGAGCCACGGTGTAACGCGCTAAGGTTCCAATCCCCGCTGCGCTCAATCATGCTGTGCTCCGCCGCACGGGGATCGCTGGCGGCCGGCACCCGTGACCTGACGAGTAACACGATGGCTGATTTACCGATCGACGACTTAAACGTTGCCTCCAACGAGACCTTGATCACTCCCGATCAGCTCAAGAAGGACATTCCACTGAGCGAAGCTGCGCTTCGGACCGTCACCGGCGGCCGCGAAGTGATTCGCAATATCCTCGACGGCAAGGATCACCGCCTGTTCGTCGTGATCGGCCCTTGCTCGATCCATGACATCAAGGCCGCTCACGAATATGCCGAGCGCCTCAAGACCCTCGCTGCAGAAGTCTCGGACACCCTGTATCTGGTGATGCGCGTCTATTTCGAGAAGCCACGCACCACGGTCGGCTGGAAAGGCCTGATCAACGACCCTTACCTGGACGACTCCTTCAAGATCCAGGATGGCCTGCACATCGGTCGCCAGCTGCTGCTCGACCTGGCCGAGATGGGCCTGCCAACCGCCACCGAAGCCCTGGACCCGATCTCGCCGCAGTACCTGCAAGACCTGATCAGCTGGTCGGCAATCGGCGCCCGCACCACCGAATCGCAAACCCATCGGGAAATGGCCTCGGGCCTGTCCTCGGCGGTCGGCTTCAAGAACGGTACCGACGGTGGCCTGACGGTCGCCATCAACGCCCTGCAATCGGTTTCCAGCCCGCATCGCTTCCTGGGCATCAACCAGGAAGGCGGCGTCTCGATCGTGACCACCAAGGGCAATGCCTACGGTCACGTCGTGCTGCGCGGCGGCAATGGCAAGCCCAATTACGATTCGGTCAGCGTCGCCCTGTGCGAGCAAGCCCTGAACAAGGCCAGGATCAAGCCGAACATCATGGTCGACTGCAGCCACGCCAACTCCAACAAGGACCCGGCGCTGCAACCGCTGGTCATGGAGAACGTCGCCAACCAGATCCTCGAAGGCAACCAGTCGATCATCGGCCTGATGGTCGAGAGCCATTTGAAATGGGGCGCCCAGGCCATCCCCAAGGACCTGTCGGAGCTGCAATACGGCGTATCGATCACCGACGCCTGCATCGACTGGGCCAGCACCGAAAACACCTTGCGCAGCATGCATGCCAAGCTCAAGAATGTTTTACCCAAGCGCGTGCGCAACTAACAAACTGCACACACAAAAACGCCGGGCATGTCCCGGCGTTTTTGTGTGTGCGTTTCAAGAGCGGGGAGCGTCTGGCATCGATGGCCCGATTTCAGCCCCCAGCCCTTCAGACCTTTGCCATATGACGCTTGTGCCGTTCCATGTAGCGTTCGACATAAGAGCATGAGGGAATCACGGTGTAGCCCATGCGATCGGCATACTCGAGCGCCTGCTCGGTAAGTGCAGCGGCAATGCCGCGGCCTCGCAGCGCATTGGGCACGAAGGTGCGATAGATATCCAATGTCTGCTTACCCAGATCCATGTAGGTCAGGTAGGCACGATGACCGTCCACATTGGTCTCGAACTGATGACCAGCCTGGTCATGGTGGATGGACAACGCCTCGCTCATCACTACTCCTCGCGGGTCTTGGTTTATGACCCCTACCTTACCGATGTTTTCCCGGCGAAGGAACCTCTACGCCACCTCGTGCCTGATTGGACACCGAGAAGAGCCTGGTCGTTCTCTATCAAATGAGCACGTACCAAATAGTAGGCGCCAATGCCGCTGATGCTCAAGGCATGCGCTCACAAATCGTGCACGAAAGCGTGGCCGAACATCTGGTGAGCGCTCGCCGGAACATTGCAGAATGTTGTAGCGTGAGACGAGCGATGGCACTTCAAGTCACTATTAGTTCACAAAAACTGTAGAAAATTTGTGTACTTCCGTGCTAAGAGCACATCAGGCGAACATCTAAGCCGCAGGCTACGCTGGAGTCTCGGGGCCGACAGTGCTGGCGCTTTAGCTCCGCGGTCGCCAGCACATGACGACTGCACATTTTTTATACAGATGCATGATCGGTAGTGTGCGCTGACTTACAAAAAGGAGATTTTTTTTTGCTTCTTGCGCTATGTCAGTTTACTTACTACAAGTAATGGGTACTATGTACGCCGGCTAGTTTCTCATTCACGAGAGATGGCTATTAATTGAAAGTCCTTGAAGGGGAACACGATGAACAACGTTCTGAAATTCTCTGCTCTGGCTCTGGCCGCAGTTCTGGCTACCGGTTGCAGCAGCGTATCCAAAGAAACCGAAGCTCGTCTGACTGCTACTGAAGACGCAGCAGCTCGTGCACAAGCTCGTGCAGACGAAGCTTATCGTAAAGCTGATGAAGCTCTGGCTGCTGCTCAAAAAGCACAACAGACTGCTGACGAAGCAAACGAGCGCGCTCTGCGTATGCTGGAAAAAGCAAGCCGCAAGTAATAATCCTTCGGGGTTGTTATCAAGCCGATCCATTCTATGGGTCGGCTTTTTTTTACCTGATACAAAGATGATTCCACGTTGTCGGTCTTGCCCTCGACAGGCATCGCCTGCCCGACCATCCCCGCTGCAATAAATTCATACCCATAAAAAAGCCCACCCAGGTCTCCCATGGGCAGGCTTGGCAACCTTGCTGAAACCTACTGCAAATCAAACGGCGGCACGCTGGTCACCATCGGCGCCTGGCTCGGTATGGCTATTTCAATCGGCATCCCGTCCTCGGCCGCGACCACATCGCGAACCGTATCCCAGTTCATGCGCAGGTTATTGTTCAGATCCGCGCGCTTGAGCAACGCATTGATCACCGCAGTGTGCTTGTCCACCACCGACGGATCACCCTTGTCATCCAGCGGCGTATGCGCCTCCAGGTAGACCTTGCCGGCACTCAGGCCGAACTTGTAGGGATCGTTGATGATCCGTACCGGCGTACCCACTGGCGCCATCCCCGCCAGCTCCAGCACGTTGTTGTTGAACATGCGGAAGCAACCGTGGCTGGTACGCATGCCGATACCGAACTTCTTGTTCGAGCCGTGGATCAGGTAACCCGGTACGCCCAGGGTGAACTTGAATGGCCCCAGCGGGTTATCCGGACCTGCCGGCACCACATTGGGCAGCGGATCGCCATCGGCGGCGTGCTCGGCCTTGATCGAGGCTGGCGGCGTCCAGGTCGGGTTCGGCGTCTTGGCAGTGACCTTGGTCTGCGCGATCGGCGAGCCCCAGCCCTCACGGCCGATACCCAGCGGGTACGTATGCACGACGTTCTGCCCCTTGGGGAAGTAGTACATGCGGTATTCGGCCAGGTTGATCACGATGCCTTCACGAGGCCCGGGCGGCAGGATGAAACGCGTCGGCAGGACGATTTCTGTACCCGCCCCCGGCAACCACGGATCGACGCCCGGGTTTGCTGCTACCATTTCCAGGTAGCCCAGGTCATTGGCCGTGCCGATATCGGCGAACGTGTCTTCGTACTTGGCCTTGATCACCTGGACCTGGCCGATGATGTCTTCGCCCGGCGGCGGCAGTGGAAGCTCCAGGGCCGCAACAGGGCCTGTCGTCAGCAGGGCGGCAAGAGGCAGGCAACGGGTGACGGCGGGAAAGCGCGGCAACATCCGGAAAATCCTTTGCAAATTCAATTAAGTCAAGAATCCGATTGTACACCCCTGCCCGCCCGACCGGGAGGCATCCCGGCGGCACAAGCATTGCGAGAGGTGAAAAACCTTGAATGCCAACCGTTCAGAGTTCCGGCCAGACCGGCCGTGTGCCGCGGCGTTGCGCGTCCAGGATCGCCCGGCACAGCGGGCACAGCCGTTTGTCGCGAAATATCGTACGCTCGACGCCCGACCAGCGCGGTTGCGCAGGCAACAGCGTGCCGCACAAGGTGCGGTCCACCGAACCTCCCAGCTCGAGTTGACGCGCGATCAGGTGCACCCGGATCTCCTGACAGGCGAACAGGTCAAGCTGCTCGTCAGGCTCGATCAATTGATAGGCATACAGGGACCAGGCGGGACGCGGCATCGGGGGCTCCAGATCGGGGGCGCCACATTAGCCCAAAGCCCGCCTCTAGAAAAGCGTCAAAGCAGTGGTTTTAGCGTCGGCCAGACATTTTCCAGCAACTTGTCCTGGGCCCCGACCGCCGGGTGGATACCATCGGCCTGCATCAGCTCCGGAATACCCCCTACGCCATCGAGAAAAAATGGCACCAACGGTACATTCTTTTCCTCGGCCAGGTGACTGTAGACTTCGGCGAAAGCCGTGGTATAGCGCACCCCGTAGTTGGGCGGCAGGCGCATCCCCAACAGCAGCACCTTGGCACCCGCTGCCCGGGCGCTGTCGATCATCGACGCAAGATTTTGTTGCAATCCCTACCTGAGGACAGGAACCCAATAAACTCAAGGGTTCCGACTAATGACCATCTCCAAACATCCTCAAAGTGGGACAAACCTGTTACAAACCGCCCTCGCCAAGCCGTACCACTATCGTCGGTCCGGTCGCTATTACCTTCGCCTTCGCCCTCAAGGCAGCACTAAGGGCTTCTTCACGCTATCGCTCAGGACCACCGACAAGGCCACCGCTATGACCATCTCCCAAGAAATCCTCAAGACCCTCAAGGCGTACCACTTCGACAACCCTGAGGCCACTTGGGACGTACTCCGTGAGCGCCTAATAGACATCGCTGAGTCCTACCTGACGATGGCCCATGGGGATAGCTCGCTGGTGGCCTATGAGATGATCCACGATGAACACCATGTTGCCCTCCGTGAGGCGAGCGCCAAGCTACCGCTGAGCGTCAATCAGCAACGGGCAGTGAGCAAGGCATTGGAGATCCTTGAGGCCGCTCAAGAGCGCTTGGAGGGCAGGCCGGGGAAGTTGGTCGAGATCGTAAGGGACCTCAAGGGTGAGCCTTGTGGCACGCCAGTAGCCCTATCGCCGTCTCTATCTGTATTACGGTCTGATGGTCCTCTCACTTGGGACTACCTGTCCAACCAGTACCTGACTGAGCACAGCGTCAACATCAAGGAATCCACGAAGGGCAACATTCTGACGACCTACAAGGCCATCAAGGGCGCCTTCGAAGAAATCGGATTGACTGACCTACGGACCCACACTCGTGACCATATGGTGGCGCTCAGGTCCGCTCTATTGGTGGGTCGTCAACACTCAACCGTGAATAACATCCTCACAAAGATGATGACGGTCATGGACTGGGCTGTTAACAACGACTACCTGACCAAGGCCTACACCTCAAACCTCAAGCTGACCAAGGGAACCGATAGCAAGCGCGAAGGCTTCACTAAGGATCAAGTGGTTGCCCTGATGAACCATTCCGCAGAACTGCCAGCCAACTCATGGGAACGCTGGGGTCTATCCCTTTTGGCAATCACTGGGGCTCGTGTCGGGGAGATCGCATACCTGACCAAGCAGGACATCAAGCAGGTCGATGGCCTCTGGTGCATTCACATCAATGAAGATGGACCCAACAAGTCGATCAAGAACAAACACAGCGACCGGACCATTCCTCTGATTGACGGAGCGTTCAATAAGTTCGACTTGAAGGAGTTCCTACAGGCAGCCGAGTCGGGCGCTCTACCCTCTGACCATAACGTCAATCCAGTGAAGGCCAGCAAGAACCTTGGCATTCTCATGAAGAAAATCCTTGTGGAGACCCGTGAGGAGAACCAGACGCTGCATTCGCTGAGGCACTTCATGGCGTCCTCACTGCAAGCTGAAGGGGTTCCTGTGGCTTACGCTCAGGCCATCACAGGGCATTCATCGCGTACCGTCACCTTCGGGACCTATGGCTCAGCCATACCTGTAGGGAAGCTCGCTGAGGAACTGACCAAGGTGCTCAAATCGTAGCTTAAGGGGGTGAGCCTGCCAGATGCTGATAGCTGCGCCATTCTTTCCTGAACACTTTCTCGGCTTATAGCCTATTGCTTTAAGCAGTCCAAAACTGAGAAGAGTGTCGTCTGTCGGATTATGGATAAGTAAAGGGCCATCAGTCGATTCCACATTGACATCATGGATATGCGTCAGCGAAACTCACTGCAAAACCCCAAAAGCGATAGGGATATCCTGTGATGAAAAAACGCTCCTTTCTCGTACCGATGGCCACGCTCGCTGCAGCGGTAGCTACCGAACAAGCTTCAGCGGTAGCCACCCATGAAGTTATCGAACCCAGCACCGACACTACGAACACATTCCAAGCTGAAGCCCCAAGCGAAAACCTATCGGTTCGCGGTGGCAATGATATGTTTGCTTTTGTTCTGAAACGTGGGGATCAAGGTCAATTGATGGCTTACCACAGCTCTCATAGCTCCCACGCTTCACACAGCTCCCACCGCTCCCACTACTCAGGCTCGTAATGGCACTCTCGGATACCCTCGCCTTTGATGAGCGGCTTTATGACGTGCAGGTTCTGCAGAAAGCCGCTTATCGCTCGATCAATTCGCTGACGGTTGATATCACACCCTCTGGGGGGCAGTTTATCTGCGTCGTATCCTCGAATATTGGTGTTGACGAGCCTTCCTTTCGGTCTGCCGTTCAAGAGTTCAAGAAGGACGTACTCGACTACCAGCTGCGCCATCGGCTGAACGCTGAGACACAGCCGATCAAGAACCTGATCCTTGGACTGGCCTTTTCAAAAACCGGGCTGATCAGTGAGTAAATTCCAAAAGCTGGAGTTCTACGCGCAGCAACGACCCTACGAGTTGCTGCCCTTCAAGTTTGACCGCCTGAATGACGATGAGTACGTAATCACCAACATGGCAGGTGAGTTTCACGTCATACCGGTGCCGATGCTTGAGCCGATCATCAGCAGAACGCTTCCGCTCTCATCAGAGCTGATCCCTACGCTCCGATCCAAGCAGTTTATTCGCTTTGCGGATGAACAGGCACCGCTTCAGCTCCTTGCACTCAAGATCCGTACGCGATTGTCCCGGCTGGCCCAGTTCACTAATCTGCATATCTTTGTGGTGACCCTTCGCTGCGACCATAGCTGCCCGTATTGCCAGGTATCGAGGCAGTCGGAGAGCAAAGGCGAATTCGACATGACCACGGAGATGGCAGACAAGTCGTTGGATTTCGTTTTTAGGTCTCCGAATCCAGCCATCAAAATTGAATTTCAGGGTGGCGAGCCGCTGCTGAATTTCGAGATGGTGAAGTACGTCGTCCTTGAGGCAAAAAAACGCAACCTGCAGGAAGGTCGTGACCTGCAGTTCGTCATTGCGACCACGCTATCGCTCCTGAACGATGACGTGCTCGATTTCTGTAAGCAGCACAACATTGTGCTTTCATCCTCGCTCGATGGGCCAATGGATCTGCATAATGCAAATCGCCCACGGCCAGGCCGAGATAGTCACCAGCGTTTCGAGGAAGGCTTGAAGAAAGCCCGTGCAGTCCTCGGTTATGACCAAGTGTCAGCCCTGATGACAACCACAGATAAGAGCCTGCCACGAGCACGCGACATCATTGATGAATACTTGCGCCTGGGCTTTGATGGCATCTTCCTCCGCACGCTCTCCCCTTACGGCTTTGCGATCAAGACCAAGAAATTCATGTCGTATGACACCGAGCGCTGGCTGGAGTTTTACAAGGAAGGTCTTGAGTACATCATTGAACTGAACAAGTCTGGCATACGATTTGTAGAGCAGTATTCCGCGCTCGTACTGACAAAAATGCTGACATCCGGGGACCCTGGGTTTGTTGATTTGATGAACCCTGCCGGTGCTGGTATCGCAGCCATCGTGTTCAACTACGACGGATCGGTCTATGCCTCGGATGAAAGCCGTATGCTTGCCGAAATGGGTGACCATACGTTCCGGCTGGGCAACATTCTTGAGCATTCATATGAGGAGGTCATCCTCTCTGATCAGCTTCTGGACGCACTGGAAAATTCGTTCACCTTAAGCGTGCCAATGTGCTCTGACTGTGCATTTGAACCTTACTGTGGCGCTGAGCCCGTCTACCATCACGCCATCCACAAGGACGTGGTGGCAAGAAAACCTGAGTCCTCTTTCTGCAAGCGAAATATGGCGATTTTCAAGCATCTCATTGAGCTGATGGAAAGCGATGAGCAAACGAAACGGATTTTTATGGGTTGGGCCAACCGATGCTGAAACTCGGCGGAAAGATTATCCGCATCCATGCGGTGGATGTTCACAAGGACCTCACCTTGGTCAAGGTGTCGACCAGCCGGAATCTGCCTGAAGTCTTGCGACGGGAAATGGCCTATCTGGTTTCCGATCACCAGATCCCCCGAGGATTCGCGCACTATCTTCTGCTTGAAAAGCATCGGCAGTTGGTTGAGATGCTGCCTTCCGACTCTGATTACTCAGTCCTACCGAATGACTACAGCTACATCGGCGATAGCGACGTTGTCCGGCTTTCAGCAGATCGTCAAAGCATCCGCGTGCTGTTTCGGGCATCGTCGCCGCACAACAGCATCCTGGTCACCGAGCAGTGCAATCATTACTGCCTTATGTGTTCGCAACCGCCTAAGGCAGCTGATGATTCGTGGATACTTGACGAAGTCGAGAGCCTGATTCCGCTCATTCCAAAATGATACCCGCGAGCTGGGGTTTACTGGGGGCGAGCCGACGACCAACCGGGAACGTTTCCTTAAGATCATCAGCCTGACAAAAAGTTATCTGCCAAGGACCGCAATCCACATTCTCTCGAACGGGCGCAGCTTTAAGGACCCAGCGTTCGCTGAAAAGTATGCGCAGATTGAATTGCCCGACGCGATGATCGGAATACCTGTCTATTCGGACGATCCGACGCTGCATGACTACATCGTCCAGGTCCAAGGCGCATTCGATGAAACCATTCAGGGCATTCTCAATCTGAAGCGCTTGGGCCAGAAGGTTGAGATCCGAGTCGTCATTCACAAGCTATCTGTGCAGCGCCTGCCTGAACTGTGTGAGTTCATCGCACGCAATCTGCTGTTTGTTGACCATGTGGCGCTGATGGGCCTTGAGATGATGGGCTTCACCAGGGCCAATCTCGATGAGCTGTGGATCGACCCAATCGAGTACAAAGACACACTCAGCAAATCAGTTGGCATTCTGGCCAAGTACGGCATGAATATCTCGGTCTACAATCATCAGCTGTGCTTGGTGAATCCGGACATTCAACCCTACTACCGCAAATCAATCAGCGACTGGAAGAATGAGTACGCGCCTGAGTGCCAGAGCTGCACAAAACAGCGCGAATGCGGGGGCTTTTTCGCATCAGGTGTTAAATTCGGCTACAGCAAGCACCTAATCCCATTCTGACTTTGGCTTCAAATCTGTCAGCCGCAGAACGTCCTCGATGCAAGCGGCTGGCTTACCCATAGCGTTCGCGCAGGCGATTTTGGGGCATGCTTTGCCGTTGAGAAGACCAACGGGGCCATTTCCCCAGCCCTGCGCTGACTGCCAGAAAAATCGACCTCGAATAACGCTCGCCACGCGACGATCCTCACCCAGGCAATGCCAATGGGTGGGATTCCAGTTGCATCGAACCTGCGCAATCTGACGGGCTTCGAAAAACCCTCACTATGTCAGTCGTTCCGAGCTTTACCTGACCACCCAGCGCGGTCTTTCCTCCGATCACCCGAAAAATCGACCTTCTGTGACGCTCACCACGCGACGATTCCAACTCAGGTAATGCCGATGGGATGGGGTCGCGCTTGCACCTCTCCTGCGGTCCTCTGCTGGGCTTCCAAAAACCCTCACTGTATCCGGCTGTGCAAAACCCCTCACTATGGCAACAGGCACTCCCGCTTGTTGATCAGCCAGCAGGAGGGGCCAGTCATGACAATCACGCTACTCACACTCAAACAGCTTGCCGAACTGGACCAGCGAATTGCAGCCCGAGCCGATGCTTTGATTGCAGCCCGAACGGGGCGCATCCAGATCCAGCCCAAGCCATCCAAGGAAATCACCACCAGCAACCGAGGCAGACCGCCCAAGTCAATCGCCAATCCTTTCTATTTATTCATCGGTGCAACCACCAATTATGGTCGTTATCCCTTGTTCGCAATGGACATTATTGTGGGCATCGCACGGCTGGACTGGCATGACCGGCGAATTGGTACTGGCGGGAAATCCATGCCGTTGTCAGTTCGGAATCTCGTGGTCATTCTTGAGATGCTCGAAAAGGTGACATCGGAATCTGTCTGCCAGACTCTACGCTTAGCGGAAAGACACGCCCAAAGATATGTCAAGGCAATCGAACTAATCATCCCGCACATGATGAGGGCCAGACCCAAATCGCTGATTCTCGACATGGAGGAAATCCACGAACCTGGCAACCACGACCACGACTGGGAAGACATCGACGAACTGATCCAGCCGGACCCCGATGAGTTAGCCAAGTTGCATCACGACCTTCGGACTTTGGGAGTCGATTGAATTACCGCCGCATATATAAAGAACCTTGAAGATGAACCCTTGCGGACCAGTTCGATCAACTTGGAGACCCCTTGATGCAAAGCATCGTAAGGAGGGAGGTTGTGATGAATATCACCTCCCCTCGATAAGGACATCTTGAAGGAACCTATCCGCTTCACCTCAACGAGCCCAAGTCTGGGCCGATGAACCCTCTCGCCCGTCGCTGGGCAATTGTCAGCTTGATACTGGCAGTCAACCAAACAGAGTCTTTCTGATTGTTCCCTGTGCCACTCGCCAGAACCCTTGTCGTGGGTCTCTGTGCTGGCCCGTGGGAGCGAACTCAGGGAGCAATCAAAAGGAGAACCGACACTATGTTAACCAACACCCAAACCGAGCTGCTGCCTATCGTTATCGAAGGGCACACCTTCAAGCCGAACGCTGAGGGCCAGTGGGACCATAACGAAATCCACCGTGGATTGGGACTGCCTGAATCCAAACGACCGTCCGAGTGGCGCAACGCTATTGCCGCTGAGTTACGAACCTCCGGAGATTTGCGGAGCTTTGACGGTAGCGGGACCTTTGGTACTGAGGCCGGGACCATCGCCTACGCTATGTGGGTCTCAACCGAGTTCTACCGGATGGTCATACACGCTTTCGTGACCATGCGTAACGACTCCATCCTGAGCGCCCGTATGGCCCTGCTGGCCGCCGCTGAGGCAGACACCAAGCTCGCCAAGGCCGTCCCTAAGGCTGACCTGATCGACACCCGCCTGACTGGCCTCGGGATCACCTGGAGCCAAGCCTGCAAGCTGGCCGGAGTGACCAAGCCTCAACTGGCTAAGCAGTATCTGGTCTACATCGAGCGGTTCATCTCCAAGGATCACCCGACCGAATACCGCAAGATCCTCAAACCGTCCCCTACAGGCTTCTCGCTGGGCTACTTCAAGTCCTGCTCCCTGAGCTTCGGTAATGAAGATGGCTACCGTGTCACCGCCAAAGGTCTTGCATGGCTCCAAGGGAAAGCTCAAGAGATCAATACGGCTATCGCTGAGAGGGCTCGTAGAGAGGCCGCTGTGCGCCGCAAGAAGTAACCCCAACAGGAGAACCCAATGGACAAGCTACAGGCTGTCTATTGGGTCCTGTGGCTGTGGACGCATAGGCGCCATCGACCACCGTAAGGACCCCCAATGGGAAAATGCAGAAAATTTGGGGATGACCATCTCATTAAGAAATCCCGCGCGGGTTCCCCCGTATGCCCTCGCGCAGGCCCTCACAGGCGCCATAAGGCCCCCTCGCAGGTGCGCGATAAGGACCCCTGACATATGGGACAAAGGTGGGCCAAAGCTGTTACAAAACGCTCTGGACAGGCTCAACGACTGCTCCCTACAATTGAGTCTTCCTGATCCTCTCAGGGATTACTTCAAAGCAGCGGCTTCAGCATCGGCCACACGTTATCCAGTAGTCGGGGCTGAGCTTCAGCGGTAGGGTGAATTCCATCACTCTGATTCATGGAAGGCACGCCACCTATTCCCTCCAGCAAGAAAGGCACCAAGGGAATGTCATTCTCTTTGGCTACTTTAGGGAACACTTCAGCGAAAGCCGTTGTGTAGCGAACACCGTAATTTGGCGGTAAGCGCATACCCAAAAGCAGCACCTTGGCCCCTGCCTTCTTCGACTGCTGAATCATCGACGCAAGATTTTGTTGCAATTGCGTGGGAAGCTGCCCACGCAGCCCGTCGTTACCGCCCAGCTCCAGGATCACCAGTGCCGGCTTGTGCGCTGCAAGCAGCGCCGGCAGCCGCGCCTGGCCCCCGGCACTGGTGTCGCCACTGATCGAGGCATTGACCACCTTGTCGTCGAAACCCTCGCGCTCAAGGCGTTGCTGCAGCAGCGATACCCACCCTTGCCGGGTATCCAGGCCGAAAGCCGCGCTGATACTATCGCCAACGACCAGGACAGTACCCGCCGCTGCGCCTTGAGCCATGCACATCAATGCCAGGCCAGCACTTATCAACCACACTCGCATCGGACTCTCCATGGCAATTCTGTCAGCGCGCAACCTTAGCAAAGTGGTCCCCAGCGCGGAAGGTGAACTGACCATCCTGCACCGGTTGTCCCTTGAGCTCAAACAAGGCGACAGCCTGGCCATCGTCGGCGCCTCGGGCTCGGGCAAGTCGACCCTGCTCGGCCTGCTCGCCGGGCTGGACCTGCCCAGCGCCGGGAGCGTGACCCTGGCCGGCCAGGACCTCGGCAGCCTGGACGAGGACCAGCGCGCACGGGTACGCGCCGAACACGTAGGCTTTGTGTTCCAGTCCTTTCAGCTGCTCGACAGCCTCAACGCCCTGGAAAACGTCATGCTGCCGCTTGAACTCGACGGTCGCAAGGATGCCCGCGAGCATGCCCGCAGCCTGCTCGAGCGAGTCGGCCTGGGCCAGCGCCTGAGTCACTCGCCACGCCAGCTTTCCGGGGGCGAGCAACAGCGGGTGGCCATTGCCCGGGCATTCGCCGCCGAGCCGGCGGTGCTGTTCGCCGACGAGCCGACCGGCAACCTGGACAGCCACACCGGTGAGCGCATCAGCGACCTGCTGTTCGAGCTCAACCAGGAACGTGGTACCACCCTGGTACTGGTGACCCACGACGTGCGCCTGGCCCATCGCTGCCGGCGCCAGATTCGCCTGGATGCCGGCCATCTGGTCGCCCCGCTGGAGGCCTGATGGCACGCTTGCCGCTGTTGCGCCTGTTGAGTCTCGCCCTGCGTCAGCTGCTGCGCGATGCCCGCGCCGGCGAATTACGGGTTCTGTTCTTCGCCCTGCTGGTGGCGGTCGCTGCAAGCACCGCCATCGGCTACTTCGGCGCCCGCCTCAATGGTGCGATGCTGCTGCGGGCCACCGAATTCCTCGGCGCCGACCTGCTGTTGCAGGGCTCCTCGCCTGCCCGCCCGGAACAACTGCAGGCCGGTCGAGACCTGGGCCTGGAGCATGCTCGCGTGGTCGAGTTCTCCAGCGTGGTGGCCGGCGACAATGGCATCCAGCTTTCCAGCATCAAGGCCGCCGATGCGGCCTACCCGTTGCGCGGGGAGCTCAAGAGCGCCGCGCAACCGTATGGCAGCGAAGGGAGCGGCGGCGGCCCCGGGCCAGGCGAGGCCTGGGTCGAACCGCGCCTGCTGGCGGCGCTGAACCTGAAAATCGGCGACAGCATCGACGTCGGCATGAAGACCCTGCGCATGACCCGGGTGCTGACCTACGAGCCCGATCGCACCGGCAACTTCTATAGCCTCACCCCCAGAGTACTGATCAACTTCGCCGACCTGGACGCCACCGGCGTAGTCCAGCCCGGCAGCCGGGTGACCTACCGCGAGCTCTGGCGGGGCACTTCCGAAGCACTGGCCGACTATCAGAAGGCGGTGAAACCCAGCCTTGAGGCCAACCAGAGCCTGCAGGACTCGCGCGATGGCAACCGCCAGATCGGCGGCGCCCTGGGCAAGGCCGAGCGCTACTTGAACATGGCCAGCCTGGTGGCGGTGCTGCTGTCCGGTGTTGCCGTCGCCCTGTCGGCCAGTCGTTTCGCCAGCCGACGCTTCGACGCCAGCGCCTTGCTGCGCTGCCTGGGCCTCTCGCGCCGGCAAGCCTTGCTGCTGTTCAGTTTGCAACTGGCCATGCTCGGGCTGCTGGCCAGCCTCAGTGGCGCACTCCTGGGCTGGCTGGCGCAGTTGGGGCTGTTTTACCTGCTCGCCGGGCTGCTGCCGACAGTGGTCCCGGCCGGTGGCGTAATGCCAGCCCTTGCCGGGATCGGCACCGGCCTGGTCGCGCTCGCCGGGTTCGCCCTGCCGCCCCTGGCGGCGCTCGGCCGGGTACCGCCGCTGCGGGTGCTGCGTCGCGACCTGCTGCCCGTGCCGCCCAGCAGCTGGCTGGTCTATGGGGCCGCGCTGCTGGCGCTGGCCCTGATCATGTGGCGCTTGAGCCTGGACCTGTTGTTGACCTTCGCCCTGCTCAGCGGCGGCCTGCTCGCGGCGCTGCTGCTCGGCGGCTTGCTCCTGCTCGGCTTGCAAAGCCTGCGCCGGCTGCTGGCCGGGGCCAGCCTGCCGTGGCGCCTGGGTCTGGGCCAATTGCTCCGGCACCCCCTGGCAGCAGCCGGCCAATCGCTGGCATTCGGCCTGATCCTGCTGTCCATGGCCTTGATCGCACTGCTGCGCGGCGAGCTGCTCGACACTTGGCAGAACCAACTGCCCAAGGATGCGCCCAACTATTTCGCCCTGAACATCCTGCCCGCCGACAAAGCCGCCTTCGCCGATCGCCTCAAGGACTTCTCGGTACTCGGCGCCCCGCTCTACCCGGTCATCCCCGGCCGCTTGACCCACATCAATGGCGAGCCGGTGCGCCAGATCGTCAGCAAGGACTCCAGCGGCGACCGCGCGATCCAGCGCGATCTGAGCCTGACCTGGGCCGCAGAGCTGCCAGCAGGCAATACGCTGACGGCCGGCAGCTGGTGGAGCGAGCAACCGGCAGATGCGCTGCCGGCCGTTTCGGTAGAAGCCAAAGTGGCCGAAAGCCTGAAGCTCAAGCTCGGCGACCGACTGCTCTTCAGCGTTGGCGGCATGAACCGCGAAGTGCGAGTCACCAGCTTGCGCGCGGTCAACTGGGACAACTTCCAGCCCAACTTCTTCATGATCTTCGAACCCGGCACACTCAAGGACCTGCCGACCACCTACCTGACCAGCTTCTACCTGGCGCCCGGCCACGACCAACAGATCGTCGAGCTGTCGCGGGCCTTCCCGGCCGTAACCATACTGCAGGTCGAGGCATTGCTCGCCCAACTGCGCAGCATCCTCGCCCAGGTCACCCTCGCGGTTGAATACGTCCTGCTGTTCGTCCTTGCCGCCGGCCTGGCTGTGTTGTTTTCCGGCCTGCAGGCGACCCTGGACGAACGCATCCATCAGGGGGCGCTGCTGCGGGCACTGGGGGCCGAACGCAGGTTGCTGGTCAAGACCCGGCGTATCGAGTTCGGCCTGCTGGGCGCCGCCAGCGGCCTGCTCGCGGCACTTGGCTGTGAACTGGTCAGCCTGGTGCTCTACCGGTATGCCTTCGACCTCGCCTGGAGCCCGCATCCGTGGCTGTTGATCTTGCCGGTCGTAGGCGCAGTGCTGGTTGGGGGTGCCGGGATCTTCGGCACGCGCCGGGCCTTGAACGCCACCCCGCTGACAGTGCTTCGCGAAGGCTGATAGACTCCATGCTCCATCGCCCGAGACCTGTATGAGCCGTTATCGCCCACCTCGCACCGCCGGCACCGCCTTGATCACCCCCGAAGGCGAAGCGCGGATGCGTGCCGAACTGCATGAGTTATGGCATGTGCGCAGGCCCCAGGTAACCCAGTCGGTCAGCGAAGCCGCCGCGCAAGGCGACCGTTCGGAAAACGCCGAATACACCTATGGCAAGAAGATGCTGCGAGAAATCGACAGCCGCGTGCGCTTCCTGACCAAGCGCCTGGAAAATCTCAAGGTGGTCAGCGAACGCCCGAGCGACCCGAACAAGGTCTATTTTGGTGCCTGGGTCACGGTAGAAAACGAAGCAGGCGACCCGTCGCGCTATCGCATCGTCGGGCCTGACGAGCTGGACCTGAAGCTGGGCCTGATCAGCATCGACTCACCCCTGGCCCGCGCCTTGATCGGCAAGGCACTGGATGCCGAAGTACGGGTACAGACGCCCACCGGCGAACAACTGGTTTATATCGTCGAGATAGCATACCCCTGAGCCACTGCCAGGCCGATCCTCAACGCTTAACACCCCGCAATAACATCAGCGCTTTTACTTCCTTAGTTAGTCAATCAGCATTCAATTAACATGGCGTCGAGGCGACACACCGCCCCGACCATTCTATTGATTGTCAAGGAAGACACTAAGATGAAGATCAACCCGGAAACATACCCTCATAGCTGGATGGGACAAAACTCCACTATCGGCAACTTGCGCATTGACGAACTGATACTCCCCGGCTCACATGACTCGGGCATGGACAAGAACTCGCCCAATACAAATATTCTTTCAGAGATCACCCAAGATGTTTCCGCCATCGAGCAGATTCAGGGAGGCATCAGAGTGTTGGATCTCCGGGTCTGGTTCTATGAAAACTACCCAGTCGGTGACCCGAGGCGCTTCCAGCTTTTCCACCTGAACTCGTCAGGCAGGACCGTCACCACCGACATTCTGGAAGCCCTGGATCGCTTTTACCTAGGGATGATCACACCAAACGATACCCGCAGGGAAATTGTCATTCTCAATTTCCATCAACTCGAGAATTTCAACTATGAAGCCCACCGCGAACTCCAGGAACTTATTACCCTCCGATTGGGCCATCGATTGATAACCTACGATCTCAAGGACAAACCTCTTATCTATCTATGGCTTAGTCACCCCGGGAAAACAGTGGTCGTTTCTTACAACTGGGGAATTGACGGCTATACATTCTGGAATGGCGTCAATCAACGCTGGAGCGGAAAGAATCTCAACACGACTACCCAACTCAAGGTATTCATGGACCAGGTTTCCCTGGAAAAAAAACCTGACCATGAACTTCGCTCCATACAATGCGCCAAGTATGTCCTGCCCTTTTTTGTACCCGACGACTTCAGCGACAAGATCGATGAATGGTTCAAGTCCGAAGATGAAAACAGCTACATCCAGAAATTTTTCATCATCAACACGGACTGGTCGCTCAGAAGCGATATCGTGAGAAATTGCATCCATGCCAGTTGCGTCAAAGCCCTCATCAAGTAAATGACAGACTCAGCGTCGTGTGATCAGGCCCTGGCGTGCAATACGCGTCATGTGGCCGATCACTTCTTCGGCGCTTTCGGCACTCGGCGCCTGAAAAACGGCCAGGTCGAAACGGTCATTGGAAAACTGTGCGAGGGCGCCGACTTCGTCGACAAACTGGATCAGGAACGCCGTGGCCTTGCCCTTGCGTCGGGGCCAGCCGTCGAGATGACGCAACAAGGTGGGTTGATGCTGGCCGCCGAGCAGAATTCGGGGGTTGCGCACTGTCGGGTTCGCAGCGACAGGGGCCAGACAGACACTGATGCGTGGACAACTCATGGTGTATTTCTCCGCCTCCAGATCCCGCTGGGCTGCGGTGGGAGGCGTCACCGAACCAGCGCTTTAGCGGTATTTAGGTGACGATGAAGTCCCCGGCGCCCCGCAAGTAGCTGTTTAAATCGGCGCATGCGGGCATCCTAGAGAAGCCGGACACAAATTGTCAATAACACAAGATCGCAGGGGGAGCCCTGCGGACTCCAGCGCAGCCTGGCGGCAGCGGCTACATGGTTCGGCGTAGCCGCTGCCGTAGGCTGCGCTGAGGTCCGCAGGACCTCCCCAGCAACAATTCAAATAGTTGATTATTTACGCGAGACAACTTTCCGGACTTTCGGCTCCAGCGACTCTCTTTCCCGGTCGAACGCCAGGTAGTATTTGTTCACGCTATTAACATAGCTGACCACCCCCATGCCCACTTGCTCCATGGCAATGCGCTCGACCTGGAAGAACCACTGATTGGGGTTCAGGCCGCGTCGCCGCGCTTCGGCACGCATGCCCTGGACGCGCTCCGGACCCATGTTGTAGGCCGCCAGGACAAACGCCATGCGCTCACGCTCGTTGAGTTGGGTACTGGCGAAGAACTTGCGCCGGATCATCGACAGATAGCGGGCCCCTGCCTGCACGCTGTTATCGACATTCTGCAGGTTACTCACGCCCACTCGCTGCGCTGCCGCGGGTGTGATCTGCAGCAGGCCCATGGCGCCGCTGGCGCCCCGGGCATTGGGGTTCAGGGTCGATTCCTTGAACGCCAGTGCGGCCAGGCTCAACCAATCCAGGCCCTGTTCAGTGGCGTGGCGCTGCAACACCGGGCGGATTTTCTCCAGGCGCTTGCGGTCCGCCCTTCCTAAGGGGTTGTGCACCTTGTACAGGCGCCGATATACACGCTCGAAGGCGGCATCCTGATCGGCAGGCGGCCGGTAGCCCGTGATGAAGCGGTCGACGCTGGCCAGCAACATCGACGCATCGCGGCGCACATACCAGTGCATCTGCTGCGGCGCACTGATCTGCGGCTGGCGGTCGATGCGCAGCTTGGGCATGACCCTGGCCCAGCGTTCGGCGATAGGCTGCTCGACCACGGTCAGGTGAAAGATCCCGGCCTGGACCATTTCCAGCACATCCTCGACGGCCAAGCTCGGATCGACCCATTCGACCGTGATCGGCGGCAACTTGCGCAACGCCAGTTTCTGGTTGATCTCATGGATGGCGTCGCCTGCGGCGCTGCCGGTGGGCAAGGCCAGCGTTCGCCCGGCCAACTGCTCGACACGCTGGAAGCGGCGCTCACCCTTGCGCCCTACCAACAGCAGGGGAACATTGCTGACAATCGGGTTACTGGCGCTGACGGCATGGGTCGGCGCCAGGTCGACCAACTCTCCGGGCGCCACCAGATCCCCTTCCCCGCGCTGCAAGGCGCCGAGCAATTGCTCCTTGGCCTTGGGGATGATTTTCAGGTGCAGCTCCTGGCCGTCACGGGCGCGGCCGTTGAGGTACTGCTCGAAGGCCCGCAGCCGATGGTATTCGACACCAATGGGCTGGCCCCGGACCTCACCCGAACTGTTGCGGCTCTGGTTGACCAGCACCCGCAGCACACGGCTGCTACGGATCTCGGCCAGGTCGCGGACCTTGCCCGGCTGCCGGGCCTCCGGCGGCCCGGCCAGGCGCGCAGTCGCCGGCCACGACGCGAGCAGCCCCAGGCACAGCACGATCAGCAGTGAGGCTCGCGTCATCCGCTCTCCAGGTTAAGGGCGCGCGAACACGGGCACGGCTCCCCGTGCATCCATGCCCAACGCTACAATTCACCGCAACAGACAGTCACAACTCATTGAAGTTCTTGGCTTTATTGAATTTTCTTCAGCTCTGGTATGCTTTCCGGCCTCTGTTCTGAGGTAGCACCATGCAACTCATCGACATCGGCGTCAATCTCACCAACGCAAGCTTTGCCCAGCAACTGCCCTCGATTCTCGAGCGGGCCGAGGCTGCCGGGGTCTGCCAGATGATGGTCACCGGCACCAGCGTGGAGGGCAGCGAACACGCCCTGGAGCTGTGCCAGCAGCTCGACGAGACGGGCCTGCGCCTGTTCGCCACGGCCGGTATCCATCCCCATTGCGCCAGTGACTGGAATGCCGATACCGCCCAGAGCCTGCGTGCACTGCTCAAGGAGCCACGCGTGCGCGCGGTGGGTGAATGCGGCCTGGACTTCAACCGCGACTTTTCGCCCCGCCCGCAGCAGGAAAAAGTGCTGGAGGAGCATCTGGCAATGGCCGTTGACCTGCAGTTGCCGGTGTTCCTGCATGAACGCGATGCCAGCCAACGCCTGCTGGAAATCCTGGCGGACTATCGCGACCGCCTGCCCGCGGCCGTGGTGCATTGCTTTACCGGCGAGCAACGAGCGCTGTTCGGTTACCTGGACATGGACCTGCACATCGGCATCACCGGCTGGATCTGTGACGAGCGCCGTGGCACCCACCTGCACCCGCTGGTGCACAACATCCCCCAGGGCCGTCTGATGCTCGAAAGCGATGCCCCCTACCTGCTGCCGCGCACCCTGCGGCCCAAGCCGAAGAACGGGCGCAACGAACCGGCGTTTCTGCCCGAGGTCCTGCGCGAAGTGGCCCTGCACCGGGGCGAGAGCCCGGAACAACTGGCCGCGCACACCACCGCCTGCGCCCGGGCCTTTTTCAACCTGCCTGAGATTACTTGACGCCGTAACTGTCTATGGCTGCGATAGCCGCGCTCGATTCGCCGCCAGCCTGCCTGCGAACTATTCTTCAACTAAGGGTGAACGCACCACTTTGGAGAATTGCGCAATGAACAAACGCTTGCCCAACCTTCATGCCTGGCAATGGCGCAGCTACTACGACAATCATCGCCACCCGACCAATCTGGTGCTGCACATGATTGCCGTGCCATTGTTCATCGTGGCGGTGCTATTGATCCTCTCGGGCCTGTTTGGCTTCGATTTCAGCGAGCTTGCCGTAGGTGTCATCGGCCTGATCGCCGCCCTTGGCCTGCAGCGCCAGGGGCATCGGCTCGAAGCGCAACAGCCCGAGCCATTCAGCGGCCGCAAGGACGCCTTGCAGCGCCTGCTGGTGGAGCAATTCATCACCTTTCCACGCTTTGTCCTGAGCGGCGCCTGGTGGCGCGCCTGGCGCGAGCGCCACCGTCGCAATCGTCGCCACTAGGCTGCCAGCGGGCTAGGCGAAAACCGTCACGGTCTGTCGGCTGATGGCCAGCAACTCACCTTCGGCGGTCCAGAGGGCAGCTGCCGTATGGCCGTAACCATCGCGCGAATACTCGATCGTCGCGCAATAGCGGCACCAGTCCAGCGTGCTGACTTTCGGTGTTGGCTGCACGAACTCAATGGTCCAGGTCAATGTGCTCCCGGCTGCCGGCTTGTTCAGGTACGGCAGTGTTGCCGGTGGCCAGGCATCGACCAGCGCCAGCAAGTGCGCCTCGGTAACCGGCTCTTCAACCACATCGCCGCGCAGCTGCACCCAGCCGCCCATGCTGCGGGAGGGTGTGTTGGTGAACGGCATGCCGCCCACGCCCCAGCGCATGGCCAGGTAGCGGATGAACTCGGGGGTCGCGCCCTCGATGTAAGGCAACTCTGGTGAATCCTCCAGGCTTTTCATCGGGGCGGCCAGCAAGGCCGGAACATCGATGACCGAGCTGCGCGGCGCACCGAAGCTGCCCTGGATCAGGGTCACCACCGCCCCCTTCTGCACAGCCCGGCCCAGCAGCGAACTGACTGCCCCGCCCTGGCGCAGCACTTCGACCTCGAAACTGATCGGCACCTCGGGCTCGGCCGGGCCGACGAAGGTGATGGCCAGCGAGCGAACCGGCCGCTCTGGCGCCACCCTGGCGCGCATCGCCTCGAATAGCAGCGCAGCCATCAACCCGCCGAAGCAGGCGCGACCCTGGGACCACTGACTTGGAATTGTCACCGCCTCTGGGTGGCGGCGTACCGCGCCGAGCAGCTCGGAAAAATTCATGCGAACCTCAGGTCGAAGAAACGGACCTGAATCTTAACCAGCAAGCCCCGGCTAGACAGCGCCTATTTGCGCCAATCTAGCGGCCTGGCGCGGCTTATTGTTTTGCGCAGGCTGCCAGAAGCTTGTCCAGAACCTGGTCGGACCGCTGCTCGGCCTGCTCCATCGACGCTTGCCAACGCGCCACGCAAGGAACCAGATCCACCTCCTGTTCGGCCTTGAGCAGCCACTGCAGATGATCATGCCAGTCGCCCAGCGCGCCTTGTGCCTGTTTCAGGCAGCGGGTGATTCTGGCCGGCGAGCGATCGAGTTGCGGATAGGTTTCGGCCGCATAGCGCACGCGCTTGATCAACAAGCGCAGGCGATGGCGGTCATGGGCCGGATCGCGCAATGCCTCGTCGAGTTGCTTCCACTGTTTGGCCAGGCGCTTCTCTACCCGCCGACGCAAGCCACGCAACAGCCACTGGCGCTGCGCCGCTCGCAGAAACATTGGAAAGGCGTCGAGGACTGCCAGCAGACGACTCAGTTCGGCACTGGCGGCGACGGCGACGAACACGCCCTCCATCTCGGCGATTCTTTTCATTGCCGCTTCCGCCTGTTGATAAGCCAGCAGGTGCGCGGCCAGGACTTCCTTGTCGCGATACGGCGTGGTCAGATCCCCGACCTGTGACGCGGCAGCCTCCAGTTGATCGACACCGGGCAGCCCGCGCAAAGGCCTCAGCAGGCTGCGCAAGCGTCGCACGGTGGTACGCAGATCGTGCAGCGCTTCACTGTCGGTCTGCGCCGCCAGACGCGCCTGGCAAGCCAGCAGCCTGACGTACAACCGTACAATCTGAGCGATTACATGATCGACCATCGCCGACATGGAGGTTCTCCTGTCAATTACCGCCCGGCCCGCGACTCACGGATATAGAAACGCGCTTTCTGGGCCTTTTTCGAGCAGCCCTCGAAGGCCTCGAACTGCTGCTGGGTTTTCGCGCCGGTGAGCAACGACAACGCCTTGGAATAGCTCACAGTACCAGCAAAACCTTCGACTTTCGCCAGGTCGAGCTCTTTCCAGGCCGCATCCAGCTGGCTTGCGCAACTGTCGCGATAGGCGGTCTTGCCCGCACAACCGGACAGAACAAGAGCAAGCAACGGCAGGCAGATCCAGGCTTTCATCGGTGACACCTCAATAATAATGAACGAACGTGCAACTAAGACGACCCGGAACGGGAAAAGTGCCCTGGCTCGCCGCTTCCAAGCGTAGCGCAGCCATGCACGATAGCGAAGCGCCAGCAACTTTTTCAGCCCGATCGACGCAAGTGCGCCCATCAATCAATGCAATGTTGGTGCATACTCAAATGACAGCAATCAGAGCCCCTGCCATGAAGAAACGAGTCGCGTTGGTGCTGGGGTCGGGCGGCGCCCGGGGCTATGCCCATATCGGAGTCATCGAGGAAATCGAACGACGCGGGTACGACATCGCCTGCATCGCCGGCTGCTCCATGGGCGCCGTGGTGGGCGGCATCTACGCCGCCGGCAAGCTCGACGAATACCGCAACTGGATCGAAAGCCTGGATTACCTGGACGTGCTGCGCCTGGTGGATGTCAGTTTCCGTCTGGGGGCCATCCGCGGCGAGAAGATCTTCGGGCAGATTCGCAAGATCGTCGGCGAGATCAACATCGAAGACTTGCCCATCCCCTACACCGCTGTCTGCACGGACCTGACCAACCAGCAGGAAATCTGGTTCCAGGAAGGCTGCCTGCACCAGGCCATGCGCGCTTCGGCGGCCATCCCCAGCCTGTTCACCCCGGTCGTGCAGGGCAACCGCATGCTGGTCGATGGCGGCATCCTCAATCCGTTGCCGATCGTGCCGGTAGTGTCCAGCCATTGCGACCTGATCATCGCGGTCAACCTCAACTCCACCAACCAGAAGCACTACCAACTGCCGGTGATCGAACGGCCCGCTGCCTTCAAGCTGCGCTTTGACAGCCTGATCAGCTCACTGGGCTCGCACCTGCCGTTTCGGCGCAAGCCGGCCGAGGAACTCATACGCCTGGAACAGGAAGCCTTCAACTCGAACTCGACAATAGACCCCAACCCCTGGCTCAGCGATGTGGCCAACCCCGCGGCCCAGCAACCGGCAGCGGCACCCGAGAACCCCGGTGCGCCAAAGTCCGCCACCGGTTCGTTCATCATCGACAACGTCGGCCCGGCATCGTTGCTGGATTTGATCAACCAGAGTTTCGAGGTAATGCAGACGTCGCTGGCGCAGTACAAGATCGCCGGCTATCCACCGGACATCCTGATCAACGTGCCCAAGCGGGTGTGTCGGTTTTTCGAGTTTTACAAGGCGCAGGAGTTGATCGCGCTGGGGCGGGAGATTGCTCGGGATACGCTGGAGAATTATGAGAGTGAGCGGCGGTAAGGGCGGCCACTTGGCTGCCGATCGCGGGCAAGCCCGCTCCCACAGAGGATCTGCACCGCATTTGTGGGAGCTGGCTTGCCAGCGATAAGCGCCGAAGGCGCTTCAAAGATCCCCGGCATCCACTAACCGATACCCCACCCCAGGCTCGGTCACGATAAACCGCGGCGCCGTCGGATCATCCCCCAGCTTCTGCCGCACATGCGCCACCACAATGCGCAGGTAATGGCTGTCCTCGGCATGGGTGGGCCCCCAGATGTCCTTGAGCAGTTGCTGCTGGGTCACCACGCGTCCCGGATAGCGCGCCAGTTGCGCCAGCACCGCGTATTCCTTGCGGGTCAGGGCGACCTCCACACCGTCGAGCGTAACCCGGCGGTAAGCCTGGTCCACCGTCAATGGGCCGAGGCTGACGGAGGTTGCCTGCGCTTCACCTTGCGGTGCCTGGCGCAACAAGGCGCGCACGCGGGCGAGAAACTCCTGAATACCGAAGGGCTTGGTCACATAATCGTTGGCTCCGCCGTCCAGTGCCTCGACCTTGTGGCCTTCACTGGCACGCACCGACAACACCAACACCGGCACCTGCGACCATTCGCGAAACTCGCGCAACACCTGCTGGCCGTCCATGTCCGGCAGGCCCAGGTCGAGCACCACCAGGTCGGGCTGCGCCAACGCGGCCTGGCTCAATCCTTCACCACCGCTGGCGGCCTCCACCACCTTGTAGCCCTGGGACACCAGGCTGATGCGCAGGAACTTGCGAATCTGCGGTTCGTCGTCAATGACCAGGATGGTCGCTGTCTGGCTCATGCTCAAGTTTCACTCTCAAAATCAGGCTGCGTTTGCAGCGGCAAGAATAGAGTGATGCAGGTGCCTTGGCCATCGATACCCTCGCCCACGGCGATGCGCCCGCCGTGAGCGCCGATCATGCCCTGGCAAATCGCCAGGCCCAGGCCCGTGCCCTGGCCGCCGCGATCGCCGCGCGCGGCGGTGTAAAACATGTCGAAAATCTTCTCGCGCTCCTGCGGTGGAATACCCGGCCCCTGATCGCTGACGGCAAAGAACAACTCACTGTCATTGACCCCGACCGCCACTTGCAGACGACCCTGCGCCGGCGAAAAGCGCGCGGCGTTTTCCAGCACGTTGATCAGCGCCTGCTCGATCAAGGCGGCATGCACATGAAGCAGGGGCAGGTCCGGCGCCACGTCGGTGTGAACCTCATAGGGCGACAACAGCACCCGCAACCGGTTGAGGGCACTACCGACGATGTCTGCCGGCGCGACCCAGTCACGGGAGAGTTTAAGTGCACCATGGCCCAGGCGAGTCATGTCCAGCAGGTTCTGGATATAGCGATCCAGGCGCTCGGCCTCATCGCGCGTGCCTTCGAGCAGCTCGCGCCGATCCTCGCGGCCGATGGCATCGCCCAGCGCCAACAGGCTGTCGATACTGCCGCGCATGGCCGTCAATGGCGTGCGCAAGTCATGGGAAACCGACGCCAGCAAGGCGCTGCGCAACTGCTCGGTTTCGCCGTGCAGGCGCGCCGCTTCCAGGTCCTCGGCCAACCGGGCCCGGGCCAGGGCCTGGGCAAGGGGCTGGCTGAGTGCGGTCAACAGACGCCGCCGCTGGGCCGTCAAGGCCTGGCCTTCACGCGGTCGCACCCCCAACACGGCCAATGGCCCCTCCTCCAACGACAGCGGCCACCACCACCAACGGCCCATCGGCAATGTGCCGGTGCCATGGCCCGCTGCCTGATCGTGCTGCCAGGCCCAATCGGCGGCCGCCCGTTCGGCTTCGGAGAATTGCAGCGCCCCGCCGCTGGCGACCTTCCAGCCGCCCTGGCCATCGCGGTCGAGAAGGCACAACTGCAACTCCTTCCAGCCTTCCAGGTGCTGGCCCGCTGCATTGAACACGGCCTGGCGATCGGTGGCGGCGGTGAGCTTGCGCGACAGGTCGAGCAACTCGCTGGTTTCCTCCTGGGTGTCGCGCAGGGCCTGCACTTGCCGACGTTGCCGGGCCGCGAGGTTGCCAGTCAGCGCCGCCATCAGCAGGAAGAATACTAGCGTCAACACATCCTCTTCACGTTGAATACGCAAGGAGAAAGTCGGCGGTATGAACAAAAAGTCGTACACCAGAAACGACAGCACCGCACACGCCAGCGCCGGTCCCAGACTGCTGCGCACCGCGACCAGCAATACCGCTGCAAGAAACACCAGCGAGATATTCGGCAGCGCCAGAACACTGGACACCGCCCAGGCCAGCGCACTGGCCAGCACTGTTGCCAACAATGCCAGCGCATAGTCGAACCAGACCCACTCCCCCGCCACCGCCAAGCGCGTTGCCGGGGGCGCGTCATCGCGGTCCAGCACGTTGATCTCCAGGCCATGGGCGTGACGCAACAAGCGCGCCGCAACCCCCGCGCCGAACCAGCGCCGGCGCAACCGCTCACGCGACTGGCCAACCAGCACCAGGCTGGCACGGCGCTCGGCGGCGTGCTGGATCAAGGTCCGCGCCACCTCCCCTGCACGCAGCACCACCACTTCGCCACCGAGGCGCTCAGCCAATTGCTGGGCACTCTGCAAGCGCAGCCGCGATTGTTCGTCGCGCACTGCGCCGTTGTCCACGTGCACCAGGCTCCAGGGCAAGTGCCGACGCTGGGCGACCCGGCTGGCATGGCGTACCAGCCGTTCGGCCTGGGCATCGCCATCGACACCGACCAGCAAGCGCCCGCGCAAGGCCGGTGCCGACTGCCCCCGTTGCCGATAACCCTGGGCCAGATCGGCATCGACCTGGGCCGCTGCCGTCTGCATGGCCAACTCGCGCAAGGCGGTCAGGTTGGTCTGGGTAAAAAACGCATCGATGGCCGCCCGCGCCTGCTCCGGGACATAGACCTTGCCCTCGCGCAGTCGCTCGAGCAGTTCACGCGGCGGCAGGTCGATCAGCACCAGCTCGAAGGCTTCCTGCAGGACCCAGTCCGGCAGGGTTTCGCGCACCTGCACCCCGGTGATACCGCGCACCTGATCGTTCAGGCTCTCCAGGTGCTGGACGTTGACCGTGGTGAACACATCAATGCCCGCGGCCAGCAACTCCTGCACATCCTGCCAGCGCTTGGCATGCCGGCTGCCGGGGGCGTTGCTGTGGGCCAGCTCATCGACCAGGGCCAGCTGCGGTGCGGCCTTGAGCAGGCCATCGAGGTCCACTTCCTCAAGCATCACCCCACGGTACTCCGAACGCACCTGCGGCTGCTGCGGCAAGCCACTGAGCAGCGCCTCGGTTTCCGCCCGGCCATGGGTCTCGACCACGGCCGCCAGCACCTTGACGCCCTGGCGTTGCTGGGCATGGGCGGCCTGGAGCATGGCGTAGGTCTTGCCCACACCGGGCGCGGCACCGAGAAACACCTTGAGCCGGCCGCGACCTTCGCGGGGCAGTTCGGCGAGTAGCGCGTCGGCGCGGTCGGAATCACTCATGGACGGTTCTCAGGCTCAGTGGGGAGAAGTTGAAAGCTGATCGAGGGCGCTGTTCAACGCCAGCACATTGACCACTGGTGGGCCGACCAACGGTTGCAGGGTGTACTGCAAAACCAATTGTTGCAAGGTCGCCAACGGCAACTGCCGGGCCGCAGCGACCCGCGCCAGTTGATAGTCGACGGCGGCAGGCGGCAAGTGCGGGTCCAGTCCGCTGCCGGAGGTGGTCAACAGCGCCAGCGGTACGGGCCCCTGCTGCGGCACATATTGCCGAGCAGCGTCTTCGTTGACCCGTGTCGCCAGAGCCGGGTTGCTCGGGGCCAGGTTGCTGGCGCTACTGGATACCGTGGCAAAGGCACCGGCCGACGGCCGCGAATGGAACCAGCCATCGCCACTGAAGTCCTGGGCGATCAGGGTCGAACCGCGCACCTTGCCGTCGGCATCGCGCAGCAAGCTGCCATTGGCTTGTTCGGGGAAGGCCACCTGAGCAATCCCGGTGACCGCCAGCGGATAGGCCACGCCTGTGATCAGGGTCATCAACACGATCAGGCTCATGGCCGGGCGAAAGAAAGTAGACATGTTCAGCTCCTTGATTCAGTTACACCAGGTGCACAGCATTGAGCAGCAGGTCGATCAACTTGATGCCCACAAAGGGCACGACAATGCCGCCCACGCCATAGATCAGCAGGTTGCGACGCAACAGGTGCGCCGCGCTCGCTGCCCGTACTCGCACGCCGCGCAGGGCCAGCGGGATCAGCACCACGATGATCAGGGCGTTGAAGACGATCGCCGACACGATCGCACTCTGCGGGCTGGCCAGGTGCATCACGTTGAGCACGCCCAGCTGCGGGTAGATCGCCGCGAACAACGCCGGGAGAATGGCGAAGTACTTGGCCACGTCGTTGGCGATGGAGAAAGTCGTCAGCGCGCCGCGGGTAACCAACAGCTCCTTGCCGACCTGCACCACATCCAGCAACTTGGTCGGGTCGCTGTCCAGGTCGACCATGTTCGCCGCCTCGCGCGCCGCCTGGGTGCCATCGTTCATGGCCATGCCGACGTCGGCCTGGGCAAGGGCCGGGGCGTCGTTGGCGCCGTCGCCGCACATCGCCACCAGACGACCGTCATTCTGCTCCTGGCGAATGCGCGCCAGTTTCTTCTCGGGCGTGGCTTCGGCCAGTACATCGTCGACACCCGCTTCTGCTGCAATCGCCGCCGCCGTCAGCGGGTTGTCGCCGGTCACCATCACCGTGCGAATGCCCAGCTTGCGCAACTCGGCAAAGCGTTCGCGGATGCCCGGCTTGACCACGTCCTTGAGGTGAATCACGCCCAGCAGGCGCCCTTCGGCACATACCAGCAAAGGCGTGCCGCCACTCTGGGCAATCTTGTCGACTTCGCGTGACAGGCTGGCCGGCATTTCCAGGCGCTGCATGCCAATGAAGGCCAGCACCGAATCAACCGCACCCTTGCGGTACACGCGGCCCTGGTAGTCGACACCGGACAGGCGCGTCTCGGCGCTGAAGGCCACTGGGGTGAGCAGCGCTGCATCCGGCTCGGCAAAGCTGTGCAACTGGCGCAGGTAATCGACGATGGATTTGCCTTCGGCGGTGTCGTCGGCCAGCGACGCCAGCAACGCGCCTTCGGCCAGCTCCTTGCTGCTCACGCCCGGCGCGGCCAGCACCGCCGTGCAACGACGGTTGCCGAAGGTGATGGTGCCGGTCTTGTCCAGCATCAGCACGTGCACATCCCCCGCCGCTTCCACGGCCCGCCCGGACTTGGCGATCACGTTCAGGCGCACCAGCCGGTCCATGCCGGCGATGCCGATGGCCGACAACAGGCCGCCAATGGTGGTCGGAATCAGCGTGACCAACAGCGCCACCAGAAACACCAGCGGCAGGTTGCCGTTGGCGAAATGGGCGAACGGCTGCAGCGTGACCACCACCAACAGGAAGATCAGGGTCAGGCCGATCAGCAGGATATCCAGCGCGATCTCGTTGGGGGTTTTCTGCCGCTTGGCGCCTTCGACCAGGGCGATCATCCGGTCCAGGGTCGACTCGCCCGGGTTGGCGGTGATTTTCACCAGCAGCCAGTCGGACACCAGCCGGGTATTGCCGGTCACGGCCGAACGATCGCCGCCGGACTCACGGATCACCGGCGCCGATTCACCGGTGATCGCCGCCTCGTTGACCGCGGCAATGCCCTCAATCACCTCGCCATCGCCAGGGATCATTTCCCCGGCCACCACCCGCACCACATCGCCCTTGCGCAAGCTGCTCGCCGGGACGACCTCGTACTCACCCGACGTTGTGCGGCGCATCGCATTGAGCCCCTGGCTGCCCGCCTTGAGGCTGTCGGCGCGGGCCTTGCCGCGGCCTTCGGCCAGGGCTTCGGCGAAGTTGGCGAACAGCACGGTGAACCACAGCCACAGAGCGATCTGCACGGCCACCCCGGTCGGCACCGCCGGGTCTGGCAGCAGGCACAGCAGCGTGGTCAATATCGCCGTCAGCTCCACCACCAGCATCACCGGCGAGCGCTTGAGCTGACGTGGGTCGAGCTTGACGAAGGCCTGCACCAGCGCCGGTCGCCACAGGGCGGCAATCGCGGTGGCGGGTTGTTCTTTCACGTCCGCCGAACGCTTATTGTCAGCGGGTTTTGCAACGGGAATCGGCATGTTCATGATGGCTATCCTTAGAAACTCTGTCTTCAAAAGCCAAGGCTCAAATGTTCGGCAATCGGCCCCAGGGCCAACGTCGGCAGGAAGGTCAGGCCGCCCACCAGCAAAATGGTCACGGTCAGTAGCGTGACAAACAGCGGGCCATGGGTCGGGAAACTGTTAAGCCCCACCGGCGCGGACTTCTTCAGCGCCAGGCTGCCAGCCAGCGCCAACACCGGCAGGATGTAGCCGAAGCGGCCGATCAACATGCCCAGGCCCAGCATCAGGTTGTGGAACGCGGTGTTAGCACCGAAGCCGGCGAAGGCCGAACCGTTGTTGGCGCTGGCCGAGGTGTAGGCGTAGAGCAACTGGCTGAAACCGTGTGGGCCGGGGTTGCTCACAGCGGCCACAGGCCCCGGCAGGCTGGCGGCGATGGCGCTGAGCACCAGCACGCCCACCGGCATCACCAGCAAGGTCGCCACCAGCAACTGGACTTCGCGGGCCTGCAGTTTCTTGCCCAGGTATTCCGGCGTGCGGCCAATCATCAGGCCGGCCAGGAACACGGCGATCAGCACGTTGAGCAGCATGCCGTAGAGCCCGGCGCCGACACCGCCGAAGATCACTTCGCCGACCATCATATTCACCAGCGCGACCATGCCCGACAGCGGGTTGAGGCTGTCATGCATGGCATTGACCGAACCGTTGGAGGCGGCGGTGGTGGTTACCGACCAGAGCACCGTGGCCGTAGTGCCGAAACGGCTTTCCTTGCCTTCGAGCGGCGCGGTCTGTTCGACCATGGGGTTGTTCAGGCTCGGGTTGGGCTGATACTCGGCCCACAACGCGGTACCGCCACCGATCAGGAACAACGCCAGCATGCAGGCGACGATGGCCCGGCTCTGACGCAGGTCCTTGACGTAGTGGCCGAAGGTGAACACCAGCGCTACCGGAATCAGGATGATCGACGCCAGCTCGAACAAGTTGCTCCAGGCCGTGGGGTTTTCGAACGGGTGCGCCGAGTTGACGCCGAAGAATCCACCGCCGTTGGTGCCCAGTTGCTTGATCGCAATCTGGCTGGCGGCCGGTCCGAGCGGGATGACTTGATCGGCACCCTGCAAGGTCACGGCATGGGCATATTGGGCCAATGTTTGCGGCACACCCTGCCACACCAGAAACAGCGCCAGCAGCAGGCACAGGGGTAGCAATCCATAGAGAGTGGCACGGGTCATGTCGACCCAGAAGTTGCCCTGGGTGCTGGCCGAACGCCGGGAGATACCACGGCACAAGGCAACCAATACGGCGAGGCCCGTGGCCGCACTGACGAAGTTCTGCACGGTCAGGCCGATCATCTGGCTCAGGTAGCTGACCGAAGCTTCACCGCTGTAGGCCTGCCAGTTGGTATTGGTGACGAAGCTCACGGCGGTGTTGAACGCCAGGGTCCACTCCTGCCCCGGCAACTGCGCCGGGTTGAGGGGCAGGTAGCCCTGCAACAACAGCACCGCGAACACCAGTGCAAACCCTGCGAGGTTGAACGCCAACAACGCCAGGGTGTACTTCTGCCAGCTTTGTTCCTGCTGCGCATCGACCCCGGCCAGCCGGTAGCAGCCACGCTCCACCGGCCCCAGCACAGGCGTCAGCCAGGTGCGCTGGCCTTCCATCACCTTGTAATAGAACCGCCCCAGCCAGGGCGCGGGCAGCAGCACCAGCGCGAAAAAGGCCAGGATCACGGCATAGTCATAACTGTGCATGGCGCCCCCTAGCTGCGGTCGGCGCGCAACAGCGCAACCAGTAGATAGATGAACAGCCCTGCTGCCAGCAGCAGTGACACCCCGTCCAGAATGCTCATTGAAAATCTCCGTCGTACGGCACGTGCCGCTGATGGATATTGTCGGCAAGGGGGGTGTAAAGGGACGAGACCGAGGGTAGGCCTGGGGTATAAAGAAGCTGTAAAAAATTTGGCAGCCTGACGGCAGCGGATACACCGCGGTCCCTGTAGCCGCTGCCGCAGGCTGCGCTGGAGGCCCGCAGGGACTCCCCCGGCTACCTCTACTTCTTCGGTCCTGGCGCCTGCGCCCCATCGAGCAACGCATCGACCAGCGCCTTGGCCGTTTCGATCGAATGGAGGGTGGACCAGAGCAGCCCGCTGACTCTCACGCCTTCGTGTTCACAAGCCACATGGGCGATGTCCATGGCGCACTTGAGCGACAACGAGGCGTGCACCAGGGCATCTTCGGCATGAATCCCGGCGCGTACGGCGAACAACGGTGCATGGCCGGCATCGCAGCTGCCGAAGGGGGTGGTGACGGTTTTTTCAATAAAAGTGTGGGGTGGATCGGGGACGATTTTCATCATGGAGTAGCTCCTATCGTTATGGAGCTGCCAGATTCGTTCTCAGGCGAATGGGTGGCAGCTGTACGCAGGCTGAGAAACCGGGACAATAGGAACCCGGCAGACACTAAGGTCTCCCGCGCACAGCCGCCATAGACGGTAATGCAGGCACAAAAATAGCGCCAGCAATCGTTATGGAGGCGCCTATGCGCCTATTGTTTGTCGGATTCTCAGGCCCGGTCGCTGAATTGGCAGCGACGCGCAAAGATTAGCGTCGCTGCCCGGTGCATGCAAGCCGTGTCTCACCTCGCGTTACATTTGAGGTGAGCCGTTTTTTACCACTGCTCCACGGTCCCCTCGAATATTTCCCGGGTCAAGGTCCTCATCAAAGCCAGGTTGTCGACGTCGAACTGTGTTCTCAATCGATTTGCCTCGGTCACGTACGCACCCTCGTTGAACGTGGTTTCGGCACGTTCCAACTGATCATCAAGTGCCTGGCGCAGTTGCTCGAAACGTGCCTGATAGCGCTCGCGCAAACGCTCCCTCCAAAATCCCAACAAGGGCTCGTCGTCTGCGTTGACCGCAAACAGGGCATCAAGCCCTTGCTGCGACCCCGCATTCAGGGTCAACAAGCGAAGGCGCAGCTGGTCGAACCATTGCGGTGTCAAAAGCTCGATCGAGCCGGCACTCGCCTGGTCGACATTGACCTCCTCCCCGGCAGCGGGCGCTTGCATCAACGCAAGGGCAGGTTCCGTGGCGAGCTGTTTGAAGCACAGCTGGCCCAATATTTCGAAGGTTTCGTCGTCAATGTCCTGGGCATCTTGAGTCAACAATTGCAGTTGCGTATCGATCCTAGTCACACGAATGCAGTTGGTTGCCACTGCCAGCAGCTGCTCGGTCTGTTGCCGTGGTTCGGCGGCCAGGTTGGCGCGCTGGATCAGCACCGTCAGCTCCAGATCGAATAGATCCTTGGGCATATAGCCCAGTGCCTGCTGCCGGAACTCTTCGTTACTGTCCATCCATTCCAGGATGGTCCAGAGGCGTCGACGGGATGTCGTGGGTACGATATCGAATACATCATTTTCGACGATATAGCGCAGGTCCCGAAAAAACTGCAGGTTGGCAGGCGTGCGCAAGCGCTGCCAGACAGCCAGTTGTGCAGGGGTGGCGTCCTGGAGCAAGAAGCGGTAATCCACGTCGGACACCAGCAGGTCGATCGAGTGATCGGCGAAATATTGTTCGATCAGGCGCTGGCTGGCTTCGCTCAACGGATTCGCTTCCAGGTGCAGCGCCCCGGCGACCGCAGGCGGCAGGTTGGAAACGCTGTCGGGTAATGTTTCGATCGCGTTGCGGGCCAGGTCGACAAGGCTTGGCGCCTGGAGTACCTCGAGCCCCGAAGGCAATTCGCTGAATGCCCCACTGCTCAAACGAATGACCCTCAATCGGGTGAGTGCCGCCAGGTCAGGGGGCGTAAACAACGGATTGTTACTCAGTTCGAGCGTCTCGAGGCGCGTATAGTCGGCCAGTGCAGTCTGGGCAGCGTCGTCCCATTCGATCTCATTGTCCGAGAGGTCCAGGGCCGTCAAACGCTCGCGGTTCAATCCCGTCGGAACGCTTCGCAGTCTATTTTGATTGGCGCTGACGCGCTGCAGCGCTGGGAAGTTGCGGGTGAAGGCAACCGGGATTTCCGTCAGGGCATTGACGTCCAGCCACAGTTCGTCCACGTGCGCGAAATCGGCAGTGAGTAGCGGAAAGTCCACCAGATCCTGGGTTTGCAACGCTCGACCGTCCAGAAGCAGCAGCGTCGTTGACTCGCCTGTCGCGGTAAACCCCGTTGAAACCCGCTGCCAGGCCTCAATAATACGGGTCTTGGCGTTCTCGCGATAAATGCTCCCGGCCGCCCATCTGGCCAGATCGCTCTCGAGGCGATGGAGTTCGCCTTCCAGGCGAAGCACTTCCAGCCTCGGCGCCAGGCCCTGTTCGCCCCAACGAGCGAACTGCGCCTGTACCTCCGTGTCCGATGCCTGAGGATAAAGCTCACGGTAGCTCTGTTGGTGGCGTGAAGCCGCTGCACCGGCAGGTGGATAGCCGCCGGCACCTTGCTGATGACTCTGATTCCCGCCACCTCCGCGCAGGCGCCCGCTTTCGCCCCAGCCGCTGACGCGGTAAGACCATAGCCATTTGCCGGCCTCGCCTCGGGCGCCTGCGGCGATGCTCAACACGCGGGCCTTGAGCAGTACGCTGTCGTGCAGGCCGAGCTTGAGTGCATCGCGTTGGGCGTCAGGCAAGGCATGCAGGATGGCCTTGTACAGGTCGTTGTCGATACTCGCCGGCGCCAGGCTGTGCAATTTGTCGTACCCGTCATAGGCGCGAAAGCCTTTGCTGCTTTTGACCAGCACGCGCTTGATCGGCGCGCCAGGCGAACCCAGCCGCTCCAGCAGCGGCCCTGTCGGTTGCCCACCACGCAGGTCCAGGCACACCTGGCTCGACCAATCCGGCAACCGCCCCAGGCACGCCAGCAGCAGGCGATCGCTGTCGCCCTGCGCGAGCGTGGGCAGATGGAGGCCTTCGTAGGCACGTGCCAGTGGCAGTTCATCGTAGAGCTGGGTCGCCAGGCTCACCAGCCGTGCGGGCATGATTGTACTGTTTGTCCATTGCGTGCGCTCGACCGCGGTCACCGTGCCGAGCAGCCGTTGTGCCAAAGGGCCATTCAAACGCGGGAAACGTTCACGCAACATCGTCAACTGTGGGTCTGGCACCGACGCAGGGCCGTTATAGACACTCTCAAAAATGGCGGTTCGACGCTGCTCGGCATAATCGGCCAGTCGATCACGCAGGGCCTGCACACGCATATTGTGCTGACTCCCTACCCCGTCACCTAACAGCCGAATGATCTGCGCTTCGGTCATCTGGTCGATCAGCCGTTGTGCCAGCTCGCCGCGCAGCAGCTGGGCGTGGCTGACCTTCAGCCGTGGGCCATCGCCAGTCAATGCATTGCCGTATTCAGCCCGCAACTCTGCCTGATGGAACACCTGCAACACACCGTCGACCGGCCAACCGGGCAACGCCACCACCAGCGCCGCCGGGTGGGTCATGTTCGCGGGAATCGGCTCCCCGCGGCGGATCTGCCCGATCAAGCGCTCCACCTGCCGGTCGATCTGCATACGCTCAAGCGTATCGGCCAACAAGGGCGGGACCGGCTCGCCCTCGACGTGCATGCGCCGCAGCACATTCTCATGGATTGCGCTGATCTGCAGGGCTTGCTCGAGCTCTGTATCGCTCAAGCCGTCGACACTATGGCCGATGCGCCGCAACAGCCGGGTTCGCGACCACTGCAACGGCCGTTCGTGGGCATGACGCCAGGCGCCCTGGCCATTGTGTTCCAACGCCGGTTGATAAGCCTGGGCATCGCTGGGATGACGCACGCGCCAGCGATCGATACCCGGATCGTTGTACTGCTCATAAAGCCCGCCTTCCACGCGGATGTAATACTTGCCCTCGAACGCATACTGGCCCAGGGCATTGGGTTGCAGTGTGGCCGGCAGCTCAATGGCCTGCCGGTACTCCCCCAGGTCCGGCTTCCACAGGCGTGCCCGGCCATCGGGCAGCTCAACGCGCTCCAGCCCTTCGATAAATGCCGTGGGCTTGAGCGCCGCCGCCACATGGCTGCCGACAATGCCCAGGCCCGCCGCGAATGCAATGTTCAACGACAGCGACTGCATATAGCCAGCGGCTTCGTCCAACTCGCCCGCCTCCCAGGCTTCGATGCCATGGAAGACATCGCTCATCAATTGCGCCCCCATGACCCCCATCATCACCTCACCCAGCCCGGGCACGAAAAACGCGGCGACGTTCACCACGTTCAGGCCCATGGCGAGGTAATGCGTCACCTGCTCGAGCCAGACCTCATGATCCACGTCGGCGGTGGGTACCACCAGCACGCGAGCATCGTCCTTTGCTTTTCTCACACTGCGCTCGTGCAACGCGCGAAACAGCTCGCCGGTGATGGGCCTCTCCACCAGCACATCGATCCCTTTCGGCAAATCGGACTCGGGCACTCTGTAGCGGCGGCAAACCCGCGCCTGCTCGCGCCTGGGCACAAAACGCAGGAAAAACTTCAGGTACTCGGGGCGATACAACTGCTGCCGCAGGTAGACCGTTACGCCGCGCCGCGAGGCGTACTCCTTGAGGGGGTGGTTTGGATCGCTCGGTATATAAACGATGCAGCGTTGCTCGGTGTCGCTGCCGTCGGGGTCCGGGCCGATCAGCAGCACATCGCCGAGGGCGACGCCCAGCAGTTCCAGACCGCTGCAACGCACGGGCTGACTATCGAGCGTGACCGTGCCCTGGCCCGCGATCAACGCCAACAGCATGCCGTGGGCCGAATCGCTGATGTGCCCTTGCGACCTCGCGAGATGCGCTTGCTCCGCCAGGGCGTCCTTGTTGGCCTGGATCATGGCTGGGGCCACGCCGCAGCGGGCGAAGACCTGGTCCAGATGCCGCTGATACGCCTGGCCCAGGTCCAGCTCGCGACACAGGCTGGCGAACTGCCCGGGGGCGACCCCCAACTTTTCACTGTAGATGATATCGGTGCTGACTGTACCGGTGCTAACTCTATTGGTATCGAGGATGACTAAATCACTATCGGTGTTGACGATTTCAGCCCTTATCGATATCGCGCCCTTCGGCGCCAGCCCGCAGTTGGCGGTGAATACCTCCTTGCCCGTGAAATTGCGCAACGCGGCCTGCATCATGGATTGCCGAGACAGCAGCTGTACCTTGCTGACATCACCGCTATAGGGCGGCGCCGCGGAGAAATGCGCCAGTTCATGGCGGTTGACATCCACCTCCAGGCCGAACCGGCTTTTCAAGCCCGCCAGGAGCAAGGGTTCCACGAACTCGACGATGCCCTTGAAACCGTCGAGTGCTCGCGCCGCTGCGAGGCGCGAGCGCTTGCTGCGCGCTTGTGCGGCGAGCAGAGTGCCGTCGGCGCCATCGACCAGGCGTGGGACCTGGCTTCGATGCAAGGCCTCGATTGCATCGGGATGGGCCTGGCTGAACCAGGCGGGAATTTTACTTTTGATGAAGGCCTCATGAACGCCTTCGTCGGTCATCGGTAGTTGCTCAGTCATTTTGGGTTACCTGCTGTGTTAAGACAGCGACAGCAGACCCGATTGCAACGACCCAGATGCGGTACATATAGCCATACATCTACACAGAGTCAGGGCCTCTGCCGCCCCGCTGCTTCGCTGCGGCTCCAGTCCAGCAACAGGCTGTAGGCCACCGCCAGCAGGGTCGGACCGATGAACAGGCCAATGAAGCCAAACGCCAGCAACCCGCCAAAAACCCCCAGCAACACGATCACCAAGGGCAAGTTGCCGCCCCGGCTGATCAGGTAGGGCTTGAGCACGTTATCCACACCGCTGATGATGAACGTGCCCCAGCACCCGAGAAAAACCGCCAGTCCATACTCGCCTTTCCAGGCCAGCCAGGCCGTGGCCGGAATCCACACCAGCGGCGGCCCCATGGGGATCAGGCTGAGCAGGAAGGTCACGATGCCCAGCACCAACGCCCCCGGCACCCCGGCAATCAGAAAACCGATCAGGGCCAGCACCGCCTGGGCAGCCGCCGTGCCGATCACGCCATTGACCACCCGCTGCACGGTGCCAGCCACCAGGTCCAGGTAATAACCGGCCCGCTCGCCAATCAGCCGCTCGAGCAGACGCAGGACAAACGCAGCCAGCCGCGGGCCGTCGCGATAGAAAAAGAACACGAACACCAGGCTCAGGGTCAGCTCCAGGATGCCGCCGCCGATCTGTGCGCTACGGGCCAGGAGCCAGTTGCCGACCTGTCCCAGGTGAGGTCTGACGCTGGCCATCAAGGCCGCGCCGCGCTGGTCGATGGTGTTCCAGACTTCCACCAGCCGGGGGCCGACAATGGGAATGCCGCCCAGCCAGGTCGGGGCTTCGGGCAGGCCGTCGACCTGCACATCGCGGATAAAGGCGGTCGCATCGCGGACATGGTCAGCCAGGTTGAACCCCAGCCAGACCAGCGGCAGCGCCACCAGCAACATCCACAATGCCGTGAGCAAACCGGCCGCCAGCGCTTCGCGGCCATTGAGCCAACGGGTCAGCAGGCGCATCAACGGCCAACTGGCAAAGGCCAGGATCGCCCCCCACAGCAATGCCGAAATGAACGGCGCCATGACCCAAAGGCCGGCGCCGAGCAATGCCAGGAGCAGTATTTGCACCAACAGGCGATCATTCGTGATCATCGAAAATACCAGCAATGTTTCAAGGTGCGAGCCACTCTCAGCGTATCAGTTCGATATGCAGTCCGGGCACATCCTGGTTGCCCGCCTCCAGCCGCGCCTCCCGCACGCCCGCCGCCACCAGTGCCTGGCGCCAGGCCTCGCCCTGTTTACCGGACAGGCTCACCCGCAGGGTGCTGTCCAGGTTCAGGCTACGGCTCAACAGGGTGACCCAGGCCTTGGGCGGCTCGCCGTCGAGGTCCGGATAGTCCAGTTCGCGGGTGCTGCGCAATTCGCGCAAGATCGTCGCTGCAGTGGGCAAGAGATCCCCCAGCGGCGCATCGGCGACAAACTCTTCGGCGTGCAGGTATGCCTTACGGTTGCCACGGGTGATGCTGTACAAGGCGACCAGGGTGTTGTGCGCAGGCTCGGCCTTGCGCAACAGCAGGAAGGCCTGCTGCTCATCGCCACCGGACAGGCGTGGGATGTTGAATATCTCGTTGATCCACAGGCTGCTTTCGCCGCACTCTCGCGCCTGGCACCAGAACAGGACATAGCCGCCCCGGGCCTGCAGCGCTTCGCGAGCGGCAGTAAAAGCATCGTTGGCCTTTAGTTCGGGCGGCAGTTCATACGTGATCGAGCTGACCTGGCCACGGCTGTCGATCTGCCCTTCCATGCGCAACTGGCCGCTGATCTTGCGCAGCGAACCCAGCGGATAGAGGCGCTCGTGCGGCGCAGGCCCGCGCTGATCGACGACCTTGGCATCCAGGGGGCGCAACAGGTCGAGGTCGCCCTCGGCAGCACTGAGTGCGGGGCTGGCCAGCAACAGGCCCAGGACGGTCATGCGCAAGGCGCCGGATACTCCGATGAATGCACTCATCGGTTCGGCAGTGCCTTGGCGCCGGCAAAGGCGATATGGGTTGCAGCGGTGTAGCGCTTGTTCATGGTTGTCTCCCTTTCAACCCGCCAAGCCTCGACAGTTGACCGCTGCAAGTCAAGGCATGGCAAAGAAGCGATTGAAACAGTCTGCAACAAGGGCTGCGCCGCACTCATCGTTCAAGTGCAAATGATGCCCGCCTGGCAGTGTTTCCAGGCTCAAGGGTAGCTGTTCGAGCAACGCTGTGTGGCTGGCCAGCATGCCGTCCCGGGCAACCACCAGTTGCGTGGGGCAGGCGATGCGCTGGACGAAGGTCAACGCCTGCTCCTGGCTCAGGCGCAACGGCGAAGGCAGGGTCAGGCGGCTGTCGCTGCGCCAGGTGAAGCCACCCGGCACGGGCATCAACCCGCGTTGGGCCAACAGCTCGGCCGCCTCGCGACTGACGGCGACCACGCCCTTCATACGCGCCTCGACCGCGCGTTCAAGGGTGGCATAGACCGGCTTGCGCTTGCCGTAGTGGAGCATCTGCGCCTCCAGCGCCATGCCCATGCGCTGCGCAGTGTTCTCTTCGCTTGCGGTCGGCGGGATAACGCCGTCAATCAACGCCAGGCGGTCGATCCGCTGCGGCAACGCCCCGGCCAGCACCACCGAGACAATCGCCCCCAGCGAATGCCCGAGCAGGGAAAAGCGCTTCCAGCCCAGTTGCTCGGCCACCTGCAGCACATCATGGACGTAGTCCCACAGTGCATAGCCGGCGCCCGCCGGGCGATGGTCTGAATAGCCATGCCCGGCCATGTCCAGGGCGACGATGCGCAGCCCGGTCAACTTCGGCGCCAGTCGGGCAAAGCTGTTGGCGTTGTCCAGCCAGCCGTGCAAGGCAATCACCGGCTGGCCATCGACAGGGCCGAACAGGTGCGCGGCCAGTTCGATATGCGGCAAGCTCAGGCGGACTTCTTCGACGGTAGTGCTCATGCGCAGACCCTTGACGATTGACGCTGTTGCCAGCGGCCGAACAGCTCCTTGAGCAACATGGCCGTTTCCAGCGGGCGCTCCAGTGGGAACATATGACCACCCGGCAAGGTGTGGAATTCACCTTGCGGCAGGCGCTTGGCCGCACTGGCGTGATGGCGCATGACCACCTCGCTGTGACTGCCGCGCACCAGCGCCAGCGGCAACTGCAACTGCCGGACTCGCCCTGGGCTTGTGTGCGGCACGCAGCGGTAAATGCTGATTTCGGTGGCCGGGTCGAAACGCAGGCGCAGCTTGTCGCCGTCGGCCTGCAGCCCGTGCTGCAGATAGGCTTCGAAGCAGTCGGGATCGAAACCACGAAACAATGTCTTGCCGGCAAAGTAGGTACGCGCCGCCTCAAAATCGGCGAATTGCTCGCGCCGCCCGAGGGTGCGCCCGGCCGGTGTCAATCTGTCGATGAGGCCCAGACGCTTGGCAGCGCGGATGACCCACTCGTCCGTGCGCGTCAGCAACGGCGAATCGAGCATCACCACGCCTCGGTAATACTGCGGGCAGCGCAGCGCCGCATGCAGGTGCAGGACTCCACCGAAGGAATGACCGACACCCCAGACCGGCTCTGGCTGTTGCTCGAGGTGGTGAATCAACTCATCGACCAGATTCAGCCAATTGTCGTCCACCGGGAAGCGTGGGTCATGGGCATGCTGCGGCAAATGACTGACGCTGTAGTCCGGCGCGAGGGCGTCGAACAATTTGCCGTAGGTGCCCGAGGGAAATCCGTTTGCATGGGCGAAAAAAACCGGTTGCGACATACCCGCTAAACCCTTAAGGAAACGTTGCTCGATTGTCCGCAACGCCGCAGGCCCGTGCAATGGCCGTAACTGCCATCGGCCATGACAGGCCGGTCATGGCTTCATGGGTTGTTCGAAAGAGCGCTGCAGGCAGGCTTGCAGGTACGCCATCTGGTATTGAAACGCATCCCATATCCGGCCACGCTCTTCAGGGTTGAGCGTGGCCAGGCGCAAAGTCTGGCAAGAGGTCTGCATGGACTTGGCCATGCACCGGCAGTCGTGCTGGAACTGCTCCAGCGCCTGCTGGCCGCCATATTGCCGCACCAGCGAATCGAGCCGGGAATCGGCGGTATCCTGCAACACTTCAAGCTCGTCATAACTCAAGCCATGGCAGAGGTTGACCTCGTTGAGCAATTGCCACAAATCCTCCGAACACGCCAACGCCGCTTTACTGTCGCTCATGAGTGTCGATCTCCCAGATCAGGCCCTTCGCTGCCTTGCAGCCTGCACGCTAGCAAGGCAACAAAACCGCCACAACTGTCAGAAATAACAGGTAGGGCGTGTTTGCCGATCAACGGTCGATCAAGCTATCAACGTGAAGGCGGCGTCTGGCCCAGCGGCACCACGGCCATGGTCAGGCGAGAAATGCAGCTGGCCTTGCCTTCATCGCTGCTCAAGCGAATGTCCCAGACGTGGGTGGTGCGGCCGATATGCACCGCCCGCGCCACGGCCGTGACCCGACCGCTGCGCAGCCCGCGCAAATGGTTGGCGTTGATCTCCAGGCCCACGCAGTAAAACTGGGTAGGGTCGATGCACAGGTAACTGGCCATCGAACCGACCGTTTCGGCCAACACCACCGAGGCACCGCCATGCAGCAGGCCATAAGGTTGATGGGTGCGATGGTCGACGACCATGCTGGCCGTCAGCGACTGCTCGTCTGCGGCTTCGAAACGGATGTCCAGCACCTCGCCAATGGTGTTTTTCTGCAAGCTGTTGATCTGGTCGATGTTGGGGGTGGTGCGCCAAAGACTCATGCTTCGTTCCTTGTTTTTTTTGAGGGCGATTGCCTTTGCGGGGGCTCACTATCTTTCAACGAGCCCTGCAGATACAACCTTTCTGGCGTTTTTCTTTGCTGGATTTGCACTCAACAATACGGACATGACCGTTCGTCCGGAAGCGCTTTTCAGCCCCTTCGAACTAGTATTTCTGACAGGTTCCAGACGATTCAAAGAACGTTATAAATCTCCACGTATCTCCCGAATCGGATCGCACAAACGGATCGGATCCGCACTCAGCCACGTGGAGTTTCATCATGCTGAATCGTCCCTACTCGAGCACTTCCAGTACCCGGCCAATTCATAGTCATGCCCCCATGGACGGCGTCTTGCCGCAAACCAGCGCACAAATCAAATTGACCGCAAAGGAAAAACAGACCCTGCTGTGGGTCAATAGGGGCAAGTCATCCTGGGAGATCGCTAAGATCATGTTCTGCAGCGAATCGGCGATCAATTTTCACCTCGCCAATATCCGTCGCAAGTTCGGCGTGAGCTCCCGCCATCTTGCGGTGCGGTTGGCACAGGATCAGGGGTTGCTGTAACTCGATCGAGTGGGCACGAGCAACCCTTGGTTGGAGCACCCCGGATCAGGCGTGGCTGATACCGCACAGGCGCATGCCCCCGGCCATCACCCAGTCACCTTCGAGCTCGGCCAGGCTGGCGGTGTGCATGCTTTGGAGCTCGCGGGACTGCCCGTCTTCGAGCAGCCCGATCAGCAGACTTACCAAGGGTTGGTGGCTGACCAGCAACAGATGCTCCAGGCCACGTTTCTCCAGGGCGTCCAGCTCGGCAACGACCACCTTGGGATCGGTATCGCCCCGCAGCCAGGGCACCGTCGTGATCGGCTTGGCGAAGCCCAGGGCTTCGTGCACCAGTTCAGCCGTCTGCCGGGTCCGCACAAAGGGGCTGGCAAAGATGGCCAGCAGCGGTTGGCCCAGCAGATGGCCAGCACTGCGCAGCACTTCTTCACGGCCGTGGGCGGTCAGCTCGCGCTCGGCATCGGTACGCGTCTGCGGTTCAGCCTGGCCGTGACGCAGCACCCAGAGCTTCATAGCTTGGGTTCCTCGTCCCGCACCGGATGGGCTGCCGGTGGTACCTGGTGCGCGGCCTCGCCTTCCGGTGCACGCGGGGTTGGCCAGTCGGCGAACGGCCAGGGCTTCTGGTCGCTGTGAAAGCTGCCGAAGCGGCCGATCTGGGCCAGGAACTGGCTGAGGCTGTCGCCGAAGTTCATCAGGCTGGCGTTCGGTGCGCCGTAGAACAGGCGGTAGATCAGCTGCACCAGTACCACACCACCCAACAGGGTTTGCGCGACTTGCCAGATCAGCAGGAATACCAGCATCCAGAGGATGCGCAGCACAATGGATTCACGTTCTGCCTGTTTCGGGGATTCGTTCATGTCCTGCTCCTTGAGACTTAGTTGAAACCACTGGTGGAGATAAAGTCGATGTCGGTTTTCGGTTCGCCGCGCATGAGCAGCTCGATCACCTGGTTCAGGGTGCGCCCTTCGAACAGGATGGCATGCAAGCCCGCGACCAGCGGCATGTACACCTGCAACTCCTGGGCCCTGGCCTTGAGCACCTTGAGGGTGTTGACACCTTCGGCGACTTCACCGAGGCGGGTCACGGCCTCTTCCAGGCTCAAGCCCTGGCCCAGGGCAAAGCCTACCTGGTAATTGCGACTCTTGGGCGAAGAGCAGGTCACGATCAGGTCGCCGACCCCGGCCAGCCCCAGGAAGGTCATCGGGTTGGCGCCCAGGCTCACGGCAAAGCGGGTCATTTCCGCCAGCGCCCGGGTAATCAGCATGCTCTTGGTGTTCTCGCCCATTCCCAGGGCAACGGCCATGCCGGCGATGATGGCATAGACGTTTTTCAAGGCGCCGCCCAGTTCGACGCCGAAGCGGTCGTTACTGGCATAGACGCGGAAAGTGCGCCCGTGCAGGGCCTCCTGGACGCGCTGGCAGAGTTCGTCGTCTTCACTGGCGACCACTGTTGCGGTCAACGCGTGCTCGGCCACTTCGCGGGCAAGGTTAGGGCCCGAAAGCACGCCGACACGGGCTTGCGGGGCGATTTCCTCGAGGATCTCGCTCATCAGCTTGAAGCTGTGGGCCTCGATGCCCTTGGTCAGGCTGACCAGCAACTTGCCACTCAGGCACTGGGCATGCGGCGCCAGTACCGAACGCAGCGCGCTCGACGGCAGGGCGACGAAGATCAGGTCGCAGGCCTGCAAGGTCGCCAGCAGGTCGGTTACCGGTTCTACCAGGGCATGCACCTTCACGCCCTTGAGGTAGCGCGGGTTCTCCCGATGAGTGCGCATAGCCTCGGCCTGTTCGGGGTCACGCATCCACTGCCGCACGCCCAGGCCGTTCTCTGCCAACAGATTCGCCACGGCGGTACCGAAACTACCCCCTCCAAGAACTGCAACAGGCTGCTGTTCAGTCATATTCAATCCATTAAAACCAAAAAAGTGGCGATACGTCGCATTATACGGAGCGCTACCGCGTCGACCAGCCCGAATGACCGATTCAGCGCAGTCATTGCACTGTGGGTAGCTGGAAAGTTTTGGTTACTCAGTTACCATGCGCGGCTGATACTCGTTAACAAGGCAGCGCCATGTTCGAAGATACCCGCCTGACCGGCAGCTCACTGACGCCACGCGCCGAGCTGGTCTAGTATGGCCCTTTGCCGATGGCTGTTGCGACTGTGCTGCCTGTGCCTGGCGAGCTTGCCGCTGGCTCCCTCCGGACAGGCTGCCGAAGTGCTGCTGACCGCCCTGGAAGACAGCCAGGGCATACGCGCCTTCACCGCAGAACTGGCCAGGCAGCGCCCCCAGGATCGGGTCCGCTTCAGACTGCTCGCAGAGCTGCCGGCACCTGGCCGACTGCCCGACGCCACACGGCTGATCCTGCTCGACTCGGCCAGTTTCGGTTGGCGCCTGCAGGAATCCCGGGGGCCAGCGACCCTGGTGTTGCTCATCAGTCGGGTACAGGCCAGGCAACGTCTGGGCAGCTACCGCCCGCCCCGCTTGACCCTGCTCTGGAGCGACCCACCGCCGGACCGTCAGTTGAAACTGATCCGACAGATTCTGCCCGAGGCCAGGCGCATCGGCGTGCTGTATGGCCGCAACAGTGCGTTTCTGCTGGAGGAGTTGCGCAAGGCCGCGCAGCCCCTGGCGCTGGAAATCATCGGCCAGTCCTGGGCCGATACCACCGACAATCGCTCCGTGCAAGCGCTGCTCAAACAGAGCGACGTGATCCTGGGCCTGGATGACGCCGACCTGTACAACTCCAAGACCGCCAAGAACCTGTTGCTCACCAGCTACGCCGGGCAACGGGCACTGATCGGCCCCAGTTTGGCATTCGTCAAGGCCGGCAGCCTGGCCAGCACTTACAGCGACCCGGCCGACTGGCTGGCGATCGTCACCGATTTGCTTGACCAGCCCGCTTCGAACTGGCCGCGCGCGCTGTACCCTGACCACTTCAAAGTGGCGAGTAACCGACAAGTCGCCCGCTCGCTCGGCATCGAACCGATCGACGAGCGTGCCGTCGCCGCGGCCCTGGCTGAAGGAGAAACCACTCCATGACCTTGCGCCCCAGCTGGGACATCCAGACCCGCACCCAGATCATCTGCCTGGGCCCTGCCCTGTTGCTGACCGTGCTGCTGATCAGTTTCTTTACCTTCGTGCGCATCCAGGATTTGCGCCAGGAAATGAACCACACCGGGCAACTGATCGCCAACCAGCTGGCGCCAGCCTCCGAGTACGGTGTGATTTCCGGCAACAACGACGTGCTGGAAAGCCTCATGCGCGCGACCATGGCCATTCCCCATGTGCGCTTTCTCGAGGTGCAGGACAACGCCAACCATATCCTGGTGTACGTCGAGCAACCCGGCGAAGCCGAGAAACGCTCCCAACTGGTCGAAGTATTCCAGGCGCCGATTCGCCTGCAACGTATTTCCTTGCAGAACGACTTCCTGCAGAGCGACGGCCAGCCGACGCAGAATACCGCCGAGGACTATCTGGGGCGGGTGATCGTCGGCATGTCCAATGACGCCTTCAACCAGCGTCAACGGGAAATCCTGTTAAAGGCAGCGATTCTCGCGTTGTTCGCGCTGCTGTTCACCTACTGGCTGGCGCGTCGCCTGGCCCTGAGCCTGTCCCAGCCGATCAGCGACATGGGCCACGCGGTCAAGGCCATCCAGCAAGGCGATTTCAAGTCCCCGCTGCCGATTGTCAACGATGCTGAACTCGGCGCCCTGGCGCAGCACATCAACAACCTGGCCAGCGGCCTGGAAGTGGCCAGCCGCGAGCAGCAGCAAGCCATGGCGCAATTGATCCAGACCCGCGAGGAGGCCGAGCGCGCCAACAGCGCCAAAACGGATTTCCTGGCCATGATGAGCCATGAACTGCGTACGCCGATGAACGGCGTCCTGGGCATGTTGCAGTTGCTCGAAACCACGCCCATGAGCGATGAGCAGACCGAGTACGCGGCCCTGGCCACCGAATCGACCGAACACCTGCTCAAAGTGATCAATGACATTCTCGATTTCTCGCGCATCGAACGCGCCTCGCTTGAGCTTGAGCACATCCCGTTCAACCTGGCCGAGCTGATCGACTGTTGCGCCCTGGCCTTCCAGCACAGCGCCCAACAACGCGGCCTGAGCCTTGACCTGCAGATGCCGGCGGGGTTCGAACAACTGCACGTTGCCGGCGATCCGACGCGCATCCGGCAAATTCTGGTCAACCTGATCGGCAATGCGCTGAAATTCACCGAAGTGGGCAGCGTTCGCATCGAACCGCACTGGCAGGTATTGGATCACCAATTGATCTGGTTCACCTGCACGGTTCGCGACACCGGCATCGGCATCAGCCCCGAGCGCCTGGAGATGATGTTCGTCGCCTTCCAGCAGGCCGACAGCTCGATTTCCCGGCGTTACGGCGGCACGGGCCTGGGCCTGTCGATTGCGCGCACCCTGGCCGAGCGCATGGGCGGCACGCTGCGCGCGCAAAGTGAAGAAGGCCGGGGCTCGCTGTTCACGCTGGAAATCCCGCTGGCGCTGAGCGAGCAACCGGTATTGCCGAGTGTCGCCCGCACCACATGGAATGAAAACGGCCAGGGCCGGCGCATCCTGCTGGTGGAGGACAACCCGGTGAACCAGGCAGTGATCGAGGCCATGCTGCGCAGCCTGGGTTTTGACGTGTGCGTGGTGGGCGACGGCGGGCAGGCCATCGATCAGGTCCAGCAACAGCGGTTCGCCGCCATCCTGATGGACTGTCGGCTGCCGGTGATTGATGGCTACCAGGCCACCGAGCGAATTCGCCAGCTGCCGGGAACCAGCGACCTGCCGATCATTGCCCTGACCGCCAATGCCTTGCAAGGCGACCGCGAGCGCTGCCTGAAGGCGGGCATGAACGATTATCTGGCCAAACCATTCAAGCGGATCGACTTGCAGCAAATACTTCAGCGTTGGCTGCCGGGCGACTTGGCTGGCGATAAATGCTAAAGTGCGGCAGTCTTAGAGGCCGGATCGGGTTACCGAAGCCGCCCGAATAATAATTTCAGTGCACAAGTGTACATCTTCGTCCTCTGTGCTGTGACTTTCACTACAACGCAATAGTCTATGTGTAGGCTGCCGCCCCAAGCCTGTGGCTTTTGGGTCGGTCGGGAAGATTGACCCCCTGCCGCACAGGGACTATTGAGGAGCTCGCATGACCAAACAAAACGCCTTTACCCGGGAAGACCTGTTGCGCTGCAGTCGCGGTGAGCTGTTCGGCCCAGGTAACGCGCAACTGCCTGCGCCGAACATGCTGATGGTCGATCGCATCACCCACATCAGTCCTGAGGGTGGCAAGTACGGCAAAGGTGAATTGGTCGCCGAGCTGGATATCACCCCGGACCTGTGGTTCTTCGCCTGCCACTTCGAAGGTGATCCGGTGATGCCGGGCTGCCTGGGCCTCGACGCCATGTGGCAACTGGTCGGTTTCTTCCTCGGCTGGCAAGGCCTGCCGGGCCGTGGCCGCGCCCTGGGTTCGGGCGAAGTGAAGTTCTTCGGCCAGGTTCTGCCGAGCGCCAAGAAAGTCACCTACAACATTCATATCAAGCGCGTTCTGCGCGGCAAGCTGAACATGGCCATCGCCGATGGCTCGGTCAGCGTCGACGGCCGCGAGATCTACACCGCCGAAGGCCTTCGGGTCGGCGTATTCACTTCCACTGACAACTTCTAAGGGTTATTCGCATGCGCCGCGTCGTTATCACTGGTCTGGGCATCGTGTCGTGCCTGGGCAATGACAAAGAGACCGTCTCCGCAAACCTGCGTGCAAGCCGCCCTGGCATCCGCTTCAACCCGGAATATGCCGAAATGGGTCTGCGCAGCCAGGTTTCCGGCTCCATTGACCTCAACCTCGAAGAGCTGATCGACCGCAAGGTTTTCCGTTTCGTCGGCCACGCCGCTGCCTACGCCTACCTGGCAATGCAGGATGCGATCAAGGATTCGGGCCTGACCGAAGATCAGGTGTCCAACCCGCGCACCGGCCTGATCGCCGGCTCCGGCGGTGCATCGACCCTGAACCAGATGGAAGCGCTGGACATCCTGCGCGAAAAAGGCGTCAAGCGCGTCGGCCCATACCGCGTCACGCGGACCATGAGCAGCACCGTTTCGGCCTGCCTGGCCACGCCGTTCAAGATCAAGGGCCTGAACTACTCCATCGCTTCTGCCTGCGCCACCAGTGCTCACTGCATCGGTACCGCCATGGAACAGATCCAGATGGGCAAGCAGGACATCGTCTTCGCCGGCGGCGGCGAAGAAGAACACTGGAGCCAATCGTTCCTGTTCGACGCCATGGGCGCACTGTCGAGCCAGTACAACGACACTCCGGAAAAAGCTTCCCGTGCCTACGACGCCAAGCGTGACGGTTTCGTCATCGCCGGTGGTGGCGGCATGGTCGTGGTCGAAGAGCTGGAACACGCTCTGGCCCGCGGCGCGAAGATCTACGCCGAAATCGTTGGCTACGGCGCAACGTCCGACGGCTACGACATGGTCGCCCCGAGCGGCGAAGGCGCGATCCGCTGCATGCAGATGGCGATGTCCACCGTCGACACTCCGATCGACTACCTGAACACCCACGGTACCTCGACGCCGGTTGGCGACGTGGCCGAGATCAAGGGCGTGCGTGAAGTCTTCGGCGACAAGGCTCCGGCGATCAGCTCCACCAAGAGCCTGTCGGGCCACTCCCTGGGCGCCGCCGGCGTTCACGAAGCGATCTACTGCATGCTGATGATGGAAGGCAATTTCATCGCAGGTTCCGCCAACATCGACGAACTGGACCCGGCCGTTGCCGACATGCCGATCCAGAGCAAGACCATCGAAAATGCCAAGATCGACACCGTGATGAGCAACAGCTTCGGTTTCGGCGGCACCAACGCCACTCTGGTGCTCAAGCGCTGGCAAGGTAAATAAGGGTCGTTGATCCTTATGTGAAAACGCCCCGACTGGTTCGGGGCGTTTTTGTTTGTGCAATGATCCGGAAATTGCTGCGGCCGCAAAGCGGTCACAGGATTTTGGATCCTTAGCGCACGGTAAACCGCTTCTGCGCCAACAACCGATCCCCCTGAAACACCATGAACTGCCAATCCCCCGGCACCACCTCATGGGCCTCGGTGAACTCGTAGGCCATCACATCCTGCGGCGCTCCGGGCACCAGCTTTTGCTCCACGACGAACTTGTCATGGCGCTTTCCATCGGGCGTCGTTACTCCAGGCGTCAGGTACAGCAGCGTCAATGGCGTGTCGTCTGCGACCTTGCTCAGCAGCTTATAGCGCATGCCAAATTTGGTCCCCCAGCCTGGCCGGCACCGTATCGGTCTGCTCGATGGTTTGGTTGCTTTGCGTGAGCACGCGCTCACCGGGCTGGAAGTCTTTGTACTGGGTGGCGAATACGCCGTATTCGATGGGGCCTTCAACACGAACTTCGGCACTGGCCAGGCCACTGACCAGCATCAATGCTGCCAGGGTGCTAAAACGGGGTAGGTGCATAGTGCGCTCCTGAAAATGGATGGCGCGAGGCTATGACACTGGGATGACACAGTGATGACAATTAGATCGCTATCGCGGGCAAGCCCGCTCCCACAGGTCCGGAGCACACTTCGCCCCCCCCCTGTGGGAGCGGGCTTGCCCGCGATGAGGCCCTTAAGCCTTAAACACTTCTTCCAACAAATCATGCATCGCCTGAAACGCCCGCCCCGCCGTCCTGGCGTCATACATCATCATGCCCGGCACGTTCGCCGCCGGATCAGTAAACGAATGCACCGCACCACCATAACTGGTCAGCTGCCAATCGACACCTGCCGCATTCATCTCATCCTCGAAGGCCGGCAATTGCTCCTTGGGTACCAGCGGATCGCTGGCGCCATGCAGTACCAAGACGGAGCCCTTGATGCTCTTGGCGTCGGCCGGGTTCGGTGTATCCAGCGTACCGTGGAATGACACCGTTGCCTTGAGCGGCGCACCGGTACGCGCCAGCTCCAGGGCACAACAGCCGCCGAAGCAGAAACCGAAGGTGGCCAGTTGCGCCTTGTCGACCGAAGCCGTGCCCTGCTCCTGCAATTGCACCAGGGCCGCTTGCATGCGCTTGCGCAACTCGGCGCGATCGTTTTTCAGCGGCATCATGGCTGCGCCCGCCTGATCGGCATCCTGCGGTCGCACCGCCTGCCCGTACAGGTCGGCAATCAACACCACGTACCCTTTCGCCGCCACCGCCTGGGCAATGCGCTCGGCACCTTCACCCACCCCCATCCAGTTCGGTGCCATCAGCAGGCCCGGACGTGGTGACTTGATGTCGGCGTCGAACACCAGACGGCTTTCATAGGGCTTGCCGTCGATCTGGTAGACCAGTGACTCGATAGTAACCGTGCTCATGGCGCTCTCCCGTCATTCCATGAATCAGCTATGAAAAAGCCCGCCGAAGCGGGCTTTTCCAGGACTGTTTACACCGACAACTCGACCAGCAGCTTGTTCAGCCGACGCACATAGGCCGCCGGGTCCTTCAGGCTATCGCCCGCCGCCAATGCCGCCTGGTCGAAGAGGATGTGCGAGAAGTCGGCGAAACGATCTTCGCTCTGCTCGTTGTCCAGCTTCTCGATCAGCGGGTGGGCCGGGTTGAATTCGAAGATCGGCTTGGAGTCCGGAACCTTCTGGCCACTGGCCTCGAGGATCTGACGCATCTGCAGGCCCAGGTCCTGCTCACCGATGGCCAGGATCGCCGGGGAATCGGTCAGGCGGTGGGATACCCGCACTTCGCTGACGGACTCACCCAGGGCCGACTTGAGACGCTCGACCAGGCCTTCCTTGCTCTTGGCCACTTCTTCCTGGGCCTGCTTGTCCTCTTCGGAGTCGAGCTTGCCCAGGTCCAGGTCGCCACGCGCCACGTCGACAAAGCCCTTGCCGTCGAAATCGCTGAGGTAGCTCATCAGCCACTCGTCGATACGGTCGGTCAGCAGCAGCACTTCGATGCCTTTCTTGCGGAAGACTTCCAGGTGCGGGCTGTTCTTGACCTGCGCGTAGGATTCACCGGTGAGGAAGTAGATCTTGTCCTGACCTTCCTTGGCCCGCGCCAGGTAGTCGGCCAGGGCAACGCTCTGCTCGCCGCTGTCGTCGCTGGTGGAAGCGAAGCGCAGCAGGCCGGCAATCTTCTCCTTGTTGGCGAAGTCTTCGGCAGGGCCTTCTTTCATGACCTGGCCAAAGTTTTTCCAGAAGCCCTTGTATTGCTCCGGCTCGTTCCTGGCCAGCTTCTCGAGCATGTCCAGGACACGCTTGGTCAGCGCGGACTTCATCGAATCGATGATCGGATCTTTTTGCAGGATTTCCCGCGATACGTTCAGCGACAGGTCATTGGAGTCGACCACGCCCTTGATGAAGCGCAGGTACAGCGGCAGGAACGACTCGGCCTGATCCATGACGAATACGCGCTGAACATACAGTTTCAGGCCGCGCGGCGCTTCACGCTGGTAGAGGTCGAACGGTGCACGGGCCGGCACGTAGAGCAGCGAGTTGTACTCCAGCTTGCCTTCGACCTTGTTGTGGCTCCAGCTCAGCGGGTTCTCGAAGTCGTGGGCGACGTGCTTGTAGAACTCCTGGTATTCCTCGTCCTTGACCTCGGTGCGTGGACGGGTCCACAGGGCACTGGCGCGGTTGACGGTTTCCCATTCCGGCGCGGGCTGCTCTTGACCTTCGGCAGCGGCCTGTTCTTTAGGCAGCTCGATCGGCAGCGCGATATGGTCGGAGTATTTCTTGATGATATTGCGCAGGCGCCAGCCATCGGCGAATTCTTCTTCACCCTTCTTCAGGTGCAGGACGATGCGGGTACCGCGCTCGGCCTTGTCAATGGTTGCGACGTCGAACTCGCCCTGGCCCCTGGAGGACCAGTGCACGCCGTCTGTAGCCGAAAGACAGGCACGACGGCTGAACACATCGACCTTGTCGGCCACGATAAAGGCCGAATAGAAGCCCACGCCGAACTGGCCGATCAGATGCGAGTCTTTCTTCTGGTCGCCGCTGAGGTGCTTCATGAAGTCGGCGGTGCCAGACTTGGCGATGGTGCCCAGGTGAGTGATCACATCCTCGCGGCTCATGCCGATGCCGTTGTCTTCGAGGGTGATGGTGTTGGCTGCTTTATCGAAGCTCACACGGATTTTCAGCTCGGCGCCACCTTCGAGCAGCTCAGGCTTGGCCAAGGCTTCGAAGCGGAGCTTGTCAACGGCGTCGGAGGCGTTGGAGATCAATTCGCGAAGGAAGATTTCCTTGTTGGAATACAGCGAATGGATCATGAGGTGCAGCAGTTGCTTCACCTCGGTCTGGAAGCCCAGGGTTTCTTTTTGAGTTTCCACACTCATGGTCATCAAACTCCAATCAGATGGCATAAGCCGCTTGGCAGGGGGGCCCGAAGGTCCCTCCCCTGCCAGTTTGCGGCGGGATGACATCGAAATGGGGGCTTGCGCCACGATTTCAAGTGCTGACTGGCTCCTCGATCTTGAAATGTGCACGTGCCGTTGCAATCGGCTCGGTTTCTACACCTTGCCAGGCAGTGATCGCCACGTTGGTCACGCGTCGGCCCTGGCGCCACAACTGGCAGCGCGCATAGGTGTCGCGCGCATGCCCGGCACGCAGGTAGTCGATGGAGAAATCGATGATTTTCGGAACCGAGCCGCTGCCAGTAAAAATCAGCACATGCAGCGCCGCAGCCAACTCCATGAACCCGGCAATCACCCCACCATGGATCGCCGGCAGTATCGGGTTGCCGATGTTGTCCGCATTGGCCGGCAGGCGAAACAGCAGCTCATCGCCCTGGCGCGTGCACTCGATGCCGATCAACCCGGCGTACGGGATCAATGCCAGCAACGGCGCATAATCGCCCTTGGCATGGGCCTGGTTCAGTTGCTCGCGCAAGTTGCCGGCGTTCATACCTGCCCCCCAAGTGCCGCCATCGGGGCGCCGTGACCTATCTTGATACTCTTGCCCAGGCGCATGAAGGTACCGACCACCTGGGCGATCGGCTGCGCCGGGTCATCCTGGTAGGCGAAGCCACGGGTGAAGATCACATCCCGGGTGACCCGGTAGCATTGAGCAAAGCCGTAGACGTCCTTGCCCGCCTCGCCCGGGTGCATGTAGTCGATGCGCAGGTCCAGGGTCGGGCACACCTCGAACTCCGGCAACACGCAGAGCGTGGCCATGCCGCAGGTGGTGTCCATCAGCGTGGTCACCGCGCCGCCGTGCAACGTCCCGGTTTGCGGGTTGCCGACAATCTGGGGCGAATACGGCAGCACCAGTGTCATGCCGTCGGCATTGGCACTGTGCACATGCATCCCCAGTTTCTGACAATGACGCAATACCGAGAGGAAACGTTCGGCACGCGCCAGCAGCGCTAAATCATTCATTCAAGAGACTCTTGTCTTAGTTTCTTCGAAAAGCAGATTTCGATAGAAAAGTCGATATGGATCCACTACTTATATATATTGAGCGAGCAAGGAACTTATTTCGAACTGCAACGCTCGAAAGGCACGTAGATACCTTTAAACACGGAGAGACACCCCATGCGTAAGACTTTAGCTTATACCTTGATGCTGGCCGCCACCCTGGGTCTTGCTGCTTGCGATAAAGCCAGCGAGAACAAGGCTCCGGATGTCCAGAAACAAGCCGAGCAGGCTCAGGATAAGATGAACGAGGCTGCCAAAGAAAACGTCGAAGCCGCCAAATCTGCGGCTGAAGAGGCAGCCACCCCTGCCCCTGCACCGGAAGCGGCGCCAAAACCTGCCCAATAAGTCGCAGGCTGAGGCATCACGCAAAATAAAGCCCGATCATGTCGGGCTTTATTTTGCTCGGCGTAAACTTTCCAAAGGTCGAACTCGGAACTAATAACGCAACGCACGGATAAACACACTCACCCGGCTATCTCCCGGCTCGCCTCAGGCAATGGCGCTTCCGTCGGTGTATAGACCATCACATCCAGTACGTCGGAATGAAATTCGCGGCGGTACAGCACCAGCACCACCCCGGCGCTCATCAGCATGAACAACCAGGGGCTGACGAACCAGGCCAGCATGGTCATGCCGAAATAATAGGAACGCAGACCAAAGTTGAACTGGTTGGCCGCCATCGAAATAACCCGCGCCGCACGCGAAGCAAAGGCCTTGCGCTCCATCTCGCTGACATGCCGCTCGCCGACCATGGGCGCCGACCCCACCAGCACTGCCGCGAAGTTGTACTGGCGCATGCACCAGCTAAAGGTGAAGAACGCGTAGACGAAGACCATTGCCAGGCACAGCAACTTTACCTCCGACATCCCCTGGGAAGCCTGCTGCACCAACGGCAGGTCGGCCAGCAGCGACAGGGCACGGTCCGAAGCACCCAGCACCGCGAGAATACCCGCCAGGATGATCAGGGTGCTGGAGGCGAAAAACGAGGCATTGCGCTCAAGGTTGCCGATCACGCTGGCATCGGCGATGCGGTTGTCGCGCAACAGCATGCGGCGCATCCAGTCTTCGCGGTACAGGTGCAGCACGCTGGCCAGGCAGGCGGTGTCGCGGCCCTTCCAGGTTGCATAGCGGGTATATCCCCCCCAACACACGATGAACCACAGCGCCGCGGCAAGATGGACCAGATTGTTCTCTACAAACGACATGCAAATTCCTGGAAAAAGTACTGACGAAAGAGGCGAAAGCGCACTGCTTCGACGTTAGCACAGGGAAAAAGACACGATCATCGGGCATAAAAAAATGCCCCGCATCGATTGATACGGGGCATTTCAGTTTCTCGCTACCTGCTTGTGGCAGGTGCCAGAGGTATCAGGCCAGCGCTTCGCTGCGCTTGCCCAGCAGGCGGTCGACCACTACCGCAGCAAACAGCGTCATCACCGAAGGCACCAGCCAGGCCAGGCCTTGCTCGCTCAACGGCAGGTGCGCCATCTGGGTCGGCATCCACTCGGCCAGGCCCGCGCCCTTGAGGGCGTCGATCAGGCCGAACAGGAACGATACGAGCATGACCGGGCCGACAATGCGCCCCTGCTCTTGCCAGAAGTCCTTGCAGAAGCTCAGGGCTACCAGGGCGATGCACGGCGGGTAGATCGCCGTCAGTACCGGGATCGAGAACGCAATCAGCTTGGTCAGGCCCAGGTTGGACACCAGCAACGAGAACGCTGCCAGGATGATCACCAGGGTCTTGTAGGACAGCGGCAGCACGCGACTGAAATACTCGGCGCAGGCGCAGGTCAGGCCAACCGCCGTCACCAGGCACGCCAGGGAAATCAACACGGCCAGGAAACCGCTGCCCAGGGAGCCGAAGGTGTGCTGCACATACGCGTGCAACACCGCCGCGCCATTGGTAGCGCCGGCGGCGACTTCATGGCTGCCCGAGCCGAGACGGAACAGGCTGACGTACACCAGTGCCAGACCGACGCCGGCAATCAGGCCGGCGATGATCGCATAACGGGTAATCAAGCGCGGTGAGTCGACGCCTCGCGAGCGAATCGCGTTGACGATGACGATGCCGAACACCAGCGCCCCGAGGGTATCCATGGTCAGGTAACCATTGATGAAGCCCTGGGAGAACGGTGCAGCAACGTACTCGGGGGTGGCCGTGCCGATATCGCCGGCCGGCAAGGCGAAGGCGGCGATGCCCAGCACCGCCAGCGCAATGATCTTCAACGGCGCCAGGAAACGCCCGACGGTATCGAGCAGGCGGCCCGGATAGAGCGAGATGAAGAATACGACCAGGAAATACACCGCGCTGTAGAGAAACAGCGCCAGCGGGCTCTCACCGGTCAGCGGCGCCAGGCCCACTTCGAACGACACGGTCGCGGTACGCGGCGTCGCGAACAACGGACCGACCGCCAGGTAGCACGCAGCCGCCAACAGACCGCCGGCGACTTTGCCGATCGGGCTGCTCAGGGCATCCATCGCGCCACCGACCTTGGCCAGGGCGACAACGGTGATGACCGGCAGGCCCACCGCGGTGATCAGAAAGCCCAGCGCCGCCATCCAGACATGAGGACCGGACTGCAAACCGACGATGGGAGGGAAGATGATGTTGCCAGCCCCGACGAACAGGGCAAACGTCATAAAGCCAAGCGCCAGGATGTCCTGGCCTTTCAACACTTTCATTAAGGAAATACCACACTACTGAATCGGAATTTAGAGGGGGACTTCCCTATGGGTGAGGGAAATGCTGCCTATCCGGATGGGACAGGCCCGTTTTGCGTGCTGCTCCCTTTTGGGGCGCGAGACACAGAAGTTAGCGCGCTAGGGTACCGAATTTGGGCCTTGAACGCACTGTTGCGGGGCGAAGTATCCGATGCGCGACATTTTTGTGTCGCATTTATGCATTTTGTGTTGTTTGTACCGGCCTCATCGCTGGCAAGCCAGCTCCCACAGGAGACCGCGGTGTACGCATTTCCTCTGTGGGAGCGGGCCGGGCGGCGTTCCGCTTGCCCGCGATGGGGCCGGTACTGACACCCCAAAAGCACAAAGGCCACCCGAAGGTGGCCTTTGCAGCTGGAGCTGAACGTCAGCCGAAGCTTACTTCTTCACTTCCCAGCCAGTCAGCTCGGCCAGGGCCTTGCCGATGTCTGCCAGCGAACGCACGGTTTTCACGCCTGCGTCTTGCAGTGCAGCGAATTTCTCGTCTGCAGTGCCTTTGCCGCCGGAGATGATTGCGCCAGCATGGCCCATGCGCTTGCCCGGAGGAGCAGTCACACCAGCGATGTAGGAAACAACCGGCTTGGTCACGTTAGCCTTGATGTAGGCAGCCGCTTCTTCTTCAGCCGAACCGCCGATCTCACCGATCATGACGATCGCTTCGGTCTTCGGGTCTTCCTGGAACAGCTTCAGGATGTCGATGAAGTTGGAGCCCGGAATCGGGTCACCACCGATGCCGACGCAGGTGGACTGACCGAAACCGGCGTCAGTGGTCTGCTTCACGGCTTCGTAAGTCAGGGTGCCGGAACGCGAAACGATACCGACCTTGCCTGGCAAGTGGATGTGACCTGGCATGATGCCGATCTTGCACTCGCCCGGAGTGATGACGCCTGGGCAGTTAGGGCCGATCAGGGTCACGCCCAGCTCGTCGCACTTGACCTTGGCATCGAGCATGTCCAGGGTAGGAATGCCTTCGGTGATGCAGACGATCAGCTTGATGCCGCCGAACGCTGCTTCAAGGATGGAGTCCTTGCAGAAAGGAGCCGGTACGTAGATAACGCTGGCGGTGGCGCCAGTGGCTTCTACTGCTTCTTTCACAGTGTTGAACACTGGCAGGTTCAGGTGGGTGGTACCGCCCTTGCCTGGAGTCACGCCGCCAACCATCTTGGTGCCGTAGGCAATGGCTTGTTCGGAGTGGAAAGTACCCTGCGAGCCGGTGAAGCCCTGGCAGATGACTTTGGTGTCTTTATTGATCAGGACGCTCATTACTTGCCCTCCGCAGCTTTAACGACTTGTTGAGCAGCGTCGGTCAGGCTGGTAGCAGCGATGATGTTCAAACCGCTTTCTGCCAGTACTTTAGCGCCCAGCTCAGCGTTGTTGCCTTCAAGGCGAACAACAACCGGGATTTTCACGCCGACTTCTTTCACGGCGCCGATGATGCCTTCGGCAATCATGTCGCAGCGAACGATGCCGCCGAAGATGTTGACCAGTACTGCAGCGACGTTGGAGTCGGACAGGATGATCTTGAACGCTTCGGTAACGCGTTCCTTGGTAGCGCCGCCGCCAACGTCGAGGAAGTTGGCGGGTTTGCCGCCATGCAGGTTGACGATGTCCATGGTACCCATGGCCAGGCCGGCACCGTTGACCATGCAACCGATGTTGCCTTCCAGGGCTACGTAGTTCAGTTCGAACTTGGCAGCGTGCGCTTCGCGCGGATCGTCCTGCGACGGATCGTGGAAGGTTTTCAGCTTGGGCTGACGGTACATGGCGTTGGCGTCGATGTTGATCTTGGCATCGAGGCAGTGCAGATCGCCGTCGGCCTTGATCACCAGCGGGTTCACTTCCAGCAGGGCCAGGTCGTGGTCCTGGAACAGCTTGGCCAGGCCAACGAAGATCTTGGCGAACTGAGCAACCTGCTTGCCTTCCAGACCCAGCTGGAATGCCAGCTCGCGACCCTGGAACGGCTGAGCGCCAACCAGTGGGTCGATAGTGGCCTTGAGGATTTTCTCAGGGGTGTCGTGAGCGATTTTCTCGATGTCCACGCCACCTTCGGTGGAAGCCATGAACACGATGCGACGGCTCGAACGGTCAACGACAGCGCCCAGGTACAGCTCTTTAGCGATATCAGTGCACGATTCAACCAGGATCTTGGTGACTGGCTGGCCATTGGCATCAGTCTGGTAAGTCACCAGACGCTTGCCCAACCACTGTTGAGCGAAGGCTTTGGCGTCTTCTTTGTTGCGAACCAGCTTTACGCCGCCCGCTTTACCGCGACCACCCGCGTGAACCTGGGCCTTGACGACCCATTCGGTCCCGCCGATCTTCTCGCACGCCGCAGCGGCTTCTTCCGGGGTGTCTACCGCGTAACCCTTGGATACTGGCAGGCCGTATTCAGCGAACAGCTGCTTACCCTGATACTCGTGAAGATTCATGCTTATTACCGTCTTCGTTAGGTACTGCGCTTCGGTGCTGCACTTTGACAAGTGCCGCACCACCTGTGACCGCTACTCCCGAGACAGGGCCCCGGGAGGTCGAGTCCAGCGGATATTCCGCGGTGAGTCGTGCAGGCAAGACTCACGACGGGCCATCCGCCGTGGTTTCTTATTGTTTAACGCTTCTTACGGTTGGCAATGTGAATGGCGCCGCCATTCACTGCCAGCGCTGCTTCATGCAACGCTTCGGACAAGGTCGGGTGGGAGAAAACCATCATTCCCAGGTCTTCGGCGCTGGTGCCGAATTCCATGCCGATCGCACCCTGCTGAACCAGTTCTGCGGCGCTTGGGCCAATCACGTGGACGCCCAGTACGCGGTCGGTCTTGGCATCAGCGATGACTTTTACAAAACCGCCGGTATCGTTGGCAGCCATGGCACGGCCACTGGCAGCGAACGGGAAGGTGCCGACGTTAACTTCTACGCCTTCAGCTTTCAAGGCCTGTTCGGTTTTGCCGACCCACGCGATTTCCGGGTGAGTATAGATAACCGAAGGAATCAGGTCATAGTTCATCTGGGTCTTGTGACCCTTGATGCGCTCGACAACCATGATGCCCTCTTCCGAGGCCTTGTGCGCCAGCATCATGCCGCGTACCACGTCGCCAATGGCGTAAACGCCCGGCACGCTGGTAGCGCAGTAGTCGTCGACGAACACGAAACCACGCTCGTCGATGGTCACGCCGCTGTCGGCTGCCAGCAGATCGGTGGTCACTGGACGGCGACCGACAGCAACGATCAGCTTGTCGAAGGTGATGGTCTGTTCGCCGTTGGCGTCGGTGTAGGTCACCACGACTTCTTCGCCATTGACTTTGGAACCGGTCACGCGAGCGCCCAGCTTGATGTCCAGGCCTTGCTTGGTCAGGGTTTTCAGCGCTTCCTTGGAGACCGCTATGTCGGCGGCCATCAGGAAGGTGTCCAGAGCTTCCAGGACGGTCACTTCAGCGCCCAGGCGAGACCATACCGAACCCAGTTCCAGACCGATCACGCCAGCACCGATCACGCCCAGGCGCTTAGGCACGGCCTGGAATTCCAGGGCGCCGGTGGAGTCGACGATGACTTTCTGGTCGACCGGAGCCGGCGGGATGTCGATCGGGCGCGAACCGGATGCCAGGATCACGTTGTCAGCTTCGATCACTTCGACAGTGCCGTCAGGCTTGGTGACTTCGACCTTCTTGCCGGCCAGCAGCTTGCCGTGGCCCTGGATGGAAGTCACGCCGTTGGCCTTGAACAGGGTGGCAACACCGCTGGTCAGGTTTTTGACGATGTTGGCCTTGCGACCGACCATGGCCGGTACGTCCATGGTCACGCCAGCGTGGTTGATACCATGGATTTTGAAGCCGTCTTCGGCTTCATGGAATTTCCAGGAGCTGTCCAGCAGCGCCTTGGAGGGAATGCAACCGACGTTCAGGCAGGTACCGCCCAGGGCCAGTTTACCCTCGCCGTCGGTGTACTTCTCGATGCAAGCCGTCGACAGACCGAGTTGTGCAGCCTTGATAGCCGCTACGTAGCCGCCAGGGCCAGCACCAATCACTACAACGTCAAATTTTTGCGACATTCAAAAGATCCTCTTCTATAGCGGCAAGCGTCAAGCCGCAAGCCACAAGCCGAAGCGCAACTCACTTGCAGCTTTCAGCTTGCAGCTCACAACTGCTTCTTTAGATATCCAGCAGCAGACGAGCCGGGTCTTCCAGCAGGTTTTTGATGGTAACGAGGAAAGTCACGGCTTCTTTACCATCGATCAAACGGTGATCGTAGGACAGCGCCAGGTACATCATCGGGCGGATGACTACCTGACCGTTGATCGCCATCGGGCGCTGCAGAATGTTGTGCATGCCCAGGATGGCCGCTTGCGGCGGGTTGACGATCGGAGTCGACAGCATGGAACCGAACGTACCACCGTTGGTGATAGTGAAGGTACCGCCAGTCATTTCTTCCATGGACAGCTTGCCGTCGCGAGCCTTCTTGCCGAAGGTGGCGATGCCGCCTTCGATTTCAGCCAGGCTCATCAGTTCGGCGTTACGCAGAACCGGCACTACCAGGCCACGGTCGCTGGATACGGCAACACCGACGTCGGCGTAGCCGTGGTAAACGATGTCCGAGCCGTCGATCGAGGCGTTGACTGCCGGGAAGCGTTTCAGCGCTTCGGTGGCTGCTTTCACGAAGAACGACATGAAGCCCAGGCGCACGCCGTTGTGCGACTTCTCGAACAGGTCCTTGTACTTCGAACGCAGCGCCATGACTTCGGTCATGTCGACTTCGTTGAAGGTGGTCAGCATCGCCATGTTCGACTGTGCTTCGACCAGACGCTCGGCGACCTTGGCACGCAGGCGGGTCATCGGTACGCGCTTCTCGACGCGATCGCCGGCAGCCATGATCGGCGCGGCAGCGCCTGGCGCAGCGGCCGGCTTGGCAGCAGGCGCAGCAGCTGGAGCGGCTTTCTTGGCTTCAACGGCGGCAACCACGTCTTCCTTGGTCACGCGGCCGTCTTTGCCGGTGCCCTTGACGCTGGCCAGGTTGATACCGTTTTCTTCGGCCAGCTTGCGTGCGGCAGGTGCAGCGATGGCATCTTCATCGCCAGCAGCAGGCGCAGCGGCTTGAGCAGCAGCGGCAGGTGCGGCAGCAGGAGCAGCGGCGGCAGAGCCTTCTTCGATAGCGCCCAGAACTTCGTCGGACAGAACTGTGTCGCCCTCGTTCTTGACGATCGCGCCCAGTACACCATCAGCGGTAGCCAGAACTTCCAGCACGACCTTGTCGGTTTCGATGTCGACGATCAGGTCGTCACGCTTGACGGACTCGCCCGGTTTTTTGTGCCAGGTGGCAACGGTGCCATCGGCAACCGATTCCGGGAAAGTAGGGGCTTTGATCTGAATAGCCATTATCAGTGGTTCCTTAAATTCGGTTTCTAGTGCGCGACGGCATTAAACAGTGAAGGCATCTTGCAGCAGTTGTTCCTGCTGCTCGGCGTGCATCGAAGCGTAACCACAAGCAGGTGCGGCGGACGCCTCACGACCAGCGTATTCCAGGAACAGGCCCTTCTTGTGGTTGCTGAGGCTGCGACGCATGTGATGCTGGCTGCTGTACCAGGCGCCCTGGTTCATCGGCTCTTCCTGGCACCAGACCACGTGTTCGAGGTTGGTGTAAGGGGCGAGCGTCTCCATCAGGTCGTCCTCGGGGAACGGATACAGCTGCTCGATACGCACGACGACGATGTCTTCACGACCTTCGGCACGGCGTTTTTCCAGCAGGTCGTAGTAGACCTTGCCGCTGCACAGAACCAGGCGGGTGACCTTTTTCGGGTCATGCGCATCGATCTCTGGAATGACGGTCTGGAACGAACCTTCAGCCAGGTCTTCGAGGGTCGAGATGGCCAGCTTGTGGCGCAACAGCGACTTGGGCGTCAACACGACCAGAGGCTTGCGCAGCGGACGGATCACCTGACGACGCAGCAGATGGTAGATCTGTGCCGGGGTGGTCGGTACGCACACCTGAATGTTGTGCTCGGCGCACAGTTGCAGGTAACGCTCAAGACGTGCCGAGGAGTGCTCAGGCCCCTGCCCTTCATAACCGTGCGGCAGCAGCATGGTCAGACCGCACAGACGGCCCCACTTGTGCTCGCCACTGGTGATGAACTGGTCGATAACCACCTGGGCGCCGTTGGCGAAGTCGCCGAACTGGGCTTCCCAGATCACCAGCGCGTTAGGCTGGGTGGTCGAGTAACCGTACTCGAATGCCAGCACCGCTTCTTCGGACAGGAACGAATCGTACAGGTCGAAACGTGGCTGGCCTTCGTAGAGGTGCTGCAAAGGCACGTAGGTGCTGGCGTCTTTCTGGTTATGCAGCACTGCGTGGCGGTGCGAGAACGTACCGCGACCGATGTCCTGGCCGGTCATGCGAATCGGGTGACCTTCGAACGCCAGGGTCGCGTACGCCATGGTTTCAGCGTAACCCCAGTTGATCGGCAGGCCGCCGGCTTGCATCTTCTGACGGTCTTCGTAGATCTTCGAGACCTGACGCTGAACCACGAAGCCTTCCGGCAGCTCCAGCAGCTTGGCGGACAGCTCTTGCAGGGTCTTGAGGCCAAAACGCGTGTCGTGACGCGCGGTCCAGGCGTGACCCAGGTACGGACGCCAGTCTACGAACAACTCTTTGTTCGGCTCCTTGACCAGGCTTTTTACCACGTGCAGGCCGTTGTCCAGCGCATTGCGGTAGTCGTCGATCTTGCCCTGTACGCGCACGAGATCGAGGCGGCCGGCCTGGATCAGGCGGTCGGCGTACAGCTCGCGGGTGGTGCGCTGCTTGGCGATCTTCTGGTACATCAGCGGCTGGGTGCCGCTCGGCTCGTCGGCCTCGTTGTGGCCGCGACGACGGTAGCAGACCAGGTCGATGACCACATCGCGCTTGAACTGCATCCGGTAGTCGATGGCGAGCTGGGTCACGAACAGTACCGCTTCCGGATCATCGCCGTTCACGTGCAGGATTGGCGCCTGGATCATCTTGGCAACGTCGGTCGCGTACTCGGTCGAACGCGAGTCCAGCGGGTTGCTGATGGTGAAGCCAACCTGGTTGTTGATGACGATGTGCACCGTACCGCCGGTCTTGAAACCGCGGGTCTGGGACATCTGGAAGGTTTCCATGACCACGCCTTGACCGGCGAATGCCGCGTCACCGTGGATGGAAATCGGCAGCACCTTGTCACCTTCCGGATCGTTGCGGCGATCCTGACGGGCGCGGACCGAACCTTCGACAACCGGCGAGACGATTTCCAGGTGCGAAGGGTTGAACGCCATGGCCAGGTGCACTTCGCCACCTGCGGTCATGACGTTGGAGGAGAAGCCCTGGTGGTACTTCACGTCACCGGAACCCAGCTCGACCTGCTTCTTGCCTTCGAACTCGTCGAACAGATCACGCGGGTTCTTGCCGAACGTGTTGACCAGCACGTTCAAGCGACCACGGTGAGCCATGCCGATCACGACTTCCTTGGTGCCGTAGGAACCGGAGCGCTGGATCAGCTCGTCGAGCAGCGGGATGAGGCTCTCGCCGCCTTCCAGGCCGAAACGCTTGGTGCCCGGGTACTTGGTGCCCAGGTATTTCTCCAGGCCTTCGGCAGCGGTGACGCGCTCGAGCAGGTGGCTCTGGATGTCGGCAGAGTAGGCAGGACGGCCACGCACGCTCTCCAGACGCTGCTGGAACCAGCTGCGCTGCTCGGAGTCGGTGATGTGGGTGTATTCGGCGCCAATGGTGCGGCAATATGTCTGCTGCAAGGCGTCGAAGATTTCGCGTAGGCTCGCTTCCTCTTTGCCGATGAACAGGTCGCCGGTACGGAAGGTCGTATCAAGATCGGCATTGGTCAAGCCGTAATGATTGATCGACAGGTCTACGGGCGCAGGACGTTGCCACAGCCCCAGCGGGTCGAGCTGGGCTGCCTGGTGGCCGCGCATGCGGTAGGCCTGGATCAAACGAAGCACTTCAACCTGCTTCTTCTCGTGCTCTGAGCTCACGCTGCCGGCGGATACCGGTTGAGCGCGGCGCTGGTTCTTTGCCAGCAACACGAAATGATCGCGGATCGTGGAGTGCGATACATCGGTAGCAGTGCTGCCTTCAGCGGGCAACTTCTGGAAGTAGGTGCGCCATTCTTCTGGCACAGCGTTAGGGTCGTGCAGGTAGAGCTCGTAGAGCTCTTCCATATAGGCAGCGTTACCACCGGATAGGTGGGCACTGTTCCACATGCGCTGCATCACGCTTTCTTGCATGCTTGGTCACCCTCGGTAAGGGGACTCCACCGGCGGATATCCACAGTGAGCCTGGGCAAGTCGAAATGCAGCGACCAAGCCAAGCCACCGAGGGTCCCGCAGATAGTCCGGGTACCAGCCCGGATGCCCCTGCTGGTCTCATTTCTTCAAAAGTAAAAGCACGAGCTTTGTGGGCTGGCGCTTGGTTATCACTACGGCACAGGCTTCAACACCTGCGCCGCAGTGCATTACGGGTACAACAACAGCTAAATCAAATGCCGCTTTGCAGCAGCATGTTGCGTACGTGACCGATGGCTTTAGTCGGATTCAAGCCTTTCGGGCAAACGCTTACGCAGTTCATGATCCCGCGGCAGCGGAATACGCTGAACGGGTCATCCAGCGCAGCCAGACGCTCCTCGGTCTTGGTGTCACGGCTGTCTGCCAGGAAGCGATAAGCTTGCAGCAGAGCAGCTGGACCCAGGAACTTGTCCGGGTTCCACCAGAAGGACGGGCAGGAAGTCGAGCAGCAGGCGCACAGGATGCACTCGTACAGACCGTCCAGCTTTTCACGCTCTTCGGGCGACTGCAGACGTTCGATGGCCGGAGCCGGCGTGTCGTTCTGCAGGAATGGCTTCACCTTCTCGTACTGTTTGTAGAAGATGCTCATATCGACGACCAGGTCACGGATAACCGGCAAACCAGGCAGCGGACGCACGATCAACTTGTTACCTTTTACGACAGCAGACAGCGGCGTGACACACGCCAGGGCGTTCTTGCCGTTGATGTTCATGCCGTCGGAACCGCAAACGCCTTCACGGCAGGAACGACGATAGGAGAAACCTTCGTCCTGTTCCTTGATCAGGGCCAGCACGTCCAGCACCATCAGGTCTTTACCATCGGTGTCGACCTGGAATTCCTGCATGAACGGCGCGGCGTCCTGGTCCGGGTTGTAACGATAAACACTGACTTGCAACATATCGGTCACCCTTAATAAGTCCGGACTTTAGGCTCGAAAGTCGGAACAGTTTTTGGCGAGAAGTTCACGGCACGCTTGGCTACGCGCTTTTCACCCGGGAAGTACAGGGTGTGGCACAGCCAGTTTTCGTCATCGCGATCTTCAAAGTCTTCACGGGCGTGAGCACCGCGAGATTCTTTACGATGTTCTGCGGCAATCGCCGTGGCTTCGGCAACTTCCAGCAGGTTTTGCAATTCAAGCGCTTCGATACGGGCGGTGTTGAACGCCTGGCTCTTGTCGTTGATCTTGACCTTGGCGATACGCTCGCGCAGGGTTGCCAGCTGAGCGATACCCTTCTGCATGTATTCACCGGTACGGAATACACCGAAGTAGTTCTGCATGCAGCTTTGCAGTTCCTTGCGCAGCGAGGCCACGTCTTCGCCCGAGGTACGCTCGTTCAGGCCGTTGAGGCGGGCCAGAGCGACATCCAGGTCGGTTTCGCTGGCGCGACGGTAGTCGACGCCTTCGCTGAGCGCTTGTTCCAGGTGCAGGCCAGCCGCACGACCGAATACCACCAGGTCGAGCAACGAGTTGCCGCCCAGACGGTTGGCACCGTGAACCGATACGCAAGCCACTTCACCCACGGCGAACAGACCCGGGATGATCGTGTCGTTGCCGTTGGCATCCTGGGTGATCGCCTGGCCATGAATGTTGGTGGCGACGCCACCCATCATATAGTGGCAGGTTGGAACAACCGGAACCGGCGCTACAACCGGGTCGACGTGTGCGAACGTCTTGGACAGCTCGCAAATACCTGGCAGGCGGCTGTGCAGCACTTCCTCGCCCAGGTGGTCGAGCTTGAGCATCACGTGGTCGCCATCGGGGCCACAGCCGTTGCCGGCGATGATTTCCTTGACCATGGAACGGGCCACAACGTCACGACCGGCAAGGTCCTTGGCGTTAGGCGCATAACGCTCCATGAAACGCTCGCCGTGCTTGTTGATCAGGTAACCGCCTTCACCGCGGCAACCTTCGGTGACCAGTACACCTGCGCCGGCGATGCCGGTTGGGTGGAACTGCCACATTTCGATGTCCTGCACCGGCACACCGGCACGCAGGGCCATGCCCACGCCGTCGCCGGTGTTGATCAGGGCATTGGTGGTGGACGAGTAGATACGGCCGGCACCGCCGGTCGCCAGTACAGTTGCGTTGGCGCGAATGTACGAGGTTTCACCGGTTTCGATGCAGATGGCGATCACACCGACGATGGCGCCGTCCTGGTTCTTCACCAGGTCTACTGCATAGTATTCGTTGAGGAATACAGTGCCGGCCTTCAGGTTGGCCTGATACAAAGTGTGCAGCAGTGCGTGACCGGTACGGTCGGCAGCAGCGCAAGTACGCGCAGCCTGGCCGCCCTTGCCGAAATCCTTGGACTGGCCACCGAACGGACGCTGGTAGATGCGACCCTGCTCGGTACGGGAGAACGGCAGGCCCATGTGCTCGAGCTCGAAGACCGCTTCCGGACCTACGGAACACATGTACTCGATAGCGTCCTGGTCGCCGATGTAGTCGGAACCCTTGACGGTATCGTACATGTGCCAGCGCCAGTCATCGTTCGGGTCGGCCGAAGCGATGGCGCAGGTGATGCCACCCTGGGCCGATACAGTGTGCGAACGCGTCGGGAATACCTTGGTGACCACTGCAGTCTTGTGACCGCCCTGAGCCAGCTGCAGTGCAGCGCGCATGCCGGCGCCGCCGCCACCAATGATGATGGCGTCGAAAGACATCGTATTAACGTTAGACATGAATCAGATACCCCAAAGAATCTGCACACCCCAGACGAAGAACGCGAACATCGCGACGCCGCATACTGCCTGGAACAGGAAACGTACTGTTGTCGCGGACTTGCCGAATGCCATGGGCGTCAGGTAGTCGGTCGCGATGGTCCACATGCCGACCCAGGCGTGAGCGCCCAGGGCAACCAGGGACAACAGGCTGAAAATACGCATCCAGTTGTTTGCGAACAGTGCGTGCCATTGGTCGTAGCCAATGCCAGGGTTCGCGATGAGGTATCCGATCAGGAAGATGAAATAAGCCGCGAGAACGACCGCAGACACACGCTGTGCCATCCAGTCATAGAGGCCCGAACGCGACAGGTTCGTGACGTTAGTTACCATATCCAAACTCCTGCCAGAATGATTACCACCACGGACACGGCGATAACGATTTTCGAGCCCAGCTTGCCGCCTTCCAGCGTCTCACCGATGCCCATATCCATAATCAAGTGGCGCACACCGGCAACCAGGTGATACAGCAAGGCGGACAGGATTCCCCAAATCACTAGCTTGGCTAGCGGACTGGTCAGACACGCCTTCACTTCACCGAAGCCTTCTTCCGAACTCAGCGACTTGTCCAATGCAAAAAGCATGATGGCCAGGCTGAGAAAGAGGATGACACCGGAGATACGGTGAAGGATGGACGTGTAAGCAGTGACTGGGAGTTTGATGGTCCTTAGGTCTAGGTTTACAGGTCGTTGGCTATTCACGGCTTTTTTTCACACTGAAGAGCCCCTAGCAAGCAGGGCAAAGTTGTCGGGAAGTGCACTGGTCAGGTACCCACCACCCAGGGAGTGACGACACCCAGCAAAACGGGCTTTAAAGCCCCTGGCGGTCGGGTGCCGAGTATAGACAGTTAGGGCACTAATGACAACGTAAAGGCCTACCCCTAATAGCTGATTGCTTTAGCCGGATAAAAGGCGTAAATGGCGGGGATTTTCGCGGAAAAATAGCGCCCAAAGCCCAGTCCAGCCTGACTTTAAGCAAATTGACTTTCGAATTTATCTCACTATAGTGGTGCGGGCCCTGCGTGGGGGGTCTGTCTGATGATTTCAAGCATTAATAGGAGGCCACATGGCTGACAAAAAAGCGCAGTTGATCATCGAGGGCGCAGCCCCCGTCGAGCTGCCCATTTTAACCGGCACCGTTGGTCCCGATGTTATCGATGTAAGGGGTCTGACGGCCACGGGCCGCTTCACTTTCGACCCCGGCTTCATGGCGACCGCCTCGTGCGAGTCGAAGATCACCTATATCGACGGCGATAAAGGCATCCTGCTGCATCGCGGCTACCCGATCGAGCAACTGGCAGAGAAATCCGACTACCTGGAAACCTGCTACCTGCTGCTCAATGGCGAACTGCCTACCGCCGAACAGAAAGCCCAGTTCGTCGGCACCGTGAAAAACCACACCATGGTCCACGAGCAGTTGAAGACATTCTTCAACGGCTTCCGTCGCGACGCCCACCCAATGGCCGTCATGTGCGGCGTAGTCGGCGCCCTTTCGGCCTTCTACCACGACTCCCTGGACATCAATAACCCGCAGCATCGCGAAATTTCCGCGATCCGCCTGGTTGCCAAGATGCCAACCCTGGCAGCGATGGTTTACAAGTACTCCATGGGCCAACCCATGATGTACCCGCGCAACGACCTGTCGTATGCGGAAAACTTCCTGCACATGATGTTCAACACCCCGTGCGAGATCAAACCGATCAGCCCGGTACTGGCCAAGGCCATGGATCGGATCTTCATCCTCCATGCCGACCACGAACAGAACGCTTCGACCTCCACCGTACGCCTTGCGGGCTCTTCGGGTGCCAACCCGTTCGCCTGTATCGCCGCCGGTATCGCCGCACTGTGGGGCCCTGCCCACGGCGGTGCGAACGAAGCCGTGCTGAGCATGCTCGATGAAATCGGCGATGTCTCGAACATCGACAAGTTCATCGCCAAGGCCAAGGACAAGAACGATCCGTTCAAACTCATGGGCTTCGGTCATCGGGTCTACAAGAACCGCGATCCACGCGCCACCGTGATGAAGCAGACCTGCGACGAAGTGCTCAAAGAGCTGGGCATCCAGCACGATCCGCAACTCGAACTGGCCATGCGCCTGGAAGAGATCGCCCTGACCGATCCTTACTTCATCGAGCGCTCGCTGTACCCGAACGTCGACTTCTACTCGGGGATCATCCTCAAGGCCATCGGCATTCCAACCAGCATGTTCACCGTGATCTTCGCCCTGGCGCGGACCGTCGGCTGGATCTCGCACTGGAAAGAAATGCTCTCCAGCCCGTACAAGATCGGCCGCCCTCGCCAGCTGTACACCGGCTACGAGTCGCGCGACATCACCAAGCTGGAAGACCGCGAGTAAGCACTGCCCTGCAGCGCTGAAAACGAAAAAAGGCTGCCATTTGGCAGCCTTTTTTGTTGGTCATTCGCAATTTGTTGGCTGATCGCAAATCTTTTTGGCTGATCGCAAAACCTGTAGCCGCTGCCGCAGGCTGCGCTCGACCGCGCAGCGGGCGCAAGATCTCGAGATCGCCGGGGCCTTACGGCCCAGCGCAGCCTACGGCAGCGGCTACATCGACTGCATTCACAACCAGCACAATTTAGAGGCAGACAGACCACATCTTTATCTGTACTGCCAAATTTTACTTCTCCGCCCTCTCCCGCAACGCCTTCAATGTATTGAAAGGCGCATCCACGACAAAACTGTTGGCCAGCCACGAAGGCACGCTACCACCCGGTTCGGTATGCACCTGGTACGTCACTTCAGTGCTATCGCCCTTGGGCACGAATTTCCAGAACCCTTCGACCTGCGCCACCCGGACAAAACCTTTTTCTTCAGGGATATACCTGGGCACACCTTCCAGCTTGCGGGTCAGGCTGCCGTCGGCGCCCTCGATCGTGGTCACATGCAGCACCGAGTCGCGCGGCGTCACCGGCCATGGGGTGTTGTACCGGGTGTAGGTCCAGCTCTGGTTACCCTCATGCTTGAGCAACTTCTGGACCTTGCATTCATGAACCCAGGAACAGGCGCCCGGCACATCTTCCTGCAAGGCACGCAGCTTGGCGACGCTGGCCTTGACCAGGGTGACGCCGCGATAAGCCTTGTACTTGGAACCCGGGACTTCGTTCAGGGAAATCTTGATCCCGGCTTCATTCTTGGCCACCTGCCAGTCTTCGGCATGCGCCGCCGTTGCCAGCAACGTGGTCAGCCCACACACAACAGCCATTCGATGCAGCGATCTCATTCTTTTATTCCTTGTTGTCCAAGATCATTCAGGCTACAGCCGTCATTTGCTCCCACCACCCGAGGATTCTGATCGCCTCTTCCCGACTCTCGCCACAGACCTCGATATCCGCCCCAAAGGCGCCGCAGACCGCCGGCCTTTCCGGGCGACCGAACAGAGCACAGAGGTTTTCCACGGACAGATGCAGGCAGCGCTCCCCGGCCGGCTTGCCATTGGGCATGCCTGGAATGGGCGAGCTGATCGATGGCGCCATGCAACAGGCGCCACAGCCTTCACGGCATTTCATGACGACAAAATCCTCGGGAGAGCAAAGTGATGGAAGAATCAGGATAGTACCCGCTAAAACAACCGTTTGAAATTACTGCCTGCGGGATTTTTCGAGCGCCCTACGACCGTTAGATCAGGGCTCAGTGCCTGTACTCGAATTCAATGGCCGCCCCTTCAACGTCCCGGCGGTCGCGCAACTGCAGGTCCAGCTCATTGTTGAGCAGTCGGCCATTGAGCTGGTATGGACTCTCTGCCGGCTTGTCACCGAACAGGACCGGCGGCGTTTCCTGGCGCTGCCGACCGATAACCTGCGAAGGCGGCTCCAGCTCTTCGACCATTTCCGGAGGAAGGCTCAGGTCCAGGTGCGCCTTTGGCAAGCGAGTGGCAATGACCTCGGCCGATTGGCGAGCCGTTGACTTGCTCGCGACCGCTTTGCCCGATGTTTTTGCAGAGGGCTTGACGGAAGACTCCGCCTGGGTTTTCGAATCTGCCAATAGCAGGCGCGAAGACACTCCGGCCTCGACGGCTGCGTGCGCAGAGGTCAAAACCAGAGGGTTGAACAAACACAGAAACAGAAGCCCGGCAGGGTAGAAAAACTTCATGGGTCGCGACACATTGACAGTACACACTTCTATGCTCCTCGCTAGTAGAAGCGCTGACAAGAGTGCGACCCCGCATTTACCAAGCGCTTACTGAAACCCACCCTGGGCAGCTTCCTGGCAGAGCTGGCTTGCCAGCATGCCAAGGGTCATCAATGCCCTTTCCGCCTCGCGATTCCAGGGTATCCCGCAATTGAGGCGGATGCAGTGATTGAACTGCTCGGTGTTACTGAAAATCAGCCCGGGGGCGATGCTGATACCTTGCTGCAACGCCCGGACATGCAACTCCTGGGTGTTGACCCGGCCCGGCAAACTGACCCAGAGAATGAAACCGCCCGTCGGCCGGGTCATCTGCGTGCCCTCGGGAAAGTACTGCTGAACAGCCAATTGATAGGCACTCAGGTTTTTCCGGTACTCCTGCCGGATGAAGCGCAAATGGCGGTCGTAACCCCCGTTCTCCAGATAGGCGGCCACGCCCATTTGCGTCACGCTGCAGGCAGAATGGGTACTGAATGTCTGCAGGCGCTGGATCTCCTGCTGGTATTTGCCGGCAATCATCCAGCCTATGCGCACACCTGGCGACAGGGTCTTGGAAAAACTCGAGCAGTAAATCACCCGGTCGAGCCGGTCGTACGCCTTCAGCGCCTTGGTGCGCCCCTGCTCGAACATCAGTTCGCCGTAGATATCATCTTCGACGATCTGAATATCGAAATCCGAGGCCAGGCGCAGCAGTTGCTTCTGGCGCTCTTCAGGCATGGTCCCGCCGAGCGGATTGCTCAGACGAGTGGTCAACACCAGGGCCTTGATCGACCATTGGCTGGCCGCCAACTGCAGCGCTTCGAGACTCATGCCCGAGGATGGATCACTGGGAATCTCGATGACCTTCAGGCCCAGCAGGTCAGCGAGTTGCAACAGCCCATAATAGGTCGGCGACTCTGCCGCTATCAGATCGCCGGGACGGGTCAGCACTCGCAAGGACATCTGCAGTGCATCGACACAGCCATGGGTGATCACCAACTCCGACGGGTCGACCACCACACCGGCATCGCGCATGCGAATCGCCACCTGCCGGCGCAATGGTTCGAAGCCGGGGCTGAACATATAGCTGAAGGCCCGCGGGCTGTGAAAACGCGTCACTTTTGCCAGCTGCTGATGAAGCGCACGTACCGGAAGGTAATCCACATGCGGCACTGCAGCGCCCAGGGGGAACACCCCTTCGCGGCGCGATTCGACCAGGACCTGCTGGATGATGCTGCTGCGGGTGACCAGCCCGGGGCGCTCGACGCGGGCGATGTCCGGTGTCGGGGCCGTCAAGGCCGGGGTCTGGTGAACGTAATAGCCAGACTGCGGCCGGGCACGAATCAGCCCCTGGTCTTCGAGATTGGCATAAGCCTGCAAAACCGTGGCATGGCTGACGTTGAGCTGCGAACTCATCTTGCGCACCGACGGCACGCGCTCTCCCGGCTGATAAACGCCTCGGCGAATGTCCTCGGCCAACTGCTGGGCGATACGTTGATAAAGCAGGAGGTTGGTCATGGCACGATCTCGACTTGCAGGCTGCTTATTTATTCTTGCGTGACAGATTACCGGAACAGTTACAAAGTGTACTGGCACAGTTGCCAGAATAGTCGACAATACAGTCTCGTGATAGTCAAAACTGTGCTTGTGCTGGCATAGCCCGACAGTCGCGTAGGCCTCATCGCTGGCAAGCCAGCTCCCACAATGGGTAGTGAGGAGTGCTTTTGTGGGAGCTGGCTTGCCAGCGATAGGCCCCGCCTGACACCCCGCAATAAAAAAAGCCCGGCGTCACAACAACGCCGGGCTTTCGATCTTCAAACGCTTCAGCGAGCTGCGCCGAGCCGCCCCTTCTCATCGGAAAAAACAATCTCCACCCGGCGATTCTTCGCCCGGCCACGCTCCGAAGCGTTGGCTTCTACCGGATACTCGTCGCCATAACCCTCGACCTGAATCCGCTTCTCCTCCACACCCAGATCGACCAACATATCGGCCACCGATTGCGCACGTGCGCGAGATAGCTGCAAGTTGTCCTGTCGGCTCCCCGTACTGTCGGTGTAACCCTCGATCCGCACTATGCGCTTGGGATTGAGCTGGAGAAACTGCACCAGCTTGAGCACCGTCCGGTTGGCCGAGTTCTTCAGGTCAGCCTTGCCGGTATCGAACAAAACATCGCCCAGGGTCATGACCAGCCCCCGATCGGTTTCCGTGGTCGCCAGGCTGACGATCTGCTCTTCCAGCCATTTACCCTGCTGCTGCACGCTGAGCAGCTTGGCCTCACGCAAGGCCAACTGCAAACGCTGGCGCTCCAGCTCCAGCTTGGTCAGGCGCTCCTGATTAAGAGTCTGCTCACTGTGCTCGCGAGCGATTTCGCTGTAGCGCTGGCTCAGATAAGCGTAATGCCGGACATCGGCGCTGCTGCCCCAGTAGCTCGACAACCGCTCGGCCCGGGCCAGGGACTCCCCGGCGCGAATCACGTCCTTGGGTGCACTGCGCAACACATGGGAATCCTCCTTGACCGACTGAAAGCTCGAATTGGCTTGCTGCAATGCAGCCTCGCTGCTCTGTTGGCTGGCGCAGCCGAACAACCCCGCGAAACCGAGCACCAGCACCCCATTCGCTACCTGCTTGAACACGCTCACTGCACTTCCCCCAACTGCTTGCGCAGACGATTGACCCGGGCATCAAGCGCGCTCAATTGCTCCTCGCTTTTCTGGGTCAGGACCCGCGCCTCGGCCAGGCGCGCATCCAGTTCGGCCTGCTCGGCGCGCATGCGGGCATGCTTGAAGGACTGGCTGGCCATGTCGGAGCGTGCGCGCGCAAACTTTTCTTCGGCCAGTTTCAGCTCAGGTACTGCATCGGTCGCACCGACGGCCTTGGCCTGCTCGAGCGCCTGCTCGGTCAGGCGAAACTGCTCGGTCGGCGCCGGATCGGCAGCACAACCGGCCAGGGCCAGAATCGCCAAGACAGCGAATAGCGGTTGAATTCTCACAAGGTATTCCTACTGTTTAGGGGCGCCGAGCGGTTGCTGCAATTGCGCCTTCCAGCGTTCGACATTGCGTTGCAATACGGCCTCGGTCAGCCCGGACGCGGGCAATTCTGTCATTTTTTTCGCCAGCTGTCCGCGCAACCATGGGTCATTGCAGGCTGAATTATGCGACAGCGCCAGGTACAGACCCGGCCGATCCAGCGGCAGACCGTGTGCCACCAGATCATTGCTCATGCCCAGTGTCTGAGCCATGGCCGCGCCAGTGTAGCGCCCGGCCAGCACATACTCGACCTGGCCGAGCAAGAGTTTCTGGAAGGCCTGGGTCAGGTTCTCGACCGGTGCCAGGTTCAAATGCTCCTTGGCCAACGCTTCGAAAGACGGGGTCAACCGCGCCTTCTGCGATACGGCACCAGGGTGCCCGCCCAAGTCGGCCAGGCTGTCGTAGACCAGCGTCGAGCCATGTCGGGTCCAGACCAGATAATCGTTGTGGGTCAGCGCCGGGTGAATGAAGTCCAGCGCATCCAGCTCGCCCACTGACAGGGGCATGCCCGCCACCAGATCGACACGACCGCTGCGCACTTCGTCCAGCGCCTGCCCGGACGTTCCCGCGTAAAGCACCTCGACCTTCAGGCCCAGCTCGCTTGCTGCCTGCACCAACAGATCGGCACTGGCACCGATCAAGTGCCTGGGATCCTGCGGGTCGCGCCATAGATACGGGGGTGCATCCGGGCTGCCGGTGGCGACCAGGCGCTCGCACTTGCCTGCCGCCAGCGCGAGCGATGGCAGCAAGACAACGCCGAGCAACAGTACAGCCTTCATCCGGCCAAGCCGCCCCATGCAAAACTCCCTTTCAGCCACGCCAGAACAAATGTCCGCCCTACCCGGCCAATACCGGCAGCGCCAACGTATTTACCAGAATAAAAAAACCCGATCACCCTGGGCTGTTGAAAATGCGGCAGTTCACTGCCGCGCTTTCACAGCCCGAAATGATCGGGCTCTTTATAAGTGAAGACGCTGGATTAAACCAGCTTCTCAAACTCAGGGATGGCTTCGAACAGATCAGCCACCAGGCCGTAATCGGCCACCTGGAAGATCGGCGCTTCTTCATCCTTGTTGATCGCAACGATCACCTTGGAGTCTTTCATGCCGGCCAGGTGCTGGATCGCGCCGGAGATACCGACGGCGATGTACAGCTGTGGCGCAACGATCTTGCCGGTCTGGCCGACCTGCATGTCGTTGGGCACGAAGCCTGCGTCGACCGCAGCGCGCGAAGCGCCGACGGCCGCGCCCAGCTTGTCGGCCAGGGCGTACAGGTGCTTGAAGTTGTCGCCATTCTGCATGCCACGACCGCCAGAGATGACGATCTTGGCCGCGGTCAGCTCAGGACGGTCGGACTTGGCCAGCTCTTCGCCGACGAAGGACGATTTGCCTGCGTCGTGCGCAGCAGCGACGGCTTCAACCGCAGCCGAACCCCCTTCTGCGGCAACGGCGTCGAAGCCGGTGGCACGCACGGTGATCACTTTCACGGCTGCCGAAGACTGCACGGTCGCGATGGCATTACCAGCGTAGATCGGACGCTTGAAGGTGTCGGCCGATTCAACGGCGATGATCTCGGAGATCTGGTCGACGTCCAGTTGCGCGGCAACGCGCGGCAGGATGTTTTTGCCGTTGGAGGTAGCCGGAGCCAGGATGTGGCTGTAGCCAGCGCCCAACTCTGCAACCAGAGGAGCAACGTTTTCCGGCAGCTGGTGGGCATAGGCTGCGTTATCGGCAACCAGTACCTTGGCAACACCAGCGATTTTTGCAGCGGCTTCAGCCACGGCACCAACGCCTTGACCTGCTACCAGCACGTGAATGTCGCCACCGATTTTCGCGGCTGCAGCAACGGTGTTCAGGGTTGCCGGGGCAACTGCACCATTTTCGTGTTCAGCGATAACCAGGATAGTCATTTAGATTACCTTCGCTTCGTTTTTCAGTTTCTCGACCAGTTCAGCAACCGACTTGACCTTGATACCGGCGCTGCGAGCAGCCGGCGCTTCGACTTTCAGGGTCTTGTTGGTGGAGGCGGTGGAAACGCCCAGCGCGTCTGGAGTGACGGTTTCCAGCGGCTTCTTCTTGGCCTTCATGATGTTGGGCAAGGAAGCGTAGCGTGGCTCGTTCAGACGCAGGTCGGTGGTGACGATGGCTGGCAGGCTCAGGGAAACAGTCTGCAGACCGCCGTCGACTTCGCGGGTCACGTTGGCCTTGTCGCCGGCGATTTCCACTTTCGAGGCAAAGGTGCCCTGGGCGAAACCGGTCAGCGCGGCCAGCATCTGGCCGGTCTGGTTGTTGTCGCTGTCGATGGCTTGTTTGCCCAGGATCACCAGCTGAGGCTGCTCCTTGTCGACAACGGCCTTGAGCAGCTTGGCCACGGCCAGGGAATTAAGCTCGTCAGCGGACTCGACGAGGATGGCGCGATCGGCACCCAGTGCCAACGCGGTACGCAACTGCTCCTGGGCAGTGCTCGGGCCGACGCTGACGACGACGATCTCGCTTGCAACGCCTTTCTCTTTCAGACGCACGGCCTCTTCTACAGCGATCTCGCAGAAGGGGTTCATGGACATTTTGACGTTGGCAAGGTCGACGCCGGAGTTGTCCGCCTTGACGCGAACCTTGACGTTATAGTCGACCACTCGTTTGACAGCTACAAGAACCTTCATGGATTCCTCGTTACTCTCCGGTGAAAAGAATGTCGCCTGGGCGGACCCGGCGATTACGCGTGGGCACAAGGGCACCTCTAAAAACGATTGCAAGGGCGCATCTTTACCCTGACTCATCGGTCTTTGCCCGACTATTCCGGTCAAAACCGGCGAGTCAATCGTTGTCGTGACGTGTAAACTCCACTACAAGACGGGTATGGGCCTTACAGCCCTGCTTTTTCGCCTGTTTTTAGAGGTGCACCTGAATCCGACGGCCAGCCTACGGCGAGCGCAAAACCGACCGTATCTTGACCGCAACGCCCAATCCGGTCAATACGGCAAAACTGCCAGCCATCAGCCGCGCTTCTTTGATTTTACTGGCCTGCGGCAAATTCAAACAAACGTTTGTATTGGACCCGGCGAGTGGTGTAGATATAATGCCCGGCCAAAGACAAAGCTGTGTAGTCCGTTTGTGCAGGCGCTACAGCGCCAACGTGGACGACAACGGCAAACCAGCCAATTAGAAAAACCGATGAGCCTTGAGTAGGAGAGAACCTGTGGAACGCGAATACATGGAATTCGACGTGGTCATCGTCGGCGCAGGCCCCGCTGGCTTGTCCGCCGCCTGCCGACTGAAGCAGAAGGCCGCCGAAGCCGGTAAAGAAATCAGCGTCTGCGTGGTCGAGAAAGGCTCCGAGGTCGGCGCCCACATCCTCTCCGGTGCGGTTTTCGAACCGCGCGCCTTGAACGAACTGTTCCCGGACTGGAAAGAACGCAGTGCGCCGCTGAACACCGAGGTCAAGCGCGACGACATCTACGTGCTCAAGAATGCCGAGAGCGCCACCAAGGTGCCTGACCTGTTCGTGCCCAAGACCATGCACAACGAAGGCAATTACATCATCTCCCTGGGTAACCTGTGCCGCTGGCTGGCCCAGCAGGCCGAGAACCTGGGCGTGGAAATCTACCCCGGCTTCGCTGCCCAGGGAGCCCTGTTCGACGAGAACGGCGTGGTACGCGGGATCATCACCGGTGACCTGGGCGTGGACCGCGAAGGCCATCCAAAAGAAGGCCTCTACACCCCCGGCATGGAACTGCGTGGCAAGTACACCCTGTTCGCCGAAGGCTGCCGTGGCCATATCGGCAAGCAACTGATCAAGCGTTTCAACCTGGACAGCGACGCCGATGCCCAGCACTACGGCATCGGTCTGAAAGAAATCTGGGAAGTCGACCCGGCCAAGCACCAGCAAGGCCTGGTGGTCCACACCGCCGGCTGGCCGCTGGACATCGTCGGCACCGAAAACACCGGTGGCTCCTTCCTCTACCACCTGGAAAACAACCAGGTCGTGGTCGGTCTGATCGTCGATCTTTCCTACAGCAACGCCTACCTGTCGCCGTTCGACGAGTTCCAGCGCCTCAAGCACCACCCGGTATTCAAGCAGTACCTCGAAGGCGGCAAGCGCATCAGCTACGGTGCCCGCGCCATTTCCAAGGGCGGCCTGAACTCGCTGCCGAAAATGGTGTTCAAGGGCGGCGCGCTGATCGGCTGCGACCTCGGCACCCTCAACTTCGCCAAGATCAAGGGCAGCCACACGGCCATGAAGTCGGGCATGCTCGCCGCCGATGCGGTGGCCGATGCCCTGTTCGCCGGCTCCGAAGGTGCCGATGAGCTGACCAGCTACGTCGATGCGTTCAAGGCCAGCTGGCTCTACGAAGAGCTGTTCGCCAGCCGTAACTTCGGCCCGGCGATCCACAAGTTCGGCGCCATTATCGGCGGTGGCTTCAACTGGCTGGACCAGAACCTCTTCGGCGGCAAACTGCCGTTCACCCTGCACGACACCAAGCCGGACTATGCCTGCATGAAGTTGGCAGCCGACTCGAAAAAGATCGACTACCCGAAACCCGATGGCAAGCTCAGCTTCGACAAGCTCAGCTCGGTCTTCCTCTCCAGCACCAACCATGAAGAGGAACAACCGTGCCACCTGAAGCTGGCCGACGCGACCATCCCGATCGCCAAGAACCTGCCGCTGTACGACGAGCCCGCCCAGCGCTACTGCCCGGCAGGCGTCTACGAGGTCGTTACCCAGGAAGACGGCAACAAGCGCTTCCAGATCAACGCCCAGAACTGCGTGCACTGCAAGACCTGTGACATCAAGGACCCTTCGCAGAACATTACCTGGGTGGCGCCGGAAGGTGCCGGTGGTCCGACTTACCCGAACATGTAAGCCGAACCCGGGGCATGCCGTCGATGGCATGCCCTGGCCCGGATGCGACCGGTGGATGGCGCATCCAGGCACGATGATCAGCTCAAGGCATGCACCGCATCGCCCGACGCTGGTGCCTTCAGTCCATAGCCTATGGCAGTGACCAGCCCTACCCCGCCCATGATCACGCAGTAACCGACACAGACCCACGGGCTCCACGGCGTCAGTGCGATCAGCAACAAGGGGGTGATACTTGCCCACAGGGCGTAGGCAATGTTGTAAGTAAAGGAAATGCCCGAGACGCGGACCGCGGCCGGAAACAGGCCGACCATCACCGAAGGCACCACCCCGACCACACCGCAGGCCAGGCCTGCCAGCGCATAGGCCGCCCCCGGCCAGGCCCAGCCACCGATCAGGCTGCAATACAGCAAGCCAATACCCAATGGCAGCAACAGGCTGTAGAGCATCAGCGTGCGCCAGGCGCCGACACGGTCAACCAACAGGCCGGCCAGCACGCAACCGATATTCAGAAAGACAATCCCCACACTGCTCAAGGCAAAGCTCTGGCTGGCCGTCATGCCGAAGCGCTGCTGCATCAACGTCGGCGTGATCACCACCAGCACCACCACGGCCGACGTCAGCACGCAGGTCAGGATAACCGCCGGCAACAACGACGCGCGATGTTCGCGCAGTACCGTGCGCAGCGGGAACTCGACCATTTGATCACGCCGCTCGCGCAGTGCCAGGAACACCGGTGTCTCGCTCAGCCAGCGCCGCAACCAGACGCCGAGCACGCCGAACACACCGCCCAGCAGGAAGGGAAAGCGCCAGGCATAGTCGAGTATTTCCTGGGCGGTAAACAGCTGCGCCAGGGCAGTGGCCATCAGCGCCCCGAGCAGATAACCGAAGGTAAGTCCGGCCTGCAGAAAGCCCAAGGCATAGCCACGCCGCCCCGGTGGCGCATGCTCGGCCACGAACACCCACGCGCTGGGTACTTCGCCGCCCACTGCGGCACCTTGCAAGATGCGCAGCACCAGCAGAATCAGCGGGGCGAAATAGCCGATCTGGGCATAGGTCGGCATGACCCCGATCAACAGACAGGGCAAGGCCATCATCAGGATACTCAGGCTGAACACCTTTTTACGCCCAAGGTGATCGGCAAAATGCGCCATCAGAATCCCGCCCAAGGGGCGCGCCAGATAGCCGGTGACGAAAATCCCGAAGCTTTGCAGCAGACGCAACCATTCCGGCATCTGTGGCGGGAAGAACAATTGGCTGAGGGTCAGCGCGAAGAAGACAAAGATGATGAAATCATAGATCTCCAACGCTCCGCCAAGGGCCGCCAGGCCCAGCGTCTTGTGGTCGCCGCGAGACAATGGAACCGGGCGAGCAGGCACAGTGGCAATCATGGAAGCATCCGCAAGGTAGGCTGCGGCGTGCCTGGGCTCGCCGGTCGAAACGCAAGAGGATAGCAAAAACCGCTCTGTCAGTTCAGGCGCTCGTCAGTGGCGCGAGAAGACCGTCTCAATACGGTTTATCCGCCTTTTGGCGTGAGCGCGGGTGCTGCTGGCAGGAGACTCCAACTGGCCGATGACCACTGGCGAATCGATGATTTGCATGAAGGTCTGCAAGGCGTCGGCGTCCGGCAGGCGCGGCAGGCATACGCTGACCGACTTGCGCTGATTGGCCGGGACCGCAGGAACCATGACGTATTGGGTTTCGTAAAGCAGTGCGTGCTGTATCTGCGGGCTTTCTCCGCAAAACCTGGTCAGGTCTACACCGGCATGGGTTGCCAGGTCGGTGTTGGCGATCAACAAATGAAAGGGCTCCAGGGCGCTCTGGACGATGGACAACAGCTCTACGAAGGACTGCACCGGTGCAATGCGGTAGTAGCCCATTTGATTGAGCATCTTTTCAATCTGCATCAATTGAACATGGTGCTCGTCGGCTATGAGGATACGCATCTTTTTATTGGGCATCATCAATGACCAAGGCAGTAAACGTGGAAGGCATTCCTTGACCATTACAGAGCCATTTTTATTACTGCAGGGCTTTTCGGCGGCACCTCGCCCAGAAAGGGTCTGTATTAATACTTGATGGTAATTACGAATAAATCAAGTCAAGGGGTCCGGCCCCCGTCACAAGCCGATGACCGGGCTCGCGGACATAGAGCGCAGCCTTCAAGTTCAACCCCTAATGCCTTCCGGACAAGGGCCCGGCAACAGCACTAGACGCAATGTTAGTCGACGCCGAACAACTTGGTTAGTTGTTAAATTTGTTGACACGGCAGCATACCCATAGACCGTCAACACTGCTCCCACTCACGCATACGCAGGCGACAGTGTTTCATTGCGTTGACGATGTGTTTCTCCACCAGGCTGCGCGAAATATCCAGCCGCTCGGCAATCTCCTGATGCGACAACCCATCGAGCTTGCGCATCAGGAAGCAGTCCCGACAGGACAAGGGGCTTGCACATGGGGGTCAGCGTCAGCCCGGAAAAATGGACCCCATGGCCGCTGCGGCGGTAACCCAGGCGATCATAGAAACTCAACGCCGTCAGGGTGCTGTAGAGCATGGCACTGATGCAGCCCTGGCGAGCCAGGCTCGCCTCCAGATCAGCCATCAGCGCCCGCCCGACACCGCGTCGCAGGTATTGCGGCAGCACATGACACAGGCAGATTTCCCCGCTGAGCAGGGCCATGCCAACGGCGACCGGCTTGTCTTGCAACAGCCCCAGGCGCACATACAGGGCCTCGTCGGCGATCCATTCAAGGATCTCTTCAATGGATTTGTTGCGGGTCCAGGCCTCGACGACCACCGGGTTATTGCGATGATCGAGCGCACAACCGAACTTGATCGAGTGCTGCAGGATGCGGCTTGCAAGCCCCGCATCGGCGGGGCTGGCGTTACAGATCCGTATCGGGATATCCATATCTGATGACTCCAATCCTTGGGTTCGAGGGCTCTGCCGGCAGTCGAACCTTACGCCCCGACTTCCCCCGAAGGCGACCGAATTGACGTTACATTTCTTGTTCGGCGGTGGCACGCAACGGCATCTGCAGTCGTACCCGCAGGCCATCGGGTCGGCTGTCGAACTGCAGCGAACAGCCACAACGCTGGACGATGGCCTGCACGATTGCCAGGCCCAGGCCACAGCCGGCACTCTGGCCGTTACGCCAGAAACGCTGGGTCAGATGTTGCAAGTCTTGCTCGGCAATACCCGGCCCATGGTCACGCACTTCGAAGCAGACCCGATCATCGAATACCTGCAGCTCAAGCTCGACCCGCGCATCGCTTGCAGTGTGGCGCAGGGCATTGTCCAGCAGGTTGCGCACGGCCGCCACCGCCAGCGCCGCCGGCATGTCCAGGCGGGCGTCGGACAGTCCTGCGGGCAAGCGCAGTTCGATACGCCCGCTATCGCCGTGACTGGCATCCTGAACAGCCAGCCGCGCTACCTGTTCGGCACTGCACAGCACGCCGTCATCGAACGACAGGCTGCCCTCCACCCGTGCCAGCAACAGCAATTGCTCGAGCGTGCGGTGCAGGCGGTCGGCGCCCTCCTCGGCATGGGCCAGCGCCTGCTCGCGGGCCTCGCCCTCGGTCATGCGGGCCACTTGCAGGTGGGTCTTGATCGCGGTGAGCGGGCTGCGCAGTTCGTGTGCCGCGTCACCGGTGAGGCGACGCTCACGCTCGATGGTCCTGCCGATGCGCAGGAACAGTTGGTTCTGGGTTTCCAGCAAGGGTTGCAACTCGCTGGGCAACGCCCTGACCTGCAAGGGCTCCAGCGAATCGGGACTGCGCCGTTTCAAGGCATCGCGCATCCGGTTGAGCGGCGCCAGGCCCTTGCCGACGCCCAGCCAGAGCAACCCGAGACTGCCCAGCAGGGCCACCAGCACCGGCGCTGAGGCGGCCAGCAGGATTGAACGATTGAGCGCTTCACGTTCGCGCACGCGATCGGCGGTAGTAATGCGCACTTCGCCCCGGGCCAGGGTGAAACTGCGCCAGTGGTCACCGTCGATCACCTGATCGTGAAAACCGCTGCGCTGGTCATCCAGGGCCTGCTCGCCGGTGTGCTGACTGCGCGCCAGGACTTCGCCGCGCAACGAGCTGACCTGGCAGGCCATGCCATCGGGAATGCTCAGTTGGTCGGCACTCAGGTGCGTGCCCTCGCCCTTGCTCGCCAACGGCTGCGGCATTTGATCGATCAAGCCGGCGACCATGCGTGCCGACGCTACCAGGCGCTGGTCCAGGGAGAACATCATCTGGTTGCGCAAGTCGCGCAGCATCCACGCCGCCGCCAGCGCCCAGATCACCACGAAGGCCGTGCCCAGGATCAGACTCAGGCGCAGACGCAGGCTCATCGACGCGCCCCCTCTGGCGGCTCGGCAGCGCCCAGGCGGTAGCCCAGCCCGCGTACGGTTTCGACGATGCCGTTGCCCAGCTTGCGCCGCAGGTGATGGATATGCACGTTCAAGGCATTGCTTTCGACTTCGTCGCCAAAGCCGTAGACGCTGTCTTTCAACTGTTCGCTGGAAAGCACGCGCCCACGGTTATGCAAGAGCGCTTGCAGCAGCGCCTGTTCACGGCGCGACAGATCCACCGGCTGACCGCCGAGCAGGGTTTCGCGGCTGCTCGGGTCGTAGCTCAAGGGACCATGCTCGATGACATTCACCGCGCGTCCGGCCACTCGCCGCAACAGGCTGTGCAGCCGTGCACTGAGCTCGCGCAGATCGAAAGGCTTGAGCAAATAGTCGTCGGCCCCGGCCTGCAGGCCATCGACCCGGTCGGTGACGGTGTCGCGCGCGGTCAGGACCAGCACGGGCATGGCCTCGCCCTGCTGGCGCAGGCGCTGCAGGAACTTGAGGCCGTCTTCGTCGGGCAGGCCGAGGTCGAGCACCATGACGTCGAACTGCGCCGCCCGCAACATCGCCTGGGCAGCACTGGCGGTGGCGACCCGGTCGACGGTCAGGCCCTGGGCGGCGAGGCCGGCGACGATACCGCTGGCAATCAGGTCGTCATCCTCGCAGAGCAATACATGCATGGTCGGGTTCCATGATAAAAGGCCATCAGGCCATGAATGGATTAATTCAGCATTATCGCGCGATACGGCATGCGCTCCGTTGCCGGGAGCGCTAGCGTGTATGCAGCCAACTACTGGTATTGCGAATATCAAACAACTCGGCCAATGTCCCGTAATCTTTTTCGGCGTTCAGCAATGCTCGGGTGATGTCCCTTGACTCCCGCTCGGCCAGGTAAATCTCGCCTGCCGCCAACCGGTGCAAGAGGCGGAACTGTCGAACATTCGGCAGTTCCTGATCAATGACGGCGTTGAACACGCCCGGCCCGGTCGTGTAATTGATTCGCCGGGCATACGCGTTCATTTCTTCCCGACTGGCAAGCTTCGCATAGGGCCGGGTGCGGTAGAGATCCCGATCCGCCTGAAAGCGAATGAAGCTCTCTTCGGACACTGCATTCAACACCGGGTTGTTGGCCAGCGTGCCGAAATGGCTGGTGTTGAATTCGCAAATCATGCCCAACCGTTCATGGGAAACCGGCGTGTTGAGCAAGAACTGGTTTTTGCCCACGGTGAAGGGGTGGTTCCCGAACAGCATGCCGGTTTTTTCAAAGGAAATGATCCGGTCGTCTACATCCAGGTAGATCCCTCCCTCGCGGTAAACAAGTCGATAGCGCAACACGTCCACGGCACTGGCGTAATTGACTGCCCCCCCAGTGCTGGCGGCCAGGTACTGCTCATAATACTTGCTGTTGCGAAATTCTCGAAAAAACGGCGTGCCCTCCAGGATTTCAGTCTTCAACCTGGGTGCGAAACGGCGTGCATCTTCCAGTGTTTCGGCAAGCTCGGCCGGGTCGGCTATCGATAGATACAAATGCGTATCGAACGGGGCCAGGCCCTTGGCCGCCTCAACGGCATTGCGCTGCATGTTGTTCAGAAGCGTGTGCGGCATCTTTTTGCCAATCCATATACTGTGGATCTTGCGGGGAACAGGCTGCAGGCCCGTCGTTGGCATCGGTTCGACGCGATAAGGAACGTTAACCCTGAACCCCAGCGCACGCAGGTTCTCCTGTTGGCGGGCCGCGTCGAGCCAGGGAATGGCGTCGGGATTTTTAACTTGCACCATTCGATCCCGTGCGGAGTCAAACCGCCAGGCGCGCCCGGAAGGTTTTCGCCAGGCATCGATACGTGGATCGTATTTGACGATCTGCAGTTCACCCTCTGCCTCGATGCCATAACTGTTGACGACTTGACCGAATGCGGGAGGAAAAACACTCACGCGATGAAGCACTGTGCTTTCGACTACCCGTACTGCCCGAGGCGTGGCCGCGTGCACGAGTTCGATGGCTTGCTGTTCTTCCCATTCTTCGACGGGGCGCAGTTTTATCCTTGAACTGTCGATCAGCGCGTTATCGACATGCACCACATCATGCAGGTAGGCATCCTGCACGGCATCGCCCAGCCTTCCCGCATCACTCCCGGGGGCCAACTGCGATATGGTAAACCGTTCGTTGGCACCCAGGTTCTCCCGGGCTGAAACCGACCTCACATCCAAGGCGTCGATTTCGTACACGGCGTAAGCCCCCTCGTACTCGGCCTGAGCGTGGAGACAGGCGCCCTGTACCGAACCAAAGGTGCGTAATGCCCGGCCGTCGAGCAGGTCGCCCGCACCCCGGGACGCTTGCGGATCGGCAAACCCTTCCATCGGCACTTGAGTCGGGTCTTCCCTTCCCGATAACTCACGTGTGTAGTAAAGCGGTGTTCGATCGCTCCTTTCGATAAACCCAAGGCGGTTCCAGTAACCGCGAGGGCTCAATTCGATACCTTGCATGTCAGGGTTTGCCACCTGCAGCTCGCGAGCCGGCGAGCTGATCGACGTTTGGGGCCGCAGCCGCAGGCGCAAGCCGCCGGAGATTTCACCATTGAATGTTACGGGGGCGTTGAGCGCCGGGCGGGTCGATATCAGCGCAATGACATCGAGCAGCAGACCTATGGCGCTGGCAATCGCACCGAGAATGCCGGACTTGCGCTCGGCGGCACTGCGCGCATTGACGGCCTGGTCAATTCGCAGCCCTACACTGGCGACACCTGCTCCGACAAGCACCAGGGCGACGGGCCAGCCCAGGGGGGCAAAAGGGGTAAATACTTGCGCGAATGCGCCCAGATAGCCGATCCATATCTGTTTTCTCAGTTGTGCATTGGAGGTCAACAACTGATGGGCCTGTACCTCCATCTCGTGACGGGCCGTGTCTCGCAGGTAAACGAACGCATCACCTTCAATGACCTGTTCGCGCTGATTGAGCAACGGCTTGCTGGCACTTTGCACGGTGTTCGGCAGCTTTGCGAGCAGTAGCGCCAATGGCCCGATATCGACCCCCGATATCGAAAAGTGCGCCAGGAGCTCTTCCCGCGAGTCAGGCTTGGCCGCTCGTTCCCGGACCCATTGGTAGACGGCAGCCTCGCTATCGAACACCAGCAAACCTGGCGCTTGCGCCGGCATGTAAAGCAGCTGCCGCCCTTGGGCGTCGACAATGCGCAGTATGTCGCGAGCCTTGTACCCGGCGATATCGAAGGTACGCACGCTCAGCCCCTGATGCCCCATGGCCGTGCCTTGCCGATCCTTTAAAACAGCAGGGGCTGTCAACGACGCGGCAGCCCCTCGCTGCAGCGCCCGCAGATCCTGCTCGGTCAATGTTCCCTGGTTGCGCGCGTTGATCAGGGTGGCCTGAAAGTTGATTCTGCTCAGTTCCAGGAAGTCGTCGGCATGGGTTTGCCAAAATGCCCGCATTTTGGTTCTGTACGCCTGCGCAAAATCAATCGCCCATAATTCACGCAGAACGTCTTTGGGCAAGAGCCTGACTTCATTGGTCTGGTTGTAGACACCCTGTTTCGAGTCGGCCGTATAGAACCCGCCCTCCCACTGCAAATCATCGACGTTGTCCTGATCGCCCGCGCGGAAGCGGCGCACGACCAATTCGATCAATGTCATGGACTCGATCGGTGAACCATAATGCTCCCAACCGTTGAAGGTGAGAGAGGAACTTGCAGCACCGCTGAAACGGTGCCAGTAGATCGTGTCCGGCTCCAGTTCCTGGCCTAGCAGTTTCTTCAGGATTTTCAGGGCCGCGCCCCGGGCCATGAGATACAAGTCCGGATAGGCCTCCAGCCATTGTTGCGCCGTGCTCGCAAGCGCGGCCTGGGTGCCGGGGTGCACTGTTGAAGACAGATTGTCGGAACGCATGAGTCAATCTCGGTAACTAAACCGTCAGCCTTGCAGACCCTCGGCAGGGCGAAGCCATCAATAATTATTTTTTCTGGTTCGAATGCGTACTTGCCCGCCCATTTAATACCGTATTAATCCACTGCTCCCATGCTCGCTTCGTCTCTACTCAAGGAACTGGGCGCTTGTGATGCGTAACCTGGTAATTTCCCTGCTCTTGCTGATGTCCAGCCTGGCCCAGGCTTTCGAGGACCCGTTTGCCCGGCCGGACTTTCTTCCCGTCGACAAAGCCTTCCAATTCACCTCGCAACAGCTGGATTCGGGCCAGACGCGGCTGCATTGGCGCATTGCCGATGGCTACTACCTGTATCAGCAGCGCTTGAAATTCGACGGCCTGCCCGCCGAGCTACACCCCCCGCTGCCTGCCGGCGAGCCTCATAGCGATGAGTTCTTTGGCCAGGGCGAAGTCTATCGGGGCCAACTCGAGCTGCTGATCCCGGCAGGCGCCAGCGGCTCGGTCAGGGTCGGCTGGCAAGGCTGTGCGGACGCGGGCCTGTGCTATCCGCCGCAAAACGCCGACCTCAAGCTCGGCACCTCCGGCGCTGCCAGTGCAGAGGCAGCCGACCTGTCATTGGCCACTACCCTGCAACAGACCTCGCTGGGCTGGGGCTTGCTGGTGTTCTTCGGTCTGGGCCTGTTGCTGGCCTTCACGCCCTGCTCGCTGCCGATGCTGCCGATCCTTGCCGGCATGGTCCTCGGTAGTGGCGCCAGCACACGCCGCGGCTGGGCCCTGGCCGGCTGCTATGTATTGAGCATGGCGCTGGTGTATGCCGGCCTCGGCGTACTGGCGGCCCTGCTGGGCGGCAACCTGCAGGCGCTGTTGCAGCAACCCTGGTTGCTGGGCAGTTTTGCCGCGCTGTTCGTGCTGCTGGCCTTGCCGATGTTCGGCGTGTTCGAGTTGCAGCTGCCGGCCTTCGTTCGTGATCGTCTCGAGCGGGCCGGGCGCCAACGCCGCGGTGGCAGCCTGTATGGCGCCGCGTTGCTGGGCGTGCTGTCGGGGCTGCTGGTCGGGCCCTGCATGACCGCCCCGTTGGCCGGGGCCCTGCTCTACATCGCGCAAACCGGCAATGCCGTCCACGGCGGCCTGATCCTGTTCGGCATGGGCCTGGGCATGGGCTTGCCGCTGTTGCTGCTGGTGACGCTGGGCAACCGCTACCTGCCACGGCCAGGCGCCTGGATGAACCTGGTCAAGGGCGTGTTCGGTTTCGTATTCCTCGGCATGGCGCTGTACATGCTGCGCACCGTCCTGGACGCGGCACTGTGGCTGGGCTTGTGCGGGGCGTTGCTGGTCAGCCTGGCCCATGCAGCCCGGGCACACCTGCTGCGCGCCCTGTGGCTGCAACCCCTGGCCGTCCTGTTCGGGCTCTGGGGCGTTCTGATGGTCATCGGTGCGGCCGGTGGCGCCAGCGATCCGATGCGGCCCCTCCAGGTATTTGGCGCGACCTCCAACGCCATTGCCGAACCGCACGACGCCTTCCTCACAATCGATCGCCCCGAGGCCTTGCAACGTGAGCTCGATGCCGCCAAGGCGCAGGGGCAATGGGTGTTTCTGGACTACTATGCCGATTGGTGCGTGTCCTGCAAGATCATGGAAAAACAGATCTTCACCAGGGCCGATGTGTTGACCGCGCTCGAAGGGGTTCGGCTATTGCGCCTGGATGTCACGGCGGATGCAGCCAGCAGCCGCCAGTTGTTGGAGCGCTACCAGGTACCCGGCCCGCCGAGCCTCTTATGGATCGGGCCCGACGGCGAGGAACGCCGCAACCGACGAATTACCGGCGAAATCGACGCCCAAACCTTTTTGCAACACTGGACTGCGACCAGGACCCAAGGCTGATGCTGACCGTAAATATAGGGCCCGTTGCCCTGGCCCTCGACCATGTTTTGCTGCTGAGCGCACTGGGCCTGGCCACGCTGGTGGGCTGGCGCGTTGCCAAACGCGGCGGCGACAACCCCGAATCGACGCTGTTCGTGCTGTTCATGCTCGGGCTGCTGGCCGCCCGGCTGGGCTTTGTGATCGCGTACTGGACGCAATACCGGGATGACCCATTGCAGATCGTCGATATCCGCGATGGCGGCTTTCTGGCCTGGGCAGGCGTGCTCGCGGTGCTGCTCGGCGCCCTCTGGCAGTATCGGCAGCGCCCCACCCTGCGCCGTCCGCTCGGCATTGGCCTGGCCTGCGGCCTGTTGTTCTGGTTGCTGGGCACCCTGGCCAGCCAGCTGTACGAGCGCGGCACGCGGCTGCCGGACATCACCCTGTACAACGCCACCGGGCAAGCGGTAAAGCTGGCCGACTATCAAGGGCGCCCGCTGGTGATCAACCTCTGGGCCACCTGGTGCCCGCCCTGCCGCCGGGAAATGCCGGTGCTGCAACAGGCCCAGAATGAGCGCGACGATGTGCTGTTCCTGTTCGTCAACCAGGGCGAATCCCCTGGCACCGTGACCACCTTTCTGGCCACCGCCGGCTTGAGCCTGTCCCATGTCCTGTTCGATGGCAGTGGCCGGCTGGCCCAACAGGTCGGCTCAATGGCCTTGCCGACCACGCTGTTCTACGACGCCGAAGGCCACCTGATTGGCAGCCACCTTGGCGAACTCTCGCGGGCAAGCCTTGCGCGCGCACTCGAATCCTTTGACCGGAATCCTCCGGCCACTTCACCTGTTTCCGCCAGGAGTCCGCAATGAAACCAATCTTCACCCTCGCGCTGGGCCTGGCCTTGCTGCAATCACCGTTGCTGCAGGCCGAAGAACTGCCTGAGGCGATAAAAATGATCGAGAAAAAGGGCGCTCGGATCATGGGCAGCTTCGACGCGCCGGACGGGCTGCGTGGCTACGCCGCCCAGTTCCAGAATCGCGGCCTGGCCCTGTACCTGACGCCCGACGGCAAGCATGTGTTGGTAGGCAGCCTGTTCGATGCACAAGGCAAGGACCTGAGCCAGGCCCAGCTGCAAAAACTGGTCTACGCCCCGATGGCCAAGCAGGTCTGGGCCAAGATGGAAAAGAGCAGCTGGATTGCCGACGGCAAGGCCAGCGCGCCGCGCATCGTCTACCTGTTCAGCGACCCCAACTGCCCGTATTGCAATAAGTTCTGGGAGCAGGCACGGCCCTGGGTCGACTCCGGCAAAGTGCAGTTGCGGCACATCATGGTCGGTATCATCCGTGAAGACAGCCCGGCCAAATCCGCTGCCCTGTTGGGTGCAAAAAACCCCGAGCAGGCCCTGTACAAACACGAAAAGGCCGGCAAGGCCAGCACCCTGAAACCACTGGACAAGATACCGGCCGAGGTTCAGGCCAAGCTCGATGGCAACCAGGCGTTGATGGAGGAACTGGGGTTGGCCGCGACCCCGGCGATCTTCTACCAGGACAAGGACGGCCAGTTGCAGCAGCAACAGGGGGCGCCGAGCCCGGAGATGCTGGGGGCGATTCTGGGGCCCAGGTAAGCGGGGTGGGTTGCCGGGCAGGGTCGTGCCGCCCCCCTCCAGGCTGATTCGATCCATGTAGATACCTATGCAGCGATGAGGCCCTACCGGGCTACCGAAATCCGATAAGGCTTGAAAATCCGCAACATCTCACCATTGCCCCTCAAACGCTGCAACAACGCGGTGAACTCCACGCCACTGATAGGCGCACTGGGCCGTAGCAAGGCGTAATGGTGATATACCTGATCGACGCGCTCGGACGCCAAGAACTGGCCCGCTACGTCCGGGTGGCGAGCCAGGTAATCGCTCAGGTAGGAACGGGTCACCAGAGCAATGTCGGCCCGGTCGCGCTGCACCATCAGCAGGTTGCTGTCATGGGAGTAGGTCAGCGTCGTTCGGTAGTTGTCCGCCAGCCAGGCCGGGTCGGCATTGAATCCGGCGAAGGCATAGTGGTACCCGCTGAACAACGCCAGGCGCTTGTCGTGCAGGGTGGCGAAATAGTCCTGCCGGCGACCCTCGACGCGGCGGGCGACGAAGATCTCGGCATCCTCCAGGCCCATGTCGACGGCGACGTGGTCGATGTCATTCCAGCCCCAATCGGGGTTCTCGAAGATGGCCATGTCGATGCGCCCCTGCTGGAAATCGCGAAAGCGCCGAGGGATCGAGGTGGGTACCAGGACAAACCGGTAGTTGCCCTGCGCCTGGTTCAGCGCCGCGACCAATTGCGGCAGCAGGCCGGTGTCGGCACCCTGCTCGGGCCGGACTGTATAGGGCGGAAAATGCGCGGCACCGATCCTGACCACTTCTTGAGCCGAGATCGACAACGAAAGAAGCGCCGCAAGCGCCCCTGTCAGAGTTCGCAAGGTCGCCGGCTTAGGCACAAGAATCAAGACCACACACTCCGTACGTCTATAGGGATCCAGCTAAGCCAGGTGTTTTCAAACCTTTGCACAACTGCGGCACAACCGCCGCTTCAGCCATCCTTGAGCAGTAACAGCAACGCTTGTTCGGCGACCTGGTCCAGGCTCAGGCTGCCCTGGGGGCGAAACCAGGTCGTGGTCCACGACAGGGCACCTGTCAGAAAGCGTCGGATGAGCGAAACATTGCCCCGGATGTAACCCGCAGCCTTGGCCTCCTCCAGCACATCGAGCCACAGCTGCTCATACAGGTCGCGCAAGGCCAGTACCTGCGCCTGGCCTTCTGGTGACAATGAGCGCCACTCGAACACCAGCACCGCCATGGCTTCGCCCGTACCGCCCATGATCGATTGCAGCTCGCAGCGAATCAGCGCCAGCAAGCGTTCGCGGACATCACCGGCGCCTGCCAGGGATGCACGCAGCAGCGCGGTGTTGTAGATCAGGGTCTGCTCCATTACCGAGCAGAGGATTTCGTCCTTGCTTTTGAAGTGGTGGAAAATACTGCCCGATTGAATACCTACGGCACTGGCCAGATCACGAACGGTGGTGCGCTCGAAGCCCTTGTTGCGAAACAGGTGTGCCGCCGTCTGCAGCAATTTGCCGCGCGCGCTCTCGGGGTCGATCAACTGTCCCTGATCGACCAGCTCACGCATCACCTGCAAGGCTTGTTGTTCGTCCACACCATTCTCCCTATGTGCAAAACCGTCGGCGCCTGTCCGTTTGTGAAGAATGGACGCTGGGCGGGCAATTTATGCCGTTGGGGCCCGCCAGACAAGCGTTTCACAGCGGCCCGGGCCAGATATCAAAGAACCCGGCGCCGGGGATACCGCAAAAGGTTCGATTTGGCTACGCTCTAGCCAAACGAGCGCTGTTATAGGAGCCTGTCATGGCGCATTGGCTGGTGATCGACCTGGAAGCCACTACCGATGAAGGTGGCTGGCCGGTCGCGGAAATGGAAATCATAGAAATCGGTGCCAGCCTGGTGAACCGTGCGGGCCGCGAGGTGGATCATTTCCAGCGTTTTGTGCGGCCCCAGCGGCGTCCGCAATTGACGCCCTTCTGTCGTGAACTGACGCATATCAGCCAGGCCAACGTCGATGCGGCAGCCCCGCTGACCGAAGTCTGGCCGCAATTCGAGCGCTGGTTGAGCCACCACCAGACGCACCTGCAGGCATGGGTCAGCTGGGGTGACTACGATCGCCAGCAATTTCTCCAGGAATGGCAGCAACACCAGATCAAGAGCCTGCTGGCCGATGTGCCCCATATCAACCTCAAGCAGCGCTTCGCCAAGGCGCGCAAGCTTCAGCGGCCGCTGGGCCTGAACGGTGCGTTGCAGCTGGCCGGCCTGCAGTTTACCGGGCAACAGCATCGGGCACTCGAAGATGCGCGCAATACCGCCCGGCTGCTACCGCTGACACTGCCGGTCTAGAGGTTCAAAAGCGGATGACGAGGGTGTGAGGCTTGGGCATACTGGCCAGCCCTTTTTTGCCCTTTTCGAGGAATCGCCCATGTTTAAAGTCAACGAGTACTTCGACGGCACCGTCAAGTCCATTGCCTTCGAAGCCACCGAAGGTCCGGCCACCATTGGCGTCATGGCCCCGGGCGAATACGAGTTCGGCACCGCCCAGCGTGAAATCATGCACGTGGTGTCCGGCGCCCTGACCGTGAAACTGCCGGACGGCAACGACTGGGAAACCTTCGAAGCCGGCAGCCGCTTCAATGTACCGGCCAACAGCAAGTTCCAGCTGAAGGTGGCGGTGGCGACGGCTTACCTGTGTGAATACCGTTAATCGGTAGCGAAATCGGCGACGCCCCTTCCCTGGGGCGCAGCTTCAGGCGGCATTGAACTGCAACGCCGCCAACCGCGCATACAACGCACTCTCGGCAATCAACTGCCGATGCGTCCCCACCGCAACCAGCTCCCCTTGATCGATCAGCGCAATCCGGTCCGCGTTCTGCACGGTCGCCAGTCGATGTGCGATCACCAGCGTCGTACGCCCCGCCATCAGGGTTGGCAATGCCTGCTGTATCAAATGTTCGCTCTGCGCATCCAGGGCGCTGGTCGCTTCGTCCAGCAACAGGATCGGCGCATCGACCAGCAGGGCTCGGGCGATGGCCAGGCGCTGTCGCTGGCCACCGGACAAGCCCAGCCCGGCGTCGCCCAAATGGGTCTGGTAGCCCTGGGGCAATTGCAGGATGAACTCGTGGGCATGGGCAATCCGCGCCGCCGCCTCGATCTGCGCGCTGCTGGCCTGGGACCGGCCATAACAGATGTTTTCCTCGACCGTGCCGAAAAACAGCGCGGGGTTCTGTGACACCAGTGCGAATTGGCGGCGCAAGTCCAGTGGATCGAGGTGCACGAGTACCTGCCCATCGATGAGGATCCGGCCCTGCTGCGGGTCGTAGAAGCGCAGCAACAGGTCGAACAGGGTCGACTTGCCCGCCCCCGATGGCCCGACCAGCGCCAGGGTTTCCCCGGGCTCGACCGTCAGGCTCAGGCCATTGATGGCTGCCGGGGTCGGGCGTGAGGGGTAGGCGAAAACCACGTCCTGCAATTGCAGCCGGCCAGCGACCCGTTCCGGCAACTGCACGCGCCCTTCTTTCGGCGCCACGATCTCATTCTTTGCCTGCAGCAGTTCGGCAATTCGCTCGGCAGCCCCTGCCGCGCGCTGCAACTCGCCAATCACTTCGCTCAAGGTGCCGAAGGCGCTGCCGACGATGAGGCTGTAGAACACGAAGGCCGCCAGTTCACCTTCTGTGATGCGCCCGGCAATCACGTCCATGCCACCGACCCAAAGCATGACCCCGACCGCACCGAGCACCAGCACGATCACCAGGGTTATCAGCCAGGCGCGCTGGACAATGCGTTTGCACGCAGTGAGAAAGGCTTGTTCCACGGTATGGCCGAAGCGCTGCTGATCGCGGGGCTGATGGTTGTAGGCCTGTACGGTCTTGATCTGCCCAAGGGCCTCGGCCACATAACTGCCGACATCGGCGATGCGGTCCTGGCTCTGGCGCGACAAGGCTCGTACCCGCCGGCCGAAGATCAGAATCGGCGCCAGTACCAGCGGTAAGGCCAGCACCACGATGCTGGTGAGTTTCGGGTTGGTGATGAACAACAGCACGATCCCGCCGATCACCATCAGGGCATTGCGCAGAAACAGCGACAGCGACGAACCGATGACCGATTGCAGCAGCGTGGTATCGGCCGTGAGCCGCGACTGAATTTCGGAGCTGCGGTTGTTCTCGTAGAAACCCGGGTGCAGGTAGATCAGATGGTCGAACACCCGCTTGCGGATGTCGGCGACACAGCGCTCGCCGATCCACGACACCAGATAGAAACGCGTGAAGGTACCGACCGCCAGTGCCAGTACCAACAGCAGGAACAAGCCGATCGACTGGTCGAGCAGTTGCGGTGACTGGGTCATGAAGCCCTGGTCGACCAACAGCCGGATGCCCTGCCCCATCGACAAGGTGACCGCTGCAGTGGCCACCAGCGCCAGCAAGGCGCCCGCTACCTGCAAGCGATAGGGCTTGAGAAAACTCAGGGTCAGATGGATGGCATGCCGTTGCCGGGCAGAAAGCATCGGGGTCATGAGGCCGCCAGCGTTGTCCAGGAACCCTCAGCCTACACCCGACGAGCGGTGCACGGCCAAACATCCGACCCTCTATGACCAGGATCAATAACCGTTAGACGGTTTCGATCTAAACTCGCGCTGGATGTTTGCAAACATTTCTGGTGGACTGAATGTGCCGCCATGCACTGAGGGACTTGTCACACAGTGGTCACCTGGCGGCATTAGTCTGAGCTTGAACCTGAAGAGGAGACAGGACATGGGCTTGCAGAACACTACCCCCCAGAAAAAAGAATCGCCACCGCAGAAACAGGCATGTGGTTCGATTATCGATGCCCAGGGCCGAGAGATCCCGATCACCCGTGACATGATCCAGGAAGCCTGCAAGGAACTGGAGAAAAACGTCGTCAAACCCGCCAAAAAAGACTGACGTTGCACAGAATTCCTTCAACCCGGCCTCAGAGCCGGGTTTTTATTGCCACGATATTCAGCGTTGAATAGCAGATCGCTGGGAGGTCCTGCGGACCTCGGCGCAGCCTGCGGCAGCGGCTACGCCAACCGCGTTATGCCGAACCATGTAGCCGCTGCCGAAGGCTGCGCTCGGGCGCAAAGCGGCCGCGGCGATCTCCAGCCCGGCAAGATCTCAAACCCGCACACAGCCCAACGCATCAACCAACTGCTCCAGCACCGGCGACTGCCCCTCGATCTGCACCCGCAACCCCTCGATCTCGCGGCGCGCCGGGTAATGCTTGCGCAAGGCATCGAAGCCCGCCCGCTGCTCGGCCGTCACGTCGCTCAGGCTGCGACGGAAATCGGCGTCGTCGCGGCGGGGGTCGTAGACACCCCGGCAGAGCATGGCCAGCGCCCAGGCCGGGTCGGTTTCAGCCTGCAGGTTGACCTGGGCAAGCCAGGGCCTGGGCAGCAGGTCTGCCAATTGCACCTGCTCGGGCACGCCACGCCAGGCGCAGAACGCCTGATAGATCTGCGCCGTGCCCCGTTGCTTGCCATCCAGGCTGTAGCCGGCGATGTGCGGCGTGGCCAATACACAGAGTTTGGCAAGGGCCAGATCGACCTGCGGTTCGCCCTCCCACACATCCAGTACCGCCTGCAGGTCGACCCGCTCCAGCAACAGCTCACGCAAGGCGGCGTTGTCCACCACCGGGCCGCGACTGGCGTTGATCAGCCAGCTGCCGGGCTTCAAGCGCGCCAGGCGCTCGGCGTCGAGCAAGTGCCAGGTCGCCAGCGGCCCTTCCTTGCTCAAGGGCGTGTGCAGGCTGATGACATCGCACGCTTGCACGATGCTCTCGAGGCTGACGTAATCGCCGCCCTCCTGCGCCTGCCGGGGCGGATCGCAGACCAGCACCTCCCAGCCCAGCCCACGCAACACCTTGACCAGACGCCCGCCCACCTCACCGGCACCAACCACGCCATAGGTCCGCCGAGCCAGGTCGACGCCCTCCAGCTCGGCCAGGGTCAGCAGGCTGCCCAACACGTAGTCGACCACGCCCCGGGCGTTGCAACCCGGCGCGCTGGACCAGTGAATGCCCGCCTCGGCAAAGTAGCCGAGGTCCAGATGGTCGGTACCAATGGTGCAGGTGCCGACAAAGCGCACACGACTGCCTTCGAGCAAGGCCCGGTCGACCCGGGTGACCGAACGCACCAGGAGCACGTCGGCATCCTGCACGGCAGCGCGGTCGATCGAACGGCCGGCGAGGCGGCGGATTTCACCGAAACCTTCGAAGAAGGCTTCGAGCAGGGGAATGTTTTCGTCGGCAACAATCAGCATGGCAGGCTCCTTTCGAGGCCCGCAGTGTAGGCGTTCCGGGCCTGCTTGATCCAGCGGCCTCGCAGGCTTTGGCAGCGCGTACTGACAGCAATGTTTCCTGACTCCTGCGTCAAGGCGTAGACTATGCGGTTTTCCGCGCCTGTTTTGTGGATGCCTCGTCTGTGAATTCCGTACCTGCCAACACCTCTTCCACCCCTCTCAGCCGCCGGGCGCGCGTGCGCACCGAACTGCGCAGCCTGCTCACGCTGGCGCTGCCGATCATCGTTGCCCAACTGGCAACGACCGCCATGGGCTTCGTCGACGCGGTCATGGCCGGCCGCGTCGGCCCGCGCGACTTGGCGGCGGTGGCGCTGGGCAATTCGATCTGGGTGCCGGTATTCCTGTTGATGACCGGCATCCTGCTGGCGACCACCCCCAAGGTCGCACAGCGCTTCGGCGCCGGCCAGCACGCCGAGATCGGCCCGCTGGTGCGCCAGGCGCTCTGGCTGGCCATCGTGGTCGGCATCGGCGCCAGCGCCCTGTTGCTCAGTGCCGAGCCGATCCTGCACCTGATGAAAGTCGACCCGGAACTGATCGAACCGTGCATGGGCTATTTGCGCGGGATCGCCAGCGGCCTGCCGTCGGTGGCGCTATACCACGTACTGCGCTGCTGCAGCGATGGCCTGGGCCGGACCCGGCCAAGCATGGTCCTGGGCCTGTGCGGGTTGATGCTCAACATTCCGCTGAACTATGTGTTCATCTACGGGCACTTCGGCATGCCGGCGCTGGGCGGGGTCGGCTGCGGCTGGGCCACGGCGATTGTCATGTGGGTGATGTGCCTGGGCATGGCCGGCTGGGTGCATTGGGCTCCGGCGTATCGCAGCACCCGGGTGTTCGGCCGTTTCGACTGGCCGCAATGGGCGGTGATCAAGCGACTGTTGGGCATCGGCCTGCCGATCGGCATCGCGGTGTTCGCCGAGTCGAGCATCTTTGCGGTCATTGCCCTGTTGATCGGCAGCCTGGGTTCCACCGTGGTGGCCGGCCACCAGATCGCCCTGAACATCAGCTCACTGGTGTTCATGATCCCGTATTCGCTGGGCATGGCGGTGACCGTGCGGGTGGGCCAGGCCATGGGCCGCAACGCGCCACGCGAGGCCCGTTTCGCCGCGGGCGTGGGCATGGCCGCCGCCCTGGGGTATGCCTGCTTCTCGGCGAGCCTGATGTTGCTGACACGTGAACACCTGGCAGCGATCTATACCCCTGACACGGCGGTTATCCAGATCGCTTCGATGCTGATCGTGTATTCGGCGTTGTTCCAGTTCTCGGACGCCATTCAGGTAACCGCCGCCGGCGCCTTGCGCGGCTATCAGGACACCCGGGTGACCATGATCCTGACGCTGTTCGCCTATTGGGGGATCGGCCTGCCGGTGGGTTACATCCTCGGCCTGACCGACTGGGCCGGCGGCGCCAGCGGCCCGAGCGGCCTGTGGCAGGGGCTGATCGTCGGCTTGACCTGCGCGGCCCTGATGCTCACGGTCCGCCTGGCACGCAGTGCGCGCAAGCGGATTCGCCAGAGCCCACGCGCTTAGTCGGCCTTCTTGCGAATCCAGTACAGGTAGGTGCCGGCCAGTTCCTGTTGCTCGACCAGGTCATGGCCCAGGAATACGCAGAACTTGGGGATATCGCGACGGGTCGACGGGTCGGTGGCGATCACCTTGAGCAAGCCGCCGGCCTGCAGGTCGCGCACGTGCTGGTGCAGCATCATCACCGGCTCCGGGCAATTGAGGCCGCTGGCGTCGAGGACGGCGTCATGGGTCAAGGCATCGATTGAATCAGGCATAAAATACTCCAGGAACTGGCGGGCATTGTCGCGCAAAGTGGCGGTTTGGTCACCTTGGTCTGTCGGAATTGTTGGGTGGCCTTCAGGGCCCTATCGCTGGCAAGCCAGCTCCCACAAGTAACAGCGCGCACGCAATACATTGTGGGAGCTGGCTTGCCAGCGATGAGCGCGCAGCGCTCGCCATCTCAACGCCGCTTGGGGTCCAACCGCCGCAAATGACAAGTCACCTCCTCCCGATCGTGATACAGCTGCTTGCACCCGATCGCCACCTTGATGCCACGGGCCTTGAAGCCCTCCTCTATCCGATCGAGCAACCGCCGCACTTCGGCATAGCGCTGCTTCATCGGCAGCTTGAGGTTGACCACCGCTTCGCGGCACAGGCCTTCGCCCAGCCAGGTTTCCAGCAGCGCCGCATTGCGCGCTGGCTTTTCGACGATGTCACAGACCATCCAGTCCACCGGCTGCTTGGGCTTGTAGGTAAAGCCGTCGGCCATCAAGTGTTGAACCAGGCCGGTATCCATCAGGCTTTCAGCCATCGGGCCGTTGTCGATGGCGGTCACCAGCATGCCGCGCTTGACCAGTTGGTAGGTCCAGCCGCCGGGTGCCGCACCCAGGTCGACCCCCGTCATGTCGCCATTGAGGCGCTCGTCCCATTGGTCACGCGGGATAAAGTGATGCCAGGCCTCTTCAAGCTTCAAGGTCGACCGGCTCGGTGCTTCGCGGGGAAACTTGAGCCGTGGGATGCCCATGGGCCACATGGCCGAGTTGTCGGCCGCCGCCAGGCCCACGAACACCTCGCGCCCACTCCTGAAGGTCAGCAACAACCTCGGCTTGCCGGCATCGTCCTGGAGCTTGCCGGCCTGGGTCAGGGCTTTGCGTAGCGGCGCCTCGAACTTGCGACAGAAGGTCGACAATTCCTTGCCATCGTTGGTGTCCATGACTTCCAGCCAGAGGCTGCCACAGGTCGGAAACGTGGCCAGGTGCTCAAGCAGCACGCTGATGCGGTCGGTCTCCGGCAACTCGACAAATGCCCCACGCGCCCACTGGCGAGGGAAGATCAACTGGGCGAAGCGCAATTCACGCATCAACCGCTCGGGGCCCTCTGCATCGTTGCAGATGAATTCGGCGCAGGCCGTCTGCGGCTTGGCCCTGGCGTAACCGGCAACGTTCAAGCGCGCCGCATGCTCGGCGATTTCGGAACAGACTTCACCTTCGAAGCCGGGCCGGCAATGCATAAACAGGGTATTCATTCACCACTCCTGGGCGGTCGCGGCCCATTGACGGCCACGACCCTGATTCGGCACGCACCGGGCCGAAATCGGCGCATGATAAAGGAAGTTCGCAAGCCGCGACATGCTGTCACAACCCAGTCTATGGATAGAACGCACAATCAGGTCTAGGTTGATAGTTCTGTCCGTTCAGTCAAGTCCGTAGCCGTGCGGACCCTCGACGCAAAAGGAGTTTGTTCATGCCTTCGCTCGATAGCCTGAAAACCCTGAGAACCTTAACGGTCGATGACAAGACGTACCATTATTACAGCCTGACCGACGCCGCCGGCAGCCTCGGCGATCTGCAGCGCCTGCCCATGTCGCTGAAAGTGCTGCTGGAAAACCTGCTGCGCTGGGAGGATGGCAAGACCGTCACCGGGGCCGACCTCAAGGCGCTCGCCGACTGGCTCAATACCCGCAGCAGCGACCGCGAGATCCAGTACCGCCCAGCCCGGGTGTTAATGCAAGACTTCACCGGCGTGCCGGCCGTGGTCGACCTGGCCGCCATGCGCGCCGCCATGGCCAAGGCCGGTGGCGACCCGCAGCGAATCAACCCCTTGTCACCGGTGGACCTGGTCATCGACCACTCGGTGATGGTCGACAAATATGCCAGCCACGAGGCCTTCGCCCAAAACGTCGACATCGAGATGGAGCGCAATGGCGAACGCTACGCGTTCCTGCGTTGGGGCCAGAATGCCTTCCACAACTTCCGCGTGGTGCCGCCGGGCACCGGCATTTGTCACCAGGTCAACCTTGAATACCTGGGCCGCACGGTCTGGACCCGGGAAGCGGACGGTCGAACCTATGCCTTCCCCGACACTCTGGTCGGGACCGACTCGCACACCACCATGATCAACGGCCTGGGCATACTTGGCTGGGGCGTGGGTGGCATCGAAGCGGAAGCGGCGATGCTCGGGCAGCCGGTTTCCATGCTGATTCCCGAAGTGATCGGCTTCAAGCTGACCGGCAAGCTGCGCGAAGGCATCACCGCCACCGACCTGGTACTGACCGTCACGCAGATGCTGCGCAAGAAAGGCGTGGTCGGCAAGTTCGTCGAATTCTACGGTGATGGCCTGGCCGACCTGCCCCTCGCCGACCGCGCCACCATCGCCAACATGGCGCCCGAATACGGCGCGACCTGTGGTTTCTTTCCCGTCGATGAAGTGACCCTGGACTACTTGCGCCTGTCCGGGCGCACGACACAGACAGTGAAACTGGTGGAGGCCTATTGCAAGGTGCAGGGCCTGTGGCGCTTGCCGGGTCAGGAGCCGGTGTTCACCGATAGCCTGGCCCTGGACCTGGGCGAGGTTGAAGCCAGCCTGGCCGGGCCGAAACGCCCGCAAGACCGCGTCCCGTTGTCGCAAGTCGGCCAGACGTTCACCGACTTCATCGGCCTGCGCCTCAAACCGACCAGCAAGGAAGAAGGCCGCCTGGAAAGCGAAGGCGGTGGTGGCGTCGCCGTGGGCAACCCCGACCTGGCCGGTGAAGCCGAATATACCCATGAAGGCCAGAGCCACTGCTTGAGAGACGGCGCGGTGGTGATTGCCGCCATCACCTCCTGTACCAACACCTCCAACCCCAGCGTCATGATGGCCGCCGGGCTGGTGGCGAAAAAGGCCGTGGAAAAGGGCCTGCAACGCAAGCCCTGGGTCAAGAGCTCGCTGGCCCCCGGTTCCAAGGTGGTCACCGACTATTACAAGGCCGCAGGGCTGACCCAATACCTCGATGCCCTGGGCTTTGACCTGGTGGGCTATGGCTGCACCACCTGCATCGGCAACTCCGGCCCATTGGCAGAACCGATCGAAAAAGCCATTGTTCAGGCCGACCTGACAGTCGCTTCGGTACTCTCCGGCAACCGCAACTTCGAAGGTCGGGTCCACCCGCTGGTCAAGACCAACTGGCTGGCCTCACCGCCCCTGGTGGTCGCCTATGCCCTGGCCGGTACCGTGCGTACCGACATCAGCAGCGAACCGCTGGGCCTGGGCAAGGATGGCCGGCCGGTGTACCTGCGCGATATCTGGCCGAGCCAGAAGGAAATCGCCGAGGCCGTGACCAAGGTCGATACGACCATGTTTCACAAGCAGTATGCCGAGGTTTTCGCTGGCGACGCGCAATGGCAAGCCATCGAAGTGCCCCAGGCAGCGACCTATGTCTGGCAGGACGACTCCACCTATATCCAGCATCCACCCTTCTTCGACGATATCGCAGGTCCCTTGCCGGTCATCACCGATATCAAGGGTGCGCGGGTGCTGGCACTGTTGGGCGATTCGGTCACCACCGACCACATCTCCCCGGCCGGCAACATCAAGGCCGACAGCCCCGCCGGGCAGTACCTGCGCGAAAAGGGCGTGGAGCCGCGCGACTTCAACTCCTACGGCTCACGCCGTGGCAATCACCAAGTGATGATGCGCGGCACCTTCGCCAATATCCGCATCCGTAACGAAATGCTCGCCGGTGAGGAAGGCGGCAACACGGTATATATCCCCACCGGCGAGAAGCTGCCGATCTACGATGCTTCCATGCGCTATCAAGCGGCAGGGATCGCGCTGATTGTCATCGCCGGTCAAGAGTACGGCACCGGGTCGAGCCGGGACTGGGCAGCCAAAGGCACTAATCTGCTTGGAGTCAAAGCGGTGATTGCCGAAAGTTTTGAACGCATACACCGTTCCAACCTGGTCGGCATGGGCGTATTGCCGTTGCAGTTCAAGCTCGACCAGAACCGCAAGTCACTGAACCTGACAGGGCGCGAAACCTTTGACATCCTGGGGCTCAGCGGCGCCCCACTGCGTCCGCGAATGAACCTGACCTTGCAGATCACCCGCGAAAGCGGCGTCCAGGAAAAAGTGGAGGTGCTGTGCCGGATCGATACACTCAACGAAGTGGAGTACTTCAAGGCCGGCGGGATCCTGCACTATGTGTTGCGCCAGCTGATCGCCTCTTGAAGGTCCCCCGGTGGGGTCCACCCGGGCCCTGCCGATTAACGACTACTGGGTCACCTCGTGATCCGCGTCACGAATTCGAAAAATAGATTCAATTAATCTTCGCCGTTGCCGACACCCTGTCAACGTCTTGCGGATTGAAAAGCTCATGCGTAATAACCAGCCGATTACCCAACGCGAACGGACTTTCCCGGCGCAACAACGGTTGATTTCAACCACCGACGCCAAGGGGGTCATCACCTACTGCAACGACGCCTTTGTCGACGTCAGCGGGTTTTCTCGCGAAGAGCTGGTGCGAGCCCCGCACAATCTGGTACGCCATCCCGACGTGCCGTCTGCGGTGTTCGCCCATATGTGGAGCACCCTCAAGCAGGGGTTGCCATGGATGGGCGTGGTCAAGAACCGTTGCAAGAATGGCGATCATTACTGGGTCAATGCCTATGTAACGCCGATTTTCGAGAACAATCAGGTCGTTGGCTACGAGTCGGTCCGGGTCAAGCCCAGCGCTGAACAGATCCGCCGTGCCCAGGCGCTCTACCAGCGCTTGAACGCGGGCAAGTCGGCGATTCCCCAAGGCGATCGGTGGCTACCGGTCCTGCAGGACTGGCTGCCGTTCATTTTGGTCAGCCAGGTCGGCTTCCTGATCGGCGCCTGGCTGGACTCCTCCTGGGGCTTTGCGTTGGCGGCGGGGTTGTCGGTACCGCTCGGCCTGATGGGGCTGAGCTGGCAGCAGCGCGGGCTCAAGCGCCTGTTGCGCCTGGCCGAGCAATCCACCTCCGACCCGTTGATTGCGCAGATGTACACCGACAGCCGCGGCGTTCAGGCGCGACTGGAACTGGCCATGCTCAGCCAGGATGCCCGCCTCAAGACCTGCCTGACCCGCCTGCAGGACACCGCCGAGCACCTCACCGAGCAAGCTCGCCAGTCCGACGCCCTGGCCCACAAGAGCTCTACGGGCCTGGAGCGCCAGCGCGTGGAAACCGAACAAGTGGCTACCGCCGTCAACCAGATGGCCGCCACCACCCAGGAGGTCGCCAGCCATGTGCAGCGCACCGCCGATGCCACCCAGGAAGCCAATCGCCTGACCGGGCGCGGTCGTGACATTGCCGGTGAAACCCGCGAAGCGATCGAACGCCTGTCCAGAGTGGTCGGCGAGACCGGCCTGACCGTCACCCAACTGGCCCAGGACAGCAACGAGATCGGCGGAGTGGTCGATGTGATCAAGGGCATTGCCGACCAGACCAACCTGCTGGCGCTCAACGCTGCCATCGAGGCGGCACGTGCCGGCGAGATGGGACGCGGCTTTGCCGTGGTGGCCGATGAAGTCCGTCAACTGGCCCAACGCACCAGTGAATCGACCGGGCAGATCCACGGCCTGATCGCCAAGCTGCAGCAAACCGCCAGCAACGCCGTGCAAACCATGGACGCCGGCCATCGCCAGGCCGAAGAAGGTGTGGCGCGGGTACTGGAAGCCGACCAGGCACTGGTGGGCATCAGCGAGGCGGTGGCCAACATCACCGACATGACCACCCAGATCGCCGCGGCGACCGAAGAGCAGACGGCCGTGGCCGAGGAGATCAGCCGCAACATCAGCACCATCGCCCATCTGGCCGACCAGACCAGCGAACAGGCCCAGAATTCGGCACTGCTCAGTGAGGAGCTGACACGTACGGCGGGGACGCAGTATTCGTTGGTGGAGCGGTTTAATCGTTGATTATTTTGGGGGGCCTTTGGCCCCCATCGCGGGCAAGCGGAACGCCGCCCGGCCCCTCCTACAGAATCTACGCGATCTTTGTAGGAGCTGGCTTTCCAGCGATCGACCGCAAAGCGGTCGCCAACTACAACAGAAACCCCGCCACCCGCTCCGCCGCCGCCTGCAAATGCTGCTCATGGCTAAACCCCGAAGCCTTCAACGGCTTCAAGTCATGATCCCCCGCCGTCAGCCAGCACACCTCGATCGCACTCGATAACGCATACCACCCCACCGCCTCCCGATTGCCCAGCGCATCGCGCTCGCCCTGCACGATCAGTGTCGGCGTACGCAAGTTCGCCAGGTGCTCGACCCGTGGTTTTTCCGGCTTGCCCACCGCGTAAAACGGATACCCCAGGCAAACCAGCGCATCAGCGCCCAATTCATCGGCCACCAGGCTCGCCATCCGCCCGCCCATGGACTTGCCGCCAATGGCCAGTTTCCCGGCGACATGTGGTCGCACCTGCGCATACACCTGGCGCCAGCACTCGAGCAGTTTGGCCTGGGGATTGGGCGGGCGCTTGCTGCCATCCACGCGCCGTTGCGCCATGTAGGGGAACTCGAAGCGTAGTACGCCGACCCCGCAGGCCACCAGCCTGTGGGCCATTTCATTCATGAACCCGCTGTCCATCGGCGCACCGGCGCCATGGGCCAGGATCAGGCACGGCGCGATCTGGCGCGGCCCCTGATTTTGCGCAGGATCCCAGCGCCAGCCGTTGTGCTGCACCAACTGCGCCCATTGATCCCCGTCAATACCGGCCTCTTGCCCATTACTCATGCTTGCCTCGCTTTTGAAAAGTCTGCCTATAACCGTGGATGGAAACCCATGAACACAACCAGCAGTGCTGCCTATAACTATAAGGTGGTCCGCCAATTCGCCATTATGACGGTGGTGTGGGGAATCGTCGGGATGGGGCTCGGCGTTTTTCTCGCCGCGCAACTTGTCTGGCCCTCCCTCAATTTCGACCTGCCCTGGACCAGCTTCGGTCGCCTCAGGCCTCTGCATACCAATGCGGTGATCTTTGCCTTCGGTGGCTGCGCGCTGTTCGCCAGTTCCTACTATTCGGTGCAACGCACTTGCCAGACGGCGCTGTTCTCGCCGCGCCTGGCGGCGTTCACCTTCTGGGCCTGGCAACTGGTGATCGTCCTGGCCGCCGTTTCCTTGCCACTGGGCTTTACCAGCTCCAAGGAATACGCCGAACTGGAATGGCCCATCGACCTGCTGATTACCATCGTCTGGGTCGCCTACGCCGTGGTGTTTTTCGGCACGCTGATGAAACGCAAGACCAGACACATCTATGTCGGCAACTGGTTCTTCGGCGCCTTCATCGTCACCGTGGCGATCCTGCACATCGTCAACAACATGGAGCTGCCGGTCAGCCTTACCAAATCCTACTCGGCTTATGCCGGTGCGACCGACGCCATGGTCCAGTGGTGGTACGGCCATAACGCCGTGGGCTTTTTCCTGACGGCAGGCTTTTTGGGCATGATGTATTACTTCGTGCCCAAGCAGGCCGAACGCCCGGTTTACTCCTATCGCTTGTCGATCGTGCATTTCTGGGCCTTGATCACCCTGTACATCTGGGCCGGCCCGCACCACCTGCACTATACCGCCCTGCCCGACTGGGCCCAGTCGCTGGGCATGGTGATGTCGCTGATTCTGCTGGCACCGAGCTGGGGCGGCATGATCAACGGCATGATGACCCTCTCGGGCGCCTGGCATAAGCTGCGCAGCGGCCCGGACCTGGCCCGGGCCGGCGCGCGCTACTCCGACGACTGGCATCGCGCGCATTTATACAACCCGCGCAACGTCGTGCCCGAGTCGAAGATGCCGGCCTATCCGTGGCTTGCGGCCAACCCGGTCGACAGCCGCCACACCGCAACCAAGCTGCGTGCCATGCGCACCCTGGGCGTGCCGTACTCCGACGCCGACATCGCCGGCGCCGCCGACTCGGTCAAGGGCAAGAGCGAGATGGACGCCCTGGTCGCCTACCTGCAAGTGCTCGGCACCGCTATCAAGAACAAGAGGTGAGCCTGATGAATTTCACGGAACCTGCAATGACCAGTTTCTGGAGTACGTACATTTGCGTGCTGACCCTCGGCAGCCTGATCGGCCTGACTTGGCTGCTGTTGGCCACCCGCAAGGGTGAAACCAAGGGCAGCACCGACCAGACCATGGGCCATAGCTTCGACGGCATCGAGGAGTATGACAACCCGCTGCCGAAGTGGTGGTTCTGGCTATTCGTCGGCACCCTGGCGTTCTCGGTCGGCTATCTGATCCTCTATCCGGGCCTTGGCAACTGGAAGGGCCTCTTGCCTGTCTCGCGAGGGGTTGGAGCCGACTCCGGAGTAACAAGTTGGAACAAATCCGCGCTTGACCATACAGCTGCCGCATCCAGACTGGGCGCGGCAGTTCCCCGCCTCCTTGCGACCAAGTGTCGCACCCTCCCTTGGTCCGCCTTTCCTCCCCCGATATTCGCGACTAAGCTTCTTGCCTCAGCGGGCCGACGGTAAAAAACACTGCTCCGGTGAAACCTGCTCTGGGCACCTGCAACGGAATAACGCGCCGAAAGGCTGGTAGATACCGGCCCAAGTCCGGGTCCTCGATTATTCTGGCATTGCCCCCACAGTGTTCACCTCGTGTGTGCTGCAGTACACCCTGCGTCCTTTTTGTCTGCTAAGGCATTTTGCCATTATGCACGATTGCGTCATCGCGATGGCTGAAACGGCCGCAGAATCAGCTTCGGGAAGCATTTGCAGCGTCCACGTCGCGTTGCAATGGCTAGTTGCTTTCTCCATACTTGCGACCGATTTTTTATCCTAAAAAACACCCAAACCGTGGAACCTTAGAATGAGCACAGCAATCAGTCCGACTGCTTATAACTATAAGGTAGTCCGCCAGTTCGCCATCATGACGGTGGTCTGGGGGATCCTTGGCATGGGGCTTGGTGTCTTCATCGCCTCACAGCTTGTCTGGCCGGATCTCAACTTTGACCTGCCGTGGACGACCTTTGGACGCCTTCGCCCATTGCACACCAACCTGGTGATTTTCGCCTTCGGTGGTTGTGCATTGTTTGCCACTTCCTACTACGTCGTGCAGCGTACCTGCCAGACGCGTCTGATTTCCGACAGCCTCGCAGCCTTCACCTTCTGGGGTTGGCAAGCGGTGATCGTCTCGGCAATCGTGACGTTGCCGCTGGGCTACACCACGACCAAGGAATATGCCGAACTGGAATGGCCTATCGCCATTTTGCTGGCCATTGTCTGGGTCACCTACGGTGTGGTGTTCTTTGGCACCATCGTCAAGCGCAAGACCAAGCACATCTATGTGGGTAACTGGTTCTACGGTGCCTTCATCGTCGTGACCGCAATGCTGCACATCGTCAACCACATGTCGCTGCCGGTCAGCCTGTTCAAGTCCTACTCGGCCTACTCGGGTGCGACCGACGCGATGATCCAGTGGTGGTACGGCCACAACGCGGTGGGCTTCTTCCTGACCACCGGCTTCCTGGGCATGATGTACTACTTCGTACCCAAGCAGGCCGAGCGTCCGATCTACTCCTATCGCCTGTCGATCGTGCACTTCTGGGCACTGATCACCCTGTACATCTGGGCAGGTCCGCACCATCTGCACTACACCGCCCTGCCGGACTGGGCCCAGTCGCTGGGCATGGCAATGTCGATCATCCTGCTGGCTCCGAGCTGGGGCGGCATGATCAACGGCATGATGACCCTCTCGGGCGCCTGGCATAAGCTGCGCACCGACCCGATCCTGCGTTTCCTGGTGGTGTCCCTGGCGTTCTACGGCATGTCGACCTTCGAAGGCCCGATGATGGCCATCAAGACCGTCAACTCGCTGTCGCACTACACCGACTGGACCATCGGCCACGTACACGCCGGCGCTCTTGGCTGGGTAGCGATGATCTCGATCGGCGCCATCTACCACATGATCCCGAAACTCTTCGGTCGCGTGCAGATGCACAGCACCGGCCTGATCAACGCGCATTTCTGGCTGGCTACCATCGGTACCGTGCTCTACATCGCCTCGATGTGGGTCAACGGCATCACCCAGGGCCTGATGTGGCGCGCAATCAACGACGACGGGACCCTCACCTACTCCTTCGTCGAAGCGCTGCAAGCCAGCCACCCTGGCTTCATCGTCCGCGCCCTGGGCGGTGCGTTCTTCGCCAGCGGCATGCTGCTGATGGCGTACAACGTGTTCCGTACCGTACGCGCCTCGAACCCGGCTGAAGCTGAAGCCGCCGCTCAGATCGCTGTAGCTGGAGCTCACTGATGAAGCACGAAGCAGTTGAGAAGAATATCGGCCTGCTGGCCTTCTTCATGGTCATTGCCGTCAGTATTGGCGGCCTGACCCAAATCGTTCCGCTGTTCTTCCAGGACGTCACCAACAAGCCGGTCGAAGGCATGAAGCCTCGTTCGGCGCTGGAACTGGAAGGCCGCGACGTGTACATCGCCAACGGCTGTGTCGGCTGCCACTCGCAGATGATCCGTCCGTTCCGCGCGGAAACCGAACGCTACGGCCACTACTCGGTCGCCGGTGAAAGCGTCTGGGACCACCCGTTCCTGTGGGGTTCCAAGCGTACCGGCCCGGACCTGGCCCGCGTCGGCGGACGTTACTCCGATGACTGGCACCGCGCGCACCTGTACAACCCGCGCAACGTCGTGCCCGAGTCGAAGATGCCTTCCTACCCCTTCCTGGTAGAGAACAAGCTCGACGGCAAGGAAACCGCCAAGAAAATGGAAGTCCTGCGTAACCTGGGCGTTCCGTACACCGACGAAGACATCGCCGGCGCACGTGATGCCGTCAAGGGCAAGACTGAAATGGACGCCGTGGTCGCCTACCTCCAGGGCCTGGGCACCATCATCAAAAGCAAACGGTGATATTGATGGATATCGGGATGATTCGTGGCTTGGGCACCGTTGTCGTGATGGTGGCCTTTATCGGTCTGGCGCTGTGGGTATTCAGCTCGCGGCGCAAGTCCGAGTTTGACGAAGCGACCTTGCTGCCTTTCGCGGATGATCCCGAGGCCATCAAGCACGTCGAGCAAGCGAGAGCTTCTAGGAGTAACAACGAATGACTACCTTCTGGAGTCTGTACGTCACCGTCCTGAGTCTGGGCACCATTTTTGCCCTGACCTGGCTGCTGCTGTCCACCCGCAAGGGCCAGCGTAGCGAAGCCACTGAAGAAACAGTCGGCCACGCGTTCGATGGCATCGAGGAGTACGACAACCCGCTGCCCAAGTGGTGGTTCATGCTGTTCGTCGGCACCATCATCTTCGCCCTGGGCTACCTGGTGCTCTACCCGGGCCTGGGCAACTGGAAAGGCGTGCTGCCGGGCTACAACTACCTCGATAACGACAAGAAGACCGAGTTTGCCAACGGCCAACCGGGCTGGACTGGCGTTCACGAGTGGGAAAAGGAAATGGCCCGTTCGGACGCCAAGTTCGGTCCGATCTTCGCCAAGTTCGCCGCCATGCCGATCGAAGAAGTGGCTAAAGACCCACAAGCCCTGAAGATGGGTGGCCGCCTGTTCGCCTCCAACTGCTCGGTTTGCCACGGTTCCGACGCCAAGGGCGCCTACGGCTTCCCTAACCTCACCGACGCCGAGTGGCGCTGGGGCGGCGAGCCAGCGACCATCAAGACCACCATCATGGGCGGTCGCCACGGCGTGATGCCGGCCTGGGCCGAAGTGATTGGCGAACAAGGCGTTGCCGACGTGGCTGCCTTCGTCCTGACCAACCTCGACGGTCGCAAGCTGCCTGAAGGCGCCAAAGCCGACCCGGCAGCCGGCCAGAAGATCTTCGCCGCCAACTGCGTGGCCTGCCACGGCCCGGAAGGCAAAGGCACCCCAGCCATGGGCGCGCCTAACCTGACCCACCCGCAGGCGTTCATCTACGGCTCGAGCTTCGCCCAACTGCAGCAGACCATCCGTTACGGCCGTCAGGGCCAGATGCCTGCTCAGGACCAAACCCAGGGTAACGACAAGGTTCACCTGCTGGCCGCCTACGTCTACAGCCTCTCCCACGGTGAGAAGGCTGCCGAATAAGGCAACAGCCTGAAACAACGAACGGCCCCGCCAGCGCAAGTTGGCGGGGCCGTTTTGCTTATCAGGTAAACGCCGATGCCTGTAGCCGCTGCCGCAGGCTGCGCTCGCACGCGTTAGCGGGCGCAAGATCTCAACAACGCCGGGGGAGCCCCTGCGGGACTCCAGCGCAGCCTGGCGGCAGCGGCTACATGTTGCGCGCAGGGTACGGAACTGCAAGTCCATTGATTCAAGTCATTACACCATCAATTGATTTTCCCCAACGCGGCCGATTGCCGCACCCTCCCACCCGGCGGCGCGACAGGCGTATCATGCGCCCTAGAGCGATACTCTTCTGACTGTAGCCGGCACGTACTGGCTACGGCACTCGTCCACTGCCGTGGGACTCAATGATGAGCAAACAAATTCCGGTACATGATGTTACCCCGCCTGCCAAGAAAGATAACAACAGCGTCGATCTCTACGCCTCCCGGGAAAAAATCTACACTCGCGCCTTCACCGGCGTCTTTCGCAACCTGCGCATGTTCGGCGGTGCCTTCCTGTTCCTGTTGTACTTCGGTACGGTCTGGCTGAACTGGGGCGGCCACCAGGCCGTCTGGTGGAACCTGCCGGAACGCAAGTTCTTCATTTTCGGTGCGACCTTCTGGCCCCAGGACTTCATCCTGCTCTCGGGCCTGTTGATCATCAGCGCCTTTGGCCTGTTCTTCATCACGGTGTACGCCGGGCGCGTCTGGTGCGGCTACACCTGCCCGCAAAGCGTCTGGACCTGGATCTTCATGTGGTGCGAAAAGGTCACCGAAGGCGACCGCAACCAGCGCATCAAACTCGACAAGGCGCCGATGAGCGCCAACAAGTTCCTGCGCAAGTTCAGCAAGCACAGCCTGTGGCTGCTGATCGGCTTCGTCACCGGGATTACCTTCGTTGGCTACTTCTCGCCGATTCGTGAACTGGTCATCGATTTCCTCACCGGGCAAGCCGATGGCTGGTCGTATTTCTGGGTCGGTTTCTTCACCCTGGCCACTTACGGCAATGCCGGCTGGCTGCGCGAACAGGTGTGCATCTACATGTGCCCGTACGCACGCTTCCAGAGCGTGATGTTCGACAAGGACACCCTGATCGTTTCCTACGACCCGCGCCGTGGCGAAACTCGCGGCCCACGCAAGAAAGGCATCGACTACAAGGCCCAGGGCCTGGGCGATTGCATCGACTGCACCATGTGCGTCCAGGTCTGCCCGACCGGCATCGATATTCGCGACGGCCTGCAGATCGAATGCATCGGCTGTGCAGCGTGCATCGACGCCTGCGACAGCATCATGGACAAGATGGATTATCCGCGCGGCCTGATCAGCTACACCACCGAACACAATCTTTCCGGGCAAAAAACCCATAAACTGCGCCCACGCCTGATCGGCTATGCCGTGGTATTGCTGGCGATGATCAGCCTGCTGATCGCTGCATTCTTCATGCGCTCGCTGGTTGGCTTCGACGTCAGCAAGGACCGCGTGCTCTACCGCGAGAACGCCGAAGGCCGGATCGAGAACGTCTACAGCCTGAAAATCATGAACAAGGACCAGCGCGACCATACCTATGTGCTGGATGCCACTGGCCTGCCGGACCTCAAGCTGCAAGGCAAGCGCGAGATCCGCGTGCCCGCTGGCGAAATCGTCACCCAGCCGGTCGAACTGTCGATGGCGCCCGAGAAGCTGCCCTCGAGCACCAACGAGGTGACGTTCATCCTCAAGGATGCCGACGACGGCGACATCCATGTTGACGCCAAGAGCCGGTTCATCGGCCCGCAAATTCGATAAGAGAACTTTTTATGCCTGCTACAGCCACCAGCCCCTGGTACAAGCATCTCTGGCCATGGATCATCATCGGGGTGCTCGCCACATCGGTGGTCCTGAGCCTGACTATGGTGACCATTGCGGTGAACAACCCGGACAACCTGGTCAACGACAACTACTACGAGGCCGGCAAGGGCATCAACCGCTCGCTGGACCGCGAGTTGCTCGGGCAAACCCTCAAGCTGCGCGCCAGCGTGCACCTGGATGAACTGACCGGCGAAGTCGACTTGCGCCTCAATGGCCAGAGCCAGCCGCAGACCCTGGAACTGAACCTGATCTCGCCGACCCAGCCGGAGAAAGACCGCAGGATCGTCCTGACCCGCAGCGAGACCGAGACGGGTCGCTACATCGGCCAGTTGAACGACAAGGTCGAGGGGCGGCGCTTTGTCGAGCTGCTCGGCAGCCAGGATGAACACATCTGGCGGTTGTTCGAAGAAGAGCAGGTCGGTCATGACAAGACGCTGCTGCTCGGTGACGAGCCCTTGCAAGGTGCCGAAGACTTGAAATAACACACTGTAGCCGCTGCCGCAGGCTGCGCCCGACCGCAAAGCGGGCGCAAGATCTCAAGACCGCCGAAAGCCCCTGCGGGGCTCAGCGCAGCCTTCGGCAGCGGCTACAAGGTTCGCGTGAACTTTCGAAAGACGCCATGACCACTCCAACCCCCTGCTTCCACTGCGCCCTGCCCGTCCCCAACGGCAGCCGCTTCACCGCCACCGTCCTGGGCCAGCCCCGCGAGTTCTGCTGCCCGGGCTGTCAGGCCGTGGCCGAAGCGATCGTGGCCGGCAACCTGGAAAGCTATTACCAGCACCGCAGCGAAGCTTCGGCCAACCCGCAAGCCTTGCCCGTGCAATTGGTCGATGAGCTGGCCCTGTACGACCGCGCCGATGTGCAGCAGCCTTTCGTGCGGCATGCCGGCGAACTGGCCGAGACCACCCTGCTGATCGAAGGCATCAGCTGCGCGGCCTGCGGCTGGCTGATCGAAAAACACCTGCGCAGCTTGCCCGCCGTGGCTGAAGCGCGCCTGAACCTGTCCAACCATCGCCTGCACGTGCAATGGGCCGACAGCCAATTGCCCTTGAGCCAGGTCCTGACCGAGCTGCGCCAGATCGGCTACGCCGCCCACCCGTACCAGGCCGATCGCGCCGCCGAGCAATTGGCCAGCGAAAACCGCACGGCCCTGCGCCAGCTCGGCGTCGCCGGGCTGCTGTGGTTCCAGGCGATGATGGCGACCATGGCCACCTGGCCCGAATTCAATATCGACCTGAGCCCGGAGATGCATACCATCCTGCGCTGGGTCGCGCTGTTCCTGACCACGCCCATTGTGTTCTACAGCTGCGCCCCCTTCTTTCGCGGCGCCGCACGCGACCTGCGCACCCGCCACCTGACCATGGACGTCTCGGTCTCCCTGGCCATCGGCGGGGCTTACATCGCCGGGATCTGGACAGCGATCACCGGCACCGGCGAGCTGTACTTCGACGCCGTCGGCATGTTCGCCCTGTTCCTGCTGGCCGGACGCTACCTGGAACGGCGTGCCCGCGAGCGCACGGCAGCCGCCACCGCGCAACTGGTCAACCTGCTGCCGGCTTCCTGCCTGCGCCTGGACGCGCAAGGGCACAGCGAACGAATCCTGCTGCGTGAGTTGCAACTGGGCGACCGGGTGCTGGTCCACCCAGGCTCGGTCCTGCCCGCCGACGGGCGAATTCTCACTGGCCAATCAAGCATCGACGAATCCCTGCTCACCGGTGAGTACCTGCCGCAACCGCGCAGCCCGGGTGATGCTGTCACCGCCGGCACCCTTAACGTCGAAGGGGCGCTGACCGTGGAAGTCCAGGCCCTGGGCCAGGACACCCGGCTGTCGGCCATCGTCCGCCTGCTGGAGCGGGCCCAGGCGGAAAAACCCCGCCTGGCAGAAATCGCCGACCGTGCCGCGCAATGGTTCCTGTTGATTTCGCTGATTGCGGCAGCCGCCATCGGCCTGCTCTGGTGGCAGCTGGACCCGTCGCGCGCGTTCTGGATCGTCCTGGCCATGCTGGTCGCGACTTGCCCCTGCGCACTCTCGCTGGCAACGCCGACCGCCCTGACCGCCGCTACCGGCACCCTGCACAAGCTCGGCCTGCTGCTGACCCGCGGGCATGTGCTGGAAGGCCTGAACCAGATCGACACGGTGATTTTCGACAAGACCGGCACCCTCACCGAAGGCCGCCTGGCCTTGCGCGCCATTCGCCCATTGACAGCGCTCGACGCCGAGCGCTGCCTGATGTTGGCCGCCGCCCTGGAAAACCGCTCCGAACATCCGATCGCCCGCGCGTTCGGGCGCGCCAGCGAAGCCGCCGAAGATGTCTTGAGCACACCGGGGCTGGGCCTGGAGGGCCTGGTCGGCGGCCAGCGCTTGCGCATCGGCCAACCGGCCTTCGTCTGCGCGCTCAGCGGTTGCCCGGTTCCGCCGATGCCTGATGAGGCCGGGCAATGGCTGCTGCTGGGTGACACCCAAGGTGCACTGGCCTGGTTCGTCCTTGACGACCGCCTGCGCAGCGATGCCCCCGCCCTGCTCGCCGCCTGCAAGGCACGCGGCTGGAAAACCCTGTTGCTGTCCGGCGACAGCTCGCCGATGGTTGCCAGCGTGGCTGCCGAACTGGGCTTCGACGAGGCGCGCGGTGGCTTGCGCCCCGACGACAAGTTGCAAGTGCTGCAAAGCCTTCACCAGCAAGGCCGCAAGGTGCTGATGCTCGGCGACGGGGTCAACGATGTGCCCGTGCTGGCCGCAGCCGACATCAGCATCGCCATGGGTTCGGCCACGGACCTGGCGAAAACCAGCGCCGACGCGGTACTGCTGTCCAACCGTCTCGATGCACTGGTCCATGCCATCACGCTGGCCCGCCGCACCCGGCGTGTAATCATCGAGAATCTTCTTTGGGCGGGGTTGTACAATGGGCTCATGTTGCCGTTCGCCGCGCTGGGCTGGATCACACCGGTCTGGGCCGCCGTCGGCATGTCCATCAGCTCGCTGACCGTGGTTGTCAACGCCCTGCGCCTGACCCGCATGAAGGGCCTGCAGCACGCCACCCAGCCAGTCGCCGGCCACGCGCCGGTCGCCGCCCAGGAGTCCCCATGCCCGCGCTCTACGTCATGATTCCGGCCGCGCTGCTGATTGTCGCCGTCGCCGTCTACATCTTTTTCTGGGCGGTCGACAGCGGCCAGTACGATGACCTCGATGGTCCGGCCCACAGCATCCTCTTCGACGATCAGGACCCCAAGCACCAGGCCGCCGTCGACGAAGCCAGCCAGACCAGCCCCAAGCCCGGGGACGAGACCCCGCCTCGTGCTTGAACTGGCGCCACTGCTGGTTTCAGCGGTTATCCTCGGGCTGCTCGGCGGCGGTCACTGCCTGGGCATGTGCGGCGGCCTGATGGGCGCCCTGACCCTGGCCATCCCAAAGGATCAACGCAGTCGCCGCTTTCGCCTGCTGCTGGCCTACAACCTGGGGCGGATCCTCAGCTATACCTGCGCGGGCCTGCTCATCGGCCTGGCCGGCTGGGCAGTGGCCAGCAGCCCGGCGGCGATGCTCATGCGGGTGATTGCCGCGCTGCTGCTGATCGCCATGGGCCTGTACCTGGCGGGCTGGTGGAGCGGCCTGACCCGCATCGAAAGCCTGGGGCGCGGTTTGTGGCGGCATATCCAGCCCGTCGCCAATCGCCTGCTGCCGGTCTCCAGCCTGCCCCGGGCGCTACTGTTGGGAGCCCTCTGGGGCTGGCTGCCCTGCGGCCTGGTCTACAGCACCCTGCTCTGGGCCGCGAGCCAGGGCAACGCGCTCGACAGCGCGGCGCTGATGCTCGCGTTCGGGTTGGGAACCTGGCCGGTGCTGTTGGCCACCGGGCTTGCCGCCGAACGCACCAGCGCGCTGCTGCGCCAGCGTGGCGTGCGCATCGCCGGCGGTCTGCTGGTGATCCTGTTTGGTCTCTGGACCCTGCCAGGGCCGCACCAGCACTGGCTGATGGGCCACTGACCCGCCCTTGATGCAAGTCAACACGACCGCGGACGCGGCTCCCTAGACTGTGGCAAACCGCTAGCCACACCTGGGAATGTCCACATGCTCGACGCACTTCGTTGGGACGCTGATCTGATCCGCCGCTATGACCTGGCGGGGCCGCGCTATACCTCCTACCCGACTGCGGTGCAGTTCCACAGCCAGGTCAGCAGTTTCGACCTGCTGCATGCCCTGCGCGAGAGCCGCAAGGCGGTGCGCCCGTTGTCGCTGTACGTGCACGTGCCGTTCTGCGCGAACATCTGCTACTACTGCGCCTGCAACAAGGTCATCACCAAGGACCGCGGCCGCGCCCAGCCCTACCTGCAAGCGCTCGAGCAGGAAATCCGATTGATCGGCTGCCACCTGGATCCCGGGCAGAAAGTCGAGCAATTGCATTTCGGTGGCGGCACCCCGACCTTTCTCAGCCACGATGAACTGCGCCAGTTGATGGCTCACCTGCGCCAGCATTTCAACCTGCTGGACGACGACACCGGCGACTACGGGATCGAGATCGACCCGCGCGAAGCCGACTGGTCGACCATGGGCCTGCTGCGCCAGTTGGGCTTCAACCGGGTCAGCCTGGGCCTCCAGGACCTTGACCCGCTGGTGCAACGCTATATCAATCGCCTGCAGAGCCTGGACCAGACCCGCGCCATCGTGGAAGCCGCGCGCACCCTGCAATTTCGCTCGATCAATATCGACCTGATCTACGGCCTGCCCAAACAGACTGCGGAGGGCTTTGCGCGCACGGTCGAAGAAGTGATCAAGCTTCAACCCGACCGGCTCTCGGTGTTCAACTACGCTCACCTGCCCGAGCGCTTCATGCCCCAGCGCCGGATCGACGCCAGTCACCTGCCGTTGCCTGCGATCAAGCTGCAGATGCTGCACAACACCATCGAACAGCTGACCCGGGCCGGTTATCGTTACATCGGCATGGATCACTTCGCCCTGCCCGATGATGAACTGGCCATCGCCCAGGAGGAGTCGACCCTGCAACGCAATTTTCAGGGGTACACCACCCACGGCCACTGCGACCTGATCGGCCTCGGGGTTTCGGCCATCAGCCAGATCGGCGACCTGTACAGCCAGAACCGCAGCGATCTCAATGACTACCAGGGCAGCCTGGCCAGCGCCCAACTGCCCACCAGCCGAGGGCTGGTAGCCTGTGACGACGATCGGCTGCGACGCGAAGTCATCCAGCAATTGATCTGTCATTTCGAACTGGATTTCGAGACCATCGAGCAGGCCTTCAACATTGATTTTCGCGGTTACTTTGCTGCTCAGTGGCCAGCGCTGCAGCAGATGGCCAACGATGGCCTGATCACGCTGAACGCCAAGGGCATTGAAATCCTGCCGGCAGGACGATTGCTGGCCCGGTCAGTGTGCATGGTCTTCGATGCCTACCTTCAAGAGCAGAATCGCCAGCGCTTTTCACGGGTGATCTGAACTCAGGAAGCCTTGCACCAAAACAGCGCGCACTGGCCGGAACAAGCGTCCCTGGGTTACCCTTACAACTTATGTGTGTTTTCCCACAAGGATCGAAGAAATGTCCGAGCCAGTTAAGCTGCGCAGTCACAACCAGGCCCACTGCAAGGATTGCAGCCTGGCGCCTCTGTGCCTGCCGCTTTCATTGAACCTGGAAGATATGGATGCCCTGGATGAAATCGTCAAACGTGGCCGTCCCCTGAAAAAAGGCGAGTTCCTGTTTCGCCAGGGTGACGATTTCGGTTCGGTCTACGCCGTACGCTCCGGCGCCTTGAAGACCTTCAGCCTCAGCGACAGCGGCGAAGAACAGATCACCGGCTTTCACTTGCCCAGCGAACTGGTCGGCCTGTCGGGCATGGACACCGAAACCTATCCGGTCTCGGCCCAGGCCCAGGAAACCACATCCGTCTGCGAAATCCCCTTCGAGCGCCTGGACGAACTGTCCGTGCAACTGCCGCAGTTGCGCCGCCAGCTCATGCGCGTGATGAGCCGCGAGATTCGCGACGACCAGCAAATGATGCTGTTGCTGTCGAAGAAAACCGCCGACGAGCGCATCGCCACCTTCCTGGTCAACCTGTCGGCACGCTTCCGTGCCCGCGGCTATTCGGCCAACCAGTTCCGCCTGAGCATGTCGCGCAACGAAATCGGCAACTACCTGGGCCTGGCGGTGGAAACCGTTTCCCGGGTGTTCACCCGCTTTCAGCAAAATGGCTTGATCGAGGCCGAAGGCAAGGAAGTGCGAATTCTCGATCCGATACAACTTTGCGCCTTGGCCGGCGGAACGCTGGAGGGCTGATTGCCCTATAGGCGGGTATACTGGCGAGCATTGTGCCTGCCAGGATTGATCGACGATGGTAACCGACGCCTTCTGCCTCAAATCCCTGATCCGCCCGGTCCCGGACTTCCCCAAGCCGGGCGTGATCTTCCGTGACATCACGCCGCTGTTCCAGTCGCCTCGCGCCTTGCGCCATGTTGCCGACAGCTTCATCGAGCGTTACGTCGAAGCCGACTTCAGCCATATCGGCGCCATGGACGCGCGCGGCTTTCTGATCGGCGCGGTCATCGCCCACCAACTGAACAAGCCGCTGATTCTGTTTCGCAAGCAAGGCAAACTGCCGGCCGAAGTGATTGCCGAGGGTTACCAGACCGAATATGGCGAAGCGTATCTGGAAGTGCATGCCGACAGCCTGTGCGAAGGCGACTCGGTGCTGATTTTCGATGACCTGATCGCTACCGGCGGCACCCTGATCGCCGCCGCGAACCTGGTTCGGCGCATGGGCGCGCAGGTGTTCGAGGCTGCCGCGATCATCGACCTGCCGGAGCTTGGCGGATCGCAGCGGCTGGAAGCGCTTGGTATCCCGACGTTTTGCCTGACCAGCTTTGCGCTGGACGAGAAGTAGTATTCTGGCCCCTGTGGGAGTTTATGTCGCCTGCGAGGGCCTCATCGCTGGCAAGCCAGCTCCCACAGGATGTGCATCGATTGGTGGCAAAACACAATTCTGTGGGAGCGGGCTTGCCCGCGATGCAGGCGACGCGGTCCGCCGAAATTACAGAGATATGGGCTTACGCCCCGCAAACGAATGCGCCAATGTCCCGCCGTCCACCAGTTCCAACTCTCCTCCCAGCGGCACACCATGGGCAATGCGCGACACAATCAGGCCCTTGTCGCCAAGCAATTGCGCGATGTAATGCGCGGTGGCTTCGCCTTCCACGGTCGGGTTGGTTGCCAGGATGACTTCAGTGAAGCTGCCCTGGGCTTCGATCCGCGCCAGCAGTTGCGGGATACCGATAGCCTCCGGCCCCAGCCCATCGAGCGGCGACAGGTGCCCCTTGAGCACGAAATAGCGCCCACGGTAACCGGTCTGCTCCACCGCATAGACGTCCATCGGCCCTTCCACCACGCACAACAGCGTGTCGTCGCGACGCGGATCGGCGCATTGCGGGCAGAGTTCTTCCTCGGTCAGCGTGCGGCATTGACGGCAATGCCCCACCCCTTCCATTGCCTGGCTGAGCGCCTGGGCCAGCCGGGTACCGCCACTGCGATCACGCTCGAGCAGTTGCAAGGCCATGCGCTGGGCGGTTTTCTGACCAACGCCCGGCAAAGTGCGCAAGGCATCGATCAGTTGGCGAATCAGTGGGCTGAAGCTCATGGTAAAAGGCCTGACATAACAACGAGAGCGGGTTTATACCGGCGCCTGCCACCTGCGTCAAATGCGCAAGTACCGATCAGGCATCCGACACCTTGACCACCACCTTGCCGAAGTTGCGCCCCTCAAGCAGCCCGATAAAAGCATCCGGCGCATTCTCCAGCCCTTCGACCAGATCCTCGCGAAAACGCACCTTGCCGTCGCGCACCCAGGGCGCCATGGCTGCGTAGAACTCCTGATGGCGATCGCCGTAGTCATCGAAGACGATAAAGCCTTGCATACGGATACGCTTGGTCAACAGCGTGCGTTGCAACAGTACCAGCCGGTCCGGCCCCTCCGGCAGTGCCGTGGCGTTGTACTGCGCGATCAGGCCGCATAAAGGGATACGCGCCTTGGCATTGAGCAACGGCAACACGGCATCGAAGACCTCGCCGCCGACGCTCTCGAAGTAGATATCGATGCCCTTGTCACAGGCCTCGGCCAAGTCTTCGGCGAAACTCGGGCTCTTGTGATCCACGCACGCATGAAAGCCCAGCTCGTCGACGACATAGCGGCATTTTTCAGCGCCGCCGGCAACCCCGACCACCCGCAAGCCCTTGAGCCTGGCCACTTGCCCGACCACCGAGCCAACCGCACCGGATGCTGCGGCAACGACCAGCGTCTCCCCGGCCTTGGGTTGGCCGATGTCCATCAGCCCCATGTACGCCGTCATGCCCGTCATGCCGAGCACACTGAGGGCCAGCGAAGGGCTGGGCAGGCCTGGCGGCAACGGCTTCAACTGCTTGCCATCGGAAATGCAGTGGCTTTGCCAACCGGTGTTACCGACGACCAGGTCACCCACGCTGTACTTCGCATGACGCGACGCCTCGACCCGACTGACCGCGCCGCCGGTCATGACCTCGTTGATCTGCACCGGCGCCGCGTACGAGGGCGCATCGCTCATGCGCCCACGCATGTAGGGATCGAGCGACAGGTAAAGCGTACGCAACAAGACCTGGTCGTCGTCCAGCTCCGGCAACATCACCCGCTCCATGCGGAAGTTTTCCGGAGTCGGCGCCCCCGTGGGGCGGGACACCAGCACGATGCGCTGATTGAGGGTCAATTGCTCGCTCATCGCTGTCACTCCTTGATCGAAGAATGAATGCAAACTCTACTCCGCCCACAGCCATGCGTCAGCGGGGAGTATTGATCGGGAGAAAAAGGATGATCGAGTGGCAGGCATATCGCTGCCCTCGACACCCTGGGGCATCGAGTGCAGTTCAACCTGGCTATTTAGTGTGCAACCTGGATTTAATGAAGCCGGCAATGACCGTCAAAATAGCGCCCCCGGCGCCACCGCCGATGATACTGGTCGCGATTGAAGCAATACTCGGCGCAGCTGTTGCGCCATCGCCCGTCATTGCCACCAGCACTTGCCCGAGAATGATCCCACCTATGCCGCCAAGGATGGAGTCAAGCATCGGCCCCATTCCATGTTTGTCCATACCAGCAACATGGCCACCGATAGCACCGCTGATCAATTGAACCAAAAGGTTGACGATGTCCATGGAGTAACCCTCTCTTAGCGTTGATCGATGACAACTCGCACGTAGCTAATTCAAGAGTGTGCCCACTGCTAACGAAGCGTCTCGATCCGTTAAACGATGGCAAACCGTTCTGGATAATTTAAGTATAGGCAGGGCAAAAAAAATGCCAGGCAATAGCCTGGCATCGGTAGCGCTGCATGAACGCTTAGAACGGCATCTTGAAGCCTGGCGGCAACTGCATGCCAGCGGTCATGCCGCCCATTTTCTCCTGGCTGTTCTGCTCGACCTTGCGTACCGCATCGTTGACTGCCGCTGCGATCAAGTCTTCGAGCACTTCCTTGTCTTCCTGCATCAGGCTGTCATCCAGGCTGATGCGCTTGACGTCGTGACGTCCGGTCATCACCACGCTCACCAGGCCCGCGCCGGACTGGCCGGTCACTTCGGCATTGGCCAGTTCTTCCTGCATCTTGGCCATTTTTTCCTGCATTTGCTGAGCCTGCTTCATCAGGCCGGCCATGCCACCTTTCATCATGGGGGGTCACCTCAAGGATTGATTTGATTGGCGCTGCGTGGCGCCTTCAGGCCCACACAGCTTCAGTTATCAGGTTATTCGCTTTGGCTGACCAAAACGTCGACAGGTTCAATAGTATCGTCACGAATGATTGCACCGAACTGTTGCATCATTTGTTGGATGAACGGGTCTGCGTGGATCGACGCCTCGGCCTCGCTCTGGCGGTTGGCGCGCTTGCGAGCGGCTGCCTGAGCCGGGGTTTCCTGCTCCGGGCGGATCAATTCGATGCTCAGAGTCAGCGTCCGACCGAGATGCTGGTTCAGCGCCTCGTTCAGGCGGCGCTGCTGGGTCGCGTTGAACAGCGCGCTGTGCGCAGGGTCCAGGTGCAACAGCCAGTGGTCGCCATCGGCCGCGATCAAGGTACAGTTGGCCGCGATACTGCCGGTCATCCCCGAGATCGGTAATCTGGGGAACAATTCCAGCCATTCAAGGGCAAGCCCGGTGGCCGGTTGCGAAGCCGGCAACAATTGCGGCTCGGCAGGCGTCGGCGCGGCCGATTCACTGGCCAGTTCATCGAGAAAGCTGTAGGACGCCGAATCCATGTCTACCGGATCGTAATCGTCATCCAGGGGCGGCTCGTCGTCGCGTTCCATGCCCGCCGGGCTGTAGCCGATGTCGTCGTCAGGCAGCGGCTGCGGGGTATTCTGCTGCGGTGCGACCGGCACCGCACTGGCCGGCGTCGGCACGGGGGTCAGGTCCGGTTGTTCGGCCTCGACCTCCAGCACAGGTTCGGCGACGGGCTCAGGCACGACTGCCTTGGGCTCGCTCCAGGGCAAATCGACTTCTTCGGCCACTGGCGCAGCGATGGGCTCAGGAACCGCCACGGGTGTCTCCTGCACAACCGCGACCGGCTCTGGCTCTGGCTCTGGCTCTGGCACACTGACCGCCGCCGGTACGGGGGCAACCACCGCTGCCACCGGTGCCGCGCTTGCCACTGCCGGGGAGGATTCAGCTGTGGCCTGGCTGATCCCCATCGGCTTTAGCGCCTGCCTCGGCGCGTCCGCGCTGTCGGCCGGCCGGAAGGCCAGCATCCGCAGCAGGACCATTTCGAAACCGCTGCGCGGGTCCGGTGCCAACGGCAGGTCACGGCGACCGATCAGCCCCATCTGGTAATAGAATTGCACATCTTCGGCAGCCAGTGCCTGGGCCAGCGCGAGCACCCGGTCACGGTCGCCATGACCATTGTCGACCGCCTCGGGCAAGGCCTGGGCAATCGCCACCCGGTGCAGTACGTTGAGCATTTCGGCGAGCACGCCATTCCAGTCCGGCCCCTGCTCGGCCAGCTGACGGACCGCTTCGAGCAGTCCGCGCGCGTCACCTTCGAGCAGCGCCTGGAGCACGCCATAGACCTGGCCATGGTCGAGGCTGCCGAGCATCGCCCGGACATCGGCAGCCAGCACCTTGCCTTCACCAAAGGCAATGGCCTGGTCGGTCAGGCTCATGGCATCGCGCATCGAACCGTCGGCGGCGCGCCCGAGCAACCACAGGGCATCGTCCTCGAAGGGCACGTTTTCCACCCCGAGCACATGGCTCAGGTGTTCGACAACGCGCTCGGGGGTCATGTTCTTCAGGGAGAACTGCAGGCAGCGCGACAGGATGGTCGCCGGCAGCTTCTGCGGATCGGTGGTCGCCAGGATGAATTTGACGTAGGGCGGCGGCTCTTCCAGCGTCTTGAGCAAGGCATTGAACGAGTGGCTCGAAAGCATGTGCACTTCGTCGATCAGGTAGACCTTGAAGCGCCCGCGGCTCGGCGCGTACTGCACGTTATCGAGCAGTTCGCGGGTATCTTCGACCTTGGTCCGGCTCGCGGCGTCGATCTCGATCAGGTCGACGAAGCGCCCCTCGTCGATTTCCCGGCATACCGAGCAGGTACCGCAAGGCGTCGAGGTGATCCCGGTCTCGCAGTTCACGCACTTGGCGATGATCCGCGCGATGGTCGTCTTGCCGACCCCGCGAGTACCGGTAAACAGGTAGGCATGGTGCAGGCGCTGGTTGTCCAGCGCGTTGATCAAGGCCTTGAGCACATGGGTCTGGCCGACCATTTCGCGGAACGAGCGCGGACGCCATTTACGTGCAAGAACCTGATAACTCATCGAAAACCGTCGCGATTGAAAAGCCAAAGACCGCTAATCGTAGCGGAGCATGGGCGAAATTGCACCCGATGTCCGCGCCCGGCGCGGTAGATACACCATATACTCCGCCAGCGCCAATAATCAGTCCACATTCCTCGCCTATTCTGACTGAGATGTATTCTGAACAACGACCGCGGCATTCATTCCCTTCACGGAGAACCCGATGCGTCTAGCGCTGGGCGCACTAGCGCTGCTGACCGGCAATTGCCTGGCCATCGAACCTGCCCTGCGGTTTTCCATCGCCGAAAGCTGGGCCATGCCGCTGATCCGGGTCGAGCAGGGGCAACCGGTCGACGGCATCCTCTACGACCTCACGCAGAGCCTGGCCAGACAGGTCAACCGCCCCACCACCTACCTTGTGCTGGCCAAACTGCGACTGCAAAAGGCGATGGACAACGGCGACATCGACATTCGCTGCTACGTGAGCCAGTCCTGGCTGCCCAACCCTTCCCGCGACTATATCTGGAGCCGGCCGCTGTTTTATCAACGCGACCTGTTGGTCGCCACCGCCGGCCAGAGCGCACCCACCACCCCCACCCAACTGGCCAGGTAAAGCATCGGGACAGTCCTGGGTTACACCTACCCCGCCATGCAAGGGCTGTTCGACAGTGGCCGACTGGTGCGCGATGACGCCCGCACCCAAGAGCTGGTCCTGCAAAAGCTCCAGGCCGGCCGATATCGTTACGCGATCAGTAACCAGCTATCGCTTGACTGGTTCAATCGCCAATTGCCGCCCCAGCAGCAACTGCAAGGCGTGGCTGTCCTCGAGAAACACGCACTGGGCTGCTATGTTCGCAACGATCCGACGCTTCCCGTGCAGCGGATTCTACTGACCTTGCTGAGAATGAAGTTGTCCGGCGAGATCGATCGAATCATCGCCCGCCACGATGCATCGAACGCGATGCCCGGGCCAGGCCCGACCGAGCGTCCGTAAACACCCCGCCAGCCCTCCAGACGCTTGCCAGGCCACTAAGATTAAAGTGTTGCAGGCCTTTTCACGCACACGAACGAGGGCCCCGCTCATGAACATCCACAGGCAAAAAACCGAACATAAATCCTTCTCACAACCGGATGAAGTCCGGGAATTCACCCATGGCAAGGCTGAAATCCTGAGAATCGGCGAAGCCGAAGTGGGCCGTTTTACCTTTCAGCCCGGCTGGCGCTGGTCCAATGACATCCAGCCCCTGGCCAAAACCCCAAGTTGCGAAGCACCGCACTTTCAATACCACGTCGCAGGTCGACTCGCCATCCGCATGGATGACGGTACCGAGCTGATTGCCGGCCCGGGCGACATCACCTCACTACCAAAGGGCCATGATGCCTGGGTGGTCGGGGATGAAGCGGTCGTGGTGGTCGATTGGTTCGGCGCAAGCAACTACGCCAAGAAGGCATGAGAAAAGCCAGGCGTACAAAAACACCGGTCAGGTCTCAGTGAGACACCAGGTCAAAATCGATAGGGGATAAGGATTGAAAAAGCGCCAAGGATTGGCGCGTGGCGTTAAGGTGGCAACCCCACCAGCCACACCCCGGCACACAATGTCACCGCTGCGGCTGCTCCCTTCCAGGCCTGACCGGGTTCACGGCTGATCGTTTCGAAGGCTCTATATCAATGGTTATGGCGTTATTGGGTTATTCCTACCTTCTGTGTTCAAGGTGATCACAGGCAGTCAAAAAATCGGGGTGTAGCCAGCACTGTCACACTTTGCTGTCACACTTTGGTGTCACACCCATGGCCTACCTGATCAAGCGCGGAGTGAAGCAGGTCTGGTTGACCGAAGGGTTAGAGTACATTTTTCCGAACAGCCGCATCTGAATGGCGAACCTGTGTGTGCAATAGAGCTAGAACGCGACCAGCTCGGCGATTTTTGCCGCGACCACCGCCATTGAATCTTCTGCAGTGTCCAGGCCGCTTCGGGAGGCGAGCAAGGGACTGACATTGCGGAGAGCTTCATACGTCGTGTTGTGCACGATGGGAACGAGCTGGTTACCCGCCAGGAGTGCCGAAAGCTCTTTGTCGGCGACGCTCTCTTTGGGGAGGCGGGTCAGCAGCGCAGGGGTCACCAGCACAAGCCCGATTCGCGAATTTGCTAAGCCCTTGTCGATGGCGCGCATCATCGGAACGCCGAGGCCAAGGTCCTTCTCGCTGAACCAAACTTTGACACCAGCCGCCACGAGCAACTCGTGCAGCTCTTTGGCTGGCCCCTGCCGGTCGTCCCACGCGTGGCACAGGAAGACGTCACGAAGGTCAGATTGCTCCGCTGCTCGCGTCTCAACGGTTTGGCGGATTGGCGTGAGTGACTGCACTTGGGCAGACGTGTACGACACGGACGAACCCGCTCTCGACCAGCGCGGCCTTGAACTGCTGCTGGACCTGCCACCACCGCCGCCACTGTTGCCATAGCTACCCCCGCTGCTGCCCGACGAGGAGTAGGACGAGCCATAACCGTCATAGCGGTTGCTACTGCGGTAGCGGCATGCAGGGCAGGCAGCGGCCGCTGCCGCTGAGCTATGTCCGCGTACTGGCGCTGTGCATCTAGCCATGTTCGAGTCTCCTTTCAGCGTTGCTTGTTAGATTGAGAGAGGACCGAAGCGGCGAGAGTCTTGGTAGTCTCGCTGTACTTTTCGGACTGCAGCACCTGAGAGGCTTTCGTCTCCATTGCCTTTCCGGTTTCCTTCGTGGAAGACGTTTGAGAAAGGGCAGATGCAGCGAAGCTTTTTGCAATGGCCGATGCGTTCGGGTTGCGAAGGGTTTCAGAAGCCAGCTTGGCGACTGTAGACGAGGATTGTTTGGTATTCGTAGTCATGACTTTTACGTCTCTGTCAAAGAGGGTTGTGTTGTCAGACCCGTGGTAGTACAGCTAAGCGGTTACCGATTGACGCTGACGTCATGGTTTGGCTCAATATGCGGTCCCACCTGGGGCTAACGTATTTACAATCGTTGGTTTCAGACGGTGCAGATGGCCACGTTCTGTTTGGCGACGTAGGTGGTCATCTGCAAGCTTCCTTCTTTCTTTGCCCGTCCTGGGCCTTCCTTAATCTCCTTCACATACTGTTACTGTGTACAACGGCCATCCACGATGGGGCCGGGCATAACAACTTCGGGACAGATCAGGAATAGGGCTTTTACGTGCCGCTCCTTGGCCGAAGTTAAAGGTTTCGAATCGTCGATCCGAAAACTGTTGCTGTTGGGGGTGCAGGTTGTACCCGCAATTCCCAAACCCGATTTGCCGCTGATGCAGCTCTAAATCGGTCGCCCTCCGCTGAAGCGGTTTGGCTGGTGAATTCGTGTTTCATTCAAACGAAAAAAGCGATGGAAAAGGGCTTGAGTATGTCGTTTGACTTGTGCTTGGTTTTTCTTACAAAACCCAACATGTAGTGTTTTGCCGCGCTTGAGATACAAGATAATGCGGTATCAGGGGTATTGCAAGGTGGGCATCTGTGGATAACTTGTGGGTAAAGCGTGAGTGAAAATAGTGAAACTCACGTAGGCCGCATCTCAGCTGGACAGGGCCGACATTGCTCTTTTTTTTGCCCGCAAATGAGCTGGCGGCAACTTTTGAAAGGGGGGAACGAACGACATCAGAAGACCGACAGAGGGAGTGCCACTCTTGCGACTCCTTCGTGCCATGCCGATACTCGAAAACGCCGAGGACATCAGCCGACTCAGCCCTCTTCCGGCATGCAACCATTCACGAACCAGCGAGGCTGCCCCTTGATCAAATTCAGTTCAAGCTCGGAACGCCCCGATGCTTCACGCACCCGCTGCAACACTCGCTCGGGCACGGTGTATACCTGATCGTTGTTTGCGCCCCTGAGTACGACTTTCAATCGGTCGCCCACCGGCACGACCACAGCATTGAAGCCGATGTCGCTGATTCTTGGATATAGAACCGGATGCTGGCCACCCAGACTGATGAAGCGATAGTTTTCCAGCCATTGAAAACGTAACAAATTGTTAATAAAGGGTGGAGAATGCTCAATCCCACGATAACGTCGCCACGTAAGTTTCATCGCATCGTCGAGGTTCATCTGACTGGGTCTTACGGTTCTCTCGCGGTGATTGAAACAACCATAAGGCGAGGGCACTCTCAGCCAGAGATCGATCGTACCCCGTGAGTCATGAAGCCCTTCATCCAGCACACGGCAACCTGGCTGCTCACTGTTTTCAGGCAAGTCGCAATTGTAATTTTTCAAGGTTGGCCTCAACCCCAACCCTGCCATCGTTATTCGGGCAAACTGTGTGACCGCCATACCAGCACCTTTCTTGTAAGAGTCGCCCAAGTCTGAGTGCGCCCCCGGTACTTCTATGGTCACAATCCGCTGCGGAAAGTAAAAAAGTTTCGCCAGCGGATTACTTTCATAGCCTTCATCGGCGTCGACCACCAGCCCGAAAAACTTGCGAGTCTCGTTCAGGGCTACAAAGTGGTATGCGAACTCCAGATTCGCTGGCAACGACAGATCCAGATAGTTCGCCAAACCGGTCGCTACCGTATCGAACAACAGCGCGTAGGAACGCACTGTGAGTGTTTCGCCCCGCACATTAACCAAAGGCTTGCTGGCCAACAGATTGAGGAAATACCGAGACGTCGCCGCCCCCCGACTGAAGCCAATGACAACGACACGAATCTCTCTGACCCCAGCATCCAGTCTGGCAATTTTGGACTCCACATCGGCCTCGGCGCGACGGGCCGTCAGCCAGGTACTCCAGCCAATCGCAGAATCAAAAGGACATGCCACCCAGGAAGGGCAGCCCGGCCCCCGATAGTAAACCGCCGACAAAGCATTCACAGGGATCGACGCGTTTTCAGGGCCCTTGCGAACTTCGTCGACGACATCCTGATAAAGCCTGCCAACTACCGTGGCGTTTTCCGAGTCAGGGGTATTGAAGAGGTCGTTGTTGGTGCCATCAAACGCCACGACCAGTGTGTACACACCCGGTTCGCCATCATTGACTGCGGATTCCACGCCATCCGGCCACTCATTCCACGCTTATCCGGCCGGGCATTCCACGCACATCCGGCCACCTGTTCCACGGCCATCCGGCCGGGCAGTCGGAGCGCAGCGACGCAGGTTTGCATTGTTAGTCTGAAGTCCCTGTTGCAGTCAATTTCATCGAGCGCCTGCGCATCGATTCACCCTTGAGTTCGATGCGGTAAGCGTTATGCACCAGCCGGTCGAGGATGGCGTCGGCCAAGGTCGGATCGCCGATCAGTTCATGCCATTTGTCTACCGGCATCTGGCTGGTCACCAGTGTCGAGCGGTGCCCGTAGCGGTCGTCCAGCAGCTCCAACATGTCGCGCCGTTGCGCAGCGGTAAACGCCGCCACTCCCCAGTCGTCCAGAATGATCAGATCGGTCTTGGCATAACCGGCCATCAGTTTGGCGAAGCGACCGTCGCCGTGGGCCAGACCCAGTTCTTCCATCAAGCGCGGCAGGCGCAGATAGCGCACGCTGTAGCCGTCCCGGCAGGCCTTGTGGGCCAGTGCGCAGGCCAGCCAGGTTTTGCCCACGCCGGTGGGGCCGCCGATGATCAGGTTCAGGCCGTCGCGCAGCCATTGGCCGCTGCCCAGTTGCAGGATCAGGGACTTGTCCAGCCCACGCGGGCTGCGGTAATCGATGTCTTCCAGGCAGGCGTTGTGGCGCAGTCGGGCGGCTTTGAGGCGAGTGCTCAGGCGCGCATCTTCACGTTCGGTCAGCTCGCGATCGACCATCAGCCCCAGGCGCTCATCGAAGCTGAGGCTGTTGATGTCGGGCGTTGCGTGTTGCTCGCTCAGCGCCTTGAGCATGCCGTGCAGGCGCAGGGTTTGTAGCTTGTCCAGGGTGGGATTGGGGAGCATGGGCGTATTCCTTCAGGTCAGTGGTAGTAGCCGGGGCCGCGCAGGTTGATGTGTTCATCGGGCAACAGCGGCAGGTTCTGCTGGGCCAGCGGTAGCCGCTCCAGCCCTTGGCGCAGGATCGATTCGAGGCTCTTGTAACTGCATGCGCCCAGCGCCAGGGCGCGCTGGCAAGCGGCTTCCAGCCGTTCTTCACCGTGCTGTTTGCCCAGGCGCAGGATGCCCAGGCAAGCACGGAAGCCGTGCTGCGGATGGATTCGGCGCTCGAGGATGTGGGCGATGACACCCGCGGTGTTTGGCCCGGTCTGCTCTGCCCAGCGGATCAGCCGTTGCGGCGTCCACTCGGCATGTTCGCGGTGGCTCTTGGGCATGTGCTCGGTTTGGGTGGTGTGGCGACCTTTGTGCGGCGATCGCACATGGCTGGCCACGCGCTGGTTGGCGTGGAAGCACTCGACGGTCTGTGCGGTCAGGCGCACTTCGAGTTGGTGCTTCACCAGTTGGTACGGTACCGAGTAGTAATGGCCGTCGACTTCGACGTGGTAGTCGATGTGCGCCCGCACCTTTTTCCATTCGGCGTAGACATAGGGCTGTTCCGGCAGGGGTTGCAGCGCGGGTTGGTCGAGCGCCTCGAAGGCCGAGCGGCGCGAGCCGGGCAGCTTATTGAAGGGTCGTTGATTCAGTCGCTCCAGCAGCACGCCGATTGCGGTGTTGAGTTCGCCCAGCGAGAAGAACTGGCGGTTGCGCAAGGCCGCGAGGATCCAGCGTTCGACCACCTGCACGCCGACTTCGACCTTGGCCTTGTCCTTGGGCTTGCGGGCGCGAGCGGGCAACACGGCGACCCCGTAATGCTCGGCCAGATCGCGATAGCTGGGGTTGATGTCCGGTTCGTAGCGATGCGCTTTGGTGACGCCGCTGCGCAAATTATCCGGCACCAGGATCTCGGGCGCTCCACCGAGAAACGCGAGGCAGCGGGCGTGCGAGCCCAGCCAATCGGGCAGTTGCTGCGACCAGGTGGCCTCGGCAAAGGTGTAGCTGGAGGCGCCGAGGACAGCGACGAAGACCTGGGCCTGGCGGATTTCGCCGGTGTGCCGGTCAATGACCGGCACGGTCTGGCCGGCATAGTCGACGAACAGCTTTTCGCCGGCGCGATGTTCCTGGCGCATGGCCACGTCGACCTTGGCGGCCCAGAGCCGGTAGTGCTCGCAGAACCAACTGTATTGGAAGCCTTGCGGGTGGCTGAGCCGGTACTCTTGCCAAAGCAGAGCCAGGGTGACGCCGGGGCGGCGCAGTTCGGCGTGAGCCCATGCCCAGTCAGGCATCGGACGCTGCTCACTGGGGATGGTCGGCGCAGGCGGAAACAACTGACGTTCCAATTCGGCGTCGGTCAGCGCAGAGGGCCAAGTCAGCCCGCAGGCAGCAAAGCGATTGAGGTAGTCACCGATGGTGGCTCGCCCCACTTGCAAGCTGACCGCGATCTGGCGAGCAGATAGACGCACCTCAAACTTGAGGCGCAGAACTTCTCGAATCTTACGCATGGATAAACGCTCCACGACGACCTCTCTGCTTCGAAAAAAGAGGTCGATGGTAGTGAATTAATCCTGCGTGGCTGCCTGCCTGAAGGGTGGCCGGATGGCTGTGGAATCAGTGGCCGGATGCGCGTGGAATGGGTGGCCGGATCATCGTGGAATAGGTGGCCGGATGGCCGCGGAATCCGCAGTCTCGCCCAATGGTCATGTCCGCGCCACTCCATTTGGGGGTGCGGAATGAGCGAGTACATCGTTCCTCTTCGCAATGTGATGCTACTTCAGCGCGCCCTGGAGAAAGGGGGCGCAACCAGTTGCCCAGTACAGCGCCCCGAAGTGACCATCAACGCCGAAGTCATGGTCGAGACCGACGCCAAAACTCATCGGGTGACGGTGACGTTTGGCCCACAGAGAGGCTCCCTCACCCTTCAGCGCGATGACACCGCCAAGTACCAGCTCCTGCGGGACTTCATTCAGGATCTAGCCAATGGCCGTACTGAATCCGGGTGCCAGTCCGAGAAAGCCATTGCCATGCTGGAAGCACTGGACCGCTTGAATGAAGTCATCGGCGCCGACCAGATCGCCTACATCACGCCCACAACCGACCCCATCCACCCATTCGGAGCAGTTGTGACCAACGACCAGGGCGAAATCTGTGCTGCCGCCATAGGCACCTGTAAGGACCACCTCGCGGCAGCGGTCCGCACCAAGCTCCGGCCCAACGAAGAGGGGAGCGGGGAGCATCCATGACCGACATATTGGCCCAGCTACGTAAGGAGTTCCCCTCCCCCTGCCCGACGTTGACTGCTGTGCGAGAGCACTACTTTCCGCACATCAAGACGGACCGCCGACTGCGCGAACTGATCAAAGCAGAACGGATCAAGCTCAAGCTCAGTAAGCCGCACAACTCGGCACGAGCCAAACCAGTGGTGTACCTGCACGACCTCGCTGACTTTCTTGATAGCCAAGCGAAGCAATCGGCTTAAAAACGGCGGTCCCGGCCTGTTGGGATACTTTGCTCGGCATCACACCTTCACCACGACTTCACGGCTTGGTGCCGGGCGACATCTGGAGCACAACACATGCAACAGCAACACTACATCCTAGCCCTGGGCGCTTTGTGGATATTCACCCTGGCTTTTCTCCCCTTCCTATTCGCTAAGGCCCGACGACGCGCCTACGAAGCCGGGCACACCGCCGGTCTCGACAAGATCCAAGCCGAGTACAGCCTCCGCATCAAAAACCTCACGAGCGATTTGGACAACCTTGCTCTGGAGCGTGCCGCCGACCAGAAGAAATTTGCACAGATCACCAGCGCACGGCTGCAGCAAATCACAGAATTGGAAGCCCGGATCATGTCTTACACCGGGCTTGCGGTAAGCAAAATCGACTATGAACAACTGACCAAAGCAGCAGAGACCCTGCGGTTAGCACAGCGCACCTGGGAAACGGCAAAAGGGACCGAACCCTTGTGCGTACGAGCCCACAACGAATGCCGCAGCCTCCAGAGCCTTGCCAAGCGTATTCACGACCAACTGCGCAACACCCCTACCAGCTCCACCAAGGCAGGAGAAACCGCATGAGCACTTCTGCCAACCACACCCTATCCAAGAGCGTTCTGGTGCACGGCCCGCAGGGGTGCGGCAAGTCAACTCACGCCCACACCATCGCAAAGGCGCTTGGCTTGCGCAACATTCTGGATGACTGGCAACCAGGGGCAGCCGTCCCCCTGCTGGATACCCTGGTGTTGACCAATGCCAACAACCCGCTTTGGCACTTCAAGGGCCGGCGCATGACCTACGCCGAGGCCATGCAGATCGCTCACGAGCGGGGGACCGTCGCATGACACTTCGCACACACATATTCAAGCAACCATGTGCGGCATGTAACAGAACCGATTGCCCTGGCTGGCAGGAAGGTGATCCAGTTCATGAGCACCGTGGTAAAGGAAAATGGACCCTCGGCTGCCATTGTCCCGAATGCAGCCGGGCGCGTGATGAGTCTGGTGGTTTCTTCGGCGCGCTGGCAGATCCACATAAACCCCACTGCCCGACGACACTTCAATGCGACACTCTTCGCGCCCACCTGGCCGAGCTGGACGCTGACTCCGTAAGCTGGCTTTGTGGCGAATGCGGCAGCAATGTCCAAGTGCGCAAACCTGGCCACCCCGCTTGGCAAGGCGCACTACCATCCTTCATGCCTGCCGCTGCAGGCCGAGACGTGCTGGCCGAGCGACGCCGGCAGATCAGGGACAAGGGCTGGACAGCGGATCATGACGATGGGCATGCCGATGGCAAACTTGCCGCTGCGGCCGCCTCTTACGCCCTGCGAGCTGCAGGGGCAAGACACGGCGATGTATCCGACTTTTGGCCATGGCGCTGCAGCCAACTGAAGCAGAGCGATCCGCGCCGCATGCTGGTTAAGGCTGGGGCACTTATCCTGGCGGAGATTGAGCGCCTGGATCGCTCCAAGGAGCAACACTAATGGCCATGACTGCAAATCGTCACCAGCAGATGCTGGACAGCCAGTCTGCGTTGGCTCAGAAGATTTTCCTGACGGTACCAATCCAGGAGCACTGGCACACTTCGAGCATTTACGGCTCTCTGCGAAATGCAGGCACGGCAGCAGACACCCGCGCAGTACGCAGATGCCTGGTTGAACTCAAAGACGCCGGCCTGATCCGCGAGCCAGTGAGCGGCCACTTCCAGCGCGTAACACCAAAGACCACATTGAGAAGAACGAAGGAACAGGACATGCCGAAGGAAGCACTGACAGTCGTACCTGGCACAAAGAAGATTGAACCTGGTGCACTTGACGTGCTGGCCAGCCTGTCTGGTGAAGTGATCTCGCTGGTAGAGGATATCAGCCAACGCATGAGGAAGTTGGCCATCCGCATCGAGGAGGTTGCACTTTCCGTTGAGGCTGAGCGCGAAGGGAATGCTGAGCGACTTGAAAATTTCAAACAGCTCCAGTCACTCCTGAAGAGCCTACAGGGAGAACACTAATGAAAGCGCTATATAAGAAAACGGCTGAAGCCCTACAGACGATGCAAGCAGCTCAAGCCGCGGCAATCGCCGCCGTAGAGCTTGAATACCTCATTGACAGCAAGCTAGAGGTGAAACTCGGCGGCCACATTATGGACGTCCCAGCTACCAGCCACCACGGCGCTTACCGGTACTGCCCATGAATACCGCCTTCATCCTGTTGGCTCAATACGATGGCCGGGCAATCATCCCTCTGGATCAGATCTGCAAAGATTACTTCACGCACCTGACGCCCGAGATGTGTAACCGCTCCATGAACTACACATTCAAAGCGTTCCCCTGACGCCGGATGCTGTGCTCCCGTTTTTCTCTGGAGCCCGCCCGCCATGATGCGACCCGACGCCAAAGTCGAAAAAGTCTATCTCTACCCCAAACCCGTGGACTTTCGAAAATCCATTGATGGCCTCGCCGCGCTGGTCGAGCTGGATATAAAAGTGGCGGTGTTCGATCCGGTGCTGTTTGTCTTCCTCAACAAATCCCGGAACCGCGTGAAGATCTTGTACTGGGAGCGCAACGGCTTCTGCCTTTGGCTCAAGCGGCTGGAGTCCGAGCGCTTTAAAGCATCACCCGATGTCAGCGATGAGGCGATTGTGCTGACGGTTCAGGAACTCAACTGGTTACTCGACGGTTTTGATCTTTGGCGTAACCGTCCTCATCAGGTTTTGACCCCGCGCTACGTCGCTTGACCCGGTATAATCCGGGCCATGATTTCCCTACCCGACGACCTTCCTGATGATCCTGTTTTGCTCAAGCAACTGCTGCTTGAGGCACTCAGCCGCCAGGAAGAAGTGGCCCAGGCTTATCAGACTCACATCGTCGACCTGAAGGAACAGATCAAGTTGCTGCGCGACCGCTTGTTCGGGCGCAAATCCGAACAGACCGTTGAGCCCAACACGCCGCAACTGGCGCTGTTCAACGAGCCGGAAAGCGAGCCGATGCCGCTCGTTGATGACCCTGACGAAGAAGCCGTTTCGCCGACGCCGCGCCGTGGCAAACGCAAGCCGTTGTCGGCTGATCTGCCGCGTATCGAAGTTATTCATGAACTGCCCGAACACGAACTGACCTGTGCCTGCGGTTGCCGCAAGCATGTGATCAGCGAAGACACCAGCGAACAGCTGGATATCGTGCCGATGCAGATCCGGGTCATCAAACATATCCGCAAGGTCTACGGTTGCCGTGGTTGCGAAACCGCACCGGTCACCGCCGACAAACCCGCTCAGTTGATCGAGAAGAGCATGGCCAGCCCGAGCGTGCTGGCCATGCTGCTGACCACCAAGTATGTCGACGGCTTGCCGCTGCATCGGTTTGAAACGGTGCTTAGCCGGCATGGCATTGATATCCCGCGCCAGACCCTGGCGCGCTGGGTGATCCAGTGCAGCGAACACTTCCAGCCGTTGCTGAACTTGATGCGCGACCGATTACTGGAAAGTCCGGTGATCCACTGCGATGAAACCCGCGTCCAGGTGTTGAAAGAGCCGGATCGAGATCCGACCAGCCAATCCTGGATGTGGGTACAAGCCAGCGGCCCGCCCGATCGAAAAGTGGTGTTGTTTGATTACACCTCCAGCCGTGCGCAGGACGTGCCGTTGCGTCTGCTGGAAAGTTATCGCGGCTATGTCATGACCGATGATTACGCCGGCTATAACGCCTTGGCGTTGCAACCGGGCGTCGAACGGTTGGCGTGCATGGCGCATGCGCGACGCAAGTTTGTGGACGCGCAAAAAGTGCAGCCCAAGGGCAAGACGGGACGTGCGGATATCGCACTGGCAATGATCAACAAACTGTACGGCATTGAGCGTGAACTTAAGGACGTCAGTGACGAACAGCGGTTTATCAGTCGCCAGGAAAAGAGCCTGCCGATCCTCGCCCAACTGAAAAGCTGGCTGGATAAAACCCATCCGCAGGTCACCGCACAAAGTGCGCTGGGCAAGGCCGTGCATTATCTGGCAAACAACTGGAGCCGACTGGAGCGCTATGTCGAGGCCGGTTATTTACCCATCGACAACAATGCGGCCGAAAGAGCAATCAAGCCGTTTGTCATCGGCCGCAAGGCTTGGCTGTTCAGCGATACGCCCAAGGGGGCCACGGCCAGTGCGCAGATCTATAGCCTGGTCGAAACCGCCAAGATCAACGGCCAGGAACCCTATACGTGGCTACGCCACGTACTGGAGCGGTTGCCGCATGCTTCGTCGGTCGAAGACTATGAAGCCTTGCTGCCGTGGAGTTGCTCGCCAGAGATGCCACGGTAAACCGTCGCCCCGTCTTGCGGTAGGTGGGGTTCATGGATCGCATACCGAGATGTTCCAGCGGAAAGTCCTGGCCGGCCAAATTAAGATACCAATCACTCGCCTCGAGCCCAGCCAGAAAAGCGCAAAGGGCGTCCACATCAAGGATCTGGCGGAGTACCTGGAAGCTCAGCGCGCTGCGGCAGTCAAAGAATGCAATCAACTTAACGGCATGCGTCGAGCCGTTTAATCTAAAATAAGCCCTCAATAGCACTTGCTTGACCTCTGCACTCCAATTGTCCAGTCATCTGCACTCACGCAGACCCACTGTTTGCAGTAGTTGGAGGTCAGCAAGCGCTAATCAGTGAGAGTGCCTCAACAACCACTCACGGACTGCAACCGACCCATTGCGGTTGATGGCAGGGGCAGGAATCGGCCAGGAGCTGTCGCTCACGTCATACAGCTTTCGATTCCAAACGGCCCTAGCGTTTGGTTACGGGGCGGGCGTTAGCTCGCCCAAGTGAGCGTAGCGAACGATTTAAACCACTGCTAGGCTGTGCCGCCGGGTCAGACTCTTTGAGTTTCATACATGAAGCTTTTTAGTGCTAGAAACTTTAGCTAGCGCCCGTAAATCTCTCTGTATCCATTCAGCTGTTTCAATGCTTCTTTGAAGCTGCCAGGCGCTTGTGTGCCTCGCGCCAGAAACAATGTGGTTGGGAGTCCAAACATAACTATCTCTTTTTCTGGGTTGGCTTGGCGGGCCACAGTTGCTTGCTTTTGGGCTTCTGACAACCAAGCTTCCTCGTGTCGCAGTGTCATAGTCTTTGTCAATTCATTCATGTGCGCGTAAACAAGCTCGCAATATTCGATTGTCACGCACTCCGAAGGAATCAATCCTTTGTGGATGACCGCATTCCTAAACTCTTTCCAAGTTTTAGTGTCTCCCCGCGATGTATTGGGTAATGTTGGCTTCTTGTTATCGATCACTTCGGGGCATTCTTTAGACCATAAAAGCATGGATAATATAAAGGCGCCGAACTGACGCTCTGACGCCGCATCAATCAGGCGCCAGGCTGCGTGCAGTTGCTCTTCCGGGATTTCGATGCCAGAACTAATGACACGTATGCATAGTTCGTAAAATCGTTCAAGCGCCGCGGCAATAGTGGCAATTGCTTCTCTAGGATAACCATCCGCTAAAGCCATGGCGCCAATTTCGAAGAGGATCTCGTGCTTATGCTGAGTCAAAGCTATGAAGGTTTTGTGGCCACGAGTGCAGATAACCTCGTGAATATTGCTTTCACCAAGCTCTAAAAAAGAGAAAACCGGCTCCTTAATTCCATCCTGTTCGAAGCACTTAAAACAAGGTATCTTTACTTTCAACTTTAGCTCCTATTGCTACACGCCTGGTATTGACTCCGTTCGCCGCTGATTTTAGCCGAAAGTCGTCAAATTAATCGATACTGCCCATCATTTGGCTTGCTTGAGTCTAGCTTGGATGCTTAGGTTGCGAGATGGTTATCTCGGCGTAAGCGAATGGGCATTACAGGTTGCGTAACGGCATCCAATTATGTGGCAACAGCTCGGCGATCTGGCTCGCCCGCTGCGTCGGCAGCCGCGCCAGTACGTTCTTCAAGTATTCGTACGGATCATGCCCGTTGAGCTTGGCCGACTGGATCAGGCTCATCAGTGCCGCCGCACGTTTGCCGCTGCGCAACGACCCGGCAAAGAGCCAGTTCTTGCGACCCAGCGCCCACGGCCTTATCTGCTGCTCGGCGTGGTTGTTATCTATGGGTACCGCGCCGTCATCGAGATAGCGTGACAACGCCGCCCAGCGCTTGAGGCTGTAATCCAGAGCCTTGGCGATAGCCACCCCATCGTGCACAAGCTGGCGCTGGGCGGTCATCCAGGCATGCAACGCATCCATCGCTGGCGCGGCTTTTTCCTGGCGTATCCGTCGTCGAGCGTCAGGTGCGAGGTCGCGGACTTCATGCTCTATTTCGTATAGCACCTGGATGTAGCGCAAGGCCTGTTCGGCAAGCTGGCTTTTGTTCGTGACGTGCAGCTCGAAGAACTTGCGCCGGGCATGAGCCATACAGCCGATCTCGGTGACGCCGAGTGCAAAGCTGGCCTTGTAGCCACCAAAATCGTCGCAAACCAGTTGGCCCTTCCAGTCTTGCAGGAAAGCGCGGGCATGTTCACCCGAGCGGCTGGGGCTGAAGTCGTAAACAACCGCCTTTACGTCGGCAAACGAGCTGGTAGCGTAGGCCCAGACATAGGCGCGGTGAGTTTTCTTCGCGCCCGGCGTGAGCATCTGTACCGGCGTTTCGTCAGCGTGCACCACGTTGTGTCCAAGCACCACCTCGCGCAACGCATCAACCAGCGGTTGCAACTGCACACCGCAGGTGCCGACCCACTGCGCCAGGGTTGAGCGCGGGATGGCCAGGCCAGCCCGGGCAAAGATCTTTTCTTGACGATACAGCGGCAAATGATCACCGTACTTGGCGATCATCACCTGGGCCAGCAGGCCTGCTGTCGGGATGCCCTTGTCGATCACCTGCGCCGGAACCGGGGCCTGGATCAGGGTTTCGCACTGATCGCAGACCCACTTGCCACGGATATGGCGTTCGACGGTGAACACGCCCGGCGTGTAGTCGAGTTTCTCGCTGACATCCTCGCCGATGCGCTTGAGGGCGCAGCCGCAGGTGCACTGCGTGTTGTCCGGTTCGTGATGGATCAGGGTGCGCGGAAACTGCGGCGGCAAAGCCGTACGCTTGGGCTTTTGACGAGCCTCGGTCGGCACGGGAGCCGGTTGCAGAGCTGCAAGCTCGGCTTCGATGGCTGCGATGTCAGTGTCGATCAGGTCATCGAGCAGGCTGGCTTGATCCGGGCTTAATTGCTCGCTGCGCTTGGCAAATTTGAAGCGTTTGAGCTGCGCGATCTCGTGGGTCAGTTTCTCGATAACCGTTTGGTGACGATGGATTTGCTTGTCCATCGTCTCGACGCGCTGCATCAACTGCGCGGCCAGCGCGCGCAGTTGGTCAGGGTTTAGTTGGTCGAGATTGGAAAGCGAAGTCATGCCGCCGATTTTGCCAGAGCAGGCCAATACCGGCGATAGACTCATCGGACAATTGCGCGGCCAGGCTGGCCATGGCAGGCGTCACACGATGGAAATAGCGTCGCCCGGCCCGACTCGTTGCCAGGGCAAACCCAGCACCAGAGCGTGCAACTGCTCAGCGCCCAATTCCACGTGAGCGCCGTGTCGAGAACCCGGCCAGAAAAATTTGCCCTGGTGCAGGCGGCGGGCCGCCAGCCAGATACCTAGGCCATCGTGTACCAACACCTTGATGCGCGTGGCGCGACGATTGGCAAACAGATAAGCACAGTGCGGCTGCGCCGCACCGAACACGGCGACCACCCGCGCCAGCGCGGTTTCGGTGCCGGCGCGCATGTCCATGGGCTCCGTCGCCAGCCAGATGGAGTCGATGCGGATCATCGCAACAGATCTCGCAGAAAGGTGGCGCAGGCAGCCGCGCTTTCGGTCGGCCAGTTCACTTTGACAGTGCCACGCGGGTGCTGGATTTCAACGCAGATATTCGATGATGCAGTTTGCGAATTTGCTCCGGCTAGCTGCATGGGGAACGGAATAAAAGCAGGTTGCAGCTCCGTGTTTTTTTGCTTTTGCCCTCGAATCCACTTGTGGACGAGGTTCGCGTTGAGTCTATGGCTCAGCGCGACGCTGGCAATCGAGGCGCCGGGCTGGGCGCACTCTTGAATGACTTGGACTTTGAAGGATTTGGAGTAGGAACGGCGTTGTGGTTGCATGAAATACCCGCTTGAAAGGCTCGAACTGGTGCCCACTTAAATTTAAGTGCACACCATGTCTTGGCTTTGCAGGGCTGGGTAGATGACTTGGCCGGACGGATACATCTCGGCAACCAGCGGCCATTCTTACCGACCAGAAGGTAGTACGCCATTGTCCGGTTCGGGTCGAAGGTAACAGCCGCGAGTGGCCGCTTTTGGCCGATCTCTGCCGGTCGTGACCGGCAGAAGTCGACCCGTTGCTGCCGGTCAGCCCTGGCGAAAATCGACGAAACCTCATCGAGCAGCTTTCCCCAGGCTCGGACAGGGGCTGTATATTTCGTGAACGTCTGTCCCGACTACAAACGGTACCGCTTTGCCTCCGACATGGACGTTACTGATTCCGTACTCTTTGCTGTCAGTTTTTCGGATGAATGCGGCGGCTTCGCCGGTGAGGTAGGGCTGGCCCTTGCTCTGCAGCAGCTTGAGCGCCTTGGCTCGGAATTCTGGATTGTTCGCGGCTCCAGGACCATCCGCGTAAGGAATAAGAGACACAGCCAACTGATTTTTGAATACAGTGAAGGTCTGTCCATTACCGTCGCTGATGCATTTCACATCCTCTTTCGTCAGGATGTCTTTTTGGACATATGTGCCGTTCTCATAGTTGACCAGCAGCAAGCTTTCGGGAGTAAGGATGCCTATGCCAGGGGTGTACTTGCAGCGAGCGTATCCCCCAATCTGAGACCAACAGAAGCTCATAATCGATGTATCGACGACCTCTGCTAAATTGAGGTCGTGTTTAATCTTTTGCCTTGCCTCCAGCGTTTTATGCTCGACGCTTGCGCATGCGGTGAGGAGAAGGGCGAATGTTGCGAGGAAGAGGTGGCGGAGCATGTTCAGTCCCTGGGTCTGCTAGAGAGGTCAATGCTAACGTATGGCCAGTTGGTGATCTACCTGCTGGTATCCGCTTCTGGCTGTAGCTGCCTTCCAGAACCGTCAGCTATCGACGGAGGACTTTTCGGCCCCTTCAGTTTCCGTTTAAGCCGCTGTCGCGGGTCAGAAGGCGGCGTTTCCAGTGGATTTCCTTCTGCATCATTTCGTCCTTCCCTGTGTGTTTGTCAGCGATTTCGAGGATGCTGAACCTGAAATTTTCTGTGAAATCTTTGCCACGCTTGGTGTGCAGATCTCGTATGCGGGTGTTCCCACCATGCCCGCTATTGGAGTAGTTAACCCATCGGTCCCACAAACCGCCTGTTCCGGTCGCGGAGCCTACGTATAGCTGATGCTCGCCTTCAGTTCGGTCAGATATGAGGTACACGCCTGCTACGCTGGAAAGTGCTGTCTGCCATGACTCCAGACCTTGCTTGACGATGAGTCTCAGTTCCCGATGGGATATATCCACTTCCTTGAAGCCGGGGAATCTGCCAACTGTCATAGGCTTTTCCAGCATCGAGGATACAACCATGCTTTTCAGGCACGTTTGCAGCCAGAGGTAGTTCCCTCGTGGCTTCGTGTAGTCGAGTATCAAACGACCTTCCAGCTCGACAAATTCAGGCACACTGCGGTATTCGTACACGAAGTCACGATTCTCTTTACTGCCCTTTGATTCGTTAACTTTGAGTGAATCGTAAACGCCCGCCAGTAACCATTTTTTGGTGCCGGGTAGTTCGACCAGACCAATCACGTACTCGCATTCAAAATTTCTTCGGGACTGCCATGACTGCCAATCGTCGAAATCGCCTGCAAGGTACACGTCCATTGGGTGTTCAACCCCATTGTGTTGTGCAAGATGAACCTTTGTATTTTGGATTGTGAGTGAAGGCAGGAGGCTGGTCAGAAGCTGCATAAGCATGAAGGGTTGGCTCTGCTGAAAGGGATGGACTACGTGACTCAGGATTCCATGTCAGTGCGTAAGCCGTCCAGGTCGTCTTTCAGAAAGTATTGAGTGGCGTGGACGCTGAGGGCTACGAGCGGCTGCTGTTGGCCGCTCTCTGCCAGTCAGCACAAGGCAACTGACTGGTCAGTGGCAGTGGAGTCAACGTCGTTCTGTGCAGTCAGCTAACCCAATAAAGACCGAGCGCCCAGCTTCACAGGCGCCTGCTGGATTTTCTCCAGCCAAACCCAGCCCATATATGGGTCACCTCTTCCGCGCAAATGGGTATAGCGCCGTAGCGAGTTCCAATCCCGATGGCCCGATACGCTAGCCACCCTCGGTATATCCCAATCCATTTCAAATAGGCGGCTCACACCATCGTGACGCAAATCGTGAAAATGCAGATCTGCGATCTCAAGAAAGGTGCAGGCTCGTGTGAACGCTGCCGAGATTGAATCCGAGTTATAGGGAAAAATCTCTGGGCACTCCTTGGGCATTGTCTGCAGAATCGCCCACGCCTCATCTGGCAAATGACACCAAACGTCGTTGCCGATCTTCTGCCCCGGGTTCTTCATGTCCCGCACAAGCACCGCCTGCCGAGATTCATCCAGGTCGTCCCAGCGAATCCGAGTGATTTCCTCCTGACGCCGCGTCGAATAGAGGGCAAAGCCCAAGACTTTAGGCATGTTGATCGAGGACGGTTTGCGTTTCTGCATCTCGAAGAAATGCTTGAGCAACCGGTCCAGCTCCCCCTTAGTAGGACGTCTGTCACGCTCACGACTTTTCATGTTGTAGCCGAGTTTCTTCAGCACCTTGCGGGCATCAGGCATTGCATGCGGGTCAACCTCATAACCCCAGGCCGGCCTTGCAATCGACAGCACAGAGCCGAGGTGAGCCAGATCATTACCAGCAGTTTGTGGCTGAACCCCTCCTCCTTCCTCGCTCATGCGCCACAACGCAAAATCGACCAGGCGTTGACTGGTGATGTCGGAATCCAGCACCTCACCAAAATCGGTCTCAGCGATCGCTTTGAGTGTTGCTCGTTTCGTTTTCCCCAGCGGTCGAGCCTTCTCCAGTTCAACCAGGTAGCGCTCGATCATTTCCTTGACCGAGAACCCCTTGCGGTTCGCCCGCTCGATCGCACCAGGTTCGGCTAGCTCGGTCTCCCGTCGTTTCGCCCAAGCCTGGGCAGCCTGCTTGCGGGCGAATGTCTGGTTCTCTTGGTAGACTAGCTGCTTGTCGCGATTAATACGGATCTGGACGGTGTAGCTGGTTGTGCCATCGGCCCTTTTGCGTGCTCTGATCGTTGCCATCTGGAATTGGTACACGTCGACTTTCGATTGGTACATTGTACCAACCACTTGGCAAAAATGCCCAAAAAACCCCGAAAATCGGTACAAAACACGTTGAGTGAAATGTCAGTAAAAACAGCCTCAAACCCACAGATTACAAGCTCCGCGCTGTCTCGACGCTTCTCCGTTGCGCCGATGATGGACTGGACCGACCGCCACTGCCGCTACTTCCTGCGCCTGCTCTCCAGCCGTGCCCTGCTCTACACCGAGATGGTCACCACCGGCGCCCTGCTCAACGGTGATCACGAGCGCTTTCTGCGCCATGACGAAACCGAGCACCCGCTGGCCCTACAATTGGGCGGCAGTGTCCCGGCAGACCTGGCAGCCTGCGCCCGCATGGCCGAAGAAGCCGGCTACGATGAGGTCAACCTCAACGTCGGCTGCCCGAGCGATCGTGTGCAGAACAATATGATCGGCGCCTGCCTGATGGGGCATCCGGCGTTGGTGGCCGATTGTGTGAAGGCGATGCGTGATGCGGTGTCGATTCCGGTGACGGTCAAGCACCGGATCGGGATCAACGGGCGCGACAGTTATGCCGAGCTGTGCGATTTCGTCGGGCAGGTGCGCGAAGCGGGCTGCCGCAGTTTTACCGTGCATGCGCGGATTGCGATTCTCGAGGGGCTGTCGCCGAAGGAGAACCGGGACATTCCGCCGCTGCGTTATGAAGTGGCTGCGCAGTTGAAGGCCGATTTTCCCGACCTTGAGATCGTGCTCAATGGCGGGATCAAGACGATGGAAGAATGCCACACGCATCTGCAGACCTTTGATGGCGTGATGCTCGGGCGCGAGGCGTATCACAACCCGTATTTGCTGGCCGATGTCGACCAGCAATTGTTTGGCAGCACGGCGCCGGTGATTTCCCGCAGTGAGGCGCTGGCGCGGCTGCGGCCTTATATTGCCGGGCATGTGGCGGCGGGGGGTTCGATGCACCATATCACCCGGCATATCCTCGGGCTGGGCCAGGGTTTTCCGGGGGCGCGTAAGTTTCGGCAGTTGTTGTCGGTGGATATCCACAAGAGCAAGGACCCGCTGGCGTTGCTCGATCAAGCCGGGCAGTTGCTCGAAGGCCGTTGATTACGGAACCTGTGCGGGGATTGGAAATCAAAATCATATCTTTTACCGTCTGCTGCCGCCCAGGCCCCTTGAGCGGGGGGCAGCGCTCGGGTAATGTCGTCCAAACCGCACAGGACAGAGCACGCACATGACTTCCAAGCTCGAACAACTGAAACAGTACACCACTGTAGTTGCCGACACCGGTGACAGTGAGGCCATTTCCCGTCTCAAGCCGGTCGACGCCACCACCAACCCTTCCCTGCTGCTCAAGGCGGCGGCCATGCCCGGTTATGCCGAGCTGCTGAACGACGCCGTGCGTGACAGCAAGGGCGATGCGGGCCTGGCTTGTGACCGTTTCGCGGTCGCGGTGGGCAGCCAGATCCTGAAAGTGATTCCTGGGCGTATCTCGACCGAGGTGGATGCGCGCCTGTCGTTCGACGAGAAAGCGTCGCTGGCCAAGGCCAATCAGCTGATTGATCTGTACGAAAAAGCCGGCATCGGTCGTGAGCGCGTGCTGATCAAGCTGGCGTCGACCTGGGAAGGTATTCGCGCCGCTGAAAAGCTCGAGCGCGAAGGTATCCAGACCAACCTGACCCTGCTGTTTTCCTTTGCCCAGGCCGTGGCCTGTGCGGACGCCGGGGTGTATCTGATTTCGCCGTTCGTGGGCCGGATCTACGACTGGTACAAGAAGGCCACCGGTACCGACTACGTCGGCTCGGAAGATCCTGGCGTGCAATCGGTGACGCGAATCTACAACTATTACAAGACCAATGCCTTCAAGACCGTGGTCATGGGTGCGAGCTTCCGCAACCTGGGGCAGATCGAAGAATTGGCCGGCTGCGATCGCCTGACCATCAGCCCCGAACTGCTGCAGCAACTGGCCCAGGACGACGGCAAGCTGGTACGCAAGCTGAGCCCGGGCAATGCCGGCGAGCCACGCCAGAGCCTGAACGAAAGCCAGTTCCGCTGGGCCTCGAACGAAGACGCCATGGCCACCGAGAAGCTGGCCGAGGGCATCCGCCAGTTCGCTCGCGACCAGGAAAAACTCGAAGCCCTGCTCGCCGCCAAGGTCTGATCGGCGCAGCGAACGCAAAAAGGGCGACTCCTCGCGGGGTCGCCCTTTTTATTGCCTGCCTTTCAGGCTGCGGTCAGGTCCGCTCCAGCGCATTGACCAGGTCATGGAAGGCTTCACGATTGGAGTCGTTCAGGCCCATGAGGATCTTGTGCGCTTCGAGCACCTTGGCCTTGACCACCTCTTCGGACTGATCCTGCGATGGCAGGTCGGTCAGGCATTCCGGGCACGGGATCGGCCGGTCAACAATGTTGAACACCTGATCGAAGCCCATCGATTGCAGCAGCCGCGTGATGTCCTCGTGGGTGGTCACGACGGTTGGCAGCAGCCCGACTTTTTGCCGCGACAGGATCGACAGCTTGGCCAGCAGGCCCAATGTGGTGCTGTCGATGCTATTGGTTTCGGTCAGATCGATGACGATGGCCGAAAAATTCAGCGCCGTGAAGATCTTCTCAATAGTCGCATCCAACGCCGAACAGAGGGTAAGGCGTACTTCACCGACAAATTTCAGAACGAAGGTGCCGTTCTGTTCGGCGAACTGGATTCTACCGGTACTCATTCAAGATTCCTGCTTAACACCAATAGGGCGATATCATCCGGCATCTCCCCAAGCGTAGCCAATCCAAAACGTTGCCGCAGCCCATCCAGGCTGCCGCCCGCTGCCTTGACTATCTCAGGCAAGGCCGCTTCTTTATCTTTGAGTGTCTCACCGGGCAAAAGGTCCAATATGCCATCAGATAACAGGGTCAGGCTGAAGCTGGGGGGCAGCTCGAGCACCTGGTCCTGGTAGGTGGCTTCATTGAACAGGCCGACCGGCAGGCCACGCCCTTCCAGATAGCGGCTCTGGCCCGGCGTGAACAGCACTGGCAGCGGCAGGTGCCCGCCGATGCTGTAGGTCAATATCCCGGTTTCTTCGTCGATCACACCGCCAACCATTGTCACATGTTTGCCCAGCTTGCAGTTGATCAGGCCACGGTTGATGTGCCCGAGCACTTCCGACGGCTTGAACTCTGGCATGGTGCCATTGCGCTTGGATTCGAACAGCAGGCGCGTGGTCATGAACTTCAGCAGCACGGTGACGAACGCCGATGACGCGCCATGCCCGGACACGTCGGCCAGGTAGAAGCCGATACGCCGGTCATCGACGCGGAAATAGTCGACGAAGTCGCCCGACAGGTACAACGACGGGATGATCTCGTGATCGAATTGCAAGCCATCGACCAGCCACGGGCTTTCCGGCAGCATGTTAATCTGCACCTGGCGCCCGGCGTTCTGGTCTTCCTGCAACAAGTGCAGGCTGGCTTCGAGCTCGCGGTTGGCGGTCTCGAGCTTCTGCCGGTAGCGCTTGTTTTCCAGCAGCAGGTGCGCACGGTCCAGCGCTCGGTGAACCGAATGCTCGAGCACCGCGAGGTCTTCCAGAGGCTTGATCAGGTAGTCGGCAGCGCCCAGGCGCAAGGCCTCGACCGCATCGTTCATGACACCCGCGCCAGAAACGACGATTACCGGGAGATCCGGAGTGCGTTCGGTGACCTGTCGAATCAGCTCAAGGCCGCCCATTTGAGGCATGCGCAAGTCGCAGATCACAAGATCGGGCTGCTGCTGCTCGAATACCTCGAGCCCCTGCAAGCCATTGTTTGCCTGCAGGACGCTGAAGCCACTGTCTTCAAGGTAGGCTGCAAGGCTTGCGCGCACTACGTCGTCATCATCGATTATCAGCAGCGTGGCACTGGTTTTGTGCATGTGGGCAAACGGCGCCAGAAATTGGTTGGCGTAGGCGGCTTGGCTGGGCCTGAGCACACTTACTGGATTCACTTCTAGCCTCTCTGTCTATTGAGTTGTAGGACAATAAGTCCTGCACTGCAACTCTCAGAGGTGCCCTGTAAGGCGCTGACGGTACTCCCATCCGCCGGGCGTTTCAAGCTCGCACCGATGGTCGCTTGAGGTCTTTAGCGCTCAAATGACCGGGAGTTATAAAAACCTGTTTCAGCCCAACCTAATGGTTGGATGGACCTTTATGCGCGCAAGGCGGCCAGATGGCCGCCTTGTGTGGTTTTCAGCCGGCGATCAGAAGTCGTCTTCGACTTGCCCGTCCTTGACCTTGAACTCGCGGTTCTGCAAGTAGGCATTGCGAATGAATGTGTATTTGTCGCCCTGGATCAGCTTCTCGGCCGACAGCAGGCTGGCGCGGGTATCGATCACGTCGACAGCGAGCAGGGAATAGCGCGTCGGCTCATGATCGATGTAGCGATAAGGCTTGGTGTAGGAGTCCGGGTACTTGGCGATGGCGTCGCGCACGGTGCTGGGGCCGAAAAACGGCAGGACCACGTACGGACCGCTGCTGGTGCCCCAGTAGCCCAGGGTCTGGCCGAAGTCTTCATCGTTGCGTTGCAGGCCCATCCTGGTGCCAATGTCGAAGAAACCGAACAAGCCGAAGGTGGTGTTGAAGATCAAGCGCGCGGTGTCGACACCGGCTGCCTGGGGCTTCAACTGAAACACATTGTTGGCCAGGTTGCCGACGTCGCCCACGTTGCGGAACATGTTGTGGATGCCGTCTTCAAGAATCTGCGGAGTGACGAACTGGTAGCCCTGCGCCAGTGGCTTGAGCGCATACGTGTCGAGCGTGTCGTTGAACCGGAAGATAACCCGGTTGACACCTTCCCAAGGATCCTCCTCGGCTGCCTGGGCGGCCACAGGCACCAGAACCACGCTGGCGTACAGACAGGTCCGGACAAGACGATCGATCAATCCTGCACCGATCACACGCATACACTCACTCCTCGAAATCACTGTGGCGGGCACTAAGCCGTACGACCATCAAACGGCAAGTATACGGCCTGGGCTGTCGATTGGGCAGGTTTGCGCTCCTTTGGCCGTAGGACGCCTGTCTTCTACGGCATCACCTGACGGTCACCGGACTGTCATGGACCGCAGGTAGCCTGACTCGTTATTTCAGGGACGTTGCCATGCCACAACCTGCCCCCTTTACCGCCTTGCTTTTTGGCCTCAGTGGCTGCCTGGTCGACGCGAGTGCCCGCTTTCACGCACGGGCCGATTCCGACGAACCGGCGCAGGCCATTCCCGGCGCCCTGGAAACCCTCAACACCCTGCATGAGCAAGGCGTGCCCTGTGCCTGGCTGGACGAGTTGCCCGAGGCCGTCAGCCAGCACTTGGCAACCCCTCTGCCCGACTGGGTCGCCCCGATCAACAACACCTGGGAGCACGGGCGCTGGCCAGCTCCCGATGCCTGTTGGCGGGCGCTGATGGCGCTCAGGGTCGAGCGACTGGAAGGTTGCGTACTGGTCAGTGGTGAGCCGAAGTTGCTGCAGGCGGGCCTCAATGCCGGCCTCTGGACCATTGGCCTGGCGTCCTCCGGCCCGCTGTGCGGCGCATCGGACACTCAATGGCAAACGCTGACCGCCCAGGAGCAGGAACACCAACGCGCCAAGGCGACGCTACGATTGTTCAACCTGGGCGTGCATTCGGTGATCGACCACCTGATGGAGCTCGACGCCTGCCTGTGGGACATCGGTCAACGTCGGCTCAAGGGTGAAAGACCTTGATACATCCGTGTTGATCAGGATCATGCAGGCAGCGCCCGAGTGGATTAATCTAAAGTCAGTGATGGACCTTTCGCATGCTGCCAGGGTCCATGGCTGTGCCTACCATTTGAGGGAGAACGCCATGCCTGCCCGCGAACTGCAAGAGAAATTGAACGCCTTGCGCGAGCAATTGGAGCAAAACCCACCGCACTCCGAAGCGGAGCGGGCCGATTTGCAGCTTTTGATGCAGCAGATCGAACTGCAAATTCAACTGGAAACAAAAACTCAGGACTCCAGCCTGGCCGACGAAGTCAACCTGGCCGTCGAACAATTCGAACTCACGCATCCGGGAGTGGCGGCAGCGCTGCGCAATATCGTTCAGGCCCTGGGCAATATGGGTATCTGAACCCTACAAAAAGCCCCGTCGTTCAGACGGGGCCAAGATCGCCGACCAACCCCATGCCGCTGAATGGCCTTACTGCCGAACCAGGCGCAAATTCTGCTCGGTCACGGCTTCGGTGCTGCGGTAGGGGTTGATATCCAGCCCGCCCCGGCGCACGTAACGGGCGTAGACGGTCAGGGCCTGCGGCTTGAGCAGCCGCTGCAGGTCCAGGAAAATCCGCTCCACGCATTGCTCATGAAAATCGGCATGCTGACGGAAGCTGACCAGATAGGCCAGGAAGCTGGCGTGGTCGAGCGCCGCGCCGCGGTAGTGCACCGTCACACTGCCCCAGTCCGGCTGGCCGGTCACTGGGCAGTTGGATTTGAGCAAATGGCTGTGCAGGCTTTCTTCAATGACTCGCTCGGCATCGCAGCGCAGCAATTGCGGTTGTGGCTGCTCGTAGTTACTGATGCTGACATCCAGCTCATCGATACAAACGCCCGGCAAGGCATGCACGCCTTCTGCCTCCACCTCGGCCAGGGTTCGCACGCGAACACCCACCGGCTTGCCGGCTGCGGCCGAGAGGTCTTTTTCCAGGCATGCCTGTACCGCCTGCACCGATTCGAACGGCGTCTGGTTCAACGAATTGAGGTAAAGCTTGAAGGACTTCGATTCGATGATATTCGGCGACTCGGCCGGAATGCTGAACTCGCCGATGGCGACCACAGGCTTGCCCGATGGCAACAGCCAGGACAGCTCGAAGCAGTTCCAGAAGTCCACGCCCTTGTACGGCAGCGTGTCGGCGGTCAAGCCCAGTTCGGCCCACTTGGCTGCGCGCGGGATAGGGAACAGCAACGACGGCGTGTAGGTAGAGATGTATTCGCTGGACTTGCCCAACGGCGAATGTTCGGCTGCGGGATGCATGGCGGAAACCTGACTGAATAAACTGGCATAGTTTATCGGGTTTGCGCCATGCTTGGGACCCGTCGTGCTATTTGGCGATCTTTAGCGTGCCGACCATGCCTGCCTGGTAGTGGCCGGGTACGTTGCAGGCGAACTCGATGCCGCTGGCCTGGCTGAAGGTCCAGGCAGGCTGAGGGCCATCAGGCCGGCGGCCATGAGTATGCCGTTCATCTTCGTATGCTCCATCAGACGATAATCAGGCTGTGCGACACTGTAGAAAACCGCCACTGGCAGCGAGCTGACGAAAAGATTACAACTTTGTCAGCTTGCGCCAGAGCCCGCGCGCTCAGGGTATAAAGCCTCGGAGCCATTGCCATGAGTCATCCATGAAACTGCTGATTGTCGAAGACCAGGCCAAGACCGGCCACTACCTGCGTCAGGGCCTGAGCGAAGCGGGCTTCAATACCGAACTGGTCGCAGACGGCATTACCGGCCAGCACCTGGCGCTGACCGGCGACTACGCCCTGCTGATACTGGATGTGATGTTGCCGGGCCGCGATGGCTGGCAAATCCTGCAAGCGGTGCGCAGAGCCGGCCTGGACATGCCGGTGCTGTTTCTCACGGCTCGCGATGCTGTCGAGGACCGCGTACATGGCCTCGAACTGGGTGCCGACGACTACCTGGTCAAGCCCTTCGCCTTCTCCGAACTGCTGGCGCGGGTCCGTAGCCTGCTGCGCCGCGGCAGCAGCCCAGCGCAGGAAACTTCGTTGAGCGTGGCTGACCTGCGCCTGGACTTGATACGGCGCCGAGCCGAACGCAATGGCCAGCGCATCGACCTGACCGCCAAGGAGTTTGCCTTGCTGGAACTTCTGCTGCGGCGCCAGGGCGAGGTGCTGCCCAAATCCTTGATCGCCTCGCAGGTCTGGGACATGAATTTTGACAGTGACACCAATGTCATCGAGGTGGCGATCCGCCGCTTGCGCCTGAAAATCGATGACAGCCACGAAAACAAATTGATTCATACCGTGCGCGGCATGGGCTATGTGCTCGAAGAGCGCTGCGCCTGATGCGTCGCTTGTCACTGAGCAGCCGCCTGGCACTGCTGTTCGCCGCCTGTACCGCCGTGGTGTCGTTGATTGCCGGGGTATTGTTCAGCCGCGCCAGCGAAACCCACTTCATCGAACTGGACCAGCAACAGCTTGCCGGTAAACTGCCCGTCCTGCGCCAGTTGCTGCAAGGCGCCGAGAGTCACGCCAGCCTTGAACAGCGGCTGCCGGCCCTGCAAGCCGAGCTGAGCCATCAACCGGATCTGGCACTGCGCATCCAGGGTAGCGACGGCCAGCTCTGGTTCGAGAGCCAGGCCAACCTGCCCGCCGCGCCTCACGCCAGCGGCGTCGGTACGCTCCACGCCAACGGCATCGACTACCGCAGTTTCAGCACGGAGTTGGCCCCGGGCAAAGCCGGCTCGGCACATTTGACCCTACTGCTAGACATCACCCATCACCAACACTTTTTGCAGCGTGTGCAGCGGCTGATCTGGTTGACCATCGGGCTCTCGGCCCTGGCCACTGCCCTGCTCGGCGCCTGGGCCGCGCGCAGCGGCCTGCGCCCGCTGCGGCGCATGAGCGAGGTCGCTTCCAGTGTCTCGGCCCGCTCGCTGACCACGCGCCTGCCACAAGCGCAAATGCCGATCGAACTGGCCGAACTGGCCCAGGCCTTCAACGCCATGCTCGGGCGCCTGGACGACGCCTTCCAGCGCCTGTCGGCCTTCTCCGCCGACATCGCCCATGAACTGCGCACGCCCTTGTCGAACCTGCTGACCCACACCCAGGTCACCCTGACCCGCCCGCGCGAGCTGGAAGACTATCGCGAAGCCCTGCACGGCAATCTGGAGGAGCTGCAATGGATGGCGCAACTGGTCAATGACATGCTCTATCTGGCCAAGGCCGACCACGGCCTGTTGATGCCCCATCGCGAGCCGCTGGCGCTGGATGAGGAAGCCGATGCCCTTCTGGAATATTTCGCGCCCTTGGCCGAAGACGCCCAAGTGCGCTTGAGCCGCACCGGTGAGGCGCGATTTATCGGTGACCGGAGCATGCTGCGCCGCGCCCTCTCCAACCTGCTGGACAACGCGCTGCGGTTTACCGCGGCAGGCGGGGAAGTCAACGTGGGCATGAAGGTGATCGAAGGACAGATTCAGCTGCACGTGGAAAACAGCGGCGAGGGAATTGACCCGGCACTGCTGCCGCGTTTGTTCGACCGCTTCTACCGGGCCGATCCTGCCCGGCGTGAAGGCAGTAGCGAACATGCGGGATTGGGGCTGGCGATTACCCAGTCGATCGTTCGCGCCCATGGTGGGTCGATTCGTTGCGAATCGGTTGGGGGGTGGACGCGGTTTGTGATTGAGTTGCCGGTTGGGATTTAGATGATTGCCCGATTTGAGGGCTTCATCGCTGGCAAGCGATAGGACCGCAAAGCGGTCCCAAAAACATCACTCGTACCGCAAAGCGTAAGCCGGCTGGATCTGCGCCGCACGCCAGGCCGGGTAAATCGTCGCCAGGAAGCTCAGGGTAAAGCCTGCCGTACAGATCAACGCCACGTCAAACCACTGCAGCTCCGATGGCAAGGTACTGATGAAATACACATCGGAGGTGAAGATATGCTGCCCGGTGAGTCGCTCCAGCCAGCCGACCAGGGCACTGACATTGATGGCCGCAAAGACCCCGAGGATGCCGCCGATCAGGGTGCCGACGATACCGATCACCGTACCCTGAACCATGAAGATCGACATGATCTGCCGAGGCGTGGCGCCGATAGTGCGCAGGATGGCGATGTCCGCCCCCTTGTCGTTCACCACCATGATCAAGGTTGCGATGATGTTGAAGGCCGCGACCGCGACGATCATCAGCAGCAACAGACCGATCATGGTCTTTTCCATCTTCATCGCACTGAACAGGCTGCCTTGGGTATGGGTCCAGTCATCGGCCTTGAACTGATCGCCCAGGCCCGCGGCAATCGCCCCGGAAACCTGCGGCGCACTGTACAGATCCTTGACCTTGAGCCGCACGCTCTGCACCTGGTTCGGTTCCCAGCGCTGCATCTGCGCGGCGTCCGCCATATGGATCAGCGCCATGGAGCCGTCCAGCTCGGCGCCCACCTTGAACACGCCGACCACATTCAGCCGCTGCATGCGCGGAGTAATCCCGCCCGGTGCCGTGCTGACTTCAGGGACAATCAGGGTCAACTTGTCGCCGACATTCAAGCGAAAGCGCCGCGCGGTGATTTCCCCGACCACCACGCCGAACTCACCGGGCTTCAGGTCGTTCAAGCGACCCTGGACGATATGGTCGGCAACGATCGAGACCTTGCCTTCCTGGGCCGGGTCGATGCCGCTGATCTGGATCGGCTGCATCGCGCCCTTGTAGGAGAGCATGCCCTCCATTTCGGTGAAGGGCACGGCGGCCAGCACTTCCGGGTTTTTCAGCGCGGCAGCGGCAACCGGCTGCCAGTCGTCGAGCGGCTTGACACCCAGAACGGTCGCATGGGGAACCATGCCGAGGATGCGCGAGCTCATCTCCCGCTGGAAGCCGTTCATGACCGACAGCACCACGATCATGGCCAGCACGCCCAGTGCCAGGCCGATCATCGAGGTCATGGAGATGAACGAAATAAAATGATTGCGGCGCTTGGCGCGGGTATAGCGCGCGCCTATGAAGATCGATAACGGTCTGAACATTCCGGGGCACCGTAAGAAAAATAATGGACCCGGCACTTCCCCGCCCGGAGAAGCGCCGCGCACAGTCGGATCAGATGGCGACCAGTCGGCCTTCTTCCAGGCGCAACACCCGATCCATCTGCCGGGCCAGGTTCAAATCGTGGGTCACCACCAGGAACGCCGTGTGCGACGAGGTGCTCAACTCCAGCATCAGGTCCTGAATACCCTGGGCGGTATGGTGGTCGAGGTTACCGGTCGGCTCGTCGAGCATGACCAGGCCGGGACGGTTGACCAGCGCCCGGGCAATCGCCACACGCTGGCGTTCGCCACCGGACAATTCGGCTGGCTTGTGACCCAGGCGATGGGCCAGGCCCACGCGCGTCAACAACGCAGTGGCCCGCTCGCGCGCTTCGGGAATCGCCGTACGGCCGATCAGCAGAGGCATGCAGACGTTTTCCAGTGCGGTGAATTCCGGCAATAGGTGATGGAACTGATAGACGAAGCCCAGCGCGCGGTTGCGCAACAGCCCACGGGCCCGCTCGCCCAGCGCCGAGAGTTCTTCGCCAGCCAGCCAGACGCTGCCCTTGCTCGGCGTGTCGAGCCCGCCGAGCAGGTTGAGCAAGGTACTTTTGCCCGACCCGGAACTGCCGACAATAGCCACGCGCTCGCCAGAGTGCAGCTCCAGCGCCAGCCCCGACAACACTTCGACAGACTCCGGGCCTTCCTCGTAGGACTTGCCCAGGTTGCGGCAACTCAGCACTGCTTTATCACTCATGCCCAACTCACTCATAACGTAGCGCCTCCGCAGGCTGGGTGCGCGCAGCACGCCAGGCCGGATACAGGGTGGCGAGGAAACTCAGGACCAACGCCGCACCGCAGACCATCAGCACATCTTCGGCCATGAGTTGCGACGGCAGGTAGTCGATGAAGTAGACGTCCGCGTTCAGGAACTTGTGGCCGATCAGCGTTTCCAGCCCGGCAATCGCCGCGCTGACATTGAGCGCGGCGAATATTCCGACCACGGCGCCGATCAGGGTGCCGACAACGCCGATCACCGTGCCCTGGACCATGAAAATCGCCATGATCTGGCCCGGCGTCGAACCCAGGGTCCGCAGGATGGCGATATCGCCCTTCTTGTCGTTGACCACCATCACCAGCGTGGAAATGATGTTGAACGCCGCCACCGCGACGATCAGCAGCAGCAACAGGCCGATCATGGCCTTCTCCATGCGGATCGCCTGGTACAGGTTGCCGTGGGTGCGGGTCCAGTCGCGGGCGTAGTAGTCGTCGCCAAGCTTCTGGGCGATATACCAGGATGCGCGCGGCGCCTGGAACAGGTCGTCGAACTTCAGGCGCAAGCCCTGCACCTGATCGGCCTTCCAGCGATGCAGGCGCGACAGGTCCTCGATATTGGTCAGGCCCAGGTAGCCATCGAGCTCACCGGCGCCGACATGGAAAATGCCGACCACGGTAAAGCGCTTCATGCGCGGGAACATCCCGGCCGGGGTCACCGTGACCTCGGGGGCGACGAAGGTCAGCTTGTCGCCGATGGCAAGGCCGAGCTTGGTTGCCGCCTTGTCGCCGATCATGATCCCGAACTCGCCGGGTTTCAGCGCTTCGAGCTGGCCTTGCCTGATGAAGGCATCGATGATCGAGACGCTGCGCTCCCGGGCCGGGTCGATGCCGTTGAGCAACACCTTCTGCACTTTGCCCTCATGGGTCAGCAGGCCCTGCATCTGAGTGAACGGCGCAACCGCCAGCACTTGCCGATTCTGCTTTACTTGGTTGGCAAGAGCCGGCCAGTTGCTGATCGGTTGACCGGTTTCGAGGGTCGCATGGGGCACCATCCCCAGCACACGGGTACGCATTTCATGATCGAAGCCATTCATGACCGAAAGTACGACGATCATCACGACCACGCCAAGAGCGAGGCCGATCATCGAGGTCAGGGAAATGAACGACACAAAATGATTACGGCGTTTGGCACGGGTATAACGCGTACCGATATATACGAAGAGAGGTCTGAACATGTCGGGGCTTGTTCGGAGGAAAGAGGAACGTCCTTGTGGCGGGGCTTGAAGAGCAGCTTTACACTCAGACCACCGCCGCTACCATGGGTTCGCCATGTCGACATTAGATGAAGAAGATCGCCGCGAATACTACCGTATCGAGGATCGGATCGCACTGGAAATTAGCCCTCTGACAAGCGCTGACACGCTTGGCACGGACTTGTTGCAAGATGCGTCGCCACTGTTCAATCTGCTCAGTGAACTGCACCTGAGCGAATTCGAATCACAGCACCTGCTGCGCCAGCTCAGTGACAGCGACCGGCCCCTGGCCAATTTCCTCAAGGCCCAGAACAGGCGCATCGACCTGCTGAGCCAGGTGGTCGCGCAAACCATCCTGGGCAAGATCGGCGAGCCGCAACCGGTGGTTCTTTCCGAAGGCGGCATCGAGTTCAGCCAGGCTCAGGCCTACGCTCCCGGCACGCTTCTCTCGGTCAAAATGGCCTTGATGCCGCAGGCATTGGGGATGTTGTTGCGGGCCCGTGTCACCCACTGCGACGCGACCCCGGAAGGAAGCTTCGAGATCGGCGCTCTATTCGAGGCCCCTACCGACGCCCAACGGCAATTGCTGGCCCGCTATATTTTGCAGAAACAGGCGCAGCAGCGGCGCAGCGCCCGTGAGCACAGCGCACCAAACGCCATCTGACCTGATCTGCGAAGCCACTGGCGCTACCTGACACTTTTCTTGAAGGAACAAACGTGACCCTTATATATGGCCACCGCGGCGCCAAGGGCGAAGCCCCCGAAAACACCCTGACCAGCTTCCAGCAGTGCCTCAAGCACGGTGTACGGCGCTGCGAACTCGATCTGCACCTGTCTTCGGACAACGAGCTGATGGTGATTCACGACCCGAGCCTGCGGCGCACCACCGACCGACGCGGCAAGGTGGTCGAACATACGGCGGCCGAACTGGTCACCTACGATGCGCGCAAGGGTGGCCCGGGCTGGGTCAACCCTTGCCCGATTCCGAGGCTCGAGGAGTTGTTCGAGAAATGCGACTTCGACCACTGGCAACTGGAAGTCAAGAGTGCTTCGCGCATGCGCGCCGCGACCACGGTACTGGCGATCCGCGAATTGGCTCAACACTTCGGGTTGCTGGAAAAGGTCACCGTCACTTCAAGTTCGCGGGAAGTCCTCAAGGCAGCGCTTGAGCTGACCCCGGACCTGTCTCGCGGCCTGGTCGCCGAGTATGCCTGGCTCGACCCACTGAAGGTCGCGCAGAACTACGGCTGCGAGATGCTGGCCTTGAACTGGACGCTGTGCACCCCCGAGCGCCTGGCAAAAGCCCAGCGCCAGGGTTTGCATGTCTCGGTATGGACAGTCAACGAACCGGCGCTGATGCGCCGGCTCGTCGACTTCGGCGTAGATAGCCTGATTACAGACTTTCCCGGTTTGGCCAGCGCCACGCTCGAGAATTGCTGAAATCGGTCTCCCCGGCCGGCTCAGGCCACCGGCCGGAGTCGCTTAAAAAAGCCGGTTGAGGCCATCGTACGCCGCTACCCGATAGGCTTCGGCCATGGTCGGGTAGTTGAAGGTGGTGTTGACGAAATACTTCAGGGTATTGGCTTCGCCCTGCTGGTTCATGATCGCCTGGCCAATGTGGACGATCTCCGACGCCTGATAACCGAAGCAGTGCACGCCAAGCACTTCCAGGGTTTCGCGGTGGAACAGGATCTTCAACATGCCCTGTGGTTCACCGGCAATTTGCGCGCGCGCCATGCCCTTGAAGAACGCCTTGCCGACTTCGTACGGCACCTTGGCCTGGGTCAGTTCCTGCTCATTCTTGCCGATCGAGCTGATTTCCGGAATCGTGTAGATGCCGGTCGGCACATCGTTGACGAAGCGCCAGCTGCCATTATCGACAATGCTGCCGGCGGCCGAACGCCCCTGGTCGTGGGCGGCACTGGCCAGGCTCGGCCAGCCGATCACATCGCCGGCGCCATAGATGTTCGGCACACAGGTGCGGTAGTTCTCGTCCACTTCGATCTGGCCGCGGCTATTGACCTTGACCCCGATGTTTTCCATGCCCAGCTTGTCGGTGTTGCCGGTACGACCGTTGCACCAGAGCAAGGCATCGGCCTTGATTTTCTTGCCGGACTTGAGGTGCAGGATCACGCCGTTGTCGAGGCCTTCGACACGATCGTATTCCTCGTTATGGCGCACGGTGATGTTGTTGTTACTGAAGTGATAGCTCAGCGCCTGGGAGATCTCGGAGTCCAGGAAGCTCAACAGCTGGCCACGGTTGTCGACCAACTCCACCAGCACGCCGAGACCACTGAAGATCGAGGCATATTCGCAACCGATCACGCCAGCGCCGTAAACGATGAGTTTGCGCGGTGTGTGGCCCAGGCTCAGGATAGTGTCGCTATCGTAGATACGCGGGTGGTGGAAATCGATGTCGGCCGGGCGATAGGGGCGTGAACCGGTGGCGATGATGATGTGCTTGGCCACCAGCTTCTCGACCACGCCGTTGGCGCACACCACTTCGACGGTTTGCTCGTCGGCGAAGCTGGCGGTGCCGAAGAACACGTCGACCCGGTTGCGGGCGTAGTAACCGGTGCGCGAGGCGACCTGCTTGGAGATGACCTTTTCCGCGCTCTTGAGCACGTCCGGGAACGAGAACCAGCGCGGCTCACCAATGGCCCGGAACATCGGGTTGGTGTTGAACTGCATAATCTGCCGCACGGAGTGACGCAAGGCCTTGGAAGGGATGGTGCCCAGGTGAGTGCAATTGCCGCCGACCTGACGCCGACTGTCGACCATCGCTACCTTGCGCCCTGCTTTTGCGGCATTCATTGCCGCACCTTCCCCAGCCGGACCGGAACCCAGCACCACTACGTCGTAGTTGTAGACAGCCATGCGTACTCCTTCAGAACGGGCCGAGATGCCACTTTGGCATTCTCCGGCTACATCATGTCGCGCTCGGCAACATGAAAAAAAATCGGCTGCAGTCTAAACAAGCCTGAGCGCCGCGAACATTAACCCTTGGTCGCGTCGTAGGCTATTTTTGTCTGCACTACATCGTCAATCAGTTGCAACAACTGACCCTGAACTATTCATTCGCATCCATCTGCTCGAAAGCCGGTGTGACGCGAGTGGCGAAACCCTTATCGGCATGCATCACGAAAAATGCTGCGATTTCGTGTTGCAGCGCATAGTCCCAGCCTTCCTGCGGCCCGAGAATCATCAACAGCGTGGAGAGGCCATCAGCCATCAACGCCGAAGAATCGAGCACTGTCACTGCCGCCAACGCATGTTCCACGGGCCTGCCGGTGCGCGCATCGAGCGTGTGCGAGTAACGCTTGCCATCGCGCTCGAAGTAATTGCGGTAATCGCCAGATGTGGAGACGCCATAACCGTCGACCGAAATGATCTGCTGGGCCGTTTGACGGTCGTCACGCGGCACTTCCAGGGCCACGCGCCAATGGCTTCCATCGGGCTTGCGCCCGGCCGCACGCAACTCGCCGGTCACTTCGACCAGGTAACTGGTAACCCCCAGCGCCTGCAGGCGTTCGACCACCTCGTCTACCGCGTAGCCGGCAGCGATGCTGTTGAAGTCGACCTCCACAGCGGCATCCTTGCAGAGCCTGTCGCCTTGAATGCGCAAGTGCCGGTACCCGACCCGTTGCCGGGCACTGGCCAGCGCCTGCGCATCCGGCACCCTCGCCTCACGTGCCTGCGGGCCAAAGCCCCAGAGGTTGAGCAAGGGCCCGACCGTCAGGTCAAAGGCTCCCTGGCTTTGCTCGGCGAGCTGCTCGCCGACCTGCACCAGTCGCAGCAAAGGCTGCGGCATCACCTGACAGCTGTTAGCCGGCAAGACATTGAAGCGCTCGATGTCCGAGTCGCTGCGGTAGGTCGAAAACGTCCGGTCGATCACGGCCAGCAGCGTCTCGACCTCGCCCTTGACCTCTTCAGGCCCCGGGCTTCCCGGCGAACGCACATACTGAACCGTAAAACTGCTGCCCATGGTCGGGCCACTGACGCGCTCAAGCGAATCACCACCATCGCACCCTGCCAGCACCAGTACCAGACTGATCAGGCTGCAGATTCTCGGGCATGGATTCAACACAGACTCCCGTGCAGATGACAAAAAAAACGGGAACCTTGAAGGTTCCCGTTTTTCACGACTGAGCTGAAGCTTAGCGTGGGAAAGCTGGCGGGTTAACGTCAGCCATGTCTTCCATTACACGCACTACCTGGCAGCTGTAACCGAATTCGTTGTCGTACCAGACGTACAGAACAACGCGGTTGTCGTTGCAGATGGTGGCTTCGGCATCGACGATACCGGCGTGGCGCGAACCGACGAAGTCGGTGGAAACCACTTCCTGGGAATTGACGTAGTCGATTTGCTTGTGCAGATCGGAGTGCAGCGCCATGTAGCGCAGGTACTCGTTCATCTCTTCACGGGTGGCGGCTTTCTCGAGGTTCAGGTTGAGAATGGCCATCGACACGTTCGGCGTTGGAACACGGATCGCGTTACCGGTCAGCTTGCCGGCCAGCTCAGGCAGGGCCTTGGCAGCAGCAGTGGCGGCACCGGTCTCGGTGATGACCATGTTCAGCGCGGCGCTACGGCCACGGCGAGAACCCTTGTGGAAGTTGTCGATCAGGTTCTGGTCGTTGGTGTACGAGTGAACCGTCTCAACGTGACCGTTGACGATGCCGAACTTGTCGTTGACAGCCTTGAGCACCGGCACGATGGCGTTGGTGGTGCAGGAAGCGGCGGACACGATCTTGTCGTCAGGGGTGATCTCGCCGTGGTTGATGCCGTGAACGATGTTCTTCAGCTTGCCTTTGCCTGGCGCGGTCAGGACGACGCGATCGATACCCGGGCAGGCCAGGTGCTGGCCCAGGCCCTCGGCATCACGCCATACGCCGGTGTTGTCCACCAGCAGGGCGTTTTCGATACCGTACTGGGTGTAGTCCACCTCGGTAGGGTTCTTCGCGTAGATAACCTGGATCAGGTTACCGTTGGCGGTGATGGTGTTGTGCTCTTCGTCGATGGTGATGGTGCCATCGAACGGGCCATGCACCGAGTCACGACGCAGCAGGCTGGCACGTTTGACCAGATCGTTCTCGGCGCCTTTACGGACGACGATGGCGCGCAGACGCAGGCCGTCGCCACCACCGGTTTTTTCGATCAGGATGCGCGCCAGCAGACGACCGATACGACCGAAGCCGTACAAGACCACGTCAGTGCCTTTGCGGCCGGAACCGTTCTGCTTACCGACGACATCGGCCATTTCGTCGCGGACGAACTGCTCGGCAGTGCGGCCTTTGCCTTGTTCCTTGAACTTGACTGCCAGCTTGCCCAGGTCGACCGAGGCAGCGCCGAGCTTGAGTTCGCTCATGGCCTTGAGCAGCGGGAATGTCTCGTGTACCGACAGTTCACTTTCGTCGGACTGGCGATGGCGAGCAAAGCGGTGGGCTTTGAGAATCGCGATGACTGAACGGTTGATCAGGCTGCGGCCGTAGATCGAACTCACCACATTGTTATTGCGGTAGAGCTGACCGATCAGCGGAATCATCGCCTCGGCGAGCGCTTCACGATCGATCCATTCACCAAGACACTGGTCGGGCTTCTGAGTCACGGGAACCTTCCACATGTAGGGACAGAAAAAAGGGGCTACATTATGACGCCGTGCAACATTTCGATCAATGAGCGCCTGTCGCCCCCCTGTTTTTCAGGTGCTTCCCCCCGCCAGACATGCATTTCACCCGCACGAAACTGACAGCCGAGGCCTGCGCCCGGTACAATTGTTGTCTTTGTCGCAACGCTTGGAGCTCGACCTCCCGTGCCAGTTCTGCGTCTACCGAAACTCCCTGCCGTCGCAGGTAAACAACACTGGGGCAATTTGCCAGGCGCCGCCCTGAGCCTGGCCATTGCCGAAGCCGCCAGCGCCGCGAAGCGCTTTACCCTGCTGCTGACCGCCGACAGCCAGAGCGCCGACCGGCTTGAGCAGGAGTTGCGCTTCTTCGCCCCGAGTTTGCCGGTCCTGCACTTTCCCGACTGGGAAACCCTGCCCTACGACCTGTTCTCGCCGCACCAGGACATTATCTCACAGCGCATCTCGAGCCTGTATCGCCTGCCGGAGCTGGATCACGGCATTGTAGTGGTGCCGATCACCACGGCCCTGCACCGGCTGGCGCCCACCCGTTTTCTGCTCGGCAGCAGCCTGGTGCTGGACATCGGCCAGAAGCTCGATGTCGACCAGATGCGCACGCGCCTGGAAGCCAGTGGCTATCGCTGCGTCGACACGGTTTACGAGCATGGCGAGTTCGCCGTGCGCGGGGCGCTGATCGACCTGTTCCCGATGGGCAGCAAACTGCCCTATCGGATCGACCTGTTCGACGATGAAATCGAAACCCTGCGCACCTTCGACCCGGACAGCCAGCGCTCGATCGACAAGGTCGAATCGATTCGCCTGCTGCCGGCCCGCGAGTTCCCCTTGCAAAAGGAAGCCGTGACCCAGTTCAAGGCGCGCTTTCGCGAACGCTTCGACGTGGACTTTCGCCGCTGCCCGATCTTCCAGGACCTGAGCAGCGGGATTACCCCGGCCGGTATCGAGTACTACCTGCCGCTGTTCTTCGAAGAGACGTCGACCCTGTTCGACTACCTGCCCCAGGATACCCAGGTGTTTTCCCTGCCCGGCATCGAACAGGCCGCCGAGCATTTCTGGAGCGATGTGCGCAACCGCTACGAAGAGCGCCGCATCGACCCGTCACGCCCCCTGCTGCCACCGGCCGAGCTGTTCCTGCCGGTGGAAGACTGCTTCGCCCGGCTCAAGAGCTGGCCGCGCATCGTCGCCTGCCAGGATGACGTGGCTGCCACAGAGCGCTTCCCGGCGCAGCCGCTGCCCAACCTTGCCATCGAAGCCAAGGCCAACCAGCCACTGGCAGCGCTGTCGAACTTCCTCGATGAATTCCCCGGCCGGGTGCTGTTCACGGCAGAATCGGCCGGGCGCCGCGAGGTGCTGCTGGAGCTGCTCGAGCGCCTGAAACTCAGGCCCCAGACCGTCGACAGCTGGAGCGATTTCGTCAGCGGCAAGGACCGCCTGGCAATCACCATCGCACCGCTGGACGAGGGCCTGCTGCTGGAAGACCCGGCCCTGGCGCTGGTCGCCGAAAGCCCGCTGTTCGGGCAACGCGTGATGCAACGCAGGCGCCGGGAAAAACGCAGCGACGCCAGCAACGATGCCGTGATCAAGAACCTCACTGAGCTGCGCGAAGGCGCGCCGGTGGTGCATATCGACCACGGCGTGGGCCGCTACCTGGGCCTGGCAACCCTGGAAATCGACAACCAGGCAGCCGAATTCCTGACCATGGAATATGCCGAGGGCGCCAAGCTCTACGTGCCCGTGGCCAACCTGCATTTGATCGCCCGCTACACCGGCAGCGACGACGCCCTGGCCCCGCTGCACCGGCTGGGCTCGGAAGTCTGGCAGAAAGCCAAGCGCAAGGCCGCCGAACAGGTCCGCGACGTGGCCGCCGAACTGCTCGACATCTATGCCCGCCGCGCCGCCCGCGAAGGCTATGCCTTTGCCGATCCGTCAGTGGATTACGCCACTTTCAGCGCCGGCTTCCCCTTCGAGGAAACCGCCGACCAGCAAACGGCCATCGAGGCGGTACGCGCCGACATGCTCGCGCCCAAGCCCATGGATCGCCTGGTCTGCGGCGACGTCGGCTTCGGCAAGACCGAAGTGGCCATGCGCGCGGCGTTCATCGCGGTGCACGGCGGGCGCCAGGTCGCGATCCTGGTACCGACCACCCTGCTCGCCCAGCAACACTACAACAGCTTCCGCGATCGCTTCGCCGACTGGCCGGTGACCGTGGAAGTGATGAGCCGCTTCAAATCGACCAAGGAGGTCAACGCCGCCGCGGCCGACCTGGCCGAGGGCAAGATCGATATCGTCATCGGCACCCACAAGCTGCTGCAGGATGATGTACAGATCAAAAACCTGGGCCTGGTGATCATCGACGAAGAGCATCGCTTCGGCGTGCGCCAGAAGGAACAGCTCAAGGCCTTGCGCAGCGAAGTCGACATCCTCACCCTGACCGCCACGCCGATCCCGCGCACGCTGAACATGGCGGTCTCGGGCATGCGCGACCTGTCGATCATCGCCACGCCGCCGGCCCGGCGCCTGTCGGTACGCACCTTCGTCATGGAGCAGAACAAGAGCACTGTGAAAGAGGCGCTGCTGCGTGAGTTGCTGCGCGGCGGCCAGGTCTATTACCTGCACAACGACGTAAAAACCATCGAGAAATGCGCTGCCGACCTGGCCGAACTGGTGCCCGAGGCCCGTATCGGCATCGGCCACGGGCAGATGCGCGAACGCGATCTCGAACAGGTCATGAGCGACTTCTATCACAAGCGCTTCAACGTACTGATCGCCTCGACCATCATCGAAACCGGCATCGACGTGCCCAGTGCCAACACCATCATCATCGCGCGTGCCGACAAGTTCGGCCTGGCCCAGCTGCACCAGTTGCGCGGCCGGGTCGGGCGCAGTCACCACCAGGCCTATGCCTACCTGCTGACGCCACCGCGCCAGCAGATCACCCCGGATGCGGAAAAGCGCCTGGAAGCGATCGCCAACACCCAGGACCTGGGCGCCGGTTTCGTGCTGGCCACCAACGACCTGGAAATCCGCGGCGCCGGCGAATTGCTCGGCGATGGTCAAAGCGGCCAGATCCAGGCCGTGGGCTTTACCCTGTACATGGAAATGCTCGAGCGGGCCGTGAAGGCGATTCGCAAGGGCGAGCAGCCGAACCTGGACCAGCCGCTCGGTGGCGGCCCGGAAATCAACCTGCGCTTGCCGGCCTTGATCCCCGAGGACTACTTGCCGGATGTGCATGCCCGGTTGATCCTGTACAAACGCATTGCCTCGGCCGCGGACGAAGAAGGCCTCAAGGATCTGCAAGTGGAAATGATCGACCGCTTCGGCTTGTTGCCCGAGCCCACCAAGAACCTGGTGCGCCTGACGCTGCTCAAGCTGCATGCGGAGAAGCTGGGCATCAAGAAGGTCGATGCCGGCCCGCAAGGCGGGCGCGTCGAGTTCGCCGCCGAAACGCCGGTAGACCCGCTGGTATTGATCAAGCTGATCCAGGGCCAGCCCAACCGCTACAAGTTCGAGGGCGCGACGCTATTCAAGTTCATGGTGCCCATGGAGCGGGCCGATGAGCGTTTCAACAATATCGAAGCGCTGTTCGAGCGCCTCACTCCTAAATCTGCTTGAAGGAAGCACCATGCGTTTTATCCGTTCCCTGACCCTGCTGCTGGCACTGTTCGCGCCTGCCGTCTTTGCCGACGGCCAGTACCAGGTCGACATGATTCTGGTGCGCCAGAATGCCGTACCGGCCGTCACCACCGCGGTCGCGCCCGAAGACTGGGCGGCCGGTGCGCCGGTCATCAACGCCAAAGACGAGCGCCAGCCGGGCCTCACTGCCGAACTGGAGAAGCTGCAGGCCAGCGGCGACTACACCGTACTGCTGAACAAAGCCTGGCGGCAAAGCCTGGGCGAAACCCCCAGCAGCGTCGCCATCAGCGAAGGAAAGAGGCAATTCGGTCATTTCCCCATTGAAGGCAACCTGAGCCTGAGCCTGAACAAAACTACCAACGTGGTCGCCAATTTCTGGGTCAACCAGATCGACGGCAATGGCACCCTCACCGCCAGCGAACAGCTCACCCAGGAAAGCAAAACCCCCAGGAACGGCGATCTCATCTTCCTTGACGGCGGCCACCTGGCCCTGCTGATCAAGGTGACGCCGCTTTGAAATGAACGAGCGCCTGATCGACAACCTGCAGCCACGGCCTCGCCTGTGGCTGGGCAGCATCGAGTTCAGCGCCTTTGAACCGCGTAACGGCCGGATGCAGCGCTACATCCAGCACCGCGCCGCCCTGGCCTTCGGCTATGCCGGGGAATATGTCAGCAGCGCGAAAAATAGCGCGATCCTCAAGCATCAGGACCAGGAAACCCTGCGCATCCTGCGCCAGCCCGTGGCTGAAAAAGCCTTGCGCGAAACCCTGCAGAAAATCGGTTTCAAGATTGCCACCCGGCAAAGCAAGGCACTGCCCGAGAGCGCCGGCGACCTGTTCGAGTTGCCCAGTGACGGCGCCTGGTTGAGGTTCATCCTCAACGACCTGCCGGGCTTGCGCGAATCGGGCTGGGAAATCGAGTATGCCGAGGACTTTGCCTTCGACCTGACCCCGGTCGACGATTGGTACGCAGTGATCGACGAAGCGCCGGAGCGCGACTGGTTCGACCTGGAGCTGGGGATCGTGGTCAATGGCGAACGGTTGAGCCTGTTGCCGATCCTGCTCAACCTGCTGCGCACCCATCCGGAGTTGCTCAACCAGGCGATGCTGGCCAAGCGCCGGGACGACGAGCAGATCCTGGTGCCGATCCATCACACCCACAACGCCCGCACCCGCCCGCTGCAAGTCGCCCTGCCCTATGGCCGATTGAAACCGGTACTGGCCACCCTGGGCGATTTCTACCTGCGCGAGCCGGGCGAAGTCAGCTTGCGCCTGCCCACGCCTGATGCCACCCGGCTCAATGGCCTGCAGGACATTGCGCTGACCTGGGAAGGCGGCGAGCGGGTTCGCAGCCTGGCCGAACGCCTGCGCGACATCCGCACCCAGCCCGCGCAAATACCCGAGGGGCTCAACGCCACGTTGCGCCACTATCAGGTTGAAGGCCTGAGCTGGATGCAGGCCCTGCGCGAACTGGAGGTCGGAGGCATCCTGGCCGACGACATGGGCCTGGGCAAGACCCTGCAGACCCTGGCCCACCTGCTGACCGAAAAGAACGCCGGACGCCTGGACCGCCCGGCCATGGTGGTCATGCCCACCAGCCTGATTCCCAACTGGCAGGACGAAGCCGAGCGCTTCGCACCCGGGTTGCGCGTGCTCGCCCTGCATGGCATCGGCCGCAAGAAATACTTCGATCAACTGCAGGGCTATGACCTGCTGCTGACCACCTATGCCCTGCTGCCCAAGGACATCGAGCAGCTCAAGCCGCTGGCCTTGCACGTTTTGATCCTGGACGAAGCCCAGTACATCAAGACCCCCGGCAGCAAGGCCGCCCAGGCCGCCCGGCAACTCAATGCACGCCAGCGCCTGTGCCTGAGCGGCACGCCACTGGAAAACCATCTGGGCGAACTCTGGTCATTGTTCCACTTCCTGCTGCCCGGCTGGCTCGGCGACATTAAAGCGTTCAACCGCGATTACCGCGTGCCCATCGAACGCCAGGGCAACGAAGAACGCCTGCAACACCTGAACGCCCGCATCAAGCCGTTCCTGCTGCGCCGGACCAAGGAGCAGGTTGCCACCGAACTGCCGGCCAAGACCGAGATGGTTCACTGGGTCGAGCTCACCGATGCGCAACGCGATGTCTACGAGACGATGCGCCTGGCGATGGACCAGAAGGTCCGCGCCGAAATCACCCGCAAAGGCGTGGCCCGCAGCCAGATCATCATCCTTGAGGCACTGCTGAAACTGCGTCAGGTCTGCTGCGACCTGCGCCTGGTCAGCAGTGCCACGCCACCAGCGCGCGGGAGCAGTTCGGGCAAACTCAGCAGCTTGCTGGAAATGCTCGACGAACTGGTTGCCGAAGGTCGTCGAATCCTGTTGTTTTCGCAGTTCACCTCCATGCTTTCTCTGATTGAGGTAGAGCTGCAGCACCGCGGGATTGCCTATGCACTCTTGACCGGCGAAACCCGCAACCGCCGAGCGCCGGTGGAAGACTTTCAGAACGGCAAGCTGCAGGTTTTCCTGATCAGCCTCAAGGCCGGTGGCGTCGGCCTCAACTTGACCGCGGCCGACACGGTGATTCACTACGACCCTTGGTGGAACCCGGCTGCCGAGCACCAGGCGACCGATCGCGCGTACCGCATTGGCCAGGAAAAACCGGTGTTCGTCTACAAGCTGATCACGCGGGGGACGGTCGAAGAGAAAATCCAGCACCTGCAGCAGGAGAAATCGGCACTGGCAGCCGGCGTGCTGGATGGGCGCCAGGCCGGCGACTGGAAGCTGCAGGCCGATGACATCGAAGCGCTGTTTGCGCCGCTGCCGGGGCGCCGGCGTAAGTAGCACTGCCTTGGTCTGGTTCCGAAATCGGTTGCGCGCCTATCGCTGGCAAGCCAGCTCCCACGGGGGGCGTGGTAAAGCACCCCCCCCTTTTGTGAACAACATAGATCACTGTGGGAGCTGGCTTGCCAGCGATGCGGCCAGTACAAATACAACCCAACCTGACGCCAGCCCACTAACAACCATTCCCACCCCATCAGCCGTTCAAACCGGCAATGGCGCAAACAATGCCTCTATATCCTGCGGCTCAAGCGCCCAGCCTTTTGTCCCCCCACCCTCTAAAACACCCGCCGCGAGCTCAGCCTTCTTCTGCTGCAACTGTTGAATTTTCTCTTCCAAAGTGCCTCGGGCAATGAGCTTGCAGACAAACACTGGCTTGTCCTGGCCAATGCGATAAGCCCGGTCCGTCGCTTGATTTTCCACAGCCGGGTTCCACCAGGGGTCGTAGTGAATCACAGTATCGGCAGCGGTCAGGTTCAGTCCGGTACCGCCCGCCTCAAGGCTGATCAGAAATAGCTGGGTTTCGCCAGCCTGAAACCGCTGTACAGGTGTGCGCCGATCATCTGTTTCGCCCGTCAGTATCGAGTAGGCAAGATCACGCCTGTGAAGCTCTTCTTCAATAAGTGCCAGCATTGAAGTGAACTGGAAAAACAACAGGATTCGACGATCTTCGGCAACCAGCTCATCGAGCATTTGCATCAAGCTCTCGATTTTTCCGGCACCCGAGCGCGCAGCTTTGGTGGCAGGAATGTTCTTGACCAAGCGCAGATCACAACAGACCTGTCGCAACTTGAGCAACGCCTCAAGGATGACAATCTGACTGCGACCTATGCCACTACGGTCAATTTCGTCACGAACTTTCTTGTCCATTGCGACTCGCACCGTTTCGTAGACATCCCGCTGCACGTCGCTCAGCTCGACCGAATGGACGATTTCAGTTTTGGCCGGCAGCTCGCTTGCGACAAGTTCCTTCTTGCGCCTGAGCATGAATGGTTTGATGCGTGCGACCAAATGCCGCAAACGCTAACGATTGCCATGCTTTTCGATGGGCGTGCGATAGTTTCGATTGAATGTCTTGCTGTCGCCCAACCATCCGGGCAGCAAGAAATGGAACAACGACCAGAGTTCGCCCAGGTGGTTCTCCAGCGGAGTACCCGATAGGCACAAACGTTGTCGAGCCTCCAACTGTCGAGCAGCCTGGGCGGCCTTGCTGGTCGGATTCTTGATGTTCTGTGCTTCATCCAGAATCAGCACGCTCCAGGCATGCTGACCTAAGGTTTCGAGATCTCTCGGCAACAAGGCATAGGTTGTCAAAATCACATCGTATTGCGAAAACCGGCTGAAATCCTTCTGCCGATTGCCGCCATAAAGCGCCAGTACGCGTAGCTGTGGCGTAAAACGCAACGCTTCATCGAGCCAGTTGGGAATCAGGCTGGTCGGCATGACCACCAGGGCAGGTCGATCGAGGCGCCCCGCTTGTTTCTCACAAAGCAGGTGAGCGAGAGCCTGCAACGTCTTGCCCAAGCCCATGTCATCACCAAGAATGCCGCCAACCTCAAGGTGGCGCAGCGTCTGCTCCAGTTCAAGCCTTCGAGTTGATAGGGGCGCAGCGTCGCATCAAGCCCTGTTGGCGCCGCAACATGGCTAGCTGTCGCTTCATGAAGACGCCGGGCAAACTCACGCAGGCGCTCGCCGCCGCTCCATGCCATTGGCAAGCCATCCAGCGCGCTGAGACGAGCAGCATCCGGTGGCTGCAGGCGCAGCGTGCGGCCCTGGTGTTCGCCAAGATAAAGCTCGCCAAGCGTTGCCAACAGCATCTTGACCCGCGCGTAGGCAACGCGACCTTCAAGCTGCCTTTTCCGAACCGCCAGATATTCAGGTCAACCATTAAACTTTCGTCGTCTCGACGATTTGCCAGCACGCCCGGCTCCATCAAGTCCGGGCGGCTGCGCATCAGATGCAGCACGATGGGCAGCAAACTATGGCGCTCTCCATTGACGACGATACCCAGCTCCAGATCAAACCATTCGTGTGCCGTCGACTCTTCGACATCCGCGTACCACTGCTCCACCCCCTGGAGGTCGAAATGAAAGTTGCGGTGGATCTCGACCTGCCAACCTTCTGCTCGCAGCACCGGCAGATGAGTTTCCATGAAGGAAAGCCAACTCTCGTCGTCCGCTAGCTCGAACAACTCACCGGCATTGTCAGGTAGCGCGCCACTCTTTTTGCGGAGCGCTTTAAAGCCCAATTGCTGCAAGCACTCGCGCAGTGTTTTCTCGATTGCCGGCTGACGCTGGATGCGCTGGATTTCGCCGTCGCGTACAACAACAAGCTCGTCGATGCCTTTCTCTGCCGACTGTCCCGCATAGGTAAACAGCAGGCCGGCATGATGCTGCAACCGGTCCTTTTCACGGAAAGATTTGGGGTCATAACTGCCCAGCGCGAGCCGAGCTTGCGGCTCAATGCTGTCAATTACTCGCGCACTCAAGACCTCAGGGGTCGGGATGCGGATATCACGCAACTGTAGGCGATGGCTGAGCAACATGGCCATGCGCACCGGAACTTCTGGTGCCAAGGTGATGTGACATGCAGTTTTATCATCGAAATCATGCAGCAACCGTCCTATCTTGTGATGCTGTCTGTCCAGATAATAAAGCGGCTCTACCGCAATCACCTGCGCACCCGAACCGTCGGGGTATAACCACTGCCCCCATGCCGCCCACAAGGGGATGCGCCGGGCGATAGTTATTGGCACGTGCAACCACCAGCAAACGCGCAATCCTGATTTCCGACTCAAGCAAGTGCCTGGGCTGGCGCATCAACATTTCATCGACTGCGAAAACGGATTTGATATCGCGTAGGCTGCCGTCCTTTAGCTGACGCCCCTTGTAGAGGTTCAACGTCCAATGACCTGCCTGGGTGTACTCGGGAATGAGCCTGTAGAGCAACCTGACATTTGCCGGATAGGCTTGGCCATCGACCACCGGAGCGGGAAAGCTGCTTATCCAGCTTTCCAACGCACGATTCAGAGAGGTGGGGTGCGCACTGGTTTCACCCTGCACAGCTGGATTCTGCAAGTAAAACATGACGGCAGCGCAATGCTTGCAATCACTGATCACGGGGCAGGAGCAGGAGAAGTCCAATATTGGCGCATCGCCTGGTACAAGCACCGAGATGCTCTGCTCATATCGATTACCACCCGACCCCATGCACGCGGCATAGATAGTCGACTCGGTTATCTCGATGATATCCACGCGATCTTGCAAGGCATATCCACGACCTCGCTCGAGGGCTTTGCGGGAGAACTCGTCTTCCCAGTGTGAGTTGAGAAACTGTTGCAAGTGCACTGCCGTATCCCTGTCAGATGATAAATGGCCGGACGGGCCTCATCGCGGGTAAGCGGAACGCCGCCCGCGATGAGGCCGGCACAAACACAGCTAATTTGCTGTCAGCCCACCAACACCCGAGCCAAGGTCGCCTTCACCTTCCCCATGCCATCGACCAGCGCCTGCTCAATCTCCGCCATGGTAATCACCGCCGTGGACTTGCCCGCCGCCGGGTTCACCACCAGCGCCAGGCAGGCGTAACCCAGCTCCAGTTCACGCGCCAGCGCCGCCTCGGGCATGCCGGTCATGCCGACGATGTCGCAGCCATCACGCTCGAGCCGGGCGATCTCCGCCACCGTTTCCAGGCGCGGGCCCTGGGTACAGGCATACACGCCATGACTGCTGTAGGCGCACCCCTCGGCCGCCAGCGCTGCGATCAATTTCGCCCGCAGCGGCTCGCTGTAGGGGTAGCTGAAATCGATATGGGTGACATGCTCCAGATCGTCCGCGAAGTAGGTGTGCTCGCGACCGCTGGTGTAGTCGATCAATTGATGCGGCACGCAAAAATGCCCGGTACCCATGGCCGAATGAATCCCACCCACGGCATTGACCGCCAGGATTGCCTCGGCGCCGGCCTGCTTCAGGGCCCACAGGTTGGCGCGATAGTTGACCTGATGCGGCGGGAAACGGTGCGGATGACCATGACGGGCCAGAAACAGCACTTCACGGCCGGCGTACTCACCCTGCAGGATGTCTGCCGATGGCGCACCGTAAGGCGTATTCATCGGCAGCGCCTGACGGATGTTCAGCCCTTCGAGCTGGGTCAGCCCGGTGCCACCAATAATCGCGTAGACAGTCATTTCAAATCCTTAGTCGATCAACTGAGCCTCTCGCAAGGCTCCCAAAGCAGCAAGCCAGCGCGGATTCTGGCGGTATTCGGTGGTGGCATGGGCCTGCCCGCGCATACGCGCGATGCGTGGCGACGGCTTGACCCGCAGACGCTGGGCGGCCGACAGGGCCAGTTCCGCCGCCGCGCGGTCGTTGCAGACCAGGCCCATGTCGCAGCCAGCGGTCAGGGCGGCTTCGATGCGACTGGCCGCATCGCCCACCACATGCGCACCGGCCATGGACAGATCATCACTGAAGATGACGCCATCGAACTGCAACTCGCCACGCAGAATGTCCTGCAACCAACGACGGGAGAAACCCGCCGGTTGCGCGTCGACTTGCGGGTAGATCACATGCGCCGGCATCACCGCCGCCAATTGCCGGCTCAGGCGGGCGAACGGCACCAGATCGAGGGCGCGGATCTGCTCCAGGCTACGCTCGTCGGTCGGAATCGCTACATGCGAGTCGGCCTCCGCCCAGCCGTGGCCAGGGAAATGCTTGCCGCAAGCGGCCATGCCCGCCGCGTTCATCCCGCGAATGAATGCCCCGGCCAACAGGGCGGCGCGCTCCGGGTCGCCTTCGAAGGCCCGGCTACCGACCACTGCACTGCGCTGGTGATCAAGGTCCAGCACCGGAGCGAAACTGAGGTCCAGCCCCACCGCCAGCACTTCAGTGGCCATCAGCCAACCGCACTGCTCAGCCAGAAATTCGGCATTGGCGTTGTCGGCAATGGCGCGCATCGCCGGCAGGCGGACGAAGCCCTGGCGCAAACGCTGCACTCGCCCGCCTTCCTGGTCCACGGCCAGGATCAGGTCCGGGCGCACAGCGCGAATGGCCATGGTCAGCTCGCGCACCTGGCGCGGGCTTTCGATGTTGCGGGCAAAGATGATCAGGCCAGCCACTTCTGGCTGCCGGAGCAACTGGCGGTCTTCGGCGGTCAGCCAGGTACCGGCGATATCCACCATCAGGGAGCCTTGCAGGCTGGAACTCATAGGTGATCCTTCAATTCAGGGGAATACTGGCCCATTCGGGACAGGATGCCTCTTCGATCTGCACGCGGCAGTGCATGGGCACTTGATCGAACAGGCTCAACAGATCGGCATTGCGCAGTCGTACGCAGCCATGGGAAAGCGGCACACCGAGGGGTTCGCGATCGGGAGTGCCGTGCAAATAGATGTAACGACGAAAAGTATCGACCTGCCCCAGGCGATTGCGCTCCGGCTCGCAACCGCTGAGCCAGAGGATGCGGGTGAGAATCCAGTCGCGACCGGGGAACTGCTCGTCCAGCTCGGGTGTCCAGGTCTCGCCGGTCCAGCGTCGACCTCTGAGAACCGCGCCCAAGGGCAGGCCTGCGCCGATTTTGGCCCGGACCTGGTGAAGGCCACGCGGGGTACAGCCCGAGCCATTGCGCTCGCCTGCGCCGTTGAGCCCGGTGGAAACCGGCAGACGCACGACCAGCTTGCCATTGGCGAAGCCATACAAGCATTGGTCGGCGATGGAAATGTGCAACAGATCTAGGGTAGCCATGGGGGGCTAGCTTAGCCGATCAGGGCCCACCCGTGCACGCTCAAACCTTGGCGACGCTCGACGTCGAGCTGGATTTGCTGCGCGGTCGCAACTGAGCGACGGCCATGGCTTCGTCGGTCACCCCGCTTTCGGCACGCATGCCGGCAGCCAGGAAGGGCACCATCAGGCGCATGACCTGCTCGATCGAGGTATTGACCCCGAAATCGGTCTCGGCGATGGCCCGCAAGGCCTTGATGCCGGACATGCTGAACGCTGCAGCCCCGAGCATGAAGTGTACGCGCCAGAACAGTTCGATCGGCGGGATACGTGGGGCCGCCTCATTGACCAGCAGCATGTAGCGGCGGAACACCTTGCCGTACATGTCTTCGAGGTAACGACGCAAGTGACCCTGGCTTTGGCTGAATGCCAAGCCCAGCAAACGCATGAAAATCGACAGGTCATTGCCGCTGCGCGGCTGCACGACCAGGGCTTGCTCGACGAGGATTTCCAGAAGTTCTTCAAGGCTCGGACGATTTTCCGGCCGGGCCTGGCGACGTTCCAGCTCACGGTCGAGACTGATGCAGAATGGGCCGAGAAAACGCGAGAAGACCGCTTGAATAAGGGCCTTCTTGGAGCCGAAATGGTAGTTCACCGCCGCCAGGTTGACGCCGGCCTTGCTGGTGATCAGCCGCAATGAAGTTTCAGCAAAACCTTTTTCCGCGAACAACTGCTCGGCTGCATCGAGTATGCGTTCTACGGTTTCCGACTGGGCCATGACTTCTCCGACTGACAAACACTTGTTTGAAACATACGTTTCATACTGCCCGCTTGTCAAGCCTGGCTGGCCGCTTTCTGTCTGCCCGGTCACGTATTTAACCATATAAACCGCGGCCTGTAGCCAACCGCGACAAATGCCTTCTTTTATCTGGTGAACGCCGGCAAGCCAACCCCCCGAATAAAGGAGGATTGCCAAGGCCGACATACTGTATATAATTCCAGTCACTGTATAAAAAGACAGAGCGATCGACATGCTAAAACTGACGCCACGCCAAGCTGAGATTCTGGCTTTTATCAAACGCTGCCTGGAGGACAACGGTTTCCCGCCGACCCGCGCGGAAATCGCCCAGGAGCTGGGCTTCAAGTCCCCAAACGCTGCCGAAGAACACCTCAAGGCGCTGGCCCGAAAGGGCGCTATCGAAATGACCCCGGGCGCTTCGCGCGGCATCCGCATTCCGGGTTTCGAAGCCAAGCCTGAAGAGTCCAGCCTGCCGATCATCGGTCGGGTTGCGGCAGGCGCACCGATTCTCGCTCAGCAGCACATTGAAGAGACCTGCAATATCAACCCGGGCTTTTTCCACCCGCGCGCCGATTATCTGCTGCGCGTCCACGGCATGAGCATGAAGGACATCGGGATCTTCGACGGCGACCTGCTTGCCGTACACACTTGCCGCGAGGCTCGCAATGGCCAGGTCGTGGTCGCCCGGATCGGCGACGAAGTGACGGTCAAGCGGTTCAAGCGTGAAGGCAGCAAAGTCTGGCTGTTAGCCGAAAACCCTGAATTCGCCCCCATCGAGGTCGATCTGAAAGACCAGGATTTGGTGATCGAGGGCTTGAGCGTCGGCGTCATTCGCCGTTAAAGGAGGCGTCATGCAGTTTCCCCATGCACCCCAGCAAGCACAACTGCCTTTGTTCGAGGCATTCCTGGCTCAGCCCATGGCCCCGCTACTCAATCCTGTAGCGGAGTCACCATGGCACAACACCGAGCCCGAAGCCTTCAGTGAGCTGTCCTTCCGTGGCGCGGCCGGGAACTGCCAGAGCCTGCTGGCGCCGATCCTGCGAGAACTGAGCCAGGAGAAGGACGCCCGCTGGCTGACCTTGATCGCTCCCCCCGCCAGCCTGACCCAGGCCTGGTTTCGCGATGCCGGTCTGAATCGCGAGCGCATCCTGCTGCTGCAACCTCGAGGCACACAAAGCGCGATGCAGCTTACCTGCCAAGCCCTGCGCCTGGGCCGCAGCCACACCGTGGTCAGCTGGCTGAGCCCCCTGAACGCAAGCGGTCGGCAACAGCTGATCAACGCCGCGCGCGCAGGAAACGCACAAAGCCTGAACATTCGCCTGGGCTGAGGCCCGGCGATTGCCTTGAGTATTTTTTGACGTTGACCCTGCCGGCTTCTCCAGGACAGAGAAGCCGATCAATGGCAGGTATTTGAGAATTAACCGATAAACGGTATCAGTGCAGGACCCGCGGGCCCTCATCTTTCTCGATTTCGCCTTCCACCAGCTTGCCGGCCATCTGTACACCCACGCTCAACATGGCCTTGGCCACTTCCACGTGTTGTCCTTGCAGGAATGCCTTTGCGTCCTCGGAGAAATCCAGGGTTACCAGCGAACCCTCGTCCTCAGCGCGGCGCAGCTCAATCCGGCCGTCAGGCAACTCGACAATTTCTAGAAAGGACGTTGGCATAAGGGTCTGTTCTCCACGAAAGGCCAGCATTGTACCAGTGACTGCCCTTCTCAGCACTCACTCAGACCTTCACGAAAACGGATGGCCAGACTTTTCAGGTTTTGCCGCCAGCTTTCCATCTCTTCGCGAGTCAACACCGGCGCGTCGGGCTCGTCCAGGTTCACCGCTTGTATCAACGGCTGGGTCACGTCGCCCTTGGGCTTTTTCGGCGCCTTCGGCGGCTGGAACAAGGCTGCATAGGCTGATAACAGCTGCGCCAGCCAGGTTTCCGGTTGCTGGGCCAATTCGACCAGTTCGGCCATTTCCGGAATCGCAATCGACTCCAGCACTTGCGGCGTCAGCAGCAGCTCGGCGCGCGATGCATTGGCCTGGGGCAAGCGGTAAAAGCCGGCGATTTCATGGCACAGCCCGAGCAGCGCACCATAGAGATGAAACAACGCCGATTCGCGCTCGGCCTGCAGCAATGCCTGGGCATTCATGGCCCTGCTCTGCTCGGCTCTGCCCAAGGCTTCGAGGGCCAGGCCTGCAAAGTAGATCTTCTGATTGGTACGGGTATAGAGTTCTTGGGCCATGGTGGCTTGCTCCGAAGAGATGCGGGCGCTTTCGACTACCCCAGAATAACAAAGGCCGCGCCAAACCCGAAGGTTCAACGCGGCCTTGACCGAACAAGGCGCCTGAAGGATCAGCGCTTGTCTTCGACCTTCCAGCTATTACCGTCGTAGAACGCGCGCCAGCCGGTCGGTTTGCCGTCGACTTCTGTCTGGACGTATTGCTCCTTGGTCTTGCGGCTGTAGCGAATCACGGCCGGGCGACCATCGGGGTCCTTTTTCGGCGCCTCACAAAGGAAGTGATACTTCGGATCGATCTCGTCCTTGTGCGGAACGATCTCGATGACCAACGGCGCCCGGGTCTCGCGGTTCTTCGGAAACTGACTGGCCGCCAGGAACAGGCCCGAAGCGCCATCGCGCAGCACGTAGGTGTCGTTGACCTTCTCGCACTTGAGCTCCGGCATCTTCACCGCATCCATTTTCGGCGGCGCCGCTTCGCCGCTCTTGAGCAGCTTGCGGGTGTTCTTGCACTCGGCATTGGTGCAGCCGAAGAACTTGCCGAAACGACCGGTCTTGAGCTGCATCTCGCTGCCGCACTTGTCGCATTCCAGGCTCGGACCTTCGTAGCCCTTGATGCGGTAGCTGCCTTCTTCGATCTCGTAGCCGGCGCAATCGGGATTGTTGCCACAGATGTGCAGCTTGCGCTTTTCGTCAAGCAGGTAGGCATCCATCGCCGTGGCGCAGATCGGGCAGCGATGCTTGCCGAGCAGCACAAGGGATTCGGACTCACCTTCATCGTCGGCTGCGATTTCATCGCCCGGAATCAGGTTGATGGTCGCCTTGCAGCGCTCTTTCGGCGGCAGGGTGTAACCCGAGCAACCGAGGAACACGCCCGTCGACGCCGTACGAATCATCATTGGCCGGCTGCAGTCGCGGCAGGCGATGTTGGTCATGGTCGGCTGGTTGGCGCGCATGCCGCTGTCGGGTGCTTCGGCCACCTGCAGCTTGGTCTTGAAGTCGCCATAGAACTCGTCGAGCACGTTCTTCCAGTCGCGCTCGCCCTGGGCCACGTCATCGAGGTGCTCTTCCATGCCGGCGGTAAAGCCGTAGTCCATCAGGTTGGAGAAGCTCTCCGAGAGGCGCTCGGTGACGATGTCGCCCATTTTCTCGGAGTAGAAGCGACGATTGTGCAGCGCTACGTAGCCTCGGTCCTGGATGGTCGAAATGATTGCAGCGTAAGTCGAAGGACGACCAATGCCGCGCTTTTCCATTTCCTTGACCAGACTGGCTTCGGAGTAGCGCGCCGGTGGTTTGGTGAAGTGCTGGCTCGGATCGAGCTGAATCAGCTTGAGGTCTTCACCCTGGTTCATTTCCGGCAGTACGTCGTCATCGCCAGGCTTGGCCATTTGCGGCATCACCCGGGTATAACCGTCGAACTTGAGGATACGGCCCTTGGCGCGCAACTCGAAATCCCCTGCGGCAACGCTGACGGTGGTCGACAGGTATTGCGCCGGCGGCATCTGGCAGGCCACGAACTGGCGCCAGATCAGCTCGTAGAGGCGCTCTGCATCGCGCTCCATGCCAGTGAGCTTGCTCGGATGGGTATTGACGTCCGAAGGCCGGATCGCTTCGTGCGCCTCCTGGGCGCCTTCCTTGCTGCCGTAGACGATCGGCGCTTCGGGCAGGTATTTCTTGCCGAACTCGCTTTCGATGTAGCTGCGAGCCATTTCCACGGCATCGACCGACAGGTTGGTCGAGTCGGTACGCATATAGGTGATGTGACCCGCTTCATACAGACGCTGGGCCATCATCATGGTTTTCTTCACGCCGAAGCCCAGACGGTTACTGGCCGCCTGTTGCAGGGTCGAGGTGATGAATGGCGCCGATGGCTTGCTGCTGGTCGGCTTGTCTTCACGCTTGGCAACGCTGTAGCTGGAGGCCTTGAGCTTCTCCAGCGCCGCCATGGCATGGGCTTCGTTGAGCGGCTTGAAGGCTTCGCCCTTCTCGCGGGCCACTTCGAAACGCACCTTGGCGCCCTTGGCGGTGCCCAGGTCAGCGTGGACTTCCCAGTACTCTTCCGGAATGAACGCGCGGATCTCGCGCTCGCGCTCTACCACCAGTTTCACCGCCACCGACTGCACGCGACCGGCGGACAGGCCACGGGCGATTTTCTGCCAGAGCAGCGGCGAAACCATGTAGCCGACCACGCGATCGAGGAACCGGCGGGCCTGCTGTGCATTGACCCGGTCGATATCGAGCTCGCCCGGCTGGGAGAAGGCTTCCTGGATGGCTTTCTTGGTGATCTCGTTGAACACCACGCGCTTGTAGCGGCTGTCATCGCCACCGATGGCTTCGCGCAGGTGCCAGGCAATGGCTTCCCCCTCGCGATCCAAGTCGGTTGCGAGATAGATGGTGTCGGCATCCTTGGCCAGGCGACGCAGTTCTTCGATCACCTTTTCCTTGCCGGGCAGGATCTCGTACTTCGCTTTCCAGCCGTGCTCGGGATCCACCCCCATGCGCGCAACCAGCTGTTTACGGGCTTTTTCCTTGGGCGAAAGCGCAGGCGCTTCGCCAGCGGCCGCCTTGCCGCGCTTGGCAGCAGGCTCTTTGCTGGCGCTAGCCGAACCGCTGGTGGGCAGGTCTCGGATATGGCCGATACTCGACTTCACCACGTATTGGTTGCCCAAGTACTTGTTGATGGTCTTGGCCTTAGCCGGGGATTCCACAATGACCAGCGATTTGCCCATGGATCAGAAAATTCCTGAATTCTAGAAAAAAATTGGCGGCAGGTACCTGACGCGGCACCGCTATATATAGTGGCAACAGAGTGAGGTCAAGCGCGGGGAGCTATGCCTTCTCGGCACCCGGCCGGGAAAACAGGCTCGGTTCGGCCTGAATCAAAGCAAAGCGCGGCACTTGCTCGCCGTCAACCTCGACTGACTCCAGGAACATGCTCAACGGGCGAACCCACAGGCCATAATCGCCATACAGTGCCTGATAGACCACCACTTCCTCTTCTGTTTCGGAGTGGCGCGCGACACTGAAAACACGATACTCAGGTCCCTTGTAGTGACGGTAGAGTCCTGGCTGTATAGACATGTTGCACACCTCTTGAAAAATAATCTGCAAAAAAACAAAAACCGGGGCACAAGGCCCCGGCTTCCTTCCGCCTGACGCTTAAACGCGCTCGAAGACGGTCGTGATGCCTTGGCCGAGACCAATGCACATGGTCGAAACACCCAGGGTGCCGCCATTTTGCTTCATCACGTTGAGCAAGGTGCCGGAAATCCGTGCACCGGAGCAACCGAACGGGTGGCCCAAGGCAATGGCGCCACCGTGCAGGTTAACCTTCTCATTCATCTTGTCGAGCACTTTCAAATCCTTGAGCACTGGCAGGGCCTGTGCAGCGAAGGCTTCGTTGAGCTCGAAGAAGTCGATATCGCCAATGGAAAGGCCTGCACGCTTCAGGGCTTTCTGAGTGGCGGGTACCGGGCCATAACCCATGATGGCAGGGTCAACGCCGGCTACCGCCATGGAGCGGATAACCGCCATAGGCTGGATGCCGAGGTCCTGGGCACGCTGCGCCGACATCACGATCATGCACGAGGCACCGTCGGTAATTTGCGACGATGTACCGGCAGTCACGGTACCACCTTTAGGGTTGAACGCCGGCTTCAAGGCCGCCAGACTTTCCAGGGTGGTTTCTGGACGAATGGTTTCGTCGAAGTCGAAGGTTTTCAGGAAACCATCGGCGTCAAAACCCTGCATCGGGATGATTTCGTCCTTGAACTTGCCTTCCAGCGTCGCCTTGTGGGCCAGCTGGTGCGAACGCAAGCCAAAGGCATCCTGCTGCTCACGGGTGATACCGTGCATCTTGCCCAGCATTTCTGCTGTCAGGCCCATCATGCCCGAGGCCTTGGCCGCGTACAGGGACATGTGCGGGTTCGGATCGACGCCGTGCATCATGCTGACGTGGCCCATGTGCTCGACACCACCGACCACGAACACATCGCCGTTGCCGGTCATGATCGCCTGGGCTGCGGTGTGCAGGGCACTCATGGACGAACCACACAGGCGGCTGACGGTCTGGCCGGCAGCGGTGTGCGGGATCTGTGTCATCAGCGACGCCATGCGCGCGATGTTCCAGCCCTGCTCCATGGTCTGGTTCACGCAGCCCCAGATCACGTCCTCGACTTCAGCCGGATCGATCCTGGAATTGCGCTCCAGCACCTTGCTGATCAGGTGTGCAGACATGTCTTCGGCACGGGTGTTGCGGTGCATGCCACCCTTGGAGCGGCCCATCGGTGTGCGACCGAAGTCGACAATCACCACGTCTCTTGGATTCAAGCTCATAAATAAATTCTCGCTCAAGTGTTGGGCGCTTAACCGAAGAAGCTCTGGCCGTTCTTGGCCATTTCACGCAGCTTCGTGGTCGGGTAGTACAACGGGCCCAGATCGGCATACTGATCGGCCAGGGCAACGAATTGGGCAACACCGATCGAATCGATGTAGCGCAGAGCGCCGCCACGGAATGGAGGGAAACCAATACCGTAGACCAGACCCATGTCCGCTTCGGCCGCGGTCTCGACGATGCCGTCTTCCAGGCAACGCACGGTCTCCAGGCACAGCGGGATCATCATCCAGTTGAGGATGTCTTCGTCGGTCACTTCGCGCTGCTCGTGGACAATCGGCTTGAGCACTTCAAGTACCGATGCATCGGCAACTTTCTTCGGCTTGCCGCGCTTGTCCATTTCGTAGGCGTAGAAACCCTTGCCGTTCTTCTGGCCCAGGCGGTTGGCTTCGTAGAGCGCATCGACGGCCGAACGACGGTCGTCCTTCATGCGGTCCGGGAAGCCTTCGGCCATGACGTCACGACCGTGGTGGCCGGTGTCGATGCCGACCACGTCCATCAGGTAGGCAGGACCCATCGGCCAGCCGAACTTTTCCATGACCTTGTCGATGCGCACGAAGTCGACACCGGCGCTGACCAGCTTGGCGAAACCACCGAAGTACGGGAACAGTACGCGGTTGACCAAAAAGCCCGGGCAGTCGTTGACCACGATCGGGTTCTTGCCCATTTTCTTGGCGTAGGCAACGGTGGTTGCCACAGCGACTTCGCTGGACTTCTCACCGCGGATGACTTCGACCAGCGGCATCATGTGCACCGGGTTGAAGAAGTGCATGCCCACGAAGTTTTCCGGGCGCTTGAGGGCCTTGGCCAGCAAGTTGATGGAAATGGTCGAGGTGTTGGAGGCCAGGATCGTGTCCTCCTCGACCTGCCCTTCGACTTCAGCCAGTACCGCTTGCTTGACCTTTGGGTTCTCGACAACGGCTTCGACGATGATGTCGACATTGCCGAAATCGCCGTAGGACAGGGTCGGACGAATGGCGTTGAGGGCCTCGGCCATCTTCGCCGGGCTCAGACGACCTTTTTCAACGCGATTGCCGAGCAGTTTCGACGCTTCGTTCAGACCCAACTCAATGGCCTCTTCACGAATATCCTTCATCAGGATCGGCGTGCCCTTGACGGCGGACTGGTAGGCGATACCGCCACCCATGATGCCAGCACCCAGTACGGCGGCCTGCTTCACGTCCCTGGCGACTTCGTCATAGGCCTTGGCTTTGCGCTTGAGTTCCTGATCATTCAGGAACAGGCCGACCAGGCTTTGTGCAGCCGAGGTCTTGGCCATTTTGGCGAAACCGGCGGCTTCGATTTCCAGCGCCTTGTCCCGACCGAAGTTGGCGGCTTTCTGGATGGTCTTGATCGCTTCGACCGGCGCAGGATAGTTCGGACCGGCTTGACCGGCGACGAAGCCCTTGGCGGTTTCGAAGGCCATCATCTGCTCGACGGCATTGAGCTTGAGCTTGTCGAGCTTGGGCTGGCGCTTGGCCTTGTAATCGAACTCGCCGCTGATGGCGCGCTTGATCAGGTCCAGGGCGGCGGCCTGCAGCTTGTCGGCGGCAACCACGGCATCCACGGCGCCGACTTTCAGCGCGTCTTCGGCACGGTTTTCCTTACCGGCGGCAATCCATTCGATGGCGTTGTCGGCACCGATGATGCGCGGCAGGCGCACGGTACCGCCGAAGCCCGGGTATATACCCAGCTTGACTTCCGGCAGGCCGATTTTGGCGTCGGCAGCCATCACGCGGTAGTCCGCGGCCAGGCACATTTCCAGACCGCCACCCAGGGCGATGCCGTTGATGGCTGCGACGGTCGGTACTGCGAGATCTTCGAAATCGCTGAAAATCCGGTTGGCTTCCAGGTTGCCTGCAACCAGTTCGGCTTCCGGCAGCTTGAAGTTGTCGACAAACTCGGTGATATCCGCGCCGACGATGAAGACGTCCTTGCCACTGCTGACAATGACGCCCTTGATCGAGCTGTCGGCCTTGATGGTGTCTACGGCCTGACGCAGTTCGTTCAGGGTTAGACGGTTGAACTTGTTGACGGACTCACCCTTGAGGTCGAACTTCAGTTCGACGATGCCACTTTCAAGAGCCTTAACCGTGATGGCTTTACCTTCGTAAATCATCAACTGATCTCCACGATATGGAAGCTGAACAGTACACGCTGAACGCTGAGGCAAACCCGGGTTGGCTAAGTTGCCAATAACCCTGGGCCTGGCCGCCAGTCACACCCGCCAGCGCGATAGTCGGGATTCTGTAAGAGCATTCTGACGATACAAACGCTCAATTCATACGCCCGTTTGATTTGGGTACGCGTACATTCACGGAAAACCGGGCAATTGTCAAATGTCCTGAATCCCCATGAAATCGCGACTTTCCGGTCACTTCCATTGGTCACCCGGGCAAAAACAATTGCGCTTATCTCCAAACATTCATGGAAGCCATAGCCAACACGGCCTACAGCCAGACGCTAGCGCTCAACACGCCGTTCATGACAAAAGAGGGAGCGATTTACAGCAATACCGAGCATATGAGCTTAGCCCGACTACACTGTGCACGCAGAAGCGAAATGCGATTAATTTTTGTCGAAGAATTACCGGCCTGCCTGGCCAACCCGGCCCGATGCTGACTATCGGGCTTTTTATTGCCTGCGATTTTCCTCTCTGAGCGCGACACAGAGCGTCGCCAGATGCATTCCCACGCGGAGCGTCACTAGTGTCCGGTTAAAAATCCAGGGGGTGCTTTTTACCCCTTGCGCTGCCTGGGTTTGAGCCATGATCGGCTCGGTGCGACTTGGTTTTGTGGGCAGATCCAGCTGTTGTAGCGACCTTATTGGCCCCTTCCGCCCTTACGGCGGGTTACTTTTGTTGGGGCAAAAGTAACCAAAACCCCTGGTCCCTGCATACGGCCCTGCGCTGCGCTCCGGGTTCCCTCCTTCCGTCATTGCTCCCGTGGGGACGCGCCGACGGGCCGTCCCTGGCCCTTCGGCGCTTGCTCGGCTTCCTGCCTCGCACCCCACTCCGCAACGACTCCACTCGGCCTCCTGAAGGGACGATCTGTGTCGTCTGCAATTGCGCGCATTGAAAAGCAAGGGCAAAAGCGAAAAACGAAAACGGCTTTTGCTTTTGATTCCGCGATGGTCCAGCCACCGCCGAACGTCCCTTCAGGAGGCTGAACGCAGGCGTTGCGGAGCTGGGTGCGAGGCAGGAGCCGAGCAAGCACCGAAGGGCCAGGGACGGCCCGTCGGTGCGCCCCGGCGGGAGCAATGCCGGAGTGAAGGGACCCGAAGCGCAGCGTAGGGCCGGATGCAGGGACAGGGGTTTTGGTTACTTTTGCCCAGTCAAAAGTGACCCGCCGTAAGGGCGGAACGGGCCAGCAAGGCCGCTACAGCAACTGGATATGCTCACCCCTTCACGAGCCCATAATCCTCATTCCCAGCCTCCCCGTTTTTTACCGGACACTAGTGACGCAGAGCGCGGGAACGAGGATCGGCAACCGGGTGTGAGGTTCGGTGTCGCTCTTATGCGAGCGCCTTCAGCACTGCCGCAATATCCTGCAAAATAGCCGCCTCGCCACTTTCACCCCAATACAGGGCAATCAACTGCGGGCCTGCCTCGACCTTGTAGACATTGGCCGGCAGTGTGGCGAAATGCTCCATCAGCGCGGGATCGTCGCAAGGTTCACGCCACTGGTTGAGCCAGACTCCAGGTGTGGTCTGCCAATAGCACCAAGTGGCTGTCTGCCCTTGCCTGCGCGGACGGTGGTATTGAGCACAAGGGTTGGGCGGCTCCTTGGGCAACCAATGCGGCCACTCCTGAGGCGCCAGTTGCATCGCCAGGCCAATGCGCCGGGCCCCCATGCGCAGGGCCATGCGCCCGCTCTGGCTGCGCGAAGGGCGCAACCAGACCATGGGGCTCAAAATCAGCGCAAGGATTGACACAACTACTATCCAGACCGTCATATGTGTTATCCCTATAAAGCTTTTGAAAAGAGTGGGTTAGCGTTCTATTGGCCCACTCAGCCTGAAACCGACCATACTTAATACAATCGCAATCGTTCAGGAGAGCCCTCATGCCCTACCAACACATCCTGGTCGCCGTCGACCTGACCGAAGAATGCGATCCGGTGATCCACCGTGCCCGCGAGATTTCAACAGGCAGTGGGGCCAAGCTTTCGATGGTGCACATCGTCGAGCCGATGGCCATGGCGTTCGGTGGCGATGTGCCGATGGACTTGTCGCAACTGCAGCAACAACAGTTCGATCAGGCCAAGGAGCGCCTGGAGCGCCTGATCCTGAAGTACCCTGAACTGTCCAAGGACAATTCCCACCTGACCTATGGCCAGCCGCGCCAGGAAATCCATGACCTGGCCACCAAGCAGGAATGCGACCTGATCGTCGTCGGCAGCCATGGCCGCCACGGCCTGGCCTTGCTGCTGGGGTCGACTGCCAATGACGTGCTGCATGGCGCGCCTTGCGACGTGCTTGCCGTTCGACTGATGAAAAAATCAAACCCAAAGGCCTGACCAGAACGGTCAGGCCTCGTTTTACTCAGGCGTCCAGTTCGGCCCAGCGCTCGACCAGCGTGTCGAGCTCGACCTGCAACTGCTCCAGTTTCGCCAATACCGCAGTAGTCTCGTCGATTGGGCGCTGATAGAAGCCTGCGTCCGAGATTTCGGCCTGCACACCCGCCATTTGCTGCTCCAGCGCGTCGATCTGGCCTGGCAACGCTTCCAGCTCACGCTGCAACTTGTAGCTGAGTTTTTTCTTTGCCGCAGGTGCTGCTTCAACCGCTGCCGCCGGTACCGCAGCAGGTGCAGTCACCACGGCGCTGTTGAGCTCGGCCTTGCCCGACTTGTTTTCGCTCACGCCGAGCAGTTTCGGTGAACCACCCTGGCGCAGCCAGTCCTGATAACCCCCCACGTATTCGCGAACCTTGCCTTCGCCCTCGAAAACCAGCGTACTGGTCACCACGTTATCGAGGAATGCCCGGTCGTGGCTGACCATCAATACAGTGCCCTGGAAGGTCAGCAAGACCTCTTCCAGCAGTTCGAGGGTTTCCACGTCCAGGTCGTTGGTCGGTTCGTCGAGCACCAGCAGGTTGGCCGGTTTGCTGAACAGCTTGGCCAGCAACAGGCGTGCACGCTCACCGCCCGACAACGCCTTGACCGGCGTGCGCGCACGCTGCGGGCTGAACAGGAAGTCGCCGAGATAGCTCAGGACATGGCGGTTCTGACCATCGATCTCAATGAAATCGCGACCTTCGGCCACGTTATCGATCACGGTCTTTTCCAGGTCCAGCTGATGGCGCAACTGGTCGAAGTAGGCCACATCGATGCGCGTACCCTCCTCGACCTTGCCGCTGGTAGGTTGCAAGCCGCTGAGCATCAGCTTCAACAAGGTGGTCTTGCCGGTACCGTTGGCACCGAGCAGGCCGATACGGTCGCCGCGCTGCAGGACCATGGAAAAGTCCTTGATCAGGAACGGGCCACCCGGGTGGGCGAAGCTGACGTTCTCGAGAACCATCACCTGCTTGCCGGACTTGTCGGCGGTATCGAGCTGAATATTGGCCTTGCCGGTACGCTCGCGACGCTCGCTACGCTCGACGCGCAATGCCTTCAAGGCACGCACGCGGCCTTCGTTACGGGTACGCCGAGCCTTGATGCCCTGGCGGATCCAGACTTCTTCCTGGGCCAGGCGCTTGTCGAACAACGCGTTGGCCGTTTCTTCTGCGGCCAGGGCAGCTTCCTTGTGCACCAGAAAGCTGGCGTAGTCGCCGTTCCAGTCGATCAGGCCGCCGCGATCCAGTTCGAGAATCCGCGTTGCCAGGTTCTGCAGGAAGGAACGGTCGTGGGTAATGAACAGCACGGCCCCCTGGAAGGTGCTCAGGGCTTCTTCCAGCCAGGCGATCGCGCCGATATCCAGGTGGTTGGTCGGTTCGTCGAGCAGCAGCAGGTCCGGCTCGGAAACCAGTGCCTGAGCCAGCAGGACGCGACGGCGCCAGCCACCGGACAATTCGGCAAGCGTCTTGTCGGCCGGCAACTGCAGGCGGCTCAGCGTACTGTCCACCAGTGTTTGCAAGCGCCAGCCGTCACGGGCCTCGAGGTCGTGCTGGACGTGCATCAGCTTGTCCAGGTCGGCTTCGGTGACGATGTTCTGGCTCAGGTGGTGATACTGCGCGAGCAACTCACCTACACCGTCCAGGCCCTGGGCAACGACGTCGAAAACCGTCCGCTCGTCGGCTACCGGCAATTCTTGCGGCAATTCGCCAATCTTGAGCCCTGGCGCACGCCAGACCGACCCGTCATCGGGCTTCTGGTCGCCCTTGACCAGCTTCATCATGCTGGATTTGCCAGTGCCGTTGCGGCCGATAATGCACACCCGCTCACCACGGGCGATCTGCCAGGACACCTTGTCCAACAACGGCATCGCGCCGAAAGCAAGGGACACATCGCTGAATTTGAGCAGGGTCATGATCTTCTCCAAAAACCGGGCGCGCATTCTACCTGACTTGGGCCACCTTCACAGTAAATGAAGCGTGGCACCCGGCCGTTCGGCGCCTTGCCCACCACTTAACATCTCGATACAAGCACAATGCTTTCACCGGCCCCGGCCTAAAGGCTAAGCTAGGCAATAGTTGTGCTGGCACAGCCATCACTTGTAACGATTTATTTTCCCGGAAGTCCCATGCGCGGTCGCCTGCTCAGCCTTTTATCCTGCCTGCTCCTCTCTGCCTCGGCCGTCTCGACCGTCCAGGCCGCCGACCTGGCCCAGCAACGCCAGTACTATGATGAAGCCAAGCGCGCGCTGGCCAAGGGCGACTCCGGCCCCTATTTCCGCTATAGCCAGGCGCTGCGCGATTATCCGCTCGAGCCCTACCTGGCCTACGACGAACTGACCGCCCGGCTGAAAACCGCGAGCAACACCGAGATTGAAACGTTTCTCGCCGAGCATGGCGACCTGCCCCAGGCAAACTGGATGAAGCTGCGCTGGCTGCGCTGGCTGGCCGAACGGGGCGAATGGCAACCCTTCGTCAAATATTACGACCCCAGGCTCAACTTCACCGAGCTGGACTGCTTGTATGGCCAGTACCAGCTCAGCCATGGCCAGCGCGCCGAAGGCTACGCCACCACCGAGAAGCTCTGGCTGGTCGGCAAGTCGCAACCCGCTGCCTGTGATGCCTTGTTCGACCGCTGGGCCGCTGAAGGCCAACTGACTGAACAGAAGCGCTGGCAACGCGCCAAGCTGGCGGCCCAGGCGCGTAACTATGGCCTGGCCAACAAGCTGGTCGACAACATGACCACCCTCGCTCCACAGGGCAAATTGCTGATCGATGTGGCGCAAAAGCCCACGCTGCTCAACCAGCCATCGCGCTTTGTGCCGGCCGGCGAAGCCATGTCCGACGTGGTCAGCCTCGGCCTGCGTCGCCTGGCCCGGCAGGATCCGGACCGGGCCATGGCCATGCTCGACGACTATGCCAATCGCATGCATTTCTCCCGCGACGAGAAAGTCGCCATCGCCCGTGAAATCGGCCTGACCCTGGCGCGTAGTTACGACAGCCGGGCGCTGGACCTGATGACCCGCTACGACCCTGAGCTGCGCGACAACACCGTGACCGAATGGCGCTTGCGCCTGTTGTTGCGCCTGGGCCGCTGGGAAGATGCCTACCAGCTGACCCAGCGCCTGCCCCAGGACCTGGCCACTACCAGCCGCTGGCGTTACTGGCAGGCCCGTAGCCTGGAACTGGCGCAACCGCGTAATCCGCAAGTCCCTCAGCTGTACAAGGCCGTGGCGCGGGAACGGGACTTCTATGGCTTCCTGGCCGCAGACCGCGCACAGACACCCTACCAGCTGAACAACAAGCCGCTGGTACTCAGCCAGCAGACCATCAACAAGGTACGCAATACCCCGGGCGTGCGTCGCGCACTGGAGTTCCACGCGCGGGGTGAAATCGTCGATGCTCGTCGCGAGTGGTATCACGTCAGCCGCCACTTCAGCCGTGACGAGATGGTTGCCCAGGCCAAGCTGGCTTACGACATGCGCTGGTACTTCCCGGCCATCCGGACCATCAGCCAGGCGAAGTACTGGGACGACCTGGACATTCGCTTCCCGATGGCCCATCGCGACACCCTGGTGCGTGAAGCCAAGCTTCGCGGGCTGCATTCGAGCTGGGTCTTCGCCATTACCCGCCAGGAAAGCGCCTTCATGGCCGATGCCCGCTCCAGCGTCGGCGCCACTGGCTTGATGCAGCTGATGCCGGCAACCGCCCGGGAAACCGCGCGCAAGTTCAGCATTCCGCTGGCCTCGCAGCAGCAAGTGCTGGACCCGGACAAGAACATCCAGCTGGGCGCCGCCTACCTGAGCCAGGTTCATAGCCAGTTCAATGGCAACCGGGTGCTGGCGTCGGCGGCTTATAACGCCGGCCCTGGCCGCGTTCGCCAATGGCTGAGGGGCGCCAATCACCTGAGCTTCGATGTCTGGGTCGAATCCATTCCGTTCGACGAAACGCGCCAGTATGTGCAGAACGTTCTGTCGTACTCGGTGATCTACGGGCAGAAGCTCAACTCACCGCAACCACTGGTCGACTGGCACGAACGCTACTTCGACGATCAGTGATACCTGCCTGGCAAGTGTGCCCTCCCCCGCACACTTGCCATGACACGCCCACTTACTCCAGCACGACGACCGGCATACCCACTTCCAGCACGCCATTGCTGTCGTTGACCAGATTCTGCCCGAACATCACATCCCCTTCCTTTTGCCGGTAGGTCTTGAGCGTCGTCAGGGGTTCGCGGTCTTCGCTGCGCTCGCCGGTCTGCGGGTCGATCGTGGTCAGGATGCAACGGGTGCAGGGCTTGATGACTCGAAACTCAACGTCGCCGATGCGAATGCGTTTCCAGCCATCCTCGGCAAATGCCTCACTGCCCTCGATCACCAGGTTCGGCCGAAACCTGAGCATTTCCTGGGGCCGCCCGATTCGCGCCGACAAATCGTCGAGTGACGCCTGCCCGATCAACAGCAAGGGAAAACCATCGGCAAACGCGACGCGGTCCTGTATTTCACCGTAGCCCGATTGCAGCATGCGCGCCCGCTCCTGCGGGACTTGCACCAGACGCGTGGGCTTGCCGATAAAATCGCTCAGCCACCTGGCGGCCTCGTCACCCGCATCAGGGACACGCAGCGTATCGCGCCAGATGGTGACGCCGCGCAGCTCAGCGCCGGCGCCCGGCAGCGGTACATCGAGCGACGACTGCCCCTCTGCGCTCAGGGTCAAGCCGCCTTCGGCATTCCACAGTGCCGTAAGCTGGCTCATGTGCGGCAGGGCACGCTGAGTCAGGAAGCGACCACTGCTCTCTTCAACCAACATCCAGCGTCGATCCCCGACAAGCCCGAGCAAGTCCAGTGACGACCGCTGCAAAAGCTCGGCCCGAGCAGATTTGAGGGGGTATCGATAGAGTGCGCTGAGACGCATGGCGGCCTGTTCCCGGGTAGGTAAAGAGCAACCTTATACAAAGTGGCGGGACGCTGGACAAGCGGTTATTCCCTAAGCCATCACCTCATCAAGCATCAGACGCTGGCGTACCACATCGACCAGTTTGTCAGGCTGGAATTTGGACAAGAAGTTATCGCAACCGACTTTCCTCACCATCGAATCGTTGAAACTGCCTGACAGTGAGGTGTGCAATACCACGTAAAGTCCACGCAAACGCGGGTCGTTGCGGATCTCGGTGGTCAGGCGATAGCCATCCATCTCGGGCATTTCGGCATCGGTGAACACCATGAGCAACTTCTCGGTGATGTTCTCACCGGCATCGGCCCAGCCCTTGAGCATCCGCAATGCCTTGAGACCGTCACTGGCGACGTGCATCTTCACACCGAGCTGGGACAAGGTCTCGCGCAATTGGGCCAGGGCTACCGTGGAGTCGTCTACCAGCAGCACTTCTCGGCCACGGGCACGCGACAGGATCGGATCATCGAGCTTGTCCCTGGAAACCTTGGCGCTGTAAGGCACGATCTCGGCGAGCACCTTTTCCACGTCAATGATCTCGACCAACTGCTCGTCAACCTTGCTGATGGCCGTCAGGTAGTGCTGGCGGCCAGCGCTCGTCGGAGGCGGCATGATCGATTCCCAGTTCATGTTGACGATGCGATCGACACCGCCCACAAGGAAGGCCTGCACCGACCGGTTGTACTCGGTCACGATAATCGTGCTGCCCGGCCCCGGTTCCAGCGGGCGCATGCCGATGGCCTGGGACAAGTCGATCACCGGCAACGTCTGCCCTCGCAAGTTGACCACCCCGCAAACAAAGGCGTGACGCTGCGGCATCAACGTCAGTTTCGGCATCTGCAAGACTTCTTGCACCTTGAAGACGTTGATCGCGAAGAGCTGACGCCCCGCCAGGCGGAACATGAGAATCTCCAGGCGATTCTCACCCACCAGCTGCGTTCTTTGATCTACCGTGTCGAGAATGCCAGCCATGAAAGACTCCCGGGACTGTGTTCAGAATGAGTACATGGAGACGTTATCGGCTGAGTATCCGGGAGCTTGAACCTGGGCAAAAATGCCTTCAATACAATTGATGTCATTTTGGCATCATGCTTTACTGGGCACATCTTTTCAGTTACATCTGTTCTTCACTCGCATTGGATCCAAAGCCCCCCCCTCAGGGAAACCCTTAGTGGTCATCAGGTACAACCTGATGTTCGCGATATCCAATAGCCATTAATGTGACGCCATTCTCGTTGCATGAATGGAGTCAGGCTTTTGTTTGCGATCGCGGGGTTGTGGCCGAACCGCATTACGATTTTCTGTGCGCGCTCTATCGAGCCAAAGGGCGAGATCATTTCCGCTCTTCTTTGCGTGTGCCCGATCGCAATCCAACGCATCGAGAGCCTTGCCCGGAGCGCCAACTTGCTGGTTACCCTCAAGCAATCAGAATTGGCCTACAGACATAAATCAAAGCGCAGCGTTAACTTAATGCGGCCTGGTAGCGATCACACTCCACGGATCGCACAATGTTCTGGAGCTTTGGCATGCTGACTGACAAACCGGTTCCGCCCCCCGTTCATGAGTTCATGATCGACGCGCAAATCATGCTGACCCAATCACAGGAATGCCTGCATCACCTGGAATTGATCGGCAACGACCGTGATGCCAGCAACTGCATGGTCAACGCCCTGGGCACGCTGGCCGAGCGGGCCGAGGCAAGGTCGCTGACCAACATTTCCGGATTCTGCCAGCAAATCAATTTCCTGCTGAACCTGGCGCAACCGCACGACCGCTTGCACGGCGATGCCCTTCAGGCATTGAGTAACTGCCTGACTTTACTGGCTTGGCAACTGGAGCTTATCGATCACCGGACCGGCCAACTGAGCCTGGACGAAAGCGAGCAACTCAGCCTGATCGACGAGTTCGCCAGCGCACTGGGGGTCAACGACCTGCGACTGACAAGCAACCCTCCACCCACGTTCGCCGAAGAAAACATCAACGCCTGATCCTGGGCCAAGCATCTCCTGGGAAACTCGCTCCGCCTTGCGCAACCCCTGCATTTCTGCCAAAAAACAAAGCATTTCGGACAACTAAGCAGATGCACCATCCTACTCCCTGCTTATTTTCACAGGGACTGTCGTCGGCATTAAGCAGCAACTTATGAAATAGCCCGAAGTTTTGTACATCGCTGGCAAGCGATTCTCTACGATCACCACACCACACCACACCACACCACTCAAGTTTGTTTGCTAAACCATTGATGCCATCCTGCTAATAATTGCGCAAGCTGGAACAATCGTCCCACTCACGAAAACTGACCGGTTGGACATCTATCAAGTCACGCGACCAAATGTTTTCGAGGTGTTACCATATTCCACCTTTACCGAGTGCGCTGGCGTGGGCGACATTCCAGAAGGAGCCTATAGTGCTTCGACGTTAGTGCAGGTTCTATTCAAGCGGCTCAAGCCTGACAATCCTGATAATGTTGTTAACGGCATTCGCCAATCAACATCCTTGCCCATCATGCCTTACAGACGCCTCTAAGGTTTTCAAAAGCGAATATTCATTGGCGCCACTCTCTATGTATGCCAGCTTCAAGACCCGCAAACTTTGGCCTCTTGGCAGACCTCATGTACGCTGGCTGGTCGCAATGCTTTGCATCGCGGCGACACTGGGTAATTTGTTGCTCTATTTCAGTGCATCAGCAATGCCTTCAAGTCTGCTCGTCCTGAACCTTGCAGCGATGCTCGGTCTCGGTTGGCAATACCGTCAGTCAAGAAGTTCGATTGAGTTGCGCCCGCAAGAGCTTGCCGATCGTCTGCTGCAGGTCCAGGAGAACGAACGCCATCGCCTGAGCCGTGAACTGCATGACGACATTGGCCAATTGTTGACTGTCGCCAAACTCCAGGCCGATTGGCTGCAGCGTCGCGTGCCCGCGGTGCTCCAGGAGCACTGTGCAAGCTTGAGCGGCACGCTGGATGAAACCCTGGCCAATGTGCGCGATGTCTCTGCGGTGCTCAACCCTCGCCAACTGGCCAGTCTGGGCCTGGAGGCCAGCTTGCGCGCTCACTTGCTGCGCACGCTCGATAAGGCGCCGGTGCACTGGAGCCTGGAGTGCCATCAGCGCCTGGCTGGCATTCCCGAAGAAATGGCTGTCGCCGCCTTTCGCATTACGCAGGAGGCTGTCACCAATATGTTGCGCCATGCCCAGGCCAAAAACCTGCTGGTGCGCTTGCAGCGCCAACAGGAAGGGCTGTTGCTGTTTATCTCCGACGATGGCCTGGGCTTCGCCCCAGCTCCCCATCCTGGCCGGGAGGGGCAGCGCGGCATGGCCGGGATGCTCGAGCGCGCCGATTTGCTGGGCGGCACGTTGTCGGTCAAAAGCCTGCCCGGAAAGGGTACGCAAATCGAAGCACTCTTCCCCTGGGCACCGCGTTCCCTTGAACGAGCCAACATCAGTAGAAATCCATGACCTGCAATTTACTTCTGGTGGATGATCACTCGTTGATCCGGGCCGGCGTGCGCGCCCTTGTCGCAGACATTCCCGGCTACGCCGTCATTGGCGAAGCCAGCGATGGCGCGCAGCTGCTCGAACTGGTCCAGCGCATCGACCCGGACATCATCTTGCTGGACATCTCCATGCGCACGACCGGCGGCCTGGAAGCACTGCAACGCTTGCAGGCCGTGCGCCCGCGCAGCAAGGTGCTGATCCTGTCGATGCACACTGACCCGCAACTGATCATGCAAGCGCTTGAACTGGGTGCCCACGGCTACCTGCTCAAGGACACCACCGCCACCGAGCTCGAGCAAGCCCTCTGCGCCTTGCGCAACAACGAGCGCTACCTGAGCCCGGCCATTGCCCATACGGTCATCAACCAGGCACTGACACACGCACAGACGAGCAAGCCGGCACTGACCGACCATCACAACCTGACTGCGCGCCAACTGGAAATCCTGCGGCTGATCGTGCGGGGCAAGTCGACCCGGGAAATCGCCCACGGCCTGGGCCTGAGCATCAAGACCGTGGAAACCCACCGCTCGCAAATCATGAAGCGACTGCAGATCTACGATGTTGCGGGCCTGGTACTGTTCGCGGTCAGGGAGCGAATCATCAGTCTTGACGATTAGGGCGATTGGCCAACAGCGGTGAGTCCTGGGGCAGGTGCATGGACAACAGCCCTTCGCAAACAGCCCAACTTTCATGACACTTATGCAAAGCCCTCGCTCTAGTTCGCTTCACGGTTATCGGTTAGACTGCCCCTCCTCGCGCACGACACCCGTTGAAATCCATTTCCCCGATCCCGTCAGGCTTATCTCGATGAGTGTACTCATTCCCTGCATCATTGCCGGTGGGGCCGGCACCCGGCTCTGGCCAGTCTCGCGCGAAGCGATGCCCAAACCTTTCATGCGCCTGCCCGATGGCGAAAGCCTGCTGCAGAAAACTTTTGCCCGCGCCTGCGGGCTCAAGGATGTGGGACGGGTATTGACGGTAACCAACCGCGACCTACTCTTCCGAACCCTGGATGACTATCGCCCGCTCAACGAAACAGGCGTGGCCCTGGACTTTATCCTCGAGCCCTTCGGTCGCAACACTGCACCGGCGATTGCCGCAGCGGCGTTGCATGGGGCACGGATGTATGGCGAAGACGCCTTGCTACTGGTGATGCCGGCCGATCACCTGATCCAGGACCTCGATGCGTTTGCCCAGGCAGTCGCCAGCGCTCGGCAATTGGCCGATCAAGGCTGGCTGGTGACCTTCGGGTTGAAGCCCGACACAGCGCAAACCGGTTTTGGCTATATCGAAAAGGGCGCAGTGCTTGGCAATGGCGGCCATCAGGTTGCGCGCTTCGTCGAAAAGCCCGATGCAGCGACTGCCCAGGCCTATCTCGACGGTGGCTTGCACCTGTGGAATGCCGGCATGTTCTGCATGCGCGTCGACAGTATTGTGCACGCGCTGCAAACCCACAGCCCGGAGGTCATCGCTGCCGTCCAGAACTGCCTGGAACACAGCCACAGCAAGGCTGACAAACAGGAATTGCAACTGGAACTCGACAGCAATAGCTTTGCCCTGGCGCCGGACATTTCCATCGACTATGCCGTGATGGAGCGCTCGCAGAACGTCGCGGTGATTCCCTGCCAACTGGGTTGGAGCGATATCGGCTCCTGGCAGGCAGTACGCGAACTGAGCCCGGCCGACAGCCAGGGCAATCAATGCAGTGGCGAAACCGTTCTGCGCAATGTCACCAATTGCTATATCGACTCCCCCCAACGCCTGGTCGGCGGCATCGGCCTGGACGACCTGATCATCATCGATACCCCGGATGCACTGCTGATTGCCGACGCCAGGCGCAGCCAGGAGGTCAAGCTGATCGCCCAGCAGCTCAAGCGCCAGGGCCATGATGCTTATCGACTGCATCGCAGCGTAACCCGCCCCTGGGGCACCTATACAGTGCTCGAGGAGGGCCAAGGCTTCAAGATCAAGCGCATCACGGTCCGGCCTGAAGGCTCGTTGTCGCTGCAGATGCACCATCATCGCAGCGAACACTGGATCGTGGTCAGTGGCATGGCACGGGTTACCAATGGCGATGAAGCGTTTCTGCTCCACGCCAACGAATCAACCTTCATCAAGCCAGGCCGGGCACACCGCCTGAGCAACCCCGGCGTCATCGATCTGATCATGATCGAGGTGCAGAGCGGCGAATATCTGGGCGAGGACGATATCGTACGCTTTACTGATATCTATGGACGTGCTCCGAATCCCGCCAACACCTGATACCCCTTGCCTGTCGGTCACGGTCGAAGTACGGCTGCAGGGAAACCACTGAGTCTTCGTTGTTTCACCCCGTGTAAACAAAGGAACGATTGAGCGGTTTTCCACTCAAAACAAGCATACCGTCACTGCCTGGTGAACAAGGGATCTCAGTCATGCGCATACTGTGGACACTGCCCTATCTGCCTTGGCCTACCACCAGTGGCGGCAGGACCCGACAATTTCATCTATTGCGTGCCATGGCCGAGCGAGGCCACCGCATCACCTTGCTGGTCCAGTCGCGGTCCGACCTCACCGAACAAGCCCGACAAGCGCTGGAACCCTGGCTCGAACGGTTGATCGTGCTACCCAGGCGCGCACTCAAAAACCCGCTGACACTGCTGGCGCTGACCAACCCGGCCTACCCCACCCTGACGGTCGTCAATGGCCTTGCCCCGCGCTTGCGCCACGAGTTCGAACGTTTGCTGGAAGAGGACTGGGATGTCATCCAGATTGAACACAGCTACAGCTTTCAACCCTTTGAGCGCGCGCTGCAAGCTTCCAGGCGGCCTTTTGTACTGATCGAGCACAACATCGAGTCGGCAATGGGCATATGCGCAGAGCTGCTGCCGCTGTGGGTGCGGCCCTTCACCGCATTCGATCGCTGGCGTTATCGGCGCTGGGAGACACGGGTCTATGCCCAGGCCACCGAAGTGGTGGCCGTCAGTCAACGCGATGCCGACTATATCAGCAGCATGATCGAACGCCCCGTTCAGGTGGTCGTCAATGGCGTCGATTGCGCCCACTATGAGCAAATCAGCCCTGCCCTGCATAGCCAGCGGCTCTTGTTCGTCGGCAACTTCGAGTACGGCCCCAACGTTGACGCGATCGAATGGGCGCTGGAAGAAATCCTGCCGCAAGTGTGGATGAGCAACCCGGCCGTGCGCTTTGCCATCTGTGGCCACGCCTTGCCGTCGAGCTGGAAGCTGCGCTGGAGCGATCCACGGATCGAATGGCAGGACTTTTGCCAGGACTTGCGAGACCTGCAGCGCCATTCGGCGATCTTTTTCGCGCCGCTGCGCTATGGCGGCGGCTCCAAGGTCAAAGTGCTGGAGGCCATGGCCGCCGGGCTACCGGTAGTGACCACCAGCCAGGGCGTTTCCGGGCTTGACGTGGAGAACGGCCAGCACTACCTGGGCAGTGATGACCCGGCGGACCTGGCGTTGATCATCAGCCAATTGCTCTCTCAACCCCTGCGATTCAAGCAATTGTCGGAAGCGGCCCGCACCTTTGTCTGCCAGGAGCACGACTGGAGCGTGGCCGCCAACCAGTTGGAGAGCGTTTACGCACAGCTGCTGGCTACCTCACGCAATAGCCCTGCCCCCCAACAGCCAGAAATCTTCGGCCGCTCAGCCAAGTAGCTCACTGAACGGGATGAAGTTCACCGGATCCCCTTCGGCCAGGGTCCGACCTTCGAGCACTTCGACCAGGCCATCGGCCCAGGCCGCGCTGCGCAGCACGCCGGAGCTCTGGTTGGGGTAGATCACCGCTCGCCCCTGCTCCAGGCGACCACGCAGGTACTCGCGACGATTGCCAGGCTTGGTCCAACTGAAGGCAGCCGGTACGGCAAACTGCAGGGGGGCCACGTCGGCGACGCCCAGACGACGCAGCAGATAAGGCCTGGTCAACAGCGCGAAGGTCACCAGGGTTGAAGCCGGGTTGCCTGGCAAGCCAATGACTGGAACCCCACGAAAATGCCCGAATGTCAGCGGCTTTCCAGGCTTGATGGCGAGCTTCCAGAGCGACAGATCACCCTCCTCGCGCAAGGCAACCCCAAGAAAGTCCGCTTCGCCGACCGAAACCCCGCCCGTAGACAGAATCAGGTCCACATCCTTGAGCTCGCCCAGCCGTTGCCGGGTCTTTTCCAGATCATCCGGCAGGATCCCGGCATCGACCACCTCGCACTCCAGGCGCGCCAACCAGCTGCACAACACCCGGCGGTTGCTGTTGTAGATCTGCCCAGGCCCCAGCGCCAGCCCGGGTTCGACCAGCTCATCGCCGGTAGACAGCACTGCCACCCGCGGCCTGCGCAGCACCGTCAACTCGGCGCAGCCCAATGATGCCGCCAGGCCCAGTTCGATCGGCCCCAGCACCATGCCGGCCGCCAATACCTGCTCGCCGGCCCGGGTTTCCTGACCCTGCGCCCGAATGTTCTGCCCGACGCGCAGGCTTTGGCGAAAGCTCACGCGCTGATCGGCCTGGACTTCGACGTTCTCCTGCATCTCGACGCAGTCGGCACCCGCCGGCAAGGGGGCACCGGTAAAGATTCTGGCGCAGGTCCCGGACTGCATTGGCGCAGGGGCTTGACCGGCAAAGATCCGCTGGCTGACGACCAGCGGTTCGCCCGTCCAGTCCGCCAGGCGCAGGGCATAGCCGTCCATGGCACTGTTGGGCCAGGGCGGCAGATCAAGGGTCGATACCAACGCATCGGCCAGCACCCGGCCATCGGCGTCGGCCAGCTTCACGACTTCTCGCTCAAGAATCGGCGAGGCCTCGGCCAGCGCGATCAAGCGCGCCAGGGCCTCTTCCACCGGCATCAGCGGCCGCGCCGCCCCCAACTCAGCCACGACTTTCGCAGGGCGCAACCTGCTTGAGGTGAATGACGAAGTTGCATGGACGATGCCGGGCATCCAATTGCTCGGCAAGGATCCCGTCCCAGCCGGTACGACAGGCATTGGTCGAGCCCGGCAGGCAACATACCAACGTGCCATTGGCAAGGCCGGCCAGTGCACGCGATTGCACGGTCGAGGTGCCGATATCGGCCACCGAGATCTGCCGGAACAATTCACCAAAGCCATCGACCTGTTTGTCGAGCAGACAGGCGACCGCTTCCGGCGTGCTGTCGCGCCCGGTAAAACCGGTGCCGCCGGTAATCAGCACCACCTGCACCAAATCGTCGGCGATCCAGGTGGCGACCTGCGCACGGATCTTGTACAGGTCGTCCTTGAGCAAGACGCGTGCGGCCAGGTTGTGGCCGGCAGCGGTCAAGCGATCGACGAAGACCTGGCCCGAAGTATCGGTTTCCAGCGTGCGGGTATCGCTGACTGTCAGAACGGCAATATTGAGCGGCGCAAAAGGTACTTCAGCCTTGGCTTTCATGGGGCCTTGTCCAATGAATGAGGGGATGGGCGGTGTTATATCACAGGCAGGCACTGGCTCGCGCCTGCCCTTGGCATGGGCTCTGCAAGGCTGCTTTAACAGGTCATATCGAAGCCCCCAGCCTTTTCACACGTGCAGTATTTGGCCGCTATTCTTGATTCTCAGGACAGCGAAAAAGGAACTTGCAGACGTCGTTTACGTCTCAAGCACAGTACTAACAGCACAACCTTATCGGAGACACATAATGACTCAACGGACCCTTCCCGCATTCATGCTTGCATTAGGCCTGGCCACCCTCGCCGGTTGCTCTACGCCTACTGTGATCACCCTGAATGACGGGCGTGAAATCCAGGCGGTCGACACCCCCCGGTATGATGATGAGTCGGGGTTCTACCAGTTCGAACAACTGGACGGCAAGCAGACCCGCATCAACAAGGACCAAGTCCGCACGGTTAAAGAGCTGTAATACTGGCCCGGCAAGGCCGCAGTCAGAGACTGCGGCCCAGGTGGATTCAGGCTCTTGTCGTTGCTGAATTTTTGAGTAATATTTTCAGCATGTCGGAGTGTAGCGCAGGCAGGTAGCGCGTCTCGTTCGGGACGAGAAGGTCGCAGGTTCGAATCCTGTCTCTCCGACCAAATCGCATGGTTCCAGGCTACGTTCGGCAGCCGCGGAACCCCCTGGAAAGCCCGCTTTGTGCGGGCTTGCGCGTGATCGGCCATCGCCCCCTGTCGCCCGTCGTCGGACCAACGCTTTAACGTTTGCCCACTTTCTTCTGCGCAATCACAATGCGCGGTCAAATTTTTTCTGAGGTTCAGTAACATGCGTAAAACACTTGCCACCCTGGCGCTTGGCTTTCTCTTCACCCAAGGCGCAATGGCCGGCGATGGCACCACTGCAATCGGCGGTGGCCTGGGCGGCGTCCTGGGTAATGTTATCGGCCAGCAAGTCGGTGGCAGCACGGGCGCGGCGATCGGTGCTGGTGTCGGTGGTGCAGCCGGCAGCGCGGTAGCTGCGAAAAAAGGCAACAAGACCAAGGCAGCCATCGGTGGCGGCCTCGGCTCGGCAGGCGGCTCCCTGATCGGTGGCAAACTCGGCGGCAAAACCGGCTCGACTATCGGCGCCGGCCTTGGCGGCGCAGCAGGCGGCGCGCTGGGCAACAACCTGGCCGACGACAGCCGTCACGGCAAGCACAAGCACAGGTAAACCGCGACGCACCGAACACCAGCCACAAGAAAGCCCGCATCAAGCGGGCTTTCCTGTTTCAAGCTGATGACCGCAGTCTGCTTACAGCGCCGGCTCGGCAGCAGGCGCTTGAACAACTTCCGGGTCTACATGGACGAAGTTCAACTGCAGACGCTCGCTGCTCCAGGCGCGAATCCTGTTGGTCAGCTCAAGGTCGTTGTTGAGCTTCTGACCGTACGACGGCACGATTTCCTTCAGCTTGGCCCGCCATTCTGGCGTCTTGACGCGCTCCGGGAAGGTACGCTCAAGCACGGTCAGCATGATCGGTGCGGCAGTCGATGCACCTGGCGAGGCGCCCAGCAAGGCTGCGATGGTGCCATCCTTGGAACTGACCACTTCGGTACCGAACTGCAGGACACCGCCATGCTCGGCATCCTTCTTGATGACCTGCACACGCTGGCCGGCCTGCAGCAGCGACCAGTCTTCGGACTTGGCCTCGGGGAAGTATTCACGCAGCGAATCCATGCGGTCTTCCTGGCTCAGCATCAGCTGGCCCATCAAGTAGGTGCTCAACGACAGGTTGTCGAGGCCTGCGTGGGTCATCGGCATGATGTTGTGGGTGGTCAAGGCGTCGAACATGTCCAGCATCGAGCCGTACTTGAGGAACTTGGTCGAGAAGGTCGCGAATGGGCCGAACAGCAGCACTTCCTGGCCGTCGATCACACGGGTGTCCAGGTGCGGCACGGACATCGGCGGCGCGCCTACCGACGCCTTGCCGTATAGCTTGGCCTTGTGCTGGGCAACGATCTGCGGATTACGGGTGACGAGGAACTGACCACCGACCGGGAAGCCGGCGTAACCTTCAGCTTCAGGAATGCCTGACTTCTGCAGCAGCTTGAGCGCACCGCCACCGGCGCCGATGAACACAAACCTGGCTTTGACGCTGGTTTCCACGCCCTTGTTGGCAAGGTCGGCGACCACGACGGTCCAGGTGTTGTCGGCATTGCGCACGATATCACGCACTTCATGCCGCACATGCAGCTTGACGTTCTGGTTGCGGGTCAGCGACGCGATCAACTGGCGGGTGATTTCACCGAAGTTGACGTCGGTGCCGATCGATATGCGGGTGGCAGCGACTTTTTGATCGGCTGGACGCCCTTCCATCACCAGCGGCACCCACTTGCGGATCTGTTGGTGGTCTTCGGAGTATTCCATGCCACGGAACAGCGAACTGTGCTGCAGTGCCGCATGGCGCTTCTTGAGGAAGGCAACGTTCTCGTCACCCCACACGAAACTCATGTGCGGTACGTTATTGATGAAGGACTTGGGATTGCTCAGCACGTTCTGCTGAACCTGGTAGGCCCAGAACTGCTTGGAGATCTCGAAGCTCTCGTTGATGGCCACGGCCTTGCTGATGTCGATACTGCCATCGGCGGCTTCAGTGGTGTAGTTGAGCTCACAGAATGCCGAATGACCGGTACCCGCGTTGTTCCAGGCGTTGGAGCTCTCTTCGGCAACCTTGTCCAGGCGCTCGTAGATATCGATCGACCAGCCCGGCTCCAGCTCATTGAGATAGGTCCCAAGGCTTGCGCTCATGATGCCGCCGCCGATCAGCAGCACGTCCACGGTCTTCTCGGGCTCGCTGTGCCTGGAGCAGCCGATGACGCTCAGGCACAGGAGCATCAGCAGGATTTTTTTCATAAGTCAGTCCAATTGAAGTGAAAGGTTGGCAATGACTGATCGTCTCGAGGTGCACGCCCGATTTTGTTGTTGCTCGCGCAATGCCTTCTCCGGCGCAGTCCAATAGAGGCTGGCCTGGATCTACCTGGTAACAGGTTAGCTGGCTGGCGGCTGAGGGTATCGATGATTCGAGGCAGTCATACCGTGCTTTTGCCCTGGGCTCCTTTGCGGAACGCATCGCGGGAACCAGCCCGTCGAAGCAACGCCTCCTTGTCCGGGAGGCTGTTGGCCTGGCATAAGCGCTGAATTGCGGGAAGGACGATTGCAAAGTGCGTGCCGCTTTCTACTCAGGCCCTGAGAACCATGGTGGCGGACGTTCGATGCGTTTTACCGGCAGCGGCCATTGGCGGAAAGCCGCCAATAATCGGGTATCTACCCGCAGATGTGGCGGATTTCCCCCTACCACTCCAGCGTCAGGCGGCTTTCGAAATAACGTTCCTGGCCGGTCAGCGGGTCCTTGAAACGCAGGCTTTGCGCCAACAGTTTCAGTGGCTTGCTGTAATCATCTTCGGCCTGTCTGACTTCAGGATAGAAAGGATCGTTGCAGATACTCGCGCCCAGCGCCGTCATGTGCACTCGCAACTGATGGGTCTTGCCCGTGATCGGATACAGTGCATAGCGCCACAGCTCCCCGTGTTTTTGCAGCACCTCGGCACGGGTTTCGCTGTTGCTGGTGCCGGGCACCTCGTGCATGCGGAAGAAGGGTTCGCCGTTGACCATGCGGCTCTTGTGCACCAGCGGGAAATCCAGCTCGGGCAAGGCTCGGGCGATGGCTTCATAGCGCTTGTCGATCTGCCGATTCGGGAACAGCGACTGGTAGGCCGAACGGCTCTGCGGGTTGGCCGAGAACAACACCAGCCCGGCGGTGTGGCGATCGATGCGGTGCAGGGGCACCAGATGAGGGTTGTCGAGGCGTCGGATCAGGCGGCGCAGCAAGGTCTGCTCGACGTATTCGCCCGTGGGCGTTACCGGTAGAAAATGGGGTTTGTCCGCCACCACCAGGTGCTCGTCGATGTGCAGAATATGTTCCTGGACAGGAATTGGCTTTTCGTTCGGCACTTCGCGAAAGTAATGAATGCGCAAGCCTTGCTTGTACGCCAGCTCGACCGTTATCGGTGCACCCTGGGCATCCAGTACGCGACCACGAGCGATCCGGTCGAGCCATTGGTCGCGGCTGATCGCCTTGAAATGCTCGCACAGGCAATCGAGGACCGTTGCCCAGCCCCCCGCAGGCAAGCAAACGGTACTGGCTTGATGCTGAGCCGGATCGAAGGGCATGGACATGGAAACACTCTAAAGGCAGGTAATGCCGTCATTATCACGTGTTGGATGCGCCCAGCCTAGCCCGCCTGGGCTGCTGCCGCGTCGGTGAACTCCTTGAGCCAGCGCAATACATCCACGGCTTCCCAGCGCGTCGGGTCATAGAGTGCGTAAAGCAATCCCTGATAACCGACGACATCCAGCGGGCGGTGATAGCCTGCGCGTTGAAACAGTGCTTCGATCTCGGCAAAGCACGTATTGAAATGCAGCTTGTTGAAGGGTGTTTTCCCTTCCGTTACCAGACCGTCGAGGCGCAACTCCAGCACGGCCTCCTGGACCACATCGACAGACATGCGATTAACGCTGTATTTCAATTGATCGACATTGACCACTGTCCTGCCCCCTCACTGGTGCGTTGAAGCATCCTGTAGAAAATACTGTATCTTTATACAGCATAAGGGGCAGGACTTTTTTCAGTCAATGATCAGACGACAGAAGGACCTCGATCAGAAGCAAAAAGGATCAGGCCCGATCGATAACCCGTGCCCTTGCGAATCGTCAGGATCTCCCGACGAGGATCTGCAACTGTCAGCCCGACATGGACCCATGAATCGAATTCGAGAATGAGTTGGTCGAACACGAGGTCGGATTCAGCGATCAGCGACGCCAGACGATAGGGTGCGAGCCCCGGGACATTGATATCCGCCGCCAGGCCGCTCATGTGTGCGCTGCGCTCGGAACCACCGATCGCCTTGTTGAGTTCGGGTGAACGGTAGCCACTGCTGACCACGACCGGACGCTTGGCAAGTGCCCGGACTTTCTCGAGGAATTCGGCCAGGCGCTTGAGGTTACTCATCACCGCCGCATCCGGTGTGTTATCGATCCCCCGCCGCGAAGCCGTCTCGGAAACGGTCAGTTCTCCCAATGTGAAGTAGGGTGTCAAATTCATGTTCGCCTCTCCTTGGCGCAATTCAAATGAAGGGGACCGGCAAACGTTTGCATGGCAACGCCGGCCCACGGCCATTCTCCATCGATGGGCAATGGCCTGCACTTTCAGATATGAATCAGCATATGACCCGGCTGGAATCCGGCTGCCAGGGTAAGGGGCTCAGCGCAGGAAGGAGACAACCTGCTCGGCATCGAACGGCCAGTTCAATTCGGCTCCGGTATCGATACGCCGCAAGACCGGAATGTGCAGAGAGTAGGCCTCGTGCAAACTGTCGTTCTCCGCAATATCAACCAGTTCAACTCGCAGGCCGTGCTCGACCAGGGGCATCAACACCGCCTCCGCCACTTCACACAGATGGCATCCGAGCGTGCCGAACAATTGACATTCAGGGGGCATGGGCAGCTTCCTGCAATATTTTCGAGGGACCGATAGTTTAGGTCCAACCCTGGGCAGCGTCGAGCCCGGGCGCGTGCCGTGCTTGCGTGTTCAGTACAGGCAAGGATTCCAAACTATGATTCAGGTCATTGGTCGTACCGGCCCAAAGCCCGATGCTTGACGCCTTTTCCAATTGCACGCCTTGCGGAGTTTCCCTTGTTCGCCAATCTCCTGATCATCCTGGCCTCCTCGCTCGTCGTCATTGCGGTGTTTCGACGCCTGCAACTGCCGCCGGTGCTGGGCTATCTGTGCGTTGGCTTGTTTGTCGGGCCGACGGCGCTGGATTGGATCAATGAAAGCGAGGAACTGCCCGACCTTGCCGAGATGGGCGTGGTGTTTCTGCTGTTCTCGCTGGGGCTGGAGTTCTCCCTGTCGAAAATGCTGGCAATGCGTGGGGTAGTGTTCGGGCTGGGCATTTTGCAGGTCATCTGCACATCGGGGTTGCTGGCCGGCCTGCTCGCGCTGCAGGGTATGCCGACCCCTGCAGCATTTCTGCTCGGGGCCGGCCTGGCGCTCTCCTCGACCGCCATCGTCAGCAAGGAGTTGACCAGCCTGGGTGAGATCTTCAGCAGCCATGGCCAGAACGCCATTGGCGTGCTGTTGTTCCAGGATGTCATCGCCGTACTGCTGCTGACCCTGGTGCCGGTGTTCGCAGGTGATGGCGGCCAGGCATGGTACTGGGCATTGCCACTGACCCTGGCCAAGACCGTGCTGTTGTTCTTTGGCCTGCTGTTGGCCAGCCGCTGGGTGTTGCCGCGGCTGTTCCATGAAGTCGCCGCCTCACGCTCTGCCGAATTGTTCGTGCTGTTGGCGTTGGTGATCGTATTGCTGGCCGCCTGGCTCACTCATCTGCTGGGCCTGTCGCCCGCCCTGGGTGCATTCCTGGCCGGCATGCTGTTGGGCGAAAGCCACTATCGGCATCAGATCGAGGCCGATATCCGGCCCTTTCGCGACATTCTGCTGGGGCTGTTCTTCGTCAGTATCGGCATGTTGATCGATTTGCACCTGTTCGTCAGCCATGGCCTGGCAATCGCTGGCCTGACCCTGCTGCTGTTGCTTTTGAAAGGCAGCGTGGTGGCGGTGCTGGTCAAGTTACGCGGCAGCGACAGCGAAACCGCCTGGCGCAGCGGCTTGGCCCTTGCCCAGGGCGGTGAGTTCTGTTTTGCCTTGATGGCGCAGATGCAGCAAAGCCACCTGCTGCCCGCAGAAATTGGCAGCCTGCTGCTGGCCGCGACGTTTTGCTCGATGGTGATGACGCCGCTGCTGTTGCGCGCCGCGCCCTCGATTGCGGCGCGCCTGCACCGCAAACCGAACCAGGAAGTGCAACTCGATGAGATCAGCGCCCATAGCGCCGGGCTGGACGCCCATGTGGTGATCTGTGGTTATGGCCGGGTTGGCCAGTCGATCGGGCGCTTTCTGCGCCGTGAACAACAGCGCTACATCGCCCTGGACGATGATCCGGTGCGGATCCGGGAAGCCGCCGCTGCGGAGAACTGCGTCCATTATGGCGATTCGCGCCGGGGCGAGCTGCTGGCGGCTGTCGGCCTGGAGCGCGCCAGGTTGGTAGTGATCGCCGTCGACAAGACCGACATCGCCCTGATTGTGCTCAAGGCTGCCCGCCTGATCAACAGTGACGTGCCGATCCTGGTTCGTACCCGCGATGATAGCGTGCTGGCCGAACTCAAGGCGGCCGGCGCCAGTGCAGTGGTGCCGGAGTTACTGGAGTCGAGCCTGATACTCGCCTCCCATGCACTGGTCATGCTGGGTGTACCCGAGGACCATGTGCAGAGCCGGGTCAATGAAGTCAGGCAGTCTCGCTACCGGCTGCTGCAGGGTTTCTATCACGGCGCCCAGACCAACCTGATCGACAGCCAGGGCCAGCCCAGGGTGCTGATGCATGCCGTCAACCTTGGTGCCGATGCTTACGCCTGTGGGCGCCCGCTCGAGGAGCTGGCGCTGGAACAAATGGGCGTGCAGCTGCAATCGGTCCAGCGCCAGGGTGAGGACCTGACGACCGACGCCAGCACTTGCCTGCACGCTGGCGATGCGGTGCTGCTGAGCGGTTCGATGGCCGCCATCGAAGCCTGTGAAGCCCGGTTGCTGGGCGGCCGTTGAGCTTTGCTCAATCCTGGCTGTTGGCGCCGATCTTGTGGATCGACAGGTCGGCGCCGTAATACTCCTGCTCCTGGCTCAGGCGAATGCCGGTGATGGCCTTGATCGTGCCGTATACGGCAAATCCGCCCGTCAGCGCCACCACGACGCCCGCGGCGCTGCCGATCACCTGACTGGCCAGGCTGACCCCACCCAAGCCGCCCAATGCGGACTGACCAAAAATGCCGCAGGCAATACCACCCCACACCCCGCAAATACCATGCAAGGGCCAGACACCCAGCACATCGTCGATTTTCCATTGGTTCTGGGCCGCGGTGAAGCACCAGACAAACAGCGCACCGGCAACGACGCCGGTCATGAGTGCGCCAACCGGGTGCATCAGGTCCGAGCCCGCGCATATTGCCACCAACCCCGCCAGCGGGCCGTTATGCAGAAAACCTGGGTCATTGCGACCGACCACCAGGGCTGCAACCGTACCGCCCACCATGGCCATGAGCGAGTTGACCGCTACCAGCCCACTGACCGCTTGCAGGGTCTGGGCGCTCATCACGTTGAAACCGAACCAGCCGACAATCAGAATCCATGAGCCCAAGGCCAGGAACGGAATGTTCGACGGCGCAAACGCCACCAACCGCCCTTCCCGATACCGGCCATTGCGCGGGCCCAGCAGCAATACCGCTGTCAACGCCAGCCAGCCACCCACGGCATGCACCACCACGGAGCCGGCAAAATCGTGAAAGCCGGCGCCGAACCTTGCCTGCAACCATGCCTGCACACCGAAGTTGCCGTTCCACACCACGCCCTCGAAGAACGGGTAGATGAACGCCACGATCAGCGCCGTCGCGCACAGTTGCGGGACGAAACGGGCCCGCTCGGCAATGCCGCCGGAAATGATTGCCGGAATCGCCGCAGCAAAGGTCAGCAGGAAGAAGAACTTGACCAGCCCGTAACCATGGTCGGCGCTGAGCACCGCCGCTGGTTGCAGAAAACTGACCCCATAAGAGATCCAGTAGCCTATAAAGAAATAAGCCAGCGTCGACACAGCGAAGTCACTGAGGATCTTGGACAGGGCATTGACCTGGTTTTTGTGCCTGACCGTCCCGACCTCCAGAAAGGCGAAGCCGGCGTGCATGGCCAGCACCATGACCGCACCGAGCAGAATGAACAGCGTGTTGGAGCCATGGACCAATGAGTCCACCGCACTTTGCAGATTTTCCATAGGGGAGACAGGCCTGAAGTCACGGAAAAGCACCAAAGCAGGTCGAATGCCCGCGGCACGCACCGAATTGGACCAACTGACAGACGACTCCCTGGTGTCAGTGAACCTCTTTGGCGCAAGGCAATGCCGGAATAAAATCGACGCTCGGGTTTTTCCTCGGGTTTAATTCGTTTAGGTTAAGGTTCTTGCGCCGGGACACGATCCCATGCCCGAATGCAGCGCGACGACCTCGTTCTACGCACCATGGCAAAGCAAAAGCTGTACCAGGCAAATCGAACTGAACCTTCGTTGCCTGCCTGAACTCGAAATACCCAGAAGCCACTTACGGAGATACCCATGGCCAGCAAGACGGCAAAGACTGCTCAAGACATATTGATGGCTGACTTTCAGACCCTGGTTCGCGACACGGAAAAATTGCTGGAGCACACCGCGACCTTGGCCGGTGACCAGGCTGACGAATTGCGCACGCAAATTCACGACAGCCTGCTGCGTGCCCGCGAGACCCTGAAGATGACCGAAGACTCGATGCGCGAGCGCGGCGAAGCCGCCGTTATCGCCACCGAAGAATATGTCCAGGCCAACCCCTGGCAGTCGATCGGCATCGCCGCCGGCGTGGGCTTTCTGATTGGCCTGCTGGCCACAAGGCGCTGAGATGACGATGGGCACGGAAACCGACCCGACGGGCACGGGCACAAGCTCATCGACGCGGCGCCTGGGTGCCGCCTTTCTCGGGCTGCTGCACAGTCATGTCGAACTGTTCGGCATCGAGCTGCAAGAGCAAAAGGCGCGCACCCTCGGCCTGCTGTTGTTCGCGGGGCTGACGCTGGTTTTTGCCTTGCTGTTGCTGACAGCCCTGTCCGGGCTGGTGCTGGTCTTGCTGTGGGACACTTATCGACTGGCCGGCATTGTCGGGCTATGTGTGTTCTACGGCCTGGCCGCACTCTTCTGTGGCTTGCGCTTGAAGGCAGCCATCTTCGATGAGTCTTCGCCCTTCAGTGCCACCCTCGAAGAGCTGGCCAATGACCGGGAGCGCCTGCTGCCATGAATACTCCTGAACTGCCGCAGACCAATAGCCGGCGCGAGCTGCGCAAGGCGCTGGTGCGCTTGCGCATGGAGATGCATCGCCAGGAGATTCGTCACGAATCCCGGCAGCTGGTCAACCCACTCCACCGCATGCGCACCATGGCTGGCAACTTGCAAGGCGGCCTGGGCATCAAGCATGCCCCGCTATGGGGCATGGGCGCAGTCATCCTGCTCGGCTTCCTGACCGGCAAAGGCGCAAAAAACGCAGGCACCGGCAGCCTGACGAGAATGATCCGCCTGGGCACCAGCCTGATTCCCCTGATCAAGCTGGTGATGCAGGGGCCCGCGCAAAAGAAATGAAAGGCCGGCATCTGCTCCGGGGACATTTGAAACCCTTGCAGCGGGCCGCCTGACACGGGAAGCTAGGGTATCGCTCATGTAACGGAGACAAGGCCTTGGATTGGCACACCCTGCTTACCCGCGAACGCTTGGGCAAACCCCTGCACAGCCCTGAGGAACTGGGTCGAAGCCCCTTTCACAAGGACCATGACCGCATCATCTTTTCCGGTGCCTTTCGCCGCCTGGGCCGCAAGACCCAGGTGCACCCGGTGTCGAGCAACGATCATATCCACACACGCCTGACCCATTCCCTGGAGGTCAGCTGCGTAGGGCGCTCGCTGGGCATGCGCGTGGGTGAAACCCTGCGCGACAGCCTGCCGGATTGGTGCGAGCCCAGCGATCTGGGTATGGTCGTGCAGTCTGCGTGCCTTGCCCACGATATCGGCAACCCGCCGTTCGGACACTCGGGCGAAGATGCGATCCGCCACTGGTTCCAGCAAGCTGCCGGTCGCGGCTGGCTGGACGCGATGAGCGAGGTCGAGCGCAATGACTTTCTCAACTTCGAAGGCAACGCCCAGGGCTTCCGGGTGCTGACCCAACTGGAGTACCACCAGTTCGACGGCGGCACCCGACTGACCTACGCGACCCTGGGAACCTACCTGAAGTACCCCTGGACAGCGCGGCACGCCGACTCCCTGGGCTACAAGAAACACAAGTTCGGTTGTTATCAGAGCGAATTGCCGCTGCTCGAACAGATCGCCCGGAAGCTCGGCCTGCCCAAGCTTGAAGAGCAACGATGGGCACGTCACCCGCTGGTGTACCTGATGGAGGCCGCCGACGACATCTGTTATGCGTTGATCGATCTGGAAGATGGCCTGGAAATGGAACTGCTCGATTACGCCGAGGTGGAATCCCTGCTGCTGGGGCTGGTGGGCGACGACCTGCCGGAAACCTATCGTCAACTTGGCCCGCGCGATTCGCGACGGCGCAAACTGGCCATTTTGCGTGGCAAGGCCATCGAGCACCTGACCAACACGGCCGCACGCGCCTTTGTCGATCAACAAGAGGCTCTGCTCAACGGCACCCTGCAGGGGGACCTGGTCGAACATATGCATGGCCCCGCCAAGCGCTGCGTGCTCAGTGCGAAAGAGATGGCGCGGGAGAAAATATTTCAGGACAAGCGCAAGACGCTCCATGAGATCGGCGCTTACACCACCCTGGAGATTCTGCTGAACGCCTTCTGCGGAGCAGCTCTGGAACAACACGGTGGGCGCACGCCTTCCTTCAAGCACCAGCGCATCCTCGACCTGCTGGGTAACAATGCACCTCACCCCTCGTGGCCTTTACATACTTCATTCCTGCGTGTAATCGACTTTATCGCCGGCATGACCGACAGCTACGCCAGCGAAATGGCCCGGGAAATGACCGGACGCTCCAGCCCTATGTAAGATGGCACCCGTGCGGATGTCGAGATTGTCGACAACCGCGCGACCCTTCTTCTGCCAGAAATACCGCACACTTCTTTCAGAAAATACTGATGACAGCAAATGCCATCAGTTCGAATAATCCCACTCAACTCTATGTAAGCATTTGCCTGAAATCCTTCAGGCAAAAGCCCGAAGTACACGCTTGTCTTCCCGCAAGATAACTCTGCCCGGATGACCCAATGTCGATACAACAACCGCATATATTGCTGGTAGAGGATCATCCTTTCCAACTCATCGCTACGCAGATCCTCTTGAACAACCACGGTTTCCTGCGACTGACCTCGGCATTGGACGCCAATGAGGCACTAAGGATCATGGCCCGCGCAGAGCACATCGATGTTCTGTTGTGCGACCAATGCCTGCCAGGCATGACCGGGTTGAAACTCATTGAGACTGCCAGCCAGTGGGGCTGGATTGACCGGGCCATATTGCTCAGCAGCCTTGCGCAAGAAGAACTGCAGGCGCTGCATCACCAGGCGCTGCAACAGAACCTGCCCATGTTGGGCTATCTGAGCAAACCCTTGAATACTCATGCGCTGGCGCTACTGCTGGCACTGCCTCGCTGAAACTGCCTGGCTTTCTTACAATGATGCAGCTAAATCAATGTAGGAATATTCACACAACTTGGAAAATCAACTAAACACCCCTACCAAATCCGCAATAAAGAGTAGCCAATACACAGTTGACAGTTTCACAAAGCAGAAAAAACCGTACTACCAGCCTTCGTTTTCTGTAGGACAATTCCTATATGCGGCTGACGAGCATGTCTGTTCATGTGCCACCCCCTACATATCGGCTAAGGTGCGCGTTTTCTTCGCAGCCTGTACGGGAAACTAATATGCACTCTGTTTTTATTGTCGACGATCATCCGGTCATTCGCCTGGCGGTTCGTATGTTGTTGGAAAACGAGGGCTACCGCGTCATCGGAGAGTCCGATAATGGGGTAGACGCCATGCAAATGGTTCGCGAGTGCGTGCCGGACCTGATCATTCTGGACATCAGCATTCCCAAGCTCGATGGCCTGGAAGTTCTGGCCCGCTTCAACTCAATGAATATTCCATTGAAGATACTGGTGCTGACCGCCCAGAGCCCTGCGCTGTTTGCCATCCGCTGCATGCAGTCGGGGGCCTCCGGCTACGTCTGCAAACAGGAAGACCTCAGTGAACTGCTCAGCGCCATCAAGGCTGTATTGTCGGGTTACAACTACTTTCCGAGCCAGGCCCTCAACGCTGTCCGTCAGGATGATGGTCCGCAAACGGACGCAGAGCGGTTCAAGCTGGTGAATGATCGGGAACTCATGGTCCTGCAACTTTTTGCTCAAGGGCGAACAAACAAGGAAATTGCCAAGGGCATGTTTCTAAGCAACAAGACTGTCAGCACATACAAAAAGCGACTGATGCAAAAACTCCACGCCAGCACTCTGGTGGAACTTATCGAGATAGCCAAACGCAACGCGTTGGTGTGAGAGCGAAAATGCATAGGCGCTCGAACCTTCACTGGCTTCTGGTCACGGGCTTGTGCGTGAGCATCCCGACTTTTGCAGCACCCGCCCCTGTGGCACATTACGCACTGCTCAGCCGGACCGGTACGGCAAAACTCGACGTCGCCTTGACTCCTGCGCAGCAACACTGGTTGCAAGGCAAGCACGAACTGGTACTGGGTACATCGGCGCCCGATTACCCTCCTTTCGACATGACGCCCAGCGGCCGCGACTACGAGGGGCTCACCGCCGACTATGCCGGGCTGATCGCCAGCAGTCTGGCCATCCCGGTTCGCGTCGAGCGCTACCCCGACCGTGCAGCTGCCGTGCAAGCACTGGTCGATGGCGCCATCGACATGCTGGGCAGCGCCAATGGATTCGAGGCCGCGTCAAAGGCCATAGCCCTGTCGACGCCTTACGCCGTAGACCAACCGGTACTGGTCACCCGCGAGGACGAAACCCGGTCCGTGGTACGTGAACTTTCCGGCCTGCGCCTGAGCATGGTGTACCACTATTTGCCACAGTCGGAAGTCGAGACCAGCTATCCCGGGGCGTCGATTCAGACCTACCCTTCCTATCAGAATGCCCTCAATGCGGTAGCCTTTGATCAGGCCGATGTTTTTCTGGGCGACACCCTCTCGACCCACTACCTGATCAACCAGGGCTACCTCAAGAACGTAAAAATGGCCAACTTCGGCAAGCATGAGCCAGTGGGTTTCAGTTTTGCGTTGCGTAGAGACGACCAGACACTGCTACAGATCATCAACGCTACCCTGAGCGCCGTACCCGCGAACATTCGCCAGAGCATTTTCAAACGCTGGGGTGCAGGCAGCGACATACTGCTGACCGACCACAAGCTGCAACTGTCCCGGCGAGAAGAGCGCTGGCTAGCGCGCAACCCGGTGGTGCGCGTGGTGGTGGCGGAGAACTTCGCGCCGCTCTCGTTTCTTGATGGCGCAGGCAACTTTCGCGGCATCAGCGCCGACTTGCTGGAGCTGATCCGCCTGCGTACGGGCCTGCGCTTCGAGGTCCAGCGCAGCGGTGCCATCAGCGACATGATCGAGCGAGTAACCCAAGGCAAGGCCGACCTGATCGCCACGATCGTCTCGAGCCCGGAACGCGAGGCGCAGCTCGATATCAGCCGCCCCTACCTGGAGAACTCCCATGTACTGCTGACACGCAAGGGCCCCGAGCGCCCCATGCACCTGGACATGCTGGCCAACCAACGCCTGGCGATCAGCCGAGGCAACCCCCTGGTCAACTACCTGCGCCAGCATTATCCACAGATACAGCTTATTGAAGCCGAAGATGAAATGGGCACGGCGACGCTCCTGGCCGATGGCCAGGTCGATGCAGCCGTCAACTCGCTGATCATCGCCAATTACATCATCGCATCGCCCCGGTTTCAGGACACGCTGGTCATCAGCTCGACGATCGGCACCGAGCAGGCGGCCTTCTCGTTGGCCACCGCCCGTGGCGCCGATGAGCTGAGCAGCATTCTCGACAAGGCCTTGCTGAGTATCGCGCCCGACGAACTTGGCATCATCAACAGCCGCTGGCGCGGCTACAGCCCCGCCGTCGACTCCTACTGGCGCAGGCATCAGCGCCTGATCTACCAGATCATCCTCGGCACCGGCCTGTTGCTGCTGCTGTCCCTGGCCTGGAATGGCTATATGCGTCGGCAGATCAAACAACGCGAGCTGGCCGAGCGCGCGCTCAGCGATCAACTGGTGTTCATGCGCGCACTGGTCAATGGCACGCCCCACCCCATCTATGTGCGTGATCGCCAGGGCTTGCTGCAGACCTGCAATGACAGCTACTTGCACGCCTTTTCCTGCCGGCGCGAGGAGGTCGTCGGCAAGACCGTGCTCGAGGGTGTGCTGGACGACAAACAACAGGCAGCCCAGTTTCACGCCGACTATTTGCGGTGATGGCGCATGACGATCTCCTGATCCAGGACCGCCCTCTGCACATCGGCGACCGGACACTGACCATCTATCACTGGATCCTGCCCTACCGTGATTCCCTGGGCACGGTCCAGGGCATCATCGGCGGCTGGATCGATATCAGCGAACGCCGGCAACTGCTCGAGGACCTGCGACTGGCCAAGGAACAGGCCGACGACGCCAACCGTGCCAAAAGCACCTTCCTGGCGACCATGAGCCACGAAATCCGCACGCCGATGAACGCGATCATCGGCATGCTCGAACTGACCCTCAAACGGGCTGACCAAGGCCACCTGGACCGGCCTTCCATCGAAGTGGCCCATGACTCGGCCAAGGATCTGCTGGAGCTGATTGGCGACATTCTGGACATTGCGCGCATCGAATCCGGGCGGCTGACACTCAATCCTGAACGAGTCAACTTGCGCGAGCTGGTCGACTCGGTCGTGCGGGTATTCGACGGCCTGGCTCGCCAGAAACAGCTGAGCATGATCCTGACGCTGGATCCGGGTGCCGATCGGCAGGTATCGATCGACCCGCTGCGCTTCAAGCAGATACTGTCGAATCTGATCAGCAATGCCATCAAATTCACCGAACAGGGGCAGGTCCGCCTCAACTTGCGCTTGCATCCCGGCGGGCAGCCTGGCCAGGCGATGCTCGAACTGCAGGTGCAGGACAGTGGTGTCGGCATCAGCAGTGCCGATCAGAAGCGGCTGTTCAAGCCATTTGCCCAAGCCGAGCCCTGTGGTTCGATGGCCAGGAATGGCACCGGGCTGGGGCTGGTCATTTGCCGGACGCTCTGCAAAATGATGGGGGGTGATCTGACCCTGAGCAGCCAATACGGGCAGGGAACCCAGGTTCGGATCGACATGCCGATCGAATGCCTGGAACCCACCGCCATGCCCGAGCCCGGCCCCGCCTCCGAAGCCGAAGCCGAGCAGCAGCCCTTGCCATTGCCCGCACTGAACGTGCTGGTGATCGACGATCACCCCGCCAATCGCCTGCTGGTGTCACAGCAATTGGCCTATCTGCAGCTTCGCCACAGCACGGCAGCCAATGGCGAAGCCGGCCTGAATATCTGGCTGGACGGAAGCTTCGATGTCGTTATCGTGGACTGCAGCATGCCGCTGATGAACGGCTATGAAGTGACGCGGGCCATCCGCGACCACGAAATGCGACAGTGCATGAAGCCCTGCACCATTCTCGGCTACACCGCCAATGCACAACCCGAGGAACGCGAGCGGTGCACCCGGGCCGGCATGAATGACTGCCTGTTCAAGCCCATCAGCCTGGCCGCATTGCACCAACGCCTGGCCAGCATCCCGGCACTGCCCTTGCCCGATTCCCTGCAAAAGGAAGCCGTATTTTGCCTGGCTGCGGTAGGAACGCTGACCGGCGACGACCCACGGTTGCTCAGGCGTTTGTTTGCGGAAATTCTCCAAAGCGGTCGCCAGGACCAGACCCAACTCAGGAATCTGCCATTGCAGGACGATCGCCAGCCCTTGATCGCAATGGCCCACAAAATCAAGGGTGCCGCGCGCATCGTCCAGGCCAGCCGCTTGATCCAGTGCTGCGAAAAACTGGAGGCCAGTTGCAACCGGGCGCACAACGACCCTGAAATAGAAGCGCTGCGCCAACAAACGCTCGATGCAATGCTTGAACTCGAAAAAGCACTGCGTCAGCAGTTGAAAAGGACCACCCATACTTCAGCCGACAACTCGCACCCGTAAACAGACGGCATCGCGCCACAGAGTTTCAGAACGCTTCGCTGGGGTTTAACTATGCTCAAAAACTGCAGTGGACCTTATCTTCCGGTAGAGATCTGCTATGCCCAGCACCGAGCAGCGCCGCTTTCCCTTGCACGTGCACATCAGTGCCATGTTCACTTTTCTTTTATTGCTGACCGGGATCATGCTCGGCTTGTTCAACTATCGACAGAACAGCGATTTGATCCTGTCCAGCAGTGAACAGCTGTTTACACGCATCGAAGAAGAAGTCCGGCTTGACCTGCAACATACCTATCAGCCCATCCGCCACCTGCTCAGCCTGCTGGCTACCAGCGACAACACGGGCGCTGCCGACCTGCGGCAACGCCTTGCACTGCTCAGGCCATTCAGCCAGGCGCTGACCGACAACCCCAACCTCGCATCGCTCTATACCGGCTACAGCGATGGCGACTTCTTCATGGTCCGCCCTCTGCGCACCGCGCTATCGCAGGCGGCCTTCCAGGCACCGTCGAACGCCGCCTTCCAGGTCTGGAGCATCGAGCGCGAAACAGACGGCAGCATGCATTCCAGATCGCTGCTGTTCGATCGGGACCTGAACCAGATCGCTGCTCGCGACATCACCGACGAACGCTACGATCCACGCAACCGTCCCTGGTTCAACCAGGCCAGTACCGAGCTGGACCAGATCACGACTGCCCCCTACGTATTCTTTTCCACTCGCGATGTCGGCACTACCCTGGCCCGGCGTGCCAGCAGTACCGTGGTACTGGGCGCCGACCTGACACTGGCGGACTTGAGCGCCACCCTCGCCAGGCACCGGGTCACGCCCGGAACACAGGTCGTGCTGTTCGATGAAGCGAACAATGCGGTGGCCTATCCCGAGAGTGACAAGCTGATCATTGAAACCGGGACCGCCCATCTGATCAAGGCACAGGACCTGCACCCGGTAATCAAGCAATGGCTGGAGCAAGGCTCGGCCACCAATCGTCGCCTGGAGGCTGACGGCCGCGAGTGGGTGATTTCTCGCAGCCATATGGCAGAAGGAGGGCCTCGCGGCCTCGAACTGGCTCTGCTGGTTCCCGAGGATGAGTTATTGGCCGACGCCTACCAGCTGCGTTGGCGCGGCGCGCTGCTCACCCTCGGCATCCTGCTGCTGTGCCTGCCTCTGGGCTGGCTGATCTCCAGGATCCTGGTCAGGCCATTGCGCTCGCTGGTTCAGGAAGCCGATGCCATCCGCAGCTTCAACTTCAATTACCCGCTGACCCGACGCTCCCCGGTCCTGGAGGTCGACCAACTGACCGTTTCGATGCAGCGGATGAAACAGACCCTGGCGAGCTTCTTCGAAATCACCGCCAGCCTCAGCGCAGAGACGCGCTTCGCACCGCTGCTGCAGCGTATCTTGCAGGAGACCGTGAGTATCAGTCAGGCCCAGGCAGGCCTGATCTACCTGCTCGACAGCAGCAACGGGCAGATGGAACCCAACCGGTTGATCATCAACGGTGTGTTGCACGACCCCAAGTCGCTGGGTATCGAAAGCCACTCCCCGGACGAGGCGCACACCCCAGCCTGGCTGAAGTTGCTCAACCGCGAACGCGACAGCCTGGTCGCGGCTGTGGGGTTCGACCAGGCCGGCGACCTGCGCGAAATACTGCATGAACTCGAGAGCCCGCGTGTTCATCTGGTCGGCATCCGCCTGCACAATCGCAGCAATGAAACGGTCGGTGTACTCGTTCTGCTGCACCAGGACACCGGCGCCTCCACCGATCTGGACAAGCTCAGGCATGATCGCATCGCCTTCATCCAGGCGGTCTCCGGCGCAGCGGCAGCGTGTATCGAAAGCCATCGCATGCAAGCGCGGCAACAGCAGCTGCTCGACTCGTTCATACAGATCATTGCCGGTGCAATCGATGCCAAGAGCCCCTACACCGGCGGGCATTGCCAGCGGGTACCGGCGTTGACGCTGATGCTCGCGCGGGCAGCGGCAGACAGCCAGGCGCCGGAATTCAGCCAGTATCAACCCACCGACGAAGAATGGGAGGCACTGCATATCGCGGCCTGGCTGCATGATTGCGGCAAGGTCACCACCCCTGAATATGTCGTCGACAAGGCGACCAAGCTGGAAACCCTGTACGACCGCATCCATGAGGTACGCACCCGTTTCGAAGTGCTCAAGCGCGACGTCTGGGTCGACTATTGGCAAGCGCTGGCCCAGGGTGCCGAAGAACCCTCCCAGGCCATCGCGCGCGATACCCGGCTTGCCAGCCTGGACGACGACTTTGCCTTCATCGCCCAAAGCAATCTGGGTGGTGAATACATGGATGAAGGCAGCCAGCAGCGTCTGCGCCAGATCGCCGGGCGCACCTGGCTGCGTACCCTGGACGATCGGGTGGGGGTTTCCTGGGAAGAAAACCTGCGCCAGGCACGCACGCCGCCCTCCCCGTTGCCGACCCTGGAACCCCTGTTGGCAGACAAGCCCGAGCATCTGTTCGAACGCCCCGCCAGCGAACAGATCGCCGACGACAACCCCTGGGGCTTCAAGCTCGATGTCCCGCTGTACAAGTTCAATCGCGGCGAGTTGTACAACCTGAGCGTTGGCCGCGGCACCCTGACCGAGGAGGAGCGCTACCTCATCAATCACCACATGGTGCAAACCATCCTGATGCTCAGCCAGCTACCCTTCCCCAGTCATCTGCAGAGCGTTCCGGAGATTGCCGGCGGCCATCACGAAAAAATGGACGGCACCGGCTATCCCAAGCGCCTCAAGCGTGAGGACATGAGCCTGCCGGCCCGAATGATGGCTATCGCCGATATCTTCGAGGCGCTGACAGCCACAGACCGTCCTTACAAGAAAGGCAAGACCTTGAGCGAAGCATTGTCGATCATGGCGAGCATGTGCCGTGACGCCCATATCGATCCGCAGCTGTTTCAGCTGTTCGTCGAGTCGGAGATAGCGCTGCAATACGGGCGAATTTATCTGGATAGCCAACAAATCGACGAAATCGATGTGGCCGCCTTGCTCGACAAGGCCGGGCTCGGTGCGCGCAAAGAGGCTGCCAGTGGCGGGGCTGTAACCTGAGGGAGGGTGGAGCGGGAGCAACGACCGGACAGGTCGTTGCTCCGTCTGGCATCAGGCGACCGGATTGATCGGCTTTTCCGGGTACCATACGTCCAGCAGCGGGCTGACTTCGACGCTGGTCAGTTCGCTACGGGCCTTGAGCCAGGCTTCGACCGTGGTGCGCTGTTCTTCGCTGACCGAACCACGCTTGCCCAGGCAAACCAGACCGTAGTCATCGCCGCCCACGTAGCCGAGGCCATTGGCCTCCATGGCCTCTTTAAGGAATGCGTCGAGGAAGGCGTCAATAGCTTCTTCAGCCAGATCTTCTTTGAAGTCCAGGTTCAGCTCAAAACCCAGCTCCTGGAATTCATCCACGCAGAGTTTTTTGCGCAGACGCTGGGAACGGTTAGTGGCCATGAAACAATCCTCTTGAGTAATATCGCGCGGCACTTTACCAGTTTCAGCCGGTCAATGCCTGACTCTGTGGGACAAAGCAGCCCCGCAACGCAAAAAAAACGCCATCGATGCACCTCGTTCGGGCACAAGCCCGCCCAGCTTGGGGCATAATGGCCGCTACATTTATTCGTGTTGGGGCTTGCTTTTTTCATGCCCTCGCTTTTTTTACCCCTCGCCTGCAGGGTTTTACTTCAAATGATCAAGTCTTTACGCCCACTGCTTATCGCCGGCCTGCTGCTGCCGCTGGCCCTGCCTGTCAACGCCGCCCCGCTGAACACTACGCTGTCGCCCAAGGTTCAACAGGCCCTGAAGGCCAGCAAATTGCAGGACTCGGCCCTGTCTCTGGTCATGCTGCCGCTCAATGGCCCCGGCACGCCCACCGTGTTCAACGCAGACGTCTCGGTCAACCCGGCTTCGACCATGAAGCTGGTCACCACCTACGCGGCGCTGGAAATGCTCGGCCCGACCCATCAGTGGAAAACCGAGTTTTACACTGACGGCCCGCTGAGCAACGGGACTCTGCAAGGCAACCTGTACCTCAAGGGCGGCGGCGACCCCAAGCTGAACATGGAAAAGCTCTGGCTGCTGATGCGCGACCTGCGCGCCAACGGCGTGCAGACCGTCACCGGTGATCTGGTCCTGGACCGCAGCCACTTCGTCCAGCCACAACTGCCGGCTTTCAATGACGACGGCGGCGACGACAACAAGCCCTTCCTGGTCAAGCCCGACTCGCTGCTGGTCAACCTCAAGGCCCTGCGTTTCATTGCCCGCAACGACGCAGGCAAGGTGTCGATCTCGGTCGAGCCACCGATCGCCAGCATCCGCATCGACAACCAGGTCAAGGCCCTGAACTCGAACAAATGCACGGGCAATGTCCGTTACAACCCGGTGACCCAGGCCGACGGCATGAGCGTGACGGTCACCGGCCAACTGGGCAACGGCTGCAGCTCGCAGACCTACCTCTCGCTGCTTGACCACCCCACCTATGCAGCCGGAGCCGTGCGGGCCATCTGGAGCGAACTGGGCGGCAGCATCCAGGGCCAGAGCCGCGTCGACGTGGTCCCCAAAAATGCCCGCCTGCTGGCCCGGGCGTTCTCGCCCGACCTGGTGGAAGTCATTCGCGACATCAACAAATACAGCAACAACACCATGGCCCAGCAATTGTTCCTGAGCCTCGGTGCGCAGTTTCGCACTGATGCCGACGGCGACGACGCCAAGGCCGCTCAGCGCGTCGTGCGCCAGTGGCTGGCGAAAAAGGGCATCACCGCGCCACACCTGATCATGGAGAACGGTTCCGGCCTGTCGCGCGCCGAGCGTGTCAGCGCCCGGGAAATGGCCAGCCTGCTGCAAGCCGCGTGGAAGAGCCCCTATGCCGCCGAGTTCATCAGCTCGATGCCATTGACCGGTATGGACGGGACCATGCGCAAGCGCCTGAAACGCACCGCCATGACCGGTGAGGCGCACATCAAGACCGGCACCCTGAACACCGTTCGGGCCATTGCCGGCTACAGTCGTGACAGCAACGGCAATACCTGGGCAGTGGTCGCCATTCTCAACGACCCACGGCCTTGGGGCGCTTCTTCGGTGCTCGACCAGGTACTGTTGGACCTGTACCGGCAACCGAAGCTGGCCGACAGCACGGCAGCACTGCAACCCTGAGGCCACACAGCGCTGCCGGCCCCAGGATCCGGCAGCGCTTACTCCAGCTCCGATTCGACCCGGTCCCGGCCGCCCTGCTTGGCCGCGTAGACGCCGGAATCGGCCCTGAGCAACAGCGCATCGGCGCCTTCACCCGCACGCCAGCCGGCGATTCCGAAGCTGGCCGTCACGATCTCCACGTCTTCCACCGGAACGCTGCGCAACCCCTGCCACAGTTCGATGGCCAAGGAATAAGCCTGTTCGGCATCGCTGCCCGGGCACAGCACCATGAACTCTTCGCCGCCCAGACGGCAAAACACATCGGTGCGCCGCAGACGCTGATTGATACGCTGGCACAGGCTCTGCAGGACCCTATCGCCCACGGCATGGCCATACTGGTCGTTGATCCGCTTGAAGTGATCGATATCGAGCATGATCACTGCCAGATCCAGATGATCTCGCTGCGCCCGCTCCAATTCCGCCTTCAACCGCTCCTGGAAATAACGGCGGTTGTGGATGCCGGTCAGCGCGTCGGTCACCGACAAGGCGCGCAGCTCCTCCTCCACCCGTTTCAGGTCGGAAATGTCGGTGAGATACCCATGCCAAAGCGTGCCGCCATCGGGCAAGGGCTCCGGGGTCGCCTCGCCACGCACCCAACGCAAGCCGCCCAGCGGCAGCTGCACCCGGTACTCCTCGCGCCACGGACTCAGACGCTCGGCCGACAAGCGGATCGACGCCCGCACCCGTCCCAGATCGTCAGGATGAATTCGCTCGAAAGTGGCCGTCGCGTCGCGCTGCAACAACTGCGGATCGAGCTCATAGATATCGCGCAAGCCTTCGCTGGCATAACTGAAACAGGACGTGCCATCAGCGTTGAGCTGGAACTGATAAATACCGCCCGGCACTTCGGCGGTCAGTTTCTCCAGCAGGCGGTCGCGCGCCGCCAGGGCTTCATGGACGCGTTTGCGCTCGGTGACATCGATACAGATTGCCAAATGCCCGACCCACAAACCATGCTCATCGAGCACCGCCGTGGCCAGCATGTTGGCCGACAGGCCACTGCCGTCCTTGCGTAGCAGCGTCCACTCACGAGGTTCGCGGCCACCGTCTTCGAGCGTTTCGGCGAGCATGGCCTGGGCTACCGGGACTTCGCGACCGAATCGCTGGCTCAGAATGGTCGCGCGGGCTTGCAACTCTTCTCGCAGAATCAAGTCTTCCAGGGTCAGGCGCCCCACGACCTCGGCACTGCGGTAGCCGAGCATCAACTCCGCACCGGCGTTGAAGGTACTGATCACCCCACGCAGGTTGGTGGCGATGATTGCCACCTGCGTGGCTGCATTCAGCACACTGCGCAATTGCCCATGGGTATCGCGCAGCTCCCGCTCGCTGACCCGCAGCTCCGACGTGCGCTGCTCGACCAGGGTCAAGGCACGCTGGCGCTGGCTGACCAGGCTGTAGAGCAAGGCGCTGAGCAACAGGCTGAGCAAACCGCCGAAGAGGACGACCGCATTGACCACGGCATAACGATTGGCCTGCATGAATGCGGTACTGGGCCGGATATCGAGCTGGTAATCGTGATCAGCCATGCGTAGCAGGTGAGTCGCCGCCAAGTGAGTCTGGGCGGCTTCGTTGGATGACTCGAACAACACCTCGGGCTCGCCATCGGCAGACAGGTCGAGAATCCGTACGAAGAGATTGTCCTGGCTCTGCAGCGGCAGGCCATCGGCCATCAGTTGGCGCATGCTGATCACCGCCAACACGAATCCTGCCGGATGGGCTTGGGGTGCCTGCGGCGAGAACACCGGTGCGACCATCAATACGCCACGGGCATAGGCCGGCTCGACCCCGACCAGGTTCAGCGGCGGCGAAACCGCCATGCTCCCCGGCAGCATGGCACGTGCCAGCGTCGCGCGACGCACGTCCTGAGACAGCAGATCGAAGCCCAGTGGCAATCCCTTCTGGTTTTGCGGCTGCGTATAGAAAACCGGGTAATACTCGGGCTGGGGAGCGGAAGGCACGAGCGAGCCGTCGGCATCCAGGCCGCCGATGACAAAGCCGGCACCCAACTCATCACGGGCACGCCGCAGGAATTGCTCAAGGTTGCGCTCGGTCACCCGGGGAGACCAGGAGTAGGCTTGGGTGCGCAACAGCAACGGCCGGGCATAGCCGTTGAATTCCTGACGTGTCACCTCGGTGGCGAACACGAAAAAACGGCGCAGGCCGTCGAGTCGTTGCTCCTGATCCTCGAACCGCTCTTCAATACGGCTGAAGCGCTCACTTGCGAGCAACTCGAAACGCTGGCGCATTTGTCGCTGATAAAAGTCATGGGTGGCCAGGGCCAACAAAGCCGTCAGCAGGCCGCCCGCCACGAACGCCAGGACGGCAACGAGCCAAGCAGACACGTCCTCGCTGATAAATCCGAGAATTTTTGGACGAACGGCATGCAACGACATAAGCAAAACTCACAGCGCCGGCGTGCTTGGGTTCACATTGGCTTTGCTACAGTTATAGCCATTGGCCACTACCTTGCCTAGTCGTCCCTTGCGCGAAAAATGCGACCAGCGAGCCCCTTGGCAAAGGGGCTCTCAATGGTCTGCGTTCCAGGCTCAACGCGCCTGGATACGCCAGGCACGATGGATCTTGCTGTTACGGGCAAAATCCGGATCCAGCGTCTGGGCAGTGATCTCTTCGACCGCGTAGCGCTCGGCAAGGTTCTGGTCCAACTGGAACTTGCGGAAGTTATTGGAGAAGTACAGCACGCCTCCCGGCGCCAGCCGAGCCACTGCCAGATCCAGCAACTCGACATGATCGCGCTGAACGTCAAACACGCCTTCCATGCGCTTGGAGTTCGAGAACGTCGGCGGGTCGATGAAGATCAAGTCGTATTCGTCCCGGCTGGCCTGCAACCACGCCATCACGTCACCCTGCTCCAGGCGGTTCTTGTCCGAGAAACCATTGAGCGACAGATTGCGTCGCGCCCAGTCCAGGTAGGTTTTCGACAGGTCGACGCTGGTAGTGCTGCGCGCGCCGCCCTTGGCGGCATGCACGCTGGCGGTTGCGGTGTAGCAGAACAGGTTGAGGAACCGCTTGCCGGCTGCTTCACGCTGGATGCGCATGCGCATGGGCCGATGGTCGAGGAACAGACCGGTGTCCAGGTAGTCGGTCAGGTTGACCAGCAGCTTGATGCCGCCTTCGTTGACCTCGGTGAACTGGCCCTGGGAGCTTTGCCGCTCATATTGGCGAGTACCGCTCTGGCGTTCGCGACGCTTGATCACCACCCGGCTCTTGTCGATATTCAACGCCTGCGGAATCGCCGCCAGAGCATCGAACAGACGGGCCTGGGCTTTCTCCGGGTCGATCGAACGCGGTGCGGCATATTCCTGAACATGCACCCAATCGTTGTAGAGATCGATGGCCAGGGCATATTCGGGCATGTCGGCGTCATAGACCCGATAGCATTCGATACCTTCGCGGCGTGCCCACTTGCTCAATTGCTTGAGGTTCTTCTGCAGGCGGTTGGCGAACATCTGCCCGCCTTCGCTCAGCCGCGCCTGCTCAACTATGGGAGCCGGTGCCGGCGCGGGTTTGATCGGGTTGCCGTTCTTGTTGTACTGACGCTCTTGCGGCTCGGCTGGCGCCTGATCGTAAGCCGCCTGCTCACGTTCTGCCTGGCGCTGCTCCGGGGTGCGACGATCACCCGTGACGAACTGGTCCGGCAACACCTTGATCAGCAGCAGCTTGCACGGCAATGCACCGTTCCAGAACGAATACTGTTTATGGCTGCGAATCCCCATGCGCTTGCCCAGGTCCGGCGCACCGGTGAAGACTGCCGCCTCCCAGTTCAAACAGGCTTGGCGCAGACGCTCACCGAGGTTCTGATAGAGATACAGCAGGCTGGCTTCATCTCCCAGGCGCTCGCCGTAGGGAGGGTTGCAGATCACCAGACCTTTCTGGTTCTGATCCGGACGCGGCTCGAAGGTCGCCACTTCACCCTGGTAAATCTTGATCCAGTCGCTCAGGCCCGCCCGCTCGACGTTATTGCGGCCCGGTTGAATCAGGCGCGGGTCGGCTTCGTAACCCCGAATCCACAACGGTGGCTTGGCCAACCCGACTTCGGCACGGGCCAGGGCCTCGTCATGCAGCTTGCGCCACAAGGCCGGAACATGCCCCAGCCAGGCCGAGAAGCCCCAGCGTTCACGCCTGAGGTTCGGCGCAATGTCCGCGGCAATCATGGCCGCTTCAACCAGGAAAGTACCGACGCCGCACATCGGGTCGGCCAGCGCGCCGCCCTGGGCTGCAATACGCGGCCAACCGGCGCGCACCAGAATCGCTGCCGCGAGGTTTTCCTTGAGCGGTGCCGCACCCTGTTGCAAGCGGTAGCCACGCTGGTGAAGGCTGTGGCCGGACAAGTCCAGCGAGAGGATCGCTTCACCCCGGTCCAGGCGCAAGTGCACCCGCAGATCGGGGTTCAGCTTGTCGATCGAGGGGCGCTCGCCGGTGGGCGTACGCAGTTTGTCGACGATCGCATCCTTGACCTTCAGCGCGCCGAAGTGGGTGTTGTCGATGCCCGAGCCATGCCCACTGAACTCGACCGCCAGGGTGCCATCGGGCAGCAGATGATCCTGCCAGTCCACATCGTGCACACCGTCGTACAGGTCTTCGGCATTTTTCATTGCAAAGCGCTTGAGCACCAGCAATACGCGGTTGCCCAGACGTGACCACAGACACAAGCGATAGGCCGTCTCCATGTCGGCCATGCCGCGAATGGCCGAGGTGTGCTCGCGCACCTCTTCAAGGCCAAGCCCGGTGGCTTCCTCAGCGAGCAGGCCTTCGAGGCCTTTGGGGCAGGTGAGAAAGAGTTCGTAACGATCCGACATGGGTTATCCAGAATCTTGTGCAATGAGTGAAAGGGCAAGCGCATCGCCCCTTCGATGTTTAATCGAGCGCTTTTCTTGAAGAGCGCCCGCGTGGCACCACCAAGGTGCCTGTCCACCCCCGAAACAATGGCCAAGGCGTCAGCAAAAGCCTTTGATCACGGGGTAGAGAAAATTCTCCATCAAAAAGAGCCCTGTTTTGACCCTTCGTCGTTTTATTTCCGAGGTCTGAGCTAAGGTTTTTGCACTAGCCAACTGATCTCAGCGATGGATCAAAGCCTGATCATAGCGGGCTTTGCGACATTTCCATCATTGAAGCAATTTTTTACTTATCGTCCAACCACATGAATGATTACGTCCTTATGACAAAACGATCATTCACACTTGCTCCTGCATTGGTTAGAACTCAATACAGGTTGTCACCGCAATGGGGCAACACCTTTGCTCGCCACGCCGGCAGCGAGCACACACCAGCAGAATGATTCTGCCCGGCCTCAGAAGAGGCCGAAGGGACATAACAGTCAACAAGTGAGGGCAACACCCTATGAGAAGACTTAAGCGTGATCCGTTGGAACGAGCATTTTTACGCGGATATCAGTACGGCATCCATGGCAAATCCCGCGAGCTTTGCCCTTTTACTCTACCGTCGGTACGCCAAGCCTGGATTAACGGCTGGCGCGAAGGACGCGGCGACAACTGGGACGGTATGACCGGCACTGCGGGTATCCACAGACTCAACGAACTTCACGCCGTTGGCTGAGCGAGGATCTGAATCGACTTACCATGCGCGCCCCATCCGGGCGGCGGGCTAAGGCCCAGGGGCCCCTTCAAGGGGCCCTTTTTTATGTCTGACTGTTTCAGCGAGCCGGCATGGCCGCGATCGCATCCACCGATTCACGGATCAAGGCCGGGCCCTTGTAGATGAAGCCCGAATAGATTTGCACCAGGCTCGCACCTGCCGCGATCTTTTCGGCGGCGTGCTTGCCCTCGGTAATGCCTCCGGCGGCAATGATCGGCATCTTCCCGGCCAGCTCACCTGCCAGCACCTTGACGATGTGGGTGCTCTTTTCGCGTACCGGCGCACCGGACAGACCGCCGGCCTCGTCGCCATGCTCAAGGCCTTCGACACCTTCGCGACCGAGGGTGGTGTTGGTGGCGATGACCGCATCCATACCCGACTCCAGCAATGCCGCAGCCACCAGTACGGTTTCTTCGTCGCTCATGTCCGGCGCGATCTTGATCGCCAGCGGGACGCGCTTGCCCAGTTGCTGTGCCAGGACTTCACGGCGTTCGGCCAGGGCGCCGAGCAATTGCTTGAGCGACTCGCCGAATTGCAGGCTGCGCAGGCCCGGGGTGTTGGGCGAGCTGACGTTGACGGTAATGTAGCTGGCGTGGGGGTAGACCTTGTCCAGGCAGATCAGGTAGTCGTCGACAGCGCGCTCGACCGGGGTGTCGAAGTTCTTGCCGATGTTGATCCCGAGGATGCCGGTGTATTTGGCAGCCTGCACGCGCGTGATCAGGTTGTCGACGCCGAGGTTGTTGAAGCCCATGCGGTTGATGATGGCTTCAGCCTCGGGCAGGCGGAAGATCCGCGGCTTGGGGTTGCCGGGTTGCGGGCGCGGGGTCACGGTGCCGATTTCGACGAACCCGAAGCCCAGTTGGGCGAAGCCGTCGATGGCGGCGCCATTCTTGTCCAGGCCGGCAGCCAACCCCACCGGGTTGGGGAAGTCGAGGCCCATGACGGTTACCGGCAGCTTGGCCGGTGCCTTGGTCAGCAAGCCATTGAGGCCCAAACGGCCGCCGGCACCTATCAGGTCCAGCGACAGGTCGTGGGAGGTTTCCGGGGAGAGTTTGAACAGTAGCTGGCGGGCCAGGGTATACATGGGCGGGCTTAGCTCGACGGTGGGATCAATTAAGGGGGCGATTATAGCCGGGGCCGGGGTATGGGGCGAAGCTAATTCCGGGTTTTGGGAGGCGAGCCTATCCACCCTCCTATTCAGGGCATGCCCCAAACCGAGCGACCAAGCCCACCAATGGAGCACACTGGCATATGCCTTGCTTGCCCCACTCCCATCAGCACCCGCCCCAACGTCGGAGCAGGTCACAGACAACGGCGTCGTCCCCGGCCTGCACACCCGCGACAGGCCGAACGACGCTTTTTCATGAGTGGCACAAACATGCACAACACACCAGTGAACCCACTGGCCTGGGTCAACGGCAGCGATGCCCCGGAAAAGCACAGCCTCGACATCGGCTTCATGGCCCTGAGCGACTGTGCTTCGGTCGTCGTCGCAGCCACCCAAGGCTTTGCCCAACCCTACGGCCTGACCCTCAACCTCAAGCGCCAGAGCTCCTGGGCCACCCTGCGCGACAAACTGGTCAGCGGCGAGCTCGATGCCGCCCACAGCCTCTATGGGCTGATCTACGCCGTACACCTGGGCATCGGCGGCACCAACGCCACCGACATGGCCGTGCTAATGGGCCTGAACCAGAACGGCCAAAGCATCAATCTCTCGCCCCACCTGCAAGACCACGCCGTGACCAACCCTGAAGCACTCAAATGTCACGTGCACCAAAGCAGAACAAAACTCACCTTTGCCCAGACCTTTCCTACCGGCACCCACGCCATGTGGCTGTATTACTGGCTCGCCAGCCAAGGCATCCATCCGCTGCAGGACGTAGAAAGCGTCGTCGTACCGCCACCGCAAATGGTCACCCACCTGCAAGCCGGGCGCATCGATGGCTTCTGCGTCGGTGAGCCGTGGTCGGCCAGCGCCGTCAAACAGGGCCTGGGCTTTACCTTGGCAACCAGCCAGACGATCTGGCCCGACCACCCGGAAAAAGTCCTGGGCTGCACCCGCGCCTTCATCGAACAGTACCCCAACACCGCGCGGGCACTGGTCATGGCCATCCTCGAAGCCAGCCGCTTTATCGAACAAAGCCAGGAAAACCGCCGCAGCACTGCGCAGCTGCTCAGTGGCAAGGACTACCTGGATGCCCCACTGGACTGCATCGAACCTCGCCTGCTCGGCAACTACGAAGACGGCTTGGGCAACGCCTGGCAAGACCCTCACGCGTTACGGCTCCATAATAAAGGGGAGGTCAACCAACCGTACCTGTCTGACGGCATGTGGTTCATGACCCAGTTCCGCCGCTGGGGCCTGCTGCGCGATGACCCGGACTACCTTGGCGTTGCCCGGCAAGTCCAGCAAATGGCGCTGTACCGCGAGGCCGCCGAGGCACTGGGCGTGCCCTGCTCCGCCGAGTCGATGCGCAGCAGCCGCTTGATCGACGGAACAGTCTGGGACGGCACCGACCCTGCCGGCTACGCGCGCAGCTTCAAGCTGCATGCGTTGGTCGATTCCTTGCCACTGCAAGCCAACCGCTGACAGGAGCCCGCAACCATGCTGCGAATCCTGCTGATCAACGACACCGCCAAGAAGGTCGGGCGCCTGCGCGCCGCGCTGATCGAGGCCGGCTTTGAAGTAATCGACGAATCCGGCCTCACCATCGACCTGCCCGCGCGCGTCGAAACGGTGCGACCGGACGTGATTCTGATCGATACCGAGTCACCGAGCCGCGATGTCATGGAGCAAGTGGTCCTGGTCAGTCGCGACCAACCGCGCCCCATCGTCATGTTTACCGACGAACACGACCCCGATGTGATGCGTCAGGCCATCAAGTCCGGCGTCAGTGCCTACATTGTCGAAGGTATCCACGCGCAGCGCCTGCAGCCCATCCTGGACGTGGCAATGGCCCGCTTTGAAAGCGACCAGGCCCTGCGTGCCCAGCTTCTGGCGCGCGACCAGCAATTGGCCGAGCGCAAGCGCATAGAACTGGCCAAGGGAATGCTGATGAAAATGAAAGACTGCAAGGAAGAAGAGGCCTACACCCTGATGCGGCGCCAGGCCATGAGCAAGCAGCAGAAACTCATCCAGGTGGCCGAGCAAATCATCGCCATGAACGACTTGTTGAAGTAGAGCGCTTCTGGCCCAGCTCTTGCAAATCAATTCCTGCAGGTAGCCAACGGCGGTTGCCCACATTCATGACAAAGACGTCGCACGCCCTCCAGCGCAAGCCGGTCGGGTGGCGGCGTTTTTTTGTTCTGCCCCGGCGTACGGGGTTCGACTCCCGTTGAGACTCTTACCGCAGTTGAGGTGTTCGATGAATACGAGCTTCTGGAAATCCGGCCACGCCCCTACCTTGTTCGCAGCGTTCCTGTATTTCGACCTCAGTTTCATGGTCTGGTATCTGCTCGGCCCGCTGGCCGTACAGATCGCCACCGACCTGCAACTGACCACCCAGCAACGCGGCCTGGTTGTCGCCACGCCGATCCTGGCCGGTGCGATCATGCGCCTGTTCATGGGCGTGCTGGTCGATCGCCTGTCGCCCAAGGCCGCTGGCCTGATCGGCCAGGTGATTGTCATCTGCGCACTGTTCGGCGCCTGGAAGCTCGGCATTCACAGCTATGAGCAGGCGCTGCTGCTGGGCGTGTTCCTCGGGGTCGCCGGTGCCTCGTTCGCGGTGTCGCTGCCGCTGGCCTCGCAATGGTACCCGCCACAGCACCAGGGCAAGGCCATGGGCATTGCCGGTGCAGGCAACTCCGGCACCGTCCTGGCCGCACTGTTGGCCCCGGTCCTGGCCGCCAGTTTTGGCTGGGGCAATGTCTTCGGGCTCGCATTGATTCCGCTGGTGCTGACCCTGGTGATCTTCGCACTGGTCGCGCGCAACGCCCCACAACGGCCCAAGGCCAAATCGGTAGCCGACTACCTCAAGGCCCTGGGTGACCGTGACAGCTGGTGGTTCATGTTTTTCTACAGCGTGACCTTTGGCGGCTTCATCGGCTTGGCCAGCGCCTTGCCCGGCTACTTCAACGACCAGTACGGCTTGAGCCCGGTGACTGCCGGCTACTACACCGCCGCCTGCGTCTTCGGTGGCAGCATGATGCGCCCACTGGGTGGCGCCCTGGCCGACCGTTTCGGCGGCATCCGCACCTTGCTGGCCATGTACAGCCTGGCTGCCATCTGTATCGCTGCCGTAGGCTTCAACCTGCCCAGCTCGGTCGCTGCGCTTGCGCTGTTCGTCAGCGCCATGCTCGGCCTTGGTGCAGGGAACGGCGCCGTGTTCCAACTGGTACCGCAGCGCTTTCGTCAGGAGATCGGCGTGATGACCGGTTTGATCGGTATGGCCGGCGGCATCGGCGGCTTCCTGTTGGCCGCGGGCCTTGGCGCGATCAAACAACACAGCGGCGACTATCAGCTGGGCTTGTGGCTGTTCGCCAGCCTGGGCATCCTGGCCTGGTTCGGCCTGCACGGCGTGAAAAGCCGCTGGCGCACCACCTGGGGCTCGGCAGCTGTCACCGCCGCCCGCGTCTGAGCCGATGACCATGAGCCTGCAACTGAGTTTCGCCCAGGCCAGCGCCACCGGGCCACGTACGGAGAACCAGGACGCCTTGCGCCTGGTGACTCCGGCACCAGCCCTGGCCGCCAGCAAGGGCTACCTGTTCGCCCTGGCGGATGGCGTCAGCCAGTGCGCCGATGGAGGCCTGGCAGCACGCTCCAGCCTGCAGGCATTGGCCCTGGATTATTACGCGACACCGGAGACCTGGACCGTCGCCCAGGCGCTTGACCGCCTGCTGCTGGCACAAAACCGCTGGCTACAGGCCAATGGCGGGGGGCAGCCACTGCTGACCACCCTCAGCGCCCTGGTCCTGCGCGGCCAACGCTTTACCCTCGCCCATGTGGGCGACTGCCGGGTTTATCGCTGGCACGACGGGCGCCTGCAGCGCATCAGTGAGGATCACGTCTGGGACCAACCCGGCATGCAACACGTGCTCAAGCGCGCGCTGGGCCTGGATCAACACCTTGTGGTCGATTACCTGGAAGGCGAACTGCGCCAGGACGAAGGTTTCCTGCTACTGAGCGACGGTGTCTGGGCATCGCTGAGCGAAGCGGAAATCAGCGCTGTCTTGCGTGAGCAGACGGATCTGGACGATGTCGTCCGCACCCTGGTCAACGCGGCACATCTGGCTGGCAGCCAGGATAACGCCAGCGCCTTGCTGGTGCAGATCGACCAGCTCGGCGCCTCGAGCCTGGGCGATACCCTGGCGCAACTGCAACAGTGGCCGCTACCGCCACCACTCAAGCCCGGCCAGGCGATCGATGGCTGGCAGGTCGAAGCCACCCTGGGGCAATCGCGCCAGTCGCTGCTGTACCGGGTACGTGACGCCCAGAAGCAACCCTGGCTGCTCAAGACCCTGCCAGCGAGTCGCCAGGACGACCCCGGGGCCCAGCAGAGCCTGCTGCTCGAAGAATGGTTTCTGCGGCGAGTGGCTGGCCGCTGCTTTCCCGAGGTCCACCCTGCCAGTCAGCGTCAGCACCTGTACTACCTGATGCGTGAATACCCCGGTCAAACCCTGGCCGAACTGTTTCAACAGGTCGGCCCCCTGCCTCTGGCGCAATGGCAGGTGCTGGCCAGGCGTCTCCTGCAAGCGGTCGGCATGCTTCACCGCCGCAACATCCTGCACCGCGATATCAAGCCGGAAAACCTGCACCTGGGAACTGACGGGGAACTGCGCCTGCTGGATTTCGGCCTGGCCTATTGCCCGGGCCTGTCCCAGAACCTTGCCAACGAGCTCCCCGGCACGCCCAGCTATATCGCACCGGAAGCCTTCGACGGCACCCCGCCCAGTCCGCAACAAGACTTGTACGCAGTCGGCGTGACCCTGTTCTACCTGCTCACCGGACACTATCCCTACGGCGAAATCGAGGCATTCCAGCACCCGCGCTTCGGTACTCCGACCAGTGCCAGCCGGTTCCGCCCGGACCTGCCCGACTGGCTCGACCAGAATCTGCAACGTGCCCTGCTCGCAAACCCCGATGAACGTTTTGAAACCGCCGAACAATGGCTGCTGCTGCTCGAACAGGGCGAACGCCAGACCTTGAGCACGCGACCCCGGCCCCTGCTGGAGCGTGAGCCCCTGAAAGTCTGGCGGACCCTGGCCACCGTGTCGTTACTGATTAATTTGTTGCTGTTGATCTGGCTGCTCAAAGCCTGACGCCAGCCCCTTGAGAGGAATGGACCATGAATGCAAAAGTCTGGCTGGTCGGCGCAGGCCCCGGCGACCCCGAGCTGTTGACCCTCAAGGCCGTGCGCGCCCTGAATCAGGCGGACGTGGTACTGATCGATGACCTGGTCAACCCGGCCGTGCTCAGCCATTGCCCCGCCGCAAGGATCATTCCGGTCGGCAAGCGCGGTGGCTGCCGCTCCACGCCGCAAGCCTTCATTCATCGCCTGATGCTGCGCTATGCCCGTCAGGGCAAATGCGTGGCGCGACTCAAGGGTGGCGACCCGTGCATTTTCGGCCGCGGTGGCGAAGAAGCCCAATGGTTGCAGGAACGAGGTGTCGAGGTCGAACTGGTCAACGGCATCACTGCCGGCCTGGCAGGCGCCACGCAATGTGGCATCCCCTTGACCCTGCGTGGTATCAGCCGTGGCGTAACGCTGGTCACGGCGCACACCCAGGACGACAGCACCTTGAACTGGCAGGCATTGGCCCAGGGCGGTACGACGCTGGTGGTCTATATGGGCGTGGCCAAGCTGGACGAGATCCAGGCGCAGCTGCTCGCCGGCGGGATGGCCGCTGCAACGCCGGTGGCGATGATCGAAAACGCGTCCCTGCCCCAGCAGCGTGAATGCCGCAGCAACCTGCTGCAGATGCGCGCCGATGCCCTGGCCTTCAAGCTGCAAAGCCCGGCGATCCTGGTCATTGGCGAAGTCGCCGCAGGGGTCGATGCTGCACTGCAATCCCAGGTCGCCACAGGCTGAACGGCAAATCGCAGGCAAAGAAAAGCCCGGCCTGAGCCGGGCTTTTCGTTAGCGTCAGACCAATTACTTGGCTTGAGCTTCTACTTGCGCTTCTACGCGACGGTTTACAGCACGGCCAGCGTCGGTTGCGTTGTCAGCAACTGGACGGGTTTCGCCGTAGCCAACCGATTCAACGCGGCTGGATTCAACACCGTACTGGTTGGTCAGAACCTGTTTGACGGCGCCTGCACGGCGCTCGGACAGTTTCTGGTTGTAAGCGTCAGGACCGACGGAGTCAGAGTGACCTTCAACAGTGGTGGTGGTGGATGGATACTGCTGCATGAAGTCAGCCAGGTTCTTGATGTCGCCGTAGCTGTCTGGCTTCACAACCGACTTGTCGAAGTCGAACTTGACGTCCAGCTCAACACGTACGACTTCAGCGACCGCTGGGCAGCCGTCAGCGTCAACGGTAACGTTGGCTGGGGTGTCAGGGCACTTGTCGACGTTGTCGCAGACGCCGTCGTTGTCGCTGTCGGCGCAGACTTCAGCAACTGGAGCAGGAGCTGGTTCGGCTTTCTTGCCACCGCCGAAGTTCACACCGATACCGACGCTTGGCGCCCACTCGGTGTTGCCTTGGTCGATGTTGTACTGCGCTTCAACGCCAGCACGGGCGTAGAAATTATCGGTGAAGTACAGCTTGGCACCGCCGCCCAGGTTGGCGAAGGTAGAGCTGTCACGACCGCTGCGAGCGTTCTGACCGATGCTCTGATCGGAGAAGCCTGCCGAAACGTACGGACGCAGCATGTCGCCTGGTGCGTTGAAGTGGTACAGAGCGTCCAGGGCGGTGTTGGAGCCCTTGATGTTCTTGCCGGAATCGCTACGCACGTTATGGACTTCGTCGTAGCCCAGACGCAATTCAACGTCATCGGTCAGGAAGTAACCAACGGAGCCGCCGAACAGGTTGCCGTCGTTCTTGAAGTTACGCTCGCTGTCGTAGTATTCCTTCTTGGCGAAGCCTTCGATTTCGACCGCGCCTTGGCCTTGTGCCAGAGCGCCGAACGAAGTTGCGGCTACAAGAGAACCAATGGCCAAGCCCAAGGTGTTTTTCAGTTTCATCCGTTAAATCCCCATCTGGTGATTGTTAAGTAGTCCCACGTACCTTGGGGACAACTCGACGGCAAGTCTAGCAGACTTGCCGGTACGTTAGAGATATTTGCGCCTACTTAAGTTTCAGCAATACCCGCAAATTTCTCGCGTAGCTTGTCTAGAGCGCGTTTGTATCGCATCTTAGTCGCGCTCAAACCCATGTGCATGATATCCGCGATTTCCTGAAATTCCAGTTCTGCAACAAATCGTAGCACCAGAATTTCACGATCAATCGGGTTCACATACACAAGCCATCGGTCAAGTCCACCCCGTTCTTCGGGTTTCGGCGCCTTCTCTTCCGATGCTTCCTCGAGTGGATCAAGACTCAAGGCATCCATCAGCCGACGCTTGCGCCGCTCCTTGCGATACTGAGTGATACATTCGTTGTAGGTGATGCTGTAGAGCCAGGTCTTGAACTTGGATTTACCCTCAAAGTTCTTCAGACCATAGAGCACCTTCAACATCACCTCCTGACAGACATCGTCAGCATCACGATCGTTCCCTAAATAACGTGCACACACGTTAAAAAGGGTCCGCTGGTAACGCCGCATCAACTCTTCATAGGCGCGCGTAACGTGGAACAGCTCCTCATGCGAACGCGCCACCAACTCCTCGTCGGAGAGCTCGCGGGGGTCGTAACGCATAGTCAGCGAATGTACTTTATTCAAAACAAGTCTGGCCGAAGTCAGGTCAATGTCCGCCACAGCTCGGGCTGCGAGCATATTTGCGGCGGCATACATTAGCAGGATTTACCCGGTTAGCGGCTACTAACGCGCTGTTCGAGCATCATCTTGTTGGACAATGACACTAATTCGCCATCATCGGTTAGCAACGTCGTCTTGACCGTGCCAATCTCTTCGATTTGCCCTTCGACCTCTCCAACCCGGACCTGTTGCCCGACCTGGTACAACTCACGAACATAAATTCCAGCCAGGATCTGACCGGCGATTTCCCGGCTTCCCAGCCCCATGGCCAGGGCAACTGCCAGACCAACGGTAATCAAACCAATGACGATTACGTGGTTGAGCAAGTCAGTCTTGACCTCGAGCTGGCTAATGGCCACCGAGATACTGATGATAATGACGAGCCACTGGGCAATTCGCCCCAGCCCGCTCGCATAATCGAGCCCGACCCCTTCGGCAGCGCCGCGCACCAGGCCATTGGCCAGCTGCGCCAGTAGAACACCGACCAGCAGCACCAGCGCCGCGCCGAACACCTTCGGCAGATACAGCGCAAGCATGTCCAGCGTAGCCGAAACCCGCTCCAAACCCAGGGATTCAGCTGCCGAAACCAGAAAAATCAGCAATACGAACCAATAGACGATCTTGCCGATCAAGGTCGAGATCGGCACCTTGATACCGCCCCGGCTCAGCAGCTTGGTCAGGCCCGTGCCGCCCATCAGGCGATCGAGGCCCAGCTTGGCCAGCAACTTGGACAGCAGCGTGTCCAGCAACTTGGCCACGACAAAGCCCAGCAACACCACCACCAACGCGCCAAACAGGTTGGGGATGAAGTTCGCGACCTTGGTCCACAATGCAGTCATTGCAGTCACCAGGCTCTGCGTCCAGAGATCAAGTTCCATATTCAATCAGCCTTATCTGCATCACGGGCAGAGATAGTACGACGCGACACCGGCGCAACATGGGCCGAGCCATTGTTCACGGCAATCATCAAGGCCTGGGTCCAACGACCAAGCAGGCTGAACAGATCACCCGCCCCGACCTGACGGTTGGCGGTTTTCAGGACACGTCCCAGGCAAGCATCGTCATCCCGGTTGGATGTCGATGACCGGAGCATGTCCCGCAAGGATTCTTCAAACGGATCGTGCATAGGCACCTCGCGCAATGTCAGTCAAAGACGAGGCCCATCTTTGGCAGGTCACATGGACGCCGCAGGAGGATGTCAGGGGATATTTCAAGCGCACCCTGACCTCACACCCAGCGCAAACGACGAAACAGCCACCACTGCCCTGCTGCAACGCCCAACATCAGCAGGCATGCCACCGCAAACCCCCAGTGGCTGTCCGCACCCGGAATTCCGCCCACGTTGATGCCAAGCAAGCCAGTTAGAAAGCTCATTGGCAAAAAAATTCCCGTAATAATGCCAAACCGATACATGGTACGGTTCATGCGCACGTTCAGGCGCCGATCCTCGGTTTCCAGGACCAGCCCCACGCGCTCGCGGGTCAGCTCCAGCTCCTCGAGGTAACGAATGAGGCTGTTGTTGAGTTCATTCCAGTAACTGGCGTCATCTTCGACGAACCAGGGGCAGTTATTGCGCGCCAACTGGGCATAGATTTCCCGCTGAGGGGCCAGAAACCGGCGCAGACTTGCCGCTCGTCGGCGAATTTGCACCACGCTGCCATGCTCGGGAGTATACCGTTCGTCGGAATCGAGTTTTTCTTCCTCTTCATCGACCACTTCAGAGAGGTCACTGACCAGCGCCTGAACCTTTTCAGTCAGGTACTGCGCCAGAGAGAGGATCAGTTCGGAGGCCGTTTTCGGCCCCCGCCCTTCGGCCAGCTGCACCAGCAGCTCATCGGTCGCCCGCAAGGGTCGCAGGCGCAAGGAGATGACACGTTGCGCTTCGGCGAAGATTCGCACCGAAACCATATCCTCGGGCTCGGCGCCGGGGTTCAGGTTGATACCGCGCAAAAACAGCAACAACGCAGCATCGGGCAAGGGGACCATGCGAGGCCGGGTGTTTTCTTCCAGCAGCAGGTCACAGACGAACTCATTGAGCCCACTGGATTTGCGCAACCAGGTCTGGGTTTGTGGATGACTGCGATCCCAATGCAACCAAAGGCTTTCCGTTGGCTGCAACTGCAATCCGTTCAGCTCGGTCCGGGCAATCGAACGCGCACCGCCCTTTCCATCCAGCACCAGGGCATGTACCAGCCCCCATTGCGCGTTATCTTCCTCGAACATCCCTACTCCACAAACCGGTTCCAGACAGCCACTTACTCAGGCATCTTCAATGGGCTGGGGGACACGATCACGCCATTGTTGTCGGCATAGATGTATTCACCCGGGCGGAAGGTCACGCCGGCAAAGGTCACGGCCACGTTGAGATCGCCGATGCCGCGCTTGTCGGTTTTCATCGGATGGCTGGCCAGTGCCTGCACGCCGAGATCGGTCTGGGCGATGACATCCACATCGCGGATGCAGCCGTAGATCACCAGGCCTTCCCAACCGTTCTTGGCTGCCTTTTCCGCCAGCATGTCACCCAGCAACGCCCGGCGCAGCGAGCCGCCACCATCGACCACCAGCACCTTGCCCTTGCCGTCCAGCTCGACCTGCTCTTTGACCAACGAGTTGTCCTCGAAGCATTTGATCGTGACGATCTGGCCCCCGAAGGAATCGCGACCGCCAAAGTTGCTGAACATTGGCTCAAGCACTTGAACCAGCTCTGGGTAGGCATCGCACAAGTCAGGCGTAAGGTAGTGCATGGGTAACTCCTGTCACTGAGAAGACAATGGGCAATCGAATTACGCAGTTGGACGAACGTTGGCCGCCCGGGTTCAAGCATCAGGCTACACATCGATACCGATGCGGTCACCCTCATAAGCGATCTCGAGCATCATCAGGCCCGCACAACCTTCCTGCAACGGTCGCCCGCTGGGCAGTTGAAACGCCATGCCATGCCGCTGGCAACGCAACACGCCGTTACTCAGGGTCGCCATATGGAGCGGCGCCCCCCGATGCGGGCAGCTGTCTTCCATCAGCAACGGCTGATTGTCCAGCACCAGCAGCAACAGGCGGCGACCGGCCACCTGAAAGGTGTTGCGGTAGCCTTCATCCAGGTTGATCAGACGCTCGAGCGGAACGAACATAATGCTGACTCAATAACCGAAAATGACCAGAACCACTGTAATCGTCACATCTTAGCTGGAACAGCGCCTGAGCGAAATGCCCCGTATTAGAGCCCTACCGCCAGAGACGACTGCTCCTCCAGCAAAGGTGTAGCCTGATCCAGCAGCCAACGCTCGACCAGCGGCCAGACTTGCGCCTGCGCGCTCTTGCTGACCAACATCTCGACATGGCCGAAATTATCGGTAAAACCTTGCTCACGCCCCAGGCTGACAAACTGTCGCTGCTCGGAGCCAAACTGCTCATAAAGCTTGCGGCACGCCCAGATCGGGTCCTGATAGTCACCCACGGCGCCGACGGCAAGCACCGGCACCCGCACCTCGCTCAAACCACCCCACCAATCGCGCTCGGCATCACGAAAGCGGCCGAACAAGCCGTACCAGCGCAGGCTTTCCAACGCCAGCCCGATAGGTTCGTCTTCCGGCCCGCGCTTGAGACGCGATCCGGAAATCTGGGCAAAGCGCTTGAGCAGCAGGCGCCCTCCCCACTCCACCGGTGGGATCTTCAATGGCCAGTAGGTCCGGCTGACCTGGCTGCCGAAAAACGCCGCGCTCGCCACCTGTGCCTGGTCCAGATAGTGTCCACCCAGCGCAGCCGCCAGGGTAGTCCCACCCAGCGAATGCCCGAGCCAGTGCGGTACCTGGCCACTCTGCTCGCAAACGAACGCGGCGATTGCCGGCAGGTCGTAGCGCGCATAATCGGCCACCCGGTTTTGGCGGTAGTCGCGATTGCGCGGGGACAGCCCATGCCCGCGCATTTCCGGAATCCACACATCGAAACCGGCACGGGCCAGGAAAGCGCCCAGGCCGATACCACGCGGTGAAAACCAGAAACGCCGATTGGAAAAACTGCCGTGAAGCAGAATGATCGGCACGCCACGCACCTCGGCCTGATCAGCCATGCCCAGGCGGGTCACGGCCAGTTCGACGGTGCCGTCCGAGCTGTTGCCAGCCTTGATCCGGTAAACGTCTTCACTGAGGTCGCCTCGCCGTTCGGCACTGAGCAAGGCGACGGGAAATAGGTTGCTGCTGCTTTGCATAGGGTTCTTGCACAAAAAAGGGCGAGACCCATCACTGGAACGCGCCCTGCATAAACAATTGAAGGGAGCGCCCGGCGATCCTGCCAGGCGCGCACCTCACTCAGTGGATCAGATTGCGCCCTGGCCTTCAGCCAGGAAGAACCAGGTTTCCAGTACGGAATCGGGGTTCAGCGAGACGCTTTCGATGCCCTGTTCCATCAGCCACTTGGCCAGGTCAGGGTGGTCGGAAGGGCCCTGGCCGCAAATACCGATGTACTTGCCGGCCTTGTTACAGGCGGCAATGGCATTGGCCAGCAGCTTCTTGACCGCAGGATTTCGCTCGTCGAACAGGTGCGCGATGATCCCGGAGTCACGGTCCAGGCCCAGGGTCAGCTGGGTCAGGTCGTTGGAGCCGATGGAGAAACCGTCGAAGTACTCGAGGAACTCTTCGGCCAGGATCGCGTTGGATGGCAGTTCGCACATCATGATCACGCGCAGGCCGTTCTGGCCGCGGGCCAGGCCGTTTTCGGCGAGCAGGTCGACGACCTGGCTGGCTTCGCCCAGGGTACGGACGAACGGCACCATGATCTCGACGTTGGTCAGGCCCATCTCGTTGCGCACGCGCTTGAGGGCACGGCACTCGAGCTCGAAGCAGTCACGGAACGCCTCGCTGATGTAACGCGAGGCGCCGCGGAAGCCCAGCATCGGGTTTTCTTCTTCCGGCTCGTAGAGCTTGCCGCCGATCAGGTTGGCATATTCGTTGGACTTGAAGTCCGACAGGCGGACGATGACCTTTTTCGGCCAGAAGGCCGCGGCCAGGGTGCTGATGCCCTCGACCAGCTTCTCGACATAGAAGCCGACCGGGTCGTCGTAACCGGCAATGCGCTTGTCGACGCTTTCCTTGAGCTCGGCCGGCAGGCCGGCGTAGTTCAGCAGCGCCTTGGGGTGCACGCCGATCATGCGGTTGATGATGAATTCCAGGCGGGCCAGGCCCACGCCGGCGTTCGGCAGCTGGGCGAAGTCGAAGGCGCGGTCCGGGTTGCCGACGTTCATCATGATCTTGAACGGCAGGTCAGGCATGGCATCGACCGAGTTCTTGCGAATGTCGAAGCCCAGCTCGCCTTCGAAGATAAAGCCGGTATCGCCTTCGGCGCAGGAAACGGTCACGCCCTGGCCGTCCTTGAGGACCTGGGTGGCATTGCCGCAGCCGACCACGGCCGGAATACCCAGCTCACGGGCGATGATCGCCGCGTGGCAGGTACGGCCGCCACGGTTGGTGACGATGGCGCTGGCGCGTTTCATGATCGGTTCCCAGTCCGGGTCGGTCATGTCGGAAACCAGCACATCACCCGGCTGGACCTTGTCCATCTCGGCGATGTCGTTGATCACGCGAACCTTGCCGGCGCCGATGCGCTGGCCAATCGCCCGACCTTCGACCAGCACGGTGCCGGTTTCCTTGAGCAGGTAGCGTTCCATCACGTTGGCGCTGGTGCGGCTTTTAACGGTCTCTGGACGCGCCTGGACGATGTACAGCTTGCCGTCGTCACCGTCCTTGGCCCATTCGATGTCCATCGGGCGCTGGTAGTGCTTCTCGATGATCATCGCCTGCTTGGCCAGCTCGGTGACCTCGGCATCGCTCAGGCAGAAACGCGCACGTTCGGCGCGATCGACGTCGACGACCTTGACCGAACGACCGGCCTTGGCCTCGTCGCCGTAGATCATCTTGATGGCCTTGCTGCCCAGGTTGCGGCGCAGGATGGCAGGACGGCCGGCCGCCAAAGTATTCTTGTGGACGTAGAATTCGTCCGGGTTCACCGCACCCTGCACGACGGTTTCACCCAGGCCGTAGGCACCGGTGATGAAGACCACGTCACGGAAGCCCGACTCGGTGTCGAGGGTGAACATCACGCCGGCGGTACCGGTTTCGGAACGGACCATGCGCTGCACGCCGGCCGACAGGGCGACCAGCTTGTGATCGAAGCCCTGGTGCACGCGGTAGGCAATGGCGCGGTCGTTGAACAGGGAGGCGAACACTTCCTTGGCGGCGCGGATCACGTTTTCGACGCCACGGATGTTCAGGAAGGTTTCCTGCTGACCGGCGAACGAGGCATCCGGCAAGTCTTCGGCGGTTGCCGAGGAGCGCACGGCAACCGCCATGTTCGGGTTGCCCTGGGACATTTCGGCGAATGCAGTGCGGATTTCGGCGTTCAGACGCTCCGGGAACTCGGCTTCCATGATCCATTGACGGATCTGTGCACCGGTCTTGACCAGCGCATTGACGTCATCGACGTCCAGCGCGTCGAGCGCCGCGTGGATCTGGTCGTTCAGCCCGCTCAGCTCGAGGAAATCACGATAAGCCTGAGCCGTAGTGGCAAAGCCACCGGGGACCGATACACCGGCACCCGCGAGGTTACTGATCATCTCGCCCAGGGATGCGTTCTTGCCCCCCACATGCTCCACATCATGGACGCCGAGCTTATCGAGGGAAACTACGTACTCTACCAAGGTGATCTCTCCACTAACTGTGTTGGATGTGTTGGAAAAGCTCAGGACGCTGGAGGCTCCAAAGGGGGAGCGTTCCGAGCGATTGTGGCCTGGACCCGGAAAATAAGTGAGAATGCTGGCCATTCAGGGCCGGCAAATCGCGCCCATCATATCCAAGATTCGTCACCAGCTTAAGGCCCAAGGTGCAAATGAAACGATCTGCTTTCTTTATTTCCGACGGCACCGGCATCACGGCCGAGACACTCGGGCAGAGCCTCTTGGCACAATTTGAAAATATCGGCTTCAACAAGTTCACGCGACCGTACATCGATAGCGTGGATAAAGCGCGCGTCATGGTACAACAAATCAACAATGCCGCCGAGAAGGACGGCGCCCGCCCGATCATCTTCGACACCATCGTCAACCAGGACATCCGCGAGATCCTGGCGACCTCCAATGGCTTCATGATCGACATCTTTTCGACCTTCCTGGCCCCGCTGGAACAGGAACTGACCGCCCATTCGTCCTATTCGGTGGGCAAGTCCCACTCGATCGGCGGCAACTCCAACTATATGGAGCGGATCGAGGCGGTCAACTTCGCGCTGGACAACGACGACGGTGCCCGCACCCACTACTACGACAAGGCCGACCTGATTCTGGTGGGTGTATCGCGTTGCGGCAAGACCCCTACCTGTCTGTACATGGCCATGCAATTCGGCATCCGCGCGGCCAACTACCCGCTGACCGAGGACGACATGGAGCGCCTGCAGCTGCCGCCGGCGCTCAGGGCTCACCAGCACAAGCTGTTCGGCCTGACCATCGACCCCGATCGCCTGACCGCCATTCGCCACGAACGCAAGCCCAACAGCCGCTACGCCAGTTTCGCCCAGTGCGAGTTCGAAGTGCGCGAGGTAGAAAACCTGTTCCGCCGCGAAAACATTCCCAACATCAATTCCACGCATTTCTCGGTGGAAGAGATCTCGGCGAAGATTCTGGTGGAAAAAGGGGTGGAGCGGCGGCTCAAGTGATTCCGGTCCGGCGCGCTGCGTTGTAGATACCGTCTTGCCCCTTACCGGGCAAGCGTTATCTTTGGGCAGATGCGACCCCTGTAGCCGCTGCCGAAGGCTGCGCTCGGCCGCGTAGCGGGCGCAGGATCTCAAGGCCGCCGAGGGAGCCCCTGCGGGACTCTAGCGCAGCCTTCGGCAGCGGCTACGCCAACCGCGCCAACCAGAAACGAAAAAGCCCCGACAAGTCGGGGCTTTTTCTCACCGCAAGGTCAAGGCATCAAACCGTCGCCTGACCGCTGAGCGCCAGGTCGACCAGCTCCCGGTTCGCCACTGCATACATGGCGTAATCGGTACTCGCTGCCGCACGCAACTCGTCGAGCATGGCACGCCAGCGCACCACCATCGTCTTGTGCTGTCGCACCCACAACTGAACCCGCTCATCCATATCCTTCGGTGCATCCTGCATCTGCAGGACGGAAATGGTGATCGCCCGCTGCTGCAAGTCGATATCGTCGCGGAATGCTTCGCGCGCCAGCGCCTGCCAGTTGTTCTCCACCGACAGGTTGCTGATTTCCTGCAGGTACCAGGTCAGGTCCAGCGCGCTGCCCACCGCGAAGAAGGCCTTGGCCACCTCCGCTGCATCCTGGCCGGTAACGTCAGAGGCCTCGATGATAGGCAACAGCGTGTACAGGTGCGTCGTGCCAGCCACCATGCGCGCCAGCAACTCAGGCACACCGGCTTCGACATAACCCTGGTAGCGAGTCTGCCAGCGCTCGCGGGTAGGCCCCTCGAGCAATTCGTCGAGCTTCAGGCCCAGCGCCGCGATGTGCGGGCCGAAGTGCGCCACGTCGCGACCGGCATCCTGTTCGTTGCGACGGCTGCGCAGGAACCAGCGGGTGGCCCGGCGGCCCAGGCGCATCAGCTCGTCCATCAGGGTCAGCTGGATTTCGGCCGGCACCTGATAGTCCAGTGCCTCGACCTGGCGGAACCAGTGCGGCAGGTGGAAAATGTCGCGCACGATCACATAGGCCCCGGCCACATTCGCCGGGCTCATGCCAGTGGACTCCTTGAGCCGCTGGACGAAGGTGATACCCATGTTGTTGACCAGGTCGTTGGCGATCTGGGTGCTGACGATTTCGCGCTTGAGGCGGTGACGACGCATCGCAACAGCGAACTTGTTGACCAGTGACGGCGGGAACGCAGTCTCCATGTCGCGGGTCAGGTAGTCATCGTCCGGCACCTTGGACTTGAGCAGGGCTTCCTTGAGGTCGATCTTGCTGTAGGAGATCAGTACCGACAATTCAGCCCGGGTCAGGCCGTGATTGGCGGCCAGACGTTCGGTCAGTTGCTCCTCCGATGGCAGGAACTCGATGACGCGGTCCAGCTTGCCCCGCGCTTCCAGGTCGGCCATCAGGCGCTTGTACTCGGCGATTCGCTCGTAGGCACGGCGGGCCGCCAGGGACAAGGCCTGGGTCTGCTTGTAGTTGTTGCCAAGAACCAGACCGCCAACCTCATCGGTCATGCTGCTGAGCAACTGGTTGCGCTGCTTCTCGGTCATGTCGCCGGCATGCACGACTTCGTTGAGCAGGATCTTGATATTCACTTCGTGGTCGGAGCAGTCCACACCACCGGCGTTGTCGATGAAGTCGGTATTGGTAGCGCCGCCATTGAGGCCGAACTCGACGCGGCCCAGCTGGGTCATGCCCAGGTTGCCGCCCTCGCCCACCACCTTGCAGCGCAACTCGTTGCCATTGACGCGCAGCGCGTCGTTGGCCTTGTCGCCCACGTCGGCATGGCTCTCTTCGCTGGACTTGACGTAGGTACCGATACCGCCGTTCCAGAGCAGGTCGACCGGCGCCTTGAGCAAGGCGTTGAGCAGCTCGGTCGGGGTCAGCTTGTCGGCTTCGATAGCGAAGCGCTCTTTCATCTGTTCGGAAATCGCAATGCTTTTCAAGCTGCGCGGGAAGATCCCGCCGCCTGCGGACATGATGCTGGTGTCGTAGTCGCTCCAGGCCGAACGCGGCAGATCGAACAGGCGCTTGCGCTCGGCAAAGCTGCTGGCCGGGTCCGGATTCGGATCGATGAAGATGTGCAGGTGATTGAACGCCGCCACCAGTTGCAGTTTGTCCGACATCAGCAAGCCGTTGCCGAACACGTCGCCAGCCATGTCGCCGATGCCGACCACGCTGGTCGGATCTTCCTGGACGTTGATGCCGCGCTCACGGAAGTGACGCTGCACGCCGACCCAGGCGCCCTTGGCGGTGATGCCCATTTTCTTGTGGTCGTAACCTGCCGAACCACCGGAAGCGAAGGCATCGCCGAGCCAGAAGCCGTAATCGATGGCGATACCATTGGCGATATCGGAGAAGGTCGCGGTGCCCTTGTCCGCCGCGACCACCAGGTAAGGATCGTCTTCATCGTGGCGAACCACGTTGGCCGGTGGCACGACGCCGCCTTCCTTGAGGTTGTCGGTAATGTCGAGCAGACCGGAAATGAAGATCCGGTAGCAGGCAATGCCCTCGGCCGCGATCTCATCGCGATTACCGCCCAGTGGCAGGCGACGCGGCAGGAAACCGCCCTTGGCGCCGACCGGCACGATGACCGAGTTCTTCACCTGCTGGGCTTTCACCAGACCGAGCACTTCGGTACGGAAGTCTTCTTCACGATCCGACCAGCGCAGGCCGCCACGCGCAACGTTGCCGAAACGCAGATGCACGCCCTCGACTCGCGGCGAATAAACGAAGATCTCGAATTTCGGCACCGGCTTGGGCAGTTCCGGAATCAGCTTGGGGTTGAACTTGAAGCTGAAGTAGGACTTGTTCTGGCCGTTGGCATCGGGCTGGTAGAAGTTGGTACGCAGGGTGGCCTTGATCAGGTCCAGGTAGCGACGCAGGATACGGTCTTCGTTGAGCACCTGAACATCGTCCAGGGCTGTCAGAATCGCGTGCTCCAGGCGCTGCTCGAGGTCATCGCTGCTGAGCTTGCGTGCCAGGTAGAAGCGGGTCTTGAACAGCCGGGTCAACTCGCGAGCGATGTCGGCGTGGTTGTTCAGGGTGCTGGCGATATAACCCAGGTCGAAGCCCAGGCGGATCTGCTTGAGGTAACGGGCGTAGGCACGCAGCAGCGCCACGTCGCGCCATGGCAGCCCTGCGGTCAGCACCAGGCGGTTGAACGCATCGTTCTCGGCATCGCCGCGCACGATGTGCACGAATGCGTCCTGCAGCGTGTCGTTGAGCTGCTGGATATCCAGGTTCAGGCCTTCGCTGTAGGTGAAGGCGAAGTCATGAATCCAGAACTCGCGGCCATTGATGTGGCGCAGGCGATACGGGAACTCGCCCAGCACGCGAAGGCCGAGGTTTTCCAGGATCGGCAGCACGTCCGACAGGGCCAGCGGTGTATCGGCGTGGTACAGCTTGCAGTGCAGTTGCTGGCCGGACTGGGTCAATGGCTGGTAGAAACTCATCACCAGCGGCTTGGTATCGGACAGGGTCAGCAGGTGCTGCATGTCCACGACCGCCGAATGCGGGGCGAAACGCTCACGGTAGCCAGCCGGGAAGCCTTTCGGGATGTCGGCCAGCACATTGGTGCCCTGGGCCTCGCCAAAGCTTTCGATGACCAGGCTGGCGTAATCGTCCTGCCAGGAACGGCAGGCCTGGATCACTTCGTTTTCCAGTTGAATCGGGTCGATGTCGATGCGGTTCTTTGGATCAACCCGCAGAATCAGCTGCACGCGCGCCAGCACCGACTCGGAGAAGAAGGTCCAGAATTCGCAGTCGGTGGCCTTGAGGCGCTCCATCAGCACCTGCTGGATCTTCTGCCGAACTTCGGTGGAATAGATATCGCGCGGCACATAGGCCAGGCCATAGCAGAAACGGCCGTACGGGTCCTTGCGCAGGAATACGCGGATCTTGTTGCGTTCCTGAATCTGCACGATCGACATCACGGTGCTGAACAGTTCATCGACCGGCGTCTGGAACAGGTCGTCACGCGGCAGGACTTCCAGAACCTGGGCCAGTTCCTTGCCCAGGTGAGCCTTGGCATCGAAATGGGAACGACGCTCGATTTCCGCGACCTTGCGGCGAATGTACGGAATCTGGCGCACGCTCTCGCCATACACCGACGAGGTGTACAGCCCCATGAAACGGCATTCCTTGATGACCTTGCCGTCGGCATCGATCTGGCGGATCGACACGAAATCAGGGTAGGCCGGGCGGTGCACGCGGCTCGGGTGCGCAGCCTTGGCGAAGGACAGCAGCAGCGGCTCTTTCAGGTAGTTGACCGCGTAATCTTCGATGCGCAGGTCATCCGGGGTCAGGCCGGCACGCAGCAGACGGGTCAGGCCCAGGAACGACTGCTCGTCATAGACCAGATGACCGCCCTGGGCATCGGCGTTGACCACGAACTCTTCATAGCCGAGGAAGGTGAAGTGGTTGCCAAGCAGCCATTCGAGGAAGCCTTTGACTTCGGTCTTCTCGTCATCGGTGCCCTGGCCGCTCTGATCGACCAGCGCCAGCATGTCGCGGACCTTGGCTTTCATCGGCTCGAAATCGGCCACGGCCACTCGCACCTCGACCAATACCTGCTCCAGCTCGCGGGTCAGCAGGTTCAGCTCGGCGGTATGGGCGCAGCGATCGATTTCCAGGTACATCAGCGATTCTTGCAGCACGCCCTCGCCCTGGGTGCCCTTGGGCAGGATTTCCAGCAGCTCGCCCTTGCTGCCACGGCGCACGCTGAGCACGGTGGTCTGCAGGGTATGGATGCTGTAGCCGCGACGGTTCAGCTCGGTACGGACCGAGTCCACCAGGAACGGCAGGTCATGGTGCAGCACTTCGACGGCCGTGTGGGTCGATTGCCAGCCATGGCGCTCGTAGTCGGGGTTGTAGACTTGAACCTGGGGATGGGCGTGATCGAAACGCTCCAGCAGGCGCCAGGCCGACAAGGTGCAACCGGCCAGGTCGGAAAGCCGACGCTGGGTAAGCTCGTCCAAAGAGATGATGCCGAAGAATTGCTCGGCGAACAGCGCCACTTGTGGCAGTGCCTGTTCACTGATGTGCTGCGCCAGGGCCGTCTGCAGTTGATGCTGGTAGTCGGCTTTGCTGGCTGCGGTGAAGAACGCCATCTGTGGTACTCCGCTTGGGCTTTGTTTTTGAATGGAGCGTCGCGCGCCTCCCCCTTGCTGGGTTCAACGATAGCCAACCCAGCGGCAGAAGGAGGTAAATCGTAGATGGGCATCTACAAAAACGACTGCCGTCTGTGCAGCTGTGTCTTTAGAGGTGTCCATCCAGCACGCAGCTTAACGAGTGCCTGCCTGGGGCTGCTTGCGGTGCTGCGACATATTCGGTCATTGGCAGGCAGCCAGGGCGTGTCTTGCCGGGGGAAGACTGGCAGAATCGTGCTTCCACTTAGATGCCGAGCCACAGCCATGCAAATGACTACCGCCCACCTGATCGCCAACCCGTGCGATGACGAAGAAGACAACATGGCGATGCTCTGCTGCCACAGTGCCAAGGGCGAAATGTTCTTGATGACCCGCTATCCGGACGAGGACGAGCTCGAAATCACCCTGGATGGCGAGCCTTCCACCCTCGAGGGCGTGAAAGTGACCCTGAGCCCCACCCGCTTGCTGATCGAAATCGGTGCAGCCGATGCCGATGCCCTGAACGGCGACGACCACCTGGAAATCCATCACAGCACTGCAGCGTCGGACCTGGCAGAGGTCGAGTTGACCCTGCAGAACATTCTCAGAGGCACTGATACCTACATCAGCGAGCTCGCCTGAGCACCCGCGGAGGTCCCATGTCGCGCCCGATTTTCGATGCCCACTGCCACATCATCGACCCCCGCTACCCGCTGATCGCCAACAATGGCTACCTGCCCGAGCCCTTCAGTGCCGACGACTACCTGGCGCAGACTCGTCCGTTGGGCATCTGCTCAGGTGCGGTGGTGTCCGGTTCGTTCCAGGCGTTCGACCAGCAGTATCTGCTGGCGGCATTGCAGTATCTGGGGCCGGACTTCGTCGGGGTCACGCAGCTGCCCGCCTCCGTCAGCGATAGCGAGCTGCAGTCGCTCAACGCCCAGGGCATACGCGCCCTGCGTTTCAACCTCAAGCGTGGCGGCTCGGAGCAGCTCGATCAGCTTGAAACGCTGGCCAGGCGGGTTCACGAGGTCGTCGTCTGGCATGTCGAGCTGTACATCGACTCGCGTGAACTACCCGACCTTGAGGCGCGCCTGCTGCAACTGCCCGCCGTCAGCATCGACCATCTTGGCCTGAGCCACGAGGGGCTGCCGAGCATTCTGCGCCTGGCCGAGCGTGGCGTGCGAATCAAGGCCTGCGGCTTCGGCCGGGTCGACTTTGCGGTGGCGCCGGCGCTGAAGGCGATTCATGCGGCCAATCCGCAGGCGTTGATGTTTGGCAGCGATCTGCCGTCGACGCGCGCGCCGCGGGCGTTTGAGGCTTCGGATATTGGTTTGCTTCGGGATGCGCTGGGCGAAGACGGGGCGGAGCTGGCACTATGGGGAAATGCCCGGGATTTCTATCGCCTGTGAGTCTTCTCGTGACCGCTTCGCGGTCAATCGCAGGCAAGCCTGCTCCTACAAGGGTTGCGAGAGTCCTGTAGGAGCTGGCTTGCCAGCGATGAGGCCAGACCAGTCCTCAGAGATAAATATCCTGCACACCGTTGGTCGGCACACCCCCGGATAGATTAAAGTAACCCCCCCTGCCCCGGCGCTTTTCGTCGTCGCCCGGCCTTATCTCCAGGAACCGTCACTGATGGAACATCGTGAGGCGCTGATCGCGCTGCGAACCTTTCTCTCGACACAGATTCTCGGCCAGGAAAAACTGATCGAACGCTTGTTGATCGTGCTGTTGGCTGATGGCCACATGCTCGTCGAAGGGGCGCCGGGCCTGGCCAAGACCAAAGCCATCAAGGAATTGGCCGAAGGGATCGAGGCGCAGTTCCATCGGATTCAATTTACCCCCGACCTGCTGCCCGCCGACATCACCGGCACCGAGATCTACCGTCCGGAAACCGGCAGCTTCGTCTTCCAACAGGGGCCGATCTTCCACAATCTTGTACTGGCCGACGAAATCAACCGGGCACCGGCCAAGGTCCAGTCGGCGCTGCTCGAGGCCATGGGTGAACGCCAGGTCAGCGTCGGCCGCAGCACCTACGACTTGTCGCCGCTGTTCCTGGTGATGGCCACGCAAAACCCCATCGAGCAGGAGGGTACCTATCCCTTGCCCGAAGCGCAGCTCGACCGCTTCCTGATGCACGTCAAGATCGGCTTCCCGGATGCCGCCGTCGAGCGGCGCATCCTGCAGCAGGCGCGCGGCGAAGCCCTCAACGGCGAATCCAAGCCGGAGCGCCGGGTCAGCCAGCACGCGATCTTCGCTGCACGCAAGGAAATACTTGGCCTGTACATGGCCGACGCGGTGGAGGAGTACCTGGTGCAGCTGGTCATGGCCACGCGCACGCCAAGCAAGTTCGACCCGGAAATGGCCGACTGGATCGCCTACGGCGCCAGCCCGCGTGGTTCCATCGCCCTGGACCGCTGCGCGCGGGCCCATGCCTGGCTGGCCGGGCGCGACTTCGTCAGCCCCGAAGACATCCAGGCGGTACTGTTCGACGTGCTGCGCCACCGCATCATTCTTTCGTTCGAGGCCGAAGCTGCCGGCATCGACCAGGACCGGGTGATCCAGCACATCCTCGACGTCGTGGCCGTTGCCTGAGCCCATGCCGAACCGTCCGCTGGCCGCCCCCGGCATCCGCGTCAGCCTCACAGAGCTGATCGAGATGCGCCATCGCGTGCGCGAAGTGCAGCTGTTTTCCTCGCCCGGTCAGCGCAGCCCGCTGATCGGCCTGCATCATTCGAAACTGCGCGGGCGTGGCGTTGATTTCGATCAGGTGCGCGTCTACCAGGCCGGCGATGACGTGCGCAGCATCGATTGGCGCGTGACCGCCCGGACCCAGGAGCCGCACACCAAACTGTTCCATGAAGAGCGCGAACGGCCGATCTACATCCTGGTCGAGCAAAGTCGGCGGCTGTTCTTCGGTTCGGGGCTGATGTTCAAATCGGTACTCGCCGCCCAGGCCGCCAGCCTGATCGGCTGGGCCGCACTGGGCCATAACGACCGTATCGGCGGGCTGGTCTTCGGCGACAACGAGTACTACGAAATCAAGCCCAGGCGCAGCAAGCAGAGCTTGCTGCAATTGCTCAACCGGATGGTACGGGTCAATCACTCCCTGCACACCGAAAGCCAGCCCGATCGCGAATCCCTTGGTCTGGCCCTGCGCCGCGCCCGCGAAGTGCTGCGCCCTGGCAGCCTGGCCATCGTCATCTGCGACGAGCGCGCCCTGACCGACGCCGCCGAGCAACAGCTGAGCCTGCTTGCTCGTCACTGCGACCTGTTGCTGCTGCCATTGTCCGACCCGCTCGACCATGCCCTGCCCGCCGCCGGCCTTCTGCGCTTTACCCAGCGCGGCGCGCAACTGGAGCTCGATACACTGGACGCCAATCTGCGCCAGAGTTACCGGGCCCAGGGCGAGGCGCGCATCGCCCGCTGGGAGTTCCTGGCGCAGAAGTTGCGCGTGTTGTTGATGCCCTTGAGTACGCAGAGCGAGATGATCGAACAGCTGCGTGAATACCTGAACCCCGAGCGCCCGAGGAAACCGCGGTGAGTTCGCTCGAGCAATTGCAGCCACTGATCGCGCCGCCGCCGATCAGCGCCTGGCCGCCGGCACCCGGCTGGTGGGCACTGCTGGTGTTGCTGCCATTATTCGCCTGGGGCCTGTGGCGGCTGCGGCGCTATTGGCCGCTCAGATCCCGGCAAGCCCCCACCGAACAACCACTGGACCCGATCCGCCTCGAAGCCCTGGCCGAACTGGCCCGGCTGCCCAAGCCCTATGACGGTGCACCGGCCGGTGCCTGGCTGCAGCAGATCAATGCCTTGCTCAAGCGTATTTGCCGCAACCACTACCCCAACAGTCACAGCCACACACTCAATGGCCGGCAATGGTTGGCGTTTCTCGACAACCGCTGCCCGGCTGCCGGGTTGACCCGCTGGATGGTACTGGTCGAAGGCGCCTACAAACCTGAATGCAAACTCGACGACAAGGCCATTGCCGGGCTCAGCCAGTCCGTCGAAACCTGGATTCGCAAGCATGTTTGAGCTCGCCTGGCCCTGGGTCTTCGCCCTGCTGCCCCTGCCCTGGGTGCTGCGCCTGATACTGCCGGCCGCCGACAGCGGCGAGCCGGCGCTCAGGATCAGTTTCCTCAATGAACTTGAAGGCCTGGCCGGGCGCCGGGCGCGGCTTAACCTGCCGACCTGGCGCCAGCAGGGGCCATTCGTCCTGCTCTGGTTGCTGCTACTGCTGGCCGCTGCCCGCCCCCAGTGGCTCGGCGAGCCACTGCCGGTTGCCGCCAGCGGGCGCGACCTGCTGGTAGCGGTGGACGTCTCGGGCTCCATGGATTTCCCCGACATGCGCTGGGAGGACGAAGAAGTCAGCCGCCTGACCCTGGTCAAGCACTTGCTCGGCGACTTCCTCCAGGGGCGCAGGGGCGACCGGGTCGGCCTGATCCTGTTCGGCAGCCAAGCCTATTTGCAGGCACCGCTGACCTTCGACCGGCGTACCGTCCGGGTCTGGCTGGACGAGGCGCGGATCGGCATCGCCGGCAAGAATACCGCCATCGGCGATGCCATTGGCCTGGCGGTCAAGCGCCTGCGCCAGCGCCCGGCACAAAGCCGGGTGTTGATCCTGGTCACCGACGGCGCCAACAACGGTGGCGAAATCCATCCGCTGACCGCGGCACGCCTGGCTGCCCTGGAGCACATCAGGGTCTACACCATCGGCATCGGCGCCACCCCGGAAGAAACCGGCACCCTGGGGATGCTCGGGCTCAACCCGAGCCTGGACCTGGACGAGCCGACGCTCAAGGAAATCGCCGCCATCACCGGCGGCAGCTATTTCCGCGCCCATGACGGGCTGGAGCTGGACGCCATCGGCAAGACACTCGACCAACTGGAACCGGTAACCCAGCAACCGACCCAGGCCCGTCCTACCCAGGCCCTTTACAGTTGGCCGCTCGCTGCAGCGCTGCTGGTCAGCCTGCTGCTGGTGATTCGCGAGCGCTGGCCGGACAACCCATTGCAACGCCTGCTCAATCGGCCGAACTTTCTGCAACCGCATCCCGAATGGCGCGACAGGCTCAAACGCCTGCGCCTGCGGAGGCGTCGATGATCGCGCTCTGGCCTCACTGGTTCCGGCCCTGGTGGCTGCTGCTGTTGCCGCTGCTCGGTTGGCTGCTCTGGCAACTCTGGCATCGGCAAAAACGCGCCGGCCGCTGGCAGATGATCCTGCCCAAAGCCTTTCATTCGGTTCTGCTCAGAGGTGGCAACGGGCGTGACAGCAAACTGCCCTGGATCGCCCTTGGCCTGGCCTGGCTACTGGCCGTACTGGCGTTACTGGGCCCCAGTTGGCAGCGTGTCGAACAGTCCAGCCAGAAGCCGGCCGACCCTTTGGTGGTAGTGCTGGAACTGACCCCGGAGATGCTCGCCAGCGACACGCCACCCACCCGCCTGGAGCAGGCGCGGCGCAAGTTGCTCGATCTGCTGGAGCGACGCAGCGATTCGCAAACGGCCATCATCGTCTACGCCGGCAGCGCCCACACGCTGGTGCCGCTGTCCGACGACCTGGCCACCAGCCGCAATCTGCTCGAAGCGCTGAAGCCGTCGATCATGCCTGAAGCCGGGCACCGTGCCGACCTTGCCGTCAGTAAGGCCCTGGCCCTGCTCGCCCAGGGCGCACTTGGCCAGGGGCGGATACTGCTGATCGGCTCTTCGCTCAACGAACAGGAGCGCCAAGGCATCCGCCAGGCGCTCGGGCGTCAGGGCCCCAGCCTGCTGATGCTGGGGATCGGCACCGCAGACGGCGCACCGGTTGCCGAGGAAAACGGCCAATTGCTCAAGGATGCGCAGGGTGCGATTCTCCTGCCGCGCCTGGACAATGCCAGCCTCAAGACCTTTATCGGCGAGATTGGCGGGCGCTATCGCCAGGCCCGCCTGGACGATCTCGACCTGCGCAACCTGGGCCTGCTCGCCGACCCTCAGAGCCTGCGCGGCAGTGGTCAGACCGTGCAACTCGACACCTGGGCCGACCAGGGCCACTGGCTACTGCTGCCCCTGCTGTTGCTGGCCGCCTGCGCCGGACGGCGTGGCTGGTTGTTTTGCCTGCCATTGCTGCTGTGCCTGCCGCAGCCAGGCTACGCTTTCGAATTCAGCGATTTGTGGTTGCGCCCCGACCAACAGGGCCAGCTCCTGCTCGAACGGCAGCAACCTGCCGCCGCCGCACGCCATTTCGAAGACCTGCAATGGAAAGGCCTAGCCTTGTACGAAGCCGGCGACTATGCCGCTGCCGCACAAGCATTTGCTCAAGGAAACAGTGCCGCCGCCCATTACAATCGCGGTAACGCCCTGGCCCGCAGTGACGAACTGGAAGCGGGGCTGGATGCCTATGAACAGGCCCTGGAACGCCAGCCCGATTTGCAGCCCGCGCAGCAGAACAAGGCCCTGGTCGAACGCCTGTTGGAGGAAAAGCGCCAGCAGGCCGCGGCCGAAGCCGCCCGCAAAGAGCAAAACGCCAGTGAACAGGCTGCGCAAGATGCCCAGTCCGAAGCGGCTGCCGCTGCCGCACAGCAGCAGGCCGGCGCGAGTGAGTCCGAGCAGCAAAACGGTCAGAGTTCCGACGAGCAGGGCAAATCCGACCAGCCGACGGATGCTGCCGGGAGTGCCGATGGCGAAGGCGAAGACGACGAGCAGACCACCCGGCCACCGCCACGGCCAGCCACCAGCACGCTGGACGGTGAACAGCGTCAGGCGCTCGAACAATGGCTGCGACAAATCCCCGATGAGCCGGCGGAATTGCTGCGGCGTAAATTCTGGTATGAACAGCAACAGCATCAGGAAACAACCCGATGAGTCGCTTCAGCGTCTTTCTACTCAGCCTTTTGTTCACCCTGCAGGCCCAGGCCGCAGCGTTGATCGCCAGTGTCGACCGCACGCTGCTCAATTCCGGTGAAACCGTCGAGCTGACCCTGGAAACCCGTGACATCACCCAGTTTGGCAAGCCGGACCTGTCCCCCCTGGACGCCCTGTTCGAAGTGCGCAGTACACGCCAGGTCAACCGTTTGACCACCCTCGATGGCCAGACCCAGGCCACTACCCGCTGGATCATCACCCTGCTGCCCCTCCAGAATGGCACCGTGGAAATCCCCGCGCTGCATCTGGGCGAGGTGCAAAGCCAACCGATCAGCCTGCAAATCAATCAGAGCGAAGAGAGCGCCATCAGCACCCTGACGCCGGTATTCATCGATGCCAGCCTCGACGAGGACAGCGTCTACGTCCAGGCCCAGACCATTCTGACACTGCGCATCTATCATTCAGTCTCGCTCTATGACGACAGCAGCCTCTCTCCCTTGCAGATTTCCAACGCCCGCATCGAGCAACTGGGTGAGTCGCGCACCTATGAAAAGCTCATCAATGGCATCCGTCACGGCGTCATTGAAATGCGCTATGCGATCTACCCCCAGCAAAGCGGCAAGCTGATCATCCCCGCCCAGGTGTTCAGCGCCACCCCCGTCGAAACCGGTACAGGCCAGGTACCTGGCGTCCCCAAGCCCGGCAAGCAAACCCGAGTCAGTTCCGCCGAAATACCGCTGACCGTCAAAGCCAAGCCCGCCGACTACCCGGTCGACACGCCCTGGCTGCCGGCGCGCAGCATCAGCCTCGAGGAAAGCTGGAGCCCGGACACGCCCGGGAGCCAGGTCGGCGACTCCTTGACCCGGACCCTGACCCTGAAGGCCGAAGGGCTTTCCAGTGCGCAGTTGCCGCCCTTGCCCGCCACCGAAGTCGATGGCCTGCGGCGCTATCCGGACCAACCGCGAATGAGTAACCAGAACACTGACCGTGGCCTGGTCGGCAGCCGCGAGGAACGTGAAGCGTTGGTACCCACTCGCAGCGGTGGCATCGAACTGCCGGCGCTGGAAGTGGTCTGGTGGAATACCCATGAGGACCATCTGGAGCGCAGCAGCCTGCCTGCCCGCACCCTGCATGTCGTCAACAACCCGAGCCTGGCGGTCGAGACGCCGGCCAGCAGCGAAAGTCCGGCCCAATCCGGCGCAGCGCTGTGGCACTGGCAGTTGAGTACGCTGCTGCTGGCCTGCACGACCCTGCTGGGCTTCGGCTTGTGGTGGCGCGCACGCTGGCAACCGGCGGTCCTGCGTGCCACGCAGAGCGGGCCGAGCCCGCGCAGCCTGCTCGATGACCTCAAGCGCGCCTGCCAGGCCAACGACCCGCACGCCACCCGCCAGGCGCTCGATGCCTGGGCACGCCAGCAGCCGGAAACGCTGGCGGACATGGCCGCGCGCTTCGTGCCGCTGTCCGATGCACTCGATGGGTTGAACGGCGCGCTGTACAGTGAAACCGGTCAATTCTGGCAAGGCGATGAACTCTGGCGAGCGATCGGAACCATCCCGCCCGCCGAACACATCCAGGCGCCGGTGACCGATACCAGCAGCCTGCCGCCGCTTTACCCTAAATGAAACCCGGCCTGGATCGACACGATCCGGCCCTTGTTGCGGAACACTTCATGCGTCTGTTTCACACCTCCGACTGGCACCTGGGGCAAAACCTCCATGGCCAGGAGCGTGACTTCGAACATGCCAGCTTCCTGACCTGGCTGCTCGGCCAACTGGCCCGGCGCCAGCCGGACGTGCTGCTGATCGCGGGCGATATCTTCGACACGGTCAACCCCCCGGTCAAAGCCCAGGAACGACTCTACGACTTTATCGTCAGCGCCCATGAGCAGCAGCCGAACCTGACGATCGTGATGATCGCCGGCAACCACGACTCCGGCTCGCGCATCGAACTGCCCGCGCCGCTGATGCGCCGCCTGCGCACCCACGCCCTGGGACGGGTGCTATGGCTGGACGACGGCCAGCTCGACGCCGAGCGACTGCTGATTCCCCTGCCGGACGCCACCGGCCAGACTGCCGCCTGGTGCCTGGCACTGCCTTTTCTGCGCCCGGCTGAAGTCACCGGCGCAAGCCTTGGGGATGACTACTTGCGTGGCATCGCCAAGGTGCACGAACTGCTGATCGATGCCGCCAATGCCAGGCGCCAGCCGGGCCAGGCGCTGATTGCCATCAGCCACGCGCACATGGCCGGCGGCACGGTGTCCGAAGACTCCGAGCGAAGCCTGATCATCGGCAGCGCCGAAGCCCTGCCCGCGAGCCTGTTCGGCTCCAGCATCAGCTATGTCGCCCTCGGCCACCTGCACAAGCCCCAGCGGGTCAACGGCGAGGAGCGTATTCGCTACTGCGGCTCGCCCATCCCGTTGTCGTTCTCCGAGATCGAATACCCGCACCAGATTCTCGAGATCAATTGCACGGGCGAAACCCTGGACAGCGTCGAAACCCACCTGATTCCGCGCGCGGTCGAACTGTTGCGGCTCGGCCCGGCGCCGCTTGCCGAGATTCTGCTGCACCTGGCCGAGCTGCCAAACACCGATCTGCTCGCCGACCTCGCCCGGCAGCCCTGGCTGGAAGTACGCGTACGCCTCGACGAACCCCAGCCGGACCTGCGCCAGCAGATCGAAACAGCGCTGCAGGGCAAGGCCGCAAGGCTGGTACGGATCGGCGCCGAGTATGCCGGCAGCCAAGGTCGCGATGGCGACGACAACGAGCGCCTGATCGAACTCGACCAACTCAGCCCCCAGGAGTTGTTCAGCCGCGTCTGGCAGGACAGCTACGGCAGTGCAGTGGACCAACAGACGCTGGATGATTTCGCCCTGCTCCTGCAACAGGTTCAACTGGAGGGTGAACACACATGAAGATCCTCGCCATCCGCCTGAAGAACCTGGCTTCGCTGGCCGGACCTCTGGAAATCGATTTCACTGCCGAACCGCTCGCCAGCGCCGGCCTCTTTGCCATCACCGGCCCCACCGGTGCCGGCAAAAGCACCCTGCTCGATGCCCTTTGCCTGGCCCTGTTCGGTGCGGTACCGCGCCTGAGCAAGACCGGCCGCGACGGCAAGGTCCCCGAGACCGAGGGGGAGATCGCCACCGGCGACCCACGCACCCTGCTGCGCCGTGGCACCGGTACCGGTTTTGCCGAGGTCGATTTTCTCGGCATCGACGGGCGCCGCTACCGCGCCCGCTGGGAAGCCAATCGCGCCCGCGACAAAGCCGGCGGCAAGCTGCAACCCAGCCGCCAGAGCCTGTACGACTTGGACGCCGAACAGCTGCTGACCAGCCTCAAGCCTGAATTCAAGGCCATGCTCGAAGCCTGCCTGGGCCTGAACTTCGAACAGTTCACCCGCGCCGTGCTGTTGGCCCAGAGCGAATTCAGCGCCTTCCTCAAGGCCGACGACAACGAACGCAGCGAACTGTTGGAGAAGCTCACCGACACCGCCCTCTATACTCGCCTGGGCCGCCGAGCCTTCGAGCAAAGCAAAGAGGCACGCGAGGCACTGCGCCTGTTGCAGGAGCAGGCTGGCGGCATCGCTCCACTTGCGTCCGAGCTGCGCGAAGGCCTGGACTTGCGCCTGGAGAACGCCCGGCTGCAACTCAAGACCGAACAGGCCAGGTTCAAGCAGCTCGAGCAACAGCAACAGTGGCAACGCGAGCTGCAACGCCTGCAAGACGAACGACAAGCCACCACAGATGAACTGCAGCAGGCGACGCAGGCCTGGCAGGACCAGGCCGCTGCACGCCAGGACCTCAGCCGCCTGGAGCAACTGGCGCCGCAACGCCACCTGTTCATCCGCAGCGCCGAACTACAGGCGCAGCTGAGCCCGTTGACACGACAAATCGACGAGCAGCAACGTCGTCAACTCGACCTGCAGAGTCGTCAGCTCGAACGCCAGAATAGCCAGGCCGATGCCCATGCCGCACTCAATCAGGCGTTACAGGCCCAAAGCGATGCGGCCCCGAAACTACGCCAGGCATTCGAGGCCCACAGCACCCTCGCACATCTGAACCAGACATTGAGCCAGCTCAACGTGTCGCGACAGGCAGCCGAACTCGCCAGCAGCGAGGGCCAGGCCAGGCTGCTGGCCTTGCGCGAACGCCAGCAGGCCAGCGAGCAACGCCTGGCGCAGATCACCGCGCAACTGCAACAAAGTGCCGAACTTGCCACTGTTGCCGAAGCCTGGAACCTGCATCGCCAGCGCCTGCAACAGATCGTGCAACTCAGCGCGCGCCTGGGCAAGGGCCGTGAAGAATTGCCGGCGATCGAGCAACGGGCGACCCAGGCAGAGTCCGAACTGGCGGCCCGGCATCAGCGCCTGAACGACCTGTACGCCCAGGCTGATTGCCCCGCCGAGGCAGTGGCCGAACGTCTGCAATCACTGACCCGGCAACTTCAGGAAAGCCGCCTGCAACTGCGCAGTCTTGACGAACTGGAACGCCACTGGCTGCGCCAGCAGGAGCTGGAGCAACGTGTGCAGGTAATGCGCCAGGCCCAGCAACAGGCTGGCGAACAACGCGAGCTGCGCACACGTGAAGGTGTGGCCCTGAAGGCCGAACACCAAGAGGCCGAGCAGGCGCTGAACGTCACCCTGCAAGTGCTGCAACGCCAGCGCCTGGCCCGTAGCGCCAGCGTCGAACAGCTGCGCGGCCAATTGCAGGACGATCAACCCTGCCCGGTCTGCGGCAGCATCGAGCATCCCTGGCACCAATCCGATGCCCTGCTCCAGGCGCTGGGCAGCCATGAAGAAGGTGAAGAAACCCGCGCCCGTGAAACCGTGCAGAAACTGGCCGACCGCCTGGCCGAACTGCGCGCCGAGGTGCAGGGGTTGATCGAGCAGCAGAAGCAGCTCAAGCCGCAGGAAGAGCAACTACTCGGCCAGCAACAGAGCGCGCTCCAGCAACTTCAGGAGCATCCCCTCTTCCCACAGATGCTGGAACAGCCCGCGCAACGACGCGAGACCTGGATCTGTGAACAACTGCAGCAGATCAACCCGCAAGTCATCGCCGCCGAAGCGCAACAGAATCGCTTGCTGGCCCTGCAACAACAGGCCAATCAGCTGCAGCATCAGCTGCTTGCGGCCCAGCAGGCCTGCCAGGCCGCGGTACAGCAGCTCAACGAGCAACAGCGCAGCCTGCTCAACGACAGTCAGCGCCTGGACGATGAGCTGGCGGCATTCTCCAGCTTGCTGCCGAGCGAAAGCCTTGAGCAACTACGACATAACCCCGCCGCAGGCTTTCTCGAGCTGGACCGCAAACTGGCCTCGCGCCTGGAACAAATCGATCAGCGCCGCGACGAACAACAGGAATTCGATGCGCGCCAGCGCAACATCGAGCAGGAGCAATGGCAGCAGCAAAGCCGTGAGCAGGAGCTTTCGACCCTGCAGCAACGCTGCAGCGTGCTCGACGGCCAACTGCAGGTCAGTGGCGAACAATTGAGCCAATTGCTCGGTGAGCATTCCAGTGCCCAAGCCTGGCAGGGACAGTTGGAACAAGCGGTGGAACTGGCACGCCAGAGCGAGGCAGCGGCCAATCGGGATTTGCAGGCCATCGCCACCGAACAAGTGCGACTGAGCAGCGAGCTCAAGGCCGGCCTGCAGCAACAGCAAGCACAGGAACAGGCGCTTGGCGATCTGCAAGCGCGTGTGCTGGCGTGGCGTGGCCAGCACCCGGAACTGGACGATGAGGGCTTGCACGCTTTGCTCGACTATAGCGAAAGCCAGGTCGGCGAACTGCGCCAGCAGCTTCAACAGAGTGAAAAAGGCCTCGAACAATTGCGTGTTCGCCTGCAGGAACGCGAGTTGCGCCTGCAAACTCATCAGGCGCAGCACAATGGCAATCTCGATGGCGCCAGCCTGGAAGTTGCCCTGCAACAATTGCACGACCAGTGTACGGCCCAGGAACAGGTCTGCGCCGAGCTGCGCGCCGAACAGGCCGAGGACCAGAGGCGCCTGAGGGCCAACCAGGCACTGCAGGAACGCATTGCCAGCGCCAACGAGCAATACCAGCGCTGGGCGCGGGTTGCCGCACTGATCGGTTCGGCGACCGGCGATACCTTCCGCAAGATTGCCCAGGCCTACAACCTCGATATCCTGTTGCACCACGCCAACGCGCAACTGCGTCAGCTGGTCAAACGCTATCGCCTCAAGCGCGGCGGCAGCATGCTCGGCCTGTTGGTGCTCGATACCGAGATGGGCGACGAACTGCGCTCGGTGCACTCGCTGTCCGGTGGCGAAACCTTCCTGGTTTCGCTGGCCCTGGCCCTGGGCCTGGCCTCAATGGCATCGAGCACCCTGAAGATCGAATCGCTGTTCATCGACGAAGGTTTCGGCAGCCTCGACCCCGAATCCCTGCAACTGGCCATGGATGCCCTCGACGGCCTGCAAGCCCAGGGTCGCAAGGTTGCGGTCATCTCCCACGTGCAGGAAATGCACGAACGCATCCCGGTCCAGATCCAGGTACGTCGCCAGGGCAACGGTTTGAGCAGTGTGGAGGTCAGTGGATGATTCTTTACTCGTTCCGGCGCTGCCCCTACGCCATGCGCGCGCGCATGGCACTGCGCTACAGTGGCTGCCCGGTGGAGATCATCGAGGTCAGCCTCAAGGCCAAGCCCGCCGAGATGCTGGCCTTGTCGAGCAAGGGCACGGTACCGGTATTGAACGTTGATGGCCGAGTGATCGACGAGAGCCTGGAGATCATGCGCTGGGCGCTTGAACACAACGATCCGCAGGATTGGCGACTGTGCAACGATCCGCAAGCCCGAGAGCAAGCCGAGTGGCTGATCAGCGAAAACGATCAGGTGTTCAAAGTGCATTTGAATCACTACAAGTACGCCGATCGCTATCCGGAACTCCCGCTTGAGCATTACCGCGAGCAAGCTTGCGTTTTTTTGCAAAGGCTCGAGGAGCGCTTGCAGCATCAGACGTATTTGTTCGCCGATCATCCGAGCCTGGCCGATGTGGCCATCATGCCCTTTGTTCGCCAGTTCGCGGCCGTAGATCCCGACTGGTTTGCGCAGTCGCCGTACCGACGGCTCCAGGCCTGGCTGCAGGACTTTCTCGAATCGGCCTTGTTCAAGGCCATCATGGCCCGCTGAATCAGGCCGCCGCCAGGTCTGCCACCGGATTGCAACGCGGCAACAGCAGAGCGCTGGCTTCTCGTTCGCGCACAGGGTCGCGTTCCAGCGCATCGGCAGCCAGAATGGGCGTGGAATAGAGAAACAGAACGACAGTCGCAATACGCCAAATCATGCTTTGAATCCCTCAGCGAGATAAAGAGTCAATATTTCAGCGTCAAATTTAAGCACATGGCCATATGCCAGTGCCAAGGGTATTTCACCGTTGTAATAAACAAGTCATTGCCGGTCGATGAACTTCAGGTCCGAGGGTGAGTCGATTGCCACCTTCTGCACGGTCTTGCCAAGCAAACCGGTGCCCGGATCGCGCTGGAGCACGACGATCTGGTGGCTCTTCTGGTTGGCGATCAGCACGAATTTCCCGCTCGGATCGAGGCTGAACTCCCGGGGGTGATCGCCTTCCACCGAGCGCCGCTGCAAGGGTTTGAGCAGGCCGCTGCCGGGGGCGATGGCAAAGACCAACAGTTCATTGGCCGTACCACGGTTGCTGGCATACAGAAATCTGCCGTCGGCAGAAACATGAATCGCCCCACCCGCCTTTGCCGCAACGTCCGGGCTATCGGTCAAAGGCAGCATCTGACGCGGCACCAATGTACCGCCTTGAAAATCGAAAACCACGACCTGAGCGCTCATCTCCAACGTCAGGTAAGCCTGCCTGCCGTTCCCCCCGAACACCAGGTGGCGCGGCCCGCTACCGGGTGGCAAGGTCACTGCCGGCGGGTTGGCCGGGGTCAATGGCCGGTTTTTGTTGCCGGCGTCAAAACGATAGATAAACACCTTATCGGCCCCCAGGTCACAGGCAAACACGTAGCGCTCATCCTTCGATGACACCACCGAATGCACATGGGCCGAGCCTTGCCGCTCTGGGTTGACCTGGCTGGCCGTATGGGCGTCCTGCTGCACCACCGCCGAAAGCTCGCCGTTGGCGCCCACAGGCAGCACGCTGAGACTGCCCCCGGGCTCGGGTTGCACGGCATAGTTGGCGACGAACAGATAAGCCTGATCGCCGCTCAGGCTCGAATGGGTCGGCTCATCACCCTGGCTTGGCACCTGATTGATCGGGCTCAGTTCATGGGTTTTCGGGGCGATGGCGAAACTGCTGACGCGTCCGACCGGGTCTGCCTGGCCAGGCCCGTTTTCATTGACCGCGAACAGGTATTGCCGGTCACGGGACAGGGTCAACCAGGATGGGTTGGCGCTTTTGACCACCTGCAGCGGCTCACTGGAAATCTGGCCTTTGTCGCTGTCGAAGTGATAGCGGTAGATACCTTCGCTGTTGCCTTGGGTGTAAGTCCCCACCAGCAGATCGTAATCGGCCGCTGCAGCGTGATGGGGAAACAGGCCCAGGGCACCGGCAATCAATAGAGGCATGAGCAGGCTTTTCATCGGGAGCGTTCCTCGCAGGCGGGTCAAGGGTTCTGCGAGGAAGTTGGCAGGTTCAAGAAGCGGACGAGTCGTCGTCCTGGTCGTCTTCTTCACTGGCAGAAAAGGCACTTATGCAGACTAGCCGATGCTCGCCATTGGCATTGGTGATCAGCCAGCTCTCGGACGCTGTATCGAAGGTTGCCGTGGCGACTTCGGCCGGAGTGAAAAACCAGCGCTTGAGGTCGCGGCCATCCATGGATTCGATTCGCAGCCCGCCCTCATCGGGCCGGGTGAAGTCGAAGGCGTGCAGGCCATCGATCAGCAGCATGTCGCAGGTTTCAAGAACATCTAGCAATGAATCGGTAGTACCTGTCATGACAAACAATCGCTTGAGAGAAGCTGGCCATTATAAGCCTAAACGCCGACCTCGTTTCCACACTGTGGGAGCTGGCTTGCCAGCGATGCAGGTGACGCGGCCTGCCTGCATTACTGCGGTGAAGTCATCGCTGGCAAGCCAGCTCCCACAGGGGGACAAAAAAAACCGCAGCCTGGGCTGCGGTTTATTTTTTTACTGAGCCAATCAGTGAGCAAACAACGACCCACCCACCTTGCCCGCCAGTTTCTCCGGCTTGATCAGGAACCGCGCCAGCGCCGGCAGCAGCCACAACGCACCAAACATGTTCCAGAGCAACATGAAGGTCAGCATCAGGCCCATGTCCGCCTGGAACTTGATCGCCGAGAAGATCCAGGTCGCCACGCCGATAGCCAGGCACAGGCCTGTGAACAGCACCGCCTTGCCGGTGGATTTCAGCGTCTGGTAGTAGGCCTCCTGCAGTGGCAGCCCGGCACGCAGGAAGCTCTCCAGGCGGGTGTAGATATAGATGCCATAGTCGACACCGATGCCCACGCCGAGGGCTACGACCGGCAAGGTCGCTACCTTCACGCCGATCCCCATGAACGCCATCAGTGCGTTGCCCAATACCGAGGTCAACACCAGCGGCAGGACGATACACAAGGTCGCCGCCCACGAGCGGAAGGTGATCATGCACATCACCGCCACGCAGATGTACACCAGGATCAGAATGGTCAGCTCCGCCGACTTGATCACCTCGTTGGTGGCCGCTTCGATCCCGGCGTTACCGGCTGCAAGGATGAACTCCAGACCTTCCTTGTTGTTTTCCTGGGCGAACTCTTGCACCGCCTTGACCGCGCGATCGAGGGTCTCGGCCTTGTGGTCGTTGAGGTACACCAGCACCGGTGCCAGCGAGCAGTCGTTGTTGTACAGGCCATCGGCACGGGCGATGGAGTTGTTCAGCACGTCGGGGTTGCGCGACAGGGTTTCCCATTTCAGGTTGCCCTCGTTCATGCCCTTGATCATCTGCTTGGATACGGTCACCAGCGAGACGGCCGATTGCACGCCCGGGGTGTTCTGCATCTTCCACATCAATTCATCGATCGGGGCCATGGCAGCAAAGGTCGAGCAGCCTTCGGACTTCGTCTTGACCATCACCACCAGTACGTCGGAGCTGGTCGAATAGTTGTCGATGATGAACTTGTTGTCCTGGTTGTAGCGCGAGTCCGGACGCAGCTCCGGCGCGCCCTGATCGAGGTCGCCGATCTTCAGGTTCTGGCTGTACCAGAGGCCGCCACCGAAGGCGATCAAGGCCAGAGCAATGGACACCGGCGCCACCTTGGCACTGGCAAAGTTCGACAGCAGGCGCCAGAACGGGTGCTCGCGAGTCGCATCCTTCTTGCTGCGCGCAATGGATTTTTTACTGATGCCGACATAGGAAATCGCTACCGGCAACAGAATCAGGTTGGTGAACACGATCACTGCCACACCGATCGACGCACCGATGGCCAGCTCGCGGATAACGCCGATATCGATGATCAGCAAGGTGATGAAGCCAACGGCGTCGGCCAGGATCGCGATCATGCCCGGCAGGAACAGTTGCCGGAATGTTCGCCGCGCCGCCGTCAGGGCGTTGTCGGCGTCGCTCGATTGCAAGGCGATACCGTTGATCTTCTGTACCCCGTGGGAGATACCGATAGCGAAGATCAGGAACGGCACCAGCATCGAGTAAGGATCCAGCCCGAAGCCGACGGCATGCATCAGGCCCAGCTGCCAGACCACCGCCACCAGGGTGGTGATCAATACCGCGATGGTGCTGCGGATACACCAGGTGAACCAGTACAGCAGCACCAGGGTGATCAGGAACGCGACGCCGAAGAACATCACCACCATGATCAGGCCGTCGATCAGATCACCGACTTTTTTGGCGAAGCCGACGATATGAACCTTCACATTGGGGTTCTGCGCCTGGTACTTATCGCGAATTTTCTCTTCGAGCTGGTGAGAGAACTGCTGGTAGTCCAGCTTCAGCAACTTGCCCTGATCCTCCGGATCGGGGTAGGACTCGAGCAATGGCACATCAACGATGCTCGACTTGAAGTCGTTGGACACCAGCCGGCCGACCTGGCCGGACTTGAGTACGTTGTTGCGCAGATCCTCAAGGGAGTCGGCCGAGCCGTTATAACTCTGCGGTATCACCTCGCCGCCGGCGAAGCCCTCTTCGGTCACCTCGGTCCAGCGTACGCTCGGGCTCCACAAGGACTTGAGGCCGGAACGGTCCACGCCGGGGATGTAGAACACCTCGTCGTGAATCTGACGCAGGGTCTCCATGTACTCTTTGCTGAAAATGTCGCCGTCCACCGCTTCCACCGAAATACGCACGGTGTTGCCGAGGTTGGCCAGATCATTGCGGTGTTCGAGCATTTTCTGGATGAAGGGGTGCTCGAGCGGGATCATCTTTTCGAAACTGGTCGAAGGGCGGATCAGCGTGGCCTGGTAGAACAGGAAGGTGCTGACCAACAGGCAGATGAAAATGACTGCCGGGCGGTTGTTGAAGATCAGGCGCTCAAGAAGGGTCGCCTTGTCCTGGTGCTGGTTATTCATTGGAAACTGCTCCCGCCCTGTCATTGCTGGCTCCTCTCGGCACCGGAGGACTCTGCGATACGCACGCCTCCTTGACCGACCAGGATCAACTCGTCACCGTCTTTTGCCGCAACCCCGGCCAGCGAAATGCGGTCCGCGCGGTTGAATATGCGAAAGCTGCGGCCATCGTCGCTGCTGCGCAGCACGCTGCCGCCGTTGCCGACCAGCACCAACGAACCGTCCTTGAGTAGCGTAGCCCCGGACAGGCCGAATTCGAGCGGGCCACGGGCCCCCTTCAGCTCTACCTTGTCCCAGGTGCCGCCAAAGTCGCTGGAGCGATACAGGTTGCCGCGCAGGCCGAAGGCCAGAAGCGAGGCAGGTTCAGCCGTACCGATCACGCCAAACAGCGAGCCCTCGTAGGGCCCCTCGACGCGTTCCCAGGTCTGGCCCCAATCGGCGGAGCGGAACATGCTGCCCTGCTCGCCGACGATGAACAGGCCGGCATCCTTCACCGCAGCAATGCCGTTGAAGTGATATTGGTCTTCGTTGTCGATGCGGTCGCTGACATCCTCCCAATGCTTGCCGCCATCGGTGGTTTCCAGCAACGCGCCATAGGCGCCCACGGCAAAGCCGTTGTCGCGGTTCTGGAACCAGACATCGAGCAGGGGTGATTCGCGCTTGAGGTCTTCGAATTGCCTGGTCCAGGTGGCGCCGGCATCGGTGCTGACAAGAACTTGCGCGTCGTGCCCGACCGCCCAGCCATGGCTGGCATCGACGAAGTACACCGCAGTGAGCAATTGCCGGGTCGGCACCTTGGCCTGGGTCCAGGTAGTGCCCTGGTCGTCGGAGTAGAGAATGTGGCCTCGGTCGCCGACCGCAACCAGCCGCGCACCCGCTTGCGCCACATCGAGCATCAACCCGCGTGCGGCCTTGGACGATTGAATGGAATAAACGGCATCAGCGCTTTGCGCTGCCTGTACCGGCATGGTTGCTGCGGTGGCCGAAAGCACACCGATCAGCGAGAACGCGGCAGTCAGCAAGGTGCCTCTGTGAAATGCCGATGGGCGCTTTGCCCCCATCCCCATTACGGGCCCAGTGCCAGCCATCACAGGCTCACTCATAGACTTTTCCCCGATTATTGTTATTGGGTCTAGCCGCAGGTTGCGCCTGGATTGCTCCGTCTTCCGCCTGCTTTGGCTGGAAGCGGCAATCTAGAGCCCCTCGGTAATTACCCCAATCCTATCGGGCTTTGGAATTGGAAAACAACGAATACGACGTTATGTTTTGTTAAGACCGGATAGTGGCCTTTTGCCGAAGAGCGCTGGGGAGCCCCTGCGGGGCTCCAGCGCAGCCTGCGAAAGCAGGCGCAAGATCTCAAGATCACCGGGGGGTGTTGCGACCCCAGGTCAAGCGAGACTCTTGCTCACCACCTCGAACACATCGCTGGACAGCTCGCCAGAAGCCAGGATGCGTTCCAGTTCACCCCTCATCAGTGCCTGGCGTGCGCTGTCGTATTTGCGCCAGCGGGTCAACGGCGCCAGTTGCCGCGAGGCAATCTGCGGGTTGAACGCATTCAGCTCGATGACCAGGTCTGCCAGGAAACGGTAGCCCGAACCGTCGGCGGCATGGAAGTTGATCAAGTTCTGCCCGGCAAAGGCACCGATCAAGGCGCGGACCTTGTTCGGATTCTTCAGGTTGAACGCTGGGTGCTTCATCAATTCCTGAACCCGCTGCAGGCCTCCCGGCAAGGTGCTGGCCGCCTGCACGCTGAACCATTGATCCATGACCAGCGGGTTGTCCTGGAAATGATCGGCGAAGCTCGCCAGAGACCTGGCCTTCTCGTCCTCGAAGGGCGAGTTGACCAACACCGCCAGCGCCGTCAGGCGTTCGGTCATGTTGTCACAGGCGTCGAACTGCTCCAGGGTCGCAGGCAGCACCTGCGGCTTGACGCTGAGCATCAGGTAGGACAGCACAATGTTCTGCAGGCTGCGACGGGCGAAATGCTCGGCCTCGGCCACATACTCGGTCTGCTTCGAGACTTCGCGGTTGGTCTGGTAGCGCTTCCACAGTGCGTCGAACAGCGAATCGGCCAGTTGCCTGCGAGCAAACTCGCGGGCAGCGTGAATCGCGTCGACATCGACCACTTCGCTGATTTCGGTAAGGTAGGCTTCGCTCGGCAGCGAAAGCATCTCGGCGACCATGGCCTGGTCCAGCGTTTCATTGCCCAATACGCTGGCCAACGCCTTGACCAGACGCTGGTCGAGAACCAGTTCGGCGCCCTGCTGATATTGCCCGATCAGCTCCTGAAGGACCTGCACAGACAGTTGCTGACCCGCCTCCCAGCGATTGAAGCCATCGCTGTCATGCTGCATCAGGAACATCAACTGGTCGCGATCGTACGGAAAACTCAGCTTGACCGGCGCACTGAAGCCACGCAGCAGCGAAGGCAACGGCTTTTCGGCGATATCGACGAAGGTGAAGGTTTGCTCGGCTTCGCTCACCGAAAGCACCCGGGTGGTGCCCGCCGCGGCGGCTTCGCCGGCCAGGCGCAGGGCCAGTTCGTTGCCCTGGCTGTCGAGCAGGCCCAGCTCCACCGGGATCACGAACGGCTTTTTCTCGACCTTGTCCGGGGTGGCCGGGTAGCTCTGGCGGAAGGTCAGGCTGTAGGTTTTTACCGCGTCGTCATAATGCTCGCTGACCGCCAGGCGCGGTGTGCCGGCCTGGCTGTACCAGCGCTTGAACTGAGTCAGGTCGACGCCATTGGCATCTTCCATGGCCTTGATGAAGTCATCGCAGGTCACGGCCTGGCCGTCGTGGCGTTCAAAGTACAGGTCGCTGCCTTTGCGGAAGCCCTCGGCGCCGAGCAAGGTGCGGATCATGCGCACCACTTCCGAACCCTTCTCGTACACGGTCAGGGTGTAGAAGTTTGAAATTTCGATAAAGCTGTCCGGGCGCACCGCGTGGGCCATGGGCCCGGCATCTTCGGCGAACTGGTGGGTACGCAGATAGGCCACGTCTTCGATGCGCTTGACCGTGCGCGAGTTCACGTCGGCGGAGAACTCGGCGTCGCGAAACACCGTGAAGCCTTCCTTGAGCGAGAGCTGGAACCAGTCGCGGCAGGTCACGCGGTTGCCCGACCAGTTGTGGAAATACTCGTGGGCAACCACCGCCTCGACGCGTTGGTGCGCGGCATCGGTAGCGGTCTCGGCGCGGGCCAGCACACAGCTGGAGTTGAAAATGTTGAGCCCCTTGTTCTCCATGGCGCCCATGTTGAAGTCATTGACCGCGACGATCATGAAGATGTCCAGGTCGTATTCGCGGCCATAGACTTCTTCGTCCCAGCGCATGGACTTCTTCAGGCTGTTCATGGCGTGCTGGCACTTGTCGATGTTTTCCGGCTCGACATAAATGCGCAGGGCCACGTTGCGCCGGGACATCGTGGTGAAGGTATCTTCCACGCACCACAGGTCGCCGGCGACCAGGGCGAACAGGTAGGCCGGCTTCATGAACGGGTCTTCCCAGGTCGCCCAGTGCCGGCCGCCTTCGTCCGGACCGCTGGCAATCGGGTTGCCGTTGGAGAGCAGCACCGGGTAGCTGCTCTTGTCCGCGCTGAGGGTGGTGGTGAAGCGGCTCATCACATCGGGGCGATCGAGGTAATAGGTGATCTTGCGAAAACCTTCGGCTTCGCACTGGGTGCAGAACATACCGCTGGACTTGTACAGGCCTTCGAGCGCGGTGTTGGTTTCCGGGTGAATACGCACGCTGCTGTCGACGGTGAACTGCGCAGCCCTGGGCTGCACGGTCAGGTGATCATCGGACAGTTGATAGTCGCCAGCCTCGAGAAGTTGGTCATCGAGCGCGAGCGAAAGCAGCTCCAGCTGTTGCCCGTCGAGTACCAGCGGCGGCAGCCCCGGGCCCCGCACCGGGTTGCGGCGCATGACCAGTTGCGCATGGACCAGGGTATGGTCATCGAACAATTCGAAGGTCAGGTGCGTCTCGTCGATCAGGTACTCGGGCGCCTGATAGTCCTTGAGGTAAATCACTTGCGGCTGTTCTGTACGCATGCTGAAGTCCTTCTACTGATGCACGGCGAGCTGGTAGGCCGTGTACTTGCGAATATTGATCACACCGGTGTCGAAGATCAGGTACTGGCCCTTGATCCCCAACAAGGTGCCCTCGGCCACCGGGTTCTTGTCCAGGTTGAAACTGACGATCTTGCTCGGATACGCCTCGACCGGATAACGGATCTCGATCGGCTCGACGTCATGCAGTGGTTGAATCGCCTGCAGGCCAAAACGCGCCTGCAGCTCGCTCAGGCCTTCGGCGCAGGTCGAGAACAGCTGTTCACGCACCGCTGGCAGGTCCACCGCTTCGGCATCGCCCTTGAGCAATGCGCGCCAGTTGGTGCGATCGGCAACCTGGGACCGAAACAGGTCTTCGACCAGCCCCGACTGCTGACGGGTTGCCACCCGCATGATCGGCAAGGCCTGGCTGGCGCCCTGGTCGAGCCAGCGGGTCGGCAACTGCGTGGCGCGGGTGATGCCTACCTTGATTCCCGACGAGTTGGCCAGGTACACCACATGGTCGGTCATGCAGAACTGCTCGCCCCATGCCGGATCGCGACAGGTGCCGGCGTCGTAGTGACACTTTTCCGGGCTCATGATGCAGACATCGCACTGGGCCAGCCTGGTCATGCATGGGTAGCAGTAGCCCTGGCTGAAACTGGTCTTGGTCTTGCGCCCGCAGTGGATGCAGTGAATCGCCCCCAGGTATTCCAGGCGCAGGGTCTTGCCGATCAGCGGATTGACCGGCACCTCGCTGTCGCCCAGGCGAAATGCGTACTGCACCACCGGCGTCTCGAGGCGAGCCGACATTTTACTGATGGAACCGCGGCCAATCTCGATCAATGGACGGCATCCGACTTGAACAGAATGTTCGGGATCGGTGCCGACTTGGAGCTGCACTCCTGCGGGCCCATGTAACCGGTGCGCTGATCCTCGGGCAGGTTCTGGATCTCCCAGGCGATCACTGCCTGCAGCGACAACTCGCGCTGTTCGGCGGTGAGCTTGCGGCCATCGGACCATTTGCCGATTTCTACCGCCAGCTTCAGGCTTGCGTAGATATCAGGGGTGATGTTTTCGATCATTTCAGCAAAAGAGGACATAACTTCTCCAAATTAGGCGGTCAGTTTACGCCGCGCCAGTGCCCCACCCAAGAGGCCTGTCACACAACCGACCAACAACCCGCCGACATGCGCGGCGTTGGCGATTGCACCAAAGCCCAGCATGCTGACCAGACCGGACATGCACAGCACCAACCAGACCAGCATCATCACCAGTACCCCGCGCGGCATCTGGTAAACCGGATTGGGCGCCAGCCACTGATAGATCCAGATATGCCCGAGCAGGCCGTAAAGCACGCCGGACAGACCGCCGAACAGGCTCGGCCCGCCGAACAGGTACTGGGCGCAATTGGATACCAGGCTGAACAGCAGGCTCAGGCCGAGCATCGACCAGAGCCCCTGACGCAACTCGATGCGCCGTCCCAGCTCCCAGTACCACATGGCATTCATGGCCAGGTGGAGGATGCCGAAGTGCACCAGCATCGGTGACACCAGCCGCCACCATTGGCCGGCAGCCAGGCTCTCGGCCAGCGGGGTGAAATAGACGTAGTCACCCTGCACGCGGAAATCGAGGAAGGTCAGCCAGCGCAAGGTCTCGAAGTTGCTGCCAAGCCAGGTCAGCCCTGCTACCAACAGGCAGAGCAAGAGCACGCCCGCGGTGATCGGGCTGTTGCGCAATTGCGAAACGAAGCCGGGACGGCTGCGCTGCTCGCTTGGGGTCAGTTCCGCCAGTTCGTTGCCGGTATCACCCTGTGGATAACGTTCATAGAGCTGACGGACGTCTTCGGCCAATCGTTCATCGGGTACCCAGAGCACCTGGTCACCGCCCTCCTCGCTGACCCGGTGTGGCACCTGCAGCGTTCGCAACAGGGTGACGAAGCCGCTCAGGTCGATGCTCAAGGGCAGGCGAAGCACTGCAACCGGACTCATTTCAGCACCTGCGGGCGCTCGACATCGACCCAGACGAACTTGCTCGGATCGATCTGCGTTTCATCATCAAGCCGATAGGCGACCAGTTTTCCGTAAAGCACCGCACTGTAATCCAGGCAGGCCAGGTTGGGCCGGATCGGTGCCGGCTTGCCGCTGCGCCAGTAATGGCCGACGAACAGCATCGGCTCGTCGACGCCATAGCGCAGCAGCGCGTTTTTCTGGCTGGTGCTCAACGGCGTGCTGGCCACGCGCTCGGGCAAGGCATCAGGCTGGAACACGATATCTCCATAGGTTTGCGGGTCTTCTTCCCAGAACTTGGTGCGGAAGAAAGCGCGGGTCAGGCCATCGCCGCCGGTCAACGTCAGGCCATCAGGCAGGCGCATGTCGGTACCCCGCAACAGCCGGTCGAATACCGTGCAGGCAAAACTGCCCGGTATGGCAGCGGCCTGCAGGAAGTGCTCGTCGAAGCAGCCGTTGGGATGATGCGCACGCAGTTGCCCGATCAGGCTGGCATCCCAGCAGGCATGCACCAGGCGGAAGCGACCGGCATCGAGGAACAGCGGCAGCTCGTAAAACCATCCGAGAAAGTCATTCCAGTCGCCTGGATGCTGGGCGAACTGGGTCAGTGTTGCCTCGATCAGGCGAGCATGCCGCGGCGTGTGCTCGCGCACATATTGCTTGCCGCTTTCAGGGGGCGCCGGAGTGCTCCAGCCCAGGGCATTGAATTCATGATTGCCCATGATGCAACGGGCCTGGCCGGCCTCGACCATGTCATGGACGATATGCAGGGCTTCGCGAATCCGTGGGCCGCGATCGATGATATCGCCCAGAAACAGCGCCATGCGCTGCGGGTGGCGCCAGACGCCGCCCAGCCTGCGATAACCGAGCATGTCGAGCAAGTGCTCAAGGGTATGAGCGCAACCATGCACGTCACCGATCAGGTCGTAGCTACGCGCGGGATCGAGCATCAGTCGCCTCCACCACCCAGCCGGCTGCCCCAGCCGAGTTTGGTGCGGCAGACCTCATAGTAATTGTGGTCCAGCGGATGAATCAGGCGCAGCTTCTGCGACTTTTTGGCGATCGTGATGGTGTCGCCCGGCGCACAGGTGAAATGGTTCTGGCCATCGCAGGAAACCTGCGGATAGATCTGCATGTCCTTGGCGACGACGATCTTCAGTTCGCTGTTGCCGTCGACCACGATCGGCCGGCCGGACAAGGTATGCGGGTACATCGGCACAATTACGATGGCATCGAGCTTGGGATGCATGATCGGCCCGCCGGCCGATAGCGCATAGGCGGTGGAACCGGTCGGCGTGGCGACGATCAGGCCGTCGGCCTTCTGGCTGCAGACGAACTGGCCGTCGATGTACAGCTCGAATTCGATCATCCGCGTCGACTTGCCGGGGTGCAGCACCACATCGTTGAGCGCATCGCCCTGGCCGATGGCCTCGCCGTGGCGGCGCACTTCTGCCTGGAGCAGGAAGCGGTTTTCCACCAGGTAATGGCCGTCGAGCACCTCGGCGACCTTGACCTCCAATTCGTCGGGACGAATATCGGTCAGGAAGCCCAGGCTGCCCCGGTTGATGCCCAGCACCGGGGTATTGTGCCTGGCCAGTGCGCGGGCAGCACCGAGCAGGCTGCCGTCGCCGCCGACGACGATGACCATGTCGCAAACCTCGCCGAGCATTTTCCGTGAAGAGGTCTGCAGGCCGTGTCCGGGCAGGACTTCGGCAATGGTGTCTTCGAGGATCACGTGCAGGTGCCGTTCCAGCAGGAACCTTTTCAGACGGCGAATGGTGTCGAGCACCTGAGAGCTGCCGAGACGACCAATGATACCGATATTGCGAAATTGCTCCATAGGGCTCCTGCTGGGGTCTGGAACGGTCGAAAAGGCGAGGTGGACGAGGCGCTGGGACCGATACCAGCCAAAGAAGTCAATTATGGGCGAAACCGCCGGGTAGCGGCAAACTCGGGACAAAATGCTGATTGCCCCGGCGCAAGGGGCTATGCTCGCAGGATGAGCCCGTTCCCAAGCCTTGCCGACCTGCCCCGCCAACTCCGCCAACCCCAGGTGCGCGACCTGGCGTGGGTGATTCTTGCCCCGCCAATGCTCAGCGTTACCCCCTGGGCCCAGCGCCATCCCCTGAGCGGCAGCGACTGGGTCGAGAAACCGGCGCTGCTGGCGCAGTGGCTGTTACAACTGGATCAGGACAGCAGTGACTTGCAGAGCTGGCTGTCACAAGGCGCGACCCGGCGCCTGGGTCTGTATTACGAACGGCTATGGCAATTCGCCCTGAAACAGGCGCCGGGAGTGGAACTGATCGCCGCCAACCTGCCGATCCGCAAGGAAGGGCATACCCTCGGCGAACTGGACATCCTGCTGCGCGACCGCGACGGCGTGCATCACCTGGAGCTGGCGATCAAGCTCTACCTGGGGCCCCAGAACGGCGACGGCCTGGACCCGGCGCACTGGCTCGGCCCCGGCTGCCACGACCGGCTGGACCGAAAGCTGGCGCACCTTGCCGAGCATCAACTGCCGATTTCGGGCCGAACCGAAAGCCGCGAGGTGTTGGCGGCACTGGACATCGGCCAGCTCAGCGCGCAGTTGTGGCTGGGCGGCTATCTGCTGTACCCCTGGCCGGGCCATGCCGATTCTCCCGAGGGCGCCAACCCGCACCATCTCAAGGGACGCTGGTTGCACCAGCGCGATTGGCCGGCCTTCAGCGCCCAAAGCCCGCCGGGGCGCTGGCAACCCCTGCCGCGGCATGCCTGGCTGGCGCCGGCGCACTACCCGCTGGAGCAGACCTGGACGCCGGAGCGCCTGCAGGACTGGCTGCAAGCCCTTGATCCCCAGGCACCCGCGCAATTGCTGGTGCGCTTGAGCGAAAACGCCGAGGGTGACTGGGAGGAAGCCGAGCGGTTATTCCTGGTCGCCGACCTGTGGCCGAACGTTCCCGGCACACTCTGAGCGAATCAGTACGGTCGCCGCTTTTCAACGCCCCATCAGCGCCCGACGACCCTGCAACCCGCCGGTGTGGATAAAAATCAATCGCGTACCCACCTTGAATGCCCCCGCCTCCACCCGCTCACGCAACGCCAACAATGCCTTGCCGGTATACAACGGCTCCAACGGTACCCCCGACTCCTCTTCACTGGCCTGGATAAACGCCAACAACGCCGCATCGACCTTGGCAAAGCCACCCCGGCTGGCATCGATCAACTCATAGGCGGCATTCCTCGAGGTCACCAGCGCCTCGACATTGCGTTCAACTCCATGATCAATCGGCACGGCCATGGCACCATAAACCCTGTGCGCGCCCTGCTCGGCCAGCACCAGCCCGGCCAGGGTCGTTCCGGTACCGGCTGCCAACCACCAACCGTCATATCCAACCCAGCCCAGCGTTGCCAATTGGTTGCGCACCTGCTCGACGATCAATGCGCAACCCCGGGCCCCTGACTCCCCGCCACCACCTTCAGGCACGCCGAGCCAGCCAGGGTATCGTTCGAGCCAGGGTTGCCAGAAGCCAGGTTGATGCCGCTCTCGGTAACCACCGTACCCGAGCCAGTGCAACTGCATGCCGAAGGCATGCAGGTCACGTACGGTCGGCGTGTCCTGGGCATGACCACGCAACAGGCCTGCGGTGGCGAAGCCAAAGCGCCGGCCTGCCGCCGCCAGGGCATGCAAATGATTTGAATGAGCGCCACCGAGGCTGATGATGCCGCCGGCGCCAGTGCGCTGGGCAACTCGCAGGTGTTCGAGGAGTTTGAACCACTTGTTGCCGCTGATCAGTGGATCGATTTCATCCAGGCGCAGCACCGCCACTTCGACGCCGGCCCGCTCCAGCCAGCTCAACGAGAGTCGCTGCAAGGGGGCGCATGGAAGACAGTCAAAAGACGCGATCAGTGAGAAAGACATTGGAACAGGGGCTTTGCGCGAACAGGGAGACGCAGTCTAACAGTGCAGCGACGCCCGGATGCAGGCGCCGCCACACATTGCCTCTTACAGCTGCGCGGCCAGGCGCGAGCCCTGGTTGATGGCGCGCTTGGCATCCAGTTCGGCCGCGACATCCGCACCGCCGATCAGATGAACCGACTGGCCGGCCGCCAGCAAGCCATCCTGCAATTCACGCAGCGGGTCCTGGCCTGCGCAGATGATGATGTTATCCACAGGCAGAACCTGCGGCTCGCCTTCGCCAATGCGGATATGAAGCCCGCTATCGTCGATTTTCAGGTACTCGACACTGTTGAGCATCTGCACGCGCTTGTTCTTCAGGCCCGCACGGTGAATCCAGCCAGTCGTCTTGCCCAGGCCATCGCCAACCTTGGACTTCTTGCGTTGCAGCAGGAACACCTGCCGCGCCGGGGCGTGGGGCTCTGGCGTAACGCCAGCGACACCGCCGCGCGCCTCCAATCGAGTATCGATGCCCCACTCCTTCCAGAACGCCTCGCGGTCCTGGCTGGCCGCCACGCCCTGATGCACGAGGAACTCGGAGACGTCGAAACCGATCCCGCCGGCGCCGATCACGGCCACCTTCTGCCCGACCGATTTGCGCTCCAGCAGTACATCGAGGTAGCCCAGCACCTTGTCATGCTCGATGCCGGGAATGGCTGGCAGGCGCGGGGCTATGCCGGTGGCCAGGATGATTTCGTCATAGCCACCCTTGACCAGATGTTCGACGTCCACGCGTGTGTTCAGGCACAGCTCGACGTTGCTGGTCTGCAGCTTGCGCTTGAAGTAGCGCAGGGTCTCGTAGAACTCTTCCTTGCCCGGCACGCGCTTGGCCACGTTGAACTGGCCGCCGATCTCGCTGGCGGAATCGAACAGGGTTACCTCGTGGCCGCGTTCAGCCGCCACCGTGGCCGCCGAGAGCCCGGCAGGGCCGGCACCGACCACGGCGATCTTCTTGATCTGCTGCACCGGCAGGTAGTTGAGCTCGGTTTCATGGCACGCACGCGGGTTGACCAGGCAGGTGGTCAGCTTGCCGCCGAAGGTATGGTCCAGGCAGGCCTGGTTGCAGCCGATGCAGGTGTTGATCTCATCGCCGCGCCCGGCGGCCGCCTTGTTGACGAACTCAGGGTCGGCCAGGAAAGGCCGCGCCATCGAGACCATGTCGGCGTCCCCTTCGGCCAGGATCTGCTCGGCGACTTCCGGGGTGTTGATGCGGTTGGTGGTGATCAGCGGGATGTTCACCGAGCCGCGCAGCTTTGCCGTGACCTTGGCGAACGCAGCGCGCGGCACCTTGGTGGCGATGGTCGGAATCCGTGCCTCGTGCCAGCCGATGCCGGTGTTGATCAAGGTCGCGCCGGCCTGCTCCACGGCCTGGGCCAACAGCACGATCTCTTCCCAGGTGCTGCCACCCTCGACCAGGTCGAGCATGGACAGACGGAAGATGATGATGAAATTCGGCCCGACCGCCTCCCGCACCCGGCGCACGATCTCTACCGGCAGGCGCATGCGGTTTTCGTAGCTGCCACCCCAGCGGTCGGTGCGATGGTTGGTGTGCGCTGCGAGGAACTGGTTGATGAAGTAGCCTTCGGAACCCATGATCTCGACGCCGTCATATTCGGCGACCTGGGCCAGTACCGAACAATTGACGAAGTCCTGGATCTGCTTCTCGATGCCTTCCTCGTCCAGCTCCCTGGGCTTGAACGGGTTGATCGGCGCCTGAATGGCGCTCGGCGCGACCTGCTTGGGGCTATAGGCATAGCGACCGGCGTGGAGGATCTGCATGCAGATCTTGCCACCGGCCTCGTGCACGGCACGGGTGACGATGCTGTGTTTCTGCGCTTCTTCGGCCGTCGTCAGTTTGGCCGCGCCGGAATACACCCCGCCCTCTTCGTTGGGGCCGATGCCGCCGGTCACCATCAGGCCGACACCGCCACGGGCGCGTTCGGCGAAGTAGGCCGCCATACGTTCGAAACCACCGGGCTTTTCTTCAAGGCCCGTGTGCATGGAGCCCATCAGGGTACGGTTGCGCAGGGTAGTGAAGCCCAGGTCCAGCGGGGACAACAGGTGCGGGTAGTGAGCAGCGGCCATAACAGACTCCACAACAAGCATTATCACGGTATGCGGGCGCCTCGAATGCAGCGGCGGGGCCCGTCGGTTATCTGGAGCTGACATTAAAGAGCTATGCCAACACACTCAATGACCGAAAATGACAAGTTATTGATCCTGACGCGCAGCACGACTTGACCTTATCCTCGACCATCATGTTGCTAAACCCGCAGCCTATTCATCCAGCGTGCCGGCGGACCCCGTGCAGGACAGTTGCGCCGCCGCGGCATAGAGCAGATCGAGCAGCGGATTCAGATGCAGGCTCGCGGGCTTCTGCGCCGCAATCATCCGCAGCCGCGACATGCCAGGCGAACGATTGGGCGAATCAGCGCTGACCGTTTGCCACAGCATTTGCAGCGTGCTTTCGAGGAAACCGCGGTTGGCGTCCGCATCGATCAGCAATACCACCCGCGTCAACGGCACAGTGTTCAGCAACTGGCCGATCTCGTAACGGCAGCCCTGGTTAGTGGCTGAGAAACTGCGCAGATCCATCAGCACTACGTCGGCAGACGCTGCCAGGCGCTGCATGGCCGGCTGCCAAGTGTCTGCATGGCAGAAGAACTCATTGACCCGATGGCGGCCGTCCGAGTCCGCCCCGAGGGCACGGGCACGGAAGCGGCACTCCAGGTCGGCGGCGTCATGCACAAACTGGCGCGACAGCCGACCGCCGACGAAATCGAGAAACTCGTGCGGCTCCACCGTTGTGGTTGCCAGGTCCGGGCCAGCGATCAAGCTGATGTCGCCGCTGCGTAACCAGCGCTTGGCAAGCCCATCGAACAGCTGCTCGCTACGCGCGCCGAGCGCGAACACCCGCAACAGCAGCAGGGACGGCGGGTGCCCCGCCGCCTTGTCGAGCCGAGCGATGGCGAAGCCGATCCGTGTCACCGCCTTGTAGGCGGCAAAGGCGACCGGCCCGGTGAACACCCAGAGCCAACCCTCGAAGGACAGCGTGATCGACTGTACGACGCCGAACAGCAGCCACATCGCATCCAGTGTCAGCCCCTGATCGTTACTGCGCCGCGCCAGATGGCGGCGGCCAAGCCATTTCAACCAGAACCAGCCCAGCACCCCGGCGAGCACGGCGCCGAGTGCCATCGTGGCGAAGAACAAGCCATGCCCACCAAGGCCGACCCGCTGTCCGATGTCCACCAAGGTCCGCATCGCGGCCTCGCTGCTACCCAGCGCGGACACGGCCAGCTGCGAGCCGGTGACCGCAACGACCATGAAGGCCAGTACCAGTGGGCCGACCGCTCGAACCCGGCGATGCAGGAAGACGAGCAACAGAAGCGTCGCCGGCAAGTTGGTATAGAGCCAGAAGAACGCCAGCTGCCCCACCGCCAGCTCGGCATTGCGGTACAAGCCGTAGCTCACCACCGCCATCAGCATAACGAAATAGGCCACCGCCACCGCCATGCGCTGGCGACCGTTGACCGCCACCAGTAGGCCCACCGCCATCGCGACCGGCCAGACGTAACAGGATAGCAGCCAGAGGAAGCGCGCCAACACAAAGCCGTCGTTGCGGGTGAAGTACAACCAGGCGCCGCTGAGCACCAGTGCATAAACGAGGCCTGCAGCAACGTAGATGGCAGTGGCGATCCACAGGGATCGCCGCGCCTCACGCCGCGCGGCGGTAGCAGGCACGAAAGCGGGATCGACGAGCTCGATCTGCAGCGGGAACTGCGGCGGGCTCGCTGCAGCAGGTTGTGGCGGCCGCAATGTCTCATTCGCCGTCCTTGCCATTGAAGCGAGGATGGCGCGGCGATAGAGGGCAAGCAGAGCCAGCGATACCGGCGCAGTCAGGCCAGCACTGACCAGCACCAGGAAGGGCAACATGCCGGTGGTGATTAGCGTAGCCGGTGTAGACACGACTGAATCCCTCGGTTTCGGGCATTTCAGTATAGGCAAGCATCACAGTCATACCGGCCGGGCGCCTTCCCCTCTCCCCACGAGGTCGCTGGCGCAATACAGGCGTGCCTGCAGGCCCGACAGATGGCACTGTAAAGTTTCTTGCAAATGGGCTGCGGCCTGCTACGCCTTAATTGGACATACTGAACGGCGGATCGCCCTTGGGTGCGATGCGCTTTGCGGACTGACAGTACGCCTTCCTGCATCTCTTCTCTCGTGGAGTGCAGTCGATGACCCAAACGTTGTCAACAGCAGTGCTTCGGCGGCTTCTCGCCGTGTCTTATTGTCGGTCCGACCGCAAGGAGGTCGCCCAATGAAGCGTGCGCTGCTCGTTGCCATTCCCTTCGTGGTGTCTCTCCTCATTGCCATCCCGCTGACCGCGGACACGCCGTCGCCTGCGGTCGCGCAGGCGACGGCCGAAACACGCAGCGTGCACGCGCAGGATGCGCCCTATTTTGCGGCTTGCGCACGCGAAGGGCTCAACGAATCGGAATGCGCCGGCCGTCTGATCTGGTTCAAGGCCACGGCGGGCAACGACCGTTTTCATACCTCCGTCTTCCAGCAGCGCGTCGGCGTACTGATCGACTGGTACCGCGTACTGCGCAGCGACCAGCGCGGCGACCGCTTCCGCGCCTGGGGCATCATCAACGATCCGGACTGCTGCACGCCGGGCTCGCCGGACTGCCCGGCGAAGAGCCTGGATGAGACCTACGGCATGGACTGGTGCCCGGGCGACGAGCAGATGCTCGGCTACGTCGGACGCAGCGGCTATACCGATCCGGCCTGCGACTTCCGCGACGCGCTGCTGAAGGAAGGCGACGTGCATGGGCCAACCGACCAGCGCCAATCGGCCTGCGATCTGAAATTCGGCACCTCCACCGGCGCGCTCGGCATCCGCAAGTTTCCCAACCCGCGCTTCGACAAGGCGGTCTGGCAGCGGCTCAACGGCAACCCCGGCAGCTGGGAAGGCTACAACCGGCCGATTGCAGCCGCCGGCCCAGGCGAGGCGGCGCGCTCGCACCTGCAGGATGGCGCCATCGAGCCGCCCTTCCTCATAGGCACCGCCTGCGGCTCCTGCCACATCGCCTTCGATCCGCTCAATCCACCCGCCGACCCGGCGAACCCCAAGTGGGAAAACATCAAGGGCCTGATCGGTAACCAGTACTCCCGCATCTCCGAAATCATGGTCTCGGGCATGCCCTCAAACACGCTGGAATGGCAGATGTTCGCCCATGCGCGGCCCGGCTCCAGCGACACCTCGGCGATTCCGACCGACCAGCTGAACAATCCGGGCACGATCAATGCCCTGATCAACATCGCCAAACGGCCGACCTTCGCCGACGAGCAGGTGCTGAAATGGCGCAAGGTGGCCTCCTGCGTCGACGACCCGGACGAAACCCGCTGCTGGTGCGAACCGGGACGCGACGGCAAGTGCTGGCGCAAGTCGCTCGTGAAGGACACCGTGCACCACATTCTGAAGGGTGGCGAAGACTCGATCGGCGCGCTCGAGGCGATCCAGCGCGTGTATTTCAACATCGGCTCGTGCTCGGAACAGTGCTGGATGAACCACCTGTCCGACCTGCGCCAGATCGATCCTCAACAGCGCGGCTTCGGCCAGACACCGTTCAACATCGGCCAGTGCCGGCGCGACTGTCCCAATTTCCGCGCCATCGAGGACCGACTGCCGAACATCCTCGATTTCTTCATGTCGGCCGAAGCGCACGTCACCGATCTGCGTGCCGCGCGCGAAAACCAGCTGCGCGCCACGACACCGGACGCCCGCTATACCGAGCATGACCTGATTGACGCCCTTGAGCGCGAATTCGGCGACAACGCAGTGGCGCGTGGCAGCCAGATCTTCGCCAACACCTGCGCGCGCTGCCATTCCAGCCAGCCGGAAGCGGCGGCCGGGCAGTTCGCCAGCCTCGACTTCCACAAGATCGACCTCGGCAGCGGCATGCGCGAGGAATGGCTGGGCAACGACCGCAGCACCCCGGTCTCCGAAGTCGGCACCTTCCGTTGCCGCGCCCTGCACTCCAACCACATGGCCGGCCACATCTGGCAGGAATACGGCTCCGAGACCCTGCGCGCGCAGCCGCCCGACCCCAATGTCAGAGAACCCGGAGACGGCGGGCGCGGCCACTATCGCAGCATCTCGCTGCTCAACCTGTGGGCGCACGCCCCCTTCCTGCACAACAACGCGCTCGGCCCCGAGCTGTGCGGCAAGCCGCAGCACGCCGCGAACGACTTCTACGCGATGCGCCCGCGCTACGTGGACGGCAGCAGCGTGAAGCTTCTGCCCGCCGAGCAGCAACCGGCCTGCTTCGAATACGACCCCAGCGTCGAAGGCCGCTACCGGCTGTACAAGATGTCGATGCAGGAGCTGCTGAACCCGGCGCAGCGTATCCCGAAAGTAACCTTGCTGAGCGAGGATGTCACCCTGCGCATCGGCCCACGCCTGTGGGACGGCACCGCGAAGGAAAAGCTGCTCGGCTTCGAACTCACCATCCCGAGCGAAATCGACGGCCGCGGTGTCACCGCCGGCACCATTGGTAACTTCCAGCACAAGCGGTTCATCGTCGATCTGGTGCGCTCCAAGACCGCGCCGCAGGAGCTGGAGACGAGTCTGGCCCAGCGTTTCGGCGAGGACACCGGCGGCAAGGTGCTTGCCGACCTGAAGGCGATCACCGGCGAACTGGTCGGCAAGCCGAATGCGTTGGTGGCGGCACTGAAGGCGCGCGCCCATCTGATCAAGCAGATCTACAGCAGCTGCGCCGCCGAGATCGAAAACGAAGGTCACCGCTTCGGCGAGGATCTGTCCGAGGCCGACAAGAAGGCGCTGATCGCCTTTCTTGCCACCTTGTAAGTGCAAGGGGAGCCGCCATGAGGATCGCCACCTTCGCCATCTGTGCCGCCATCGCCCTCGGCGGATCCGGCTGCGGGTTCTTCAACCTCGACAAGAAGCCCCCAAACATCACCTTCGCCCCCTATGGCGAGGGCTATGCCGAGAAACCGGATTTCGCCCAGCTCGAATACCAGCACCCGCTGTCGCCGGAGGATCTCTACAAAATCACGCCGAAGAACCTGTCTTTCCTCGATCAGGAGCAGGTCGACCAGATCTATGCCCGGCTGTCAGCCGGGCCGATTCCGGACGGGCCTTTCGAAGGCGATCTGTTCTTTGCGCGCGGCAGCAGCGGCAAGCTGCGTCTGTCGGAAATCGCCGGCGGCGGGCTGCGGGGGCTGTTGGTGAATGTGGCTGGCCACAAGCTCGACCTGGTCGGTGAAACCCTGTGGAAGGGCAAGGTGTTCTATCGCGACGAGCGCCTGCTGCGCAATCGCATCGAGGATCTCGGTACGCTGAAAAAGCTCGGTCTGGTCGAGGAAAGCGCCGACCGACCGCTGCAGACCATCGAGGTTAACGGCAAGGATCAATGGCTGCTGTTCCCGGCCAAGCTGCACTGCGGACAAAGCCTGCTCGACAGCCGGCGCGAGTCGATCATCATCGACTACGCCTTCACCGACGAGCTGCCCGGCTACCGCCGTCTGCCGGACATGATGGCCGGGCGCGACGGCTTCGCAATCCGCGACGAGATCCGCATGGTGTACCCCGGTTTCTACCTCGGCCGCGCCTACATGGACCGCAGCTTCGTGGTGAATTTCGTGCTGTACAACGAGGAGATCGCCGAGCGCGGCCGCGGTGCCTTCATGGAAAGCGGCGAGGTACAGGAGGATTGCTGGACTGGCACGCAGGTCGCTCGCGCTCCGGGCGGCCAGTAACCCAAAGCGTCGTTCCCGCGAAATGAGAGAAGCAGCGAGTTTTGCGGCAGCCTTGATGGCTACGCCCAGGGCGCGTTTCAGCCGACTGCGACGAATCCAGGCCCGCCCCGGATCGACAGGAAGCAGCACTGGGCATGGTGGGAGCAGCGGAGGATGGTCCGAACGGCATGGCAGATGACGGCGCTGGCGCTGCTCGGTTGGCTGGCCACGCTGTCGGCCATGGCTGGCGAAACGCCGGCCGCCACGCCGCCGGCGGCGGTCGAAGCGCCGGGCGAACTCCTGCCGCTCGCCGGGCGCTCGCTGTTCGATATCCTGCTCGGTCCGCCCGGGCCGACGGGGGAGGCAGTGGTGCCCTTTCCGTTCGCGGCCCTGCTCGGGCGCATCCGTGCCGAGTTGGATGCGAACCAGGCTTCGGGAGGATTGACCGTGGTGCTGATTCCGCTTGGCCGATCGTTGCAGCGCCCCGCCGTAGCGGACACACAGGCGTTTCGTCAGCCGCGCGTAGTCGCCGCCGTCACGGGCGAGCCGCCGGCTGCTGCAGCGGCCGGCCACCTCTACCTCAAGGACCGCCTGTATATCGGCTACCACGAAGGCGCCGCTGCGCTAGAGGTGATCAGCTACAATGAAACCGCCGGCCGCTTCGAGTTCCAGGTCGTGCGCAACTACCGCGCTGACGCTCGCCCCACGCTGGGCTACGCAAACCGCGAGCTGTGCCTGGCCTGTCATCAGAATGCCGCGCCGATCTTCTCGCGCGCCTCCTGGGACGAAACCGCCGCCAGCCCGCCGGTGGCCGCGCGCCTCGCGGCCACCGGCCAACCCTACTACGGCATCGCCTGGCGCCACGGCGTGGACCTGCCGGATGCGATCGACGCCGCGACGGCTCGCGCCAACCAGTTCACCCTCGCCCAGCGCCTGTGGCGCGAGGGCTGTGCCGCGGCGACGCGTGCGGTGGCCATCGCCTGCCGCGCCGAGGCTCTACGCGTGGCGCTGCGCTACCGACTCGGCGGCGGCCGCGCGATGACGCTCGACACGCCGACCGCCCGGAGCGATCTGCTCGAACCCCTGCTGAGCCATTGGCGTGCACGCTGGCCGTCCGGCCTGCCCTTGCCCGACCCGCAACTGCCCAACCGTCAGCCGTTCTCCGCCATCGACCTCACCGGCGTCGTCACCGCTGCGCTACCGAGCGGCCTGGCCGCCCGCCGCATCGCCGACATCGGCGCCGCGTTCGACCCGTTGGCGCTGCGCCCGCCATTGGCAATCTGGCGCGGGCAAGATAGCGCCGACGTCGCCCGCTTCGTTCACGCCCTGTCGCTGTTCTTCTCGCAAACCGATATCCGCCTGCTGGACCGGCAACTCGCCGCCGCGCCCGCCGCATCGCTAAGCAGTGTCACCTTTATCTGTCGCGAACGCGTGGGCACTGCCCGGCTCGATTTCGACTGCGACGGTGCCGAGAGCAGCCGCCTGCTGGCACGGCTCAGCCTGCACGGTGGACTCATCGCCACAGGCAGCATCGACCGCCTGAGCCTGCCAGGTGCTGACCATAGCGGCCCGATCACACTTGACCACGGCACGCCCGGCGACGCCGCGGGCATCAGCTTCACCCTCGGCGAGCACGCCGGCGGTGTGCGCAGCGCCCGTGGCGAAAGCATCCGCAGGCTGTGGCTGACGCGCGGGCGCGGCGACACGCCGGCGACCGCCAGGCTTGAACTCGTGGCGGATCTCGCCCCGCTGGACGCCGCCATCGACGCGCTGGCGCAGACCACGCTGGCTGGTCACAGCGATGCCTTCGACGCTCGCGCGTTGCGCCGGGACGCGCTGCTGGCACCCATATTTGCCCGGCTCGGCGTTCCGCTACCGGTAGGCGAACGGCCCCCGCTGCCGCCGGCGCGGCTGGCCGATGACGCGTCCGTTCGCGACATGACGGCGGCAGCAGACCTGCTGCCTTTTGTCCAGCAGTGCGGTTTATGCCACGGCGCAGCGAGCAGATTTCCGCCGGGTTTCCTGCACGGCGACGACAGCCGTGTGCGCGCCAACCTGGCCGAATGCGCTGAACGCATCCTGTACCGCCTGCAGATGAACCGCCTGACGCCCGCCGCGCAGCTGAAAACGCCGATGCCGCCGCCGGCCGCCGCCCATGCTCCCGGCTTCGCCCAGTCCGCCGATCTGCCGGCGATGCTGAGCGCACTGGAAACCCTGACGCGCGCGCGCGGGGGCCTCGGCGGCGGCGCTGTGCTCAAGCGCCCCTACCCCAGCCTGGCACCTTGCGTCCCGCCCATTGACCCGGATCGAGGAGAACGCAGGTGACCGACCCATCCCGCCACCCGGCCCTGCTGCGCTGGTCAGGCCGAGCGCTCCTGCTGCTGCCCTGGATTCTACTCGTGCTCGGCGGCCTCTACGCCGTAGTGCGCTTCCTGCCTGATGCTCCGGTGCAGTACAGCGACCCGGTGGAGCACTTCAAATACGGCTCCACTGGCGGCGAGCGCGAATCCGGCTTTCCCTATTGGATCTGGCAGGCCCTGCCTCAGGTCTGCGCCGACGATCTGCCTGGCGGCTACGCCTCACTCGGCCTGATCTACGAACCCGGCCGCGACCTGCCGGTCGGCGTGTCGAAGCGACGCAATCTCGGGCTGGACCGCGTGTTCCTGAACTGCGCGGTGTGCCACACCAGCACGGTGCGCGATGCAGTCGACGCCGAACCGCGACTGATCGTCGGCATGCCAGCTCACCGCTTCGACATCCGCGCCTTCGAAACCTTCTTCTTCAACTGCGCCGCCGGGCCGAAGTTCTCCAGGGAATTCATCGTGCCGGAGATCGACCGCCTCGCCGGCGGCCTCAATCCTCTCGACCGCTACCTGGTCTATCCGGTGGCAATCGCGCTGATGCGCGAGCGCCTGCTGATGCTGCGCGGGCGCTTCGAGTTCGTCTTCGGCCAACCCGAATGGGGTCCGGGCCGGGTCGATACCTTCAACTCGGCGAAGGTGCTGTTCAACTTCCCGATGACGCAGTTGCCGCCGCAGGAACTGCTCGGTGCGTCCGACTTTCCGTCGATCTGGAACCAGCGCAAGCGCATGACGCGCGACGACGGCGAGCGCATGGCGCTGCACTGGGACGGCAACAACACCCATACTGAGGAACGCAACAAAAGCGCTGCCTTCGGCACAGGCACCACGCCGCCGACGATCGACCTCGCCGCCATCGGGCGGGTGGAAGACTGGCTGTTGGATCTGGCGCCGCCGCCCTACCCCTACCCGATCGACCATGCGCTGGCGGCACGCGGTGCGCCGCTCTACGCGCAGTACTGCGCCGGCTGCCACGGAGCTGGCGGGCAGGACTTCAAGGGCGCGAAGGTCGGCCACGTGACTGCGCTCGCACAGATCGGCACCGACCGCGCGCGGCTCGATTCCTACACCCGCGATCTTGCCGTCAACCAGGCCACGCTGTACGCCGGCTATCCGCACCGCTTCCGTTATTTCCGCAAGACCTGGGGCTACGCCAACATGCCGCTAGACGGCGTCTGGCTGCGCGCGCCCTACCTGCACAACGGCTCGGTGCCGACCCTGCGCGACCTGCTCGAGCCGTCTGCCGAGCGGCCGATCACCTTCACGCGTGGCAACAATGTGTACGAGCCGCAGCGGGTGGGCTTCGTCGCCGACCTTCCGGCGGCCGCCCCGTCGGCACGCGCGTTGGCCGATGGCCCACGCCTGCTCCTGTTCGACACCCGTCAACCCGGTAACAGCAATGCCGGCCACGAGGGACGGGACTACGGCACAGAACTGCCGGCGGCCGACAAGGACGCCCTGATCGAGCACCTGAAGACCTTCTGAGCGCATAGGAGAACGATCATGAAACCTGCCTTCCGTGCGCGTGACCCGGGCCGCCACGGCGGTCCCGACTTCGCGCGCAACCTCGGCCGCAGCCTGCTCGCCGCGCTCGTCGTGCTGCTGGTACTGGGTGCCGGCGGCGCGGCCTTCACCTGGTACAAGTTCTTCCGCGAGGAGCCGCAACCCGAATGGATCACCAAAGATCCGGACATGCGCTTCAAGTACGGCTCGATCGGCGCGGAGCGCGACGCCGGCATCCCCTACTGGATCTTCTACGTGCTGCCGCGCATGTTCCCCGACAAGCTGCCTGGCCCCGGCGGCTATGCGTCGTTCGGCGTGGTGTGGGAGGATGGCCAGGAATTGCCGGTGGGCTTCTCGAAGAAGGTGGTCGGTTTTCCGCGTGTCGCCAACAACTGCGCCGCCTGCCACACCGCCAGCTATCGGACTGATGCCGATTCCGCGCCGGTCTTCGTGCCAGCCGGGCCGAACCATACGCTGGACCTGTGGGCCTTCTTCCGCTTCCTGGTCGACTGCGCTAAGGACTCGCGCTTCAACGCCGACAACCTGATGGCCGAGATCCGCCTGGTCACCGATCTGTCCTTCATCGACCGCGCGATCTACCGCTTCCTGCTCATCCCGATCACGAAAAAGACCCTGCTTGAGCGTGAGGAGCAGTTCGCCTGGCTCTACCGCGAAGACTTTCCGCCCTGGGGGCGCGGGCGCGACGACGCCATGAACCTGACCAAGTACTTCATGATTCGCTGGCCAATGGACGACAGCCTCGGTCCCACCGACATGCCCTCGCTGTGGAACCTGAAGAAGTATCGGCCGGAACAGGGCATGCGCATGAACTTCGCCGGAGACAGCCACGATGCGTACTCGGTGATCATCGACTCGGCGCTGGGGCTGCTCGGCGCCGCACCGAAGGACAACGACGAGTTTCTCGCCCAGGTGCGCTGGCTGCAGGACTACGTCTCGAACAAGCCGGCACCGAAATATCCTTTCCCTGTGGACGCAGCGAAGGCCGGGCGCGGCAAGGCGGTGTTCGACAGCACCTGCGCCGCCTGCCACGCCTCGGCCCGTACCGGCACCGTAGTGCCGCTGGCAGAGGTCGGCACCAGCCGCGACCGCCTCGACACCTGGAGCGAGAAGGCCGCCATCGAAGCCAACAGGGTGGTGACGGAGATGGGCATCGAGCGCCCCGGCCTAGTCGAGGAGCCGCTGCGCGGTTACATCGCCGCTTTCCTTGACGGCATCTGGCTGCGCGCGCCCTACCTGCACAACGGCTCCGTGCCGACGCTGCGCGACCTGCTCGAGCCGCCGGCGCAACGCCCCGCCGTGTTCTGGCGCGGCTATGACGTCTACGATCCGATCCGCGCAGGCTTCGAAACCCAGAGCCCGGAAGCCAAACGCATCGGCACCCGCCACGAGGTCAGTGCGAAGGGCGGCGGCAACCAGGGCCACACGTTCGGCACCGAGCTTGCGGCGCAAGACAAGGACGCCCTGGTGGAATACCTGAAAACATTATAAGGCAGACGGGAGCAGCAGCATGACGAACACTTTGCGCAAAATCGCCGGCGGCCTGCTGATCGGCCTGCTCGCCATCAACGTTGCACTGGCCGAGACTTCGGACGGCCCCTCTATCCCGCCGAGCGGCGGTAGCGGTAGCGATGGAGGTGGTGGTGGTGGTGGTGGTGGTGGTGGTGGTGGTGGTGGTGGTGGCGGCGGTGGCGGCGGTGGCGTCGGCATCAGCATCGATATCAATTCGGCGATTGAATCGCTGGGTAAATTGCTGGGCAATCGCACCAAGCCCGAAGCGGTGGCGCTGGCTCGCGAGGGGCCACGGCTGCCCAAAGACTATGCCTTTGCCAGCCTCAGCTTTCCGGCCGTGCTGAAGGGCGGCTGGCCGGTGGTGGTGGTCTACGATATCGCCCCCGGTGCATTCGTCGAACTCGAATTCACTACCGACGGCGCCGGAGCGACGCGTTATCGGCTACCCCCTCCGTCGGCCGCAGGCAAAGCGCGCCAGCGGCTGCTGCTCACGCTGGAACTGCCGGGGCGCCTGGGCAAGGTGCTCACCGTCGGTACAGTGAGCGTGCGTGTCAGCGGAACAGGCGATGGCAGCGCGCCGGTGCTGCGGCTGTACGGGCTCGGCGCCGGACCGCTGGCGGTGGGCTCGGTGGCGATCGACGAAGTGGTGTTCGAGCCCGAGCGCCTGCGCCTGGCCGCCGGCGAGCGCGCTTACTACGGTTTCCATTCGAAATCGGACTTCAACAAGGCCAGCGTCGACATCGCCCGGCTCGATGGCCGCGACGGCGGCGCGCGTCTGGTGCACGTGCACAGCGAGCCGGTGCGGCAGTCGGTGGCGCGCAACGCCTGGGTGGGGCGCGAGCCGCCGCTGTACTGGAACGGACGGAATAAGGACGGCAAGGCTTCCAGCGGCGCGCATCTGCTGTACGTACGCGCCTGGGCGCCGGACCCGGGCGACTGGGTGATCGCATGGTCGCCGCGCGCGGTCGAAGTGCGACCCTGAATCGGCACGGAGGCTGAGGCGATGCGACAAGGGGAAGCGTCCACCTTGCGCGGCTCGGGCCCGTATCTGGTGCGGGCGGTGTGGATTGCGTTGATTCTCGCCGCGCTCGCGGGCCATGTCTGGTTGGCGCGTCTGCCATTTCCGCTCGATGTGGGCCGTGCGCCGCCGTTTGCCGCGGCCCCGGGCGAGCGCCTGGTGCTGATTGTCCCTTCCAGCGCGACGCCGCTGATCCGTTACGAGGGTCGGCCCGGCGAGGCGGTGGACGTACGCTTCGAGCGCGCCCGCCTGAAGCCGGAAACGCTGGCGCTGCTGCGCAGCGCCGGGCTCGATCCGCCCAGTGGTGAAGAAGCACTTGAGTGGCTGAGCGAAGATGCGGGCAACGCCCGCACCTTCCTGACGGTGAATCTGCTGCCGCCGGCGGCCGGCAAGGAAGCCCGCGTCGAGCTCTTCCAGCTGCCGGAGGCGGAGCGCGGGCGGCCGTACTTCGAACTGCGCGCACAAGGCGCCGACCTGTCGCTGACAATGGCGGCGCCCGACGCCGATCCCTTCGCCGCCGCAGCACCGATGCGTCACCTGACCGCTGGCGGACGCAGCTGGGCGCTGCCGGCGGCGCTGCCGCTCCACCTGCTGGTTACCGACGGCCAGAGTCTGCGCGTGCGAGTGGTGTCGCGCGCTGCTGCCGCGGCGTCGGCCAGCCCAGCGGGGCGCTTCGTGTTCGGTGCCGGTGATGGCAGCGGCGCACTCCCGCTGCGGGCGGCCGGCGTCAGTTCAGGCGGCGGCGCCAACGCCTCCCTGCGCCAGTTCGCCTGCTCTGCACCGCCACAAGGCCCCTACTGGCCCGGCGCCGGCCGGCTCGCAGAGGGCATCTGCGATCGCGGGCCGAGCGTGCCGGCGCTGACGGCGACGCAGCTCGAGGTTTCACCCGACGCACTGGCGATGACGCTGCGCGGCACGGCATGGATTGCGCGCGAAGGCGTTGAGATCAATGCGCCGCTCATCAACCGAGTGCGCGCCGAGCCGACGCTCGTCGCCGCCATCGTCGCGGCCGATCTGGCGCTGGCGCTGGGCGCCGGGCTGCCGCTGTACCGCGCCCTGCGCCGGCGCCGTGGCGAACACGCGCCCGGCATCTTCATCAGCTACCGCCGGGTGGACAGCATCGCCTACGCCCGCCTGATTGCCGACGGCCTGGCCGAGTACTTCGGCGCCGAGCGTGTGTTCATCGATCTTGAAGACATCCAGCCCGGCGAGCGCTTCCTGCAGCGCATCACCGACACCCTTGCCCGCTGCCGCGCGGTCGTCGTGCTGATCGGCCCCGGCTGGCTGACTGCCGCGCGCGACGGTCAGCGCCGCCTCGACGATCCGAAGGACATCGTCCGTCACGAAATCGTGCAGGCACTGACCCTGCAGCTCGACGTCGTACCGGTGCTGGTCGGCGGTACCACCCTGCCCCGCCCGCAGGATCTGCCCGCCGAGCTGGCCAGCCTGCTGGAACACAGCGCCCTGGAAATATCGGATGTGCGGCTGAAGGAGGACATCGCGTGCCTCGCAAAGGCGCTGCAGTCGATCGTCAACCCAGCGGAGCAGGACGAGGAATGACGGACAGGAACCGGTTCGCAGAGGTAAATCCTTTCGCTAACCCATTGATCTGGCGTAGCCTAAATCCAAATCCGCATGTAAGATCACGGCTCCATGCGCAGAATCCTGATTTCCCTCGTCGCGCTCCTGGCCATTGCTGCCCTGTGCAGTTATGCGCTGTGGACTGCGCATCGGCCCACCGGCCATTACCTGTCCGATCTGCGCATCCAGGTCGCCCTCGACGAAGGCGTACCCGCAGACCGGGGCAACCTGCTGGGCATCGAACCGGAACTGTTTCCCGGCGATTACCAGAGCCTGACGCGCTTGCATCGCAAACTCGCGGCCTACTTCGAACAAGCGCGCACCAAGGGCTTGCTCAACGCCAAGACCATCGTGGTACTTCCCGAGCACGTCGGCACCTGGCTGTGGGCCAGCGGCGAGAAAGATGAGCTGTACCGCGCCACGCAGCGCGAAGAGGCCATGCACTGGCTGGCCTTGAGCAACCCCGTGCAATTTCTCACCGCCCTGCTCGGTGCCAAGGGCGATGACCGCCTTGAGGATGCCCGCCTGCGCATGAAAGCCCGGCATATGGCCGAGGACTATCAACAGCTTTTCGGCGGGCTGGCCAAAGAGTTCGGGGTGACGCTGGTCGCCGGCACCATCGTCCTGCCCGAGCCGCGCCTGGACAACGGCACCCTGCGGGTCGGCGGCGGCGCGCTGTACAACAGCAGCGTGGTCTTCGGCAGCGACGGCACGCCACTCGGGCAGCCGCAACGCCAGCTTTATCCCGGCAAGAACGAGCGCCGCTATATCCACGCCAGCGGCGAGCCGATCCTGCAGGTGGTCGATACGCCAGCCGGGCGCCTGGGCGTGTTGATCGGCAGCGACAGCTGGCACCCCGCCAACTACCGCCAGCTCAACACCCAGGCCGCGCAATTGATTGCGGTCCCGGCGTTCGTCAGCGGCAAGGGGCTCTGGTCGCGGCCCTGGCGCGGTTATACCAGCCGCACGGCTCCCGCCCAGAGCCGCCTCAAGCCTGGCGAAGTCAGTGAAGGCGAAGCCTGGCATCGCCTGACCCTGACCGGCCAGCCCCCGGCCAGCACGGCCATCGCCGGCATGAGCGTGTTCATGCGCGGGCAATTCTGGGACCAGGCCAATGAAGGGCAAAGCTTCGGCAGCCGGCACGGGCTGACCAGCAGCGGCAACGACGGGCCCGGCGCGCGCCTGATCAACCTCTGGTTATAAGACATGAATCAGCCACGGGTGCGTCTGGGTGACTTGTCGGTAGGCTTTATCCAAAGCCTGGCGCAGGCTGTGCGCAACCTGGAACACGACCCTGGGGCGTTGCTGGAACAGTACGGCCTGGACTCGGCACGCCTGTCCGAGCCGGGCGCGCGCCTGTCGATACCGCGTTATATGCGCCTGGGGCATGCGGCGATCCAGCTGACCGACAACCCCGCACTGGGCCTGCACATGGGCCAGTGCAGCCGCCTGGGCGAGGCCGGCCTGGCCGGCGTCACTGCCGCCCAGGCACCCACCGTGCGCGAGGCGGCTCGGACGCTGATCCGTTTCGAACCCCTGTACGCCTCCAACTACCGCGGCCAATCGAGCTTTCACGAGGACAGCCAGGGTGCCTGGCTGCGCTTCTATTCGATCAGCCCGTATAACGCCTACAACCGCTTCGTGGTCGACTCGATACTTTCCGGCTGGCTGGCGCAATTGTCGAACCTGGCAGGCACCACACTACTGGCCGAACGGGTCGAGATCGAGTTCGAGGCACCGGTCTACGCCAGTCAGTATCAAGCCCTGAGCCACGCACCTATCGTCTTTGAGGCCCAAAGCAATCAGCTGCGCCTGAGCCATGCCAGCCTGAATCTGCGTAACCAAGCGCATTGCCCAAGTACCTGGCGGCACCTGCTGCAATTGTGTGAAAAGGAATTGGAGCAACTGACCCGGACCCGCAGCCTGCGTGAACGCATCACTCAGCTGCTGGGGCCGTTGCTCAATGGTGGGCGCGAGCCGGACCTGGAAGAAGTGGCGGCACGCCTGAAGCTGCCGACCTGGACCCTGCGACGCAAACTGGCCGATGAGGGCACGCAGTTTCGCGCCATTCTCAACGACACCCGCCGCGACCTGGCCATGGCCTATATCCGCGATACGGAACTGGTATTCGGCGAGATCGCTTACCTGCTCGGCTTCGCCTCGGCCGAAGCCTTTCAGCGTGCCTTCAAGCGCTGGAGCAATCAGACGCCCGGGGAATTTCGTCGCAGCCAGCGGCAGACGGCCCGAGTACCTACAGCTCGGTAGCGTCTTCGGCCGGCTCCGGCGGATCCAGCTCGAATGCCTGAAACTCGAGCAACTCTTCTTGATAATCGTCCATAACTTACCTCCAGGATCATGTTTGGATCGTTCACTCAAACGACCCTGGACATCACCCTAAAGCCTCCCCATGAAGCAAATATGACGGTGATGCCCTCCTGAAACTAAACGTAGCAGGCCCCGGCAGATTTATCACCCGGTGTACGCGTTACGGTTTCGTTTCGGTCACCGTCGGCGCCGACCCCGCGGGCGACTCGACCGGCACTTGCTCCACGGCCTCCGCTGCGGGTGCCTGGGGCGTGATTGGTTCCGCCTCTGGCACAGGCGCTACTGTCTGGGACATCGAGCCCGTATCGACAACAGGGGCGGCTTCAGGCGCAGGCGCAGGCTCTGAGACCGGCGCACTCTGCTCTGCGGGTGCAGGCGCTGGCGTCTCGGTCGCCGCTGGCGCCAGTGGCGCTGCGACAGGTGCAGCTGCAGTTTCAGGCATCCCCAGGTCACGCTTGGGTTTGTCGGGAATCTGCGCGGCCTTCTTCGCATCGGCAGGCAAGAAGCTCTCCACCAATGCGAAATAACGCTCGTAGAATTTTGACGAGATAACTGTTTCGCTGGCGACCTTGACCATCGAATCATCGGTCGAACCAATCGGCATCGACAGCGAGCCCAGTACACCGACACCGAGACTGGCCGAGTTATTCACCTTCTTGAGGGCATAACGGTCCTGCACGGCATTGGCGAACATGGTGGAATGCCCCTCGTCGCTGCCATCGGCAGCGCAGACCACGTTGAAGCTGATTTGCAGGTGTGACTCGCCGGTCTGCTGAAAGCTTTTGTGCCCGCTGACAATCTTTGCATCGCTGCTGGTGATGATGTAGCCCTGGCTGAGCAAGGCACGCCGTGCCGCTTCGCAGGACCTCGCCTCGCCGACCGGAAAGGTTCGCGAGAAGGTCCCCGAGTCATCGAAGTTTTCGTGCTCGTAGATGGCAGTTTTCTGCGAGGAGCAGCCTGAGGCTCCTGCCAGCACGAGTGCCAGCCCAAGCGCACCGAAGCCGATTGACTTAAACATTGCAAATCCTGAGGGAAACGGTCCGCACCAATTGTGCAACACATCGAAGGATCAAAGTGTGAAATCGTCTCAATTGCTTTACAACTGAGCCACACACCGATTGTGCAGGAAAAAGCGCCGCAGGGGCAAAAACAAAAAAAGCGACCCGAAGGTCGCTTTTTTTGTTGCCTCAAGGAGTTCAAGGGCCTTGAGGCTGATATGGCGCAGCGGACGGGACTCGAACCCGCGACCCCCGGCGTGACAGGCCGGTATTCTAACCGACTGAACTACCGCTGCGTATCGCTCGGACTTGCATCCGATTGAAACTGGGATCTGGCATGAAGATTCTAAACCTTCAAACCTCAAACCGGAGGTTAATCCGATCTGGAGAAAAATGGCGCAGCGGACGGGACTCGAACCCGCGACCCCCGGCGTGACAGGCCGGTATTCTAACCGACTGAACTACCGCTGCGCGACTGTGGACTTGCGTCCGGTTCCTCTCAATTGGCGCTCTCTTTCGAAAGTGCCTGGGTCAGGAACTTCTCAGGAAGTGGTGGGTGATGACGGGATCGAACCGCCGACCCTCTGCTTGTAAGGCAGATGCTCTCCCGGCTGAGCTAATCACCCTTTGCTTCGCTGAGGCCGCGAAATTTACGCAGGTATCAGACCTAAGTCAATAGCCCGTATGAAGTTTTTTTAAAAGCAGCTTCAAGCTATAAGTTTCAAGCTGCAAGCTAGAAGCTGATGATCAACTCCGTACCTCTTGCAGCTTGCAGCTTGCAGCTTGCAGCTCGATCACAACACGGCCAACCCACGAGCCAGGTCCGCCTGCAAGTCGGCAACGTCTTCCAGACCGACCGCCACCCGGATCAGGCTGTCACGAATCCCGGCCGCTTCACGCTCCTGCGGGGTGAGACGACCGTGGGAGGTGGTGCCCGGATGAGTAATGGTGGTCTTGCTGTCGCCCAGGTTGGCGGTGATCGAGATCAGCCGGGTAGCGTCGATGAAGCGCCAGGCGCCCTCCTTGCCTCCCTTGACTTCGAAACTCACCACCGCCCCGAAGCCACGCATCTGGCGCTTGGCCAGTTCGTGCTGCGGATGGCTCTGAAGCCCGGCGTAGTGGACCTTCTCGATGCCGTCCTGCTGCTCCAGCCATTCGGCCAGCAACTGGGCATTGGCACAATGGGCCCGCATGCGCAGGTTCAGGGTTTCCAGCCCCTTGAGAAAAATCCAGGCATTGAAGGGGCTGAGGGACGGCCCGGCGGTGCGCAGGAAACCGACCACTTCCTTCATTTGCTCGCTGCGACCGGCCACGACCCCGCCCATGCAGCGGCCCTGGCCGTCGATGAACTTGGTCGCCGAGTGCACGACGATGTCGGCACCGAGCTTGAGCGGCTGCTGCAAGGCCGGCGTACAGAAGCAGTTGTCGACGACCAGCAGTGCGCCCCTGGCATGCGCCACTTCAGCCAATGCGGCGATGTCCACCAGCTCGGCCAACGGATTGGACGGCGACTCGACAAACAACAAGCGGGTATTGGCCTTGATTGCCTTTTCCCAGCCCGACAGCTCTGCCAGCGGCACGTAGTCGACCTGAACGCCAAAGCGCTTGAAGTACTTCTCGAACAGGCTGATGGTCGAACCGAACACGCTTTGCGACACCAGCACATGGTCGCCGGCACTGCACAGGCTCATCACCGTGGACAGAATTGCCGACATGCCCGTGGAGGTCGCCACCGCCTGCTCGGCCCCTTCCAGGGCGGCAATGCGCTCTTCGAACGCGCGCACGGTCGGGTTGGTGTAGCGCGAATAGACGTTGCCCGGCACTTCGCCAGCAAACCGCGCGGCGGCATCGGCCGCCGTACGGAATACATAGCTGGAGGTGAAGAACAGCGGATCACCGTGTTCACCTTCCGGCGTGCGGTGCTGGCCGGCACGAACGGCGAGTGTGTCGAAAGCGACCCCTTCGAGGTCGCTGTCCAGTCGCCCGGCATCCCATTCCTGTGTCATGCCGCCTGCTCCTTTAGTTGTTGTACAAGTCGATGATTGCACTGACCGCCTGGGTCTTGACCTTGGAGGCGTCGTTGCGCGCCTGCTCGATCTTGTCCAGATACGCCTCGTCGACGTCGCCGGTCACGTACTTGCCGTCGAACACCGCGCAGTCGAAGTGTTCGATCTTGATCTTGCCACCGCCGACCGCCTCGATCAGGTCCGGCAGGTCCTGGTAGACCAGCCAGTCGGCACCGATCAGGTCGGCAACGTCCTGGGTGCTGCGGTTGTGGGCGATCAGTTCGTGAGCGCTCGGCATGTCGATGCCGTAGACGTTCGGGTAACGCACCGCCGGTGCGGCCGAGCAGAAGTAGACGTTCTTGGCGCCGGCTTCGCGGGCCATCTGGATGATCTGCTTGCAGGTGGTGCCACGCACGATGGAGTCATCCACCAGCATCACGTTCTTGCCGCGGAATTCCAGCTCGATCGCGTTGAGCTTCTGGCGTACCGATTTCTTGCGGGCAGCCTGGCCCGGCATGATGAAGGTCCGGCCAATGTAGCGGTTCTTGACGAAGCCTTCGCGGAACTTCACGCCAAGGTGATTGGCCAGCTCCAGTGCCGCGGTACGGCTGGTGTCGGGAATCGGGATGACCACATCGATGTCGTGATCCGGACGCTCGCGCAGGATCTTCTCGGCCAGCTTCTCGCCCATGCGCAGACGCGCCTTGTACACCGAGACGCCGTCGATGATCGAATCCGGACGCGCCAGGTAGACGTGTTCGAAGATGCAAGGCGTCATCTGTGGATTGGTCGCGCACTGACGGGTGTGCAGCTGGCCGTCTTCGGTGATGTAGACCGCTTCGCCCGGCGCCAGGTCGCGAATCAGGGTGAAGCCCAGTACGTCCAGCGAGACGCTTTCGGAGGCGATCATGTACTCGACGCCTTCGTCGGTATGACGCTGGCCGAACACGATCGGACGAATGGCGTTGGGGTCGCGGAAGCCGACGATACCGTAACCGGTGATCATCGCAACCACGGCGTAGCCACCACGGCAGCGGTTGTGCACGTCGGTGACGGCCGCGAAAACGTCTTCTTCGGTGGGCTGCAGCTTGCCGCGCACCGCCAGTTCATGGGCGAAAACGTTGAGCAATACTTCCGAGTCGGAGCTGGTGTTGACGTGGCGCAGGTCGGATTCGTAAATCTCCTTGGCCAGTTGCTCGACGTTGGTCAGGTTGCCGTTGTGCGCCAGGGTGATGCCATAAGGCGAGTTGACGTAGAACGGCTGGGCTTCGGCCGAAGTCGAGCTGCCCGCGGTTGGATAACGGACATGACCGATGCCCATGTGCCCGACCAGGCGCTGCATATGGCGCTGCTGGAACACGTCACGCACCAGGCCGTTGTCCTTGCGCAGGAATAACCGGCCATCATGGCTGGTCACAATACCGGCAGCGTCCTGGCCGCGGTGCTGGAGGACGGTTAGCGCGTCATACAGCGCCTGATTGACGTTCGACTTACCGACGATACCGACGATGCCACACATGCGACACAACCCCTACTTGATTAAATCTGTACTGAGCACCACTCAAGGCGTTTTGGGCCCAAGGAGGTGCTCTTTGAACGGAAGATCAGCCGGTGCGCTGATTCCGCTGGCGAGCCACTGACTGCTCAACCCCAAAATGAGGTTTTTCGACCAGTCTGCAACCAATAGAAATTGTGGCAGGAGCCTGGACTCCTGCCACCAAGGATCCTGTTGTACCGGCCCCAGGCTCAACAACCCGACGCCGACGACCACCAGCAAGGCGCCACGCGCCGCGCCAAAGGCCATGCCGAGGAATCGATCGGTCCCGGACAGGCCGGTGACGCGAATCAGTTCGCCGATAAGAAAATTGATCATCGCGCCGACCAGCAGCGTGGCGACGAACAGGATGGCACAGCCCGCGATCACGCGAGCCGACGGTGTTTCAATATAGCTTCCAAGGTATTGCGACAATGCGCCGCCGAACATCCAGGCGACCGCGCCGGCGACGATCCAGGTGATCAGCGACAAGGCTTCCTTGACGAAACCTCGACTCAAACTGATCAAAGCGGAAATGGCGATTATCGCGATGATCGCCCAGTCAACCCAGGTAAATGCCACAGTGCAGCCTACAGACGGATAAGGCGGCGCATTTTAGCAGAGCCCATGCCCGCCGGTAAGCAGCGATTGTCAGTACCGTTCGGTTTGTCCCGAACGGCTTCAGCCACGTTCAGGCTGAAAACGCACGACAAAGCCCTTGAGCTTCTGCTGACGGCCCAACAGATCACGCAGACGTTCGGCCTCGGCGCGCTCGATCAGCGGCCCGACGAACACGCGGTTCATGCCATCGGCGGAGCGAATATAGGCATTGTACCCCTGGCTGCGCAGGGTTTTCTGCAAGTTATCGGCGCTGGCACGATTGGACAGGCTGGCCAACTGCACCGACCAACTGACCGGCAGGCCATTGGCATCGACCCGTTTCAAAGCCTCTGGCTTGGCCGGTGCGGCCACCACTGCCTGCGCAGGCGCTGGCTTGGCTGCTGGCGCAGGTGCTGGTGCCGGAGTCGCCGGCTTGGTCGCCGCAACGGCTGGAGCGGCCTGCGCAGGCGCTGGCGCGGGAGTTGGCACAGTGGTCGGCGCCGGGGCGATTGGCATGCTCGGAGGCTGTTGCACCCCCTCGGCATCGGCCGTCGCCGGCTCGTCGGGCAGCACCTGGGGCTCAGGCACCTGTACCGGCTCCACCTGCAATTGTGGCATTACCGGTGTAGCCGGCACCGCTGGCGCCTCGACCTGAACCCGACGCAATTCGTCCTCACGGGAAAACAGCATCGGCAAGAAGATCACCGCCAGCGCGACCAGCACCAGCGCGCCCACCATGCGCTGCTTGACTACGTTATCCAGCAATGCCATTTGCCACATCCTCCTTGGCGTGACGGGCCAACCATTCCAGGGCCTCACCGACACAGTAAAATGATCCGAACAGCAGAATCTCATCCTCGGCCGTCGCCTTGGCACACTGCGCCTCAAGCGCAGCCTGCACACTGGCATAAGATGCCACCGATGCACCAAGATTCTCCAGAGCCACCTGCAATTGGGCGGACGGACGGGTACGCGGGGTCGGCAATGGCGCTACAGCCCAGTCCTGCACCTGTGCGCACAATGGCGCCAGCACGCCGTCCAGATCCTTGTCCGCCAACAGACCGAAGACGGCCAGGCGCCTGCCCTTCGGCGCGCGCAACGCCAGGCGCCGGGCCAGGTAATCGGCTGCATGGGGGTTGTGACCGACGTCGAGCAGCAGCGTCAGGGACTTGCCCTGCCAGGTGAAACTGCGTCGGTCGAGACGACCGACCACGCGCGTACCCTGCAATGCCGCAGCAATCTGGCCGGCATCCCATGGCAGATCCAGCAGCAAATAGGCCTGGAGCGCCAATGCCGCGTTCTCCATGGGCAGGTCCAGCAGCGGCAGGCCGGACAATTCGACGCTCTGGCCCTTGCCGTTCAGCCCACGCCAATGCCAGTCCCGGTCAGTGATGCCCAGATCATAGTCACGTCCACGCAGGAAAAACGGACAGGCAAGCTTTGCCGCCTGATCCAGCAGCGACTGCGGCGGATCGAGATCCCCGCACAGCGCCGGCCGCCCCGAACGGAAGATCCCGGCCTTTTCGAACGCAACCGAATCGCGGCTGTCGCCGAGCCAGTCGGAGTGATCGATACCGATGCTGGTCACCAGCGCCAGGTCGGCATCGATCAGATTGACCGCATCCAGCCGCCCGCCGAGACCGACTTCCAGCACCACGGCATCCAGGCCGGAACGCTGGAACAGCCAGAAAGCCGCCAGGGTGCCCATCTCGAAATAGGTCAGGGAGATTTCGCCACGCCCGGCCTCGACGGCTTCGAAAGCCTGGCAGAGCGCCTCATCGCTGGCTTCGGCACCCTCGATCTGCACCCGCTCGTTGTAACGCAGCAGGTGCGGCGAGCTGTAGACGCCGACTTTCAAGCCCTGAGCCCGCAACAAGGACGCGACGAAGGCGCACGTCGAGCCCTTGCCGTTGGTCCCGGTAACAGTCACCACCCGTGGCGCTGGCTTGCCCAGCCCAAGCCGGGTTGCCACCTCTTGCGAACGCTCCAGGCCCATGTCGATGGCCGAGGGGTGCAACTGCTCGAGATAGGCGAGCCAGTCGCCAAGGGTACGTTGCGTCATACCGTGGCAGGCGCCGGCGGAACCACCATCGGCTCGATCGGCGTGGCAACGAATTTCGGTGTCGGCAGCCCCATGAACTGGGCGAGCAGGCTAGCCAGGCGCGGGCGCAGCTCGTGACGCGCGATGATCAAGTCGATGGCACCGTGCTCGATCAGGAATTCGCTGCGCTGGAAGCCTTCGGGCAGCTTTTCGCGAACGGTCTGCTCGATCACGCGTGGGCCGGCGAAGCCGACCAGCGCCTTGGGTTCTGCGACAATCACGTCACCGAGCATCGCCAGGCTCGCGGAAACACCACCGTAGACCGGGTCGGTCAGCACGGAGATGAACGGCAGGCCTTCTTCGCGCAGACGTGCCAGCACCGCAGAAGTCTTGGCCATCTGCATCAGGGAGATCAATGCCTCCTGCATGCGCGCACCACCGGAGGCCGAGAAGCAGACCAGCGGGCAGCGGTTTTCCAGGGCGTAGTTGGCAGCGCGCACGAAACGCTCGCCGACGATAGCCCCCATCGACCCCCCCATGAAGGAGAATTCGAAGGCACAGGCTGCCACAGGCATGCCCAGCAGCTTACCGCTCATGGCGATCAGGGCATCCTTTTCACCGGTCTGCTTTTGCGCGCCGGTCAGGCGGTCCTTGTACTTCTTGCCATCGCGGAACTTGAGGCGGTCTACCGGCTCAAGCTCGGCACCCAGCTCGGCACGGCCGTCGGCATCGAGAAAGATGTCCAGGCGTGCACGCGCACCGATGCGCATGTGATGGTTGCACTTGGGGCAGACGTCCAGGGTCTTTTCCAGCTCCGGACGATAGAGTACGGCCTCACAGGACGGGCACTTGTGCCACAAGCCCTCGGGAACCGAGCTTTTCTTCACCTCGGAACGCATGATCGAAGGGATCAGTTTGTCTACCAACCAGTTGCTCATGCTTTCTTTCTCCAGTACCGGCGACCCGAACGCAACAGCGTTGCAAAGTCCCGCGTATGCCCTTGAGCCAAATTCATGTGTGAAGCGATGAGGTTGCAGCCCGGCGACCCGCGTACAGCGTATAACCGCCCTGACCCACACCCTCCTCAACCTTTTGAGTGACGGGCCTTGCGGCCGCCACTGATCAATTTCGACCGATCTTGCGACCTGGCCCGGCAGCATAGGGCTGCGGTGTTATGGACGGTGGCAGACTGCCAACCGTCACATCGGCGCATCAGTACATTTTCATGCCTTGCGCACCGCCTGCATGAATGCCTCGATTCGCCGGTGATCCTTGATGCCCTTGCTCTGCTCTACACCGCCGCTGACATCGACTGCGTAAGGACGAACCTGGGCGATGGCCTGCGCCACGTTGTCGGCCGACAGGCCACCGGCCAGGATGATCGGCTTGCTCAGCTTTGCCGGTATCAGCGACCAGTCAAAGGCCTCGCCGGTTCCGCCGGGCACGCCGGCAACGTAGGTATCGAGCAGAATGCCGCTGGCCTTGGCGTAGGCCTTGCAACTGGCCTCCAGGTCATCGCCCGGACGCACCCGCAGCGCCTTGATCCACGGGCGATGGTAACCGTCGCAGTCGGCCGGCGTTTCATCGCCATGGAACTGCAGCAGATCCAGTGGCACGGCTTCGAGAATCTCGTTCAGCTCGCAGCGGGTTGCGTTGACGAACAACCCGACCGTGGTGATGAACGGCGGCAACGCGGCAATGATCGCCCTCGCCTGCTCCACAGTCACGGCTCGCGGGCTTTTGGCATAGAACACCAGGCCAATCGCGTCGGCACCCGCCTCGACAGCGGCCAGCGCATCCTCTATGCGGGTAATCCCACAAATTTTGCTGCGAACGGCTGACATATGGTGTGAACCTCAAGAGGATCCGAAAGCCTCGGATGTTAGCAAATGAGTTGCGGGTCGTCAGCCGCCAGTGCATCAAAGCCGGTAAGGAAGTGTGGGCCGATGTAACGCTCGGGCAACGGGAACTCATCGCGGTACTCCACCTGGACCAGGTACAGCCCGAACGGATGAGCGGTCACCCCGCCGGTACGACGCACTCGGCTTTCAAGCACATCCCTGGCCCACTCCGGCGGACGCTCGCCGGCGCCGATGGTCATCAGCACGCCGGCGATGTTGCGCACCATATGATGCAGGAAGGCGTTGGCGCGGATATCCAGCACGATCATCTTGCCGTGCCGGGTCACACGCAGATGATGGACCTGCTTGATCGGTGACTTGGCCTGGCACTGCCCGGCACGGAAGGCACTGAAGTCATGGGTACCGACCAGGTAGGCGGCGGCGGCCGCCATGCGCTCGACATCCAGCGGCCTATGGTTCCAGGTGATTTCCTCACCCATATGGGCCGGACGGATCTGATCGTTGTAGATCACGTAGCGATAACGCCGGGCGATGGCCTTGAAGCGCGCGTGAAAGTTCGCGGGCATGACCCGCGCCCAACTGACACTGATGTCGTGGGGCAAATTGATATTGGCGCCCATCACCCAGGCTTTGAGGGTACGAACCGCCTGGGTATCGAAGTGCACCACCTGACCACAGGCATGAACACCGGCGTCGGTGCGACCGGCACACATCAAGGACACCGGTGAATCAGCCACTTTCGACAGGGCCTTTTCAAGGGTTTCCTGGACAGTCGGCACACCGGAGGCCTGACGCTGCCAGCCGCGGTAGCGCGAGCCCTTGTACTCCACACCCAGTGCGATTCTGAAAAAGCCGTCGACTGCCACTTCGGCAGCCGCGTTATCTATGATTTCCAAGGAGGTTACAGCCTGTCGGTTTGCGCAATGGCGGCATTATAACGACAACGGCAGCCACCAGGGCTGCCGTCGGGACCAGGGCGTGTCAGGCCAATCGCGAGATCATGTCCTTTGCTTCGCTGCGCTGGCCTGCATCACCTTCCTTGAGGACTTCGTCGAGAATATCGCGGGCCCCTTCGCTGTCGCCCATGTCGATATAGGCACGCGCCAGGTCAAGCTTGGTCGCGGCTTCATCGGTGCCCGAGAGGTAATCGAACTCAAGCTCATCATCGGTTGCGGCGGCATCTTCGGCCGTGAAGGTCGGCGTGGCCAGCGGTGGCTGTTCCAGATCCTGGGACAGCCGCTCGAGCTCGGCATTCACTTCGTCCAGCTCTGTAGAGAACGTGTCGGAGGGCGCTTCGGTACCTTCGTCCAGGGACAGCGACAAGTCGAAGTCTTCCGGCAACTGCAAGTCTTCGGCCGTCAGCGACTCGATCGCGTCATCTTCCAGGCTCAGCGAATCATCGAATGCAGCCAATTGCGCCTCGACATCCACCTCGTCGACCTCGGCAACAGCAGGCTGGTCATTGGGGATGTCCAGATCGAAATCCGCCAGATTGTCACTCGAGTCCTGGCTGACTTCGGACTGCTGTTGCAATACCGATTCGAAGCTCGGGTCTTCATCGGCAACCTTGGATGCATCGAGAATCGGATCGTCGAAATCGATCGTTTCCAGCTGCTCTTCGCGGGCACGTTCGGCCGGCGAAACCGCTTCGACGTCATCCAGGCTCAAATCGAAGGTCGAATCGAACTCGTCTTGCGCCGTATCACTGAGCAGCGGCTCATCGAGCAGTGGCTCATCGAGCAGTGGTTCATCGAGCAGCAGGTCCTTGACGTACTGCGCATCCTGTTCGGCGGCCAGCGCCGCCGCACTGATGCCGGCCGCCGCTACCGCCAACATGGCCGGGAAACGCCGCTTGAGTTCTTCGACATCCGCGTGATTCTTGCCGGTTGCGATCAGTTGGCGCTCCTGGCCGGTGAACGCATCGCGATCACCCTGGTGGGCATAGGCTTCCATCAGTTTCAGGCGCAGGTCACTGCGTTGCGGCTCTTTCGCGATCGCCGCCTCCAACAGCTCGGTGGCGTGGTTAAATCGACCATTGGCGATACTCTGGTCGGCTTCTGCCAACACAGCGTCGGTCACCACTGGGGCAATTGGCGTCGATGCAGGGGCCGGGGCGGGAGCAACGGGAGCAGATTCAGGAGACGGTGACAAGGCGACAAACACCGGCCCTGGCTCGGCGTCCGGCGCCCTGACTGGCGCTGCTTGCGCGGGCGCAGGACTCTCCGCCGCCGTTGCAGCCGCCGCCGAAGCCGCAACGAAAGCGGGCGCCAGCCTGACGTTCGGTGCTGGCACTTCCAGCCCTTCGAAGCTGCTTTGCGGCAGATCGAGGTCATTGCTCAATTCGGACTCTTCGGCCAGCGCACGCGCCATGCGCATGTGCTTCTCGGCTTCCTGCTGAGCCTTGCGCCGACGTGCCAGCAGCAACAGCAAGAGCGAGACCACCAGCGCACCACCGCCGACCAGCCCAAGTAGAGCCGGGCTGGCCAACAGATCGTTCAAGCCCTTGTTCGGTGCATCAGTGGTCGGCGCCTGTGCCTGAGCCGGCTCCTGGGCAGGCGCAGGCGTAGCGACGGCCGCATCGGGAGCCGGTGCAGCGGGGGTTTCGGCTGGAGCCGGAGCCACTTGCGTTTGCCCCGCCAACTCCGCCGAGAGTGACGCTGCAGCCGGAGTCTCGGCAGGCTGGCTGGTGTCCCCCGCAGCGCCCTGGGCTTCAAGCTTGGCCAATTGGTCACTCTTCAACTGGATCAGACGCTGAAGCTTGTCCATCTGGCTTTGCAGGTCGGTCATCCGGCTTGTCAACTCGGCATTGTCGCGCCGGGTCGAGTCGAGGCTTTCCTGGGTCACTGCCAATTTGTCGTTCAAGGCCTTGCTATCGGAGCCCGCGCCCTTGCCGGCCGACTTGCCATCGGCAGACACCAGGCTGAGCTTGTCCGTGCTTTGGACTTGTACCGGCGCCCCCTGATTGCCACTGCGACGGGTAGCGTCGATTTGCCGTGCCCGCGGCCCGAGGCGGCGGCCCTGGCGCCAGGCGGTATTCTGCTCGGCCACTTCGGCGATCGCCTGGGCCTGCGGCAGGCTGGCGACCTGCTGCTGATCGGGCAGGCGCAATACCTGCCCGGTCTTGAGAAGGTTGATATTGCCGTCGATGAAGGCATCAGGGTTGAGTGCCTGAATCGCCAGCATGGTCTGCTGAATCGATCCCCCCTGACGCGCCTTGGCGGCGATTTCCCAGAGGGTGTCACGCTTGCTGGTGGTGTATTGCGTCGGCGCAGTAACGGCAGGCGTGGCGCCATCGACGGCAGCCTCCTGCCCTTGCGGGGAGAATTTCGACGGATCGAGCAATACGCTGTAATCGCGCATCAGCCGACCGCTGGGCCACATCACCTGCACCAGGAACTTCACGAAAGGCTCGGGCAGCGGCTTGCTCGAGGTGATGCGCACGACACTCTTGCCGTTGGCATTGATCACCGGCGTGAACGTCAGGTCATCGAGAAACGCCTGACGATCCACGCCCGCCTTGGCGAACTCCTCGACCGGCGCCAGGCTGGGCACCACTTCAGCGACCGTGAGATCGCGAACATCGAGCAGTTCGATTTCAGCCACGAGCGGCTGGTTCAGAGTCGACTTCAGGGTCAATTCCCCGAGCCCAAGGGCATGCGCCATACCGGAGGACAGCGCCGACGCAGCGGCTATTGCTAACACCAGTTTGCGAACTTGAACCATGACCTAATCCTATGTGTGAACGTTCCTCGACAAGCGACGTCCAGCGAATATCTTTAAGCAAATTGTTGCCAAGTATCTTTTACAGAAGGTCTTTTATCAACAATTGCCCCAGCTGCACAGCATTGAGCGCCGCGCCTTTGCGCACGTTATCGGTGGTCAGCCACAGATTCAGTTGCTCAGGGTCATCGATTCCACCACGCACCCGGCCGACATATACCACGTCCTGGCCGACAGCATCGCCCACTGGCGTCGGGTAATCGCCGGCCTCGACCAGCTCGACACCCGCCGCGCCGTCAAGTGCAGCGTTGACCGCCGGCAGGTCGACCGGCGTAGCGCTGCGCACCGACACACTGAAGCTATCGCCAAAAAAGACCGGGACTTGAAGGCAGGTGACGGAAATCTTCAGCGAAGGCAGCCCGAGCAATTCGCGCAACTCCTGAACCAGGCGACGTTCCAGCAAGGCATGGCCCTGCTCGTCTGGCGTGCCGACCTGGGCCAACACATTGAACGCTACCTGGCGGTCGAAAAAGCGCGGCTCAAGCGGGCGCACATTGAGCAGCTCGGTTGTCTGACGCGCCAGTTCGCTGACCGCTTCGTGGCCCTGGGTGGACATTGCCAGGCAGGCGGTGACGTTGACGTGCTGCAGGTCGAGCAGCCCGCGCAACGGGGCCAGCGCCACCGCCAGCGCTACCGCCGACGCACTCGGGCTACTGACCTGGACCGGCGCGACCAGCGTCGCCAACACCTGGGCATTGGCCTCGGGCACGACCGCAGGCGCCTGCCCGGCCGGCAAACCGCCAGACAGGTCGATCAGCATGCAGCCGGCGGCGCTCGCGCGAGGGGCAAAACTGCGGGTTACTGCAGGCCCCGCGGCAAAGAACGCCAGTTTCACCAGGCTGAAATCGAACTGATCGACTTCACGCACCCGGACATTCTTGCCCCGAAACGGCACCGAATGCCCGGCCGATTCGCTGCTGGCCAGCAAATGCAGGGTGCCGACAGGGAAATCGCATTCTTCGAGGATCTGGACAAGGGTCTCGCCCACGGTACCGGTGGCGCCGATCACGGCGATATCGAAAGACTGGCTCATGCATAGACCTCAGGTAGAACGGGGGGAGCGGAACTTTACTCGGATTGGGGCCAGACCTGAAGCATTGTGGTGAGGCCTTCGCTGGCAAGCCAGCTCCCACAAGGGTTCAGCGCTCCGCATGCCAATTGTGTGAACACCACAAAATCTGTGGGAGCTGGCTTGCCAGCGATGAGGCCCTCATAGCAGAAACAAAAAACCCGCATCTCATGCAAGACGCGGGTTTTCAGTTCAAGCCCTCAAGCGATCAACGCTCGAGCAGAATCCGCAGCATGCGGCGCAGCGGCTCGGCCGCGCCCCACAACAGCTGGTCGCCCACGGTGAAGGCACCGAGGTATTGCGAGCCCATGTTCAGTTTGCGCAGACGGCCAACCGGGATATTCAACGTGCCGGTCACCTGAGTCGGGCTCAGCTCCTGCATGCTGATCTCGCGCTGGTTGGGCACCAGTTTCACCCAAGGGTTGTGCTGGCTGATCATGCCTTCGATATCGGCCAGCGGCACATCCTTGTTCAGCTTGATGGTCAGCGCCTGGCTGTGGCAACGCATGGCGCCGATGCGCACGCAGATGCCGTCGACCGGGATCGGGCTCTTGAAGCGACCCAGAATCTTGTTGGTCTCGGCTTGTGCCTTCCACTCTTCGCGGCTCTGGCCGTTCGGCAGTTCCTTGTCGATCCACGGGATCAGGCTGCCCGCCAGTGGCACGCCGAAGTTCTCGGTCGGGTAGGCTTCGCTGCGCATGGCTTCGGCCACTTTGCGGTCGATGTCGAGGATGGCGGCGGCCGGGTTGGCCAGCTCATCGGCAACGGCGGCATGGGTCGCGCCCATCTGCTTGATCAGTTCACGCATGTTCTGCGCACCGGCACCGGAGGCCGCCTGATAGGTCATGGCGCTCATCCACTCGACCAGACCGGCCTCGAACAAGCCGCCCAGGCCCATCAGCATCAAGCTGACGGTGCAGTTGCCGCCGATGTAGTTCCTGGTCCCGGCATCGAGCTGCTGGTCGATCACCTTGCGGTTGACCGGATCGAGCACGATGACCGCGTCGTCCTGCATGCGCAGGCTCGAGGCCGCGTCGATCCAGTAGCCCTGCCAGCCGGCTTCACGCAGTTTCGGGAAGACCTCGTTGGTGTAGTCGCCACCCTGGCAGGTCAGAATCACATCGAGGGTCTTGAGCTCTTCAATGCTGTAAGCATCCTTGAGCGGAGCAATATCCTTGCCCACTGCCGGACCCTGACCACCCACATTGGAGGTGGTGAAGAACACCGGCTCAATAAGATCGAAATCCTGCTCTTCCAGCATCCGCTGCATGAGCACGGAACCGACCATACCGCGCCAACCGATCAGACCTACACGTTTCATCGCAACTACACCTTTGACAAAAAAGTGGGCGCTGGCTCCAAAAGAAGACAGCGGGCCCGAGAGATTACAGATTCCGCAGTGCTGCGACTACCGCGTCGCCCATTTCCTGCGTACCCACCTTGGCACAACCAACCGACCAGATGTCGCCGGTGCGCAAACCTTGATCCAACACCAGGCTCACGGCTTTTTCAATGGCATCGGCCGCCGCGATCTGGTTGAAGCTGTAACGCAACATCATCGACACCGACAAAATGGTTGCCAGTGGGTTGGCAATGCCCTGGCCTGCGATGTCCGGTGCCGAGCCATGGCAAGGCTCGTACATGCCCTTGTTGTTGGCGTCCAGGGAAGCCGAAGGCAGCATGCCGATAGAACCGGTGAGCATGGAAGCCTCATCCGACAGAATGTCGCCAAACATGTTGTCCGTGACCATCACGTCGAACTGTTTGGGCGCACGCACCAGCTGCATCGCGGCATTATCGACGTACATGTGGCTCAGCTCGACGTCCGGATAGTCCTTGGCCACTTCCTCGACCACTTCACGCCACAGTTGGCTCGACGCCAGGACGTTGGCCTTGTCCACCGAACAGAGCCTCTTGCCACGCACGCGAGCCATGTCAAAGCCGACCCGGGCGATGCGGCGGATTTCGCTCTCGCTGTACGGCAGCGTGTCATAGGCCTGGCGCTCGCCGCCTTCGAGCTCGCGATTACCCCGCGGTGCACCGAAGTAGATGCCGCCGGTCAGCTCACGGACGATCAGGATGTCCAGGCCGGAAACGATCTCAGGCTTGAGCGACGAAGCGTCGGCCAGTTGCGGGTAGAGGATCGCCGGTCGCAGGTTGCCGAAAAGGCCCAGTTGCGAACGAATCTTCAGCAGGCCGCGCTCGGGGCGAATGTCACGCTCGAGCTTGTCCCACTTCGGCCCACCCACGGCGCCGAGCAGTACTGCATCGGCAACACGAGCGCGCGCGAGGGTTTCATCGGCCAGCGGCACGCCATGCTTGTCGATCGCCGCACCACCGATGACATCGTGCTCCAGGGCGAACCCGAGCTGGAACTTGTCGTTGGCCAGCTCCAGTACCTTGACCGCTTCGGCCATGATTTCCGGACCAATGCCATCACCTGGAAGAATCAGAATCTGCTTGCTCATGCTTTCCTCTATTCAATTGAAACGGCGCGCCGTGAGAGGCCGCCCGGTCAAGACTATCGCTGGGCCCAGAGCACCAGGACATCGGTACTGAAGGAGCCATCATCGCTGATTTCGTAATACTGACGCACTTCTGCGCCCATGGCTTGCTGCAAATTGAGGATGGCGGCGCGCATCACTTCAGGGGTGCGCATCCGTTCGACCCAGGAACTGTATTCCAGGCGCAGGCGCTGACGACTGTGGCTGCGGGTCTGCAGGCCGGCCTCGCTGACTTGGCGCAACCATTCGCCCGCCGAGTAATCGCGGACATGGCTGGTGTCGCGCAGCACTTCGACGCTTTGCAGGTAAGTGTCGAGCAATGGGCTGCCAGGGGACATCACATCGATGAACGCCGCTACGCCGCCAGGCTTGAGCACCCGCCGCACTTCGCGCAGGGCCAGGCCCAGGTCGCTCCAGTGGTGCGCCGAATAGCGACTGAAGACGAAATCGAATTCGCCGTCGGCGAATGGCAGACGCTCCGCCGCCCCCAGCTGGGTAACCACATTGCCCAGCCCGCGTTCGCTGGCGGCAGCCGCTACCACATCGAGCATTTGCTGCGACAGATCATAGGCCACCACCTCGGCGACCAATGGCGCCACATGGAAACTGACATGACCGGCGCCGCAGCCCAGGTCCAGCACCCGAGCGGCGCCCTGCCCGGCCAGCTCGGCCTGGAGCAAGGCGAATTCGGTGCCCTGTGCGTGAACTGCGCTGCTCAGGTAGGCGGCGGCCTGTTCGCCGAATTGGCGCTGAACGACATCGGTGTGGGCGGTGTTGCTGGTCATCTTGGTGTCCCTTTATTTTTTGGCTTGGCCTTGAGGGCCTCATCGCCGGCAAGCCGGCTCCCACAGAGGCCAGTGTTGCAGATTCCTCTGTGGGAGCTGGCTTGCCAGCGATGGCGTCAGCACGATCAACCACTAATCACGCGTCGCGAAACAACCACGGCTGACTGGCACGATGCTTGGCTTCGAATGCGGCGATCGCGTCACCGTCCTGCAAGGTCAAACCGATATCGTCCAGGCCGTTGAGCAGGCAGTGCTTGCGGAACGCGTCGATCTCGAAGCTCAGGACCTTGCCATCCGGGCGGGTCACCGTCTGCGCCGCCAGGTCGATGGTCAGCTGGTAGCCAGGGTCGGCTTCAACCTGCTTGAACAGTTCGTCGACTTCAGCAAAGCTCAAGATGATCGGCAGCAGGCCATTCTTGAAGCTGTTGTTGAAGAAAATATCGGCGTAGCTCGGTGCGATGATGCTGCGAAAGCCATACTCCTCGAGCGCCCATGGGGCGTGCTCGCGGCTCGAACCGCAACCGAAGTTTTCCCGCGCCAGCAACACGCTGGCCCCCTGGTAACGCTCTTCATTGAGCACGAAGTCCGGATTCAGCGGGCGCCTGGAGTTGTCCTGGTAGGGCTGGCCAACGTCCAGGTAACGCCATTCGTCGAACAGGTTGGGGCCGAAACCGGTACGCTTGATCGACTTGAGAAATTGCTTGGGAATGATCTGGTCGGTGTCCACGTTGGCACGATCCAACGGCGCGACAAGACCGGTATGCTGGGTAAAGGCTTTCATGCTGCGCTCCCTTGAATCAACTCGCGAACATCGACAAAACGACCCGTCACCGCCGCCGCGGCAGCCATGGCCGGGCTGACCAGGTGGGTGCGGCCACCGGCGCCCTGGCGACCCTCGAAGTTACGGTTGGAGGTCGAGGCACAGTGCTCGCCCGACTCCAGGCGGTCCGGGTTCATCGCCAGGCACATCGAGCAGCCAGGCTCACGCCACTCGAAACCGGCCTCGAGGAAAATCTTGTCCAGGCCTTCCTGTTCGGCTTGCGCCTTGACCAGGCCCGAGCCTGGCACGACGAGGGCCTGCTTGATGGTCGAAGCCACCTTGCGGCCCTTGGCAATAGCAGCAGCAGCGCGCAAGTCTTCAATCCGCGAGTTGGTGCACGAACCGATGAATACGCGGTCGAGCTGAATGTCGGTGATCGCCTGGTTGGCATGCAGGCCCATGTACTTCAGGGCGCGCTCGATGGAACCGCGCTTGACCAGATCAGCTTCCTGCGCGGGATCCGGCACGTTCTGATCAACGGCCAGGACCATTTCCGGGGAAGTGCCCCAGCTGACTTGCGGCTTGATCTGGCTGGCGTCGAGCTCGACCACGGTGTCGAACGTCGCATCGGCATCGGAAACCAGGTCTTTCCAGGCCTCGACGGCCATCTCCCACTCGGCGCCCTTGGGCGCGAACGGACGGCCCTTGACGTATTCGACGGTCTTTTCATCGGCAGCGACCAGGCCCACCCGCGCGCCGGCCTCGATGGCCATGTTGCAGATGGTCATGCGCCCTTCGACGGACAGGTCGCGGATCGCGCTACCGGCGAATTCGATGGCATGGCCGTTGCCGCCGGCAGTGCCGATCTTGCCGATCACAGCCAGGACGATGTCCTTGGCGGTTACGCCGAAGGGCAACTGGCCCTCCACGCGCACCAGCATGTTTTTCATTTTCTTGGCGACCAGGCACTGGGTGGCAAGCACGTGCTCGACCTCGGAAGTGCCGATCCCGTGCGCCAGGGCGCCGAAAGCGCCGTGGGTCGAGGTGTGCGAGTCACCGCAGACCACGGTCATGCCCGGCAAGGTCGCGCCCTGCTCCGGGCCAATGACGTGGACGATGCCCTGGCGCACGTCATTCATCTTGAACTCGGTGATGCCATACTCATCGCAGTTATCGTCCAGCGTCTGGACCTGCAGGCGCGACACCTGATCGACGATGGCGTCGATGCCACCCTTGCGTTCCGGGGTGGTGGGCACGTTGTGGTCGGGCGTTGCGATGTTGGCATCGATGCGCCAGGGCTTACGACCAGCCAGGCGCAGGCCTTCGAAGGCCTGCGGCGACGTCACTTCGTGAATGATGTGACGATCGATATAGATAAGCGCCGACCCATCGTCGCGCTGCTTGACCAAATGCGAATCCCAGAGCTTGTCGTAGAGCGTTTTGCCGGCCATCAGACTGTTCCTCATCAGCGTCTTTCTATGCCAATAACCCCTTGGCTTGTGCGGTCGATCCTAGGGGGTTACATTCAATAACTCAAATTCATAATTTTTATGCTTTGGATAACCAACAGGAATCCGAATCCATGGACCTCGCCAACCTCAATGCCTTTATTGCCATTGCCGAGACAGGCAGCTTCTCCGGGGCCGGCGAGCGCCTCCATTTGACCCAGCCTGCCATCAGCAAACGCATCGCCGGCCTGGAGCAACAACTCGACGTGCGCCTGTTCGACCGGCTGGGCCGCGAAGTCAGCCTGACCGAAGCCGGCCGGGCCCTGCTGCCCAGGGCCTATCAGATTATCAATGTACTGGATGACACCCGGAGGGCCCTGACCAATCTCAGCGGCGAAGTCAGCGGGCGGCTGACGCTGGCCACCAGCCACCATATCGGCCTGCACCGGTTGCCGCCGCTGTTGCGCGAATTCACCCGTCGCTATCCGGCCGTCGCCCTGGACATCCAGTTTCTCGACTCGGAAGTGGCCTATGAAGAAATCCTCCATGGCCGCGCCGAACTGGCCGTGATCACCCTCGCCCCCGACCCGCACGCGCTGATCAAGGCCGTACCCGTCTGGGAAGACCCCCTGGATTTCGTCGCCGCCCCCGAACACAGCCTGGCGTTGCAGGGCGCCGTGAGCCTGGCCGACATCGCTCATCATCCGGCCGTGTTTCCGGGTGGCAACACCTTCACCCACCATATCGTCCGGCGTCTGTTCGAGGCCCAGGGGCTGACGCCCAACATCGCCATGAGCACCAACTACCTGGAGACCATCAAGATGATGGTTTCCATCGGACTAGCCTGGAGTGTGCTACCACGTACTATGCTCGATGAACAGGTGGCACGCATTTCGTTGCCGGGCATTCAGCTCTCGCGCCAGCTAGGCTACATCCTGCACACCGAACGAACACTCTCCAATGCTGCGCGTGCTTTTATGTCATTGCTGGATATGCACAGAAACCTGTCCTGAAGCGACACCCTGAAACACCCGTATCGATCGATCGAAGGAAGTTGCATACGCCAAAGGTCTGGTATCCATGCCCAAATCAGCTAGACGCTTTCCGCACTTGCCGCGTATCCATGCGGCTGATCCTCAGGAGTCGGAGCAAACATGGGAGAGCGCTCCCCAATTGCTGGCCGCGCTGAATGGCGCGCACCTGGGCGCCTGGTTCTGGGACTTCGAGAGTGGACAGATCAGCTGGTCGCGGGCCACCCAGGCGCTGTTTGGCTATGACCCGCAGCAACCGCTGCCCAATGACATCGACTATATCGACCTGTTGCCGCTGGAGGATCGGGCCCGGACTATCCAGGCTTTTCACGCGGTGTTGTGTGGCGAGCCGGTAGAACAGGCCATGCGGCATCGGATCCGCTGGCCGGACGGCAGCCTTCATTGGCTGGAAATCAATGGCAGCCTGGTCAAAAGCAAGACCGGCGCCCCCCAGATGGTGGGTGTGATTCGTGAGATCACCCGCCAGCGCGAGCGGGAAACGGCCCTGATCAACTCCGAAAAGCGCTTCGCCACCCTGTTTCACCTGAGCCCCAATGTTGTCCTCCTGACCCGACGCGCCGACGGCCTGATCTACGAGGTCAACCAGCACTTCGAGAAGATCCTCGGCTGGGCCGGGCACCAGATCGTCAACAAGACCACGCTCGAGCTGGGCCTGTGGGTCAACCCGGAGCAGCGCCACCAGGTGCTGGAGGCGACCCGTGGCAATAGCGAACCGATCAACCTGGAAGTACAACTGCGTGCCAGCAGCGGCCAGATCCATGACGGCATACTCTGCGCCCAGAACATCGAAATGGAGGGTGTCGCCTACCTGTTGAGCACCTTTATCGACACCAGCGAGCACAAACGCGCCGAACAGGCGCTCAAGGACAGCCAGGAACGCCTCGACCTGGCGCTGGACTCGGCGCAGTTGGGCACCTGGGACTGGCATATTCCCAGCGGCATGCTCTATGGCTCGGCACGTGCAGCCCAGTTGCATGGCTTGGCGCCCATGCCCTTCCATGAATCCTTTGAAGCGTTCTTCGAGGGTGTGCCCGACGAGGAACGCAATACCATGCGCCAGGCCTACCGCAGCCTGCGCGAAGGCCCGGCCGGCAATTACCAGGTCACCTACCGCATTGCGCTGGAAAACGGCGCCTCACGCTACATCGAAAGCCGCGCCCGCCTGTATCGCGACGAACAGGGTAACCCACTGCGCATGGCCGGCACCCTGCTCGACATTACCGACCAGGTCGAGCGCGAACAACGCCTGACCAGCTCTGAAGAGAAATTTGCCAGCCTGTTCCAGGCCAGCCCCGACCCGATCTGCGTCACTCGCCAGGAAACCGGCCAGTTCATCGAAATAAACCCGGCTTTTACCCAGACCTTCGGCTGGACCGCCGAAGAAGTGATCAATCACAGTGCCGAGGAGATCGGCTTCTGGGCTGGCTCGGCCAAGCGCTTGCAACGGATCGAACAGGTGATCCGCGACCAGGCCTTGAACAACGTCGCCGTCACCGTCAACCACAAGAATGGCAATAGCCTCACCTGCGTGATCTCGAGACGGCTGATCACGGTCGAAAACCAGCCGTGCAGTGTCATTACCCTGCGCGACATCACCCAGCAACAGCGCGCCGAGGCAGCACTCAAGGCCAGCGAAGAGAAGTTCGCCAAGGCGTTTCACTCCAGCCCCGACGCCATCACCCTCACCGACCGCGAAACCGGCCGCTACCTGGAGGTCAACGACGGCTTCTGCCGCCTGACCGGCTACCGTGCCGATGAGGTCATCGGACGTACGGTCCACGAAATCGGCATCTGGGCCGACGAAAAGCAGCGCACCTTTCTCCTCCACGACCTGCAAGAAAATGGACGCGTTCACCACCGCGAAATGATCGGCCGCAACAAGCGAGGCGAGATCCTCACTGTCGAGGTTTCGGTAGAGCCGCTGACCGTCAACGAATCGCCCTGCCTGCTGATGACTGCCCGCGACGTCAGCCAACTGAAGAATGCCCAGGCGCAAATCCGCCACCTGGCCTATCACGACCCCCTGACCAACCTGCCCAACCGCGCATTGCTGATGGACCGGCTGAGCCAGCAGATCGCCCTTCTCAAGCGCCACAATCTGCGCGGCGCACTGTTGTTCCTCGACCTGGATCACTTCAAGCACATCAATGATTCGCTCGGCCACCCGGTGGGCGACACCGTGCTGAAGATCATCACCGCCCGTCTGGAAGCCAGCGTGCGCATGGAAGATACCGTCGCCCGCCTGGGGGGCGACGAATTCGTCGTGCTGCTCAGCGGCCTCGAAGGTTCGCGCAGCCAGGTGGCCCAGCAAGTGCGCACCCTGGCCGACACCTTGCGCGAATTGCTGGCCGAACCCATGTCGCTGGACGGTCAGCGGCTGCAGGTCACGCCCAGCATCGGCGTGGCGCTGATCCCCGACCACGGTTCGACACCGGCCGACCTGCTCAAGCGCGCCGATATCGCCCTCTACAAGGCCAAGGACTCGGGCCGCAACACCACGCAGATGTTCCATAGCACCATGCAGAAGGCCGCCAGCGAACGCCTGCAGATGGAGAGCGACCTGCGCCAGGCGATGACCCGCGGCGAATTGAACTTGCACTTCCAACCGCAGGTCGATGCCCGTGACAGCCGCATCGTCGGGGCCGAGGTACTGCTGCGCTGGTATCACCCGCAACTGGGCCAACAGGCCCCGGCGCAATTCATCCGGGTGCTGGAAGAAAGCGGCCTGATTCTGGAGGTTGGCTCCTGGATACTCGAAGAAGCGTGCGGCGCTTGTGCTCAGCTACTGAACGAGGGCCTGATCGACGCCAGCCATTTCAGCCTGTGCGTGAACATCAGCCCGCGCCAGTTCCGCCAGAATGACTTCGCCGAACGGGTCGAACGCAGCCTGAAGGCTTATCACCTGCCCTGCACCATACTCAGGCTGGAGATTACCGAGGGCATCGTGATCCAGAACCTGGATGACACGATCAACAAGATGCGCGCCCTGAAGAAGCTCGGCGTGAGCTTTGCCATGGACGATTTCGGCACCGGTTACTCATCGCTGACCTACCTCAAGCGCCTGCCAGTGGATGCACTCAAGATCGACCAGTCATTCATCCGCGACGCCACCCAGGACCCCAACGACGCCGAGATCGTTCGCGCGATCGTGGCCATGGCCCGCAGCCTGGACCTGGCGGTCATCGCCGAAGGTGTGGAACTGTCCGAGCAACTGGAGTTTCTCCAACAGCTTGGCTGCCACTTGTATCAGGGGTACCTGCACAGCCGCCCACTGCCATTGATCGAGTTCCGCAAGCTGCTGCTTGAACAGTAAAACCGAACCCATCTGAAAAAATCTTCAGGCAGCGATGCTTTGCTCAACCCCGATCAGCCGGCTGATCTGTGCGCAATCGCTCTCGCGGCGCAAGGCGGTGAACAACTCCACGGCCTCGGGGTAACTGCGCGTCAGCATGGCCACCCATTGCTTCAACCGACCCGGTGCGCTACGCGGGGTAAGTTTGCCGACGGCCTGGCACCAGAAGTCCTGGATCAGCGGCATCAGCTCGTCCCAGTGCATGGCCGGCAGCTCGATGCCCGCGCGCGCTGCAGCGATCTGCCGCGCCAGGTCGGGCCGCGAGACCAGCCCGCGGCCGAGCATGATGTCCTCCACGCCACTGACCTCGCGGCAGCGCCGCCAGTCTTCGACCGTCCAGACTTCACCATTGGCGAAAACCGGCACCTTGACCACTTCCTGCACCCGCGCCACCCACTCCCAATGGGCCGGCGGCTTGTAGCCATCGACCTTGGTCCGCGCATGGACGACGATCTGTTCGGCACCGCCTTCAGCCAGGGCGATGGCGCACTCCATGGCGCCGTCGGGGCTGTCGAAGCCCAGGCGCATCTTGGCCGTCACCGGAATTGCAGCCGGAACCGCCCGCCGCACATGGGCAAGAATGCTGTGCAGCAGCTCCGGCTCCTTGAGCAGCACGGCGCCACCGCGGGACTTGTTCACGGTTTTGGCCGGGCAACCGAAGTTCAGGTCGATCACTGGCGCACCCAGTTCGCAGGCCAATGCGGCGTTTTCGGCCAGGCACACGGGGTCGGACCCGAGCAACTGCACCCGCAACGGAACGCCCGCCGCAGTCGCAGCGCCCTGCTGCAGCTCCGGCGCCAGCTTGTGGAATTGGCTGGGCGGCAGCAGCATGTCATTCACCCGGATGAACTCGGTGACACACCAGTCGATACCGCCGACCTGGGTCAGCACGTCACGCAGGATGTTGTCGACCAACCCCTCCATCGGCGCCAGGGCAATTTGCATGGGAACGTCTCGAGCGTAAAAGGCGCGCAGTGTAGCAAAAACAGCGCACCAGGACTGGTGCGCCACTGCGACAGCCTGGCGGCAGCTGCTACAAAAGGGCGGCAGCTGCCGAAGGCTGCGTCCCGCCGAGGAGCGCGGCCCCATAGCCCTCGATAAACTCCGCCGGCATGCGCTTTGGCCGTCCGGTGGAGAGTTCGATGCAGACAAAGGTGGTTTGCGCGCGCAGCAGCGTGGTGCCGTCGCTCGGGCGCTTGAGTTGAAAGCGCCGGGTCATTTTCAGGCGCTGGTCCCAATCGACGATCCAGGTCGCCAATTGAAGCTCATCGCCCTCATAGGCACTGGCCAGGTAGTCGATCTCGTGGCGCACCACTGCCATCGCCCGGTCCAGGCGGCGGTACTCGGTCAGGTCCAGGCCCAGGCGCTGCGAATGCCGCCATGCACAGCGCTCGAGCCAGGTGACGTACACCGCGTTATTGGCATGCCCGAGCTCGTCGATATCCTCGGCACCCACACAAAGATCAATGATAAACGGCGTTGCCAGATCCCAACTCATGCCTGCTCCCAGTCACATTGATGCGGCCAGCCACATTGATTCGGCCAGGCGCCAGTGTAGCCGATGCTCAGGCCGATTGGCGCGCCTGGTGACCGCTTCGTTCGAGCAGGGCAAGCACAGCGTCGATCAAACGCGGATCGGCCAGCACCCGTCGATGCCCACCTTCGGGCAATACCAGCAGCCGGCTGTCGAACCAGGCTTCATGAATCACCTGAGCTTCACTGGCCGGCACCAGCGGATCATCTTCGGCATGCACGATCAGGCCGGGCATTTTCAACTGGTAGTGACTGACATCCAGCCGTGAAGCCTGCACACCCACATCACGTTCAACCTGGTGGATAAACGCCGCCCGCGCCCGCGGTGGCAGCCCGACCCGCCGGGCAAAGCCGCGCAGCACGCCAATGACCCGGGCGGGTGCGGCAATGCTCACCACCACCTCCGCACGCAGGCCCATTTGCGTGGCCAGCAATACGCTGGAGCCGCCCATGGAATGGCCGATCACGGCCCGCAAGGGTGGCAATTCGGCGGCAGCCTCCAGCAGCGCCCGAGCGAACAATCCCACATGGGCTTCACGACCTGGCGAGCGCCCGTGCCCCGGCCCATCGAGCGCAACGGCCGTGTAGCCGGCCGCCACCAGGGCATTGACCAGGCTGGCAAACTGGGTCGGCCGCCCTTCCCAGCCATGCATCAGCAGCACGGTCGGGCCTTGCCCCCAGCGCAGCGTCGAGAGCCCGAAACGCAAGGCGATGCGTTCGGCCTTGGCCAGCAGCGGCAACTCCCACTCTCGGGGTGGCAAGTTGCGCGGCCGCATGAACGCGAGTCGCATTTTACTGGCAACCATGTTCGGTGCCAGCCAGCCCAAGGTGCCATTGACGCCACGAATCCAGCTCATAGTGCTCATCGATTTTCTCCTCAGGGACATCGCTCGATCAGATAACTGCCGACTTGGCGGCACGCAGGACTCGATCAGACAAGGGGCAGGCGCCCAAGGCCCGCGCCAGGGCCAGGCCACCCACCATCAGCGCCAGGTCGGCGAGTACCTTGTCGGCCTCTTCGGGGCTGCTGGAAAGTTGCGCCGTCATCAGTTCCAGATGCTCGCCGAGCACCTGGCGAAAAGCCTCGGGCAGGCTTGCCATTTCGCCCAGTGAGCTCGGCAACGGACAGGCTTGCTCGGTGGCATCACGGTGCTTGCGCGACAGGTAGAACGCGGCAGCCAGGGCCCGGCGCTCTTCCCCGCTCAATGTGGGATCGACTTCAGCAAGCAAGGCGCGGCGCTGGCCAAGCAATTGGCTGAAGGCCTCCAGCATCAGCGCATCCTTGCTCTCGAAGTGGGCATAGAAGCCACCTACCGTGAGCCCTGCCGCGCCCATGACGTCACTGACGCTGGGCTCGGCCGGGCCGTGCTGGATCAACGCATGACTGGCCGCCTGCAGAATGCGTTCACGGGTTTTCGCCTTTTTGTCGCTCATGAGCGCCTCCAAATATTATTGAGATAATATTATACGCATAATATTTTTTGGCAAGCACAAGACAACACCGTTCGTCTGCACGAACCGCGCACTTTGAAATAAAGGAGGAATGAAGATGCCGAAAAGATTATTACGGCAGAAAAACAAAAGGCTCATTCAATAATCGAATGAGCCTTGAAATCCCGCATAGCGGGTAAAAGTGGCGTCCCCTAGGGGACTCGAACCCCTGTTACCGCCGTGAAAGGGCGGTGTCCTAGGCCACTAGACGAAGGGGACGCATAACCTTCGAGCAGATCCGTTTTCACGAATCCTGGCAAATTGGTGGAGCTAGACGGGATCGAACCGTCGACCTCTTGCATGCCATGCAAGCGCTCTCCCAGCTGAGCTATAGCCCCGGATTTTTCGCCTCGCGGCGCAGCGACCTCTTACGACATCGCTTGTGTAAAACTGGCGTCCCCTAGGGGACTCGAACCCCTGTTACCGCCGTGAAAGGGCGGTGTCCTAGGCCACTAGACGAAGGGGACGCAACCCTTCTACCAATTGATCAGGCTGGAATCTGATCTATCCGAAGTCAATACAACCAACTCCGGATCTGGAATTTGGTGGAGCTAAGCGGGATCGAACCGCTGACCTCTTGCATGCCATGCAAGCGCTCTCCCAGCTGAGCTATAGCCCCACAATGTCGCTTTGAACTGAACCGCTTGGCTGGGTGCTTCGCGTTTCGTTGCGTTCATCGCTGTGGACGGGGCGCATATTAAGAGCGGATCACAGACCTGTCAAACTTATTTTCAACAAAATCTGAATTTTTTTTCCGCGATAACAAACACTTACCGGTCTTTCTCTGTGCAGCCCCCGGAAAAACGGGGGTTTGGGGCCGCTTTGCGGCCCCAGCTACTCAGGCAATACTGCCCAGCAGCTTTTCCCATTCTTTGTTTTCTTTCTTCGAAACACCACCGAGCAGGTCCAGAGCCTGACGCAGGCGGTAGCGCGTCAGGTCCGGCCCGAGGATTTCCATGGCATCGAGTACGGAAACCGAGCTCGCCTGCCCTGTAATGGCGGCAAACATCAGCGGCATGGCATCACGCAGCTTCAGCTCCAGCGAATCAACCACCGCCTGGATGCAACCGGTGATCGGGTCCTTTTCCCACTGACGCAGCGACTCGAGTTTCCACAGGATCAACTGCATCAACTGCCGCACCTGATCACCGGAAAGTTTCTTGTGCTCGAACAGCTTGGCATCCAGCTGCAAGCCACCGGCGAAGAAGAATGCACCCAGCGGTGCGATCTGACTGAAGGTTTCCACCCTGCCTTGCACGTGCGGTGCGATTTTCATCATGTAGTCGGCGTTGAAAGCCCACTTCTGCACCCGCGCGGCGAACTCTTCCACCGGCAGGTCGCGCAGCCACTGGCCGTTGAGCCAGGACAGTTTCTCGATATCGAAGATCGGCCCACCCAGGGAAACCCGCGACAGGTCGAAATGCTCGACCATTTCCTGCAGGGAGAACTTCTCGCGCTCGTCCGGCATGGACCAGCCCATGCGGCCCAGGTAGTTGAGCATGGCTTCAGGCATGAAGCCCATGCGCTCGTAGAAGGTCACCGAGGTCGGGTTCTTGCGTTTGGACAGCTTGCTCTTGTCCGGGTTGCGCAGCAGTGGCATGTAGCACAGCTGCGGCTGTTCCCAGCCGAAGTATTCGTAGAGCAGCATCAACTTGGGCGCCGACGGCAGCCACTCCTCGCCACGCAGGACGTGGGTGATGCCCATGAGGTGGTCGTCGACCACGTTGGCAAGGAAATAGGTCGGCAGACCGTCGGTCTTCATCAACACTTGCATGTCCATGCGATCCCACGGGATCTCGACGTCACCGCGCAGCATGTCCGGCACCACGCAGACGCCTTCGCTCGGCACCTTCATGCGGATGACATGGGGCTCGCCGGCGGCCAGGCGCCGCTGCACCTCTTCAGGCGACAGCAGCAGAGCGCGGCCATCGTAGCGTGGAGTTTCGCCACGTGCAGTCTGCTCGGCGCGCATCTGGTCCAGCTCTTCGGCCGTGCAGAAGCACGGGAAGGCGTGCCCCAGGTCGACCAGTTGCTGGGCATATTGCTTGTAGATATCGCCCCGCTCGCTCTGCCGGTACGGGCCATGCGGGCCACCGACGTCCGGGCCTTCGCTCCACTCGATGCCCAGCCAGCGCAAGGCGTCGAAAATCTGCTGCTCGGACTCACGGGTCGAGCGCAACTGATCGGTATCTTCAATACGCAGGATGAACTCGCCGCCGTGCTGCTTGGCAAAGCAATAGTTGAACAAGGCGATATAAGCCGTGCCGACGTGGGGATCCCCGGTGGGCGATGGCGCGATACGAGTACGAACGGTGGTCATTGAGGGTCTCGAACTAGAGATAAAACAAAGCGTGGATATTAGCAGGGCAGACCGGGCAGTCTCCAGTAAAGCGCCATGTTCCGGGGAAAAGGCCTGGCAGTGAGGCTGCGGCGCTGGGAAAACTCAGTAGACCGCGATGAACGATTACACGGTCAACAGCCGTTCGCGCAACTTGGTAATCTCATCACGCGTCTGCGCCGCCGCTTCGAATTCCAGATCACGGGCCAACTGGTACATCTTCTCTTCCAGCTGCTTGATGCGCCTGGCGATCTCGCCAGGCGAACGCAGCTCGTTCTCGTAACGAGCAGCCTCCTCCGCAGCCTTGGCCATGCCCTTGCGCTTCTTGCTGCGCGAACCGGGTACGGTGGCGCCTTCGAGAATATCGGCAACATCCTTGAACACCCCCTTGGGCGTGATGCCGTTGGCCAGGTTGAAGGCAATCTGCTTGTCGCGACGGCGTTCGGTCTCGCCGATCGCCCGCTCCATGGAGCCGGTGATGCGGTCAGCGTAGAGAATCGCCCGGCCACTGAGGTTACGCGCGGCACGGCCAATGGTCTGGATCAGCGAGCGCTCGGAGCGCAGGAAGCCTTCCTTGTCCGCATCGAGGATGGCCACCAGCGACACTTCCGGCATGTCCAGGCCTTCGCGCAGCAGGTTGATCCCCACCAGCACATCGAAAGTCCCCAGGCGCAGATCGCGAATGATTTCGACCCGCTCCACGGTATCGATATCCGAGTGCAGGTAGCGTACCCGCACATCATGGTCGGCAAGGTAGTCCGTGAGGTCTTCGGCCATGCGCTTGGTCAGCGTGGTGACCAGCACGCGCTCCTCGAGCGCAACTTTCTTGCGGATTTCCGAGAGCAGGTCGTCGACCTGGGTAGTGGCCGGGCGGATCTCCACTTGCGGGTCGACCAGACCGGTCGGCCGCACGACCTGCTCGACCACCCGCCCCGCATGCTCGGCTTCGTAAGGCCCGGGCGTTGCCGAGACGAAAATGGTCTGCGGGCTGACGCCTTCCCATTCGTCGAAGCGCATCGGCCGGTTGTCCAGCGCCGACGGCAAGCGGAAGCCGTACTCGACCAGGGTTTCCTTGCGCGAGCGGTCGCCCTTGTACATGGCCCCGACCTGCGGAACGCTGACGTGGGACTCGTCGATCACCAGCAATGCGTCGGCCGGGAGGTAATCGTACAGCGTCGGTGGCGGTGCTCCCGCCGGACGACCGGAGAGATAACGCGAGTAGTTTTCGATGCCGTTGCAATAACCCAGTTCGAGAATCATTTCCAGGTCGAAACGGGTGCGCTGCTCCAGGCGCTGGGCCTCGACCAGCTTGTTGGTGTCGCGCAGGTATTCAAGACGCTCCTTGAGCTCATCCTTGATCCCCTCCACCGCCTCCATCAGGGTTTCCCGCGGCGTGACGTAGTGGCTCTTGGGGTAGAAGGTAAAGCGTGGCAACTTGCGGATGACTTCACCGGTCAGCGGATCGAAGGCCGAGATGTTTTCCACCTCGTCATCGAACAACTCGATGCGGATGGCTTCCAGGTCCGACTCGGCCGGGAAGATATCGATCACATCGCCGCGCACCCGAAAGGTCGCCCGGGCGAAATCCATGTCGTTGCGGGTGTACTGCAGGTCCGCCAGGCGCCGCAGCAGCGCGCGCTGATCGAGCCGGTCGCCGCGATCGACGTGCAGCACCATTTTCAGGTAGGTCTCCGGGCTGCCCAAACCATAGATACAGGAGACCGTGGTAACAATGATCGCGTCCTTGCGCTCGAGCAACGCCTTGGTCGCCGACAATCGCATCTGTTCGATATGGTCGTTGATCGAAGCGTCCTTCTCGATGAAGGTATCGGAAGAAGGTACGTAGGCTTCAGGCTGGTAGTAGTCGTAGTAGGAGACGAAATACTCGACGGCGTTGTTCGGGAAAAACGACTTGAACTCGCCATACAGTTGCGCCGCCAGGGTCTTGTTCGGCGCCAGCACCAGGGTCGGTCGCTGCACCTGGGCAATCACGTTGGCAATGCTGAAAGTCTTGCCCGAGCCAGTCACCCCAAGCAGGGTCTGATGCGCCAACCCCGCGTCGATGCCTTCGACCATCTGGCGTATCGCTTCGGGTTGATCACCGGCCGGCTGGAAACGGGTAACGAGCTGAAACTCGGACATAACGAACCTCTGATTTCATCCTGACCGCCAGCAAGGCAGCACAGCGATGAGAAATTTACCGACGACCCCGGCCGCCTGTATTTATAAACAGTATTTATACCCAGGTAGTGCCATGAAACTCCAGTTTAATGAGCGCTTTGTATACATTGCCCGACCGACTGGTCCGAATAAGACTAACGGTCGAAAAATAATCGCAAAAAGCCCGGTAAAACTTCTCGCCACCTGTCGCCGTAGAAGACTAGCCTCTCTATACTAACTCCCCGTTTGCGCACCGCTCTAGTGCATCCGGCTGGAGCGATGTGACCCTCTCTTCATTCTCCATTCAGAGCCACGGTAAAAATGAGCCTGTTTTCCGCTGTCGAATTGGCACCACGCGATCCTATCCTCGGCCTCAACGAAGCATTCAATGCCGATACCCGCACCAGTAAAGTCAACCTGGGGGTCGGTGTTTACTGCAACGAGGAAGGCCGTATTCCACTGCTGCGTGCAGTGATCGAAGCCGAAACCACTCGCGCCGCCCAGCACGCCTCGCGCGGCTACCTGCCGATCGACGGCATCGTGGCCTACGACCAGGCCGTGCAAAAACTGCTGTTCGGTGCTGATTCGCCACTGCTGGCAGCCGGCCGCGTCATTACCACCCAGGCCGTCGGCGGTACCGGCGCACTGAAGATCGGTGCAGACTTCCTCAAGCAGATCTCGCCAAACGCCGTAGTCGCCATCAGCGACCCGAGCTGGGAAAACCACCGCGCGCTGTTCGAAACCGCCGGCTTCCCGGTACAGAACTATCGCTACTACGATGCCGCCAGCCACGATGTAAACCGCACCGGCATGCTCGAAGACCTGAATGCCTTGCCGTCGGGCTCGATCATCGTCCTGCACGCCTGCTGCCACAACCCGACTGGCGTCGACCTGAGCCCGGCCGACTGGCAGAACGTCCTGGACCTGATCAAGGCCAAGGGCCACATCCCGTTCCTGGACATGGCTTACCAGGGCTTTGGCGATGGCATCGACGAAGACGCTGCCGCCGTGCGCCTGTTCGCCGAATCGGGCTTGAACTTCTTCGTCTCCAGCTCCTTCTCCAAATCCTTCTCGCTGTATGGCGAACGCGTCGGCGCCCTGTCGATCATCACCGACTCGAAGGAAGAAAGCGCTCGCGTGCTGTCGCAAGTCAAGCGCGTGATCCGCACCAACTACTCCAACCCGCCAACCCATGGCGCCAGCATCGTCGCTGCCGTGCTCAACAGCCCGCAATTGCGCGCCATGTGGGAAGCCGAGCTGGCTGAAATGCGCCTGCGCATTCGTGGCATGCGCAACGAGATGGTCGAGCGCCTGGCGCAATTGGCCCCCGACCATGACTTCAGCTTTGTCGGTCGTCAGCGCGGCATGTTCTCCTACTCGGGCCTGACCGCCGAACAGGTTGCCCGCCTGAAGAACGAGTTCGGCATCTATGCGCTGGATACCGGCCGCATCTGTGTAGCCACGCTGAACAAGAGTAATATCGACGTTGTAACCAAAGCCATCGTTCAAGTGCTGTAAGGCTGGCAAGGAGGGGAAGTCAGCCAAGGCTTGACTTCCCCTTACCAATCAGTAACATAGGCAACAGATTCCGCGATAGCTCAGTCGGTAGAGCAAATGACTGTTAATCATTGGGTCCCAGGTTCGAGTCCTGGTCGCGGAGCCACATTCCAAAGCCCCACTTGTTGGGGCTTTGTCGTTTCTGATGATCTGAAAAATCATCCAGCGCTCGCCACTTGAGCTTTCGGCTGCTCCTCCAGCCGCTCCCAACCCAGACAGGCCAACGCCAAGGTTCTGGGGACGACTTCGCGTCCATTGCTGTAACGGCTGATACTGCGAGGTTTTACACCAAGGGCATTTGCCGCCTGATCCAACGTCATGCGATGGCGGGCGCGCCAGGCCATGAAAATCCGGGTGTTTTCATCCTTCGCTGCCTGCACCAATGCGTCAAGATAAAGCGTGTCGACCCCAATCTGGATGTCCAATGCAGGCCACTCGACCGTCCAACCATTGTCGCCCAGCACAACATCGTTAAATGCTGTGCCATTGAGTGGCTTGAGGCCCTGGCACGTTTTCAGGTCATAGCTCATGTCCAGCTCGAATTTCTGACCATCGACAAATGTCAGCTCAAGTTTGGCGTCAGGGAGAGCTTGCACAGCCTGTAGGCGCGGTCGCTTCATCGATGCCATTTCTTCCACTCCTTCAAAAGTTCGGCCTGGTTAGCCTGGACCCAGGCCAAAGCCTCATTCAAGACTGCAGCAGGTGCCCTTCCTGCTACAACCTCGACAACCTCCAGGCTGATCATAACGTCCACTCCTCCGCCCGTCAGATGAACATGCGGAGGAAGATGGTCCTTTTCCCGCAGCTCAATGCGGTATTTTTCCCGGAGACGGTGTTTGGTCGACATTCGGGGATGGTATCGCCAAATTGGCGATACAAACAAGATTCACCCATTTCATAATGTGAACGAGTGAAGCTCCCACCACTCAGAGTCAGGCAGGGTCCAGGCTAATCGGGAAGAATTCACCGCCGCTGCGAACGCCCAGCCAGTGCTGGCCATCGATCTCGCGCACCTCTGCCAGCTCAACCAGCTGGTAGAACACATTGCGGTGAATCAACGCTTCGAGATTGGTGCGCACATGCACGTAAGGCGACGGCTCTTGCGTCTGCGGGTCGATGACGAAACGCATGGGGTGCTCGCCACCCACCTCGACCTCTTCGTCGACATTGGTGGTGAAGCGCAAGCGCTGCCCTTCGCCCTCGCCCTCGACCTGCAGGCTCACAGCAACGAAAGGGGCATCATCGACCTTGATACCAACCTTCTCGACCGGGGTGATCAGAAAGTAGTCGTCACCGTCACGGCGAATGATGGTGGAGAACAATTTGACCATCGGCTTGCGCCCGATCGGCGTCCCCAGGTAATACCAGGTCCCGTCGCGAGCGATGCGCATATCGATATCACCGCAGAATGCCGGGTTCCACAGATGAACGGGCGGCAGCCCCTTTTCCGACTTCGGAATCTGCGCCAGCAAATCATTGGCGTTGCCCGCACCACTCATACCCTTCTCCTTAGCGACTCATACCCAATAGGCTACGAGCGTAATCCTCAAGTGGCGGGCCAAGCAAATCCTCGGGCCGGTCATCGTGAAACGTCAGCAAACCGCCGCGGCTGCGAATTCGAGCCGTATCGATCAAATAACGGGTATTGGTTTCGATCAGCATCAACTGGATCACGCCGCTATCGATGCCCAACCGGTCCACTGCCTGCTGATCGTACCAGTCGTCGCCGTTGCTGATGCGGTCATCGGCCTTGGCGAAACGGGCGTAGAGCAGATAGTGCGCACCGGCATCACGCGCCTCGTTCAGGGCCGCTTCCAGGCCCAATGGCGCCCTGGCGCGACGCACCAGCGGGAAGTATTCGACAAACCCCTTGAACGCTTCCTCGGCCACCACGTTGGGGCGCGGATAAGCACCGCCCGGGGGTGCAAATGCGCCCTGGCCGATGAAAATGAATGAGTCAGGTTGCAGGCGCAACGACATGGCGCGCTGCGTGTCACTGTGATCAAGCAGACCGGCATCGCTCATATGATAACGGGCACCCTCGCCCAGATCGCTGACGTTCATGCAGCCGCCCAGCGACAGCAGTGCCAGCAGCAAAACCAAGCTTCGCATCTTCCCTCCAGAGGCCGGTGACGGAAAACCGGCGAATAGCCCCCGGATGCAGCTTTTGCGCCAGTTAGCCCCCGATGATTTTCATCACCGTCGCGCCGCCCGAAAATGCAACTTCCTGCTTGTCACCGAGCGCCTTGACCAATAGCCCCTGCAACGCGGGCAGGGCCTGATGGCGAGGCTTGTCGAGCAAGTCACCGACATAATGCCGGTTGCTCGAAGAGAGACAGCCATGCAGCCAGCCAGTAGAGGACAGGCGCAGACGCGAGCACGTCCGGCAGAATGGCACGCTTTCATTGGCGATCACGCCGAAGTAACCCTTTCCAGGAATCTGGTAGCGCAACGCGGTAGCGTCGACCGGGGCATCGGCCTGAAGGTACTCATGATGCTCGCCAATGACCTGAAGCAATTGTTGCAGGCCAACGAATTGCTGCAGAAATGCATTCGAATCGCTGGCCAGGTGCCCCATGCGCATCAGTTCGATGAACCGCAATTCGTACCCGCGCTCAAGACAGTAATCAAGCAGTGGCAGCACTTGATCGAGGTTCTGCCCGCGCAGCGGCACCATGTTGACCTTGATCTTGATACCCGCCGCACTCGCCTGCGTCATGCCGTCGAGCACGGTGGCCAGGTCGCCGCCCCGGGCAATGCTGCGAAAGGCCGTGGGATCGAGGGTATCGAGGGAAACATTGAGCCGCGCGATGCCTGCATCCACCAGCACCGGCAGCTTGCGCAGCAACAACTGGCCATTGGTGGTCAGGCTGATATCGTCCAGGCCCAGCACCGAGACTTCCCGCATGAAGGTTTCAAGCTTGGGGCTGACCAGCGGTTCACCGCCGGTAATGCGCAGGCGTTCGATGCCGGCCGCCTCGATCAGGTACGCGACGCCGCGGGCCATGGCCTCGGCCGACAGTTCATCCTGCGCAGCAACCAGGCGCTTGCCATTGGGCACGCAATAGGTACACGCATAGTTGCAGGCGGAGGTCAGGCTGACGCGCAAATTGCGAAAACGCCTGCCTTGTCGATCGACGATCATGGGGGACTCCGGCATGGGAAAAATCGGACATGCAAAACCTGACTCAAAAATCAGGTTTTTGCAAGCCTCATACCTGAGTATATTCCTGAGGGGCCCGACCCCGTAACACTATAGCCGGGCGAAATACTTCAACTGCCGGAGGTATCGGTATCGCGCTTGCGCTTGTTGCCCATGCGCACACCAATGTCCATCAGGAACTGGAAGAAGCCTTCCTGATCTTCCAGCACATTGCTCCAGAACGGCGAGTGGTAAAGCGCCACGGCGCCATGCACCAGCGCCCAGGACGCGCAGTAATGGAAGTACGGCGGCACATCCTCAAGCTTGCCTTCGCTGATCCGCCCCTTGATCAGCTGGGTCAGACGCTCGAAGTTCGATGCGCGGATCTTGTGCAGCTCCTCGACCATCTCCGGCACCTGATTGCCCTTGACCACCTTTTCTTCCAGGCGATCGAACAGGCGATAGCGTTGCGGGTCGCGCATGCGAAACTCGAAGTAGGCGCGCGACAAGGCCTCCTTGTCGCGATCGACATCGGCAGAATGGAGCAATTCGTTCAAGTCGCGCTCATAATCGAGCATCAGGCGCAGGTAGATCTCCGCCTTGGACTTGAAATGCTTGTAGATCGTGCCTTTGCCGATACCGACTGCATCAGCGATCATCTCGACGGTGACGCTGTCTTCACCTTGATCGAGGAACAGCTTGAGTGCGGTATCGAGAATTTCTTGCTCACGGCGACGAAACTCACGGACCTTACGAGGTTCTTTCTGCATAAGAGGGACTGGATCAAAATCGAAGCCGGGTATTATGCCTAACTTGCGCCAAAATGCACGGATCATCCGACCATGTCTATGTTTCACGATGAGTTTGAACAGGCCAGCGGCCTGCGTTATCTGAACCACGCAGCGGTGGCTCCCTGGCCAAAACGCAGCAGCGACGCGGTCCGCCGCTTCGCCGAGGAGAACGTTTTACTGGGCGCCAGGGACTATCCAGACTGGATGGCGATGGAGCAACGACTTCGCGAACGCTTGATGCGGCTGACGAATGCACCGTCGACGGATGACATTGCTCTGGTCAAGAATACATCAGAAGCGCTTTCTTTCGTAGCCTTTGGCCTGGACTGGCAAGCGGGCGACCAGATTGTCATCAGCGATGAAGAATTCCCTTCCAACCGCATCGTTTGGGAAGCCCTTGGCAACCAAGGGGTGAAAGTGGTTCAGGTCAGCCTCAAGGGTGACGATCCGGAAGCCGCGCTGCTCACCGCCTGCGGCCCGCAGACCCGGCTGATGTCGATCAGCTCGGTTCAATACGCCACCGGTCTGCGCCTGGACCTGCCGCGCCTTGGCCAGGGCTGCAAGGAACGCAACGTGATGTTCTGCATCGACGCCATCCAGCAATTGGGCGCCCTGCCCTTCGACGTGCAGCTATATCAATGCGACTTCGCCATGGCCGATGGTCACAAATGGCTGCTGGGGCCGGAGGGGCTGGGGGTGTTCTATTGCCGTAGCGAGGTGCGCGCGCAATTGAAATTGAGCGAGTTCGGCTGGCATATGGTCGAGCACATGGGTGACTACGACCGTACCGAATGGGAACCGGCCCGCAGCGCCCGGCGCTTTGAGTGCGGCAGCCCCAACATGCTGGGCGCCAGTGCGCTGGAAGCCAGCCTGTCGCTGTTCGAAGAGGTCGGTATGGAGAACGTCGCCGCAGCGCTGGGCGAACGGGTTCAATGGCTTTACGACGGCTTGGGCAGCATCCCCGGCGTCATCATTCACAGCCCACTGAATCCTGCACGCCGTGCCGGAATTGTCTCATTCAGTATCGATGGCATTGATAATCGGCAGGTATATGAGCAGCTCAAGCAGGAACAGGTGATTTGTATCCCGCGCGGCCATGGAGTGCGCTTTTCTCCTCATTTCTATACCGATAAGCGCGTGATCGACGAAACTATCGCCATTGTGAAAAAGATTGCAGAGCAATGAGTGCTCAGCAGCGGCGCACGTATTCCAAATCTGTTTAAGAAACGAGCAGCACTGAGTGGAATAGCGCCAATCATGACCAATACTTGAAGTGTTGACGCGCCATACCCCCCAAGTGACGCGTCAACAAAGGTGTCAAAGGACAGCACACCTTTGTTTTACTCCTAATGGTCTTAACCCGGATTCACCCCCCAGAACCCGGGTTTTTTTTGCCTGCGATTCAGCAGGGCCTGGCAACCATCGCTCGCGGCCTCAGATCCGTGCCTGCGGGAACAAGCGCTTGAAGTTGGCCGTGGTCTGTTCGGCGAACCGCTCATAGGGTTCACCCCGCAGCATCGCCAGGAACTCCGCCACTTCACGGACGTACTGCGGCAGGTTCGGCTTGCCCCGGTAGGGAATCGGGGCGAGGTAGGGAGAGTCGGTCTCGACCAGAAGTCGATCGGCAGGTACCTGCCGCGCCACATCACGCAAGGCATCGGCATTGCGGAAAGTCACAATGCCGGACAGGGAAATATAAAATCCCAGGTCCAGTGCCGCCTTGGCCATGTCCCAGTCTTCGGTAAAGCAATGCAGGACACCCGCCTGCACCAGACTGGCCTCGCGCAGCAGCGCCAGGGTATCGGCGCGGGCGCCACGGGTATGGACGATGACTGGCTTGCCGGTCAGGGATGCCGCGTGCAGGTGCAGACGGAAGGATTCCTGCTGCAACTCGGCCGCTTCCGGCTCGTAGTGATAATCCAGGCCGGTTTCACCAATGGCGACGACGTGCGGATGTTCGAGCTCGCGCAGCAACCAATCGAGCGCCGGCGCAGCACCGGGTTGCAGATCGAGCGGATGCACTCCGACCGAACAGTCGACGTCCGCATAGCGCTCGGCCAGCCCCCTGACTGTCGCGGCGTTGTCGGCGCTGACGCCGATGCAGAGAAAGTGACCGACACCGCGCGCGCGTGCGGCATCGAGCGCGGCATCGAGCGAGCCGGCGTGTTCAGTGAGATCGAGACGATCCAGGTGACAATGGGAATCTACAAGCATGGATGGAATGACATCTACATCAGGTGAGAAGGACGATCAGCGCTGACCAGGCAACGCCGACCAGGACACCAGCAAAGCTTCGAGCAAGAGCACGCGATTGAGGTTGGCCTTGGCCAGTACCTTCTGGCGCTGAGCGAGAATCCAGTCCTGGATACTCAACACCTTGTCCAGCTCGCTCTTTTGCGCCAGGTACTGCACCACCTTGCGCATGTCGCTCAAGCCTAACCCCTCCTCATCCTGCGTCAACTGATAGCGCAGCACCAGGTTCGACCAATCGCAAAACCAGTCGAACAGCAACAACAGCGCAATGCTGTTCCAACTCTCGGCCAGCTGACTCGGCGACGCCTGCTGCTTGAGGAGTTTTTTCACCCCGTCGACCACGGCCGCCCGCTGCTCGCGCACGCCCTGGGCCTTAAGGCTGACAGCCGCCAACGGCGAGCCCGCCGCCAGGGTCAGCAACTCGAGGCGCTCCTGCTCGTCGCAGTCGGGCAAGGCACCGGCCAGCCATTGCAGGCTCTGGGCCTGCCCCGGCAAAGGACAGGCCTGCTGCACGCAACGGCTCTTGATCGTCGGCAACAAGCGGCTGGGCTGATGACTGACGAGTAGCAACACGGTATTGCCTGAAGGCTCTTCCAGACTCTTGAGCAGGGCGTTGGCGGCATTGATGTTCATCGATTCGGCCGGCTCGACCAACACCACTTTGCGACCACCCAGCTGCGCCGTCTGGACCACGAAACCGACCAGGTCGCGGACCTGATCGACCTTGATCGCCTTGTCCGCCTCCTCCGGCTCCAGCACGTAGTTATCCGGATGACTGCCCGCGGCCAGCAGCATACAGGACTTGCACCGGCCACAGGCCTGCAGCCCTTGCGGGCTCTGGCACAACAGCAGGGCCATCAGGCGTTCGGCCAGGGCGCGCTTGCCGATCCCCTGCGGACCGTGCAGCAGATACGCATGGGCATGCTGCTTGCGTCCAGCCAGGTGCTGCCAGACGTCAGCCTGCCAGGGATAGGCTTCAGCCACGGTACAACCCCTGGATTTCCGGCAGCAGCGCATCGAGCGACCGCTGGACTTCGGCCAGTGGCAGGGCGGCATCAACCAAGCGGTAGCGGGCGGGGTGCGCTTCGGCACGCTTGAGGTAGGCAGTGCGAACCGCCTCGAAGAACGCTCGCCCTTCCTGCTCGAATCGATCCAGTCGACCGCGAGCCGAGGCACGCGCCAGGCCCACTTCCACCGGCAAGTCGAACACCAGGGTCAGATCAGGGCGCAATTGGCCCTGGACGAAGGCCTCCAGCGTGGCGATGCGCTCTTGAGAGAGACCGCGACCACCGCCCTGGTAGGCATAAGTGGCATCGGTAAATCGATCGCAAAGCACTATCGCGCCACGGGCCAGCGCCGGCCGGATCACTTCGGCCAAATGCTGGGCACGCGCGGCGAACACCAGCAAAAGCTCAGTGTCGGCATTCATCCGCTCGTCGCTGGGGGCCAGCAGCAATTCACGAATCCGCTCCGCCAGTGGCGTACCGCCGGGCTCGCGGGTCAGCACCACATCGATACCGACAGCGCGCAGATGCCCGGCCAGGTATTCGCGATTGGTGCTCTTGCCCGCACCTTCGGGACCTTCCAGAGTAATAAACAAACCGGTCACAGGCAGTCCTTGATCTTGATCATTGCGGGTTCTGTTCGGCGCTTTCAGCCGGTTCGGGGGCAGGTTCGGGCTTTTGTTCAGATTCCGGCGCTTGTTCGGGCGCCAACGTTGGCTCTGCTGCCGGAACCGGAGCCGGAGTCGACTCCGGTGCTGGTGCTGGTGCCGGCTCCAATTCCAGTTCTGGCACCGATTCCGACTCCACCTCTGGCTGCACCCCGGGCTCTGGCTCGGACTGCTGCAGCGGATCCACCTGCCGTGCATCGGGCTCAGTCATCGGCCCGGGACTTGAGCGATAATCGGCGCGGCGCTTGATCTGGAACTCGCGCACGGCTGAATTGTGCTCATCCAGGTCGTCCGAAAAGCTATGCGAGCCGTCACCGCGCGCGACGAAATAGAGCGAACTACCAGGCGCCGGATTCAAGGCAGCATGAATCGCCTCGCGCCCCGCCATCGCAATGGGCGTCGGCGGCAGGCCGGCAATCATGTAGGTATTGTAAGGCGTGAACTCGCGCAGGTCGGCGCGGGTCAGCTTGCCGTTATACCGCTCGCCCATCCCGTAGATCACGGTCGGGTCGGTTTGCAGCAACATGCCGATCTGCATGCGACGCACGAACACACCGGCAATCTGGCGACGCTCCCGAGGGACACCCGTCTCTTTTTCGACCAGCGACGCCATGATCAACGCCTGATACGGCTCGCTGTAAGGGGCGTCAGGCGCCCTGGCACTCCACTCCTTGGCCAGGACTTTCTCGAGGCGCGAGTAAGCCTGCTGGAGCAGGTCGGCATCGGTCATGCCTCGCACGAACCGGTAGGTATCAGGGAAGAACCGACCTTCGGGAAAGACGCCACGGTGGCCAAGCTTGTCCATCACCTCAGTATCACTCAAGCCGCTGAGCGTTTTTTCGATCTTCTCGTGGCCGGCCACGGCCGCGCGAACCTGACGGAAGGTCCAGCCCTCGACCAGAGTCAAGTTGTACTGGACCATTTCGCCGCGCTGCCAGACCCCGATCAGATCCCGCACACTCATTCCCGGCGTCATGCGGTACTCACCCACATGCAAGGGCGTCCCGGCAAGATTGAATCGCCAGTACAGGCGCAGCCAGAATGCGTCATCCAGCACCCCCTGAGCCTCCAGGCGGTAGAACACTCGAGTGGGTGTCGTGCCGCGGGGCACTTCAAGCAGTTGCTCCTGAGGGACAACCAATGTCTGTTCCAGTGCCGAGTGCATTTTCCAGGCTGATAGCCCCAATGCCAGGCCCGCCAGAATCAAACAGGTCTCCAGCAGCACCAAGAATTTACGTCTCACAAATCAAACATCCAAAAGCACGCGGGCAATGCGTTGCAGTTTACGGGTGAGCGGACCCGCCGACCAGTTCAGAGATGTAAATGCTCGCACCGGCCAGATGCCATAAACGCTGTTGCAAACAAAGACTTCATCGGCCTGTTCGAGATCCTGCAACACGCAGTCACCAATTCGTACTGCAATACCTTCGCGGGCTGCGGCCTCCAGCAGCGCCGCACGCATGACGCCAGCCACACCGCAGCGACTCAGGTCGGCCGTGAGCAACGCACCGTCCTTGACCAGAAACAGGTTGCTGTAGACGCCTTCGATCAGCCGCCCCGAGGTATCGAGCATCAGCCCCTCGGCATGCTCGCTGTCGCGCCACTCGGCACGGGCCAGCACCTGTTCAAGTCGATTCAGATGCTTGAGCCCCGCCAGCAACGGCTGCTCGGCAAGCCGAGTGGTGCACGGAAAAAGTTTGATGCCTTCCAGCGCATTGGCCTGTGGATAACTTGCCGCAGGATTGGCCTGGAGGATTCGACGGGCACTGGACAGCGGGTCGACGGCATAGCCGCGCTGACTGTCGCCGCGGGTCAGAATCAGCTTGAGGACACCCTCGCCCATGAGGCCAGCGTAAGCACAAAGCTCACTACGGACCAGGGCCGGGTCCGCAGTGATCGCCAACCGCCTGCAGCCTTCTGCCAGCCGCTGCAGATGCAGCTCCAGCAACAACGGCTGGCCTGCCTTGACGAGGATCGTCTCGAACAGACCATCGCCGTAGGCCAGCCCGCGGCTCTTGAGCGCTATCGCGTCCGCCGGCTGGCCATCGACCCAGCTTTGCATCAACCGGCGAACCGGCGCAATACCAGCGAGCCGTTGGTGCCACCAAAACCGAAGGAGTTCGACAGCACCACATCGATCGACATGTTGCGAGCCTGGTGCGGTACGAAGTCGAGGTCGCAGCCCTCGTCCGGCTCGTCCAGGTTGATGGTCGGCGGAGCGACCTGGCCGTTGATCGCCAGTACGCTGAAGATAGCCTCCACCGCCCCGGCAGCGCCGAGCAGGTGACCGGTCATCGATTTGGTCGAGCTGACCGCCAGCTTGTAGGCATGCTCGCCGAACACCGACTTGATCGCCGACACTTCTGCCAGGTCGCCGGCCGAGGTCGAGGTGCCATGGGCATTGATGTACTGAACCTCGCCAGGGCTCACGCCCGCATCGCGCAAGGCATTGGTCATGCAACGAGCAGCACCGGCACCGTCTTCGGGCGGCGAGGTCATGTGATAGGCATCACCGCTCATGCCAAAGCCGACGAGCTCGGCATAAATGGTCGCACCGCGTGCCTTGGCGTGCTCCAGCTCTTCGAGCACCAGCGCACCGGCACCGTCCGACAGCACAAAGCCATCGCGCCCCTTGTCCCACGGGCGGCTGGCGCGGGTCGGTTCGTCATTGCGCGTCGACAGTGCGCGCGCAGCACCAAAACCGCCCATGCCCAGGCCGCAGGCGGCCATTTCGGCACCACCGGCAATCATGACGTCGGCTTCGCCATAGGCGATATTGCGCGCCGCCATGCCAATGCAGTGAGTACCGGTGGTACAGGCTGTGGCAATGGCGTAGTTAGGCCCCTGAACGCCCAGATGGATGGACAGGAAACCGGAAATCATATTGATGATCGAGCCAGGCACGAAAAACGGCGAAATACGCCGAGGCCCTTGCTCGTGCAAGGTACGGCTGGTTTCCTCGATATTGGTCAGACCGCCAATACCCGAACCCATTGCCACACCGATACGCTCACGGTTGGCATCGGTCACTTCGAGGCCAGCGTTACGCACGGCCTGAAAACCGGCCGCCAGGCCGTACTGAATGAACAGGTCGAGCTTGCGAGCTTCTTTGACCGACAGGTATTCCTCGACCTTGAAGCCCTTCACCGAGCCGCCAAAACGGGTGGTATAGGCAGAAAGGTCCGTATGCTCAATCAGACCAATGCCACTGCGGCCAGCCAGAATGCCCTGCCAACTGCTCGGCACGTCCGTGCCCAGTGGCGACAGCATACCCATACCGGTGACCACGACGCGTCTACGCGACACAGCACTCTCCTTATTCTATGGACGACACTTCACATCTCATCTAAAGAAAAAACCGCACGCCAGCAAAGGCAGTGCGGTTTTTTCCATGACAAGAAGCGACGATTACAAAATCTTACGCCTGGTGGGACGTAACGTAATCGATAGCAGCTTGAACAGTAGTGATCTTCTCAGCTTCTTCGTCAGGGATTTCGGTCTCGAATTCCTCTTCCAGAGCCATCACCAGCTCAACGGTGTCAAGGGAATCGGCACCCAGATCTTCAACGAAGGAAGCGGTGTTGACTACTTCTTCTTCTTTAACGCCCAGTTGCTCGGCGACGATTTTCTTGACGCGTTCTTCGATGGTGCTCATACCTTGTTTTCACTCCTAATGGACATATGTCAGGCAGCTGGCCGGTGTGTAAGTTTATAGAAAGAGTTCGGCATTTCAAGCTGAAAGCGTTGCTCCTTCCTCACACCCGCCCGCTGACTAGAATTTGATTGCAGCTTTATAACGGATTTTAGACAGCTCGTATGACATTTTTTTGAAGCAATCCGTCACATTTGACTACATGTACATCCCACCGTTGACCGGGATTGTAGCGCCGGTCACGTAGGCTGCTCCTTCCGATGCCAGGAAAGCGACCACTTTCGCGATCTCTTCGGCCTGGCCCAGACGGCCCAGCGGAATCTGGACTTGCAAGGCTTCACGCTGAGCCTCGGGCAGTTCACGGGTCATGTCGGTATCGATGAAACCAGGCGCTACCGAGTTGACTGTAATTGCCCGAGAGCCTACTTCACGCGCCAGGGCGCGGCTGAAACCTTCCAGGCCCGCCTTGGCCGCAGCATAGTTTACTTGGCCGACGTTGCCCATGGCACCCACCACCGAGCCGATACTGATGATCCGCCCCCAACGCGCCTTGGTCATGCCGCGCAGCACACCCTTGGACAGGCGGTACAGACTATTGAGGTTGGTATCGATGACATCATTCCACTCGTCATCTTTCATGCGCAGCATCAGGTTATCGCGGGTGATGCCGGCATTATTGACCAGAATGGTCGGCGCGCCGAACAGCTCCTGGATCTTGGCCAGGGCCGCAGTGACCGACTCATCGCTGCATACGTTCAGCTCCAGGCCGGTACCTTCGATGCCATGCTCCTTCAGGGTCGCAGCGATACGCTCCGCACCCGAGGCCGACGTGGCGGTACCCACGACGATGGCGCCCATGCGCCCCAACTCCAGCGCAATGGCTTGACCAATACCGCGGCTCGCACCGGTGACCAGTGCAACTTTACCTTGCAGACTCATGCAAGCTTCTCCTGATTCAGGCCCGCGCTGCACGAGCGGCAGCGAAAGCGTCTGGGGTATTGAGGTTATCTGTCGACACGCCTTCGGCGCAACGCTTGTTCAGACCTGCAAGCACCTTGCCAGGGCCGCACTCGACCAACTGGGTAGCGCCCTTGGCGGCCAGCGCCTGGACCGACTCGACCCAGCGCACAGGTTTGTAGAGTTGTTCAAGCAGGTCGCGCTTGAGGGTTTCCAGATCGGCCGGCACATCAGCACTGACGTTTTGAACTACAGGGATCTGTGGCACCTGCCAGTCGATCGCCGCGATGGACTCGGCGAAACGCTCGGCCGCCGGACGCATCAGTTCACAGTGGGACGGCACGCTGACCGGCAACGGCATGGCACGCTTGGCACCACGAGCCTTGCAGCCTTCGATGGCGCGCTCGACCGCAGCCTTGGCACCGGCGATCACCACCTGGCCCGGCGAGTTGAAATTGACCGCGCTGACCACTTCGCCTTGTGCCGCTTCGGCACAGGCGGCCACGACATCAGCGTCGTCCAGGCCGAGGATGGCAGCCATGCCGCCCTGCCCGGCCGGTACCGCTTCCTGCATCAATTGGCCGCGACGCTCGACCAGCTTGACTGCGTCAGCCAGGCTTACGCTGCCTGCGGCGACCAGCGCGCTGTATTCGCCCAGGCTATGGCCGGCGACAAAGGCTGGGCGCGCACCGCCCTCGGCCAACCACAGACGCCAAAGCGCAATGGAGGCGGTGAGAATGGCCGGCTGGGTTTTATCGGTTTGATTGAGTTGCTCTTCCGGGCCTTGTTGGGTCAATGCCCACAGGTCATAACCCAAGGCCTCGGAGGCTTCTTTGAAGGTTTCGAGAATCAGCGGATGCTGAGCACCCAACTCGGCGAGCATGCCGAGAGATTGCGAACCTTGACCCGGAAAGACGAATGCGAGGGATGCAGACATGTAACAAGCCCCTAATGATCTTGTCGACGGAGAGATGACGAACAGCCAGGCTGAACGCAAGTAATTGAACGTTGGATGGCTATTTTTTCGGGACGGTCACATTTACGCGCCTCAAGCAGGATAGCCTAAAGCAACAGGTCCTCCAGACGGCCGTGCAGGCGTTCGGGCAGGTTTTCCTGAATCTCGATCACGGCCCGCTCGATGGCACTCTGAAAACCCTGCACCCCTGCTGCGCCATGACTCTTCACGACAATGCCCTGCAAGCCGAGAAAGCTCGCGCCATTGTGCCGCGCCGGGGCCAGATCGGCCTTCAACCGCTTGAGCAAGGGCATGGCCATGGCACCGACCATCCGCGCCGCCACACCACTTTTGAACAATGCTTCGATACGCGCCGCGATCATGGTCGCCAGCCCCTCGCTGGACTTGAGCAGAATATTGCCGACGAAGCCATCGCACACCACCACATCCGCCTCGCCACGATAGAGCCCATCACCCTCGACGAAACCGATGTAGTTCATGCCGCGCGCATTCTGCAACAGACTGGCCGCCAGCTTGACCTGCTGATTGCCCTTGATGTCTTCGGTGCCGATGTTCAGCAATGCCACGCGCGGGCGAACGATGCCCAGCGTCTCGGCCGCCACCGACCCCATGACGGCGAACTGGAACAGGTTTTCGGCACTGCAATCGACGTTGGCCCCCAGGTCCAGCAACTGGCAATAGCCGCGCTGAGTGGGGATGGCCGCCACCATGGCCGGCCGATCGATGCCTGGCAGGGTTTTGAGCACGTAACGCGACAGCGCCATCAGCGCACCGGTATTGCCGGCACTGACGCACGCCTGGACCTTGCCATCTCGCAACAACTCCAACGCCACCCGCATAGAGGAGTCCGGCTTGCCGCGCAGGGCCTGGGAGGGTTTTTCGTCCATGCCGATGACTTCTGCGGCCGGCGCAATTTTCAGGCGCGCGCGATCCACAACCGACTGGCTGGCAATCAATTCTTCTAGAAAGGAGGGTTGACCGACGAGGGTCAGGTGCAGCGAGGGCATGGCAGACAGGCAAGCAAGGCTGGCCTGAACAATGCTGCGGGGACCGAAGTCCCCGCCCATTGCGTCAATCGCGATGACTTGAGCAGACAAGGATTACTCGTCAGCGCCCTTGTCGATCACTTTACGACCACGGTATACGCCTTCTGGCGATACGTGGTGACGCAGGTGAACTTCACCGGTGGTCTTTTCCACGGACAGAGTGCTAGCCTCGAGAGCATCGTGGGAACGACGCATGTCACGGGCAGAGCGGGATTTTTTGTTCTGCTGAACAGCCATAATTGATTAACTCCTAAACGTTTGGGTCACGCTTTAACTGCGCCAATACACTGAACGGGTTGGACCGCGTTACCTCGTCCTCGCTCGGCTCGGGCTCTTCAAGGCCCGCCGGCTGCTGGCATTCTTCCGGATGATGAGCAGGCACAATGGGCAAGGCGAGCAACAGCTCCTCCTCGATCAAAGCCTGCAGATCCAAAGGATCCTCGCCCAGTTCCAGCACGTCATAACCTTTCGGTAACGACTGGGTATTCGCACCCTCCTTCACCACAGCGTAACTGCATTCGCTATGGATCGGCAGGGTGACCAGCTCAAGACAACGCTGGCAAACCATTTTGACTTCGACGTCGATGGAGCTGTGGATAACCACGGCGTTACGCTCGTCGCGCTCAAAAACGAATTTAGCCTGCACCGTACCGACGTCGTCGGAAAGCGGGTCGCAGAGTCTCTCCAAATCGGCTAGCAGCACTTCCCCCTGGAGGGTAACGCCACGATCGGCCAATTTGCGCGGGTCAACGTGAGGTGGAATCGGGTCATTCAACATAGGCGCAGCATTCTAGGGATGCCCCCCTCACCTGTCAAAGGAAATTCGGCCCTGTCCGCCATCAGGCACCGCAGCTAGAATCAAAGGACACATTCAGGAGTCGCACATGCTGCCCTTGCTACTGGCTTCCAGCTCACCGTATCGCCGCGAATTGCTGACGCGACTGCGGCTGCCCTTCACCTGCAGTTCGCCCGACATAGATGAACAACGCCTGCCCGACGAGACCGCCGTCGACCTGGTCAAGCGCCTGGCCAAGGAAAAAGCCGAGGCCCTGGCCAGCCGCTATCCGGAGCACCTCATCATCGGTTCCGACCAGGTCGCCGTGCTTGGGGAACAGATCCTGGGCAAGCCGCACACCTTCGACAAGGCCTGCGCACAACTGCTCGAAGCCAGCGGCACGCAAGTCACCTTCCTGACCGGCCTGGCGCTGCTCAACAGCAGCACCGGCCACTGCCAGGTCGATTGCGTCCCGTTCACGGTACAGATGCGCGAACTCGACTTGCCGCGCATCGAGCGCTATCTGCACGCCGAGCAGCCTTATGACTGTGCCGGCAGCTTCAAGGCCGAAGGGTTGGGGGTCAGTTTGTTTCAGAGCACGCATGGGCCGGATGCTACCAGCCTGGTGGGGTTGCCGTTGATTCGGTTGGTGGATATGTTGCTGGCGGAAGGGGTTTGCATACCCTGAGCAAAAAAACCGGCCATTCATGGGCCGGTTGTTTTGAAGCAAGGCTATCGAGCCAATCGCGGGCAAGCCCGCTCCCACAGAGACCTTGAACGCACACCGATCTGGTGGGAGCTGGCTTGCCAGCGATGAGGCCCTCAAGGGCTCAGCGCAAGGAAGGCCCCTGAAACCCCATCCACATGGCCAGATGCTCAGCCACACTGGCGCCCAGACGTTTGGAGAACCGATCGAAAGGCGATTCCTCAATGGTGAAGTCCACAAGCTCTTTCTCGCCAATCACATCGCGAGCCACGTAACCGGCACTGCCCAGCCCATCGACCAACCCCAGCTGCAGGGCCTGCTCACCCGACCAGATCAAACCGGAGAACAGCTCCGGGTGCTCCTTGTCTTTCAGACGATCGCCACGGCCCTGCTTGACGCTGGCAATGAACTGACGGTGCGTCGTATCGAGCACACTCTGCCAGAATGCGGTTTCCTCGGGCTTTTGCGGCTGGAACGGGTCGAGGAACGCCTTGTGCTCACCCGAAGTGTAGGTACGACGCTCGACCCCCAGCTTCTCCATGGTCCCGACGAAACCATAGCCTGCTGCGGTGACTCCGATGGAGCCGACCAGACTGGCCTTGTCCGCGTAGATCTGATCGGCGGCACTGGCGATGTAGTAGGCTCCGGAAGCGCCCAGATCCGAGATCACCGCGTATAACTTGATCGCCGGGTACTGCGCCCGCAGACGACGAATCTCGTCATAGACATAGCCCGACTGCACCGGACTGCCGCCCGGGCTGTTGATGCGCAGAACAACGCCTTTGGTTTTCGAATCCTCGAACGCCGCACGCAGGGCAGTGACGATATTGTCGGCACTGGCCGGCTCCTTGTCGGCAATCACGCCGCGCACCTCGATCAGCGCGGTGTGGCTGGAGCCCCGCACCGCTGCCTTGTCCATGTCCATCAGCGGCGTGAACAGCATCAGCAGCCCGAACAAGTAAACAAAGGTCAGCAACTTGAAGAAGATGCCCCAACGCCGGGAGCGACGCTGCTCCTGGACACCGGCGAGCAGGGTTTTCTCCAGCAGTTGCCAGCTCTTGTCTTCGCTGTTTTTCTGCGCCTCAGGCGCTTTCCACTCATCCGACATGTTCACCTACCCTGGAAAAAATCATTGGCCACGCTGACGGCCCAGCCACGTATGCAACTCGGGGAAACGCTCGATAGTCAATCGCGGCCCGTAGGCACTCAAGGCCTCGAGCGACAATGCTCCATAACCCACCGCCACCGAATCCATGCCGGCATTGCGCGCCATCAACAAATCGAATGACGAATCGCCGACCATCAAGGCCTGCGCCGGCTCGACCCGGCAATGCGCAAGAATTTGCTCAAGCATCAACGGATGCGGCTTGCCCTGAGTCTCGTCGGCCGCACGGGTGATATCGAAGTAATCTTCCCAGCCATGGGCCTTCAACACCCGGTCCAATCCGCGACGCGCCTTGCCAGTCGCCACCGCCAGGCGGTAACCGTCAGCCCGAAAAGCCTCCAGCGACTCAAGCACGCCAGGAAACAGCGGCGACGGCTCAGCCTCGAGGGCGATATAGCTGTCGGCATAATACTGACGAAAGGCTATCAGTCGTTCGTCGGAAATATCCGGATAAAGCGTGCGAATCGCTTCCGGCAACGCCAGGCCGATAATGCCCTTGATGGCGAGATCATCACGCTCGGGGTACCCGCTTTCGCGGGCCGCCACCTTCATTGCCTCGACGATACGCCCGATCGAGTCAGCCAAGGTGCCGTCCCAATCGAATATCAACAGCTTGTAATCAGGTAGCACTCAAACGCTCCACGGTCCTGGCCCACATTTCATCCACCGGCGCCTCGACCTTGAGTTCCCCGCCATCAGGCAGCGGAACGGTCAGGGCATAGGCATGCAGGAACAGGCGCTTGCCACCCAGGTCACGAATTTCCTTGGTGAAGTCCTCGTCACCGTACTTGCTGTCGCCGGCAATACAGTGCCCGGCGTGCAGGGCGTGCACACGAATCTGGTGGGTACGGCCAGTGATGGGGCGTGCCTCGACCATGGTCGCGAATTCGCCGAAGCGCCGCAGCACGCGGAACACTGTCAGCGCCTCCTTGCCCTCCTCGTTCACCTCGACCATGCGCTCGCCGGAACGCAGGTTGCTCTTGAGCAACGGCGCGTTGACCTGCTTCTTGGCCGTAGCCCAATGGCCGCGCACCAGCGCCATGTAGCGCTTGTCGACACCATCGCCGCGCAAGGCCGCATGCAAATGGCGCAGCATGCTGCGTTTTTTGGCAATCATCAGCAGCCCGGAAGTATCACGATCCAGGCGGTGGACCAGCTCCAGCTCCTTGGCATCGGGGCGCAACTGACGGAAGGCTTCGATCACGCCATAGTTCAGGCCGCTGCCACCGTGCACGGCGATCCCGGCCGGCTTGTTCAGCACGATCAGGGCCTTGTCTTCATAGACAATTGCCGCCTCAAGGCGCTGCAACAAGCCCTGGGCCAAAGGCACCGGCTCGTCGCGCTCGGGCACGCGAACGGGCGGCACGCGAATGATGTCACCCGCCTGCAGCTTGTACTCGGGTTTGATCCGGCCCTTGTTCACCCGCACTTCGCCTTTGCGCAAGATGCGATAGATCAAGGTCTTGGGTACACCCTTGAGCGCGGTGAAGAGGAAATTATCGATTCGTTGGCCGGCAAGTTCCGGCGCAACCTCAAGCAGCTGGACGCCGGAGGTCGGGGGGGTATTAGTCGTCATTGATCAATCATAACAATTTTTTATGGATTTGAAGCACTTAATGATTGCTGCTATAGTCGCGAACGCCGCCATAAGCGGCTGGCCAGAGGATCAACGGCATTAGGCCGACCCTGACCGACGCAATTCACGAGGACGCGAGGCCGTCCGACGGGGTTTTCGCCAGTTTACGGAATGCCTGAAATCGTAACCAGCGCGTATGAGAGAAGACCGACAAAAGACAAGAAAAACGGTGTTTCTGCACTCACTTTCAGTTTTTTTTCGATGACCCATCACTCAGCGCAGTCGCTTTCACGCCATTCGGGCGAATGCTTCGGAAACACAAAGCCTTAGCCATAATGCGCGATCTCCCAATCGGAGACCGCGATAAATGCCAACCCGTTGCGGATTCAGCGCGCGGCAGCACCCGAATTATCAGGGATACGTGTAGGGTGGAGATGCACAACCGTCGGACCGTGTAGTACCGCGTCCTGTCGAGAAGCCACTTCTGGCCTCATCGCACAAGGCCCGGACTTGATCAAGACGCCTTGCCTGGCGTCCACGGCCGAAGGCTGATTCCTCCTCCTGACTGAGTGCTTTTGACACCACAGCAAGCAGGACGCGTCGTCGCGACTTCGCCCCACTGGTTCGCCAGGAGCAGGTGAACGTTGCTAGACACTGGAGCGGCAAGCCACTCCTGACGCACCTGACACCGACCGTGAGAAGTCGTGTGTGCCGAACGCCGTTTCCGGCAGCCCGGAAACCGACGGTACTACATGAAAAGAATGCTGATTAACGCGACTCAACCCGAAGAGTTGCGTGTTGCTCTGGTAGACGGCCAACGTCTCTACGACCTGGATATCGAATCCGGCGCTCGCGAGCAGAAAAAGGCCAACATCTACAAAGGCCGGATCACGCGCATCGAACCAAGCCTTGAGGCTGCCTTTGTCGATTTTGGCTCTGAGCGCCATGGCTTCCTTCCCCTGAAGGAAATCTCCCGCGAATACTTCAAGAAATCCCCCGAAGGCCGCGTCAACATCAAGGACGTCCTGAGCGAAGGCCAGGAAGTCATCGTCCAGGTCGAAAAAGAAGAACGTGGCAACAAGGGCGCAGCCCTGACCACCTTCATCAGCCTGGCTGGCCGCTACCTGGTCCTGATGCCGAACAACCCGCGTGCCGGCGGCATCTCGCGCCGCATTGAAGGCGAAGAGCGCAACGAGCTGCGCGAAGCCCTCAATGGCCTGGTCGCCCCTGCCGACATGGGCCTGATCGTGCGCACTGCCGGCCTTGGCCGCAGCAGCGAAGAAATGCAGTGGGACCTGGATTACCTGCTGCAGCTCTGGACCGCGATCAAGGAAGCCTCCCTGGACCGCTCCGCGCCTTTCCTGATCTATCAGGAAAGCAACGTGATCATTCGCGCTATCCGCGACTACCTGCGCCAGGACATCGGCGAAGTGCTGATCGACAGCATCGAAGCCCAGGAAGAAGCCCTGACGTTCATCCGCCAGGTGATGCCGCAGTACGCCAGCAAGATCAAGCTGTATGAAGACAGCGTTCCGCTGTTCAACCGCTTCCAGATCGAAAGCCAGATCGAAACCGCCTTCCAGCGTGTGGTCGAGCTGCCATCGGGCGGTTCGATCGTGATCGACCCGACCGAAGCCCTGGTGTCCATCGACATCAACTCGGCGCGCGCCACCAAAGGCAGCGACATCGAAGAAACCGCCCTGCAGACCAACCTGGAAGCGGCCGAAGAAATCGCTCGCCAGCTGCGCCTGCGTGACATCGGCGGCCTGATCGTGATCGACTTCATCGACATGACTCCGGCCAAGAACCAGCGCGCCGTGGAAGAAAAAGTCCGCGAATGCCTGGAAGCCGACCGTGCCCGCGTTCAAGTGGGTCGCATCTCGCGCTTCGGCCTGCTGGAAATGTCCCGTCAGCGCCTGCGTCCATCGCTGGGCGAAAGCAGCGGCATCGTCTGCCCGCGCTGCAGCGGCACCGGCATCATCCGTGACGTCGAGTCCCTGTCGCTGGCCATCCTGCGCCTGATCGAAGAAGAAGCCCTGAAGGACCGCACTGCCGAAGTCCGTGCCCAGGTGCCGATCCCGGTTGCCGCGTTCCTGCTCAACGAAAAGCGCAACTCGATCACCAAGATCGAACTGCGCACCCGCGCCCGTATCGTCATTCTGCCGAACGACCACCTCGAAACGCCGCACTTCGAAGTGCAACGCCTGCGTGACGACAGCCCGGAAGCCCAGACCAGCCAGTCCAGCTACGAAATCGCTGCCGCTGAAGTCGAGGAAACCCCGCCAGTGGCCGCCACTCGCACCCTGGTTCGCCAGGAAGCGGCAGTCAAGACTGCGCCGGCCCGCACCTCCGCGCCGGTTCCGGCCACGCCAGAACCTACGGTCGCTCCCGCACCCGCCCCTGTTCACGCCGAGCCCAGCCTGTTCAAGGGCCTGGTGAAGTCGCTGGTCAGCCTGTTTGCAGGCAAGCAAGAGCCGGTCGCACCTGTCGTGGTCGAGAAGCCTGCCACCAGCGAGCGTCCACCACGCAACGAAGAGCGTCGCAGCGGTCGTCAGCAGAGCCGTAGCCGCAATGGCCGTCGCGAGGAAGATCGCAAGCCACGCGAAGAACGCGCCCCACGTGAAGAACGTGCACCGCGCGAAGCCCGCGAGGAAGCGCCGGCCCGCGAAGAGCGTGCACCACGTCCGCCACGCGAAGAACGCACACCACGTGCCCCTCGCGAAGAACGCCGCCCACGCGATGAGCGTCCGGTTCGCGAACTGCGCGAGCCTCTGGATGCCGCTGCACCCGTCGAGCGTGAAGAGCGTGCGCCGCGTGAAGAACGCGCACCACGGGAAGAGCGTGCACCGCGTGAAGAACGCGCACCACGCGAAGAACGTGCACCGCGTGAAGAGCGCGCCCCACGGGAAGAGCGTCAGCCACGCCCGCCACGCGAAGAGCGTCAGCCTCGCGCCGAGCAGGCCGCAGTCACTGCCGAAGAAACCCTGCCGAACGAAGAACTGCTGCAGGAAGAGACCGAGGGCGCCGATGGCGAACGTCCACGTCGTCGTTCCCGCGGTCAGCGTCGTCGCAGCAACCGTCGTGAGCGTCAGCGTGATGCCAACGGCAACGTGGTCGAAGGCTCGGAAGAAAGCGGTGAAGAGTTCGCCGCCGACCTGGCTGCCGGCCTTGCGGTAACCGCCGCCGTTGCCAGCAGCACCATCAGCGCGCCTGCCGAAGCCGAGGCCAACCGCCAGGCCGAAGTGGCAACCGCAGCCACCGAGCCAAGCGTTGAGCTGGTTGCACCGGCCGTTGAAGCGGTCAGCGAACCGGCACCGGTCGAAGTCGCGCCAGCGGTCGAAGCAGAACCTGTTCGCCAGCCTGAAGTGCACGCTGAAGTCGCTGTGGCGCCTGTGGTTGAACAGCCGGTCGCACCCGCCGCCGACGTGGTCGAGCCGCTGACTGCCGAGCAAGCCATTGCACCGGTCGTGGAAATCGCTCCGACGCCAATCAAGGCTGCCGTGGTGGAAGAAACCTTGGCACCCGTGGTCGAAGCCGAGCCTGTGGTTCAGGCGCCTGTCGTGGAAGCTGCACCTGCGGTTGAAGCACCGGCCGTAGAACCCGCCCCGGTCGAAGCAGCTCCAGCCATCGTGTTGACCGCGAGTGGTCGCGCACCGAACGACCCACGTGAAGTGCGTCGCCGCCGTCTGGCCAAGGAAGCCGAACTGGCTGCTGCTGCAGCTGCCGCACCGGTTGCCGAAGCCACGGCTGAAAGCCCGGCTGTAGAACAAGCTGCTGCACCAGAAACGGTCGAGCACGCTGCAACTGAAACCTCCGCACCGGTGATCGACGAGAACCTGCGCTCGGTTGAAGAAGTGGCAGAGCAACACCCTGAAGCCCTGGAAGAAAGCAAAGAGCCTAAACCGCTCGCCTGATTTCAACGGCCGATAAAAAGCCCCGCCTGCTGATGCAGGCGGGGCTTTTTTTATATCTGCTATTTCTCGAAATTCAGTGCCGCAGGTGTATCCACATCCCGGATAACGCCGGGGTCTTCGACGCCGATCACCTGCAGATTGCTCGCATCGAACAGATGCCGACCACCACGATCACCCGACAGTGCCGCCAACCTCCTCGCGAACGAACGCCCGAAACCGACCGGATGCCCATACTCACCGGCATAGTCGGCCACGCTGATCTTCTCGTCGGTAATGGAGGCTGCTATTTGAGCGATTGTTTGCGGCGCAATGAACGGCATATCCCCGAGCAACACCAACCAGCCTGCCTGATCGAAGCTCGCCCGCACAGCCGCAGCGATGGAATCCCCCATTCCAGGAGAATCGAGGGTCAACACCTCGCAGCCGTATGCCCGCGCCAACGCGATGACCTCGCTGCGCTCCGGTCGGGTGACCAGCAGCCGCCGCCCGACCACCCCTTGCAGATTGACCAGGACTTGCTCCAGCAACGGTCGCTCCCGGCCATCCAGGCCTCGACAATTCGCCATCAGCTTATCCTGCCCGGCCCCCGCCGCCGCCTGGAATCGACTCCCCTGCCCGGCCGCCAGAATCACCGCACAAATGTCTTCCATCAGTTCTTCACCTCCTGCCGGCCTGTTACGACAACCATCAGACTCAGTACAGGTTCGGCTCCATTTCCAGATGCACGCCAAAGCGCTCGGCGATGTCGGCCTGAATCCGTTGCGCCAGTCGGTGCAACTGCCCGCCGCTGGCATTGCCGTAGTTGACCAGTACCAGCGATTGCAGACAGTGAACGCCGGCATCGCCATCACGATAACCCTTCCAGCCAGCCTGCTCGATAAGCCAGCCAGCAGCCAGTTTCATCTGACCGCCAGCCTGTGGATAAGCCACCAGCCCCGGGTGCTTGAGCTTGATAGCGGCTGCCAGTGCGGCAGCGACCACCGGGTTCTTGAAGAAACTCCCGGCATTGCCCAGCTCGACAGGGTCTGGCAACTTTTCCCGACGAATACTGCAGATGGCCTGGCTGACATCTCGTGGCGAAGGCTGATCGATGCCCTGATCGGTCAATCGCTGGCGCACCGGACCGTAGTCCAGGTGCAGATGGGCCACTCGATCAAGCGAGAAGCGCACCCGCAGGATCAACCAACGACCGGCTTCGCGCTTGAACACGCTGTCGCGGTATTCGAAGGCGCACTCCTCGAGCCCGAACTCGCGCAACTCGCCGGTCTGGCGATCCAGCGCGGTAAGCCCGCTGAACACATCCTTGATCTCGACCCCATAGGCGCCGATATTCTGCATCGGTGCCGCGCCGACGGTGCCAGGAATCAGGCTGAGGTTTTCCAGCCCCGACAACCCGTGTTCCAGGCTCCATTGCACGAAGGGGTGCCACGGTTCACCGGCTTCAGCCTCGACAATCACTCGCGTGCCGTCATCGCTGAGCACATGGATGCCGCGGCTGGCCATGCGCAGCACCAAGGCCTGCACGTCGCCGGTCAACAGCAGGTTGCTGCCGCCGCCGATCACCAGCAAGGGAATCGGCAGCTGCGCCGCATGCGCCAGCGCCTGGCGAACGTCGTCATCGCTATGGGCCTCGGCAAAAAACCTGGCCTTAACGTCGATCCCGAAGGTGTTGTAAGGCTTGAGCGATACCTGCGACTGCACCTGTATGCTCATAAGCGGCCTTGCTGCGACGAATCGTAGCCACGCAATTGCGCGGCCCTGCGGGTCCGGGTGTCCGGCGCTTTGCCGACATGCCAGTCGCCTGTGCCGGCCGAGGCCACCTCGATTCGATCATCCAGGCCCGCCGCCTTCAGCTGATGACGCAACACGCCTTCGGCCGTCGGTGAGCGACAGATATTGCCCAGGCAAACAAACAGAACCCGCATCAAGCCTCCAGCAAGCGCCGCACGCGCTCAAGGTCTTCGGGGGTGTCGACACCGCCCGGAGGCGATTGCACAGCATCGGCGACATGGATACGCACGCCGTGCCAGAGCGCACGCAGCTGCTCCAGCGACTCAGTGTTTTCCAGCCAGCAGGGACCCCAGCTGACGAAGTCATGCAGAAAGCCCGCACGGTAGGCGTAGATGCCAATGTGCCGACGGTAGGGGACGCCAGCCGGCAGCGTCTCGCGGGTTTTCGCGAAGTCATCGCGCGCCCACGGCAATGGTGCACGGCTGAAGGTCAACGCCAGCCCGTCGAGGTCAGCGACAACCTTGACCACGTTCGGATTGAACAGAAATTCAACGTCATCAATGGGTTCGGCCAGGGTCGCAATGCCGGCTACGGCATGGGCGGCCAGGTTGGCGGCGACCTGATCGATCACGACCGGTGGAATCATTGGCTCGTCGCCCTGGACATTGACGACGATTGCATCGGCGGCCAATCCCAGTTGCGCGGCGACTTCGGCCAGGCGGTCGGTGCCGGAGTTATGGTCTTCGCGGGTCATCACCACTTCGGCGCCGAAACCCTGGCAAGCCTCGAAGATCCGTGCATCATCAGTGGCCACGACAACCCGCTCGGCAGCGCTTTTGCGTGCCTGCTCCCAGACATGCTGGACCATCGGCTTGCCCGCGATCAACTTCAACGGTTTGCCGGGGAAGCGGCTGGAACCGAAGCGGGCCGGAATCACAACGGTAAATGCTGCACTCATTTATCCAGGCGCTCATCATCGGTCAGAGTGCGTGCTTCGCTTTCCAGCATGACCGGAATGCCGTCGCGGATCGGGTACGCGAGACCTGCGCCCTTGCTGATCAGCTCGGTTTTATCGGCGCTGAGCTTGAGCGGGCCCTTGGTGATCGGGCAGGCCAGGATATCGAGCAGTTTGGTGTCCATGGAGAAATCCTCAGGCGTAGAGCAATTAAGACAGTTCAGGGCTGCCGACGATCAGGCAGCAGGCGCAACAACTGTGTATCGAACCAGGCCACGAATGCCCGGGAAGGCAAAGCGTCGACGGCCAGGTACCACCAATCGTCGGCGGCGAAGGCTCGGCATTTCACCGCATCCTTCTCGGTCATGATCAACGGCAACGACGGCGTGAAACTCAACGCCTCGGCGCTATAGACCGCGTGATCGGCGAAGGCATGCGGCACTGGCCGCCAGTGTAGCCCCTGCAGGGTATTGAAGAAACGTTGCGGATTACCGATGCCGGCGACCGCATGCACTTGCTGGCCGGGGCCGAAATGATCGAGTGCACGGCGCTCGCCGCTGCGCAGGTTGACCAGTGCGGTCGGCTGCAAGGTGAAGGCAAAGCCATCGGCGCGATCAGCGTCCGCTCCGTTGTAAAGCAGCGCATCGACCGATTGCAGGCGCTCGATCGGCTCACGCAACGGGCCGGCCGGCAGGCAGCGGCCATTGCCCAGCCCGCGGGCGGCGTCGATCAGCACCAGTTCCAGGTCCCGCGCCAGGCGGTAATGCTGTAGACCGTCGTCGGACAGAATCAGGTCAAGCGGTTCGGCTGCCGTCAGCGCCTGAACGGCGCGACTGCGGTCCGGGTCGATCATCAGCGCCACGCCGCTGCGCTGCACGATCAGCAATGGCTCGTCGCCGGCCACTGCCGCGCTTTGCTCGGCCGTGACGCGCCAGGGCAGCTGCGGCGGCTGGGCACCGTAGCCGCGACTGACGACGCCGACTCGCAGCCCGCTGCGGCGGCAGTGTTCGATCAGCCAAAGGATCAACGGAGTCTTGCCGGTGCCACCGACGGTGATGTTCCCTACCACCACCACGGGAACCGGCGCTTGATAGATAGCCCCGACGCCCGCTACAAAGCGCTCGCGCTTGCGCTGTACGATCGTGCGGTACAACCACTCCAGCGGCCGCAACAGGGTCAGCGCCGGATGGCCCTCATACCATGCCGCCAGCAAGCGATCGGAAAGTGCCATCAGGGAGTACCCTGCGCCTCTACGGTGGTCATGCGCAGATGGCTGAAGCCCAGCTTGCCGGCTGCATCCATTGCGGTGACCACGGCCTGGTGCGGGGTCTTGCCATCAGCGCTGATCGACAGCGGCAACTGCGTGTCTCCGGCCGATTCCTTCTGCACGGCTTCCATCAGGGTCGCCAGATCACTCTTGGGCAACAGCTGGTTGTTCACCGAGTAGACCCCTTCGGCGCTGATGGCGATGTCCAGTTGCTTGAGCTCGGTGTCGGGCGCCGGGGTTGCGCTGACCGCCTCCGGCAACTCCACGCGCAACTGGGTCTCACGGGTGAAGGTGGTGGTCACGACGAAGAACAGCAACAGGATGAAAACCACATCAATCAGCGATGCCAGATTGATGTCGATATTTTCACGCGGTTTGCGACGGAACTTCACACCTTGCCCCCAGCCAGTTCGACATCACGGTCGCCCTGCACTACTTCGACCAGCTTGATGGCCTCCTGCTCCATTTCCACCACCAGCTCGTCGATCCGACGCTGCAGGAAACGATGGAAGAATACCGCTGGAATACCCACCATCAAGCCGGCGGCCGTGGTGATCAGGGCCTTGGAAATACCACCGGCGAGCACCGCTGCGTTGGTGCCCATGCCCGCGCCCATGAATGCACTGAAGATATCGATCATACCCAGCACGGTGCCGAGCAGGCCGAGCAACGGCGCCATGGCGGCAATCGTACCCAGCGTGTTGATGTAGCGCTCCAGATCATGAATGACGCGGGCAGCAGCCTCTTCGATGCACTCTTTCATGATCTCGCGACCATGCCTGGAGTTGGCCAGGCCCGCTGCAAGGACCTCGCCCAGCGGCGAATGGGCGCGCAGCTCCTTGAGCTTTTCCGTGTTCAGTTGTTTGTCCTTGATCCAGCGCCAGACCTGACCAAGCAAATGCGGAGGGGTCACGCGGCTGGCTCGCAACGTCCACAGGCGCTCGGCGACGATGCCCACCGCTGCTATGGAGCTCAGAATGATCGGCAGCATCATCCAGCCGCCGGACTTGACCAATTCCCACACAGTAACGATCCCCCTGAAAAAGTCCGCCACTCTAACATAGGGGACCCCTGCGCCGAAGGCCGTCATGTCGGGTCACGCGCCAGGCACAATGGCATCACGCCAGAAGCGCCGTTGCGCGCGCAACCCCTCGGGGACGCCGAAACGCCCCAGCTGCAGGCGCAAGGCGCCATGCTCGACGCTGTCGTAGGCGATGATGCCCAGCGCACGATAACGCGCCATGACCTCCGGGTGCGGATGGCCAAAAGCATTGTGGCGTCCACGCGAAATCAGCACGCCCCTGGGCGCGGTCGCCTCAAGAAAGGCCCGCGACGATGAACTGCGGCTGCCGTGATGAGGCGCTTGCAGCCAGTGCACGTCGGTCGCGTCCGGGCCTTGCAGCCAGGCGCGCTCACTGCGGGCGTCCATGTCGCCGGTGAGCAACAGCCGCTCGCCTCGCGCCTCCACCATCAGCACGCAGGAGTCCTGGTTGCTGTCGCCTGCCTGGGCCCATTGCCACAAAGAAAAGCTGACGGTGTCCCACTCCCAGCGCTCACCACTGACGCAAGGCTCGGCCTGCAGAACGGCCGGCAGCGCCGCCGCTTCGCCACTGAGCACGCGTGCCACCGGCATTCCCCGCATCACTGCCGGAGCACCGCCGGCATGGTCGGCGTCGGCATGGCTGAGCAACATCAGGTCCAGCTCGCGCACACCCAACCTGCGCAACACCGGCAAGACCACTCGCTCGCCAAGGTCTGCGCCACCCAGCGCCGGCCCGGCGTCGTAAAGCATCGTATGCTGGCGAGTGCGCAGAATGAACGCCAGCCCCTGCCCCACATCCAACTGCCAGACTTCCACTTCGCCCTCAGGGATTTTCGTCTGCGGGACCAATACCGCCAGCAATAACAATGGCCAACCCAGCAAACGCACCGGCACGCCTTTGGGCAACAGCAACATGAAGGCCCCCAGGCAGCTGAGCAACCAGGCCCAGGCGGGTACGGCCGGCGGCAACCAGGCGGACCGCCAACCGGCGATTCGGGCGAGAAATCCGAACAAGGCATCGAGCAGGCCACCTGCCAGCCACAGAAGGCTTTCACCGACTATCGGTACCGGCAACGTGAGCGTCCCCAACAACGCCAGGGGCAGCACGCCGAAACTGACCCACGGCACCGCCACCAGATTGGCCAGTGGCGCACTGATACTGATGGGCAGCCCCAGGACCAGCAGCACCGGCAACAACCCGATGGCGACCAGCCACTGAGCGCGGGTCCAGGCCTGCCATGCCCGCCAGCCGCCCAGGCGACCGCTGAACGCCAGGATCAATACCGCCACAGCAGCGAATGACAGCCAGAATCCTGGCTGCAGGCTCGCCAGCGGCTCGAGGAGCAGCACCCCAACAAGCGCCAGCAGCAAAGGCCAACCGACGCCCAGATGGCGGTAGCGCAAGCGCCACAGCAGGACCAGCCCGAGCATGATGCAGGCCCGACGAACGGGTACCTGGAAACCTGCCAGCAAGCCGTATCCCAGCGCCGCCGAAAAGGCCAATGCACAGGCCCAGGGCAACCAGGGCAGCGTTCGTGGCCAGCAACCAAACCGCGCCAGCCCTGCAACGATGGCGTACACAAGCCCTGCCAGCATGCCGACATGCTGCCCCGAGATCACCAGCAGATGCACGGTGCCGGTATCCTGTAAAATTCGCCAATCGCCGGCATCAAGGCTGTCGCCATCACCGAGCACCAGCGCCGCCAATCCGCCTTCACGCCCCAGGGCATCAACGCCCAGCAGACGCTGACGAACACCATCGCGCCAGGCGGCCCGGGCTGGCGCCAGCAACTCCCCGGCCTTGACACTGCCGGTGGCGCCGATGCGTCTGGCCAGCAAGGCAGCCTCCTGATCGGAGAGATGCGGATTGACCAGCCCGGACGGGCGCTTGAGGTTCACCGCCAATCGCCAGCGTTCGCCGCTGTTGACCGGCGGCCCGCCGTACCAGCTCAAGCGCATGAGTGGTGGCAGCTCGGCACGTCGCGACGTTGCATCGGCCAGTTCAAAGCGTATGACCCGAGCCGCCTGGTTCGGCAGCCCGACCACCCGCCCTTCTACCCAAAGGGTGCGTCCGTCCAGTTCGGGCGCCAGGCGCTTATCCAGCGCCCATTGCGCCGACATGCAGGCCCAACTGAAACCGAGCAGAAAAAAACCGAGGGGGTAGCTGCGAAATGGCAGGAGCATCAGCCCAACCACGACCAGCGCGACCAACGACCAGACCGGCGGCAGCGCCGGTAAAAACCGCAGGCACAACAGCCCTAGCGCGAGCGCAACCATCCCTGTGCGCATGAAAACAGCCTCTGGCAATATCCGTTTCTGAGGCTTAGACCATGGACAAAGTGTCCAGCTTTATTAATTGTCACAAAGTCTGAATTTGCCGTTCCCGGAAACTGTGCATACTTGCCCCACCCGATCGACCGAGAACCGAGATGCCGCGTCGTCTTTTCAAACGCTACATGCCTGACCCGACCAGCATCAAGGAACACAAGTCCTTACGCTTTCTCGGGCGGCTGCTGCATGACCCCAACCTCTGGCACCTCAATCGCCACTCCGTGGCCAGGGCCATGGCCGTAGGCCTGTTTGCCGCTTTTATCCCGATCCCGCTGCAAATGCTGCTGGCCGCCAGCCTGGCGATCCCGCTGCGCGGCAACATGCCGATCGCCGTCAGCCTGGTCTGGCTGACCAACCCGATCACCATGCCACCGGTGTTTTTCTGTACCTATCAGATGGGCGCCTGGCTGATGCATGTGCCGCCCAGGAGCTTGCCGGACGAACTGACCTGGGAATGGATCAGCGGCCAGCTATCGACACTCTGGCAACCCTTTCTGCTGGGTTCGGTGGTCTGCGGCCTGCTGTTGGGCGCGCTTGGCTATTGCCTGACCATGCTTTACTGGCGCTGGTGGGTGGGCAGGCAATGGCGCCGGCGCAAAAGCAGATCGCAACCTTGATCCCCCTCTCCTCGTTCACACGCTCTGCGTCACTAGTGTCCGGTTAAAAATGCAGGGGGTGCTTTTTACCCCTTGCGTTGCCTGGGTTTGAGCCATGATCGGTTCGTTGCGACTTGGTTTTGTGGGCAGATCCAGATGCTGTAGCGGCCTTGCTGGCCCCTTCCGCCCTTACGGCGGGTTACTTTTGTTGGGGCAAAAGTAACCAAAACCCCTGGTCCCTGCATACGGCCCTGCGCTGCGCTCCGGGTTCCCTCGTTCCGTCATTGCTCCCGTGTGGACGCGCCGACGGGCCGTCCCTGGCCCTTCGGCGCTTGCTCGGCTTCCTGCCTCGCACCCCACTGCGCAATGACTCCACTCGGCCTCCTGAAGGGACAATCGGTGTCGCCTGCGTGTGCGCGCATCTAGAAGCAAAGGCAAAAGCAAAAGCAAAAAGCAAAAAACCGGATCTGCTTTTGCTTTGAATGCTTTTGATTGCCGCGATCGTCCAGACACCACCGAACGTCCCTTCAGGAGGCTGAACGGAGGCATTGCGAAGCTGGGTGCGAGGCAGGAGCCGAGCAAGCACCGAAGGGCCAGGGACGGCCCGTCGGTGCGCCCCGGCGGGAGCAATGCCGGAGTGAAGGGACCCGAAGCGCAGCGTAGGGCCGGATGCAGGGACAGGGGTTTTGGTTACTTTTGCCCAGTCAAAAGTGACCCGCCGTAAGGGCGGAACGGGCCAGCAAGGCCGCTACAGTATCTGGATATGCTCACCCCTTCGCGAGCCAACCATCACATTCCCAGCCTCCCCATTTTTTACCGGACACTAGTGACGCTATGCGTGGGAACGAGATCCTGCGAGATCTCAGGTACGCATCCCACGGCCGCTGACCAGCAACCGCGCACATCCGAAATACAGCACGGCCGTGGCAACCAGCATAAAGGTGATGGCCACGCCGATACGGATATCGGACACCCCGAGAATCCCGTAACGGAACGAGTTGACCATGTGCAGCACCGGGTTTGCCAGCGACACGGTCTGCCAGAACGGTGGTAGCAGGTTGATCGAATAGAACACCCCGCCCAGATATGTCAGGGGCGTCAGCACGAACGTCGGGATAATCGAGATATCGTCGAAGTTGCGTGCAAATACCGCATTGATGAAACCCAGCAACGAGAAAATAGTCGCCGTCAGGAACACCACCAGCATGGTCACGCCAAGGTGATGAACCTGCAGGTCGGTGAAGAATAGCGACAACATTGTCACGATCACCCCCACCGCCAAACCGCGCAATACGCCACCCAGGGTGTAACCGATCAGAATCGTGTGCGGCGAGACCGGCGAAACCATCAGTTCTTCGATCGAACGCTGGAACTTGCTGCCGAAGAAGCTGGACACCACGTTGCCGTAGGAATTGGTGATCACCGACATCATGATCAGGCCAGGCACGATGTACTCCATGTAGGTGAAACCACCCATATCGCCAATCTGCCGGCCAATCAGGTTACCGAAGATGACGAAATACAGAACCATGGTAATTGCCGGAGGCAGCAGCGTCTGTGGCCAGATCCGGGTAAAACGGCGAATTTCACGGTAGACGATGGTATTGAGGGCGACCAGGTTGGCACTCAGCTCCGAACTCATACCGCCACCTTCGCCAGGTTTTTTTCCACCAAAGACACGAACAACTCCTCAAGGCGATTGGTCTTGTTGCGCAGGCTCTGCACTTCGATGTTCTGCAGGGCCAACTGAGCGAACAATGCGGTGATGCCGGCAGACTTATCCACCTGGACTTCCAGGGTATGCCGGTCGACCAGGCGGCACGGGTAACCCTGCAACTGTGGTGCGGTCTGCAGATCCTGCTTGAGATCGAGCAGAAAGGTTTCGACATGCAGCGTGCTCAACAATTTGCGCATGCTGGTGTTCTCGACGATCGTGCCGTGGTCGATGATGCCGATGTTGCGGCACAACTGTTCAGCCTCTTCCAGATAGTGGGTGGTGAGGATGATGGTGATGCCTTTGCGGTTCAGCTCGGTGAGAAAGGTCCACATCGAACGACGCAGTTCGATGTCCACCCCGGCGGTCGGCTCATCGAGAATCAGCAGGCGCGGCTCATGGATCAACGCCCGCGCGATCATCAAGCGGCGCTTCATGCCGCCGGACAGCGAGCGCGAAGGCACATCGCGCTTGTCCCACAACCCCAGCTGGGTGAGGTATTGCTCGGCGCGCTCCTTGGCGATCTTTGACGGGATGCCGTAGTAGCCCGCCTGGGTCACGACGATATCGAAGGTCTTCTCGAACTGGTTGAAGTTGAACTCCTGCGGCACGACGCCGATGCAGCGCTTGAGCGCTGCCGGCTGACGATCCAGGTCATGACCAAAGATATTCACCGTGCCGCTGGTCTTGTTCACCAGCGTCGAAAGAATGCCGATTGTCGTGGATTTGCCGGCGCCGTTAGGGCCGAGCAGTGCAAAGAAGTCGCCTTCGGCCACGTCCAGGTCAATACCATGCAAGGCCTGGAAACCGTTGCCGTAGGTTTTGGTCAGTTGCCGGATGGTGAGAGCAGAACTCATAAAGGATGTATGCACCAAGATGGAATTAGTTCATGAGTAAGGGCGCGGCACATGAATTACAACCGCAGCGAATATGACCAATGTTGCGGGTCAAAATCGCGCAAGTACAGTGACGCGCATTGATAATGACTATTACGTCAACGCGGTCATGACGGCTGCCTGATAGGCCGGCCGCTCTTGCAGGCGCTCGTACCATGCCCTGAGATGGCGCATCTCGGGCCTTTCGATGGGCATTTCAAACCAGGCATAGGCAAAGCTGCCCAGCGGAATATCGCCCATCCCCGGCGCATCGCCTGAAAGAAATGGCTGATGCGCCAGCGTTTCGTCGGCAATTGACAGTAATTGCGCGCAGGCCTTGTGCGCGGCATTGATCGCGACCCAATCCTGCTGCTCGGGCACAGTCCGCAGAATGCCCCAGAACAGATGCCGGAAGGGCTCGGCCAGGGACGTCGACGTCCAGTCCATCCACTTGTCAGCCTTGGCCCTGATCAGAGGATCGGCCGGGTACCAGTTCGAATCCGGCGCATAGCGGGCTGCCAGGTAACGCACGATGGCATTGGACTCCCAGAGCACGAGATCTTCATCCTGGATCACAGGGATCCGCCCGTTGGGATTCATCGCCCGGTATTGCGGCTCATCGACCAGACCGAAAGCACCGCCGGCGTCGATCGACTCGTAGGGCAATTCCAGCTCCTGGGCACACCACAATACTTTCCTGACATTGGTCGAGTTTTTCCTGCCCCAGATCTTGAGCATGGCCATCTCCATTAATCCATGTGGGCCGCCAGTCTACTCCTGACGCCCACGAACTCCAGCCACCAGAGGGGGTCCCAATCGCGTACCGGCTCTTTAGCGGATGCGGTCTAAGCTCTTGTGATCGGTTATGTCCTGTCTTCACGGAGGAATGAATATGCTGCTGTTGTGGTTACTGGTTCTGATCGTCGGCATCGCCTGGCTGGCTCATCGTCGCATCGCTGTCTTTCCCGCTCTCGGCATCGTCGCCGTCTACTTGCTGGCAATGGGCATCTCCGGCCATGTACCCGGCTGGTTACTGGGGATTTTCTGGCTGTTGCTGATTGCCACGGCATTGCCCTTGATGCTGCCGGACCTGCGCCGCAAACTCCTGACCGCGCCGCTGTTCGCCTGGCTCCAGCGAACTCTGCCGCCCATGTCGGTGACCGAGCGCGAAGCCATCGAAGCCGGGACGGTCTGGTGGGACGGTGAGTTGTTCAGTGGCCGGCCAGACTGGAAAACCTTGCTGGCCTACCCCAAGGCGCAATTGAGCGAAGAAGAGCAGGCCTTTATCGACGGCCCGACCGAAGCACTCTGCGCCATGGTCAGCGACTGGCAGATCGGCCAGAACATGGACCTGCCCGCCCCCGCCTGGGAACACATCAAGCAACACGGCTTCTTTGCCTTGATCATCCCCAAGCAATACGGCGGTAAAGGCTTCTCCGCCTACGCTCACTCGCAAGTGGCGATGAAACTGGCCACCCGCAGCGGCGACCTGGCCTCGACCGTCATGGTGCCCAATTCCCTGGGCCCTGCCGAGCTGCTGTTGCATTACGGCACCGAAGAACAACGTGACCATTACCTGCCGCGCCTGGCCCGTGGCGACGAGATTCCCTGTTTCGCCCTCACCGGCCCCCTGGCGGGCTCCGATGCAGGTGCGATGCCTGACACCGGAGTCATCTGCAAAGGCCAGTGGCAGGGCGAGGAAACACTCGGGCTGCGCCTGAACTGGGAAAAGCGCTATATCACCCTGGGGCCGGTCGCTACCTTGCTCGGACTTGCCTTCAAGGCCTACGACCCCGAGCACTTGCTGGGCGATGAGGTAGACCTGGGGATAAGTCTGGCACTGGTCCCGACCGACACCCCCGGTGTCGATATCGGCCGCCGGCACCTGCCGCTGGGTGCCGCGTTCATGAACGGGCCCAATGCCGGCAAAGACGTATTCATCCCCCTGGACTACCTGATCGGCGGCCAGGAGATGCTCGGCAAGGGCTGGATGATGCTGATGAACTGCCTGTCGGTGGGCCGTTCCATCTCCCTGCCGGCGGTTGGCACCGGTGCGGCCAAGTACACCAGCCTGGTCACCGGCCAATATGCGCAAGTTCGCGAACAGTTCAACGTGCCCCTGGCCGATTTCGAAGGGATCCAGGAGTCACTGGCACGTATTGGCGGCAATGCCTGGCTGATGGACAGTGCTCGCTTGTTGACGGCCAGCGCCGTGGACCTGGGGGAAAAGCCGTCGGTATTGTCGGCAATCCTGAAATACCACCTGACCGAGCGCGGTCGCGAGTGCATCCGCCACGCCATGGATGTGCATGGCGGCAAGGCCATCATCATGGGCCCGAACAACTACCTGGGGCGCAACTGGCTGGGAGCACCGATCTTCATTACCGTCGAAGGCGCCAATATCCTTTCGCGCAACCTGATGATCTTTGGCCAAGGCGCGATCCGCTGCCACCCCTTCGTCCTCAAGGAAATGGCCTTGGCCGCGCGCGAAGACCGCGAACAGGCGCTGGAAGAGTTCGACGGCCTGCTGCTCGAGCATATCGGCTTCGCCATCAGCAATGCCGCCAGTACGCTGGTCCTGAACCTGGGCAGCTTCGAAAAAGAACCGGGCGACTCGCTCAGCCAAGGCTATTTCCGCGCCCTGAATCGCCAGGCCGCCGCCTTCGCCATGCTTGCCGACCTGTCCATGATGCTGCTGGGCGGCGAACTCAAGCGCCGCGAACGCCTCTCCGCCCGTTTGGGCGATGTGCTCAGCAACCTCTATCTGGGGTCGGCCGCGCTCAAGCGGTATCACGATCTGGGCTCACCCGAACACATGCGCCCACTGTTGCGCTGGGCCATGGAAGAAAGCCTCGGCCAGGCCGAACATGCCCTCGATGCGCTGCTCCGCAATTTCCCCAGCCGTATCCTTGGCTGCCTGCTTCGCGGGGTGGTATTTCCCTTCGGGCGTCGCCATACCGGCCCGTCCGATGCGCTGGATGCCGAAATCGCCGCCGTGATCGGTCGCGGCAAGGGCGACCCGACCCTCGAAGAACTGCTGCAAGGCTGCTATCGCCCGCAATCGCCAGAGGATGCGGTCGGCGCGCTGCAACATGCCAGCGAGTTGCTGGCGGCCAGCCAACCCTTGCAGAAAAAACTGCAGATGGCGCTCAAGAGTGGCCAGGTCGAACCAGAGCCAGGCGAACACGCCATCGATGCAGCCTTGCACGCCGGCGTGCTCCAGGCTGGCGAAGCCGAAACCCTGCGCCAGGCGGCAGCCGCCAGCCGCAAAGTCATCGACGTGGATGATTTCAGCAAGGAGGAACTGCAACTGGCCCCAGGCAAGATTCGCTGAACGGCAGTGACAATAACTCGCGGCCTGAGACATCGGGCGCGGAGAGCCGTATACTCTCGCGCCCGTTTTGCTCAAGAGGACCTATCATGGCCAACTCCCATCTCGACCACCACCTCGTCCTGCTCGACCATCTGCGCAGCATCCTGGTCGCCCTGGGTGAAGCCGAGCAAGTGCCGGAAGAAAGCCATGAGCTGTTTCTGGAGCGCTTCGACGAACTTCTCAAGCAACTGCCCGTGGACCCGATCGAAAGCCAGTATCTGGGGCAGGACATCATGTGCCAGGTCATCACGCGCTACCCGCAGATCGCTCACCTGGTGCCGCGCGACCTGCTGTGGTTCTTTGCCGGCGACTGCCTGCATTACATGCCCGATGATGAGATCGACCTGTATCAGGCATTGGAAGAGCGCCGGTATGAGGCCGAGCAGAACGACGAGCCTTTCGACTGGAACCAGGAGAAGCAGTTGCTGGCGTTATCCGCCCAGGACAGCAGCAAGCACTGATCACTCGAGCGTTATAAAAAAGCCCGCCTGGTTGAACCAGGCGGGCTTTTTTATCGGCTACAGGCACACGACCTGAGTGCGACACAAACAAAAAAGCCGCTCAGAGAGCGGCGTTTTTGTATAAATGGAGCGGGAAACGAGACTCGAACTCGCGACCCCGACCTTGGCAAGGTCGTGCTCTACCAACTGAGCTATTCCCGCAAATGGCGTCCCCTAGGGGACTCGAACCCCTGTTACCGCCGTGAAAGGGCGGTGTCCTAGGCCACTAGACGAAGGGGACACGCTACCCGGAACACATGGTGTGTGTTCCAGTGCCCAGATCCGCATCGTAAGATTTGGTTCTGGTTTCACTCAGCCCTGCCCAATAGCAAAGCTGTTTAAAATTGGAGCGGGAAACGAGACTCGAACTCGCGACCCCGACCTTGGCAAGGTCGTGCTCTACCAACTGAGCTATTCCCGCATTGGCGTCCCCTAGGGGACTCGAACCCCTGTTACCGCCGTGAAAGGGCGGTGTCCTAGGCCACTAGACGAAGGGGACACGCTACAACATTCACTCCCTGCTTCGTTTCGCTGTGTGCTTTACGCTGCAAGTGGCGCGCATTCTATGGGTGCTTTGAGAAGTCGTCAACCCCCTGATATAAATTTATTTAAATCAATGACTTCACTCCCCTTTCAGGGCCCGGCAAGGCCATCCTCACGCCTGACTCTTGACGTTTATTTTCTGACATCGGAAAAGACGCAAACCCCGCTGGCACGGCAGGTACAGATCAAAGTGCCACTATGGCGCCCATTGAAGTGACCCAAGGGCTCTATCCGCCCAAATGCTTAGCCACTACACTCGAATGGAAATCTTCCTGATGAGGCCTTAACGGTGACGCCACTCATGATCACCCTCTTCATAGTAGCCGGGATCGCTCTGTTGATCGCCATCGGCTATATGAACAACGTGTTGGAAAACAACAAGCTGGAAAAAGCGCGCCTGAAGATAGACTTGGGCGAGCGTATACGTCGCTGTGGCGAAATTACCGAGAGCTTTCCCGGGCAATTGATGACGCCTGCTTTAAAGGTGCTTCTGGCGCGCCTGGAACTGAATCTCAACCAGCGCCTGTTGGCCCAGGATAAAAAGAATCCCGATCTGACTGCGCGCATAGGTGAACTGCAGGCATTGATTGCCAAGGGTGAAGCGATCCCGATCAACAATTCGACCAGCCCGATCCTGACCGAAGCACGCGCCAAGGATGTACGACACCTGCTCGAAGCCCTGCACAGCCAGATCACCCGCGCCGCCCAGGAAGGCTTCCTGCCCGCCAGCGAGGCCAAGCACTGGGTCAGGGAGGTCCGGCATATTCTGGTGCAGCTGCACATCGAGTTCTTCAATAACCTGGGCCAGCATGCCTTGCAGCAGAATCAGCCGGGCCAGGCCCGCCTGGCGTTCGAGCGCGGCGTGCAGTACCTGCGCAAGCAGCCTGAGCCGGCGGTCTACCAGGAACAGCTCAACTACCTCGAGAAGTTGCTGGCCCGCGCCAACTCCATGGTGCTGACCAACATCGCGCCGACCGAAAACGAGGTCAATCCGTTGACCGAAGGGCTGAAGACCGACGAAACGGATAGCTGGAAGAAGAAAGCCATCTACGACTGATTATGCACTGTCTCGTGGGAGCAGCCCTGGCCGCGAACAGCCCCATGCCGCAATCGGCTCAGGCTCATTCGCGGCCAGGGCCGCTCCCACGGATTCCCCCTGGCAATCGGTCAGCCGCAAGAATATCGCCGCCAAATGCTCCAGCCCTGCCTGATCCTGCTCGGTAAACCGCGCAAGCTTCGGGCTGTCCAGGTCGAGCACGCCTATCAGGCGCCCTTCCTTTACCAGCGGAATCACCACTTCACTATTGGAGGCACTGTCGCAGGCAATGTGCCCGGGGAAGGCATGCACATCCTCTACCCGCTGGGTCTGGCGGGTCTGGGCCGCCGTTCCGCAGACGCCACGCCCAAAGGCAATGCGTACGCATGCGATTTGCCCCTGGAACGGGCCCAGCACCAACTCCTCGTTGCGATTGAGATAAAAGCCCGCCCAGTTCAGGTCCTCGACCTGGGTGTAAAGGAACGCGGAAAACTGTGCAGCATTGGCAATGAAGTCGCGCTCATCAGCCAACAGCGACTCCAACTGCGCGGCCAGCAGTTCATAGCCACCGAGGCCTTCGCCGGCACTTTGCAAATCGATCATGCTTTTTGCTCCAATAACTTGAGCCCAACCCAGTAACGGGCGAATTGATAGGCGCAACGGCCGTTGCGGTTACCGCGCCCGGTGGCCCAACGAATCGCCAGCTTGTCCAGCTCCTCGCTGCGCTCCCAGACCAGCCCGGCGCGTCGCGCCAGCTCGCCGATCCAGTGTTCGACCACACTGAGGAAGTGATCCTGAGTAAAGGGATAGAACGAAAGCCACAGACCAAAACGGTCGGACAAGGCGATCTTGTCCTCCACCGCTTCGTTGGGATGCACCTCGCCATCGACAAGTTGCCAATGTTCGTTGTCGCTCTGCTTCTCCGGCACCAGGTGACGACGGTTGGACGTGGCATAGAGCAATACGTTGTCCGGCGCCTGCTCCAGCGAGCCATCGAGAACGCTTTTGAGCACGCGGTAATCACTCTCCCCGGCCTCGAACGAAAGATCATCGCAGAACAGCACGAAACGCTGGGGCAACTTGTGCAACTGCTCCACGACCCGCGGCAGGTCGGACAGGTGGTCGCGCTCGATCTCGATCAGGCGCAGCCCGCCCTTGGCGTGCTCAGCCAGCAAGGCCCGGATCAGCGACGACTTGCCAGTGCCACGCGAGCCCCACAGCAAGGCATGGTTGGCCGGCAAACCATCGAGGAACTGCCGGGTGTTGCGGGCCAGTTGATCGCGCTGCTGATCGACACCGATCAAGTCCGACAGGCGCATGTCCAGACTGACGTCCAGCGGTAGCAGAAAACCACTGCGGCCATCGCGCTGCCAACGGGCGGCCAGGCACTGTTCCCAGTCGATGACCGCGCGCGGCACCGGTAACAAGGGCTCCAGGCGCGCCAGAACGGCATCGGCACGCTCAAGAAAAGCATTCAAACTAGAGTCCACGACTTCTCCTCAAGGCAGGTTCAGGGTAAAAAGCAAAAACACGACGCGCCGCTGGCTAGCTTCGGTTAAGCTTGCCCGCGCACGGAACGAGGAGTTGGCCCAGCGCCCATGGATATAAGGTTCACCAATCGCCTGTCTTACAAGCAAGCTCGGCTGACGGTGCTGGTCGGCTTCATTCTTGGAACCTTGCTCAGCCTCATCCAGATCAGCCTCGATTATGCCAGCGAAGACGCCTCCATCAATCGGGAGATGTTGTCCCAGCTCGAAATCAGTCACAACCCGGCCTCGCGGATCGCCTACAACATCGATGCCGGGCTTGCCAAAGAGCTGACCCTGGGCCTGCTGCGCTCGCCCGCCATCAGTGCCGCACGGCTGACCGACAATAACGGCACGGTCCTGGCCCGCGTCGAACGCCCGCGGCTGGAAAGTCGTTATCGGATGATCAGCGACTTTCTGTTCGGCGAGAGTCGTCAGTTCGAAGACGCCCTTTTTCTCAGCCACCTGCCCGATGAGCCGCTGGGTACCCTGCAACTGAGCGCGGACACCTATGTCTACGGCGAGCGCTTTCTGCGCCGCGCTGAAATCACCCTGCTCAGCGGTTGCGTCCGCAGCCTGATCCTGACCGGTATCCTGCTCATGCTGTTCTACGTGATGCTGACCAAGCCGCTGGTCAGGGTCATCGGCGCGCTGAGCAGTCGCGACCCCCATAGCCCGAACCAGGCCAGGCTGGCTTGCCCACCCGATCATGAGCACGATGAAATCGGTGTACTGGTCAAAGTGGCCAATCAACAGTTCATCAGCATGGCCACCGAGATTCAGCAGCGACGCAACGCCGAGAACCGCCTGACCGATTACCTCAACGAGCTGGAAAACATCGTTTCGGCCAGGACCACTGAACTCAAGGCCAGCAATACCCGGCTCAGCCTGTCCAACGAAGAACTGGAAAGCGCGCGCCGCACGGCCCTGGACATGGCCCAGGCACGGGCAGCATTTCTGGCCAATATAAGCCATGAAATACGCACGCCGCTCAACGGCCTGCTGGGAATGATCGCCTTGTCGCTGGACAGCCCGCTCAATGCCGAGCAGCGCCAGCAACTGTCCATCGCCCATGACTCGGGCAAGGTTCTGGTCGAATTGCTCAATGACATTCTCGATCTGTCCAAATTCGACGCAGGGCAATTGGAACTTGAGCGCATCCCCTTCGATCTTGGCGCACTGGCCGAAGACACCGCCAACCTGCTCTCGCAGAATGCGGCTCCCAGCGTCGAACTGGCCTGCCTGATCGACCCACAGTTTCCCTCGACTGTCCTGGGCGACCCGACCCGGGTCCGCCAGATCGTCAGCAACTTGCTGTCGAACGCGCTCAAGTTCACCCGTTTCGGGCGTGTCGATGTGCGCCTGAGCAGCTACCCGGGCGGAGTACGGATCGAGGTGTGCGACACTGGCATCGGCATTCCCCGCGATGCCCAGGTCAAAATCTTCCAGCCGTTCACCCAGGCCGGCGCCGGCATCACTCGTCAATACGGCGGCACCGGCCTGGGCCTGGCGTTGACCAACAATCTGTGTGAAGCCATGCAGGGACGCTTGAGTATCAGCTCCGAGGCCGGTTTCGGCAGTCAGTTCAGCGCCGACCTGCCCTTGCCCACCCATACCCCGGCGATCCCGCCCGCCCCGCTCAAGGGGCGGGTGATCGCGGTCAGCCCGGCCAGCAGCGGCCTGGCCGAATTGCTGGCAAGCCTGCTGCCGGCCTGGGGAGTCGAGTACAGCCGCTATAGCGTTGACGACAGCCTGGCTGGCCTGCGCCCCGACCTGCTGATCACTGACTGCCCGGAATGCCTGTTTGGCCTGCGCCCGGCCATCACCGCACCGATTCTGCTGGTGACCGCCTACGGCAATTTCCTTCCCGGCGAGCAGGCGACGGCGCTGGCGCCACTGCAGCAACAGGCCCGGCCGCTGGCCCGCAATGCGCTCTACCAGACCTTGCGTCGCACCTTGCATGCCGAGGACAGCCTCAGCCATGCCCCACGCCACAACGGCGCCGAGGTCGAGCGCCGGGCGCGCATCCTGCTGGTCGAGGACAACCCGGTCAATCAACTGGTCGCCAAAGGCATGCTGGGTAAACTGGGCTGCGAAGTGACCGTTGCCGCCCACGGCGGCGAGGCGCTAGCGCACCTGGAGGACCGCACCTTCGATCTGGTGCTGATGGACTGCAACATGCCGGTGATGGACGGCTACGAAGCCAGCCGTCGGATCCGCCAGAGCGCCCGCTGGCCGCAACTGCCGATCATCGCCCTGACCGCCAACGCCATGCCCGAAGAGCGCGAACGCTGCCGGGCGGCGGGCATGAGCGACTACCTGGCCAAGCCGTTTCGCCGCGAAGAACTGATCACCTTGATCGACCACTGGGTGCCGCTGGCACCCGCCTGGTGACTTGACCCTGGATTTACCAGCCGATCATTTGAGCAATGCTTCAATCTCGGCAGTCAAGTCTTCGGGCTTGGTCACCGGCGCGAAGCGTTTTATCGTCTTGCCGTCTTGCCCGATCAGGAATTTGGTGAAATTCCATTTGATTCGCTCGGACCCCAACACACCGGGCGCACGCTTCTTCAATTGCACGAACAAGGGGTGGGCATCGCTGCCGTTCACATCGATTTTCTTGAACAGCGGGAAGGTCACGCCAAAATTCAGCTCGCAGAACTGCGAAATGGCGGCTTCATCGCCGGGCTCTTGCTTGCCGAATTGATTACATGGGAAACCCGCGATCACCAGGCCGCGATCCTTGTATTTCTGCCAAAGCTGTTCCAGGCCCTTGTACTGCGGGGTAAAGCCACATTGGCTGGCGGTATTGACCACCAGCAAGGCCTTGCCGGAAAAATCGCCCAGGGTTTTCTTCTCTCCGGTAATGGTGGTGCAGGGAATGCTCAATAGCTTGTCACTCATGACGCTACCTCCATGAAAGTCAGGGCTGAAAGGAAAATCTTCGAGCAATCGAATGCAATCCCTATCCATTGCTCGAATACCGTGCAATCAGGATCGCGGCTGCAGATCCAGGCACACCGAGTTGATGCAGTAGCGCAAGCCGGTCGGCGGCGGGCCGTCGGGGAAGACATGCCCCAGATGAGCATCACACATGGAGCAGGTCACTTCAGTGCGGATCATGCCATGGGTCGTATCCCTGATCTCAATCATGGCACTTTCGGCAATCGGCTCATAGAAGCTTGGCCAGCCGCAGCCGGAATCGAACTTGGCCCTGGAGTCGAACAACGCCGCATTACAACATACGCAGTGATAGACCCCGTCGGTCCTGGTGCTGTTGTACTTGCCGGTGAACGGCCCTTCGGTGGCCTTCAGGCGACAGACGTTGTACTGCTCTGGGTCGAGCATCGCGCGCCATTCTTCAAGGGTTTTCTCAAGCTTTTCCATGGGTAGGCCTCGGCAACTGAAAAAGCCCGATCCGTATCTTTTCCGCAGATCGGGCGGCACGTATGATTGCGCCTCATCAGACGTCAGTCTGGCACCCGCGTTACTCGCATTTCAAACTGATTTTCACAGCGCAAAGCGCGGCGATCTTTTCTAATCGGGATCACATCATGCAGTTCAGCAAATCGAACAAGCTCGCCAATGTCTGCTATGACATCCGCGGCCCGGTGCTCAAGCACGCCAAACGCCTGGAAGAGGAAGGCCATCGCATCCTCAAGCTGAACATCGGCAACCCTGCGCCATTTGGCTTCGAAGCGCCGGACGAAATCCTCCAGGACGTGATCCGCAACCTGCCGACGGCGCAGGGCTACAGTGACTCCAAGGGCCTGTTCAGCGCCCGCAAGGCGGTCATGCAGTACTACCAGCAGAAGCAGGTCGAAGGTGTCGGCATCGAAGACATCTACCTGGGCAACGGTGTATCCGAGCTGATCGTGATGTCGATGCAGGCCCTGCTCAACAACGGCGACGAAGTCCTGATCCCGGCGCCCGACTACCCCCTGTGGACCGCCGCGGTGACCCTGGCCGGCGGTAACCCGGTGCACTACCTGTGCGACGAGCAAGCCAACTGGTGGCCGGACCTGAACGATATCAAGTCCAAGATCACCCCGAACACCAAGGCCATGGTCATCATCAACCCGAACAACCCGACGGGCGCGGTGTATTCCAGGGAAGTGTTGCTGGGCATGCTTGAACTGGCCCGCCAGCACAACCTGGTGGTGTTCTCCGACGAGATCTACGACAAGATCCTCTACGACGACGCCGTCCACGTCTGCACCGCCTCGCTGGCGCCGGACCTGCTGTGCCTGACCTTCAACGGTTTGTCCAAATCCTACCGCGTGGCCGGTTTCCGTTCCGGCTGGGTGGCGATTTCCGGGCCCAAGCACAACGCCCAGAGCTACATCGAAGGCATCGATATGCTCGCCAACATGCGCCTGTGTGCCAACGTGCCCAGCCAGCACGCGATCCAGACCGCACTGGGCGGCTACCAGAGCATCAACGACCTGGTCCTGCCGGCAGGCCGCCTGCTGGAGCAGCGCAACCGGACCTGGGAACTGCTCAATGATATTCCAGGTGTCAGCTGCGTGAAACCCATGGGTGCACTCTATGCCTTCCCACGGATCGACCCGAAAGTCTGCCCGATCCACAATGACGAGAAATTCGTCCTGGACCTGCTGCTTTCGGAAAAACTGCTGGTCGTGCAAGGCACCGCCTTCAACTGGCCATGGCCGGATCACTTCCGCGTCGTCACCCTGCCACGGGTAGACGATCTGGACCAGGCTATCGGCCGGATCGGAAATTTCCTCAAGTCGTATCGCCAATAAGCGAAGAACACGACAGAACCTGGGCGCGCCACCTCGAAACGCGCTCAGGCCCGGCCTGCGGACCGCTCCAGCCTGCTGGCAGCCGGCCACTTCGTGCCTGCGCGCAACCCGAGTGCGTCTAGAATCGAAGTGGCGACACAGTTTGAAATAGTCCCTCGGTTGAATAGCGGGGGGCGGCACCTTATATACCCCGCATACGCTACATATTTACACGTCAGGAGAACGTTAAAACCATGATGCGCATCTTGCTGTTCCTGGCCACCAACCTTGCGGTCGTGCTGATTGCCAGCATTACCTTGAGCCTGTTTGGCTTCAATGGGTTCATGGCGGCCAATGGGGTTGATCTCAACCTCAATCAGCTGCTTGTCTTCTGTGCCGTGTTTGGTTTTGCAGGGTCGCTGTTCTCGCTGTTCATCTCCAAGTGGATGGCGAAGATGAGCACCAGCACCCAAATCATCAGCCAGCCGCGCACTCGCCACGAACAATGGCTGCTGCAGACCGTTGAACAATTGTCTCGCGAAGCCGGTATCAAAATGCCCGAAGTGGGTATCTTCCCTGCCTACGAGGCCAATGCCTTCGCCACCGGCTGGAACAAGAACGACGCACTGGTGGCCGTCAGCCAGGGCCTGCTCGAGCGCTTCTCGCCGGATGAAGTGAAGGCCGTGCTGGCCCACGAGATCGGCCACGTCGCCAACGGCGACATGGTGACCCTGGCGCTGGTGCAGGGCGTAGTGAACACCTTCGTGATGTTCTTTGCGCGGATCATCGGCAACTTCGTCGACAAGGTCATCTTCAAGAACGAAGAAGGCCAGGGCATCGCCTATTACATCGCCACCATCTTCGCCGAGCTGGTCCTGGGCATCCTGGCCAGTACCATCGTGATGTGGTTCTCGCGCAAGCGCGAATTCCGGGCAGACGAAGCCGGTGCCCAGCTGGCCGGTACCAACGCCATGATCGGCGCCCTGCAGCGCCTGCGCTCCGAACAGGGCGTACCGGTGCACATGCCCGATACCTTGACCGCCTTTGGCATCAACGGTGGCCTGAAGCACGGCCTGGCGGGCTTGTTCATGAGCCACCCGCCGCTGGAAGACCGTATCGAGGCCTTGCGCCGCCGCGGCTGATCAAGCCGGTGAAAGAAAGGGCGACTTCGGTCGCCCTTTTTGTTGCCTCATGAATCACGCTTCAGTCGATAGACGCGCTCTTGCAAACGACTTACCCCGGCCTGCAGGAATTTCGGGCTCTGGGCGAGGATGTCCCGTGACTCGAGCGTCTGCAGCTGCCAATGCGCCGCCAGCCGATCCTGCACTTCATCATCGGACACCGAGAAAGGCGGCCCGGCCATGGCGGCTTGATCGTATTCCAGGGTAACCAACAATCCCCTGCACTCACGCGGCAGGATGCCTTCGAGATGGGCGCAGTAGCGCACGCGCATTTCCGGCGGCAGGGCTATCAGCGCCGCCCTGTCGTAAAGGCCGACACAATCGGTCACATCTGCCGCACTCAAGGTAAAGATATCGCCACACCACAGTTCGATCCCGTCGCACTCGTAAACCGTAAAGGCACCACGGCGGGAAATTTGCGGTTGCAATTGCTGCTCTCGGCAAAAATCCTCCACTGCCTTGGACGACAACTCGACCCCCAGCACGCGCAAGCCCTGCCCCGCCAGCCATACCATATCCAGGCTCTTGCCGCACAGCGGCACCAGCACCCGCGCACCCGCAGCAAGCCCCAGCCCTGGCCAGTATCGCTGCAGGCCTGGGTTGACGTCCTCCTGGTGGAAACCGATCTGGTTTTGCTGCCAACGCTTGTGCCAAAACTCCGGCTGCATGATCACCTCAAGAAATTCGATTGAAAGACACTAAAACTTATATTGGAATCAGATCAATGATCTGACTGAAGATGATCCCATCTTAACGCTCAGGACCTATTCCATGCTCCCCAGCCTCTTCATATCACATGGTTCACCCATGCTTGCCCTGCAACCGGGAGCCAGCGGGCCGGCATTGCTCAAGTTGGCCGCCGAGCTGCCCAGGCCCAAGGCTATCGTAATTGTCTCCGCCCACTGGGAAAGCCATGAGCTATTGGTGGCCAGCAACCCAGCCCCAGAAACCTGGCATGACTTCGGCGGTTTTCCAGCCGAACTGTTCGCGGTGCAGTATCCGGCACCTGGCGAGCCGCAGCTGGCTGCGCAAGTCGCCGGGCTGTTGAACCAGGCCGGGCTCCCAGCCGGCCTGAACCCGCAACGCCCCTTCGATCATGGCGTCTGGGTGCCGCTTTCGCTGATGTATCCACAGGCAGACATTCCCGTGGTACAGGTGTCCCTGCCCAGCCATCTGGGACCTGAAATGCAAAGCCGGGTCGGCAAGGCCCTCGCTGGCCTGCGCGAACAGGGCATCCTGCTGATCGGCTCAGGCAGCATCACCCACAACCTGCGCGAACTGGACTGGCACGCCGGCCCGGAAAGCGTCGAGCCGTGGGCATTGGCATTTCGTGACTGGATGATCGAAAAGCTCGCCAGCAATGACGAAGCTGCGTTACATGACTATCGGCGGCAAGCGCCTTTTGCGGTGCGTAGCCATCCGACCGATGAACACTTGCTGCCGCTGTATTTTGCCCGGGGCGCGGGTGGCGACTTCAGCATTGCGCATCAGGGCTTCACCATGGGTGCGCTTGGGATGGATATCTATCGGTTTGGCTGATTGACACCCGAGATGAGAGCGACTCGATCGGCGTAGCCGCTGCCGCAGGCTGCGCTGGAGTCCCGCAGGGGCTCCCCGGCGATCTTGAAGATCTTGCGCGTGCTGCGCACGCGAGCGCAGCCTGCGGCAGCGGCTACAGGGTCCGCGCAAGATGCTCACATTGCCAGACAAAAAAAATCCCCGAACCAGTCGGGGATTTTTTTTATTCAGCGCAGATCAATCTTCGCGATAACGACGCAGCTTCAGCTGCTTGCCGGCAACGCGAGTATCCTTGAGCTTGGTCAGCAGACGCTCGAGGCCTTCTTCCGGCAGCTCGACCAGGCTGAAGCTGTCACGCACCTGGATGCGACCGATGGCTTCGCGGGCCAGGCCGCCTTCGTTGAGGATGGCACCCAGCAGGTTCTTCGCGGCGATACCATCGCGAGCACCCAGGGCGGTACGGCAACGGGCACGGCCTTCAGCCAGCGGCATCGGTGCACGACGCTCACGATCGCCGCGGTCCGGACGGTCGCCACTGCGCTCGGTACGCTCACGCGGCGCGCTGGTCGGAACCAGCGGCTGCTCACGCTCTACCGCTTCCAGGGTCAGGGCCTGGGCATTGGTCGCCTTGCGCAGCAGGGCTGCGGCCAGGGCACGTGGGCTGCAACCGATATCGGCGGTCAGGCGATCGAGCAGATCACCGTGAGTCGCTTCGGCATCGCCAACCAGCGGCGACAGGCTGTTGGTCAGTTTCTTGATGCGCGCATCGAGAACAGCCTGGGCGTTCGGCAGGCGAACTTCGGCAACTTTCTGCCCGGTTACGCGCTCGATCACTTGCAGCATGCGGCGTTCACGCGGGGTGACCAGCAGCAGCGCACGACCTTCGCGACCGGCACGGCCGGTACGGCCGATACGGTGAACGTAGGACTCTGGATCGTACGGCATGTCCACGTTGAATACGTGGGTGATGCGCGGCACGTCGAGACCACGGGCAGCCACGTCGGTCGCCACGACGATGTCCAGACGGCCATCCTTGAGCGAGTCGATCACGCGCTCACGCTGGTTCTGGGCAATGTCGCCGTTCAGGGCGGCAGCCTTGTAGCCTTTGGCTTCCAGGGCGCTCGCCAGGTCCAGGGTCGCTTGTTTGGTACGCACGAATGCGATCAGGGCGTCGAATTCCTCGACTTCCAGCAGACGCAGGACGGCAGAGGTCTTCTGGTCGGCGTGAACCAGCAGGTGAGCCTGCTCGATCGCGGTGACGGTCTGGGTCTTGCTCTGGATCTTGACGTGTTTCGGGTCACGCAGGTGACGCTCGGCGATCGCACGGATCGACTGCGGCAGCGTGGCCGAGAACAGCACGGTCTGACGGGTTTCAGGCATGGCCTTGAAGATAACTTCCAGGTCGTCCATGAAGCCCAGCTTGAGCATTTCGTCGGCTTCGTCGAGAACCAGATGGTTCACGGTCGCCAGGACCTTCTCGTCACGACGCAGGTGGTCGCACAGACGGCCCGGGGTGGCGACAACGATCTGCGCGCCGTTACGGATAGCTTTCAACTGTGGGCCCATCGGGGCACCACCATAAACAGCCACCACGGTTACGCCTGGCATCTGCTTGGCGTAGGTTTCGAAAGCGGTGGCTACTTGCAGCGCCAACTCACGGGTTGGCGCAAGGATCAGGGCTTGCGGCTCGCGCTTGCTCGGGTCGATACGATGCAGGATAGGCAGGGCGAAGGCAGCGGTTTTACCGGTACCGGTCTGCGCCTGACCAATCATGTCGTGACCGGCGAGGATAATCGGGATCGATTGCTGCTGAATGGCCGAAGGCTCTTCGTAGCCGGTAGCGACTACTGCAGCAACAATACTTGGATGAAGTTCGAGAGCGGCGAAGCCGCCGAGTTCCTGGGTCATGGGTCTGCCTCTAAGTGCATCCGCAAAGACCCATGCTCCAAAGCTGCGCATGCCTTGTAAGACTCGAAAGTCACCCTGGCAGCTTTGTCGGCGGGGATTTGCGAAAACGATTGAATGAAAGGATCGTCAAGGAGAGTCCGCAGGGCGGACGCGCAGCCGAAGCTGTCTTCGGGGGATTGCACTACCTAAACGTGGTCTGATCAAAGACCGGCGCGCACTATACCTGAATTCGCTCCCCACGTGAGAGTTTTTTATCAGAAACCTGTGGCTGCAGGCCTCAGTGCCACAGGCGTTGGGCAGAATCGGGGCAGCGCCGGTTTTGCAAGGAGCCGGTTGCGCAGGCATTGCTGCTAAAACGGTTCACGTGCCCTGCCCCTGCTGCTCAGGTCGCAGGACGGATCTGCTCGATCAACGACCGCAGCGAATAGCCCAGTTTCGGGGCTAGCGCTTCGGCCCGCGCGTTCAACCCCGGCATGTCCAGGCCTTGCTCCAGATCGGCGGGTACCATCAGGATGACGTTGCCCTCCTTGACCGGCAATTCCCAGTAATGCCGGTGATAGAGCCCCCGCAGCAGCGCCGCGCCCAACGGCTTGCCGTCATCCCCGGCCCACTGATTGATGATCAGCCAACCACCGGGATTGAGTCGCTTCTGACAGTTTTCCAGGAAGCGCCAGGCCAGATGGCCGACGCCCGGGCCGTGATCGGTATAAAGGTCGACGAAGATCAGATCGGCAGGCTCGGTACTGTCGAGCAGTTCAATCGCATCGCCAACGCGAATATAGAGCCTCGGGTCGTCATCCAACCCCATATACTCGATCGCCAGGCGTGGCACGTCCGGACGCAACTCAATGGCTTCGACATCTTCCAGCGGCAGGAACTTGAGGCACGCCTGGGTCAGGGTGCCGGCGCCCAGCCCCAGGAACAATGCGCTTTCCGGCGCCTCATGGCACAGCGCACCGATCAGCATGGCGCGGGTGTAGTCGTACTCCAGCCAACTGGGATCGGCGGTGAATACACAGCTTTGTTCGATGGCATCGCCGAACTCGAGAAAGCGATAGTCCTCGACCTCCAGCACCCTGATCATGCCGAACTGATCGTGCACTTCAGCGAGCAGACGCTCTACGCGCTCTCTCGGGATTTCATCTTCTTGCTTTTCCATCACACCGTTCGTCACTAGGGGGCGTCAAAGGGACTGCGATTGTCGGCGACTGGGTTGGGCAGGTCACGTATTAATTGACAGCGATAGCAATGATAAGGCCACACGGAAACCCGAACTGATAACATGGCATATCTCCCCAAGAATACCGAGCCCGTGATGAGCCAACCCTGGAGCCCCGACAGCTGGCGCGCCCTGCCGATCCAGCAGCAACCCGTCTACCCCGACGCCACCCGCCTGCTGGAGGTCGAGCAAAGCCTGGCCAGCTATCCACCGTTGGTGTTCGCCGGTGAAGCGCGCGAATTGCGTCGACAGTTTTCCGAGGTAACCCAGGGGCGCGCCTTTCTGCTGCAGGGCGGTGATTGTGCGGAAAGCTTCGCCGAATTCTCGGCTGCAAAAATCCGCGACACCTTCAAGGTGCTGCTGCAAATGGCCATCGTCATGACCTTCGCCGCGGGCTGCCCGGTGGTCAAGGTTGGACGCATGGCCGGTCAGTTCGCCAAGCCGCGCTCGGCCAACGACGAAACCATCGCCGGCGTTACCCTGCCAGCCTACCGTGGCGACATCGTCAACGGCATCGGCTTCGACGAAAAGAGCCGCGTGCCAGACCCCCAGCGCCTGCTCCAGGCCTACCACCAGGCCACGGCCACGCTGAACCTGCTGCGCGCCTTTGCCCAGGGCGGTTTCGCCGACCTGCACCAGGTGCACAAGTGGAACCTGGATTTCATTGCCAACTCGGCACTGGCGGAAAAGTACAGCCTGCTGGCCGATCGCATCGACGAAACCCTGGCCTTCATGCGCGCCTGCGGCATGGACAGTTCCCCGCAATTGCGCGAAACCAGCTTCTTTACCGCCCACGAAGCCTTGCTGCTCAACTACGAAGAAGCCTTCGTACGGCGTGACAGCCTTACCAACGATTATTACGACTGCTCGGCCCACATGCTCTGGATCGGTGACCGCACCCGCCAGCTCGATGGCGCCCACGTGGAGTTCCTGCGCGGGGTCAACAACCCGATCGGCGTCAAGGTCGGCCCGAGCATGAACACCGAGGAATTGATCCGGCTGATCGATATCCTCAACCCGGACAACGATCCCGGCCGCCTCAATCTGATCGTGCGCATGGGTGCAGACAAGGTCGGCGATCACTTGCCGGCACTGATCCGCACCGTCGAAAGCGAAGGCCGCAAGGTGCTCTGGAGCTCCGACCCGATGCACGGCAACACCATCAAGGCCAGCAGCGGCTACAAGACCCGGGATTTCGCGCAGATCCTCAGCGAGGTCAAACAGTTCTTCCAGGTGCACCAGGCCGAAGGCAGTTATGCCGGGGGTATCCACATCGAAATGACCGGGCAGAATGTCACCGAATGCATCGGCGGCGCCCGGCCGATAACCGAAGACAGCCTGTCGGATCGCTACCACACCCATTGCGACCCGCGCATGAATGCCGATCAATCGCTTGAACTGGCCTTCCTGATCGCCGAAACCCTCAAACAGGTTCGCCGCTGAGGTCTGCGGCCAGCGCCGTTCGCAAACGCTCGGCGCTGGCCCTTGGACAGTTCAGTTGAATCCGTTCCAGCCCCAGCCATTGGGCCAACCGCCGCAGGTTGGCAGCCAGTGCCAGCATCCCCGCTTCATCCAGCCCCGTCACCTCTTCATGCACCGCATGCACCGCCAGCCGCCCCTGGGCACGCTCGGCGCGCAGGTCGACTCGCGCGGCAATCCGCTCGCCATACAAAAAGGGCAACACGTAGTAACCGTAAACCCGCTTGTGCGCAGGCGTGTAGATTTCCAGCCGATAGCGGAAATCGAACAGCCGCTCGGTGCGGCCACGCTCCCAGATCAGCGAGTCAAAGGGTGAAAGCAAGGCGCTGGCCGAGACCTGGCGGGGGATTCGCGCTTGCGGCAGGCAATAGGCCGGCTGGCGCCAGCCCTCCACCTGACAGGCCTGCAATTGTCGATCTTCCACCAGCTCACGCAAGCGCGCCTGGCTGTCGGTCGGGGCCAGCCGGAAATAGTCGCGCAGGTCCCTCTCCGTGGCCACGCCCAGCGCTGCAGCCGCATGCATCACAAGCTGGCGCTGCGCATGAACCCGGTCAGGTACCGGTTGCTCGCGGATCCTTGCCGGGATGACCCGCTCCGACAAATCGTACAGGCGCTCGAAGCCCCGTCGTCCTGCCACCGTGACCTGACCTGCGGCGAACAACCATTCCAGCGCATGTTTCTCGACGCTCCAGTCCCACCACGGCCCTGCTCGCTCCTGGCGAGTCGACAGGCTGCCTGCGCCCAGCGCCCCTTGTTCGACTACCGCGTTGAGAACACGCTGAATCGTCGGCTGTTGCTCCCGGCCAAAACGCGCCAACTGCTGATAAATGCCTTGCCCCCTTGCTGCCTGCTCCATTCGCCAACGCATCGCCGGGTATAAGGTAAGTGGCATCAACGAGGCCTCGTGCCCCCAGTACTCGAACAACTTGCGCTGCCGGCCCTTGCCCCAGGCCAGTTGATCGAGCAACTCATGGGAGTACTGGCCCAGCCGAGAGAACAGCGGCAGGTAGTGCGAACGCACCAGGGCATTGACCGAGTCGATCTGAATGACGCCCAGGCGCTCGGTGAGTTGCGCCAGATGGCTGGCAGCAATCGGGGCAGTACGCTGGCGTGCGGCGAACCCCTGGGCGGCAAGGCTCAGTCGACGGGCCTGCGCGATAGAAAGGGATAAGGGGCTGGGCATATACATCTCCTTCAGGCCTGCCCCCTTACCTTAACGGGTGGAACTCCTTGCCACCACGGATCATTTCTTCAGTGGATCGTCCCAGAACGGGCGCTCGCTTTCTTCAAAAATATCGGCACGGCTCAGGCCGATGTCCTTCAAGGCCGCGTCATTGAGTTGCATCAGTTCAACTCGTTGGCGGTGTAGTTCATACCAACGCAAAATCTGCTGCAGCACCGAGGCGAAAACCGCCTTGAGCGAAACGCCATGCAATGGCAGTTTGCTGATCAGTACATATCCTTTTTGACCTTTCATCATCTCGCCCTCCAATTGGGGATGGCTCAAGTCTGCCGTCGGCAGTATGATCAATCCAACAAATGTTTCTTATGCCATGCATCTTGGAGATTGATGTATGTCCCACTATCAAAGCATTGACTCCGAAGTCCTGCGTACCTTCGTCGCCATTGCCGATCAAGGTGGCTTCACGCGCGCCGGAGAAGTCGTCAACCGCACCCAGTCGGCGGTGAGCATGCAGATGAAGCGCCTGGAAGAGGACATCCTCCAGCGTCAGCTGTTCGAGCGCGATGGACGCCAGGTTCGGCTGACTGCAGAAGGCCAGGTGCTGCTTGGCTATGCCCGGCGCATCCTCAAGCTGCACAGCGAGGTTTTCAACACCCTGCGTGAACCGCAAATGGTCGGCGTGGTGCGCATCGGTACGCCTGATGACTATGCCATGCGCTTTTTGCCGGGCATTCTTTCGCGCTTTGCCCAGGCCTACCCGCTGATTCAGGTTGAAGTGCACTGCGAAAGCTCGAAACAGCTGCTGCTGCGCCAGGACCTGGACCTGACCATCGTCACCCGCGAACCGGGCCATGAAATCGGCCAGATGCTGCGCCATGAACGTTTCGTCTGGGCCGAGGCCCAGGGCCATTGCCCGCACGAGCAGAACCCGATCCCCCTGGCAATGTTCAACAGTGACTGCTTCTGCCGGATTTGGGCCTGCCATGCACTGGAAGCCATGCAGAAGGACTATCGGGTGGCTTACACCAGCCCCAGCCTGGCGGCGATCATGGCTGTAGTCAGTGCCGGACTGGCCGTCACTGCGCAGCTGCAGAGCCTGATCACCCCGGACCTGCGCATCCTTGGCGAAGCGGAGGGGTTGCCGCAGCTGCCCATGGCCAGCGTGATGCTGCTGCGCAACAGCAGCACCCAGTCACCGATGACCGAATGCCTGGCCGAATACATTGCCGAAGGTTTCAAGCTTTAAAGGCGAGCATCACCGCACAGAGCACCAGAAAGCCGCAGAACAGCGAGCGCAGAACTTTTTCCGGCAAGGCATGCGCCAGCTTCACGCCCCAGCTGATGCTCAACAGACCACCGACGGCCAGCGGGATGCCCATGGCCCAGTTCACGTGCTGGTGCACGCCATACGTCACCAGCGTAACGGCCGTACTCGGTGCGGCCAGCGCCAGTGAAAGGCCCTGGGCCACCACCTGCGTGGTGCCGAACACACTGGTCAGCACCGGGGTTGCCAGCACTGCGCCACCCACGCCGAACAAACCGCCGAGCACGCCGGAGCCCGCCCCCAACACACCCAGCCAGGGCCATGGCTGGCGCATTTCGCTGGAAGGTTCGACCTTGCGCATGAACATTCGCGCCAGGTTGTAGGTGGCCAGTGCAATCAGAAACAACACGAAGCCCTGGCGCATGGCGCGAGCGTCCAGGCCTACCGCCCAGACCGAACCCAGCCAGGCAAAAGCGAAGGCGGCCAGGGCCAGGGGCATGGCATGGCGCATTTCGATGCGGTTGCGTTGGTGATAACGCCACAGGGCAAGCAGCACGTTGGGCACGACCATGACCAGCGCCGTGCCTTGGGCGAGTTGTTGATCCAGGCCGAACAGCACACCCAGCGCCGGAATCGCGATCAGCCCTCCGCCGATGCCAAACAGGCCGCCCACTGTACCCAGCGCGGCACCCAAGGCCATGTACATCACCAACTCGATCATCACCGCCCCTCTGTGTCCAATGGAGGCATGCTAACCAGTCAGGGCTGGTACGGAAATGCATAGCAACGCACAATGGCTGTGCTAATTACGCACAAGCAGCTTACCCCATGAATCCCGACGCCCTGACAGAACAACTCGGCCTGTTTCTCGATGTGCTTGAAACCGGCAGCTTTTCCGCGGCTGCGAGGCGTCACCCACTGACGCCTTCGGCCGTGGCCAGACGCATCGATAGCCTCGAATCGGCCGTGGGCAGCCAACTGTTTTCCCGCAGCACCCATGCCGTGCGCCCCACCCCGGCCGGTTTAGCGTTCGCCGAGCGGGCGCGAAAAATTGTTGAAGAATTGCGCCTGGCTCGCGCCGAGGCCGTCTCCCTGAGCAGTGCTCCCGAAGGGCTGATCCGCATTGATGCACCCGCCGCTTTCGGTCGCCGCCACCTGGCGCCCGCCATTGCCGACTTCCTCGTCGCCTACCCGGGCCTGGACGTGCAACTGCGCCTGATCGACAGCTTCGTCGATCTGCACGGCGCGCATCTGGGCGAGGTGGATCTGGTCCTGCGCGCAGGCCCCTTGGCCGATACCCGGCTGGTCGCGACGCCGCTGGCCTATATGGTGCGGATCGCCTGTGCCAGCCCCGGTTATCTGCAAAATCGCGGGGTACCCTCTAGCCCGACCGAACTGGTCGAACACGACGGGCTGGATTGGGATGGACTCGCGCCCCCCTTTGCCTGGCGCTTCGAGCAGGACGGGCAACTGCGCCTGCAGCGCCCACGGCGCATGCGCATGAGCGCCAACAATGCGGAAACACTGTTGTTCGGCGCGCTGGCAGGTCTGGGCATCGCGCACTTGCCGACCTGGTTGATCAGCGAGTACCTCTTGCGGGGGGAATTGCTGCCGCTGTTCTGCGAAAACGGTTTGCCACCTGCCGAATCCAGCGGCATCTATGCGCTTCGCCTGGAACATCAAACGAACTCTCGCAGCCGTTTGCTGCTCGAATTCCTCAAGAGCCGCTTCAGTCCAATCCCTCCGTGGGACCTTGCCCTGCAAAGCGACCTGAACTGGCATTAGCGCATCAATGATTAGAGCGCTAAATTAAATGGCACCATTGAAACAAAGGATGCGCATGAACGCCGACAACGAAATCTCTACCCCAACTTCGGAGCCGTGCGACGATCTGCAGCTCGACAGCCAGGTGTGCTTTGCCCTTTACTCGACCTCGCTGTTGATGACCAAAGTCTACAAGCCGCTGCTCCAGGCACTGGGCCTGACTTACCCGCAGTTCCTGACCATGATTGTCCTGTGGGAACAGGATGGCTTGACTGTCGGGGGCAACGTCGATGTACGGCTGCACGTCAGCGTCTGATCAAACGCGACCCACAAAAAAACCCGACACACTGGTCGGGTTTTTTTGTACTGCGCCAAACGCCAGTTTTACTTGGCGCGGCCCTTGTAGGAACCACCTTCGCGGGTATCGATTTCGATCATGTCGCCGATTTCGATGAAGTCGGCAACGCTCAGCTCGGTACCGTTTTTCAGCTTGGCAGGTTTCATCACCTTGCCCGAAGTGTCACCGCGAGCGGAACCTTCGGTGTAGTCGACCTGACGCACGATGGTGGTCGGCAGCTCTACGGAAACCAGACGCTCTTCGAAGAATACGGCTTCGCAAACGTCGGTCATGCCCTCTTCGACGAAAGGCAGAACGCTTTCGATGTCTTCGGCGTTCAGTTCGTACATGGTGTAGTCAGTGGTGTCCATGAACGTGTAGGTGTCGCCGTTGATGAAGGACAGGGTCGCTTCTTTGCGGTCCAGGATCACGTCGTCCAGCTTGTCGTCTGCACTGTACACGGTTTCAGTCTTGTAACCGGTCAGCAGGTTTTTCAGCTTGGTTTTCATGATCGCGCTGTTGCGACCGGACTTGGTGAATTCGGCTTTCTGCACCAACCAAGGATCGTTGTCGATACGGATGACGGTGCCGGGTTTCAGTTCTTTACCAGTTTTCATTACGAATATCCGAATTTGGATGGTGATATACAGAATCTAGGCCGCATATCATATCCAATTTAGGTAAAACTGCACCAGCGTCGTGGCAAGATCAGGCTGAGCGGCTTGCTGGCGGCACCAGCGCTCGGCATGTTCGGCCAGTTCCGATTCATGCTGCAGAACCTGCCGCCAACCCTCGCCCATGTCCCGGTCCATGTTCCAGGCCCGCCACAAACCGACCAGCGCCTGGCTGGCGGCCGGTGTCAAACCCTGTGTATAGAGCGTCAGGAATGCCTCGAGCTTTTCCCAGTGGGCATACTCTTCCTGCACATAGATATGCCACAGCAACGGACGCCCGGCCCATTGCGCCCGGACGAACGAGTCTTCGCCGCGCACGGCATTGAAATCGCAACACCAGAGCAGGCGATCGTACTGGCCCTGACTGATGAACGGCAGCACCTGCACGGTCAAGGCGCCCCGCACTTCGATCGCCCCCACGGCTAATTCGCCGACGCCCAGCCATGCCTGCAGATCCCCCAGAATGCGCCCCTCCGGTACCAGCAGATGGTTGGGCCGGGTATCGACCGCCAACGCCTCCAACCAACTGGCCAGCCCCGAATTCTCGTAGGCGAACAGTGAAGTCAGTCGGGCATTGGTTGCGGGCACAATACCCAGCGCCTGCAAAAAATGCGCTTTGGCGGCGGGGTTCTGTTGAAAAGCCTGACGCGACTCAATCAGCCCTGCTTCGCGCAGCAAACCACCGGTCTCGTCTTGAAAGCCCGGGAAGAAGAAAAACTTGCGCAGGCCATTGGGCTGCGGCGACGGCAAGCCATGACAGCCCTGGACCCAGTCTTCGGCGCTGAGGTAATCCAGGTTCAGCCACAGGGGCGCCTTGTCACGCGCAGCCATGGCCTCGACGTAATCCCTTGGCAATTGGCAGGCGAAGGCACCGATCACGACGTCCGCAACGGGGGTTGGCTGCCAGCCTGCCGACCATTGACACACCAGTACGCCATGGCTCTGTTGCTGCAACGCCTGGCCATCGGCCTCGGGGCACAGCCGCACGAATGCACGCAGGTCATCGACCCACAGGCGCACCGCCACTCCATGTTCGGCGACCAGTTGCCGAGCCAGCCGCCAGGTCACGCCAATGTCGCCGTAGTTGTCGACGACACTGCAGAAAATATCCCAGGAGGCTTTCATATCAGGCACCAATTACTACAGGCTGTGAAAAACCGCTGATTGTCCGGATAAATGATCGCAGACAAAAGGCCCTTCGCCGATAAAAAGCCGGCAACGACGTGCGACAATCGCCAGCATCCCGATCCAGCCAGGAGGCCGCCATGCCCTATCGCCCGCGTCGTCGCGAGATGTATATCACGCTCAACCCGCTGCACCTGACCGGCTGCATTGCCCTGGGCCTGTGGCTGGGTTTCGTCGCCATCGTTCTTACCTGTTGGCTGGCCTATAAATTCCTGTTCAATGCGCCCTTGCCCTTGAGCGATGCCGCAGGCTCGCTGGGCAGCCCGGCCATCAGCCAACCGGCGCCGGAAAACCCGATGTTCGAGCAGTACAAAGACAACCTGCGCAAACAGGAACTGCAACAAGCCCAAGACCAGGCGCGCAGCAACGAACGCAACCTGTCCAACCCCAAATGCCAGTTCTGGCTGCAACAAAACCAGACCGCACCCACTGACAAAAGCCGGGCCAATGTCCTCAAGTTCTGCGATTGATATGAATAAACAGCGTTTGCTTGAATTGATCATCGACAAGTTGACCGTCGACCTGGATGTCGCGCAGCGGGCGGCACAAACCGCCTATGAAACAGCGACCCATGAAGAAAATGTCGCCGAAAACAAATACGACACCCTAGGCCTGGAAGCTTCCTACCTGGCGACGGGCCAGGCCCGACGCATGGAAGAGATTCGCCAGGCCCAGGTGCTTTTTCAGAACCTGACCCTGCGCACCTACGACGAGCAGTCGGGCATTCAGGTCAGTATGCTGGTAACCCTGGAAGCCGAGAACGGCAGCCAGCAATACCTGTTCCTGGGGCCGGAAGCGGCAGGCTTGAAAATTGCCTGCGAAGGTCGCCAGGTCACCGTCATCACCCCTCGCTCGCCCCTGGGCCAAAGCCTGCTGGGCAAGTTTGAAGGTGATGAGGTGCAGATCAAGGTTGGCGGCGTCAGTCAGCGCTACGAAGTGCTGGAAGTCGCGTAGCGCAGGCCGCCTCGGAATCGCTCATGGTCATGCGGGGTTTCAGGTTCAACGGGCTGTGGTCCCGGGCACGGTTGCTCAGCGGCCAGGAACGCACACGCCCGGTCTGCGGTGAATGAATCAGGATGCCATTGGCCATCAGCAGGTCTTCGGGGTGTTCGATCGGCGGGCGCTCGGCCACGGGTGAGTTTGCCGAGATGCTGGTCGGGCTGATGGCAGTGGGTCGCTACGGCAAGGCCGACGAGATCGCCAGTTTCGTCGCCTACCTGGCAGGCCCGGAAGCTGGCTACATTACCGGTACGAGCCTGATGATCGATGGCGGTTTCTCGGCCTGAGTTCGATCTGAAACCGTGCGACCGCTATCGCGGTCGCACGGTTTCAGATGCAGTAAAAAACCCGGCAAGGACCACTGCACAACTCTGGCTGCGGCCTACACTGCACTTCGTCGCAAAAGCATTGACTCAGCGCCCGATGAGGCGCTGATTGAGATCCCTCCCCCTCTTCCAAACCGGTATTTCCCATGACAAGACTCACCGTTCAAGCGGGCGATTTCTTGCAAGGTGAAGGCGAGTACAGCAATGGATCGCTCATACTCAAGACCAACACAAACCCCAACGCCGGGGAAAAGATCGCCCTGACCCGCATCAAGGAAATGACAATCGCCAACCAGGAAAGCAGCAAGAGCCTGGGCAGTGCCATTGGCTGGGGCATGGCGGGCGCATTGGTGGCCGGCCCGATAGGATTGATCGCCGGGTTGTGGCTGGGCGGCAAGGAAGAAGAAATAACCTTTGTGGCCACCCTCAAGGATGGTCGGAAACTGATGGCCATTACCGACGTCAAGACCTATACGAAAATGGCCGGGAACTGGCAACGACGGATGTCAAAAACACAAAACCCCTGACTTCGCGAGGAAATCAGGGGTTTTGTATGGAATATGGCGGTGAAGAAGGGATTCGAACCCTTGATACAGTTTCCTGTATACACACTTTCCAGGCGTGCTCCTTCAGCCACTCGGACACTTCACCGTTTCTCTTCAAACCATTCGGTCTGTCGAGGCGCGCTAATGTAGTCGAAAGTTCCAGTGATGGCAAAGGTTTTTTTCAGAATTTTCATGTGCTTAAACACTTAACCGGAAAATCGTCCCTGTGCCGCCTTGCGGGCCATGGCAAAGCGGCCAATCTCTGGTGGCGTTTTACACGCCTCGACCGCGAGCCCCAAGGATACGCCTGCCTTTTCGCGGTTCCAGGCGCTGAAAGGCTGACTCACCGGTCAGTCACGGTGCTTTACCTTGGCGTGAGTGCTGGGTAACGTCTGCCCCACTTCTCTACAAGGAACCGAGTCATGAGTGAGCTGATTTCCTACCACCTCGAAGACGGCATCGCGACCCTGACCTTGAGCAATGGCAAGGTCAATGCCATTTCCCCTGACGTGATTGCCGCCTTCAATACCGCGCTGGATCAAGCCGAGAAAGATCGCGCCGTGGTGATCATTACCGGTCAGCCGGGAATCCTCTCCGGGGGTTACGACCTCAAGGTGATGACCTCCGGCCCGCAGCATGCCGTCAACCTGGTGACAGCCGGCTCTACCCTGGCCCGACGCCTCCTGTCACACCCCTTCCCCGTCATCGTGGCCTGCCCTGGCCACGCCGTCGCCAAGGGTGCCTTTATCCTGTTGTCGGCAGACTACCGGATTGGTGTCGAAGGCCCGTTCAGCATCGGCCTTAATGAAGTGCAGATCGGCATGACCATGCACCATGCCGGTATCGAACTGGCCCGTGATCGCCTGCGCCGTTCGGCTTTCCACCGCTCGGTCATCAACGGTGAGATGTTCGACCCGATCAGCGCCGTGGACGCAGGCTTCCTCGACAAGGTGGTGAAAGCCGAAGAGCTGACCGAGGCAGCCCTGACCGTCGCCCGGCAGCTGAAGAAGATCAACATGACCGCGCACAAGAACACCAAGCTGAAAGTGCGCAAGGCCCTGCTGGAAACTCTGGACGACGCGATCATTCGCGACCAGGAACACTTGATCTAGTTACCCGCGAACATGCCCGGCCGCCTGCTGGGCTTTGTGGCTCGATTGTCCATTTGCCGAAGATAGTGCACATCCGTACACTGCGCCGCCTTTGCCCCGATGAGTTGCGCAATGCTTTACCTCGTACGCATGTTGCTGTTGAGTCTGCACTTTTTCCTGGCCGGCGTGCTGGGCGTGCTGATCGGTTTGTGCCGGCCGTTCAACCCGGACAACAGCCGACTATATGCCCGGCTTTATGGCTGGGCGGCGACGTGGATCCTGCGCCTGAAGATCCAGTCCGAGGTCGGCCCGCTGTTCGACCAGCCGCCGGGCTGCGTGATCATCGCCAACCATCAATCCAACTATGACCTGTTCGTGCTCGGCCCTGTCGTGCCGCGGCGTACCGTATGCATTGGCAAGAAGAGCCTGAAATGGGTACCGCTGTTCGGCCAGCTGTTCTGGCTGGGCGGCAATGTCCTGATCGAGCGCGGCAATGCCCATCAGGCGCGCAGGGCCATGCTCACCACGACGCGTACGCTGCAAAAGGAAAACACGTCGATCTGGGTGTTCCCGGAAGGCACGCGCAACGCCGAGGCCGATCTTTTGTCCTTCAAGAAAGGCGCTTTCCAGATGGCGATCGAGGCCGGGGTGCCCATCGTTCCCGTCTGCGTCAGCCGCTATGCGCGAAGGATGCGGCTCAATCGCTGGAACAGTGGCCACATCATTATCCGCTCGCTGGCCCCCATTCCCACCGCAGGTCTTGGCCAACAGGACATGCCCGCCCTGATCGAGCGTTGTCGCGAGCAAATGCAGCAATGCATCCAGAACATGGAGCGGGAGTTGCAATACGCCTGACCAAGGCGGCGAACACCTGGGTACTTGCCGAGTCTCAACTGAGAGAACAAGCTAAGCGCATGCTGCTTTTCTCTGCCATTTGAATCAGAAGCGAACAACCATGGGTCGAGTCGTTGCTGCCGCGGTGTATAGCGCCGGTAAAAGAGTTACCAATATCAACCTCGATGAAGGCAGCCAATGGGCGAGCACACCCGGTCATTTCGTCTGGATCGGCCTGGAGGAACCCAGCGTCGAGCAACTGACCACCCTGCAACGGCAGTTCAACCTGCATGAACTGGCCATCGAAGACGCCCTGGAGAAGCACAGTCGGCCCAAGCTGGAAACCTTCGGCGATGCGCTGTTTATCGTGACCTACTCACCGATCCGGCACGAGGGCAAGTTGCAGTTCATCGAAACGCATATCTTTGCCGGCAATGGCTACATCATCACTGCCCGCAACGGCAGTTCGGCCTCCTACGCGCGGGTGCGCTCACGCTGCGAAGCGCGCCCCCTGCTGCTCGAACATGGCGAAGACTTCGTGCTGTATGCCCTGCTCGACTTCGTTACCGAGAACTACCAGCCGGTCAGCGAAGCGATCCATGACGAGATCGAGGAGCTCGAGCGCAACGTACTCAGCGGCTCGCTCAAGGAAGGTGACATCCGCCTGCTCCATAACCTGCGCCGTGACATTCTGCGCCTGCATCGCTATGTAGCGCCGATGGTCGAGGTCAGCGAGGAACTGCAGCGCCTGGACTTCCCATTCATCGACAAGAACATGCGCCCGTATTTTCGCGATGTGCAAATCCACGTCACGCGGCAGATGGAGGACTTGATGGGCATCCGCGACATTGCCAGCCAGACCATTGAAATCGGCATGCTGCTGGAGTCATCGCGGCAAAGCATCACCCAGCGCAAATTCGCCGCCTGGGCAGCGATCCTGGCCTTTCCCACGGCCGTTGCAGGGATTTACGGAATGAACTTCGAGAACATGCCGGAGCTGGCCTGGCAATATGGCTACTTCGGTGTGCTGGGGGTGATTTCCGTGGGCTGTGTGACGTTGTACGCAAGCTTCAAGCGGTCCGGGTGGCTGTAAACGCGGAGCGTCGCAGGAGGCATTCCCACGCCAGAGCGTGGGAATGAGAGGTAAGACTCGTCAGGAGATCGAGGCGGCCTGGGGTTTATGCGCCACGAAACGCATCATCCACTCGGCCACGGTAGTGCCCTGGTGTTCCTGGGCCAGGCTGGCCATGCCGGTCTTGTAGACCTGCTCGCCCAGTTTGTCCTGGCGCGCGTCGAGCAAGGCCCGGGAATAGTCGTGAACGAATTCCGGATGCCCCTGGAAGCACAATACCTGATCGTTGATCTGATAGGCCGCGATCGGGCAGAACTCGCTGGAAGCCACCACGGTAGCGTTTTCCGGTAGTCGGGTGACCTGGTCCTGGTGGCTGATCAACAAGGTCAAGTCTTCAACCGCAGGGCTCATCCACGGCGCCTGGTGCGCCAGGGTGTAGCGATGGGTGCCCACGCCCCAGCCTTGGGTCGAGCGCTCGCTCTTGCCACCCAGCAGCAATGCCAGCAACTGATGACCGAAACACACGCCCAACAGTTTGTCGCCACGCTCGTAGCGCTGCAGCAGGAAGGTCTTGAGCGTTTCGATCCAGGGGTCTGTGCCGAATGAGTCGGCCTTGCTGCCAGTGACCAGATACGCATCGAACTGCAGATCTTCGCCCGGATAATCGCCATGCATGACGTTGTACACGCTGAACTGGGCGGCAATCGGCTGGCGGGCAAACAGTTGCTCGAACATCCGTCCGTAGCCCTGGTACTGTTCGACGAGTTCAGGCCGCAGAACATCGGTTTCGAGGATGCAGATGCGTAACGACATAAAAAGTACCCTGGCACGACAAAGGCGATAGTGCCTCTAGCCTGCCTTGAATTCTGGCCTGAAGGCAAGTGCGAGTCATGACCTGTTCGGGCAGGTTGGACACTCGGACGAACGGTAGCCGGCTAATGGATCCACTTGCATGAGGACGCACGCGTCTAGCAAACGGCCTTCGACAAGCTGGCAAAACGCCTCATACCTAAAACAACCAATAATTAACGTTATTCATACAAAAGCGTTCTAAACCATGAGTGACGTGGGCCCTAAGGTTAGAAATGTATCCATTGCTGCCGGGTTTTGCCGGGCATGGATGCGGAACTATCTGTTTTACGCCAGGCCAGATAAGGCGGCGCTCAGGAATAACAACAAAAAAGGCGGTCAGCCATGATCAAGCAAACCAAAGTACGTCAGGCCGGTCTTATTGTCTTCGCCACCACATTACTGCTGATTCTACCGAACCTCAGTCGTCTGTTCGGTTGACCGGCATCTTGCCCCCATTCGTTGATACGTCGGCCTCGGTTGCTTCCGGGGTCGGCGCAGGTGTGCCAATCTTCCTCCCTGAATTGAAGGAGATTGGCCCATGCGCTATTGGATTGCCCTGCTACCCGCACTGCTGCACGCCCCCCTGTTTGCGGCACAACTGACGCTCGACCTGGGTTCCTCCAGCCGCACCTGGCAGACCGAGGCCCTGCTCAAACACCCGCAAGCGCAGACGATCACGATCGAAGACGACGTATCCTACAAAAAGACCATGCAATACCGCGCCGTGCCCATCAGTGCCCTACTGGGTGGCGTAAGCGCGCAAGATCACTTGCAAGCAGTGGCATCAGACGGTTTCGCGGCGGAAATGCCGGCGGCCCCTTTATTGAGCAGCGGCCCGGCTCGCGCCTGGCTGGCGGTGGAAGATCCGGCGCAGCCATGGCCACCCCTGGCCAAGGGCAAAGCCAGCGCCGGGCCTTTCTATCTGGTCTGGACCGCCCCCCAGGCCGGGCATATCAGCCCCGAACAATGGCCCTTCAATGTCGCCAGCATTCGCCGCCTGGCCCCAGTCGCCGAGCGTTTCCCGGCCATGCGTCCCGACCCGCGGCTGGCCGCTGAAGATCCGGTGAACCTGGGTTTTGCCCTGTTTCAAAAAAACTGCCTGGCCTGCCACCGTCTCAACGGTGCAGGTGACGCGCAGATGGGGCCCGATCTGAATATTCCCTATAGTCCGACCGAGTATTTAAGCGGGGATTTCTTGCGGCGTTATATACGCGACCCGCAGAGCCTGCGGCAGTGGCCGCAGGCGAAGATGCCGGGGTTCAATCAGACCGTGTTGCCGGATGCGGAGTTGGACAAGTTGATTGGTTATCTACGGCACATGGCCGGGCGAAAACAGTGACCCAATCGCGGGCAAGCCCGCTCCCACAGGATCACCGCGGTCCTTGTGGGAGCGGGCTTGCCCGCGATGCAGCGCTAGCTGCCAATGGCATCACTCACTGTTGCTGCACGCTCAACGTCGGCGTAACCAGCACCTTGGCATGCATCTGCTCGAACCCGCCGCCACGGCGCATGCCGCGAACCGGGCAGGCATCGAGGTAATCCAGGCCCACGGCCAGCTTCAAATGACGCTCTGGCCGCGCCAGCTGGTTGGTCACATCGAAACTGTACCAGGCGTCATCCAGCCAGGCCTCCGCCCAAGCATGGCTGGCCAGGTGCTCGCTTTCGGCACTGAACAGATACCCCGACACATACCGCGCCGGAACGCCCAGGCTGCGTGCGCAGGCCAGGAAGGCATGGGTATGGTCCTGACACACGCCTACACGCCCGGCGAAGGCCTCGGCGGCGCTGGTGTCCACTTCGGTGGTGCCCGGTTTATAAGCCATGTGCTGGTTGAGCGCCTGCATCAGGTCGATCAGTGCCGAGCGATTCTTGCGTTTGCGGCACTCTTTGGCGGCAAAACTGCGCAGCGCCTCGTCGGCCTCGGTCAGCCGGGTAAAGCGCAGGAACGGCAAGGCCGACTGACTCTCATGTTCAGCCTCTTGCGTTTCGTCGATTTCCACCTGGCCGCGCGCACCGATAATGATCGCGTCATGGGGCTCATCCAGAGTGAGCACATGCAGGATATTGCCGAACGGGTCCAACTGCGCCCGCACCGGGCGCGGCAGATCGAGCTGCCAACTGAGCACCTGCTGACGATCGCTGTCATGGGGGGGCAGGCGCAGATACTGGATGCTTGCGCGTACCTGATCTTCATAGTGGTAGGCGGTTTCGTGGCGAATGGTCAGTCTCATGCTGCCTCCAGGTAAGCGCTGTGAATGGCATTGCCCAGCTGGCGTACCAGCGGGATATATTCGGTCAACCAGGCGTGCAGACCTTCACCGAGGATTTCATCAATGGCGGTGTAGCGCAGTCGGGCATCGATTTCCACCGCCAGGCGTTGTGCCGGACGACCGTTGGCACCTGGCAGGCTCGCCAGGATCTGGTCGATTTCTTCGGTGCAGGCCCGCAGCGAACGCGGCACATCGGCGCGCAGCAACAGCAGCTCGGCCACATGCCTTGCCCCCGGCGCGTCACGGTAAATCTCGGTGTACGCCTCGAACGACGACAACGCCCGCAACAAGGCACTCCATTGGTAATAACCACGGGCTGAACTGTCGCTGACCGCTTCGGCCTCGTCGCCGAGCATCTCGTAGCGGGCGTCGAGCAGGCGCAAGGTGTTGTCGGCCCGTTCGATAAAGGTTCCCAGGCGAATGAAACGAAAGGCATCGTTGCGCATGATGGTGCCGTAGCTGGCGCCTCGGAACAGGTGTGAACGCTCCTTGATCCACTCGCAGAATCGGCTCATGCCGTAACGGCTCAGCCCCTGCTCGGCGATTCCGCGAATCTCCAGCCAGGTGGCGTTGATGTTTTCCCACATGTCGGCGGTAATCCGCCCACGTACTGCATGGGCACTGGCCCGTGCCGCGCCCAGGCAGCTGTAGATGCTCGCCGGGTTCGCCGCATCCAGTGCAAAGAAGTGCAGCAAGCGTTCGGCGTGGAGCTGGCCATGACGTTCCAGGTAATCATCCAGGGTGCCGGTTATCAGCAGCGGCATGGCCATTTCATCGAGGCCATCGCCTCGGCCGTCCTGTGGCATCAACGACAACGAGTAACTGACATCGAGCATCCGCGCGAGATTTTCCGCTCGTTCCAGATAACGCGACATCCAATACAAATCCGAGGCAGTTCTACTTAACATTGGCAGGCATCCTTAATCCTCTACCACCCAGGTGTCCTTGGTTCCACCGCCCTGGGAGGAGTTGACCACCAGAGAACCCTCACGCAGTGCGACACGGGTCAGGCCACCTGGCACAACCCGGGTCTCGCGGCCGGCCAGCACAAACGGGCGCAGGTCGATATGACGTGGGGCGATACCGTTCTCGACGAACGTCGGGCACGTCGACAGCGACAAGGTCGGCTGGGCGATGTAGGCATTTGGCCTGGCCTTGATCCGGGCGGCAAAGGCCTCGAGCTCGGCGCGCGTGGCGGCAGGCCCGACCAGCATGCCGTAGCCGCCGGAGCCCTGGGTTTCCTTGACCACCAGTTCCGGCAAATGCGCCAGCACATGGGACAGCTCCTCGGGCTTGCGGCATTGCCAGGTCGGCACGTTCTTGAGGATCGGCTCTTCATCCAGGTAGAAGCGAATCATGTCGGTGACATAGGGGTATACCGATTTGTCATCGGCCACCCCGGTGCCGATGGCGTTGGCCAACACCACGTTGCCGGACCGATAGGCCGACAGCAGCCCCGGCACGCCGAGCATTGATTGCGGGTTGAATGCCAGCGGATCGAGGAAGGCATCGTCCAGGCGCCGGTAAATCACATCCACCGGCTTGGGCCCGTCCGTGGTGCGCATGAACACGTGGTCGTCACGCACGAACAGGTCGGCGCCCTCCACCAGCTCCACGCCCATTTCCCGCGCCAGGAAGGCATGCTCGAAAAAGGCACTGTTGAACCGCCCGGGGGTCAGCACCACGACGCTCGGGTTTTCCAGGGGGCTCGAGCTTTTGAGGGTATCGAGCAACAGGTTCGGGTAGTGGTCGATCGGCGCGATGCGCTGGGCAGCGAACAGCTCGGGAAACAGCCGCATCATCATCTTGCGGTCTTCAAGCATGTAGCTGACACCGCTGGGCGTGCGCAGGTTGTCTTCCAGCACGTAGTAAGTGCCATCGCCATCACGCACCAGATCGACCCCGGAGATGTGCGAATAGATATCGCGGTGCAGGTTCAAGCCCTGCATGGCCAACTGGTACTGATCGTTGGCCAGCACCTGCTCGGCCGGAATGATCCCGGCCTTGATGATCCGTTGATCGTGGTAAAGGTCCGCGAGAAACAGGTTCAAGGCCTTGACCCGCTGAATACAGCCGCGCTCGACCACCCGCCACTCACTGGCCGGAATACTGCGCGGGATTGTATCGAACGGGATCAATCGCTCGGTGCCCTGCTCGTCACCGTAGAGCGTGAAAGTGATACCGGCGCGATGAAACAACAAATCGGCCTCTCGTCGCCGTTGTGCCAGAAGCTCCTGAGGCGTCTCGGCCAACCAACGGGCGAACTCCCGATAGTGCGGACGGACCTGGCCGTCGGCAGCATACATTTCATCAAAATAGGTGCGGATCATGCCGTACTCCTTGTCACCCGGACACCAAGGCCTTCGCAAGGCCCGTGCCAGCGGCATAAGCGCTTTAAATTCAAGCAGTTGACGATGGTTCCCAAAAGCGCCGCACCATTGCCGTGCGGTAACTGCGTCAACTGATCATCGAGCGCTCCATTGCGAAGCGTGTAACTACCGGCGTATTGCTATGACCAGCATAGACAGAGTTCATTGGGCTGCCCACGAGATATCGCCGATAATTCATGCACGCCAAGGATCAAACTCCTACGGCAACTCCATTCCGTACTCTTCCCTTTCGGCCACCACTTCGGTGGCCATTTTTTTTTCAAGGCCCGAAAACGACATCGGCCGACCCGAGGTCAGCCGATGCAAGCCGGTGAATCCAATCATGCCAATGGGCGCCTGACCTCCTGCTTGACACCCCAACCTTCGATCTCTCCGCCCAGGGGGGCGATGACGGCTTCGAAGTTCTGCTCGAACTCACCAATACCGCCATAGGTGGCGTACATCACCTTGCTCAATTCAAGGCTCCAGCCGCCGTCATCCCGTTCACTGACTTGCGCACTCAATGACTCTCCACGAAATTTGCCCGCAGCCCTGCGCGCCCGTTCCTCATCCGGGAATATGGCGTAGAACTCGATGGGGTGAATACGTGCAAAGTCGAAACCGCCTTCTTTCATGCGGCGCAGCACACTGCTGCTGATGTCTTCTTGATAGGCTGTGCTCATGAATCGTCCTCCTCAATACCGATGGATAGACTTTCAAACTTCCAGGTCCGGCCCTGAACAGGGCAATTGCCGATCAAAAACCTGGAGCAAGCATGGAGCTGACAAGATCAGATCGTAGCGAGTGATTCGCTGATCTCGATTGCAGAGTAGCGTGAAGCAAGCGCCGGTGCCAAGAGGGCCTGGTTCAGACCAGGGTTTCAAGGCACTTCAACGATGGAAAGGATTTTTACGCCGCTGTTCTCTGCCAGCCATGTCTCGGTCGGCGACGCGGTCCGGTCCTGATAGTCATTGAGATCGATCTCATCCATGACCGGAAACAAATGCGAACGAATCAGCCGCGCGGCTTCTTCGGCGCTCGGGCGTTGATCGGAGGTCGTTTGCAGGCTGGCTGGAGCACCGCTGTTGTCGGTGTAAGTGATTTCCCATTCTTTCATTGGTATCTCCTCAGCAAAGAGAAGCGATGCTGCGTGATACAGGTATACACATTCTTGACCCTGCAAGCCGAACATTCGTTCCACGGGCCATAAGTAAAAAAAAAGAGGCCCGCCCGCGAGGGGCCTCTTCCATTTCAACAGCAGAGGATCAGTCCGGCATACCGCCCACAACACCGGCAGTGTTGTCGATCAGGCTCTTGGTCGCGGTCTGCAGGAAGGACTCCAGCTTGCGCTTGAGCTCAGCCTTATCGGACTCACTGTGGATCAACTCGGACTTCGGATTGGCACCCAGCTCATAGCGGTAGACCCGCGCCGCCATTTCCTTGGGCTCGACCAGGATCCGATTACCGGTGATCAGTGCCACGGTCTGATCGCTGCCCGAGGGCTTGATCACGCCGAAGCCCTTGTCCCCTTCGGGCAAGTTCAGCAGGTCACGGCCCCAGCATTGATGACGCACTTCACCCCCCAGGCGGCCCATGATGGTCGGGACGATGTCGATCTGGGTGCCGACAGTGCTGTTACGCGCGCCGAACTTTTCCTGGATGCCAGGGCCGATCAGCAGCAGCGGCACGTTGAAACGGCCCAGGTCCATTTCGGTGATCTGCTTGTTGTTGCCAAAGCCGTGGTCGCCGACGACCACAAACAGGGTTTCCTTGAAGTAAGGCGCCTTGCGCGCTTTCTCGAAGAACTGACCCAATGCCCAGTCCGAATAGCGCATGGCCGTCAGGTGCAGGTCGAGGGTGCCATGACCGGTCACAGGCTCCACCGGCAAGTCCTTGGGCAGTGCATACGGGGTATGGTTGGACAGGGTCTGCAGCAAGGCATAGAACGGCTTCCCGTTCTTGCCGAAGTTGTCCTCCAGTTCCTGCGCACCACGGTCGAACATGTCCTGGTCGGAAACGCCCCAGGTCGGATCGGAGAAGACCGGGTTGACGTAGTCCTCGCGGCCGATGAAGTTGGTCATGCCCTGGTTGCTGAAGAAGCCCGACTGGTTGTCCCAGGCAAAATTGCCGTTATAGACATACACGTCATCGTAGCCGCGGGGGCTGAGCAACGCTGGCAGGCCCGACAGCTTGTGGCTGCCTTCGGGCGTCTGCATCAGGTATTCAAAACCAGGCAGGTTGGGGAAGCAGGCCATGGTGGCGAACATGCCCTGGTGAGTATGGGTACCATTGGAGAAGAAATGGTCGAACAGCAGGCCCTCTTTGGCCAGCTTGTCGAAGTACGGCGTGATGTTCGCCTCGCTACCCAGGGCGCCGACCGAGTGACCGGCAAAGCTCTCCATCAGAATCACCACCACGTTGCGAATCGGCAGGGTGTTTTCCGCCGGCGGCAGGTAATCACGACGGATGGCGGCCGTTTCGCCGTCTACCAGATTGTCGTTCGACGTCAGCAACAGGTCGCGGACCGTCTGCTGCGCTTCAGGCTGCGGCAACGTGGCCTTCCAGAGGTTGTCGTGGTCTTCGGACAGGCGGCTCTTGCCCGCTTCCACCAGGCTGAGGGTACCGTTGAGGCCCAGCTGGTTGGCAAAGTTCGAGTCAGTGGTATAGGCATCGCCCCAGCGCAGTGGCGGGCCTTGACGCAAGGTGCCGCGGGCGGCGACGACGGCGATCAGCAGGATGACCACGAATACGCCGACGCGGGTATACCAGGGGGCCGCACCACGCGAACCGGCCATGGCCGAGCCGTACTCGTCGCTGGGGCGGGTCAGGCGGTCGATGCCCTTGAAAACCAGGCTCAACAGCCAAGTCACGAAGGCCCAGGCCAGCAGGTAACGCACCACCGGGAAGCCGTACCAGAGCATGCTCAGGACGGTCTTGGGGTCTTCCTTCACGTACTGGAAGACCAGGCCGTTGAGGCGCTGGTGGAATTCGCGATAGAAGTCCATCTCCATCAGCCCGAGGAACAGCGCCAGGCTCGAAACGATGGTCAACCAGACTCGGAAGAATCCGCGAGCGGCCATGACGCGGGCACCGAGAACCGCCAGCAGCATTGGAATGCAGAGATAAACCACCAGACGCAGGTCGAAGCGCAGACCATTGAGGAACGCTTCGACAAAGGTCATGGCCGGCGTATTGCCGATCATCTCGCGGTTGTAAACCAGCAACGCAAGACGCAGCAGGCTGAGCATCACCATGATGGCCAGTGCGCTGAGCAGCGTGTAGGCCAGATGCGATTTGATAGTCGGTTGCAGCAAGCGCGACGAAGCCCGCTGCTGACTCAAGGCGTCCGTAGTAGCCATGTGGTTTGAGGATCCATAGGAAAACGGGTTGAAATTCGAATCGACTTTGCGAAGTGGCAATGCTGCACCATTGCCATATAGATGCACAGCCACTCATCGAGCAGGAAGTACGCGCGCGAATTGTCTTCGATGAAATGTGAAAATTTCGTTGATAGCGCGCTTTTGAAACAAAAATGCGCAGCACCTTGTGGGAGCGGCCCAGGCCGCGAGAGCCTTCCCACAAAGTCTGTGCTGGAAATGGATCAGTCGTTGCTTGGCTTGTTCACTGCCTGCAGCACATATTGTGGCAAGGCGAACGCCCCGATGTGAATCTCGGGGTTGTAGTAGCGCGTCACGATCCCGCTGCCGGCAAAGCGCTGACGCAGGGTTTCCAGCGGCAACTTGCGGTAGGCGGTGTCGGTCGCGCCCCAGGCGAACGTCATGGCCCCGCCGATGTAGGTTGGAACCGCCGCCTGGTAGAAGTGCCAATCGGGGAACAGGCTGCGCATGCGGCCGGCCGTGGTTTGCACTTCACTGAGTTGCATGAAGGGGGTGCCGTTCTGGGTCACCAGAATGCCGCCTTCGTTCAGGCAGCGATGGCAGGCCTGGTAGAAGTTTTCGGAGAACAACACCTCGCCCGGGCCGATCGGGTCGGTGGAGTCGGAGATGATGACATCGAACTTCTCCTGGGTGGTCGAGACGAAACGCATGCCGTCATCGATCACCAGGTTCAGGCGTGGATCCTCAAAAGCGCCCTTGGAGTGGTCGGGCAGGAACTCCTTGCACATATCCACCACGGTACCGTCGATTTCGACCATGGTGATGTGCTCGATGCTGCGGTGCTTGGCCACTTCACGCAGCATGCCGCCATCGCCGCCGCCGATGATCAGCACGCGCCTGGCGGTGCCATGGGCCAGAATCGGCACATGGGTGAGCATCTCGTGGTAGATGAACTCGTCGGCTTCGGTGGTCTGGATAACCCCGTCCAGAGCCATGACTCGCCCCATGCGCGCGTTCTGGAAGATCACCAGGTGCTGGTGTTCAGTGCGCACTTCGTGCAGGAGTTTTTCCATGCTGAAACGCTGGCCGTAGCCTTCGTACAATGTCTCGAGGTATTCGCTCATGGGCAGGTCCCTGGTGAATGCTGGCAACGGACGGTGGCCCGTCCCTGAAGAAAGGCGCGCATTTTACGTCGCCAGACATGACAGGTCGAACACTTGCGCGGCGTTCGCGGTATCTTTATTTATCCACACCCCAGGAAAGTACCAGCATGTACTACCGCTATCACCCAAGCCCCATCGGCCAACTGTTGCTCGCTGGAGATGAAGCGGGACTGCGCCTGGTGCATATGGACGCCGCGCAACCCTGGGAACTGGCTGACGACTGGTACCCGGCGAGCAATCAGCTCGATGCGGCCTGTCGCCAGCTCGATGAGTATTTCGCAGGCCGCCGTGAGCGTTTCGAGCTGCAACTGGCACCCCGTGGCACGCCGTTCCAGCAACAGGTCTGGCAGGCACTGCTGGCCATTCCCTACGGCCGCACCTGCAGTTATGCACAACTGGCCCAGACCATCGAGCGCCCCAGGGCGATTCGCGCCGTGGGCACCGCCAATGGTGCCAACCCGATCGCCGTGATCGTTCCCTGCCATCGCGTCATCGGCAGCAATGGCACGCTGACCGGCTACGCCGGCGGCCTGGAGCGCAAGCAACAACTGCTGCAGCTCGAAGGCGCCTGGCTGATCTGACCGCTAGAGCCTGACGTTGCCGTGCGGGCCGGCAATGGCCCAGATATCCAGCGCCAGGATGATCAGGCCAACCAGGCTATTGAAAGTGGAACCCATGTGATGCTCCCGAGTGATGATATGCATCCTCAGGGTAGTCGGGCGTGCCTTAAACGTGCACGGCAACCCGCAGCGCTTCGAGAGCCGGCGCTGCGGCGATGCCCACTTCGGCGCAGAGCTCCAGCACCCGGGCCACGTCATTGCCGTAGACCAGCACCATTTGCAGTTCATCGTCGAGCAGTTGGCTGAAGTTCATCAGCACATAGCCGCCGGCCTCCTTGTTCATGCTGCCCATTTGCACCTGAATGCGATTGAGCGCCGTCAGCGCTTCGACCTTGGCCAGCTGCCTGGGCTTGATATTGAACGCCACATCCTTGCCGAACGAATCAACGATCTGCGCGAACAGATCCTGATAGCTGTCGGCCTGGAACAGGACCGTGTCCGGCAGGCTGCCGACCACGACCCACTCACCCAGCGGAATCGGGAAACTATCGTCGTAATTGATGTCCGGGTTGGCCACCAGGAACGCCTGCGGGTCGGCGTAGGCCTGGGCGGCCTCGCCGGCAATGCGTTCGATTTCTTCGTCCGGCAGGCAACCCGAGCTGATTTTGCCAATGAGTTCGACGAGCTGGTTTTTCATGCGAGTAGCCTGCAACAAACAAAAAAGGGCGCAAAGGATAGCCGCAAAACCAGCCTCAGGGTTAGTCGGGCAGCTTCTCCAGTTGGCCTGGCAGGGATACCCTGCAAAATGCAGTGTCCGGATCGTCCAGTCATGCAAAATGCACGGAGGATTTCGCGACGCTATTTCATAACAAGTTGATTTAAAAGGATTTTGTAAAAAAGTCATGCTGGCACAATCACTGCACCTATCACTCCAAGCTTGCCCATCAAGCGCCAAGGAGTTGATATGGACCTCATCCAGCAAAAATTCGCTTCATTGTTCTCTGCGTATGAAGTCACTACCCAGGCACGCCCGGATGGCGCTGTACTGTTGACGCTGCGCAGTGCGGACGGCAAACAGATCAAGCGATCCATTTCTTATGCCCAGCTGCACGCGCCGGAACAATTGTCCTGGTTTATCAGTGCACTGCGCCGTGACTTGGCGGAACAGGCCAGTGAGTTGCCGGCCATCTCCATGCTGCAGAGCCAGAATCGCTTTGCGTTGCCGACTTATCATTCGACGTAGGCTTTAAAAGCCACGGCCCCGTTGGGCCCGAGCGCAGCCTGCGGCAGCGGCTACAGGGTTCGGCGTAAACCCGCACATGTAGCCGCTGCCGCAGGCTGCGCTCGGGCCCGAAGGGGCCGCAATAAACTCAAATCGCCGCCACGTCGATCACGGCAAAGCTGGCCACATTAGGGTGCCCGGCCAGCTCCCCACCGTTACGCACCACCCCACACGTGGCCATCCCCGCCTCCTGCGCAGCATCCAGTTCTTCGACGATATCCGAAAGAAACAAGATCTCTTCAGCCGGCAAACCGATCGCCTGGCTGATGTTGCGGTACGACTGCGCCTCGCGCTTGCCGCCCGAGGTGGTATCAAAGTAGTCGGTAAACAGCGGCGTCAGGTCGCCGGCCTCCGAGCAACCGAAAATCAACTTCTGGGCCTGAATCGAGCCCGACGAATACACATACAGCCGATACCCTTCCTGATGCCAGCGCTTCAACGCTTCAACGGCATCCGGGTAGACATGCCCCTTGAGCTGCCCGGCCTTGTAACCCTCGGCCCAGACCATGCCTTGCAACGCCTTGAGTGCCGTGGCCTTGCGGTCCTCGGCGATCCAGCCGAGCAGGATCTCGATGACCCGCTCGACATCGGCGTCCGGCTTGTCCTGGCGTACGGCATCCAGCTGCTGCGCGACCGCAGGCTCGGTGGCATGCTCACGCACGAAATCGGGCAAATGCCGGGCGGCAAACGGGAACAGCACATCGAACACGAAGCTCACCGCACTGGTAGTCCCTTCGATATCGGTGAGGATGGCTTTGATCGTCATGAATGCTCCAGGTCAGTCTTCGAGCCGCGGGAAGCGGTCGGCGATGTCTTGGCCGGTGAAATTGGCGACCCAGCCCTCGGGGTTGTTGAACAGGCGGATGGCAACGAAGTGCGGATGCTCGCCCATGTCGAACCAGTGCGGGGTACCGGCCGGTACCGAGATCAGATCACCCTTCTCGCACAGAACCGCGTACACATAATCGTCGATATGCAGGGTGAACAAGCCACGCCCGGCCACGAAGAAACGCACTTCGTCTTCAGCATGCCGGTGTTCATCGAGGAACTTGGCACGCAGTTCAGCTTTTTGCGGGTGATCGCTGTTCAGGCTGACCACATCGACCGTGACGTAACCGCATTCGGTCATCAGCTTGTCGATCTGCACCTGATAGGCGGCAATCACTTGCTCCTGGGTTGCCCCGGGCTGGATCGGCGCGGCGGCTTCCCAGCGCTCGAAGCGCACGCCATGCTCGCCCAGGGTCGAGGCGATGTCTTCAAGGTGGGTCAGGACCTTGTTCGGGATATCCGGTGTGGACTGGTGGTAGACGCTCAGGCTGCTCATCAGGGGCAACTCCTTTTTCTAGCGACCGGTGACCGATCGCACTTTCAATTCACATTCAAACAGAAACTCGAAGGCCTCGACCTGGCGCAGGGCATCGCTCATGCGCGCGCCCCAGGTATACAGGCCATGGCCACGTATCAGGTAACCGACGCAATCGGGGTGCTGCTGGAGCCAGGGCTGAACCTTGCTGGCCAGGCGTGCGATGTCCTGATCGTTATCGAAAATCGGCACGCACACCCGGGATTCGTGGGTCGACACGCCGCTGAAGGCCTTCTGCAGTTCATAGTCCTCGAACACCAGATGATCGGCATCGGTCAGGCGCGAGAGCACCGTGGCATTGACCGAATGGGTATGCAGCACCGCACCGATCTGCGGGTTCCAGCGGTACAACTGGGTGTGCAGCAAGGTCTCGGCCGAGGGCTTCTTGCCCGCTTCCAGGCTGTTGCCATCCAGGTCGGTGGCCAGCACGTCATCGAGGCCCAGCTGGCCTTTATGTTTACCGGATACGGTCAACAAGGCCTCATCGGCCGACAGACGGGTCGAATAGTTGCTGCTGGTCGCCGGCGACCAGCCACGACCATAAAGAAAACGCCCGGCGTCGATAATTTCCCGGGCCAGTTGTTCACGGGTAAGGCTCATGCCCTGTCCTCTTTCATTCGAGTAGCAATCATAACGGCTGCAGCCAAGGCTGCGACGCTGGCAATACTAAAAGTGGTGGCGGGGCCCAAGGCATTCCAGCTATAGCCCGAATACAACGCGCCCAGGGCGCCGCCGGTTCCGGCCAGTGCCGCATAAAGCGCCTGGCCCTGGCCCTGCTGGCGCGCACCGAAGCTACGTTGGACGAAATGAATGGCAGCAGCGTGAAAACTGCCAAACGTGGCCGCGTGCAGTACCTGCGCCAACAACAGCACCCACAGATGTTCGGCGAAACTGCCCAGCAGCAGCCAGCGCAGCGCCGCCAGCAGGAAACTCGCCAGAAGCACCTTGCGCACCGATACCCGCGCCAGGATCCAGCTCATGGCCAGGAACACCAGCACTTCGGCCACCACGCCCAGGGCCCAGAGCATACCGATCACGCCCCGGCTGTAGCCCAGGTGCTCCAGGTGCAGGGTCAGGAAGGTGTAATACGGCCCGTGGCTCAACTGCATCAGCCCCACACAGCCGCAGAAGGCCAGGACACCGGGGCTGGCCAATTGCTTGAGAAACCCCTCGCCCGCCGGGCGATTGTCCGTGGCCGGCGGCTGGGCATTGGGCACCCACAGGCTGCTGACCACGATGCCGGCCATGATGACCACCAGGGCCACGGGATAGATATCCAGGCTCAACCATTCAAACAGCCGGCCCAGGCCGACCACCGTGAGGATGAAGCCGATCGAACCCCAGAGGCGAATCTGGCTATAGCGCGCGGTTTGCCCCTGCAGGTGAGCCAGGGTAATGACCTCGAACTGTGGCAACACCGCATGCCAGAAAAACGCGTGCAGGGCCATGACCATGGCGAGCCAGGCGTAGCTCTTGCTGATGAAGATCAGGGAAAAGGTGAACAGCGTGCAGACCGCGCCGAAGCGCACAATGGCCAGGCGCCGCCCGGTGTAATCGCCCAGCCAGCCCCACAGGTTCGGCGCCACGCAACGCATCAGCATGGGGATGGCCACCAGCTCGCCAATGCGCGCGCTGGAAAAACCCAGGTAGTCGAAATACAACGCCAGAAACGGCGCGGTCGACCCGAGCAAGGCGAAATAGAAGAGGTAGAAACTGGACAAGCGCCAGTAAGGGATCGGCGCCACGGCGGTCATACCGCCGCAGCGTGGTTGCCGCCATCACCCATTACAGTTGACCCAGGACCGGTGTGGTCACGCGTACGTCGGCGTTCTGGCCACGGTGGCGCAGCAGGTGATCCATCAGGACGATGGCCATCATCGCTTCGGCGATCGGGGTAGCCCGGATACCGACGCAAGGGTCGTGACGGCCCTTGGTGATGACTTCGACCGGATTGCCATGCACATCGATCGAGCGCCCGGGCGTGGTGATGCTCGAGGTCGGCTTGAGCGCCAGGTGAGCAACGATCGGCTGGCCGGAAGAAATCCCGCCGAGGATGCCGCCGGCGTTGTTACTGAGGAAGCCTTCGGGGGTCATCTCGTCGCGATGCTCGGTGCCACGCTGGGCGACACTGGCGAAACCCGCACCGATTTCCACGCCCTTGACCGCATTGATGCTCATCAAGGCATGGGCCAGTTCGGCATCCAGGCGGTCGAAAATCGGCTCGCCCAACCCCGGCATCACCCCTTCGGCAACCACGGTGATCTTCGCCCCGACCGAGTCCTGGTCGCGGCGCAGTTGGTCCATATAGGCTTCCAGCTCCGGGACCTTGTCCGGGTCGGGGCTGAAGAATGCATTCTGCTCCACCGACTCCCAGGTCTTGAACGGAATCTCGATCGGGCCCAGCTGGCTCATGTAGCCACGGATGCGGATGTCCTGGCTGGCCAGGTATTTCTTGGCGATGGCACCGGCGGCCACGCGCATGGCGGTTTCGCGCGCCGAGCTGCGGCCACCGCCACGGTAGTCGCGCTCACCGTACTTGTGGTGATAGGTGTAATCGGCGTGGGCCGGGCGGAACAGGTCCTTGATTGCCGAGTAATCCTTGGACTTCTGGTCGGTGTTGCGGATCAACAGGCCAATGGCGCAGCCCGTGGTGCGCCCTTCGAAAACGCCAGAGAGGATTTCCACCTCGTCGGCTTCCTGGCGCTGGGTGGTATGGCGACTGGTACCGGGCTTGCGCCGGTCCAGGTCATGCTGCAGGTCCTGCAGCGACAGTTCGAGCCCCGGCGGGCAGCCGTCGACAATGGCGACCAACGCCGGGCCATGGCTTTCGCCAGCGGTGGTGACAGTGAACAGCTTGCCATAGGTATTGCCGGACATGCAGGACGCTCCGCGAAATCAGCCTAATTTAACCAAGGCCGCCAGTATACGCAGGCTAACCGGTCAGTTCATCCCTTGCTCCAGCGAACCTTCCTCCGATTGCCGAGTCCTATGGTCACTCTGACGAATGATGGCTTGATGATGTTGCGGATTGTTACCCTTGCCCTTTTGTTGTGCTGCGGCCTGGCCCAGGCTGCCAGCCCCAGCGTGCTGCAGCGGCCGATCAGCCTCGACACCGGCAGCGGCGTGCTCAAGGGCAGCTTGCTGTTGCCGCGCTCGAATAGCCCGGTCCCGGTGGTGTTGATCATTGCCGGCTCCGGCCCGACCGACCGTGACGGCAACAACCCGGCCGGTGGGCGTAACGACAACCTCAAGCGCCTGGCCCTGCTGTTGGCCAAGAACCAGATCGCCAGCGTTCGCTACGACAAGCGCGGGGTCGCCGAGAGTTTTGCTGCCCAACCCGACGAGCGCAAACTCAGCGTGGACGGTTACGTCGCCGATGCCGTGGCCTGGAGCCGCAAGCTCAAGGCCGACCCACGGCTGGGCCCGCTGATTCTGCTGGGCCACAGCGAAGGCGCACTGATCGCAAGCCTGGCTGCCGCACAGGTCGACGCCAAAGCCGTCATCTCCCTGGCCGGCAGTGCGCGGCCAATCGACCAGGTGTTGCGCGAGCAATTGCAGGCGCGCCTGCCGCGCCCGCTGCTGCCACGCGCACTTCAGCTGATCGACAGCCTCAAGGCCGGCCAGACCGACGCCAATGTCCCGGCACAATTGAACGTGATCTTTCGCCCCAGCGTGCAACCTTACCTGATCTCGCTGTTTCGCCAGGACCCGGCAGCCGCCTTCGCTCGCCTGAAAATGCCAGCGCTGATTGTCCAGGGGCGCAACGACATCCAGGTCGACGTCAAGGACGCCCAATTGCTCAAGGCTGCCAAACCCGATGCGGAACTTGCCGTGATCGATGGCATGAATCACACGCTGCGCATTGTCCCCGCTGATCTGAAAAAGCAGCTGGACTCGTACGACGATCCCGCCTTGCCCCTGGCCTCTGAAATGAGCCGGCGTGTCATTGGCTTTATCCAGGCGTTGCCGGCAACTTGAGCGTATTGGCGCAGAAAACGCCCTCCAGTCCTGGGAATTTTGGCCGATAAGCCAATGCTGGCACTCAGTTCGTTGCCGGCTTGCTGCGCGAAAGAGGATCGCCGTGATGACTGACGCCCACCCCCAGGACACCGCTGATATCGCTGCCGAGCCCACGGAGCCGCTGGCATTGCCCTGGGCTGACGTTGTGCCCGAGCAATTCCATATGCTGCGCCTGGCACCGTTGCCGACCGACCGCAGCACCGGCGGGCGCCCGCTGCGCTTCGTTCAATATGGCCACGCCGAACGTCACAACAAGGATCACAGCCTGCTGCGCCTTGCTGTCCAGCTACCGGGGCAGCGGGTTCGCAAGGAACAGAACCATCTGGATATCTGGGTCGACCATCAGACCCACCGCGTCCGTTTCGGCCCGGACAGCGGCCTGCAGATGGAGCCGCTCAACCGCGGGCTGGGACGTTTCCTGATCGCCCAAGGCGTTATCTGGGCGCAGAAAAAATGGTCGCACTATCGCTTCGATGGCGCTGCCTTGCCGAGCAAGGATGGCTTGAACGAGGATACCCGCCTGCGCCGCGACCACGTCTTGAGCAGCCACGGCCTGACCGTGGAGTACGCTGACCCGCAACACCTCAAGGCACGTTTTGAACACGTTCAGGTCGGCGAGCTGGCCGCGAACTGGAACAGCGAGAAGGTGCAGTTGGTGGAAATCCTCGACGCCGCGAACATGCTGCAACAGGCCGACCAGAACCTGTTGGAGCAAGAGATAAAACTGCGCGAGCAGGAAGAACGGGTCAACCAGTACAAGCGTGAAGACACCGGGCTGCGTTTCACCATCACCTGCCTGGTGGCCTTTGCGGTGTTTCAGGCGGGGTTGTTGATCTGGATTGCGACGCAGCGTTGAATCAAGGGGGCCATTTAGGGCCTAATCGCTGGCAAGCCAGCTCCCACAAGGTATGTGCACCACCGGACATTGTGGGAGCTGGCTTGCCAGCGATAGGGCCCTAAAGCCAACCAATCAAACCCGCGAAGCAAACACCCCCTGATGCTGCCGGCACTGCTCGGCCGTCAACATGAACACCCCATGCCCCCCGCGCGCGAACTCCAGCCAGGCGAAGTCCACTTCCGGGTAGAGCTCCTGGACATGCACCTGGCTATTGCCGACCTCGACGATCAGCAAGCCCTTCTCGTTAAGATGGTCGGCAGCTTCGGCAAGCATCCGCCGCACCAGGTCCAGGCCATCGTCGCCGCAGGCCAGGCCCAGTTCCGGCTCGTGATGATACTCCTCGGGCATGTCGGCAAAGTCTTCGGCATCGACATACGGCGGGTTGGACACGATCAGGTCGAACCGCTGGCCCGGCAGCCCGCTGAAACCGTCGCCCTGTACGCCGTAGACCCGTTCCTCCAGACCATGTCGCTCGATGTTCTGGTTGGCGACTTCCAGGGCCTCGAACGACAGGTCGGCCAGCACCACTTCGGCATTGGGAAAAACATCGGCACAGGCAATCCCGATACAACCGGAACCGGTGCACAGGTCGAGAATGCGCGCCGGCTCGGCGGGCAGCCAGGGCTCGAAGCGCTTTTCAATCAGCTCGCCGATCGGTGAACGCGGAATCAGTACCCGCTCATCGACGATGAACGACATCCCGCAAAACCAGGCCTCGCCCAGCAGATACGGCGTGGGGACACGCTCTTCGATGCGGCGCTTGATCAGCGACTGCAGACGGGCGATTTCATCGTCTTCCAGACGGCAGTCCAAATAGCTGTCGGCGATTTCCCAAGGCAGGTGGACGGCTCCCAGCACCAACAGCCGCGCCTCGTCCCAGGCGTTATCGGTTCCATGACCGAAAAACAGTTCCTCCTCATGGAAACGGCTGACTGCCCAACGGATGTGGTCGCGCAGGGTGCGCAGGCGGGAAGTGTTCACGGTAGACTCCTTGAAATACGACCTGCAATTCTAACAGCCAAATGCAGGATTTGATCCCCTGAAGCACTGTTTCGGCGTCCTGGCGAGTGGCTACAGGCCAGTAACCACGCTGCCTGCAACCGAAGCGGTTCACATAAGTGCTCCGGCAGTGGACAATGTCACAAAAGCCCCACTCAAAGGAGCCCCCGATGCCCGTTCCAAAGACGATGTTCCAACTCAGCGGCCGAGGTTATCCACCGGCCACTCTGAAAAACCATGCCACCCTGGTGATTATCGACGCGCAAAAGGAATACCTCAGCGGTCCCCTGGCGCTGTCCGGCATGGACGAGGCGGTTGCCAACATCGCTCAGTTGCTGGCTGCCGCCCGCGCTGCTGGTCGTCCCGTGGTGCATGTTCGCCACCTGGGAACCGTGGGAGGCCTGTTCGACCCTCAAGGCGAGCGCGGCACTTTCATTCCCGAGCTGCAGCCACTGAGCGATGAGCCGATCGTGGAGAAACGCCTGCCGAACGCCTTCAATGGCACCACCCTGCAAACTCTGCTGGAAAAGGTCGGCCACCTGGACATCATCGTCTGCGGTTTCATGAGCCACTCCAGCGTCAGCACCACCGTGCGCGCAGCCAAGGACTACGGCTATCGCTGCACCCTGGTTGAAGATGCCTGCGCCACCCGCGACCTGCCATTCAAGGATGGCGTGATCAGCGCCCTGCAGGTACAGCAGACCGAAATGGCGATCATGGCGGACAACTTCGCCAGCGTGGCACTGACCAAAGATTTGATTTGATTCGCTGAGGACCGGTGGCACAGGACGGCCGCCCATCCGATTAGCCCCCGGCTACAGGGGTAAATCACCTGATCGCCGGAACCACCTTGCTCCGTTTCGGTCAAAGGCCCGATATCCATAGAGGAAATCGGAATGAAGTTATCCGATGGTTTCGACGCCAGACGACTGCGCCCGCGTGAACCGCGTAACTGGCGCATGCGATTGGGCGCGGCATTTTCTGCCCTGCTGGCAACCCTTGGCGTACTGCTGGCCATGGCCGGCGCCGCCAGCCTGCTTGGGCGCCCGCCGGCGTTGGGCGATCTCAATGCGAGCCCCGTGGGCGCGGCGCTGATCCTCGTGCTGGGCTTGTTGCTGCTGTATTTCGGGATCTGGTTGTGGCGAGTCTGCAGACGCCGCATGCGACGCAATCAGGAGCTCAACCTGGCGCCGCACCTGATGAAAAAACATGACTGAGACGGGACTGTCCGTAGAGCGAGTCGCGTAAACTGGACCTCCTAGCGGAGGCTTACATGCAAGACGACGATTTTTCCCTGTTCAAAAGCCAGATGCATGGTGTGAAGCCGATCAAGCATGATCGCGCCGACACCGGCAAACCCAAGGCTGATCGCAAACAGCTGGCCACGTTGCGCCAGGCAGCAACCATTCGCAGCAACGCCACCAACGTTGATGGCCTGTCCGATCAGTTCGTGATCGATGTAGGCCCCGAAGACGAGCTGCACTGGTCGCGCGATGGCGTCCAGGAAAGCCAGATGCGCAAGCTCAAGCTGGGCCAGATAGGTTTCGAAGGCAGCCTGGACCTGCACGGCATGAGCGTCGAAAAGGCCAGGGAGACTCTCTGGGCCTTTCTCGCCGAGGCCACCCGCTTCGAAATTCGCTGCGTACGCGTCACCCACGGCAAAGCCGTGCGCCTGGACGGCAAACGTCCTATGATCAAGAGTCACGTCAACACATGGCTGCGGCAACATCCGCAGGTGCTCGGCTTCACCTCATGCCAACCCCGTCATGGCGGCGCTGGCGCGGTGTATGTGATGCTCAAGCGAACCATGCTCGAAGGTCGTGACGAATAGCTTGTGCTTGCAGCGCCGTCACAGCCGCCGTACCCTTCGCGTTTGCGAAAAAAAACCCCACAGGTAGATCCATGTCCCTGGAACAGCATTACACCGCAATTCTCGGCCAAATCGGCGAGGATGTATCCCGTGAAGGCCTGCTCGACACGCCCAAGCGTGCCGCCAAAGCCATGCAGTACCTTTGCCGCGGTTATGAACAAACCCTGGAAGATGTCACCAATGGTGCCCTGTTCAGCTCCGATAACAGCGAAATGGTCCTGGTCCGGGACATCGAGCTGTATTCGCTGTGCGAACACCATCTGCTGCCTTTCATCGGCAAGGCGCACGTCGCCTACATCCCCAATGGCAAAGTGCTGGGCCTGTCGAAAGTCGCGCGGATCGTCGATATGTACGCCCGCCGCCTACAGATCCAGGAAAACCTCAGCCGCCAGATCGCCGATGCCGTCCAGCAGGTGACCGGTGCACTGGGTGTTGCGGTGGTGATCGAAGCCAAGCACATGTGCATGATGATGCGCGGTGTGGAGAAACAGAACTCGGCGATGATTACTTCGGTAATGCTCGGTGATTTCCGCGATAACGCGGCGACTCGCAGTGAGTTCCTCAGCCTGATCAAGTAATCGGCTATTCGAAGAAACCGGCCTGCCCAGGTCGGTTTTTTTATTGTTTGGAGATTTCCAGCCATGATTGTCAAAGCACTGCGAGTTGGCCTGGGCCAGCTCATTGTCTTCATCGACTTCATTACCCGCCCGCGCAAGCAGCAGCGCAGCGCTGCGGCCCAGCAGCAGGTCGAACAGGCCGCCAAGGGCCTGACCCTGTATCAGTTCCACGCCTGCCCGTTTTGCGTGAAGACCCGCCGTACCTTGCATCGCCTGAATGTGCCGGTGACGTTGCGCGACGCCAGGAACAGCGAACAGGACCGCCAGACGCTGCTCAGCGAAGGCGGCAAGATCAAGGTGCCGTGCCTGCGCATCGAAGAGAATGGCCAGACCACCTGGATGTATGAATCCAAGGTGATCATCGATTATCTGCAGAAGCGTTTCGCGGCGGCGTAAAAATCTGTAGCCGCTGCCGAAGGCTGCGCTCGCCTGCGCAGCAGGCGTAGGATCTCAAGATCGCCAGGGAGCCCCTGCGGGACTCCAGCTGGTGCGCCACTGCGACAGCCTGGCGGCAGCGGCTACAGGTGTCCGTGTCAGCATTTCGGCGTGTCAGCGCGGGCAATCCTCGCTGCGGCACTGGGTATAGTTCTTCAACTGCTGCGCCCGCAGTCGTGTGTGCTCCGCCAGACACTTGGCCTGGATCAACGGCCAGATCGTACCCGAATCCTCGGCTTTCCCGACCTGATACAGGCAATCGGCATCGCGAAAGGCGATCCATTTGCGCTGAGAGTCCTTCAAGGCCTGCTGACGGGTCTTGCCCTGTAGAAAGCCCATCTGTTCCTTGTAGTACTTATTCAGGTCGGCATCGGCCTTGGCCAGGTCATTGCTGGCGCATTGGTTCATGGCCATCTGAGTGGCGTCGCAATCGTCTGCGGCATGCGCAGCCAAAGGCAACAACGCAGCCAGCGCCAGGCACGGGAAGAGGAAACGCATAAGTGCTCCTTGCAGGTTTCGTACAGTCAAAAACAAACCGGCCACAAGGGCCGGTTCATGGCGCAGTCTAGATCAATCCAGCATCCCGACGTGCCGCGGATGGCTTTCAACACGTTTCAACCAGGTCTGAATCGCCGGATACTCGCCGAGATCAAACCCACCCTCATGGGCCACGTGGGTGTAAGCGTAAAGCGCGACATCGGCTATCGAGTACTGCTCGCCGACCAGAAAAGGCGTCAACTGCAGCTGTTTCTCCATGACCCGCAGGGCTTTGTGGCCACGCTTGTGCAGGCCTTCGTACTCGGCCCGGCGCTCTTGCGGCAGGCCAAGGTACAGTTGGATGAAACGAGCCACCGCCACATAAGGCTCATGGCTGTACTGCTCGAAAAACTGCCACTGCAGCACTTGCGTACGCAGGCGCGGCTCTTTGGGCAAGAACTCGCTGCCCTCTGCCAGGAAGTTCAGGATCGCGTTGGACTCCCACAGGCACATGCCGTCTTCAAGCTCCAGCACCGGAATCTTGCCGTTGGGGTTCTTGGCCAGAAACGCCGAGGTCTCGGTTTCGCCATTGAGAATATCCACCGCATGCCACTGGTGCGGGATGCCGAGCAGGCTCAGCATCAACTTCACCTTGTAGCAGTTGCCCGACTGATAATCGCCATAGACTTTGTACATACCCCCTCCCCTTAGGCCACCTTGGCCGCTTGCGCCTGACGAACAACCGCAGCCAGGCGCTCGAGCCCTCCGCTCAAGCGCTCAGGTGCGATGTGACTGAAGTTCAACCGCAGGTAACCCGGATTGGCATCCGGCTCGGCAAAGAAGGGCTCGCCGGGCATGAAGGCAATGTTCTGCTCCAGTGCCGGCTTGAGCAGGGTGCGGGTGTCCAGCGGCTGCTTGAGTGTCAGCCAGAAGAATAGGCCGCCCTGAGGCACGTGCCAGTCGGCCAGGTCGCCGAAATGCTGCTCCAGCGCCACCTGCATGGCGTCGCGACGGACCCGGTAGAAGTCACGCAGCTCGACCAGGTGCCCCTTGAACTTCTCCGTGCCGACCCACTGCAAGGCCTGCCATTGGCCGATTCGGTTGGTGTGCAGGTCAGCCGACTGCTTCAGGCGCAGCAGGTGCGGGAACAAATCGGGGCTGGCGATCAGGTAACCGACGCGCAGGCCAGGCAGCAGGGTCTTGGACACGGTGCCGGTGTAGATCCAGCTGGCCTTCTTCAGGCGACTGACGATGGGCTGCGCCTTGCCACCGTCGAAATTCAGCTCGCGGTAAGGTTCGTCTTCGATCAGGGTGACGTCGAATTCATCGAGCATTGCCGCGACCGCATCACGGCGCGCTTCGCTGTAACGCACACCCGACGGGTTCTGGAAGGTCGGGATCAAGTAGGCAAACGCGGGCTTGTGCTGCTGCAGACGCTCGCGCAGCGCACCGAGACCAGGGCCGTCGGCTTGCAGCGGGACGGTCAGGCAGTCGGCACCGAACAACTGGAAGATCTGCAGCGCGGCCAGGTAGGTCGGCGCTTCGAGCAGAATCTCGGTGCCCTTGTCGATGTACAGCTTGGCGGCCAGGTCCAGGGTCTGTTGCGAGCCGCTGACGATCAATACCTGGCTCGCTTCACAGTCCACCCCCAGGGCGCGCGCTTCGGCCGCCAGTGCTTCACGCAGGGCAGGCTCGCCTTCGCTCATGCCGTATTGGCCCATCGCAGCGGGCATCTGCGCCCATTCCACTTTCGGCAGCATGGCTTCGGCGGGCAGGCCACCGGCAAATGACATCACTTCCGGACGCTGGGCCGCGGCCAGAATTTCACGAATCAAAGAGCTTTTCAGGCGGGAAACACGTTCGGAGAAGGCCATGGAAATCACCGTAGCGCAAGGGCAGAAAAATACGTCAAACTAGTTGACCGAAATTACGACGCCGGGCATGGATACGTCAATATGCTTGACCTTAAAAACCAGATTTCTCAACAAGTCGCCATGGAAGCCTTCTTCTTCGGCTATCAGGCGTTCACCGCAAAGGCCGACGCGATGCTTGCGCGCCGCGGCCTGAGTCGGGTGCATCAACGCATCGTGTTTTTCATCGCGCGCTACCCGGGCCTGAGCATCAAAGAGCTGCTGGGCAAACTCGGCGTCAGCAAGCAGGCGCTGAACACGCCGCTGCGCCAACTGATGGAAATGAACCTGGTGCAAAGCGTTGCCCCCGAGGCCGACAAGCGCAAGCGCTTGCTGGGCCTTACCGGCGAAGGGCTGCGCTTCGAGCAGTCGCTGCGCCGCGAGCAGGTCAAACTGTTGCAACGAGCCTTCGCCCAGGCCGGCGATGCGGCGGTGGACGGCTGGCTGGCCGTGAACAAGGCGCTCGGCGAGGCCGCCCAGCAGGGGTGACTGTACGGCTAAATGCGATTCTCGCTGTATCGCAACAGTCCCCGGGCCGCGCGGTAGTCTGAAAAACTGCCTTCACCTGCTTAAAGGATTGCCCGCATGACCGACGCCACCCCTGCGCAATTGCGCCCGTTGGCCGACTCTTCTGCTTCTGCCATCGTCGCCGGTTTCATTGCGATGATGACCGGCTACACCAGCTCCCTGGTGCTGATGTTCCAGGCCGGCCAGGCTGCCGGGCTGACCAGCGCGCAGATCTCCTCGTGGATCTGGGCCCTGTCGATCGGCATGGCGGTGTGCAGCATTGGACTGTCGTTGCGTTATCGCACCCCCATTACCGTGGCCTGGTCGACACCGGGGGCGGCCCTGCTGATTACCAGCCTGTCGGGCGTGAGTTATGGCGAAGCCATCGGTGCTTACATTACCTGCGCCGTGCTGGTGCTGATCTGCGGCCTGACCGGCAGCTTCGAGCGCCTGGTCAGGCGCCTGCCCTCCTCCCTGGCCGCAGCACTGCTGGCCGGCATCCTGTTCAAGATCGGCAGTGAGATCTTTGTCGCCGCGCAACACCGTACCGGCCTGGTCCTGGGCATGTTCTTCACCTACCTGCTGATGAAACGGCTGTCGCCGCGCTATGCGGTGCTGGCTGCCCTGCTGATCGGCACGGCCTTGTCCGGCTTCATGGGGCTGCTGGATTTCAGCGGCTTCAGCCTGGAAGTGGCAACCCCGGTCTGGACCACACCCTCGTTTTCCCTGGCCGCGACCATCAGCATCGGCATTCCGTTGTTCGTGGTGGCCATGACCTCGCAGAACATGCCCGGCATCGCCGTGCTGCGTGCCGACGGCTATAACGTCCCGGCGTCGCCACTGATCTCGGTAACCGGCTTCGCCTCGCTGCTGCTGGCGCCCTTCGGCTCCCATGGCATCAACCTGGCCGCTATCAGCGCAGCCATCTGCACGGGGCCGCATGCCCATGAAGACCGCAACAAGCGCTATACCGCGGCAGTCTGGTGCGGGATTTTCTACGGCATCGCCGGAGTCTTCGGGGCAACCCTTGCCGCGCTGTTCGCCGCCCTGCCCAAGGAACTGGTGCTATCGATCGCAGCCCTGGCGCTGTTCGGCTCGATCATGAATGGGCTGACGATCGCGATGAACGAAACCAGGGAGCGCGAGGCGGCGCTGATCACCTTTATGGTCACCGCGTCGGGGCTGACGCTGTTTTCGATCGGTTCGGCGTTCTGGGGGATTGTTGCCGGGGTGGTGACGTTGCTGATTCTCAACTGGCGTAATGCCTGAGCCCCTTGAAATCAGTGCCTGACATGCCAATCGCACGCACTGAAATCCCCGTGGGAGCTGGCTTGCCAGCGATGGGGGTGACGCGGTGTGTCTGCACCACCGCAGTGAAGCCATCGCTGGCAAGCCAGCTCCCACAAGAGACAAGATCAGAGCCGGAAATGCCCCACCATCCCCTTCAACTCATGCCCCAGTTGCGCCAGCTCGATACTCGACGCCGCATTGCCCTGCATCGCCAGCGCCGACTGATCGGCGCTGCTGCGGATGCTGGTGACGCTGCGGTTGATCTCCTCGGCCACCGAGCTTTGCTGCTCGGCTGCCGCGGCGATTTGCTGGTTCATCTGCTGTATCAGTGACACCGCAGCGGCAATGCTGCCCAGCGCACTTTCAGTCTGCAAGCCGTCGCTCACCGCCAGCTTCACCAACTCGCCACTGCTCTGGATCTGCGCCACCGACGATTGCGCTCCGCTGCGCAAGGCACTGACCAGGCGTTCGATCTCTTCGGTGGATTGTTGCGTACGCTTGGCCAGCGCTCGCACCTCATCGGCAACCACGGCAAAGCCCCGTCCCTGTTCGCCAGCCCTGGCCGCCTCGATCGCGGCGTTGAGCGCCAGCAGGTTGGTCTGTTCTGCCACGCTCTTGATAACCCCGAGCACCGTGCCGATGTTCTGGATCTCGGCACTCAGGTTCTCGATGCCTTGGCTGGCCGATGCCGCGGAGCTGGCAAGTTGCTCGATCCGTTGCAAGCTCTGGCGCACCACCTGCTGACCGCTTTCGACCTTGTCATCAGCCGATTGGGCAGCCTGTGCCGCCTCTTCTGCATTGCGCGCCACGTCGTGCACAGTGGCAGTCATTTGGTTCATGGCGGTAGCGACCTGCTCGGTTTCCTCCTTCTGGCTGCTGACCTCGAGGTTGGTCTGCTCGGTCACCGCCGAAAGCGATTGAGCGGAACTGGCCAGTTGTTCGATCCCGGCCTGCAAGCCGCTGACAATCGCACTCAAGCCCGCGCCCATCTGCTGCATGGCTTGCATCAACTGGCCGATTTCATCGCGGCGACTCACTTCGATCGTACCGCTCAAATCGCCCGCGGCAATCTGCTGGGCCCGTGCAATGACGCTGCGCAGAGGCCCGACGATCAACCGCGTGATGATCCACGCCGCCACCAGGCCGACCAGCAACGCCAGTACCGAGGAGGCGATGATCAGCAGCGTATTGCTCTTCAGTTCAGCCTGCATTGCGTCGTCCTGGGCCATATAGGCCTGATCGACTCGCGCCACCACTTGGTCGGCGCGCTCATGCAGCTGAAGGTAGACCTGCTTTTCCTTGGCCAGCAGATCGGTGTACTCGGTCAGTTTTTCGCTGAAACTGGTGATATGGGTGATGACCTCGCCCAATACGGTCTGATAGCCCGCGTCCTGTACCTTGCCCTTGAGTTCATTGGCCAGCGCCAGGGCCTGGTCGGCCTGCTCGATCTTGCCTTGGGCAGCGCTGTCGTCCGTGCCCTTGCGACTCTGTTCCAGGCGCACCCGGGCTTCATCCATCGCCTGTAGCATCAAGCGGGCAACCTGGCTGACCTGATTGGCCTGCTCGATGAATTCGGAGCCTTTCTGGCCCTGCGAGTCCTTCAGGGTATAGCTGCCATCGTCGGCCAGACCGGCCTGCAATACGTCCAGGTTGTTGGCCACACTCGACACCGACCAACTGGCCATGTCCAGCGCCAGATCCTTGGCCTGGCTCAACTCCACGAACTGATCGAAGGCCTGGCGATAGGCAGTGAGTGCCTGCTCGACTTCATTCATGACCGGCACGTTGGCCGCCGACAACGTCTTCAACTGCGCGGCTTGCGCCAGCAGGCTATCGAGCCCTGCACGCAAGGCGTCGACCGCCTTGACGTCCGAATGCAAGGCGAACTCCTGCTCCTGCAGGCGCACCTTGAGCAAGCCGCTATTGAGCGCGGACATCTGCTTGAGCCCCTCGAAGCGCTGGCTGATGGTCTGCAACGAGATAATGCCAATTGCCGCGACCAGCGCGGTCAACAGCAGCACCAACGCAAAACCCACGCCCATTTTCTTTGCCATGCCCAGGTTGGCAAAGCGTCCACTCACGGCCCCATTCATTGCATGCAGTCCCCGTCCGATACTCAATGACGACAAGCCCATTGATGATCAGCGCAGAGTGGCAATGGCGCAGGCACCAGCACAAGACGAAAACGTCGCAATAATGGCAAAAAGCTACGACCTCGTCGCATTCAGAATGGTCGAGGTCGGCCTGAGGATCAAATAGCGGTGGCGCCCCCATCCACGGCCAGCGCATGGCCGGTGGTAAACGCAGCGCCATCACAGCAGAGGTAAAGCACGGCACTGGCGATACAGGGCCGGTTAAAGGACTATGCGTTGCCGTGATACGAAACCCCGGGGCCTTATCAACCGCATCGATCAAGGCCTATTCGCCAATCTGAAAGCCTTGCTCACGGCCTGTTGAAGGTCTATCTACAGAGCATGATTCCTTCCATGAGTGCCTGAGATGACCGCCCAAACCAACCGTCAATTTCTCCTCGCCCAACGCCCGGTCGGTGCCGTCACCCGTGAGAACTTCACGTTCCGCGAAGAAGCTGTCGGTACGCCGGCAGACGGCCAGATACTGGTCAAGATCGAATACCTGTCGCTGGACCCGGCCATGCGCGGCTGGATGAACGAAGGCAAATCCTATATCCCACCGGTCGCCATCGGCCAGGTCATGCGCGCCTTGGGCGTGGGCAAGGTCGTGGCGTCGGAGCACCCGAATTTTGCCGTCGGTGACTACGTCAATGGCGGGCTCGGCGTGCAGGATTACTTCCTTGGCGAGCCTACCGGTTTCTACAAGGTCGACCCGACACTGGCACCGCTGCCGCGCTATCTGTCGGCATTGGGCATGACCGGCATGACCGCCTATTTCGCCCTGCTCGATGTCGGCGCGCCCAAAGCCGGTGACACCGTGGTGATCTCGGGTGCCGCCGGAGCGGTTGGCAGCATTGCCGGGCAAATCGCCAGGCTCAAGGGCTGCCGCGTGGTCGGGATTGCCGGCGGCAGGGAGAAATGCCAGTTCCTGATCGATGAACTGGGCTTCGATGGCGCCATCGACTACAAAAGCGAAGACGTGATAGCCGGCCTCAAACGCGAATGCCCGAAAGGCGTGGACGTGTATTTCGACAACGTCGGCGGCGACATCCTCGATGCCGTGCTCAGCCGCCTGGCCTTCAAGGCCCGCGTGGTGATCTGCGGCGCCATCAGCCAGTACAACAACAAGGAAGCGGTCAAAGGGCCGGCCAACTACCTGGCCCTGCTGGTCAACCGGGCGCGCATGGAAGGCTTCGTGGTGATGGACTACGCCGCGCAGTTCGGGGCTGCCGGGCAGGAAATGGCCGGTTGGCTGGCCGAGGGGCGGTTGAAGAGCAAGGAAGATATCGTCGAAGGTCTGGAGACGTTTCCGGAGACCTTGTTGAAACTGTTCAGCGGGGAGAACTTTGGGAAGTTGGTGTTGAAGGTTTAAATCGCTGGCGAGTGCTTTCGCACTCGATCGCTGGCAAGCCAGCTCCCACAGGTACGTGCATTGCCTGACTTTGTGGGAGTCAGCTCCCACAGGTACGTGCATTGCCTGACTTTGTGGGAGTCAGCTCCCACAGGTACGTGCATTGCCTGACTTTGTGGGAGTCAGCTCCCACAGGTATGTGCATTGCCTGACTTTGTGGGAGCTGGCTTGCCAGCGATCGACCGCACAGCGGTCGCAGAAGCTTGCGATCAGCCAGCCAGCTCAGCCACCACCGCCGCCAACGCCTTCGCCGGATCCGCCGCCTGACTGATCGGGCGCCCAATCACCAGATAATCGGAACCGGCATCCAGCGCCTGACGCGGCGTGAGTATGCGCCGCTGGTCATCCTGCGCACTCCCTGCCGGACGAATCCCCGGGGTCACCAGCTGCAGCGACGGATGCGCCGCCTTCAGCGCCCGCGCCTCCAGCGCCGAACACACCAGGCCATCCATACCGGCCTTCTCCGCCAACGCCGCCAGACGCAGCACCTGCTCCTGGGGCTCGATATCCAGACCGATGCCGGCCAGGTCCTCACGCTCCATGCTGGTCAGCACCGTCACGCCAATCAGCAATGGCTTGGGGCCGCTACGCTGATCCAGCACTTCACGGCAAGCCGCCATCATGCGCAGGCCACCGGAACAGTGCACGTTGACCATCCACACGCCCATTTCCGCCGCGGCCTTGACAGCCATGGCCGTGGTGTTGGGAATGTCGTGGAACTTGAGGTCCAGGAACACTTCGAAGCCTTTGTCGCGCAGCGTCTCGACAATATCCGAGGCGCAACTGGTGAACAGTTCCTTGCCGACCTTGACCCGGCAGAGCTTGGGGTCCAGCTGATCGGCCAGTTTCAGTGCGGCGTCACGGGTAGGGAAATCCAGGGCGACGATGATGGGAGTCTGGCAGGCGGACATGGATGGGCTCTCAGGGCAAGTCGAAATCGGCGCGCATTGTAGCGGATGCAGCGCCTGTCCGGGACCCGGTGATCGGTAAAATCCACCGGCGCTTTCACCAGAGTGGAGCACGCCGGCGAACCAAAGCAAGCCCAGACACCGGTCAAAGCACGGGAAGTATCGTCCATGCGACACGTAACTACGCGCTGAGGCCCGCCGCAGAGCAATCCGGCCAACCAGAGCATATAATTGAACCACCACCCTGAGAAATCACTCAAAGTGGTATAAGCGCAGATTGACCGGGATCCCGCCCGGCACTGCCTGACCTTCAAGGAGGTCCACATGCCCTGGTATGCCTGGTTGATCCTGGTGATTGCAATCGGCTTGATCGTTGGCGGCCTGATGGTATTGCGCGACACTGCGAAAAAGCTGCCTTTGACCGAAGAGCAGCTCAAACGCATTCACGAACGCAATGCCGAGATGGATGCCAAGGACGCGCAAGACCGCTGACGCCGTGATCGTTCCCGTGCCCCGCGGGAACGATCCTTTAACGTACTGAAAGTATGCGGGCATTGCTGCGGCCAGAACCGTGCCGGTGTAAAATGATGATCAACATTTGATCAGCCATGCCACGGAGCCCCGACCATGCGCTATTCGCAAGATCACAAAGCCCAGACCCACCAACGTATCGTCAAGGAAGCCTCTGCCCGCTTTCGCCGCGACGGCATTGGCGCAACCGGCCTGCAGCCGCTGATGAAAGCGCTCGGCCTGACCCATGGCGGCTTCTATGCCCACTTCAAATCCAAGGACGACCTGGTCGAGATCGCCCTGCGCGATGCCTCGGATGAACTCAACGAACACTGCGAAAAGATCTTTGCCAAGGACAATCCGCTACCGGCCTTTATCGACAGCTACCTGAGCAAGAGCCACCGGCAAAACCCGGAACATGGCTGCCCGCTGCCAACCATGGCCGCCGAAATGGGCCAGCGCGGAGCCGCCAGCCCGATCACCGACGAAACCGTTCGCCTGCGCCTGGAGATGCTGGGCAAAGCCCTGGGCGAAACCGAAGGCGATGAACAGAGCATCGTCATGCTGTCGACGCTGGTCGGAGCACTGCTGCTGTCACGCAGCGTCCAGGACAGTGAGTTTTCCGATCACATCCTCGACACCGTACGCGCGCATTTGAAGCAACAAGCGGTCAACCCTGCCAGCGCTTGAACACCACACTGGCATTGACCCCACCAAACCCGAAACCATTGCTCATGGCGTATTCAATGGGCATGGGCCGGGCTTTGCCACTGACGATATCCACACCTTCGGCGTCCTCATCCGGCACCTCCAGATTGAGCGTCGCCGGCGCAATCTGATCGCGAATCGCCAGAATCGTGAAAATCGCCTCCAGGCCACCGGCTGCACCAAGCAAATGCCCCGTCGCGGACTTGGTCGAAGTCACCGCCACAGCGTTACTAGCGCCAAACACCGCCTTGATGGCCGCCAACTCACCCTTGTCACCAACCGGCGTCGAAGTCGCGTGGGCATTGAGATGCTGGATCTGCGCGGCCGAAATGCCCGCCTGCTCAATGGCCAACTGCATAGCACGCCTGGCCCCACTGCCATCCTCCGGCCCGGCCGTCAGATGATAAGCGTCCGCCGTGGTGCCGTAACCGACCACCTCGGCAATCGGCGTCGCGCCACGCGCAAGCGCATGCTCCAGCGACTCGATAACCAACAGACCAGCCCCCTCCCCCATGACAAAGCCATCACGGCTACTGTCGAAAGGCCGAGAAGCACGCTGCGGCGTGTCATTAAAACCACTCGACAACGCCCGGGCAGCAGCAAAGCCGGCCAGACTCACCCGATCAATGCACGCCTCCGCCCCACCGCAAAGCGCGATATCCGCCTCCCCGCTACGAATCAACCGCGCCGCATCACCAATCGCCTGCACCCCCGCCGCACACGCCGTCACCGGCGCACCTAGCGGGCCCTTGAAACCGTACTCGATAGACACATGCCCAGCCGCCAGATTGACCAGGAATGACGGAATGGTAAACGGCGACAAACGCCGCGGGCCGCGGGTATCGGTGATCCTGACTGCTTCAGCGATTGCCCCAAAGCCACCGACCCCGGAACCGATGATGGTTGCGGTACGAGTCTGGCCTTGCTCGTCCTGTGGTGCCCACTTGGCTTGAGCCAGCGCCTCTTTGGCGGCTGCCAGGGCGAACTGGATGAAGCGGTCCATCTTTTTCTGCTCTTTGGGCGCGACGGCGGCGTCGGGATCGAAGCCGGCTCTAGGATCATCGGCAATCGATGGTACGGCACCGCCGACCTTGGCCGGTAAATCTTCGACCACCGCATCCGGCAGGCGCCTGAGGCCCGATTGACTAGCCAAAAGTCGCTCCCAGACGGGGTCCAGACCACAACCCAGCGGAGAAACCAGGCCCATTCCCGTCACTACGACTCTACGTACACTCATGCAGTCCATACCTCGATGATGGGTTTAACCACTGTTTGTAGCGAACGGCCACATCTGCAACGAAGGAACCTTGGAATTTTGGCCCTATCCAGGCCCGAACGTTCCCGCACCTCGGTTAGTAATATTATAATTACAATTTAAACTGTCAAATCATCCCCCCCCGGAAATCGAGTAGGAGGCGGATTTACATCCGCTGTCCTCTCACACCACCGTACGTACGGTTCCGTATACGGCGGTTCAGGTTAAGCGGCTAAGCCGGGTTATCGTGTCCAGTATTGAGACCAGCCCGAGTCGATCCCATAGTTTCTTCGGCAGCGCCTGATTCATATGGGGTGCTCCCGAGTTCCACCAAGGGCCTCGACCATTGAATGCTGAGTTACAAGCACGAGCTTCGTTGAGCCCTAGACGCATCAAGTTGCGCGCCCTCGTAGAGGGCTGCTTCCATTGGCGCCAGATGATACAGCGAAGTTTGTGACGCACCCAGCCATCAAGATCCTCAAGTGGCCGCTTGCTCTGACTCAGCTTGAAGTAGCCAGCCCAGCCGCGCAGCACGGGGTTTATCCGCTCGATGACGCTCGCCATCTTGTGGCTTCGCGTTGTGCGCAGCAGGCTTCGAAGTCGGTCGCGTAAGCGATCCAGACTCATCGTCGCCACTCTTAGTCTCGGCTGCTGATGCCAGCTCATCCCGTAGCCCAAGTAATCACATACCCAAGAACCGACGACTCGGCTCTTTTCCCGATTCAGCACCAGTTTCAATCGCTGGTTCAGGAAACGCTCGACGCCGGCTATCACTCGTTCGCCGGCACGGCGACTGCGCACATAAATGTTCGCGTCATCGGCATAACGCACGAAGCGATGGCCCCGCCGTTCCAGTTCGCGGTCAAGTTCGTTGAGCAGGATGTTCGACAGCAACGGCGAGAGCGGGCCGCCTTGTGGCGTCCCTTCCTGCCGTCGGCTGACGAGTCCGCCTGACATCGTTCCCGCTTCGAGATAGCGACGGATCAACGTGAGCGCACGTTTATCTTCGATTTGACGCTCGATGTAGGCCATCAATACATCGTGGTTGACCCGATCAAAGAACTTCATCAGATCGAGCTCCACGCACCAACGGTGTCCCGCTGCTACATGGGCGCGAGCTGTTTCGATGGCTTGGTGAGCGCTTCTGCCTGGACGAAAGCCGTAGCTGTAGTCCGAGAACAGCGGATCGAAGATCGGCGTGAGCTGTTGCAGCAGCGCCTGCTGGATCAGGCGATCCACGACGCTGGGAATGCCCAGTTGTCTTGTCCCGCCCTTGGGTTTGGGGATGTCGACGGCGCGTACACCTTGCGGGTGATATTCGCCGGTCAGCAATCGGTTCTTGAGAATCGGCCAATACTGTTTCACGTAGCCCGCCAACTCGTCGACCGTCATGCCATCGGCACCCGGTGCGCCCTTGTTGCTGACTACGCGTTGATACGCACGCTTGAGGTTGGCGGGTGCAAGCACCCGCGCCATCAGCGTGTCCGGCTCCGCGTTCGTCCACGTCACAGACGCCGTCGATGCTTGCGCCCTGTCAGCCGTCATCCTCGGATACCGTCCGGGACTTGGGGTAACAGTTTTCTCTTGGAGAATATTCTGCGTTTCAGCATTCGATGAGACTCTGACGCCTACTGGCGGCATAACCTGTTCGGCCCTTGGTGGCGGGGTTAATCGCCACTTACTACGGCCTCGGCTGACTTCTGCACGCTCATCCCGTCGCCTCGCGGCGCTCGGTAGCACACTGGCAAACGTGCAGATATCCCAGGGTAATTCGCGCGACCTTCCTGCTTATGCCTGTCGGATCTACGTCACAGCGTTCCGTGCAAGTATCGGGCTTTGAAGATGCTTGCCTTCTTACCCCGCTGCGCCGCCTCTATCCGTTTCCTGTTCGTCAGGCCAGCAATTTGCCTCGGGCTTCCTTCAGATTCGCAGTCACCCGCGACACCCTTGCCTCTGGCTAACACTTCCCCTTGCCGGGTGTGTAGAGGACTTTCACCTCCAAGTCACCAGCGAGGCCACCACAGCCAAGCTGGTTGCGCTAACGCGCAACGCGCCATGCCTGGCGCACAAGCAAAAGGCCGGTCATTGACCGGCCTCGTATGGGGAGAACCTGGATTAGTTGATCATGACCATGTCACGATTCTTGTCGAGCAATGCCTTGCCGATGCCCTTGACCTCGAGCAATTCGTCAACGGAAGTGAATGCACCGTTGGCTTCCCGATAGGCGACAATGGCTTCAGCCTTGGCGCGGCCGATGCCCGACAGTTCCTGCTGCAGAGTCTGAGCATCTGCAGTGTTGAGATTGACCTTGGCGGTGGTCGCCGTTTGGGCGGAGACCGGCTTGTCAACTGGTGCAGCAGAAGGGGGCGCTGCATAGACGGACAAAGACGCATTAGCCAGCAATGCAAACAGGAGGGAGGAAAGATAGGTTTTGTTCATAGGGAAGGGCTCCGTAGCAAAAAAATTCAAGGGCAGCATTTCCATCGCTGCCAGTGAACCTTAGTAACCACGAGCTGACTGTCAAACTTCGATCGCCGAACTCAAGGCTAAAATATGAAAGAGGATAATTCTTCAAACCCTTGAATGCTTGGAGATTTTTGTGCGGCTGCATGATGTTGGAGCCATGCATTGAAGGTACAGTGCGGATTCCACGCCATCCGGCCACTCATTCCACGCTTATCCGGCCGGGTAATCCACGCACATCCGGCCACCTGTTCCACGGCCATCCGGCCGGGCAGTCGGAGCGCAGCGACGCAGGGTGGGTATTGTTAATCCGATTGCCCTGGTGTCGTCAATTTCCGAGTCCTTTTACGCATCGACTCACCCTGGAATTGGATACGATAGGCGTTATGCACCAAGCGGTCGAGGATGGCGTCGGCCAGGGTCGGGTCACCGATCAGTGCATGCCAGTTGTCCACCGGCATCTGGCTGGTCACCAGCGTCGAGCGCTGGCCGTAACGGTCGTCCAACAGCTCGAGCATGTCGCGCCGTTGTTCAGCGCTAAACGGTGCCAAGCCCCAGTCGTCCAGTGATGTTGAGCTCAACATTACTGGACTTTTGTTACGCACCCCGTTATGTGGAGTTGAGCAGGAAACATGGCGCGCTGCGCCGACTCCAACCGCCCGAACTCCACATAACCACTCACAGCCGTTTCAGCCAATCGACCACATCGACCGCAGCCGGCGACAGATGGCCGGCACGTGGCGACGCCAACACTTCGGGAAACACCTGGGCAAGCGCTTGGCGTTTGATGTCCAAATCCACCCGGGCATAGACCATGGTCGTGTTCAGCGTCGCATGGCCCAGCCACTGGCTAATTGTGGCGAAGTCAACGCCAGCCTTGAGCAAATGAACCACTGTGGCGTGTCGAAGCGAATGCGGATGAAGTCGCTTCTCTCGCATGGTGTTGGCCACCGGTGTGCCCGCTGCCACATATTTCTTGAGTAGGTAGCGAACACCGAACCGCGTGAGCTTGGCACCGTGGCGGTTGGTGAACAGAAACGCCTCCGGCGCTATGGTCTGTGCCGACTGCTGAGCCAGTTCCCGCAGCAGCACCGCGGTATGCGGCCAGATGGGGCATAAACGAATCTTCCCGCCCTTGCCACGCAGACGTACTTGGTGCGGCGGCTCGGTTCTCACGTCGCGTACCTGCAGATCGAGTACCTCCTGCACGCGAGCACCGGTATTGAACATCAGCGCAAACAATGCATAGTCGCGCCGCCCCGAGTCGGTAGTGCGATCAATGCTATTGAGCACCGCGTCGACTTCGTCAGGCTCGAAATACGCCATTGGTGCGCTGCGGGCGCCGCGCTTGAACGGCAGCCCAAGCACCCGCTGTAACTCGGCTAGATGCTCCGGGCGTTCGCTGGCCAGGAATCGGGCAAAGGTGTGGATAGCAGCCAGCCGTGCATTGCGCGTCGCGACACCATTGTGACGCTCCTGTTCCAGATGCGTCAGGAATTGGCTGACCTGCTCTGCCGTAAAATCGTCGAGTTCCAAATCCTCGACGCCCCGTTCGCTGCGAGCCGAGGCAAATCGCAAGAACAGCACGACGGCATCGCGATAACTGCGAATCGTGTGCAGGCTTATGCCACGGAGCTCGGGCAGATACTCCCGGAAGAAGTGCGTGATGCAATTGCCAAGCGAGTTGGGCCGAGCGGGCTTCATGGCGCACCTCCAGCAATCAAATGGCCGAAGTGGGCCTGGAAGCGATCACTGGCCGCTGCCGCAATATCCGGCATCCAACGCAGGTAATAAGCGGTAGAGACGATCGACACGTGCCCCATATACAGCGCTAGTTTCGGCAGGTTGGATTGCACATCGGCGCCTTGCCGATACCAACTCAGCAGTGCCTGGACGGCAAAGCTATGCCGAAAGTCATGAATCCGCGGCCGTCGGCCATCGCTACTGTGAACATCTGCAGCTTGGAATAGCGTTTGTATGCCACCGCTTGTTCCTGTCCCCGTATAGCCGCGCAAGCCTCTGGCGCAGTTGCACAGCAAGGGAGAATTCGGCGTGATGCTGAAGGGCGGCGCCAGCCGCTGCTTGAGATAGGCGCGCAGCTCACGATGGGCGTCCTGCGACAGATAGTGGAACGAAGCGGGATTTGTGGAACTTCGATTCGCGGATATGCAATACGCCTTGCGCCGAATCGGCATCGGCCAGGGTCAGCCGTAGCAGTTCGCCGCGACGTAGTCCCGCGGTATAGAGGAGCACGACGGCCAGCCGCAGGACCGCTGGCCGAAGAGGCGAGGTAGGCACCGGACTCAATTGCTCGGCAGCCGCGAGCATACTCGCGACCTCGCTCGAACCGAAGATGACGGGGGTGACGGCGGGACAGGGTCGCGGGAAGTGGTTGGGGTCGGGCACAAAGCACTGCGGTTCGGTGCGCTGTCGATATAGACAAAAGTTGCGCACGATGCGCTGCCGGTTGCGTCGCACCGTGGCGCTAAGCCCGGCGAGGGTGTTGCACCACCCAAGGAAGCGATCGTAGTCAAGATCCGTACATGTCGCCTCCACTAGGAACTGACGGACCGACGCGAGGACACGCTCTTCATTTCCATAAGCTCGACCAAGCGATCGCCGAAGTTGCAGATAGCGCGCAATGGTCAAGTCGAGTGAGTCTCGGTCTCAGTGGGAAACATGGAGGTCTCCCTTCTATGCCAGCATGGAAGGGGCAGTGCCACGTCACGTAACGACTCGGTTTGCAGCCGAAGGTAAACGCAGGTGCTTTCCAGCGAGCGATGCCCAAGCAAATCGCCGATCGCCTTGATGCCCACACCGCGCTCAAGCAATCGCATGGCGAAGGCGTGGCGCAGGCAATAGGAAGAGCTGCCATCGAGCGGCAGTCCGCTTTGCCGCGCGCGCTTCTCGTAGAGTTTGCAGACCGCGTAATGCTGTATCGGAGCCAGCGGTGTTCTTACACGCAGGAACAGTTCCGGCCAAGTGCTGCCAGGCCGACCGCAATGCAAATACCGCTTGAGCAGGCGCAGCGTTTGATCGGATAGCGGCAGGATCAAGTTCGAGCTGGTCTTGCTCTGATCGACACGCAATGTCCGGGCTCTCCAATCTATCGATGCCACGGTGAGCGCCACGATCTCCGATGGCCGCAATCCGTAGTAAGCCATCAAGTGCAGGATGGTGTAGTCGCGCCAACCGGCTTTGCTGTCGCGATCGACTGACTGCAATAGTTGCTGCACCAAACGCCAGGCAAGGGCACGCGGCGGAGCTTCGCCGCGATAGGTGCGCGGCGTGTCGATCGTATAGAGGCGCTCCCGGATATGGCCGTGGTCGAAGCAGTAGCGGAGAAAGGCACGCAATCTGGCGATGGAATGCTGCAGGCTCTGGCGCTTGATCAGTTGGTCCTTGGTAATGACAAACTGTTCTACGGCCGGCGCCGACAGATCCAGAAGCGCCGCCTCGTGTGGCACGGACTGAGTCAGAAAGTCGGCAATGGTCGAGATATGCTGGCTGACTGTCGGCGGCGTCAAGCCGCGAACCTCAATGAGGTGATGGCGGGCTTGCAAAAGCGCCGTGTTCGGCCCGGTAGGCGACGATCGCTTCGGCCTTGGCCTTGCCGATGCCCAGCAAATGGCTTTGCAAGGACACAGCATCGGCCGTATTTACATTGAGCCTGGCGGGCTGGGCCATTTCGACATTGGCCATGAGTGGCGAAGGGTCGCCGGTGCCTGGCGCTGCGCTCATAGAGAAAGACAGGGAAGTGAAGAGAGGCAGTAACAGGTAGCTGAGCAAAGAATTGCGCATGAGAAGGTTCCTTGGTCATAACGTTGCAGAGGCAGCGTTTCCATCGCTGCCTTCGAACGTTAGCCCCCTGAAACGACGAGGGCAAACCGCGGAACCACCAAAGATGTTGCGAGAAAAAACCGGTGAACCACGCGAGTATCTATTTCCTACTGGCGTTATGGATCGAGCCTGCGCTGCTGGTAAATCCAGTCGACGATCTCGCCATCTGGCGAATACCCGCTCACCGTTTCCCGCAGCAGTTGGCGAACCCGTGCATACTCATCGTCGGCCAGCGCACCGAGCAAGGCAGACAGCTGCTCCTTGAGCATATCCCAAGGCACGTAGTCCTCCTGGGCACTCATGATCATGGGATGCCGCGTGGCAATCACATTGTCGCCAATCAGCAACTCCTCATACAGCTTCTCGCCTGGCCGCAAGCCAGTGAACTCGATCTCGATGTCTCCATGGGGGTTGCGCTCCGAGCGCACGCTCAGGCCCGAGAGGTGAATCATCTTCTCGGCCAGTTCGACGATGCGCACCGGCTCGCCCATGTCCAGGACGAACACATCGCCGCCCTGCCCCATCGATCCCGCCTGGATGACTAGCTGCGCGGCCTCGGGGATGGTCATGAAATAGCGGGTGATCTTCGGGTGGGTGACGGTCAGCGGCCCACCCGCCTTTATCTGCTTGTGGAACAACGGAATGACCGAGCCAGACGAACCAAGCACATTGCCGAAGCGGACCATGGTGAAGCGGGTCTTGTTGACTTGCGAAACGTTGCTCGAATCACCGAACAATACAGGCGCCAGTTCCCGGCTCAGGGCTTGCAAGCTCATTTCCGCAAGGCGCTTGGTGCTGCCCATGACATTGGTCGGGCGGACCGCCTTGTCGGTGGAAATGAGCACGAAGTTCTCAACGCCAGCCTGCAATGCCGCCTGCGCGGTGTAGAGCGTGCCGATCACGTTGTTGAGAACGCCTTCGGCGATATTGTGCTCGACCATGGGGACATGCTTGTAGGCCGCGGCATGGTAGACGGTCTCGACCTTCCAAGTCTTCATGATGTCGAGCAATTGCGCCGGGTTGCGCACCGAACCAAGGATGGGCAGCAGCCGGGTTGGCAGCGACTCTAGGTCAATCCGTTGTTCGAGCTCGGACAGAATGCTGTATAGGTTGTACTCGCTGTGCTCTAAGAGGATCAAAGTCCTGGGCCCCAGCCCCAGGATCTGTCGGCACAATTCCGAGCCGATAGAGCCGCCCGCGCCGGTGACCATTACCGCTTGGCCGGTAATGCACCGCTCCAGCAGGTCCTCCTGTGCCGGAACCGCGTCGCGTCCCAGCAGGTCGGCAATGTCCACTTCCTGGATGTCATCGACCTTGACCCGACCGCTGGCCAGGTCCATGAACCCTGGCACACTGCGCACATGCAGGGGAAACCCCTCGAGAAAACCGAGGATTTCCCGGCGACGACTGCGCGATGCCGAGGGGATCGCCAGCAGGATCTCCTGGGCACCGGTGACATCTATCAATTGCTCGATATCCCGAGGCTTGTATACCTGGAGCCCGGAGATGACCCGGTCAGCAATGCTGTTGTCGTCATCGATGAAGGCGACCGGCCGCATGACCCTGCCCATCCTCAGCGCGGTCATCAGCTGGTTGCCTGCCGAGCCGGCGCCATAAATCGCCACTTTCGGCAGCCCGTCATCGCGGTTGGCGAATGGGACATGCTGGGCAGCGGAAAACCAGTCCCCGAGAAAGTACTGGCGCATTGCCAGGCGCAGACCGCCGACCATCGTCAGGCTGAGCCACCAGTAGTTGAAAATGACTGAGCGGGGGACGACATTGCGGCTGCTGTACCAATACACCACCAGGGCGAGGATCAGCGAAGACAGGCTGACCGCCTTGATGATGGTGATCAGCGCGTCATTGCCAAAATAACGCATGACGGCGCGGTACAAGCCAAACCGGATGAACAGGGGAATGGCCACCACCGGGGCACACATGAAAAGCCACAGGTGGTCCTTGATGGGGTCGGCCATGTCCTCGATGCCCAGGCGAACCAGAAACGCCAGCCACAGCGCTGCCCAGACGAGAATCACGTCGGTGACGACCTGCAGCAAGCGTTTCTGACGACGCGGCAATGACAATAAAACAGTCCGCAGTCTATCCATCAGCCCTTCGTGCACCTTTACTGCTCCCATGTTCAACCTGCTTCCTGCCCATACCTGAGTGCTGCTAGATCATTGCGCAAACGATGCCCTCAGCGCTTCTCCAAAGCCCCTGCCTGATATCGGGCCGCCAGAACGACCAAAGGGATGTACGCAATGATCAAGCCCACCACCCCATCCAACCCAAGCAGCATGACGCACGCGGCAATTGGCAACAACCAGAAAAGATTCAAGGCGGCCACCGCCAGGGTCACGGGCAAGTGCTTGCCATGACGGCGCGATGCAAACTGGTAGGCATGGCTGCGGTGGGCTTCGTAGACTTTCTCACCACGAGCCAGGCGCCTCAGCAGTGTGTAGGTCGCATCCACGATGAACACACCGAGCAGGATCAGCCAGCACCAGAACAGTTGGGTCGAGGCCCAGGCAGCCTGGAGCGACAGCACGCCGAGCACGATGCCGAGGAATCCACTGCCGGCATCCCCCATGAATATCCGCGCAGGCGGGAAGTTCCAGAACAGGAAACCGGCCACTGCCATGGCCAGCAGCAACGGGGGCAGGATCAGCTGCTCGAAGCCGGCCCCCCAGCAGATCAGGCATATGCCCAGGCAGGCACAGATGGCTTCGACGCTTGCGATGCCGTCGATACCATCCATGAAGTTGTAGAGATTGAGGAGCCAGACCAAGTAGAAAGCCGCCAGGATAGCGCCCAACCAGCCGAGATCGACCGAGTAGCCAGCCACGTCGACCGCGGGAAAGCCACCAAGCCAGAACAATGCCCAGGCCGCAGCACCGAAGTGCCCCAGGAGCCGCCAGCGCGCGGCGATATGACCATGGTCATCCATGAAGCCGATGAGCGCGACGATGCCGCCCGAACCGGCCAGGGCAATCAGGGCCGCGCTGTCAATTCGCGCGCTGTAGCCGAGGACCGCAATCGACGCGAGGAACGCCAGCACGATCGCCACACCGCCGCCCCTTGGCGTGGGGACGACATGCGAACTGCGCGCATTGGGAATGTCGAGCATGCTTTTGGCCAAAGCGTAACGCCGCAATACTGCTGTCATCAGCAGCGACATCAGAATTACACATGGCACAAGCCACCAGTGAGTCATGTCTACGGATTTTCCTTGAAGTGGCGAGCGGTCTGGGCCAGGGCGTCATCGACAGCTACAGGTGGCTCCCAGCCCAGCAACGTGCGGGTTTTCTCTATATCGACCTGCAACGAACCGTTCAAGCGCTGCGACAGGGCCCGCTTCCCCAGCAGCCTGGCGGCCAGTTCGAGCAGCCAGGAGGGAACAGGCAACAGTCGCGCCGGCTTGCCCAGCGCAACGGCCATCCTTTTCAACAAACTGGTGGTGGAAAGGTCTTCGCCGTCGCTGACCAGGAACGTCTGGTTCGCGGCAGCAGGGTGCGTCACGCAGACCAGGACCAAGTCAACCAAATTGTCCAGGGCCACCAGGCTACGTCGGTTATCAATGGCGCCCAAAGGTAACGGCACGCCCTTGTCGAGCCATTTCATCATGGCGAGGAAGTTGGCTTTCACACCCGGGCCATACACCAGCACCGGCCGTATGATCACCACTTCGAGCGAGGTCGACCTTGCCAGCGCCATCAGGCCCTCCTCGGCTTCCTTCTTGGAGATGCCATAAGGGTCTGCGGGTGCCGGCGCATCGTCGGCACGGTAGGCTTGTCCCTTCCGGGTCCCTTCGCCATTGACCTTGATGGAACTGATGAAGATGAATCGCCTCACACCCGCACCCGCAGCCTGGCGAGCCAGGTTCAGCGTGCCTTCGACATTCACCTTGCGAAAAGCAGCGAGCGGGTCGGCCTCGGTATCGTGCATAACATGGACCCGGGCAGCCGAGTGAATCACCACCTCGACGCCTTTCAGGCTGTCTTGCCACGCCGTACTGCCATCAAGGGCATCAACACGCACGACCTTGGCCGGCAGGTCCTGCGTGTTCAGGGGTGTGCGGGATACCGCGGTCACCGGGTAGCCTTGCTGGCAAAGCCTCTTGAGAATGGCTCCGCCAACAAAACCCGTGGCACCTGTCAATAATGTGGAAGGGGTCATACAGTGCCAGCCTTGTCATGCCTGCAGGCGCGTGGGAAACACATCCAGTTGCGCCAAGTGTACTTACACGGTGATTTCAAGATAAATCAGTACTGGACGGTCTGATCAACGAATGTCGCATGCTGGCGAACAAAGGTCGGTCGTAAGTGAAAGGCATCCTTATACATAGGCTCTCCCTCGGCGTCCAGCGAGTCACAACGCGCGTCGCAAAGGAACTCAATGGGGTCTATCACGCGAGCTCCGGCATCAACGGCGACACGCGCAAGATCGGTTTGGATCATGCCATATTTCGCCACCAACACAGACGTATCCACACCTCCGTCCCGCATTTGAAATACTGACGGAAAGTTCTCAAGCCTGCGCTGCGCGATAAACTTTGGATCAAGAGCTTCCCCAGTAGGGATATTCAGCACCACATACACACTCTTCTTGAGCGCAACAAGCTCTCGAATATATGAGGAAAGATTGGCCAGGGAAATCTTGTAACGTTCACTGCCATATTCGACCGTGTCGACCAAACCATAACCTGTCGATAAATAGCCATTCCACTGACCGCCGATGACAACATTTTCTACACCAGGTTTGCCTCTGGCCAACTCCAACGCTTGGGACATCAGGGCTCCGCAGTGGCTATGCGCTTGATCATAACTCATACCGGGCACAGGGAAGCACCCACCGCCCGTTTTGAAAATAGCCCCGCGGGTAGATCCAGGCGAGTTCTTGATGAACTCTTCCACACGGGGATAGTACTGCTCAATATTGGAATCCCCGACAAAGAGCGTACTGCTTTGCCCCTGAGAGGGTTGCACAAGATAGTCAATCCCATTATAGGACTCATGAGTGAGGCGCCCTGGGTAGCCCCATTCCCCGGCGGCCTTCGATACCTTGGCAAAACGCTCCAATCCACGAACAAAACCATCGTGACGGAATGTATAGTAGCCGATTACGCCAACAACCAATGACAACACGACCAGCATGACCGTCTTTATACGAGACTGCCCCCCGAAGCGAATTGGCTTTTCCACCAGACGGTATGTTACCCAGGCCAAGAGAACGCTCAGTGATACGGCGGCGGCCCTTACCTCAAGGGAAGGTACATGCCCCGCGACAATGTGCGCAAAGGACAGGATCGGCCAGTGCCAAAGATAAAGTGGGTAACTGATAACTCCAACAAACACCATGAGCGGATTAGCAAGTAACTTCCGGTTCACCCAGGCATAAGGGCCTGCAAAGATGAGCAAGAAGGCACCCAGCACAGGACCTAAAGCCCACCACCCAGGGAAGGAGAAACCTTTGCGAACCCATAAGGCCGAAACGATAATTAGCAGCAGGCCGGAAACAGAGAGGACATTCCTAAGCACGGCTTCTCGGCGCTCAGGCAAGGGAGGGTTATGAAAAAACACGGGATGAAATACCAATGAAGATATCACACTGAAAACTCGCTCTCGCTTGTAAAGATCCAGATAAGCGAGTACAGCACCAGCCAAAAGCTCCCAAAATCGCGCTTGCGGTGCGAAAAAGGTACTTATGGCATCCCGATAAATGCCATGAACATTAACCGAGAAGGACAGCAAGGCCATCACAATAACAACTGTGAAGATATTTATCCCTAAACGCCATGCCCCCCAGATGACAACAGGGTAAATCAGATAAAACTGTTCCTCGATAGCCAAGGACCACAGGTGAGTGAGCGGCTTGAGCTCAGAAGCGGTGTCAAAATAACCCGCTTCGCTCGACAGAACAAAATTCTGAACATAACCAGCCCCTGCCGCAATATGCTTGCCCAGCTGACTGAACTCATCGGGAAGAAGAACAAACCAGCCCACGAAATAACAGGAAAACAACACTACCAGCAGAGCAGGGAAAATCCGCTTGACACGATGCGAGTAAAACCTGGCAAAGCTGAAATCGCCCCCCTTCAGCCCTCGGAAGATAATACTGGAGATCAGGAAGCCCGAGATAACAAAAAATATATCGACCCCAACGAAGCCACCCTGCATCAGGCTGGGGAAGGCATGGAAAATGACCACATACAAAATTGCCAGCGCTCGCATACCATCAATATCAGGACGGTACGCAGAACGAATGCTCTCTTTTATTATTTTACTGCTCAAGGCTTCCATAGATAACTCGTGACAAAGGAAAACACGTCAAACAAACTATAAAACTTCCGAAACAGCGACATCCGCACTCACGATTGAGCACAACCGCTTCCGCCCCTCATGCCCCTACAGCACCTCACTCTACCGCCGGCAAAACGTCGGAAAGGTAAAGGATTGACGGATATATTTCTCATGCTTGATGATGCGAGTGACAACTTCGGCAAAAAGCGCAATATCTTAGGCTTTAACGCCCCCACATTCAAGACCAGCATCAAGCCCCCTCATTTCAATGGACGTCAATCTGGATCGTCAGCCCCAAAATCACCCTGGACACTCGACAGCTACAGCGCAAACCCCCGCATCGCCACAATGCCCCCAAACCCATAGACTTTAGCGCTGACTAAGATCAACCAATTGCTCGAACAGACGCAAACTTCGACCTATCGACAAGAGCCCCCCGCTGCCGTAGAAATGCAGCAGCCTCACTGGCTGGCGGGGGAACTAGAATGAGCGGTCGGAAAAATGCGATTTTTCGGGCAAAGTATAGGGTACGCCCGTAGTAATACGCCACGGGCAGCCTATGATGCGCGCCCCATCGCGGTCAGGCATCCCCGCGCAGTAGCTGAATGCTGTCGAAACCAGTCGTCCGGGTGACTGGCCAACCTTCACCGGTCATCGTTTTTGCACCAGGCCAGGGCGTGCAGACACGCTAAACCGCCCCGTTTGCGGACCTGCGCAGAGGCTCTAGACCGCCGCTTTCGCCGGAGTATACAGCGTGCATTCTTCCCTAGGCAGCCCATCAGAGAAACTTCTACCGGTAACATTGATCGTTTGAAATTTGGCTATGCTGGACGTTCCATTGAACCCGGCGAGCGCCCTTCTCCCCACTGGACGGCGGATGACAATTGTGACTGACCTTTAATTCACCAGCCTAAATGACGTCAATGAGGTATCATTGCCGTCCTAATCTCGCTAAATGAATCATGCTTCAAGGACACAGACTTGAATCCGCGTCCAACTCATCAGTTTTGAACCATCGATCTGGAAAACAACATCACCGGTGTGTCAATATGAATTCATCGCCTTTTGCGCTTGCTATCTTGATAGTTCTTGTCGCTTGGATCACTCGATTATTGGCTGATAAAGAAGCCAGGAAGGTCGTTTTAACCTGGACACTGTTCGGCATCCTCATTGGCATTTTGAAAAATCTCTTGGTGCAGATGACCCCCCAATGGAGCGATGTGCCAGTAGATTCATTGACCTATCAACTGCACGCAGAAGCACTCTTCATGCACTGGTCGGGACTCCCAGTCGATGCCCATGCGTATGACCTGGCCGGCTACCTCAATGGCTGGCAACAGCTTTATGACGACATGTGGATGCCGGACTCCAGGATTGCCTATGCGAGCGCACTTGGCACGCATGAGTGGATCTATGCGGCTTTCCTGGCACTCTGGCAGGTCAACGGCAGCGATTGGGTAGGCGTCGCCATCCTGGCCAATGCCGTGCTAGCCGGCGCGTTGCCTGCCGCCGCCTTTATGATCACCAAGGAATTGGGTGGGTCATTCAAGATCTGTAACCTGGCGGCACTCATTGTCGCCCTGGACCCCTCGACGGCGATCAACAGCGCATGGCTGATCAAGGACTCCCTGGCCGCGCTCATTTCCGTCGTAGCCATTATCGCCATTTGCAATCTCTGCAAGAAACCGTCCCTGAAATTCACGCTGATCCTGGCCCTTACCCTGGGCTTGCTGGCGGGCGTCAGGTTCGTCGCATACATTGCCTTTGGTGTGGTGATGGCCGGTCTGGTGATTTACCTGATCATCAAGAAGACCAAGGTACGCGCCGCCAACCTCACCGTCGCCGGGGTCATTTCGCTCGCATTATGGGTCGCGCTCTACCTCGTGCCCTCGCCCCCCACTCCCAAGCAAGTGATCCAGGCGATCACAAGCCCGATCCAGGCCCAGGCTACCACCCTCAAAGCCGATAAAAACGAAACAGGGTCCGACGAGTCGGTCATACAGTGGCGTACCTATCTGAATGACAACCCGCTCAAAGCGGCGACGCGCGCCATCGCCCGGACACTGTTCGCCCCCTATCCGTGGACAGCAATCACCGAGGGCGTCACGGGCACCAATCATATTGAACTGTATCTCTTCGGAACACTCTTCTGGATTATCACCTTGCCTGGCATTTTCATGGGCATGGCAATTGCCACAAGGCATGGGATGACTGGTTATGCGCTCGTCGCACTCATTGTAGTGATTACCATTCCTTACCTGATATTCTTCGGAGAATGGAGTACTCGCCAGCGAGTATTCATGATGCCGCTGTTCTTTTCATTCGCTGCAATCGGCTGGCATCATATCTGGCAATTAAGTCTAAAACGGTCACCGCGACGAACACTTTCTGGCCCCCTGACCAACCAGTACGATTAGCCCTGCATACAACGAGCCTGAAGCGCCGCCGCGAGTATCTTGCCCCACCAGATGGAGGAGCAAGATTCTCGCAGCAGAGCATCGAGGCGCTTGAATTGAACGGCTATTGCCATGCAACTGAGGTTATCGCCCGACTTGCGCAGGACACTCAGCGAAAACTGTTTCCGAGGCGCTTGCATTGCTCGAGAAACTATCGCCCCTCATACAGCGCAAGATGCCGGGCAATCACTTCACGGACATCAAAGCTCTGTTCTGCCAAGCGACGACCTGCTGCCCCCATTGCCTTGATACGTTCGGGATCGCCCAGGAGCCCCCGGATGCCATCAGCCAGCGCCTGCGGATTCCTCACTTCGACGAGCACCCCCGATACACCTGGCTCGATAGCGTCCCTGCACCCTGGCACATCGGTGGTGACCACCGCCCTGCCACTGGCAGCCGCCTCGATAAGGCCCTTCGGGAGGCCTTCCCGGTAAGAAGGCAGCACGACGATGTGGGCCATCGACAGGACGGCAGGCATGTCGCTGCTCTGCCCCCACCATTCGATGGCTCCTTCCTTGACCCACGCATCAAGATCCTCGACACGAAGGCTGGTAGGATTTCCTGCGTCCACACTGCCGACAAGCACGAACCGTGCTAACCGGTGGCCATGCAACATGCGGGCAGCCTCGACGAACTCCACCACGCCTTTGTCTTTCAGCAAACGTGAAGCCATCATGACCACAGGGGGACCATCGGCGAGAGGCTGCACCGTCCATGCAGACAGATCGACGCCCGAACCACGGATGCGCACGACCTGCGCGTCAGCAATGCCGGTATGCCGCTGCAGGAGCGCCTGGTCGTCGCCGTTCTGGAAAATCACCCGCACATTGTTTCGTGACAGGGCAAGCCGATAGAGCGACGACACCAGCAGGCGCCGCAAGCGCGCAACGCCCCCACGCGCGGTGAACACAAAACCCAGGCCCGAAATGGCCGCAACCACCCGCGGGACCCGAGCCAGCCGAGCAGCCAGGCCGCCCAGCAGCACCGGCTTGATGGTGACCAGGTGCACGACTGAAGGCGATACCCGGCGTATCAGCGAAAAGAGATCGAACAAAAGCTTCGCAGCTTCCATGGGGTTGGCACTGCGCCGATCGATGTTCAGTGGGTGTACCTTGATGCCATGACGCTCGATCTCCTGCACGCGATCGGTGACTGCGGCGGCCAAATGCACTTCGAATCCAGCCTCCTTCGCGGCGATGGCGAGTGGCAACCGGTGCGACAGGAAAAACCAGTCAACATTGACAATAAAGAGTAAGCGCCGCATCAGTGTGTGTTCTTCTCCAGCCAGGCCTGGAACATCAGGATGTCCCAGAGGTGGTAGGCCCAATTGCGGCTGCCACTCAGGTGCTCCGACCATTTCTGGCGGACTGGCTCGGGCCGCAGGTACCCTTCCTGACGCAACCTGGACTCATCCAGCAAGGCTTCGGCCCAGTCTCGCAACGGACCGCGCAACCAGGCGTCGATCGGCACACCGAAGCCCATCTTTGGCCGATCAATCAGCGATTGCGGAACATGCCGGTAGAGCACTTGGCGCAACGCCCATTTGCCCACCCCGTCGCGCTGTTTGAGCGACTGCGGCAATTGCCACGCGAACTCGACAACCCGATGATCGAGCATGGGCACCCGAGACTCGAGCGTCACCGCCATCGCAGCGCGATCGACCTTGGCCAGGATATCGTCCGGCAGATAGGTCAACAGATCCAGGACCATCATTCGCTCGACCGGTTCCAGGCCCTTCAGATCAGGCATGAGTCCCGTCAGCAACGTTTGTGGCTCACTACCCCCTATCACCAATTGGCCAGGGTCGTCCCAGTGCGATACCAGCCCGTGATAAAGGCCATCTATCGAAGTGCAGGACAGCACACCCGCCCCCTTGTGCAGTTTGTCACCGATGCGGTGGCCCAGCTTCGGCAGCCATCCCAACAATGTCGACCAGGTTTGCGGAGAAAGTGAGGTGATTGAGCTTGCCGCCAACTTGCGCAGGGGAAGGGGTAGCCGTGAAAGCTTGTTCCAGGCGTTGGCAGTGACGTCGTAGCGTGTATAACCACTGAAGAGCTCGTCGCCGGCATCGCCCGACAACGAAACCGTGACATGCTGACGGGCCAGCTGAGACACCAGGAAGGTGGGAATCTGGGACGAATCGGAAAACGGCTCGTCATAAATGTCCGGCAAGGATGGAATGACCGCCATCGCCTGTTCCGGCGTCACATAGAGCTCGGTGTGATCCGTGCCCAAGTGCCTGGCAACGGCCTTGGCGTGCTCCGCTTCGTTATAACCCTTCTCGTGGAAACCAATGGTGAACGTCTTCACCGGCCGACTCGATTGGGCCTGCATGAGCGCAACGATGGTAGAGGAATCGATACCACCGGACAGGAACGCACCCAAGGGCACATCCGCCATCATTTGCTGCGCCACGGCCGATTTCAGCAACGCTTCCAACTGATCGACCGCTTGCTGCGGGTCACGGTACCCACGTCGAGAATCCGCCCCCTCAAGCACGGTGCTGAGCGCCGACCAGTACTCCTGAACCACCGGTTCGCGACGCTCGAACGAGATCGTCAGCGTACAGCCTGGTGGTAGCTTGTGAATGCCCTCGTAGATCGAGTGCGGTGCAGGAATGTAGTTGTGGCGCAGGTAGAGCGCTAGTGCCTTGCGATTGACAGGTGCCCTGAACGCGGGGTGCGCCCGCAGCGCCTTGAGCTCTGAGCCAAACAGGAATACCGCCTGCTCCCCCTGACCTTGCCAACCGTAGTACAGCGGCTTCTCGCCCAAGCGGTCACGCGCCAGTGTCAGCACGTTCTGCTCGAGATCCCAAAGCGCAATCGCGAACATCCCTATGCTCTGCTTCAGGGTATTCGCGATACCCCAGAGATCGAAGGCCGCGAGCAGCGTTTCGGTGTCCGAATGCCCGCGCCAAGCCGGCGCCAGACCTTGCTCCTCAATCTGACGGCGCAATTCAAGATGATTGTAGATTTCACCATTGAAGACGATGACATACCGGCCAGACACTGAAAGCATCGGCTGATGCCCGGCCGGTGAAAGATCAACGATCGCCAGGCGGCGATGGGCCAGGCCCACCCCTGCCTCAGGCTTCACCCAGACGCCGTGATCGTCGGGCCCCCGGTGAATGATGGCGTCGGCCATACGCACGCATTCATTGAGCAGCGTCGCTTCCGTCGACTGCCCTGGCCATTTCAGCTGTCCAGCTATTCCACACATGAGATTGACTGCGCCAGTAGTTGTTTTTAAGCGGCTTCGATGTCACGGCCGCGATAGAGATCTGCGTAGGCTTGAACGCAAGCCTCCATGGAAAAAACGGTTTCCACGCGATGGCGCCCGGCCGCCCCCATTCGACTCCGCTGCGGATCGAGCGCTACTGTCAGAAGGGCTTCAGCAAGCTCCTCGGGCGCATGAGGCGCCACAACCAAGCCCGTCTCGCCGTGGATCACTGCCTCAGCGTTACCCCCGACCCGGGTGACCACCATCGGCACGCTTGCGGCCATGCCTTCGAGCACCGCATTGGAGAAACCTTCCTCATGCGAGCAAAGCACGCCGATATCAGCGGCACACAGCAGATCGGGAACATCCTGCCGGGAGCCCAGGAAACGTATGTTATCGTCAATGCCCAACGCGACCGCCTGTTGATGTAACGAAGCACCAATTCCATCATCCCGGCCGACACACAGACAAACCCAAGGTTGTGCGATTTGTGCCTGGATCTTGCCGAACGCCTCGATCAGGTCGGCATGCCCCTTGTAGGGAATAAGATTGGCGACAATGATGAACACCAGCGCCTGCTCGTCAATGGCCAACTCGCTGCGCACCGCCCTGCGGCTTCTTGGCTGCGCGAAGCGCTCAAAACTCACGCCGTTGTAGATCAGGCGAATCTGATCCTCTCTTACCGCTTCGGCACGCAGATCCTGGGTGACTGCCAGCGAGTTACCGCAAATCAGATCCATCCGCGGGTGCAGCCAATGCTCCACCTTCCGGAACAATCGATGCTTGGCCTGATACAGGTTCAAGCTTCTTCGACTCATGATTCGAAGCGTGCGAGGGCCAAACATCAAGACAACGCCACCGACAATATACGCAGCGGGCAAAAAGAAGTGCACCGCCTGCGGACGCCGGCGCCAGTACAACCACCACAACGCGGCCGCAGAATAGAACAACCCCACCCAGGCGAGCACGCGCTCATTGCGCAGCCTGCGTTGCAACCATCCAGGGAGACTGACCCCGCGCACGGGCACGCCACCTTCGACGAATGCGCGAGTCAAGGGCCCTCCTGGCGTGATGGCAAAAACCTCAGGCTGGAAGCCTTTCTTGCGCAATGCTGTCGAGACCCGCAGCAAGTGCTGCTCAGCGCCACCAACCTCCATGGACCCAATCACGTAAAGCAGCTTCATAAACGATCTCGAATAAACCGAAGAATGCTTGCTTGAAAGGACTCCTCGCGCAAGCACGCTCCAATTGATGTCAACGCGACTTTCCAATAACCGCTATACAATACGCGTAACCACGGTTCTGCAGGAATCGCAGCGCAGCCCTCGGCAGGAACCTGCGCGATGCCGCATGCACCTGGGTCGCCCCCAGATCGCCATAACCGAACTTTGCCACCACGTCCATACCGGAATCACGGACAATGGCTGCCAGTTCATCGACGGTATAGATTCTTTCGTCGGTAATGCCGCCCGCATAAGCGGTGTACTTCGTGGGAATCTGAATCAACACATACTTCGCGCACTTTGCCTGCTCCTTGAGCAGTTGCACGGTCACTTCCCGGTCGAAATGCTCGAGCACGCCACAGGAGAACGCCAGGTCGAATTGGCCTTCAAGCCCCGACAGGTCGAAGGCATCCGCCACCTGGAACTCCGCCGTTGCACCCAGGCGCGCAGCCTGCTGGCCGGCAAGCTCAACCAGGGTCGGCTCGTTATCGATGCCGACAACCTTGTAACCCAGCGAAGACAAGTACATGTCAGACCATCCAGGTCCGCAGCCCACATCCAGAAGCCTCGAAGTCGGTTGGCAATAACGCTGGATCATGCCATACAGAACTTCGTGAAAGCCCCAATGAGCAACTGCGGACTTCAGCCAATCCGAGTTAAATGCCCCGTAGGAGTCAAAGTACTCGCGCCAGCGATCCGCCATTTTTGTTTCCTCGTCGAGATGAAGTACGCACTAGATTGAACATTCCGTTTTCAAGCCTGCCTCGAGCTCCCCCCTGAAGAGGCTCGCAGCAGGTTCTAGCCCAATGGGCCAACTATTCCATTTGCCCGACAAAGGATCCGAGCCTTCTGTTGCCAGCACCCCCTTGGCAGGCCGCCAACTCATCGAGCAAGCACGGCTTTGGATGAAGATACAAGAAAGCCGAGACCCAGGATCACGGCAACGGCAGGTGCTGCAGACAATGACAAGGCAATGGCTTGTGCCCCCATCGAATCGCGAAGGGCAATATAACTTAGATAAACCGCCAACAGACTGAAGGCCGCCATCAACGACATGATCTTGGGACGCGATTGGGCTTGCCAGAGCTTGGCAAAGACATTGCTCAAGATCGCGAAGCCAACCCCGGTTGTCAGCCAGAACCAGAGCTGAGTCACCTTTTCAGCTGCCTGCGCATCGAAACGACCGCCGAAGACCCACAACAGCAGTGGCTCACCCAACACCCAGACCATCACGGTGCCGAGTGCGCCGACAGCAAAGGACGCGACTGCCGCCTGGCCCAGCAACTTCCTGACCCCGGCATGATCCTGCTCGGCGATGAGCGTGGAAAAACGCGCCAGAATCAATGTCGAACTGGACATGATGAGCAGTTGAATCACTGAAGTATGGAGCCTGTAGGCATAGCCGAACGCGGCAACGATCCCTTCGCCATAGGAGGCAGCCCACACCGGTGGCAGGGCGGAGATCATGTTGGCAAAGAATACGCCAGGCAGGATCCAGCCCCCCAAGGTGAGCATTTCTCGCCCCTGCACGAGCAGATTGTTCCATGAAGGGAAACGCCCCCACACGGAAAACCTGCTCTTGTGCAGACCGAGCAGGCAGACAAGGAACTGTGCCGACAAGCCGATCACGGTCCCCAGCACCAGGCTGAGCAGCCCACCTTCGGGCCACGCGAACAATAGCAGGCCGCCCAGTATCCCGTTCAGTACCGGGGCACCCGCAGCATAGGCAAACCTGTCGCGCATGGCCAGAATGTAGCCTGAGCAGTCACACGCCATGTTCAGAGGAACCAGCAGCGCCACAAACGGCAAGGCGTACAGGAACGTATCGCGAACCGCCGGTTGATCAGCCACGGTCATGTACTGCGTCAACCACGGAGTCGAGAGCAGGATCAGCAGCGCCAATAACACACCCAGCCCTGAACTCCCCCAGAATACGGCGCGCTCGAATGCCCAAGTCGCCTTCAGGTCTCCTTGTGCATGCAAACGCGCACGCAAGGGGAAGAAGCCCGTCTGGATAACCCCGGACAAGACCCCGGAGATCAAGGTTGGGGCGACCAGCGCCAGGTTATAGCCATCGATCTCGCTACCCACGCCAAACAGGCCAGCGGTGAACCACAACTTGAAGAAAGCTGCCAACTGGGAAAGCGCGGTGAATATCGATACAACTGCCAGTTGTCGCCTCATCGGGAGGCGGACCGCTCAGGGCTCAGTGACTCAGGACGCATTGACCACATACCAGTCGAGCGCCTCTCGAATGCCGTCCCCGAGACGATGACTGGGTTGATAGCCCAGCAACGATGATGCCTTGCCGATATCCGCCAGAGAATGGCGCACATCGCCCTCACGGAACTCCCGATAGACAGGCTTGGCCTGCCTCAACGCATCATTCGAAGCAGCCAGGCCGTCCCTGATCAAGGTAAACAGGTCGTTGAGCGACGTCCGGTCGCCCACTGCCACGTTATAGACCTGATTCACGGCTTCGGCCGAGGTTGTCGTTGCCGCCAGGAGGTTCGCCTGGACCGCATTGGCAATGAAGCAGAAGTCACGGCTGGTTTCCCCATCGCCGTTAATGTAGACGGGCTCATCACGCAGCAACGATGCAGTCCATTTCGGAATGACTGCAGCGTAGGCGCCATTGGGGTCCTGGCGGGGGCCAAAGACATTGAAGTAGCGTAGCCCGATGGTCGAGAACCCGTAAACTCGAGCAAAGGTTTCCGCATAGAGCTCGTTGACGTACTTGGTAACCGCATAGGGGCTCAGCGGCTTGCCGATCTTGTCTTCGACCTTGGGAAGCCCTGGGTGATCACCGTAGGTGCTGCTGCTGGCCGCATAGGTGAAGCTCTTCACCTTGGCGTCCCGCGCTGCGACCAGCATGTTCAGAAAGCCGGTGACATTGGCCTCGTTGGTGGCGATGGGATCGGCAATGCTGCGCGGTACGCTGCCAAGAGCGGCTTGATGCAGCACGTGGTCCACGGCGTGTCCGTCCGACCAATGCATGGCCAGATGGCAATCATCAAGCTTGCGGATATCGCCGTCGATGAAACGGAAGCGCTCCCATTGTTCAGGCAAGACAAGCGATTGCACTTCTGCCAGATTGCGGCGATTGCCTGTCGCAAAGTTGTCCAACCCGACCACACGCTGATCCAGTTTCAGCAGCCATTCAAGCAGGTTGCTGCCAATGAAGCCCGCCACACCGGTAATCAACCAGGTCCGCGGCTGTCCGGACAAACGCTGTTGCAATTCCTGGAAAGCACTCATCACAACCAATTCCCCTTACAGCCGACCGTCTGCAGCACCCATCGGAAGAATGCCTTTCACATCGAAAAGCACTGCGCCCGGCTCACCACATGCCTTGATACCAGCCTCGCCCATGGCAATGAATTCCTGGTGCCCCACGGCAAGGATGATGCCCGCGTAATCACGCTGCACAGGCTTTTCACGCAGACACTTCAGGCCATATTCCTCAAAGGCTTCTTCGACATCGACCCAGGGATCATAGACATCGACCGCACAGTTGTATGCCTTCAAGGCCTCGACGATGTCCACAACCTTGGTATTGCGCACATCAGGGCAGTTTTCCTTGAAGGTAAGCCCCATGATCAGCACCTTGCTGCCCAGGACAGGCTTGCCTTTGCGCAGCATCAGTTTCACCGTGCTGTCGGCCACGTGCCGGGCCATGCTGTCATTGATGCGACGCCCTGCCAGAATCACCTCGGGGTGATAACCAACTTCCTGGGCCTTGTGGGTCAAGTAGTAAGGGTCTACACCGATGCAGTGCCCGCCCACCAGGCCGGGACGGAAGGGCAGGAAGTTCCACTTCGTACCGGCGGCCTGCAGCACTTCGAGCGTATCGATATCCAGATGATGGAAAATCAGGCTCAATTCGTTCATCAAGGCGATATTCAAATCGCGCTGGGTATTCTCGATGACCTTAGCAGCTTCAGCCACTTTGATACTGCTGGCCAGATGCGTGCCTGCGGTGATGATCTCGGCGTAAAGTTGATCGACCGCCTGGGCCACTTCGGGCGTGCTGCCACTGGTCACTTTCTTGATGGTAGGCAGGCGATGCTCTTTATCACCCGGGTTGATACGCTCAGGGCTGTAGCCGCAGAAAAAGTCGCTATTGAACTTCAGGCCACTGAAGCGCTCGAGGATCGGAACACAGATTTCTTCCGTGGCACCCGGGAAAACGGTGGATTCGTAAATGACGATATCACCGGGTTTCAGCACCTTGCCCACCGTCTCGCTCGCCTTGATCAGCGGCGTCATGTCCGGTCGATTGGCAGAGTCCACTGGCGTGGGTACGGTAACAATATAAATATGGGCATTGCGCAGATCTTCGATATCACAGCTGTAACGAAGTTGAGAGGCCGCTTGAAGCTCTTCGCTGCTGCACTCGAGCGTATGATCACTACCACTCTGTAGCTCTGAGATTCGGTTGCGCTGGATATCAAAGCCGATAACGGGACGCTTTTTGCCAAACTCAACAGCCAACGGCAATCCGACGTAGCCAAGACCGATAATTGCAATTGTTTTGCTGCTCAAGTTCATTCCTTGATTGATCCTTCGTTAATAACTTGGCAAGTCAACATACAGGTCAACTCGTGAATTACTTATTTCGAGAAACCGAACCAACATCATGCTACAAAAGAAACAACAAGAGCTGAGGCCTTACTCACTCACAGAATTTCCGCCACCCTTGCGTCCACTCGAGCATAGCCATCTTGTGCTCTAGCGCTCTACCACATAGCACCGTAAATAGTCCGGGCGCTGCCACACCTGAGTGATCGCTTGCAGCGATGTGGATAGCCCAGCCTAAATGCACACAGAATAGTGCCACAGTCCTTTCTTTTTTAGAAATTTTTTTTACCCCGACGCGAATAGCGCTTGCCACATTCAAGGCCAGGCCATGCAAATGAAGGCGAAATGATCTCAAATATCAATTGCCTTCAAACGCGCTATCAAACCTGAAAGCCCCAGAAACTCCCGTCGATGTATGCACGATCTATCTGCAACACACTCAATCATGCCCGCATAAGATTCCGCCGCCCCACCTGCAAACACGCACGGACACGGCATCGACAGACGCGATCCAGGGGAACATAGGTGACGACTCGACACCCTGGATATCGAAGCCAAGGGACGACGAAGCTGACCACTGCTGCACATCGACACCTTGTTCAAGGTCGCAATCGACAAGCAAGCTGGCCCGGACATCGAAATGGAGCTGATGGCCGGCACCCCTGACACCAATGGCCCACCATGATGAGAAAGCAAGGGACACACTACATGGTGACCAGCTCCATCGTTGCGACAAGAGCGCTATTACTTCACACCTGCCACGAGAGCCGCATCAGCCGGGATACCCTCAGGAAAACATCCTTTATGCAAAGAAGTTGCACCTGATCACACCGAAGCCCGCAACCGCCTGCTACGGAAAACACCGTAGACACCCAGTAAAGGACCGATAATCAAGCCCGCGATCAACGCGGCAAGCACCAGGACGGCCACCGGCATCGCCGGCGCAGCCCAGCCAAACATGACCAGGGAGACGGTTTGCTGGTTTTCAAGGACGAAGACCAACACCAATGCCGTCAGCACCAGAATGAACAGCGCCACAAAGGCGCGCTTGAGATTACGCATCACTCCCCCTTCTGCTATGGGCGAACTTAGTAATCTTCTTCATTAACCCGATCCCGCAGCTCCTTCCCCGGCTTAAAATGCGGCACAAACTTCCCATCCAGGCTAACAGACTGCCCCGTCTTGGGATTACGCCCAACCCGCGGCGCCCGGTAGTGCAACGAAAAACTGCCAAACCCACGAATCTCGATACGATCGCCCGTGGCCAGGCACTGGGACATTTGTTCAAGCATGGTCTTGATGGCCAGCTCGACATCCTTGGATGAGAGCAGCCCTTGATGGGTAACAATACGTTCGATCAGCTCCGACTTCGTCATATTTTTCCCTTCTTTATCAAGCAGCTAGATCAGTGCTACTCAAGGTTTTAGCATGACCGGAGGGATTTGAACAGTGGGGATTTTGAGCGGGTTGCAAATTGAGGATTACGGGGGATGGGGGCGCTTTGCGCCCAGCGTCGCAGCGGCGCACCGAGCCTGCGGCAGCGGCTACATGGGTCAGCCAGCGGGCGGGTGAATTTTGGGTACAAAAAAGGGCGACTGAAGTCGCCCTTTTTCAATGGTCAGTCAGAACTCAGTTCTGCTTTTCCATTTGAGCACGCAGCAGGTCACCCAGAGTGGTTGGGCCTGTTGCGATATCCGAGGCAGCTGGCTTGTCGCGCAGGCTTTGGATAGCTTCTTTCTCGTCTTCAACGTCTTTCGACTTGATGGACAAGTTGATTACGCGGCTCTTGCGGTCGACGCTGATGATCTTGGCTTCGACTTCTTCGCCTTCCTTCAGGACGTTACGCGCGTCTTCAACGCGGTCACGGCTGATTTCGGAAGCTTTCAGAGTGGCTTCGATGTCGTCGGCCAGGGTGATGATGGCGCCTTTGGCGTCAACTTCTTTAACGATACCTTTGACGATAGCGCCTTTGTCGTTGACAGCAACGTAGTTGGAGAACGGATCGTCTTCCAGTTGCTTGATACCCAGGGAGATACGCTCACGCTCTGGATCTACGGACAGGATGACGGTGTCCAGCTCGTCGCCCTTCTTGAAGCGACGTACGGCTTCTTCGCCCACTTCGTTCCAGGAGATGTCGGACAGGTGAACCAGACCGTCGATGCCGCCGTCCAGACCAATGAAGATACCGAAATCGGTGATCGACTTGATGGTGCCGGAGATTTTATCGCCCTTGTTGAACTGGCCAGAGAAGTCTTCCCATGGGTTGGACTTGCACTGCTTGATGCCGAGGGAGATACGACGACGCTCTTCGTCGATGTCCAGAACCATGACTTCCACTTCGTCGCCGACTTGTACGACTTTCGAAGGGTGGATGTTCTTGTTGGTCCAGTCCATTTCGGAAACGTGTACCAGGCCTTCCACGCCTTCTTCCAGCTCTGCGAAGCAGCCGTAGTCGGTCAGGTTGGTTACACGCGCCATTACGCGGGTGCTTTCCGGGTAGCGTGCCTTGATAGCAACCCATGGGTCTTCGCCCAGTTGCTTCAGGCCCAGGGAAACACGGTTACGCTCGCGATCGTACTTCAGAACCTTGACATCGATCTCGTCGCCAACATTGACGATTTCCGATGGGTGCTTGATACGCTTCCAGGCCATGTCGGTGATGTGCAGCAGGCCATCGACGCCACCCAGATCGACGAATGCGCCGTAATCGGTGAGGTTCTTGACGATACCCTTGACTTGCTGACCTTCCTGCAGGGATTCCAGCAGAGCTTCGCGCTCGGCGGAGTTCTCGGCTTCCAGGACACTGCGACGGGAAACGACAACGTTGTTGCGCTTCTGGTCCAGCTTGATGACCTTGAACTCGAGCTCTTTACCTTCCAGGTGGGTGGTGTCGCGCACTGGGCGGACATCAACCAGGGAACCAGGCAGGAACGCACGGATGCCGTTAACGTCGACAGTGAAGCCGCCTTTAACCTTACCGTTGATAACGCCCTTGACCACTTCTTCGGCGGCGAAAGCTGCTTCCAGAACAATCCAGCACTCGGCGCGCTTGGCTTTTTCACGGGACAGTTTGGTTTCGCCAAAGCCGTCTTCGACCGCATCCAGCGCAACGTGAACTTCGTCACCGACCTTGATGGTCAGTTCGCCAGCTTCGTTGTAGAACTGCTCGAGCGGGATGACGCCCTCGGATTTCAGACCGGCGTGGACAGTAACCCAGTCACCGTCGATATCGACAACGATACCGGTGATGATCGCACCCGGCTGAAGGTTGAGGGTTTTCAGGCTTTCTTCAAAGAGTTCTGCAAAGCTTTCGCTCATTTTAATTCCTGTAAATAAGGGCGGAGAAAACGCCCATCAGCCGCATCCCAGACAATGCGGGTTTCGTTCAAGTAAAAGAATGCCTGCAGGATTTTGACTGGTCTCCCGCACGCTTTCTTGGTCACCCGGCGATATCGCGAAGCGCGATTTCGCTCATGATGCGTTCCAACACCTGGTCGATGGATAATTCCGTGGAATCCAGCTGTATGGCGTCAGCCGCCGGTTTGAGCGGGGCCACCGCTCGCTGGGTGTCGCGCTCATCGCGCTCACGTATCTCATCTAGCAGACTCGACAGACTAACATCATTGCCAGCAGCCTTCAACTGCAAGTAGCGGCGTCGAGCGCGCTCCTCGGCGCTGGCGGTGAGGAAGATTTTCAACGGGGCGTCAGGGAACACAACGGTGCCCATGTCACGCCCATCGGCCACCAGCCCTGGCGCCTCCTGGAACGCCCGCTGGCGCTGCAGCAGTGCTTCACGGACCGCCGGCAGTGCCGCGACCTGCGAAGCGCCGGCACCGACGGTTTCGGTGCGGATGACGGCGCTGACTTCGTCACCTTCCAGAATGATGCGCTGCAACTGACCGTCGGTCGCCGCGATGAACTGCACATCCAGATGGGCGGCCAGCAATTTGAGCTGTTCCTCGTTAGTCAGGTCGATACCGTGGTTGCCGGCAGCAAAGGCCAGCAAGCGATACAACGCGCCCGAATCCAGAAGATTCCAATTCAGACGCTTGGCCAGGATCCCGGCAACGGTGCCCTTGCCAGAACCGCTTGGACCATCAATGGTAATAACCGGAGCCACAATCACGACCTACCCTCTTCTTCTACACGGACCCCGACCTGGACACACAACGCCAGGAAATTGGGAAAAGACGTCGCGACATTGGCGCAGTCATGGATACGAATCGGCTTCGTTGCGCGCAACGAAGCGACGCTGAAGGCCATGGCAATACGATGGTCGCCGTGCGCGTGGACTTCACCACCGCCAACCCGACCTCCCTCGATGATAATCCCATCCGGGGTCGGCTCGCACTCAACGCCCAAGGCCAGCAGGCCGTCGGCCATCACCTGGATGCGGTCGGACTCCTTGACCCGCAGCTCTTCAGCGCCACGCAAAATGGTCCGACCTTCGGCACAGGCAGCAGCGACGAACAACACCGGGAACTCGTCGATCGCCAGCGGAACCAGCGCTTGCGGGATGTCGATCCCCTTGAGCCGGGCCGAACGCACGTGCAAGTCAGCCACCGGCTCGCCGCCCACTTCACGAGGGTTTTCCAGGGTGATGTCAGCGCCCATCAGACGCAGGATATCGATCACGCCGGTACGGGTCGGATTGATACCGACATGTTCCAGCACCAGGTCCGAACCTTCGGCAATGGACGCCGCCACCAGGAAGAACGCCGACGAAGAAATATCGCCCGGCACTTCAATGCGGGTCGCGGCAAGCGTGTGGCCGGACTCGACCGAAACCGTCGCCCCTTCAACGCTGACCGGATAGCCGAAACCACGCAGCATGCGCTCGGTATGGTCACGGGTTGGCGCAGGCTCGGTGACGGTTGTCTTGCCTTCGGCATACAGGCCCGCCAGCAGCAGGCAGGATTTGACCTGGGCACTGGCCATCGGCAGGGTGTACTGCAAGCCCTTGAGCTTCTGCCCACCCCGAATAGTCAGCGGCGGACGACCTTGCGCCGCGGTTTCGATGACCGCACCCATCTGACGCAAAGGGTCGGCAACGCGATTCATCGGTCGCCCGGACAACGACGGGTCGCCAGTCAGAACGGTGTCGAAGCCTTGCGCAGCCAGCAGCCCGGACAGCAAGCGCATGGAAGTACCGGAGTTACCCAGGTAGATCGGGCCCGGCGGCGGCTTCAGGCCATTGAGACCAACACCATGGATCGTCACACGACCATGATGCGGGCCTTCGATGACCACACCCATGTCGCGGAACGCCTGCAGGGTCGCCAGCGCATCCTCGCCTTCAAGAAAACCTTCGACCTCGGTCACCCCCTCTGCGAGGGAACCCAGCATGATCGAACGGTGGGAGATTGATTTGTCACCCGGCACACGGATCCGCCCGGACAGGCGACCACCCGGGCTCGCCAGGAAGGTCAGGTCACCACAGCTCCTGGCATCCACGTAGGCCCGACGAGCGAGAATCTTGCCGAAATGCTCACGTGCTACCCGGGCGCGGGTGAACACGCCCAGCAACTGATGCCCGTCACCCGCATCGACCGCGTCGCGCAAGGCGTCGAGGTCACTGCGAAAGGTGTCGAGGGTGCGCAGGACGGCTTCGCGGTTGGCCAGAAAGATGTCGTGCCACATGACCGGATCGCTGCCGGCGATACGGGTGAAATCACGGAAACCACCCGCCGCGTAACGGAAAATATCCAGGTTTTCATTGCGCTTGGCCAGCGAGTCGACCAGGCCGAACGCCAACAGGTGCGGCAAGTGGCTGGTCGCCGCCAGCACCTCGTCATGACGCTCCACCTGCATATGTTCGACGTCGGCGCCCAGCGCACGCCAGAGCTGATCCACCAGCGCAAGCGCGACGGGATCGGTCTCTGCCAACGGGGTCAGGATCACCTTGTGCCGACGGAACAGCGCAGCGTTGGAGGCCTCTACCCCGCTCTGCTCGGAGCCGGCAATCGGATGCCCGGGCACGAAGCGCGCCAGCTTGCCGGCGAAGGCTTCACCCGCCGCGCGCACCACATTGCCCTTGGCGCTGCCCACATCCGTCAATACCGCCTGACCGAGATCCAGCAGCGCCAGTTTGGCCAACAGCTTCTCCATGGCCAGAATCGGTACCGCCAGCTGAATCACGTCAGCCCCTTCGCAGGCGATCGCCAGATCGTCTTCACAGCGATCGACCACACCCAGCTCGACCGCCAGCTTGCGCGATTGCGGGTCCAGATCGACACCCACGACCTCGCAACACAGGCCGCTTTCACGCAGGCCCTTGGCGAAAGAACCACCGATCAGACCGAGACCGACCACCACCAGGCGGCCAATGATGGGCTGGGCAGGTTGCAGCGGCAAGACATCAACCACGAGCCAGAACCTTGCTCAGCGCTTCAAGGAAACGCGCGTTTTCGGCCGGCAGGCCAATGGTCACCCGCAGGTGGTTGGGCATGCCATAGTTGGCCACCGGGCGAACGATCACACCTTCGCGCAGCAAGCCCTGGAATACCGACGCAGCCTCGCGCGCCAGGTCCACGGCAATGAAGTTGCCCTTCGATTCGATCCAGCCCAGCCCCAGCCGGCGCAAACCTGCCTGCAGCTGCTGCATGCCGGCTTCGTTCAAGCGACGGCTTTCAGCCAGGTACTCGCTGTCATCCAGGGCCGCACAGGCGGCTGCCAGAGCCAGGCTGTTGACGTTGAACGGCTGACGCACGCGGTTAAGCACGTCAGCAATGACTGGCGACGACAAGCCATAACCGACCCGCAGCGCCGCCAGGCCATAAGCCTTGGAAAAGGTGCGCGACACCAGCAGATTCGGATAGGCCGCCAGGTAGTCCAGGCCATCCGGCAAGTCGCTGCCTTCGGCGTACTCGATGTAGGCTTCGTCCAACACCACCAGAACGTGGGCCGGTACGTCCTGGAGGAATTCGTCCAGGGCCTCGGCATCGAACCAGGTCCCGGTCGGGTTGTTCGGGTTGGCAATGAACACCACGCGGGTTTCGGCATCGATGGCCGCCAGCATCGCCGACAGGTCATGCCCCCAATCCTTGGCCGGCACGACCTTCGCCTGGGCACCGACGGCCTGAGTCACGATCGGGTAGACGGCGAATGCATGTTCGCTGAACACCGCATTGAGACCTGGCGCCAGGTAGGCACGCGCCACCAGCTCGAGGATATCGTTGGAACCGTTGCCCAGGGTGACCTGGTTCGGCTGCACGCCGCAGCGTTCGGCCAGCAGTTGCTTGAGGGCGAAACCGTTGCCATCGGGGTAGCGGGTCAGGTCGGCCAGCTCTTCATGAATCGCCGCCAACGCCTTGGGACTGGCGCCCAGCGGGTTTTCGTTGCTCGCCAGCTTGACGATGCTGGCCGGATCGATATCCAGCTCACGGGCCAGCTCGTCTACCGGTTTGCCTGGAACGTAAGGCGACAGCTGTTGCACGCCCGCCTGCGCGAGGGCGAGGAAATCACTCATGGGTATAACCTCAGAGAACCGCTTTCGGGTAGGAACCCAGCACCTTGAGTGCCACGGCTTCCTGACTGATTTTCTCAAGCACGGCCTTGATCAATGGATCACGGTGATGGCCGATGAAGTCGATGAAGAACACGTAGGTCCATTTGCCACTGCGCGAAGGACGCGTTTCGATGCGCGTCAGGTCGATGCCGTTGTCATGGAACGGCACCAACAACTCATGCAGGGCACCCGGCTTGTTGCTCATCGAGACGATGATCGACGTCTTGTCGTCGCCGGTCGGCGGCACTTCCTGGTTGCCGATCATCAAGAAGCGCGTGGAGTTGTCTGGACGGTCTTCGATCTTCTCGGCCAGACGGGTCAAGCCATACAGGCTCGCCGCCATATCGCCGGCGATCGCCGCCGAGTTCCACTCACCCTTGACCCGCTTGGCTGCTTCGGCATTGCTGGAAACCGCTACGCGTTCGACATTCGGGTAATGCGCATCCAGCCACTTGCGGCACTGGGCCAGGGACTGGGCGTGGGAATAGATACGGCTGATGCTTTCGGTCTTGGTGTTTTCACCGATCAACAAGTGATGGTGAATGCGCAGCTCGACTTCGCCACAGATCACCATGTCGTGCTCCAGGAAGCTGTCGAGGGTGTGGTTGACCGCGCCTTCGGTGGAGTTTTCCACCGGCACGACACCAAAATTCACCGCCCCGGCAGCCACTTCGCGGAACACTTCGTCAATCGCCGCCATCGGCTTGCTGATCACCGCGTGACCGAAGTGCTTCATGGCCGCGGCCTGGGTGAAGGTACCTTCCGGCCCCAGGTAGGCGACCTTCAGCGGTTGCTCGAGGGCCAGGCATGAAGACATGATTTCACGGAACAGCCGTGCCATCTCTTCGTTGCCCAGCGGCCCCTGGTTACGCTGCATGACGCGCTTGAGCACCTGGGCTTCACGCTCGGGGCGATAGAATACCGGCGACTCGCCTTCGGCCAGCGTGGCCATTTTCACGCGGGCGACTTCCTGGGCACAGCGGGCACGGTCACTGATCAGCTCGAGGATCTTTTCATCCAGGCTATCAATGCGCACCCGCAGCGCTTTGAGCTCTTGCTCGGACATCAGGCATTTTCCTTCTCGAATTCGGCCATGTAGGCCACCAGGGCCTCGACCGCATCCAGACCCAGGGCGTTGTAGATGGAAGCACGCATGCCGCCTACCGAACGATGCCCTTTGAGGTTGAGCAGACCGCGCGCATCGGCGCCGGCCAGGAAGGCCTTGTCCAGGCGCTCGTCGGCCAGGCGGAACGGTACGTTCATCCAGGAACGAGCGTTGTGCGCGATCGGGTTGGTGTAGAAGTCGCTGCTGTCGATGAAACCGTACAAGCGATCCTTCTTGGCGCGGTTACGCACTTCCATGGCTTCGACGCCACCCTGCTCTTTCAGCCATTCGAACACCAGGCCCGAGAGGTACCAGGAGTAAGTGGCCGGGGTGTTGTACATCGAGCCATTGTCGGCCGCGACCTTGTAATCGAGCATGGTCGGGCAGGCGCTGCGGGCACGGCCGATCAGGTCTTCGCGAACGATGACGACGACCAGGCCGCTGGGGCCGATATTCTTTTGCGCACCGGCGTAGATCAGGCCGTATTGCGAGACGTCGATCGAGCGCGAAAGGATGTCCGAAGACATGTCCACCACCAGCGGAACATCACCGGTTTGCGGAACCCAGTCGAATTCCAGGCCACCAATGGTTTCATTGGAGGCGTAGTGAACGTAAGCGGCGCCCTTGGTCAGGTTCCACTCATTCTGCCCCGGAATGGCCAGGTAATCGTAAGGCTTGGCGCTCGCGGCGACGTTGATGTTGCCGAAACGACGACCTTCCTCGATGGCTTTTTTCGACCAGATACCGGTTTCGATATAGTCGGCAACGCCTTCTTCGGGCAACAGGTTCAGCGGGATTTCCGCGAACTGCTGGCTCGCGCCGCCCTGCAGGAACAGCACTTTATAGTTGGAGGGGATAGACAGCAGATCACGCAGATCCTGCTCGGCCTTCTCGGCGATGGCCACGTATTCATCGCTGCGGTGGCTCATTTCCATGACGGAAAGGCCTTTGCCACGCCAGTTCAACATTTCCGACTGGGCGCGCTGCAGGACAGCTTCAGGGAGCGCAGCAGGACCTGCGCAGAAGTTAAAGGCTCGGTTGCTCACATCCACTCTCGCTCTGATCTTGGTGTTCGTGGGAGAAGGCCGGGCGGCGAACCGCTTGCCTGCGATCGGGACACTGCGGTCCGTCTGCCAGGCCTCATCGCGGGCAAGTCGAGTCGTCGCACCGCCGCTCCCACAAGGATTGCGCGTCTACTATTTAGTCCTGCGGTGTTTCTTCGTCTGCCGCAGCGTCCAGCTGCTGATCTACGGCCTCGACTGCATCGACGTCGGCGTCGAAACCTTCTTCACCCTCTAGCTCTTCGCCCTCGACCTCAGACGGCTCCTGCACCCGCTCCAGCCCTACCAGCGTTTCGTCGCTGGCCAGCTTGATCAAGGTTACACCCTGAGTATTACGCCCCAGGCTGGAGACTTCGTCCACACGAGTACGCACCAGCGTACCCTGGTCGGAAATCAGCATGATTTCCTCGCCGTCGAGTACCTGCACCGCGCCGACCAGACGGCCGTTGCGCTCGTTGCTGACCATGGCGATCACGCCCTGGCCGCCACGCTTGTACTCGGGGAACTCGCCGATCGCCGTACGCTTGCCGAAGCCACGCTCGGAAGCGGTGAGGATCTGGCTGCCTTCTTCAGGGATAATCATCGAAATCAGCTTCTGGCCTTCAGCCAGGCGCATCCCGCGAACACCGCGGGCGGTACGGCCCATGGCACGTACATCCGATTCCTTGAAGCGGGTGACCTTGCCGGCGTCGGAGAACAGCATGACTTCGCGCTCGCCATCGGTGATGGCTGCGGAAATCAGCACGTCGCCCTCGTCCAGCTCCAGCGCGATCAAGCCCACGCTGCGTTGACGGCTGAATTGCTCCAGCGGGGTCTTTTTCACGGTGCCGCCAGCGGTCGCCATGAAAATGTAGTGACCTTCGGTGTATTCCTCGACCGGCAGCATGGTGGTGATGTACTCACCATCGCCCAGCGGCAACAGGTTGACCAGCGGACGACCACGGGCGGCACGCGAGGCTTCCGGAATTTCGTAGGTTTTCAGCCAGTACACCTTGCCCTTGCTGGAGAACAGCAGCAACGTGGTGTGGCTGTTGGCGACCAGCAGGTGGGCAATGTAGTCCTCGTCCTTGACGCCTGTGGCCGACTTGCCTTTACCACCACGACGCTGCGCCTGATAGGCCGCCAGCGGTTGGGTCTTGGCGTAACCGCCGTGGGAAATGGTCACCACGCGGTCTTCTTCGGTGATCAGATCACCCAGGGTCAGGTCCAGACGCGCATCGAGGATTTCGGTGCGGCGCACATCGCCATATTCGGAACGAATCAGTTCGAGCTCTTCGCGGATCACTTCCATCAGGCGCTCGGCGCTGTTGAGGATGCGGATCAGCTCGCCGATCTGGTTGAGGATCTCCTGGTACTCGGCCAGCAGCTTCTCGTGCTCCAGGCCGGTCAGGCGATGCAGACGCAGATCGAGGATCGCCTGGGCCTGCTCCGGCGACAGGAAGTACTTGCCTTCACGCAGGCCGTATTGCGGGTCGAGGTTTTCCGGACGGCAGGAGTCGGCGCCGGCGCGCTCGACCATGGCCACCACGGCGCTCGATTCCCACGGCGTGCTGACCAGTGCTTCCTTGGCCTCGGACGGGGTTGGCGAGGCCTTGATCAGGGCGATGACCGGGTCGATGTTCGACAGGGCGACGGCCTGGCCTTCCAGAATGTGCCCGCGCTCGCGCGCCTTGCGCAGCTCGAAGACGGTACGACGGGTCACCACTTCACGACGGTGACGAACGAAGGCTTCGAGCAGGTCCTTGAGGTTGAGGATCCGCGGACGGCCGTCGATCAGTGCAACGATGTTGATACCGAACACCGCTTGCAGCTGGGTCTGGGCGTAGAGGTTATTGAGAATGACCTCCGGCACTTCGCCACGGCGCAGCTCGATGACGATGCGCATGCCGTCCTTGTCGGACTCGTCACGCAGTTCGGTGATGCCTTCGAGCTTCTTCTCCTTGACCAGTTCGGCGATCTTTTCGATCAAGCGCGCCTTGTTCAGCTGGTAGGGCAGCTCGGTGACGACGATCTGCTGGCGACCGCCGACCTTGTCGATATCTTCGACGGTCGAGCGAGCACGCATATAGATGCGCCCGCGACCGGTGCGATAGGCCTCGATGATGCCGGCACGGCCGTTGATGATCGCGGCCGTCGGGAAGTCCGGGCCCGGGATGTACTGCATCAGCTCGTCGATCGACACATCAGGGTTGTCGATCAGCGCCAGGCAACCGTCGATGACTTCACCGAGGTTGTGCGGCGGAATGTTGGTGGCCATGCCCACGGCGATACCGCTGGAGCCGTTGACCAGCAGGTTGGGGATCTTGGTCGGCATGACCGCCGGGATCTGCTCGGTACCGTCGTAGTTCGGCACCCAGTCCACGGTTTCCTTGTGCAGGTCGGCCAGCAGTTCGTGCGCCAGCTTGGTCATGCGCACTTCGGTGTATCGCATTGCCGCGGCGTTGTCGCCGTCGACCGAACCGAAGTTGCCCTGACCGTCGACCAGCAGGTAACGCAGGGAAAACGGCTGGGCCATACGTACGATGGTGTCGTAGACCGCAGTGTCGCCGTGCGGGTGGTACTTACCGATCACGTCACCGACCACACGGGCAGATTTCTTGTACGGTTTGTTCCAGTCGTTACCCAGTTCACTCATCGCAAACAGAACGCGGCGATGCACGGGCTTCAAGCCATCGCGCGCATCGGGCAGTGCACGCCCGACAATGACGCTCATCGCGTAGTCGAGGTAGGACTGTCTCAGCTCGTCTTCGATATTGACCGGGAGGATTTCTTTGGCCAGTTCGCCCATGAGAAGCCTGATTCCTTTTTCTGGTGAAACTCCGTCACATCCATATGGGACGAACGAAGCTCGCCGCTGCAGGCCTTTGCCATGCAACGACTTACGACAAATCAACGAGTTATGCCATGGATCTGCGCAGTAAAGACAGCCATAACGAGCGGTCTTGGAAACCGTCGGATGTTACCACAATCGGGGTTTGCTTGGGAGTGCTGCGGTCGCTATGCGACCGATCGCGGGCAAGCCCGCTCCCACAAGGCCGCACCGCCCCCGCCCACCGTGGGAGCGGGCTTGCCCGCGATGAGGCCCTGAAGACCAACATCCAACTCAAAATCAATGCAAACGCTTGCGACACATCAACTGCGCCATCTTCGCCGTATCCGGCCGCTCAACAATGCCCTTCTCGGTCACGATGACATCAATTAGATCAGCCGGAGTCACGTCAAACACCGGATTATAGGCATCGACATCCGCCCCGACCCGCCGCCCGCCAACCTCCAGCAACTCGCTGCCATCGCGCTCTTCGATCGGGATATCCTCGCCGCTGGCCAGGCTCATATCGATGGTAGAGCTCGGCGCCACCACCATGAACCGCACGCCGTGGTGCATGGCCGTCACGGCCAGCTGATAGGTCCCGATCTTGTTCGCCACGTCGCCATTGGCCGTGATCCGGTCGGCGCCGACGATGACCCAGGTGATGCCCTTGGTCTTCATCAGGTGCGCGGCAGCGGAGTCGGCATTCAACGTGACCGGAATGCCTTCATTGGCCAGTTCCCAGGCCGTCAGGCGGGAGCCTTGCAGCCAGGGCCGGGTTTCGTCGGCATAGACGCGCTCGACCATGCCTTCGAGCCAGGCCGCGCGAATCACTCCCAAGGCCGTGCCGAAGCCACCCGTGGCCAGCGCACCGGTATTGCAGTGAGTCAGCAGCGCCTGGACGTTGCCCTGATGCTTGCGAATCAGGTCCACGCCCAGTTGCGCCATGGTCAGGTTGGCTTCGCGGTCGCTCTCATGAATGGCCCGCGCCTCCGCCTCGAGGCCGGCCAGCGGATCGTCGCTGCCCTTTAGCCGCTGCAGGCGTTCGCGCATGCGATTGAGTGCCCAGAACAGGTTGACTGCTGTGGGTCGCGAATCGGCGAGCACCTTGAAATCCTGTTCCAGCGCGGCGCGCCAGTCACCGCCGGCAGCCAGCCGCTGACGCGCACCCAGCACGATGCCGTAGGCCGCACTGATACCGATCGCCGGCGCACCACGCACTACCATCGCGCGGATAGCCGCAGCCACGCCCGCCGCATCGGTGTAGGCCAGCCAGGTTTCCTCGAAGGGTAGAATCCGCTGATCGAGCAGGTACAAAGCGTCCTCTCGCCAATCGATGGCCTTAACCTTCTCCGCAGCCAATAGTCGATCGCGCATGCCTCACCCCGTACTCGGACATCAAAAGCGGTCGATTATAGCGAGCCCCCGGCCAAGACGCTCGGGTATACTTCGCCATCACCGTTCGAAAGCACCGGAAACCCGCCATGCCCAACCCCGCCGCCCCGCTCGACCTTCTGCTCCTGCCCACCTGGCTGGTGCCTGTCGAACCCGCCGGCGTAGTCCTGCAAGCGCATGGCCTGGGCATCCGCGACGGTCGCATCGTTTATATCGGCCCTCGCGCCGAGGCGCTGAAGCTCGCCGCCAGCGAAGTCCGCGAACTGCCGGGCTGCCTGCTCAGCCCCGGTTTGATCAACGCCCACGGCCATGCGGCGATGACCCTGTTCCGCGGCCTGGCCGACGACCTGCCATTGATGACCTGGCTGGAGCAACACATCTGGCCGGCCGAAGGCCGCTGGGTCGACGAGGCGTTTGTCCGCGACGGCACTGACCTTGCCATCGCCGAGCAGCTCAAGGGCGGCATCACCTGCTTCTCGGACATGTATTTCTTCCCGAAAGTTGCCAGCGAGCGAATCCATGAAAGCGGAATTCGTGCCCAGATCGCCATTCCGATCCTGGACTTCCCGATTCCAGGCGCCCGCGACACCGATCATGCACTGCACCAGGGCGTCGAACTGTTCAACGACCTCAAGCACCATCCTCGCATCAGCGTAGCCTTTGGCCCCCACGCGCCGTACTCCGTGGGCGACGAAAACCTGGAAAAGGTCCGGGTACTGGCCGAGGAACTCGACGCCGCCATCCACATGCATGTGCAGGAAACCGCTTTCGAGGTGCAACAGTCTCTCGACCAGCGCGGCGAGCGCCCCTTGGCTCGCCTGGCACGCCTGGGCCTGCTCGGGCCACGCATGCAGGCGGTGCACATGACCCAAGTCAGCGACGAAGACCTCGCCCTGCTGGTAGAAAGCAACACCAGCGTGATTCACTGCCCCGAATCGAACCTGAAACTGGCCAGCGGCTTCTGCCCGGTCGAACGCTTGTGGCAAGCCGGGGTCAATGTTGCCGTCGGTACCGATGGCGCCGCCAGCAACAATGACCTGGACCTGCTCGGCGAAACCCGCACCGCCGCCCTGCTGGCCAAGGCCGTCGCCGGCTCCGCCACGGCCCTGGACGCCCATCGTGCCTTGCGCATGGCGACCCTCAACGGTGCCCGGGCGCTGGGCCTGGACAACGAAACCGGCTCGCTGGAAGTGGGCAAGGCGGCCGATATCGTCGCCTTCGACCTGTCCGGCCTTGCCCAGCAACCGATCTACGATCCGGTTTCACAGCTTATTTATGCGACCGGGCGCGAATGCGTCAAACACGTCTGGGTCGCCGGCAAACAACTGCTCGATGACCGCCGCCTGACCCGCCTGGACGAACAGCAGCTGCATGCAACCGCCACCGCCTGGGGCAAGCGCATCGGCGGCCACACCGAATAATCCACCGGCAGGCGCGCCAACGCGCAGCGCCAGCCGGCAAGTTTCCAGAATTATCAAGCTTCAGAGGACAGTCCATGAGCAACGTCGACCACGCCGAAATCGCCAAATTCGAAGCCCTGGCCCATCGCTGGTGGGACCGCGAGAGCGAGTTCAAGCCGCTGCACGACATCAACCCGCTGCGGGTCAACTGGATCGATGAGCGGGTCAAGCTGGCCGGCAAGAAGGTGCTCGACGTCGGTTGCGGCGGCGGCATCCTCAGCGAAGCCATGGCCCTGCGCGGCGCCACCGTGACCGGCATCGACATGGGCGAAGCGCCCCTGGCCGTCGCCCAGCTGCATCAGCTGGAATCGGGTGTCAGCGTCGACTACCGGAAAATTACCGCCGAGGCCCTGGCCGAGGAAATGCCAGAGCAGTTCGACGTCGTTACTTGCCTGGAAATGCTCGAACACGTTCCGGACCCCTCGTCGGTGATCCGCGCCTGTTTCCGCATGGTCAAACCGGGCGGCCAGGTGTTCTTCTCGACCATCAACCGCAACCCCAAGGCCTACCTGTTCGCTATCGTCGGCGCCGAATACATCATGAAGTTGCTGCCGCGTGGCACCCACGACTTCAAGAAGTTCATCCGCCCTTCCGAGCTCGGCGCCTGGAGCCGCGAGGCAGGGCTGTCGGTCAAGGACATCATTGGCCTGACCTACAACCCGCTGACCAAGCACTATAAATTGGCCAGCGACGTTGACGTCAACTACATGATCCAGACCCTGCGCGAGGAATGAGCATGCGTTTAAGAGCAGTACTTTTCGACATGGACGGCACCCTGCTCGATACGGCGCCGGATTTCATCGCCATCTGCCAGGCCATGCTCGCCGATCGTGACCTGCCGGCGGTAGACGACCAACTGATTCGCGACGTGATTTCCGGCGGCGCCCGCGCCATGGTCGAAGCCACCTTTGCAATGCCTCCCGAAGCTGCCGAATTCGAAGCGCTGCGCCTTGAGTTCCTGGAGCGTTACCAACGCGACTGCGCCGTGCACAGCAAACTCTTCGACGGCATGGCCGAACTGCTGGCCGACATCGAAAAGGCCAATCTGGTCTGGGGCGTGGTCACCAACAAGCCGGTGCGCTTCGCCGAACCGATCATGCAACAGCTGGGGCTGGCCGAGCGCTCGGCCCTGCTGATCTGCCCTGATCACGTCAAAAACAGCAAACCAGACCCGGAGCCGTTGATCCTGGCCTGCAAGATGCTCGATCTGGATCCGGCCAGCGTGCTGTTTGTCGGTGACGACCTGCGCGATATCGAGTCGGGACGCGATGCCGGGACCCGCACCGCCGCCGTGACCTATGGCTATATTCATCCTCAGGACAATCCTGGCAATTGGGGCGCGGATGTGGTGGTCGATCATCCGCTGGAATTGCGCAAGGTGCTTGATAGCGCGTTGTGTGGTTGCTGAGGGAAGGCGCTTTGCGCCTTATCGCCGGCAAGCCAGCTCCCACAAGTCCGGCACAGTGATCTCTGTGGGAGCTGGCTTGCCAGCGATGAAGTCACCACCTATTTCGAGGTTTACCCATGTTTGATTACTCCGCCCGCCCCGAACTGCTCAAGGACCGGGTGATCCTGGTCACCGGCGCCGGCCGCGGGATCGGCGCTGCCGCCGCCAAGAGCTATGCCGCCCACGGCGCCACCGTACTGCTGTTGGGCAAGACCGAAGCCAATCTCATCGAGGTCTATGACGAGATCGAAGCGGCCGGCCATCCGCAGCCGGCGGTCATTCCTTTCAACCTGGAAACGGCCATGCCCCACCAGTACGATGAACTGGCGGCCATGGTCGAGAACGAATTCGGCCGGCTCGACGGCCTGCTGCACAATGCTTCCATCATCGGGCCGAGAACCCCGCTGGAACAGTTGTCCGGCGAGAATTTCATGCGGGTCATGCAGGTCAACGTCAACGCCATGTTCATGCTGACCAGCACCATGTTGCCGCTGCTCAAGCTGTCCCGGGATGCGTCGGTGATCTTCACTTCCAGCAGCGTTGGCCGCAAGGGGCGGGCCTACTGGGGCGCTTACGGCGTCTCCAAGTTCGCCACCGAAGGCCTGATGCAGACCTTGGCTGACGAACTGGAAAATGTTGCGCCGGTTCGTTCCAACAGCATCAACCCTGGCGCCACCCGCACCAGCATGCGCGCCCAGGCGTACCCGGGGGAAAACCCGAACATCAACCCGCTGCCTGAGGAAATCATGCCGGTCTATCTGTACCTGATGGGCCCCGACAGCACCGGCATCAATGGCCAGGCATTCGACGCCCAATAACCGTCAACCCTCGGACAGCGCCATCCGCCCGCGACCGGGCAGGCGCTGTTCCTGCTGCATGCAGCGCTCGAGGAACAGGTGCATATAGTCGTAGCTTTTGCAGATCGCCTGGCGCAGGTCTGACCGCAGGGTTGCCGACGGATCGTTACCGGCCAGGGTACAAATGATTTCAAGTGCCTCCCAGGGGTGCGAATCGTCGTACTGGGCATGCATCTTCAGCCACTTCATCGCGCGCTTGCGCCCTTCTTCGGGAAACGCGGCGGCATAGGCACCGCTGGAACACACCAGTGCCGACCATTCGCCCGTGGCGCCCTCGACGGCATAATTGGTCGCAGCAATAGCAATGATCAAAGAGTCGGACGAACTGGTTTGCCAGCACCAATGGCTCAAGGCCTGAAGCTCGGCCGGCACTTGCTGTGCCTTCAAATCCTCCAGGCTTACACCATAAGCCTGGCTCCAGTTCAGCCAATAGTCGGCATGATTGACCTCAACCCGAATGTTGCGCATCAACCAGCGCCGCGCCATGTCTTCGCCAGGATGCCGGGCGAAACGGGTCTTGGTCAGGTTCTGCGCCATGTACAGGGCGAACTGCTCGACCACCGGCCAACCACCAATCAGATACTGACGCATGGTTTGAGCACTGAGGGACGCGTCACGCATACGCCGATAAAGTTCGTGCCCCACGACCCGGCGTTTGCTTTCACTACAGTCCTTGATCAGCTGCCGAGCCCAGAGCGGGTAGCTACTGGCGTCCATTAGCGGACCGGTTCGGCGGAACGCGTCAATCACTTCCGACTCCTTTGAATAGTGATGGCCGTGGATGCAAAACAATCAGCGAAAAGTCCCTGGTGCCTTGAACAACAAGGGCCTGGAGCGCTCATGGCGGCGCTGCAGGCTGGTGCTGGTGAAAACTTGCGGGCGCTCTATCAGATAGCCCTGCGCGTAATCGACGCCGATTTCCAGCAGAGCCTGCTCTATCAGCGGTGTTTCCACGAACTCGGCGATGGTCTTCTTGCCCATCACATGACCAATGTGGTTGATGACCTCCACCATGGCCCGGTTGATCGGGTCATCGAGCATGTCCTTGACGAAGGTGCCGTCGATTTTCAGAAAGTCTACAGGCAAATGTTTCAGGTAGGCGAATGACGACATCCCGGCGCAAAAGTCATCCAGCGAGAATCGGCACCCCAGGCTTTTCAATTCATTGATGAACCGAATGGCATTGCCCAGATTGGCAATGGCACTGGTCTCGGTGATTTCGAAACAAATCAATTCAGGGGGGATATCGTGCTCGATGAATTGCTCGCGCAGGAACTCCAGGAACTTGTCATCACCGATACTGCTGCCAGACAGGTTGATCGCGCACATGGCCAGCGGGCCTTCATGCCCTTCGACCATGCACCGCCGGATGACCTTGAAGACATTCTGCACCACCCAGCTATCGAGCGCGCTCATCAAGCCATAGCGCTCGGCTGCCGGAATGAAGCTTTCGGGCAGAATCACCCTTCCTGCCTCATCATGCAGGCGCAACAGAATCTCGATATGCCCGCCCGGTTTGCCCTGAGCGCCCAACGCGGCGATCTCCTGGGCGTACAGGCAAAAACGGTTCTTCTCCAGGGCCATGTGCAGGCGCTGCACCCAAGCCATCTCGCCAAAACGCAGGGACAGCTCCGAGTCATCGGCGTGATAGACCTGAACCCGGTTGCGACCTTTCTCCTTGGCCATGTAGCAGGCCATGTCCGCGGCCCTGAGCGAAGCCTCCAGGCTGATCGGCGCCTGGGTGATGTGAACCAGGCCTACACTCACCGTGGTCACGAAAGGCCGGCCCTTCCAGACGAAATGCAGGTTCTGCACCGTCTGGCGCAAGCCCTCGCCGATCTTTTCCGCCACTTCCGGCGGACAGTTTTCCAGCAGGATACCGAACTCGTCGCCCCCCAGGCGCGCCAGGATATCGCCTTCGCGCAAGCCCGCCTGCAGCAACGTACAGATGTGTCGCAGCAATTCATCGCCGGCCGCATGGCCGCAGGTATCGTTGACCAGCTTGAACTGATCCAGATCCAGGAACATCAACGAATGGCGAACGGATTGCCGGCTTCCCGCCGAAAACGCCGACTCGAGCCGGTACTCGAACTCCCGCCGGTTGGCCAGGCCGGTCAGTGCATCGTGGGTCGCCTGCCAGGACAGATTGGCGATGTACTGACGCTCCTGGGTCATGTCATGCAACACCAGTACCGTACCGCTGACCTTGCCCTCGGCCTGGATCGGTGCGCCGACCAGGGTCACAGAAACCGTACTGCCGTCCAGGCGCTGAATCAGCTTGGCATGTTCGCTGCCACCTCGCAGCGTGCCGCTGAGGATATGCTCGATCAGGGTCAAGCTGTCTTTTTCGGCATTCTCATCAAGCAGATTGAACAGCGCCGCCAGCGGCAGGCCTTGCGCCTGCTCGGCATTCCAGTGGGTCAACTGCTCGGCAGCCGGGTTCATGTAGGCAATCAGGCCCTCGACGTCCGTGGTGATGACACCATCGCCGATGGACTGCAGGGTGATCTGCGCCCGCTCCTTTTCGACCTGCAGGGCAGTGGCGAATGCATGGCGTTGCACCAGCAGTTTATGAGAACGCAGCAACGCCAGAACAATCAGGAACAATGCCGTGACCAGATTGGTCGCCACCAGCATGCGCAACAGAAACCGCGACCCCTCGCCCAGGGCGTTGCTGAAGGCCATGGCGGCTGGCGTAACGCCCTCGTTGATGGAGGAAATCTGCTCTTTCCAGTGGCCTATCTGAGTGTCGCTGACCCCCCCTCGGGAAATGCCGTCGTACATTTGCCGGGCAACGCTGTCGAGTTCCTGCAAAAAGCCATCGCCCACGGCCCACAGTTCGATGGCCTTTTCCAGGTAACTGAAATGGCGGAAATTCAAGTACAACCAAATAACGCTGGCGACATCGTCCGGATGGTTGCCACCTTGCAGAATGCCTTTGCGGGCAGCGTCCAGGTCCGGTTCGGGCTTGTCCAGGGCAATGCGCAGGTCATGGCCGCCCTGCGGTACGAGCATGGCTTGCTGATACTTTCGAAAGACCGCTTCGTCGCGGCTGTCGGCATAGTGGCTCAGGTAATAAATCGCATCCTTCTGCCCTTTTGACCACAAGCTTTCGCCCGCCACATAGCCCCGCACCGCTGAAAGCGCGTAAAGGCTGATGCAACCCAACACAGCCTGAAATAGCACAACGGCGATAAATGGCCAGACAATGCCCAATAACCTTGGCGTTTCGAGAGTCCGTTTTTGCTTCATGAGGTCCCTTGCATCAGCAGCGCCAGACACAACCCAACCACCCTGCTCAGATTAGGTCAATTCCAGGTAGTGCAATGGTTTGAATTCTCATCCAACTATCGGCTAAATCTGTTGCAAATGACCATACAGCTTGGCGTAAAGACCACCGTCGGCAATCAATTGCTGATGATCACCGTCCTCGGCCACATGCCCGCCATCGAAAACCAGCACCCGGTCGGCCTGCTTAACGGCCGACAAGCGATGCGCGACGATCAGCGTGGTACGTTCACTCAGGAAGCGCGAAAGCGCCTCGTGCAGATTGTATTCAGTGGCAGCATCCAGCGCCGAGGTGGCCTCGTCGAGAATGACCACCTTGGGCTCGGCCAGCACCATGCGGGCAATCGCCAGACGCTGGCGCTGGCCGCCGGAAAGACGAACGCCGGAGCGCCCGACAATGCTGTCCAGGCCCTTGGGCAAGGTGGCGATGGTGGTATCGAGTTGTGCGATTTCCAATGCGCGCCAACAGGCTTCATCGGAGCAATCGCGGCCCATGGTCAGGTTGGCTCGTACGCTGTCGTTGAACAGCGAAGGATGTTGCAGCACCACCGCGACATTCTCACGCACGGTTTCCAGGCCGATTTCCTGCAGGGTCGAACCGCCAAAGCGGATGCTGCCTGACTGGGCGGTGTAGAGCCCCAGAAGCAATTGCACCAGGGTACTTTTGCCGCCGCCGCTGGCCCCCACCACTGCCACCTTCTCTCCCGGCGCAATCGACAGGTTCAACTGGTCGAGCACCAGCTCCTCGCCATAGCCAAAGCTCAAGCCACGCACTTCGATGCCCACGGTGTCGCGCCCCTTGAAGGGGTTCGCGCCGCCGGCGTACTGCGGCTCATCGGCGCGCGCCAGCAATTCGTTGATGCGGGTCAGCGCACCACCGGCGGCGTAAAAGGCGTATTGCAGGTTCAATAGCTGTTCCACCGGCCCGATCATGAACCACAGGTAGCTGAACACCGCGAGCATCTGACCGATCGACAAGTCGGAGAACAGCACCGTGAGCATGGCCGCCGCCCGGAAAATATCGATGCCGAACTGGAACAGCAGCCCACTGGCACGGCCTGACGCGTCGCTCTTCCACTGGGAGGCCACCGCATAGTCACGTACTTCCTGGGCGCGCAAGCCAAGCCTGCCGAGAAAGAAGCCCTGACGGTTGCCCGCCCGCACTTCCTGGATGGCGTCCAGGGTTTCGGTGAGGGCCTGGGTGAAACGGGAGGTGCTATCGTTTTCCAGCTTCTTCAGGTGCTTGACCCGCTTGCCCAGCTGCACCGTGGCAAAAATAACCAAGGGGTTGAACAGCAGGATCAGCAGGGCCAGCTGCCAGTGCATCCATATCAGAATGCCAGCCGTACCGGCCAGGGTGAGCATGGCCACCAGAAAACGGCTGAGGGTTTCGCCAACGAATTTATCCAGGGTGTCCAGGTCGGTGACCAGATGGGTGGTCACGGTGCCACTGCCCAGGCTTTCGTATTCGCTCAGGGAAATACGCTTGAGCCGCTCGATCAGGCGGATCCGCAAGCGATAGACCATGTCCTTGGCCAGCCCGGCAAACAGCCGCGCCTGCAAGACGTTGAAGACCAGCCCCGCGCCGCGCAGGGTCAAGGTCACCAGCAACATCAGCCCGATGTAGCCGGCCGCCACCTGCAAGTTGTCGGGCAGCAGCTGGTTCATCCACTTGAGTGCTGCATCGCCATGGCCGAGCAAGACTTCGTCGACCAGCAACGGCAACAGCAAGGGAATCGGTACGCTGCACAGCGCCGCCAGTACGGCCACGCCGTTGGCGATCCACAAGGCCTTTTTATGACGCAGGGCCAGCCGTCGAATTTCCGCCCAACTCAATCGATCCGTATGGGTCGATTCCTTGATCGGCGGGAGTTCGGGCGAGCCCGGCACGTCAAGCATAAGCGGCACGCTCCAGCCAACGGCCGAGCAGCGGGGCCAGTTCATCCAGTGGCTGGTAGCCATTGGTCAACAGGGCCAGTTGGCCGTTGCGTTCGGCCAGCAGGGTCGGGAACCCGGCAATGCCCAGGTCCTGCACCCAACTGAAATCGGCCGCGGTAGCGATCTGCTGTTCGGCGCTGTCGAAGGCTTCGGCGAATTCGATGCGTGGCAAACCTGCCGCTTCGGCCAGTTCCACCAGTACCGGCGCGCGGGTGACGTCACGACCTTGGGCATAAAAAGCGTGCTGGATGAGCCGGGCCAGCGGCCAGGCGCTGGCCGGGTCGAGGTTGCGTGCAGCGACCACCGCCCGGCAGGCCGGTTCGGTGTCATAGACGAAGCCTTCAGGCAACGCACCTTCGAACAGGAACGGCTGGCCCGTGGCGGCGTGCACCGCCTGCCAATGTTCGAGGATGTAGCGCCGGGTCGAAGGGTCCAGCGCCACGCTGGCGGTGCGCAGCCCGCCCATCACCAGGTGAACGTCTACGCCAGCGGCCTGCGCCTGCGTGATCAGGGCCTCGGCCACTGGCGCAAACCCCCAGCACCAGGAACACATCGGGTCCATCACATACAGCAGGCGAGCGGACATGGATCAGACCTCCGTGGCTTTCCGGTAATTATGGCCGATCGGGTGCGGCTGGTTGCGTGCCTTGGCCAGTTCGATCTGTTTTTGCCGGTCGATCGCACTGCGGCGAGTCTTTTCGCTCAGGCTGTCCCAGCAATGGGGGCAGCTGATGCCGGGCGAATAGTGCTCGGATTCACGCTCCTGCACACTGATCGGCGTGCGGCAGGCATGACATTGATCATAGTCGCCCTCGGTCAGGTCATGGCGCACGGTGACCCGGTTATCGAAGACGAAGCAGTCACCTTCCCAGCGGCTTTCTTCCTGCGGAACCTCTTCGAGGTACTTCAGAATGCCGCCCTTGAGGTGATAGACCTCCTCGAAACCCTCGCCGAGCATGTAGCTCGAAGCTTTTTCGCAGCGAATGCCGCCGGTGCAGAACATCGCGACTTTCTTGTGTCGGGCCGGGTCGAAATTGGCCTTGATGTACTCGGGAAATTCACGAAAGGTCGTGGTCTTTGGATCGATGGCGCCCTGGAAAGTGCCGATCGAAACCTCGTAGTCGTTACGGGTGTCGATCAACAGTACCTCAGGGTCGCTGATCAGCGCGTTCCAGTCCTGCGGTTCGACATAGGTGCCGACCTTGTGGTTCGGGTCAACGCCCTCCACGCCCAGGGTCACGATCTCTTTCTTGAGCTTGACCTTGGTCCGGTAGAAGGGTTGTTCGTCGCAGTAGGACTCTTTGTGATCCACGTCGAGCATGCGCGCATCGCGCTTGAGCCAGGCCAGCAGGCCATCGATGCCTTCGCGGGTACCGGAAACGGTGCCGTTGATGCCTTCTTCGGCCAGCAGCAACGTACCTTTGATCTCGTTGTCGAGCATCGCCTTGAGCAGGGGCTCGCGCAATGCAACGTAATCTTCGAGGGTGACGAACTTATACAGTGCCGCCACGACAATGCTTTGTGTCATGGGTATTTCTCCAGGTGGTCGCCCTCGCAAAGGGCGAACCGGATGCAAAAAAAAACGCGCCGACAGGCGGCGCGTTGCGGATTCTAACAAAAACCGGCCATCAGTGGTCAGTGTTTGCTGCCCCCGGCACAGGTCGGCGAAGCAGGCGCTGCGCCGATCTTTTCCCACTCCTCGGGGGTGTAGGTGTGCAGGGCCAGTGCATGGAACTGCCCCATCAGCTCACCGAGCGTGGCGTAGACTTTCTGGTGCCGCTTGACGCTGTTCAGGCCGGCGAACTGCTCGCTGACCAGCACTGCCTTGAAGTGGGTCTGCAGGCCGCGACTGTGCATGTGGCTCTCATCGAGAACCTGCAGGTGCTGCGGCTGCAAGGCGGCCAGCGCCTCTTCAATACGTTGTTGCATGGACATTTACGGCTCCGCTTACGGGTTCTTCGTCGCCGGAGCTGCGGCTTTGGCGGCTCCTGCCGGGTCCAGTTCCTTGGTCATGTCGGCCAGCAGCTTGTTGACCACAGGCACGGCGCTTTCCAGTTTTTTCTGGGTCAGCTGTGCGGATTGCTGGGTCACGACCGGCATTTTTTCCAGGACTTTCTTGCCCAGCGGCGACTGATAGAAGGCTACCAAGTCCTTGAGCTCTTTCTCGGTGAAGTTGGTGGTGTAGAGCTTGACCATGTCCGGCTTGAGCTTGTCCCAGCCAATGGCCTGGTCCAGCGCGGTGTTGGCCTTGGCCTGGTAGGTTTCCAGCATCGCTTTTTTCGACGCTGGGGCCTTGGTCTGCTCGAACCGCTGGGCGAACATTTGCTGGACTTGCATGTAGACCGGGGTGCCGAGCTGATCGGCATGCGCCATCTTCAGGAAGGCCTCGGCACTGGCATTGTGGCTGGTGGTATCGGCGAACACCTGGCCGCTGGCGCAGACCAGAGCAACTGCGGTGCAAATGGCACGAAGACGAGTCATCGGGATTCCTTTAATTGGCAGGCGAGGCTACACCTCTTGGTTGAACATTCTGCGCCCACTCAGGCGCCACGCTCAACCGGTTACGTAGGGTGGTTACCGTCAGATCATGGATCAATGGAACCGAAGTGTCGAATCAAGACCTAAACTGCGGAATCAGACCATAAAGGAGTGAGCGCAGCATGAGCCGTATCGAAACTGACAGCCTTGGTCAGGTAGAAGTTCCTGACCTGGCCTACTGGGGGGCACAGACTCAACGCTCCTTGATCAATTTTGCGATCGGTAAAGAGCGCATGCCGCTGGCAGTCCTGCACGCCCTGGCTCTGATCAAAAAAGCCGCCGCACGCGTCAACAACCGCAACGGAGACCTTCCGGCCGACATTGCCCGGCTCGTCGAACAGGCTGCCGACGAGGTGCTGGACGGCCAACATGACGATCAATTCCCGCTCGTCGTCTGGCAGACCGGCAGCGGCACCCAGAGCAACATGAACGTCAATGAAGTGATTGCCGGGCGCGCGAACGAATTGGCCGGCCAAGGCCGTGGCGGCAAGGTGCCAGTACACCCGAACGATCACGTCAATCGCTCGCAAAGCTCCAACGACTGCTTCCCCACGGCAATGCACATTGCTGCGGTCAAGGCTGTTCAGCAGCACTTGCTGCCCTCCATCGTCGAACTATCGTCGGGGCTGGCCGAGCTGGCAACGCGCCATCAGCATCTGGTCAAGACCGGTCGCACCCACATGATGGACGCTACGCCCATCACCTTCGGCCAGGAAATGTCTGCATTCGTGGCTCAGCTCGACTACGCCGAGCATGCCATTCGAAATGCCCTGCCGGCAGCCTGTGAGTTGGCCCAGGGCGGCACCGCCGTCGGCACCGGGCTCAATTCCCCGCATGGGTTCGCCGAAGCGATGGCCGCCGAGCTGGCCGCGCTTTCGGGGCTGCCGTTTGTCACCGCACCGAACAAATTTGCCGCGCTGGCCGGCCATGAGCCGTTGACTACCCTGTCCGGGGCCCTGAAAACCCTGGCCGTGACGCTGATGAAACTGGCCAACGATCTGCGCCTGCTCGGTTCCGGCCCGCGCGCCGGGCTCGCCGAAGTACGCTTGCCGGCCAACGAGCCGGGAAGTTCGATCATGCCCGGCAAGGTCAATCCGACCCAGTGCGAGGCCCTGTCGATGATTGCCTGCCAGGTGATGGGCAACGACGTTGCGGTCGGCTTTGCCGCCAGCCAGGGTCATCTGCAGCTCAATGTCTTCAAACCGGTGATCATTCATAACCTGTTGCAGTCGATCGAGCTGCTTGCCGATGGCTGCAGCAACTTCCAAACTCACTGCATCGCAGGTCTTGAACCCGACCCGGAGAAAATGGCCCGGCACCTGGAGCAGGGATTGATGCTGGTCACGGCATTGAATCCGCATATCGGCTACGACAAGGCCGCCGAAATCGCCAAGAAAGCCTATGCCGAAGGCAGCACGCTGCGTGAGGCGGCACTGGCGCTGGGTTACCTGACCGATGCCGAGTTCGACGCCTGGGTACGCCCGGAAAGCATGCTCGAGGCCGGCAAGAATGGCTGAGCGCAAAAGCGGCGCCACCCTGCTTGAAGGTGATGGCAAACGCATCCTGATGATTTTCGGCACCCCCAAAACCATCAGTCTCGGCCACGCCCTGGGTGAAGCCTACGCCCAGGGCGCGCGCGCGAAGACCAGGCCAACAAGCTGCTGCTGGGTCGCAGCGCCGACCTGCTGGTGACCATGGATACCTTGCCGCGTTATTTCCGCTGGATCTATGGCGCCCCGGCGCACAAGCAAATGATACGCACCACCCTGGGCTTTTGCGGGATCAAGACCCTGCACTTGCAGGAGTTCGCCCCGGCCCAGTCCTCCTCGGAGGAGCAGCGCCAGCGCTGGTTGCGTCAGACCGAAGAGTTGGGGCGACAGATCGGCGCTTAGTGCTGCCCTGCCATTCTCAGGCGCCGAGCGCGCCAGCCTGCCAGGATTGACGGCCCCAGGGCTGTCAATGCCGACCCCAGCACCACGATCACGGCACCGGCATAGCCCAGGCCGTTGATCTCTTCCTTGGGCACATATTCCGGCCAGATCCAGGCGGCCAGGGCTACGGCAACGAAGGTCACCAAAGGTGTAATCGCCAAGGTCGCACTGACACGCGAGGCCTCCCAATGGGCCAGCGCTTCAGCAAAGGCGCCGTAGGCCACCAGGGTATTGAGGCAGCAGGCCAGCAACAGCCAGCCTTGCACGGGGCTCAATTGCAGCGCCTCCATGGGCTGGGCCCAAGGCGTGAGGAGCAGCGCACAGAGCAGGTAGATCACCATCATCACCTGCACGGAATTCCATACCGTCAGCAGTTGCTTCTGGCCCATGGCATAGAAGGTCCAGACCGCTGCGGCCAACAGGGTAATGAGCACCCCGGCGGTGTACTGGCTCAGAGAAGTCAGCAACTCTTCCAGACGCTGGTTGAAAAACAATCCAAACCCCGTCAGCAGCACGGCCAGGCCGATGCCCTGCCCCAGACTGAAGCGCTCCTTGAAAATGAATACACTACCGATCAACAGCAGGATCGGCCCCATCTGGATGACCAGTTGCGCGGTACCCGGGCTCAGCAGTTGCAGCCCGAACAGATAGAACACGTAGTTGCCCACCAGGCCACCGACCGACAACAGTACAAGGGCGATACCGTTGCGGCCCAGCGACTTGAAACTGGGCAGGCGCTTGACCACGGCCAGGTACGCAAACAGCAGGCCGCCGGAGACCATCAGGCGATACCAGGTAACTGTCACCGGGTCCATCACCTGCAGGACCTGCTTCAACTTGACCGGCAGGATACCCCACAGGAAAGCCGTCAGCAGCGCCAGAAAAAGACTATAGACCCAACGTCCGGATGAAATGTGCATAGCCAGCCTCGACATCCCTGGACGGGACAAAGCTCGATTCTAAGCGGTGTTCGATTTTTCACACAGGGACAGTTGTGCACCGGATTGGGCTGCAAGTGTTTCGTTGGGTTCGAAATCCTGCGACCGCTTCGCGCTCGAGCGCAGCCTGCGGCAGCGGCTTGTATCTCGACTAACGCCTCTCCGGAGGCGATACACGGTGGTGCGCCGAAACACGGTCGGTGTAGCCGCTGCCGCAGGCTGCGCTCGAGTGCGCAGCACTCGCAAAATCATCAGAGAACGGCTTCGAACAACCCGGCAGCCCCCATCCCGCCACCCACGCACATGGTCACCACGCCATAACGCAGGTTACGCCGCTGCAGCTCCCGCACCAGATGCCCGACCTGACGCGAACCGGTCATGCCGAACGTATGCGCCTCCATCCGCCAGAGCGGCTTTCAGCGGGACTTCTTGTCGGCCTTGAACGCCGCCTCCAGGGCTTCATTGATGGTGCGCAACACCTTGACCCGCGCCCAGCGCTTGTCATTGGCTTCGACCAGGGTCCAGGGAGCGATCTCGGTGCTGGTGCGATCGACCATGTCGCCGACGGCATCGCGGTACTGGCCCCATTTCTCGCGATTGCGCCAGTCGTCCTCGGTGATCTTGAAGCGCTTGAAGGAAATCTGTTCACGCTCCTTGAACCGTTCGAGCTGGGTCTGCTCGTCGATGGCCAGCCAGAATTTCACCACCACGATTCCGGCGTCGCACAACTGTTCCTCGAAATCGTTGATCTCGCCATAGGCACGCAACCAGTCGGCCGGGGCGCAGAAGCCTTCGACCCGTTCCACCAGCACCCGGCCGTACCAGGAACGGTCGAAAACGGTGAATTTGCCGCGTGCCGGGATGTGTCGCCAAAATCGCCAAAGATAGGGCTGGGCACGTTCGTCTTCGCTCGGTGCGGCGATGGGCACGATGCTGTACTGACGCGGATCGAGGGCGGCGGCGACACGGCGAATGGCGCCGCCCTTGCCGGCGGCATCGTTGCCCTCGAAAACCGCCACCAGGGCATGCCTGCGCATCCGTTTATCGCGTAGCAAGCCAGCCAGGCGGGCCTGCTCGGTAATCAACTGCTCCTGGTAATCCTCCTTGTCCAGGCGCCGACTCAAATCCAGGCTATCGATGACGTTACGATGATCGATGCTTTCGCCCAACGGGGCGATGTGGGGGTTGTGCCTCGTTTGCGGCGGGGCCTGGAGCGCCGCCTGCATGGCATCGAGCAAAATTTGCCCGACCGCCAGGCTACGGTAATGCGGGTCCACCCCCTCGATCACATGCCAGGGCGCGTACTCGCGACTGGTGCGGCGCAACACGCGCTCGCCAAAACGCACGAAGCGGTCGTAGGTCTGCGATTGCTGCCAATCCAGCGGGCTGATGCGCCAGCTGTGCAGCGGGTCATCCTGCAGGGCCTTGAGCCGCGCTTTCATCTGCTTCTTGGACAAGTGAAACCAGAACTTGATAATCAGTGCGCCTTCGTCGCAGAGCATCTGCTCCAGGCGCTCGGCGCCGCTGATGGCCTGATCCAGCACCGCGTCCTTGAACTGGCCATGGACCCGCCCCTGCAGCATCTGGCTGTACCAGTTGCCGAACAGTATGCCCATGCGGCCCTTGGCCGGTAATTGCCGCCAGTAGCGCCAAGCCGGTGGCCGCGCCAGTTCTTCATCGGTCTGCTGGTCGAAGGTGCGGACCTCGATCAGGCGTGGGTCCATCCACTCGTTGAGCAGTTTGACCGTGTCGCCCTTGCCCGCGCCCTCAATCCCATTGATCAGGATGATCACCGGAAAACGGGCTTGCTGCTTGAGCTCGTATTGAGCCTCGAGCAATGCCTCGCGCAAGGCCGGGACTTGCGCTTCGTAGGTTTCCTTGTCAATCGCGTGGCCGATCTCGGCGGATTCAAACATACCGGGCTCCCTTCATGGAACATCCAAGATTAGCGGATCATCGCAGCCGCTGTTCGAAGAACACCGACAACCCTGCCTCGGAGCAAACAGCCCCCGGACGATGAGCTAGAATGCGCGTCTTGCTGCTGCCGAGCCGAACATGACCACAGTACCCTCCCCTCCAGCGTCCCATGCCCAGATCGACTGGGATGACCAAGGTCGCCCGCGCTCGCGGGCCTTTGATGACGTCTACTTCTCCGATGAGTCTGCACTCGATGAAACCCGCCACGTGTTCATCGAGCAAAACAATCTGCAGCGCCGTTTCAGCGAGCTTCCCGCCGACGGGCGCCTGGTGATCGGCGAAACCGGGTTTGGCACCGGCCTGAATTTTCTCTGTGCCTGGCAACTGTTTGCCGCTTGCGCAACGCAGGGCGCGCGGCTGCACTTCATCAGCGTGGAAAAATACCCGCTGAACCCCACCGACCTGAAAAGAGCGCTGGCACTGTGGCCTCGGCTGGCCCCGTTTGCCGAGCCATTGCTCAAGCAGTATGTGGCCGTGCATGGCGGGTTTCAGCGCTTTGTCTTCGACCAGGGCCGGGTGACGTTGACCCTGCTGATCGGCGATGCGCTGGAGCAATTGCCGCAACTCGACGGGCAGGTCGATGCCTGGTTTCTCGATGGCTTCGCACCGTCGAAAAACCCGGAAATGTGGACCCCGGAACTGTTTGCGCAACTGGCTCGCCTGTCCGCACCGGGTACCACCCTTGGCACCTTCACCAGCACCGGCTGGGTACGGCGTGCGCTGAAGGCCGCCGGTTTTACCATGAAGCGCATTCCGGGCATCGGCCATAAATGGGAAATTCTGCGCGGTGTTTTTGGCGCCTGGCCTGAAGAGACGCCGTTGCCGCTGGCTCCTGCCCCCTGGTTCGCCCGCCCGAAAACCCCGCTCACTGAGCGCCATGCCCTGGTGATCGGCGCGGGCCTGGCCGGCTGTGCCACGGCCAACAGCCTGGCCCTGCGCGGCTGGCAGGTGAGCCTGCTGGAGCGCCACGGGCAACCTGCCGAGGAAGCCTCGGGCAATCCTCAAGGCGTGCTCTACCTGAAACTGTCGGCCCATGGCACGGCCCTGTCGCAGTTGATCCTCAGTGGTTTCGGGCACACCCGGCGATTGCTCGAGCAACTGCAACGCGGTACCGACTGGGACAGCTGCGGCGTCCTGCAACTGGCCTTCGACGACAAGGAAGCCCAGCGCCAGGCACAGCTGGCCGGGGCATTCGCCAGTGATCTGTTGCAGGTGCTGGCGCGCCCTGAGGCCGAGGCCGTGGCCGGCATCGGCCTGGGCAGTGGCGGGCTGTACTTTCCCGAAGGCGGCTGGGTCCATCCGCCGGCTCTGTGTCGCTGGCAAGCTCAGCATCCCAACATCCGGCTGCTGCCCCATCACGCCGTGCTGCAGTTGCGTCGAGCCCAGGGGCAATGGCAAGCCTGGGATGGCGAACGGTTGCTGGCCAGCGCCCCGGTGGCCATCCTCGCGGGGGCGGCGGATGTCCGTCAGTTCGACGTCGCCGCCGACTTGCCGCTCAAGCGCATCCGTGGCCAGATCACCCGCCTGGCCCGGACCGAACAGAGCCAGGCGCTGCGCACCGTGGTCTGTGCCGAAGGCTATGTCGCCCCGGCCCGGGAGGGCGAACACACCCTCGGCGCCAGCTTTGACTTCCACAGTGATGACCTGACGCCAACCGCTGCCGAACACGCCGGCAACCTGCAACTGCTGCAGGAGATATCCACAGACCTCGCCAGCCGCCTGCAGGTCGAGCAGCTCGCGCCGGAGCAACTCCAGGGCCGCGCCGCCTTCCGCTGCACCAGCCCCGACTACCTGCCCATCGTTGGCCCGCTGGCCGACAGCCAGGCATTCCGTGCGGCCTACGCGGTGCTGGCCAAGGATGCCCGCCAGGTCCCCGACCACGCTTGCCCGTGGCTCGACGGCCTGTATGTCAACAGCGGCCATGGCTCGCGAGGCCTGATCACCGCGCCCCTGTCCGGCGAACTCATTGCCGCCTGGCTGGAAAACGAACCGCTGCCGGTTCCACGCAGCGTGGCCGAAGCCTGTCATCCCAATCGCTTCGCCCTGCGCACGCTGATTCGCGGCCAACACAAGCGAGGCTGAAACCGGCGGTCTATAGTTGCCTCTGGCGCACGACGCTCGCTGTTGCATAATCGAGTGTCGGCGTCTTTTTGATAGGAGCGCAGCCATGTTGATCCGGCAACTTTTCTACAGTCAGAGCAGCACCTACAGCTACCTGCTGGCAGACCAGGGCCAGGCAGTGCTGATCGACCCGGTCAGAGACCAGCTCGACGATTACCTGACCCTGCTGCGCGAGCTTGAGCTGCAGTTATTGATGGCCATCGACAGCCATACCCATGCCGATCACATCACCGCCCTGGGCCTGTTGCGCGAGCGCACCGGCTGCGCCACCGGTTTTGGCGAACCGAACCTGGCAAGCTGTGCCAGCTTCACTTTTCATGATGGGCAGGAACTGCGTTTCGGTCAGCGCACGCTCACCGCCTGGTATACACCGGGGCATACCGACGACTCCTATTGCTTCGTCCTGGCACCCGAGGGCCAGGAGCCCGCGTGCCTGTTCAGCGGGGACACCCTGTTGATCCGTGGCACGGGTCGCACCGACTTCCAGAATGGCGATGCCCATGCCCAGTGGGCCAGCCTGCAGTGCCTGTTGAGCCTGCCCGACTCGACCCTGGTATACCCGGCCCACGATTACAAAGGCTGGACCTGTTCGAGCATCGGCGAAGAGCGTCGCCACAACCCTCGCCTGCAGGTAGCCGATGCGGACGAATATGCGCAACTGATGGCCAACCTCAAACTGGCCGAACCGCAACTGATGAACATCGCCGTACCGGCCAATCGAGCCTGCGGCAAGATTTGAAGGCATGTTCCCCGCTTATATGGCCATTCGCGGTCGGTGTAGCCGCTGCCGCCAGGCTGCGCTCGGCCGCGCTCGGCCGCGCAGCGGTCGCAAGATGCTGAATCCGGTTCTCTCGTTCCACGCTCCGCGTAGGAACGAGGGTAGAATCGCGTAATCATTTACGAGATACCCCGATGCTGATCCCCTACGACCAACTGGAAGCCGACACCCTCACCCGCCTGATCGAGGACTTCGTTACCCGGGACGGCACCGACAACGGCGATGAAACGCCCCTGGAAACCCGCGTACAGCGCGTGCGCCATGCACTGACCAAGGCCCAGGCTTTCATCGTGTTCGATCCGGACAGCCAGCAATGCCAGCTGATGCTCAAACACGACATCCCCAAAGAGCTGTTCGACTGAACCGGCACGCTCAGCGGACCTGGGCCTGTCGGGTCAGGTAATCGGTAATGCGCCGGTGGATTTCTGCGCGGTGCACTTCAATATGACGAGGGGCAGTGACGCCCAGGCGGACAACGTTATCGTTTACGGCGAGGACCTTTACCGTGACCTCATCATCGATGACGATCGACTCGCCGACTTCACGGGTTAATACCAACATGGCTCGGATCCTTGAGGAGAAAGGACTCCGAGACTGCCCGCTGAATGACCAGCCTTCAATGTCTCAATAGATAATTAGACATGCCCTACAGGTGGTAGCGACTTTACCTACAGCCATTGCCTGCAATAGAGCTACGCTTCAGGCGTTTTGAAAGCGAGGGCCCAGCAAGATCACGGTAGCGCCCACCACGCACAGCAGCGCGCCCACCCAGTCCGAACCCAGCGGCCTAGCACGTTCCACCAGCGCCAGCCAGCCCAGCGATGCGACGATATAAATACCACCATAGGCCGCATAGGCCCGTCCGGCGTAGGCCGCCTCGACCCGGGTCAAGACCAGCGCAAAACAGGTGAGGCTGAGCAGTGCAGGGACAATCCACCAGGCACTCTTGCCCAGCCGCAGCCAGAGGTAGAAGGCATAGCAGCCGGCGATCTCGAAGATCGCCGCCAGGAAAAACCACAGGTAATTGAGCACGCCAGATTCTCGCCGGTATTCAGGTGTTCCGCGCGGCTCGCTGAGCCATCCGCAAAAACGCAAGAATACCCGATTCAAGCCGTCAGCCCTGGGTTTGCCGAGCCTTGACGCGCATTTTTTCAGCCATCGCCGTCATCTCGTCATAGAGCAATTGCGGGTTCTTCTGCTTGAGCGCCCAAGCCTGGCGTCCCTGCTCATGGGGCAGGATCATGAACTCGCCTTCAGCCACGTGCCGGTAGATGTAGTCAGCAATGTCGCTGGCACTGATGGGCGAACTTTCCAGCAACTTGCCGACCTGAGCCTTCATGGCCGGCGTCGGGCCACGGAAAGAGTCCAGAAGGTTGGTCTGGAAGAATGACGGGCACACGACATGCACGCCGATTTCCTGCTGGCCCAATTCGATCAACAGGCTCTCGGACAGCGCCACCACGCCGGCCTTGGCGACGTTGTAGTTGCTCATTGCCGGCCCTTGCATCAGGGCTGCCATCGAGGCGATGTTGATGATCTTGCCTTTGCTCTTCTCCAGCAATGGCAGGAAGGCCTTGCACCCCTTGACCACGCCCATCAAGTTGATCGCAATCTGCCAATCCCAGTCTTCCAGGGACAGTTCATTGAAGAACCCACCGGAGGCGACACCGGCGTTGTTGACGATGACATCGATACCGCCGAGCTTTTCGTCGCAGGCCTGGGCAAAGGCCGTCAACTGGCTGTAGTCGCGCACGTCGCAACGCTGGATGAAGCCATCGCCGCCGGCCTCGCGTACCAGCCTGAGGGTTTCCACAAGCCCTGGTTCGCTAACGTCGGAAAGCGCCAGCTGCCAGCCTTCGCGGGCCCAGCGCAGTGCGATTTCACGGCCCAGGCCGGACCCTGCGCCGGTGATCATCATGCGATTTTGCATAGGAAGATGCCTTGTTGTTCTGGGGAATATGCCTTGCAGTGTAACGAAGGAAACCCAGGCTCCCACGTACCATCAGAACGCTGAATGCCCCAGGCAAACCGGGGCCTCACCTGTGTGGAACACAGCGGCAAACAATCAACAGAAGTTGGGGCTACGGGCCATCCGGAATTATCGGTACCGTCTTGATCATTCTTTTGATCCTCTTGCTGCTGGGCTACATATAAAGCTTCAAGTACAAAAAAAGGCAACCTCGCGGCTGCCTTTTTCATGTTGTAGTTGAACCACTGCGTACTTGAGATCCTGCGCCCGCGTTGCGGGCCAGCGCAGCCTGCGGCAGCGGCTACATTGATGGTGTGAGGCGAACTCTTGTAGCCGCTGCCGCAGGCTGCGCTGAGGGCCGCAGGACCTCCGGCAGCAACTACAAGGTTTTTCAGTGGGAGACAGCCCCACTGGCGCCAAGACCGGTCTGCGAACGCACGAACTGCGGGTAGAACAGCGCACGTTCATTGTCAGCCGCTTTGGACTTGTCGGTGATGGAGAAGAACCAGATACCGACAAAAGCGATCGCCATCGAGAACAGCGCCGGGTACTCGTACGGGTAAATGGCTTTCTCGTGACCGAGGATCTGCACCCAGATGGTCGGGCCGAGCACCATCAATGCCACCGCACTGACCAGGCCCATCCAGCCGCCGATCATTGCGCCGCGAGTGGTCAACTTTTTCCAGTACATCGAGAGCAGCAGGACCGGGAAGTTGCAGCTGGCAGCAATGGAGAACGCCAGGCCAACCATGAACGCGATGTTCTGCTTCTCGAACAGGATGCCCAGGCCGATCGCCAGCACTGCCAGAGCAATGGTGGTGATCTTCGAGACACGGATCTCGTCCTTTTCGTTGGCCTTGCCTTTCTTGATCACGCTGGCATACAGGTCGTGCGACACCGCCGAGGCACCGGCCAGGGTCAGGCCGGCAACCACCGCCAGGATGGTGGCGAAGGCCACTGCCGAGATGAAGCCCAGGAAGATACTGCCGCCCACCGCGTTGGCCAGGTGCACCGCTGCCATGTTGTTGCCGCCCAACAGGGCGCCTGCGGCGTCCTTGAAGGCCGGGTTGGTGCTGACCAGCAGGATCGCGCCGAAGCCGATGATGAAGGTCAGGATGTAGAAGTAGCCGATGAAGCCGGTTGCGTACAGCACGCTCTTGCGCGCTTCCTTGGCATCGCTCACGGTGAAGAAGCGCATCAGGATGTGCGGCAGGCCAGCGGTACCGAACATCAGTGCCAGCCCCAGCGAGAACGCAGATATCGGGTCCTTGACCAGGCCACCCGGGCTCATGATCGCTTCGCCTTTGGCGTGAACCTTGATTGCTTCGGAGAACAGGGCGTTGAAGTCGAAGTTGACGTGTTTCATCACCATCAGCGCCATGAAGCTGGCACCGGACAGCAACAGCACCGCCTTGATGATCTGTACCCAGGTGGTTGCCAGCATGCCGCCGAACAGCACGTAGAGGCACATCAGAATACCGACCAGGACGACCGCCACGCTGTAGTCCAGGCCGAACAGCAGCTGGATCAGCTTGCCGGCACCGACCATCTGCGCGATCAGGTAGAACGCCACCACCACCAGCGAGCCCGAGGCCGACAGGGTGCGGATTTCTTTCTGTTTCAGGCGATAGGAGGCGACGTCGGCAAAGGTGTATTTGCCCAGGTTGCGCAAGCGTTCGGCGATCAGGAACAGAATGATCGGCCAGCCCACCAGAAAACCGATCGAGTAGATCAGGCCGTCATAGCCGGAGGTGAACACCAGGGCGGAAATCCCCAGGAAAGACGCGGCGGACATATAGTCACCGGCGATTGCCAGACCGTTCTGGAAGCCCGTGATGCGGCCGCCTGCGGCGTAGTAGTCGGACGCCGAATTGTTGCGTTTCGAAGCCCAGTAGGTGATGCACAGGGTTGCTCCGACAAACGCGACAAACATCAGGATTGCCGAGACGTTCAGAGGTTGTTTTGCCACCGCGCCGGTCAAGGCATCGGCGGCCCACACTGCCGGCGCGAAGGCCGCAATGCCAAGGGTTGTCAGTAAACGCCGGATCATTGCCGAGCCTCCTTCAGAATCGCATTGTTCAGATCATCGAACTCGCCGTTGGCACGACGTACATAGATCGAGGTCAGGATGAAGGCGGAAACAATCAGGCCGACGCCCAATGGAATACCCCAGGTGATGGAAGATTCCGGACTGATTTTGGCACCGAGAATATGCGGCCCGTATGCGATCAACAGGATGAAGCCGGAGTAAAGCCCGAGCATGATCGCCGAGAGTATCCAGGCGAACCGTTCCCTCTTTTGCACCAGCTCCTTGAAGCGCGGGCTGTTTTGAATCGAAAGGTAAATGCTGTCGTTCATTGTTTTTGTCCTCGCAGCACAGATTTAAGAAGAACGTAGTCCACTTTATGCTGCTCAAGGCCGTACTCCAGACGACCTTAGTATTAGATCGCCGCAGTTGATGACAAAAACACGACACGCATGGGGAGCGGTTTTACACCGCAGGCAAACCAGGAAAATAAAAAGGGCCGCCTGGCTTGTTCAGCGAGGCGACCCTGGAACAGGCCAAATAGAGGCCCTAAGCCATTAGTTGACCCACTGCGCTACACGCTCCGGGTGTTTGGCTACCCACTCCTTGGCGGCGGCATCGGGCTTGGCGCCCTCCTGGATGGCGAGCATGACTTCGCCGATTTCATCCTTGGACTGCCAGGAAAAATTCTTCAGGAAAGTCGCAACTTCCGGTGCTTTCTTCTCCAGCTGCTGGCTACCGATGCTGTTGACGGTCTCGGCAGCGCCGTAAACGCCTTTCGGGTCTTCAAGGAAACGCAGCTTCCACTTGGCAAACATCCAATGCGGTACCCAACCGGTCACGGCAATGGATTGTTGCTTGTCATAGGCCCGGCCCAGCTCGGCGGTCATTGCCGCACCGGAACTGGCTTGCAGCTTGTAGCCGGTCAAGTCGTAATCCTTGATCACCTGATCGGTCTTGAGCATCACGCCGGAGCCGGCGTCGATACCGACGATCTTCTGCTTGAACGTGTCATCGGTCTTGAGGTCGGCAAGGGTTTGCGCCTTGACGTACTCCGGCACGATCAGACCGATCTTGGCGTCCTTGAAGTTGGGACCGTAGTCGACGACTTTGTCCTTGTTCTTGGCGTAGTAATCGCCGTGGGTCACTGGCAACCAGGCCGAGAGCATGGCGTCGAGCTTGCCGGTGGCCACGCCCTGCCACATGATCCCGGTCGCGACCGGCATCAGTTTGACGTCGTAGCCGAGTTTTTGCTTGATCACTTCTGCGGCCACGTGGGTGGTCGCTACGCTGTCGGACCAGCCATCGACATAGCCGATGCTCAAAGCGGGTTTCGTTTCGGCCTGGGCCAGGGTGGAGCCGATTGCAAGTGCCAGAGCGGCACCCGCCCCTATGAGTCGTCGCATTTTCATCGTTACTTCCCCGAAAGTGCTGCGCCCGACGAATGCCGGGCATCGCCACGTATTATTTTCCTGCACGACGCCCCCATCACGCCAAACTGCCAGGACTGCCCGATCACCAGCGGAGTACTGATGGCAGGAATCATCAACCTCGGATGCGCTTTATCCTGCTCTGGTAGCGACCTCGAAACATCGAGAAACGACAGCACTTAGCCAGCAACGCCAATGAGGCGCTGCGTGACACGAAGGTACGCCCGGACTTTGCATGCCAATGCTCAAGCACAGGGAAATTGCAGGTACTATTGGCGGCTTTGTTCCCTGACGGCCTGACCATGTCCTCGACCGCCCGCTTTCCCGTCCTGCCCTATCTGATTGCCTGCCTGATCGGCCTGCTTGCCCTTGGTGCGCTCTGGTACGGCCTTGGCAAGCCGGTGGTGTTGCCGGACGTGGCCAGCGCTTCGCACAAACTGCAATGCGCTTCCTACACCCCGTTCGACAAAGACCAGTCACCCTTCGACAAACCGCTGCAGTTGCGGCCCGAGCGCATGGATGCCGACCTGGCCTTGCTGGCCACGCGCTTCGAGTGTATTCGCACCTATTCGATGACAGGGCTGGAAAGCATTCCGGCGCTGGCGCGCAAGCATGGCCTGAAGGTGATGCTGGGGGCCTGGGTCAATGGCAATCCGATCGACAACGCCAAGGAAGTCGACGCCCTGATCGCCTCGGCCAACGTCAATGCGGACGTGGTCAAGGCCGTGATCGTTGGTAACGAGACCCTGTTGCGCAAGGAAATCACCGGCACGCAGCTGACCCGGCTGATCGAGAAGGTCAAAAGCCAGGTCAAGCAACCGGTCACCTACGCCGATGTCTGGGAGTTCTGGCTGCAGTACCCCGAAGTGGCGCCGGCAGTGGACTTCCTGACCATCCACTTGCTGCCCTACTGGGAAGACGACCCCAAAAGCATCGAGGATGCGTTGGCCCATGTCGGTGAAATTCGCCAGGTATTCGGCAACCGCTTTGCCCCCAAGGATATCGTCATAGGCGAAACCGGCTGGCCGAGCGAAGGCCGCCAGCGCGAAACCGCCTTGCCCAGTCCGGTCAATGAGGCAAAGTTCATTCGCGGTTTCGTGGTCATGGCCGAGAAGCATGGTTGGCACTACAACTTGATCGAAGCCTTCGACCAGCCCTGGAAGCGCGCCAGCGAAGGTGCGGTCGGGGGTTACTGGGGGTTGTTCGATGCCGATCGGCAAGACAAGGGCGTGCTTGAAGGCCCGGTCTCGAACCTGCCCTTGTGGCCGCAATGGCTGGGCATCAGCGGGCTGTTACTCCTCGCCACCCTGCTGTTCGCCGGCCCCGTGCGCGGCACCCGCGCGGCGTTGCTGTTGCCGCTGCTGGCAGCGGTCGGCGCTGGCAGTATCGGCCTGTGGGGTGAACTGACGCGGGTCACCAGCCGTTTTGCCGGTGAATGGCTGTGGGCGGTGTTGCTGGTGGGCTTGAATCTGCTGGTACTGGCCCATGGCGCGCTGGCCCTGAGCATGCGCAAGGGCTGGCGCGGGCGGGCTTTCGCCTGGCTTGAGGCACGCGCGGGCTGGTGGCTGGCGGCAGCCGGTTTCGCCGGGGCGGTGATGATGCTTGCGCTGGTCTTCGACCCCCGCTACCGCAGCTTCCCCAGCGCGGCCCTGCTGCTGCCGGCGCTGGTCTACCTGCTGCGCCCGGTGCGGGTACCGCGCGCGGAAGTGGCCTTGCTGACGTTCATCATCGGTGCGGGCATCGCGCCGCAGCTGTACCGTGAGGGGTTGCTCAACCAGCAGGCGTGGGTCTGGGCGGGGGTGAGCATTATGATGGTGGCTGCGTTGTGGCGGGGTTTGCGGGTGCGTTGAGGGCAGGTCTGGCCCTATCGCGGGCAAGCCCGCTCCCACAGGGTTATCAGGCAGTGTATATACCCTGTGGGAGCTGGCTTGCCAGCGATGACAAATTCAAGGACACATCCAGACCAACTGATTCAAAGGCCAACCCCCATTCACAGCTGTAGCCTTCCTGAATTAATCAATATCAGGAGGGCAATGGATTGTCCGATTCTCCCAGCTCACATCGACTTCGTACCGGACGAGTCTCCGAACCCGGCCGAATCTACCTGCTCACCACTGTCGTGCTCCACTACCAGCCAGTTTTTGCCGATTGGCAAGTGGGGCGACTGGTGATCAGAGAGTTCAGGCGAGCCCACCAAGAGGGGAGCGGCATCATCACTGGCATGGGTCGTGATGCCGGACCACTTCCACTGGCTGGTTGAGTTGCAGAACGATTCTCTGACGGACTTGATGCGTAAAACCAAATCTCGAGGCACGCGGGCGATAAATCGAGCATGTGGTCGACAAGGCCGCTTGTGGCAACAGGGCTTTCATGACCGGGCATTACGTCGCGATGAGGATCTGCAGGCCATGGCACGCTACGTTGTAGCGAACCCGCTGCGAGCCGGGTTGGTCGATTGGGGACTATCCGCTTTGGGATGCTGTTTGGCTTTAGATCTCTGGTGGATTCATCGCTGGCAAGCCAGCTCCCACAAGGTTTGAGGTTGCCCACATAATTGTGGGCAACCCGGCCCACCGTGGGAGCTGGCTTGCCAGCGATAGGGCCCGGCCAGACAGCCATGCTCACCCCCGCTGCACCCGCACCAACCGCAGCCCGGCAATCACCACCGCGAACACCGCCAGGCTCGCGCTGTACAGCACCAGCGCCGGGATGCCGAACAGCACCGCCAGCAGCGCCAACCGCCAGCCCTTCGGCCCTGGTACAAAAAACGCGATCAGCGCCGCAGCCAGCGCCGCCAGGGCGATCAGCCGAAAATGAATCAACAGGCCCAACCCCGAACGCACTTGGCATTCCCAGCGCACGGCCTGGTCAGCGCAAATTCCGAGCCACTGGGCGTCCTCCATCAGCGCATAGCGCAAGCCGTAACTGGCAGCCAGCCAAAGTGGCAGGACGATGAGCAACACAAGCAGCGGCAAACGGCGGGACATGGAGCACTCCAGAAAGCGAAATCGGTGCCCAGCATAAAGGCCAGCGCCTCGGATGCAAGGCAAAAGCGGCATACTCGGCTACTTTGCTAGAAGGGGTATGGCCGGTACCGTCGCCGGATACGTGTTCTGAGCGATTGCTGTTTGGATGACAAATGACGAGAAGCCAGGCAACTTGCCAATAGTGCGGTTGTCCTAGCCTGCGTATCAACTCTGCATTTTCCTTTTCAGGGACAAAGACATGCTCCGATCATTGCGCTTCGTTGCCTTGTTTGGCGGCCTAATCCTGAGTGCGTCTGCGCTGGCGGTGGATGTCGATCCGGCCACCTACGGTTACCCGCTGACCAACCCGTTCGAAGCCACGATCGCTTCCACGCCGCCAGACCTTCGCCCGCAGCTGCCGGTCGATGAAGACATCGACCAGGCCGACCATGAGCTCAACCTGCGTCCAGAACGCAGCTTCACCCTGCCGGACAACTTCTGGGCCGTGAAAAAGCTGCATTATCGCCTGGCCAAACAGGACAAGGCCGCCCCGCTGATCTTCCTGATTGCCGGCACCGGCGCGCCTTACCACAGCAGCCTTAACGAATACCTCAAGAAGCTGTACTACAAGGCCGGCTACCATGTGGTGCAGTTGTCCTCGCCGACCAGCTACGACTTCATGAGCTCGGCCTCACGCTTTGCCACCCCCGGGGTGACCAAGGACGATGCCGAAGACCTGTATCGGGTCATGCAGGCCGTGCGCGCCCAGCATCCAGACCTGCCGATCAGCGAGTTTTACCTCACCGGTTACAGCCTTGGCGCGCTGGATGCGGCCTTTGTCGCCCATCTGGATGAAACCCGCCGCAGCTTCAACTTCAAGCGGGTGTTGCTGCTCAACCCGCCGGTCAACCTCTACACCTCGATTACCAACCTGGACAAGCTGGTGCAGACCCAGGTCAAGGGCATCGACAGCACCACCACCTTCTACGAGTTGGTACTGGGCAAGCTGACCCGCTACTTCCAGCAAAAAGGCTACATGGACCTCAACGACGCCCTGCTCTATGACTTCCAGCAATCGCGCCAGCACCTGTCCAATGAGCAGATGGCGATGCTGATTGGCACATCGTTCCGCTTCTCGGCAGCAGACATCGCCTTCACCTCCGACCTGATCAACCGCCGTGGCCTGATCACGCCACCCGAGTACCCGATCAGCGAAGGTACCAGCCTCACGCCGTTCCTCAAGCGCGCCCTGCAGTGCGACTTCGATTGCTACATCACAGAGCAGCTCATCCCCATGTGGCGCGCCCGCACCGATGGCGGCAGCCTGTTGCAGCTGATCGACCAGATCAGCCTCTATGCGCTGAAGGACTACCTCAAGACCAGCACCAAGATTGCCGTGATGCACAACGCCGACGACGTGATTCTCGGCCCGGGCGACCTCGGTTTCCTGCGCAGCACGTTCGGCGATCGCCTGACCGTTTACCCCCATGGCGGGCACTGCGGCAACATCAATTACCGCGTCAACAGCGACGCCATGCTGGAGTTCTTCCGTGGTTAGAAAACTTCTCTTCATTGGGGCGCTGTCGTGCGCAGGGATGGCCAATGCCGCAGAGGCCACACCCCCTCCGGCCATCGTCATCGAGCCCGACGGTTTCACCCTGCCGCTCAAGCAACTGTCGTTCAATCCGGGGCTGGATCAACGCGAGTTCGAACGCTCGACCCTCAATGCCCTGAACATCTACGATCCGCTGGAGTCCTGGAACCGCCGGGTCTATCACTTCAACTACCGCTTCGACCAATGGGTTTTCCTGCCCATGGTCAATGGCTATCGCTACATCACGCCCAGCATCTTGCGCACTGGCGTGAGCAACTTCTTCTACAACCTCGGCGACATCCCCAACCTGCTCAACAGTCTGTTCCAGCTCAAGGGCAAGCGTTCGATGGAAATCACCGCCCGACTCTTGCTCAACACCACCGTCGGCATCGCCGGGCTGTGGGACCCAGCCACCAAAATGGGCATTCAGCGCCAGAGCGAGGACTTTGGCCAGACCCTGGGCTTTTACGGCGTGCCCAGCGGCCCTTACCTGATGCTGCCGGTGCTGGGCCCCTCCAACATCCGCGACACCGGTGGCCTGCTGTTCGACTTCACCGCCGAATCGCAGATCAACTTCCTCAACGTCGCCGAAGTCAGTGGCAACCATCCGGAACTGCTGTTGTTGCGCGCCATCGACAAACGCCACACCACCAACTTCCGTTACGGGCAGATGAACTCGCCGTTCGAATACGAGAAGGTTCGTTATGTGTATACCGAAGCGCGCAAGTTGCAGATTGCTGAATAAGCCTTGCGCGGGTTTGGTAATGGCTGGCTGGCTCAATGAGTCGGCGATGGCACCCCGAGAAACTTGCACAGTTCGACCCGCTTGGCCAATGCATCGCGGCGGCCAAGCTCAATCAACTCGCTGCAATAGCCCGCTTCGAACAGCAGGTAGCTGAGTACTCCGGCACCACTGGTTCGGGTAGCGCCCGGCCCACGCAGAAACAAACGCAATGCCGCGGGCAGTTCATGCCGATGGCGGGCGGCGATTTCATCGAGCGGCTGGCTCGGGGCAATGACCAGCACTTCTACCGGGGCCAGGCCCAGCCGCCGCGGTTGCAGGTCCGAAGGCAAGAGATGACTGAAATAGTTGAGCCGCTGCAACAGCTCGATGTCATCCTCCAGGCTGTCGATGAAGGTACTGTTGAGCATGTGCCCGCCGATTTGCGCGAGGCTCGGTTGCTGGCCGCTGAAGACCTGCTGGCGGGGGTCGTCGGCGGTGGGCCCGCGTGGGTTGCCACTGACCCCTACCACCAGTACGCGGCTGGCGCCCAGGTGCAACGCCGGACTGATGGGCGCCGATTGACGCACCGCGCCGTCGCCGTAGTACTGCTGGGCGATCTTGACTGGCGCGAACAATAGCGGAATTGCCGAACTGGCCAGCAGATGATCGACCGTCAGATGAGTCGGCAGACCGATTCGCCGGTGCCTGCGCCAAGGGTCGATGATCCCCTTGCCCTGGTAGAACGTCACCGCCCGCCCGGACTCATAACCAAAGGCAGTCACTGCCACGGCGCGCAGGTGTTGCTGGTTGATCGCTTCGTTGATCCCGGAAAGCTCCAGGTGCGTGCCGAGCAATTTGCGTAGCGGCGAGCTGTCGAGCAACGCCACCGGACCCCGTGCACCCAGCCCGAGCAGGCTGTGGCCGACAAACCGGCTGGCCTGGCGGATGACCCCCGGCCAGTCGCTGCGCAGTACCTGATGGCTCTGGAAGGATTCCCAGAAATCAGTGAGGCGACGGATCGTCTCGCTGAAATGCAATGCCCCGCTGGCCAGGGTAACCGCATTGATCGCCCCGGCCGAGGTACCGACGATCACCGGGAACGGGTTCGGCGCCCCCAGTGGCAACAGGTCGGCGATACCGGCCAGTACGCCGACCTGATAAGCCGCCCGGGCGCCACCGCCGGAGAGGATCAGGCCGGTGATTGGCTCGGCTGTGGGCATCGCGGTCCTCGTGGGTGATGGGTTGTCTGGGCTGGCGTCATCGCTGGCAAGCCAGCTCCCACAATGGATCTTTGTTAATTCACAGTTTTGTGAGCGACATCAAACCCTGTGGGAGCTGGCTTGCCAGCGATCGAGCGCGCAGCGCTCGCATACACGCTACCGCTTGCGTTTATCGTACAACTTGGGCGCCCCCGGAGGCCGCGACTTGAAGCGCCGATGCGCCCACAGGTACTGCTCCGGGCACTCGCTGATCGCCGCCTCGACCCACTGATTGATCCGCAGGCAATCGGCCTCTTCGGTTTCGCCCGGAAAGTTTTCGAGCGGCGCATGGATAACCAAACGATAGCCGCTGCCGTCGGCCAGGCGCTGCTGGGTGAACGGAATTACCCGCGCCTTGCCCAGGCGGGCGAACTTGCTGGTCGCGGTCACCGTCGCCGCCTGGATGCCGAACAGCGGCACGAACAGGCTTTGCTTGGCGCCATAGTCCTGGTCCGGCGCGTACCAGATTGCCCGTCCCGCCCGCAGCAGCTTGAGCATGCCGCGCACATCCTCGCGCTCGACCGCCAGGGATTCGAGGTTGTGCCGCTCGCGGCCCGTGCGCTGGATGTAGTCGAACAGCGGATTCTTGTGCTCGCGGTACATGCCGTCGATGGTGTGCCGCTGGCCAAGCAGGGCCGCACCGATTTCCAGGGTGGTGAAGTGCACGGCCATCAGGATTGCGCCCTGCCCGTCGCGCGCAGCAGCCTGCAGATGCTCGAGCCCTTCGATGTGGGCCAGGCGGGCAAGACGGGCCTTTGGCCACCACCAGCTCATGGCCATTTCAAAGAAGGCAATGCCGGTCGAGGCGAAGTTTTCCTTGAGCAGGCGTTGCCGCTCGACGGACGGTAGCTGCGGGAAACACAACTCCAGATTGCGGGCAGCGATGCGCCGCCGCTCGCCGGCCACGCAAAACATCAGCGCGCCCAGACCACGGCCGATACGCAGCAAAACCCTGTAAGGCAGCTGGACAATCAGCCAAAGCAAGCCCAGCCCCAGCAACAGCGGCCAGAAACGCGGGTGAAGAAATGAACGTTTGAAACGCGGGCGATCCATTACAGATTCCGGACAGACTACTTGGCCGCGCATTCTACATCGGTTCGAGCGGGTTGCGGCTTGAGGGCGTTCTCGTTATAAGTCTCGGCACTTTTTCGTTACAAGCCGCTAGTGCCGACCATGAGCCAAACCGAATCGCTAGACCAAGATCCCGTGTTCCAGCTCAAGGGCAGCATGCTCGCCATTACCGTGCTGGAGCTGGCACGAAACAACCTTGAAGGCCTTGATCGCCAGTTGGCGGCCAAGGTCGCCCAGGCACCGAACTTTTTCAGCAACACCCCGCTGGTGCTGGCGCTGGACAAGCTGCCGGCCAGCGAGGGCGCCATCGATCTGCCCGGCCTGATGCGCGTTTGTCGCCAGCATGGCCTGCGCACCCTGGCGATCCGTGCCAGCCGTATCGAAGATATCGCCGCCGCCATTGCCATCGACCTTCCCGTGCTGCCGCCGTCCGGCGCCCGCGAGCGTACGCTGGAGCTGCAGGAAAGCGAAGTCGTCAAGAAAAAGCCGGAAAAACCGCCTGAGCCGCTGGTCAAGCCGACCAAAATCATCACTTCGCCTGTGCGCGGCGGCCAACAGATCTATGCTCAGGGTGGGGATCTGGTGGTGGTGTCTTCGGTCAGCCCCGGTGCGGAACTTCTCGCCGATGGCAACATCCATGTGTATGGCCCCATGCGTGGTCGTGCCCTGGCCGGAATAAAGGGCGACGGCAAGGCACGTATTTTTTGCCAGCAATTGAGCGCTGAGCTGGTGTCGATTGCCGGGCAGTACAAAGTGTCCGAAGACCTGCGCCGCGACCCGCTGTGGGGGGCCGGGGTACAGGTCAGCTTGTCTGGAGATGTGTTGAACATCACTCGTCTTTAACGGATACTGCGCCATTTTACATGCAACTTACAAAACATGGCGGATTGGGGTCCATGTTGTCGGAAGTTAGCAGCGGGCAGGCTTTACCGGGAGTAAAACTGCTCAATTGCAAGACTTTCAGCAGGTTTCTCCCGCTGTAGTTGTTTTTAAGTTTGTTTTTTTAGGGACTAGCAATCCTTTTTCTTTAGGGGTGATACACCTTGGCCAAGATTCTCGTGGTTACATCCGGCAAGGGTGGTGTGGGTAAGACCACCACCAGCGCCGCTATCGGTACCGGCCTCGCACTGCGCGGCCACAAGACAGTCATCGTCGACTTCGACGTCGGTTTGCGTAACCTCGACCTGATCATGGGCTGCGAACGCCGCGTGGTGTACGACTTCGTCAACGTCGTCAACGGTGAAGCGAGCCTCTCCCAGGCCCTGATCAAAGACAAGCGCCTGGAAAACCTTTACGTCCTGGCCGCCAGCCAGACCCGCGATAAAGACGCGCTGACCCAGGAAGGCGTGGGGAAAGTCCTCAACGAACTGAAAGAAACCTTCGAATACGTTATCTGCGACTCGCCAGCGGGCATCGAGAAAGGCGCGAGCCTGGCCATGTACTTTGCTGACGAAGCCATTGTCGTGACCAACCCGGAAGTATCCTCGGTACGTGACTCCGACCGCATGCTGGGCCTGTTGGCGAGCAAGTCGCTGCGCTCGGTGAACGGCGCAGACCCGATCAGGGAACACCTGCTGCTGACCCGCTACAATCCCGAGCGCGTCAGCAAAGGCGAAATGCTTGGCGTTGAAGATGTCACAGACATCCTGGCCATCAAGTTGCTGGGCGTGATTCCAGAATCCCAGGCCGTGCTCAAGGCATCGAACCAGGGTGTACCGGTAATTCTCGACGACCAGAGCGACGCCGGCCAGGCGTACAGCGACGCCGTCGACCGACTGTTGGGCAAGGAAGTGATCCATCGCTTCCTCGATGTGAAAAAGAAAGGATTCTTTGAGCGCCTGTTTGGAGGCAATTGATCAATGAACATTTTTGACTTCTTTCGGGACCGCAAGAAAAGCAACACCGCGTCGGTAGCGAAAGAGCGTCTACAGATCATCGTGGCGCACGAGCGCGGCCAACGCAGCACCCCGGACTACTTGCCAGCCTTGCAGAAGGAGTTGGTTGAGGTGATCCGCAAGTACGTCAATATCGGCAACGATGACGTGCAAGTGGCACTGGAAAACCAGGGCAGCTGCTCGATTCTGGAACTCAATATCACCCTGCCCGATCGCTGATCCAACGCAGGCTGCCACGGCGACTCACAGCCCTTTGTAGTTAAAAGGGGCTGCGAGTCGCCGTTGGCGTTTCAAGAGAATACTCAATGCCGTTGTCGAACATCCGCATCATTCACCAGGATGCCGCCGTCCTGGTGGTCGATAAACCGACCCTGCTCCTGTCCGTCCCGGGTCGCGCCGACGACAACAAGGACTGCCTGATCACCCGCCTGCAAGAAAACGGCTACCCCGAGGCGCGGATCGTTCATCGCCTGGACTGGGAAACCTCCGGGATCATTCTGCTGGCCCGTGATGCCGACAGCCATCGCGAACTGTCGCGTCAGTTCCATGACCGCGAGACCGAAAAGGCCTACACCGCCCTGTGTTGGGGCCAACCTGAATTGGACAGCGGCAGTATCGACCTGCCTTTGCGCTACGACCCGCCGACCAAGCCGCGGCATGTGGTCGATCACGAGTTCGGCAAACACGCGCTGACGTTCTGGCGCATTCTCGAGCGCTGTGGCGATTACTGCCGGGTAGAGCTGACGCCGATTACCGGGCGCTCGCACCAGTTGCGCGTGCACATGCTTTCGATCGGGCATCCGTTGCTGGGCGATGGGCTCTATGCGCATCCAGAGGCGCTGGCGGCGTATCCGCGGCTTTGCCTGCATGCGAGCATGCTCGGTTTTACTCATCCGGTCAGTGGTGAGCGATTGCGATTTGAGTGTCCGGCACCGTTCTAGGCGTTGGACCGCGTCGACTTCATCGCTGGCAAGCCAGCTCCCACAGGGTTTTGCAGGGTATTCACTATCCATGTGGGAGATGGCCGGGCGGCGCTCCGCTTGCCAGCGATAGGGCCACCCCCAATCCCAAGCCAATACGGTAAACTCCCGCCACTGCTGTCTGGAGTTACTTATGCGCGATGCTCTGAACCAAGGCCTGCTCGACTTCCTCAAGGCCTCCCCTACCCCTTTCCACGCCACCGCCGCCATGGCACAACGACTCGAGGCCGCTGGTTACCAGCGCCTGGACGAGCGCGACAGCTGGGCTACCGTCGCTGGCGGCCGTTACTACCTCACCCGTAACGACTCCTCGATCATCGCCTTCAAGCTCGGCCGCCATTCACCGCTGCTCGATGGCATCCGCATGGTCGGTGCCCACACTGACAGCCCGTGCCTGCGGGTCAAGCCGCAGCCCGAGTTGCAACGCCAGGGTTTCTGGCAATTGGGCGTGGAGGTTTACGGCGGCGCGCTGCTCGCGCCCTGGTTCGACCGCGATCTATCGCTGGCCGGCCGCGTGACCTTCCGCCGCGACGGCAAGGTCGAAAGCCAGCTGATCGACTTCAAACTGCCGATTGCGGTGATCCCCAACCTGGCGATCCACCTCAATCGCACCGCCAATGAAGGCTGGATGATCAACCCGCAAACCGAGTTGCCACCGGTCCTGGCCCAGGTGGCCGGCGACGAGCGTGTCGATTTCCGTGCGTTGCTGACCGACCAACTGGCCCGCGAGCACGGCCTCAACGCCGATGTGGTGCTCGACTACGAGTTGAGTTTCTACGATACCCAAAGTGCCGCCATCGTCGGCCTGCACGGCGATTTCATCGCCGGGGCGCGGCTGGACAACCTGCTCTCGTGTTACGCCGGCCTGCAGGCACTGCTCACCGCCGACAGCGAGGAAACCTGCGTCCTGGTCTGCAACGACCATGAAGAAGTCGGTTCGTGCTCGGCCTGCGGTGCCGACGGCCCGATGCTCGAACAGACCCTGCGCCGCCTGCTGCCTGAAGGCGACGACTTTGTCCGGACCATCCAGCGCTCGTTGCTGGTTTCGGCCGACAACGCCCATGGCGTTCACCCCAACTATGCCGACAAGCACGACGCCAACCATGGCCCCAAACTCAACGCCGGCCCGGTGATCAAGGTCAACACCAACCAGCGCTATGCCACCAACAGCGAAACGGCGGGGTTCTTCCGTCACCTGTGCATGGCCGAAGAAGTGCCGGTGCAAAGCTTCGTGGTGCGCAGCGACATGGGGTGCGGTTCGACCATCGGCCCGATCACCGCCAGCCAGCTCGGTGTGCGCACTGTCGATATCGGCTTGCCGACCTTCGCCATGCACTCGATTCGCGAGCTGTGCGGCAGCCATGACCTGGCGCACCTGGTCAAGGTGCTCGGCGCCTTCTACACCAGCCGCGATTTGCCGTAACGTTGAGTTGACTCGAAATCCTGCGGCCGCTTTGCGGCCGAGCGCAGCCTGGCGGCAGCGGCTACACCGACCCAGTGATGCCGATACTATGTAGCCGCTGCCGCAGGCTGCGCTCGGCCGCGAAGCGGTCGCAGGGGCTCAAAGCAAGCACGATGTGATTCGTATCAAGCCGCTTCTTTTCAATTCAACCTATGCTCATGGGCACGACTGTCGAACAGGGCACCACTCCATGTCTGATTTTCAATCCATGTTCCTCCCGGTCATCGCCGGCCTGACCCTGCTGACTGTCGGCTTCACGCTGCGCGAACGCAATGTCGGGGTTTTCCTGATCTGGATAGGCATGCTTTGCATACTCGGCATCATGGTTTACAAAATCCTGCAAAAACTGACATGAGGTTGTCTGTCCAGGACGAGCCGGCCAAGGGCTAACCGGCGCTGACATCGGCGCTCAGGCGAATCGCGTCATGGCGCCAGAACTCCAGGTCGCAATCGATCAAGCGCCCGTACTGATCATGGTTGACCCGGGTAATGCGCAAGCCCGGGCTGCCCAGCGACACCTTCAGGGCTGCTGCGGCCGCCGCCGGCAATGCGGTCGGGAGCATCTCGAAGCGGACCCGGCCATATTCGATCTGGTAGTGACTGCCATACAGCTCGGTCAATGACTGACTGAGGTCGTGCTGCAGGATTTCGGGAAAGTATTGCGGGTTGAGGTAGTGCTCGGCGTACAGCACCAGGCGCTCATCGATGCGCCGGGCCCGGCAGATCTGGATCACGCTGGACAGCGCCGGCAGCTGCAGCCACTCGCAAACCGCCGCCGACGCCGGCTGCAGGCGCGCCGATATCAATTGGGTCGAGGGTACCCGCCCCTGCTCGCGAACCATGGCGTGAAAGTGGCTGCGCTTCATCAAGTCATAGGTCAAGCGCGCCGGCGAGACAAACCAGCCGCGCCGCTCCTCGCGGTAGATCAGCCCCCTGGCTTCCAGCTGCACCAACGCTTCGCGCAAGGTGATGCGGGTGGTGGCAAACACTTCACTGAGTTTGCGCTCGGCCGGCAGCTTGCAGGCGGCCGGCAGGAGACCGTGTTCGATCTGCTCCTGCAGGGCATTGCAGATTGCCGTTACCGCTCGAGGTGCATTTTCGCGCATCAGTGTTTCCTGATTGGACTAGTCCAGCCCCACATACGGGCACAAGCCGCTGGCAGCGGCCTTCGGGAGAATGTTGCAAGCCTAGGCAATGCAAATGACGTGCAGATGACAAAACCGCCCAACGGTCCTTCCCGGAGCCTTGGCCAGAGCGCTCTAGCCGTTTCAGATCAAGCACTTGAAACTGGTCTACGCTTATCCCTCAGAGTCGACGAAAGGCCTGTAACAGGGCCTGGCGTGTCGGGCTGGACATCAAATTGTCATCCGGCGGGCCTAGATTGGCTCAGGTATTGCTGACCTAGACCAGACGCAAACAACCCCCATAACAACACCAGCGTTTTGCAAAGCATCCAAAGGAGCTTCGGATGAAACAGCTTTTCCTGGCATCACTGTTAGGCTCGACCATCGCCCTGTGCACCTCTGCCATGGCCGCCGATGTTGATCTGAAAACCCTTGAAGCCGCAGCCAAGGCCGAAGGCGCCGTCAACAGCGTCGGCATGCCCGATGCCTGGGCAAACTGGAAAGGCACCTGGGAAGACCTGGCGAACAAATACGGTCTCAAGCACATGGACACCGACATGAGCTCGGCCCAGGAAATAGCCAAGTTCGCGGCGGAAAAAGACAACGCCAGCGCCGACATCGGCGACGTCGGCGCCGCCTTCGGCCCCATCGCCGTCAAGCAGGGCGTGACCCAGCCCTACAAGCCAAGCACCTGGGAGCAGATCCCGGCGTGGGCCAAGGACAAGGACGGCCACTGGGCGCTGGCTTATACCGGCTCTATTGCTTTCATCATCAACAAGCAACTGGTCAAGGATGCCGACTCACCCAAGAGCTGGGCGGACCTGGAGAAAGGCAAATACAAGGTTGCCATCGGTGACGTAGGCACGGCCGCCCAGGCTGCCAACGGCGTGCTGGCTGCGGCGATTGCAAAAGGTGGCAATGAGAAGAACATTCAGCCAGCACTGCTGATGTTCGCCGAGATTGCCAAACAAGGACGCCTGTCCATGGCCAACCCGACCATCCAGACCCTGGAAAAAGGCGAAATCGAAGTGGGTGTGGTCTGGGACTTCAACGGCCTGAGCTACCGCGAGCAGATCGACCCGAAACGCTTTGACGTGCTGATCCCTTCCGATGGCTCGGTGATCTCTGGTTACACCACCATCATCAATAAATACGCCAAGCATCCGAACGCCGCCAAACTGACCCGCGAATACATCTTCAGCGATGCCGGCCAGACCAACCTGGCACGCGGCAATGCCCGGCCGATCCGTGCCGAGCACCTGTCGCTGCCTGCCGATGTCCAGGGCAAGCTGCTGCCTAACGAACAGTACAAGAACGTGAAGCCGATCCAGGATGCCGATGCCTGGGAAGCGACCTCGAAAGCCTTGCCGCAGAAGTGGCAAGAAGAAGTGATTATTGAGATGAAGTGAGGCTTGGGTTGGGTCAGTTGCCTTTGCGGTGGCTGGCCTGGCCTCATCGCGGGCAAGCCCGCTCCCACAGTAGATAGAGACAACACTGACTATCTCTGTGGGAGCTGGCTTGCCAGCGATGAGGCCCTCTCAAACCCCACAACTTCCAATCAAGGAACCCATATCCCATGCCCAACAACGTCATCCTGGTCCTGCTCGATGGCCTCAACTACCAGGTGGCGCAGCATGCGATGGGCCACTTGCAGGCCTACGTCGAGGCTGGCAGGGCAGCACTGTACAAGCTCGAATGCGAACTACCGTCACTCTCAAGGCCCCTGTACGAATGCATTCTCACGGGCGTACCCCCTATCGACAGCGGCATCGTGCACAACAATGTCTCGCGCCTGTCCAACCAGCGCAGCGTGTTTCACTATGCGACCGATGCGGGCCTCTGCACCGCTGCCGCGGCCTATCACTGGGTCAGTGAGCTGTATAACCGCTCGCCCTTCATCGCAGCCCGCGACCGCCATACCGACGCGCCGGACCTGCCGATCCAGCACGGCCACTTCTACTACGTCGACCATTATCCCGATTCGCACCTGTTCGCCGACGCCGAAAGCCTGCGCCTGCGTCATGCCCCGAACTTCCTGTTGGTGCACCCCATGAACATCGACGACGCCGGGCACAGGCACGGCCTCGACACGCCCCAATACCGCAACAGCGCACGCTCGGCCGATGTCATCCTCGCCGATTACCTGCAAGGCTGGCTCGAGGCCGGCTATCAGGTGCTGGTCACCGCCGATCACGGCATGAACAACGACCGCTCGCACAACGGCATGCTGCGCGAGGAACGCGAAGTGCCCTTGTTCGTCCTCGGCGACGCCTTCAGCCTCGATGGCAATGCCCATCCAAAACAGACCGAACTGTGCGGCACGGTTTGCCAATTGCTGGGCGTGCCTCACGACAAACCCGTCTGCCGGGAGCTGTTGAAGTGAACTCAGTCACCCGTGGCAAATGGCTGGCACTGCTGTGTCTGCTGCCGTTCGCCGTGTTCTTCATCGTCTTTCAGATCGCCCCGCTGGCCTGGGTGGCGATCAACAGCCTGCAGTCCGAAAGCGGCTGGGGCCTGGATAACTTCAGCAAGATCTTCGCCTCGAAATTCTTCCGCCAGTCGATCCAGTACAGCCTGGAGATCAGTTTCTGGTCGAGCCTGTTTGGCATCATCATCGCCATTCTCGGCAGCTATTCGCTGCGCAATGTCGACTCGCGGCTGCGTGACTTCGTCAACGCCTTCGCCAACATGACCAGCAACTTCAGCGGGGTGCCGCTGGCTTTTGCCTTCATCATTCTGCTCGGTTTCAACGGCGCGATCACGATGATCCTCAAGCAGTCCGGGATCATTGAAGACTTCAATATCTATTCCAAGACTGGCCTGATCATTCTCTATACCTATTTCCAGATTCCGCTCGGTGTATTGCTGCTGTACCCGGCGTTCGACGCGTTGCGCGAAGACTGGCGCGAATCCAGCGCGCTGCTCGGCGCCAGCAGCTGGCAATACTGGCGGCATATCGGCCTGCCGGTGATGACACCGGCCCTGCTCGGGACCTTCGTCATCCTGCTGGCCAATGCCCTGGGCGCCTACGCCACTGTGTATGCGCTGACCACCGGCAACTTCAACGTGATGACCATCCGTATCGCGGCGCTGGTCGCCGGCGATATCAGCCTCGACCCGAACCTTGCCAGTGCCCTGGCGGTGATTCTGGTGGGCTTGATGACGCTGGTGACCGTCGTGCACCAGTGGCTATTGAAGAGGAGCTACCATGTCTCGCGCTGAAACGGGCACCAGCAACCTCTACCATCGGATCATGGTGTATTTACTGTTCATCATTATGCTGCTGCCACTGGCCGGAACGCTGCTCTACTCGATCGCGACCAGCTGGTCGGCGAGCATCCTGCCCAGCGGCTTGACCTTGAAATGGTACGTGGCGCTGTGGAGCGACCCGCGTTTCCTGACCGCGTTCGGCCAGTCGCTGCTGGTCTGTTTCGGCGCCCTGGTGTTGTCGGTGGTGTTGATTCTGCCGCTGTTGTTCGTGGTGCATTACCACTTTCCCAGGCTCGATGCGCTGATGAACATCCTGATCCTGCTGCCCTTCGCCGTGCCGCCCGTGGTGTCCTCGGTAGGCTTGCTGCAGCTTTATGGCTCCGGCCCCATGGCCATGGTCGGTACGCCGTGGATTCTGATCGGTTGCTACTTCACCGTAGCCCTGCCGTTCATGTACCGGGCAATCACCAACAACCTGCAGGCCATCAACCTGCGCGACTTGATGGACGCCGCCCAACTGCTCGGCGCCAACACTTGGCAGGCGGCCATTCTGGTGGTGCTGCCCAACCTGCGCAAAGGCCTGCTGGTCGCCCTGTTGTTGTCGTTCTCGTTCCTGTTCGGCGAGTTCGTCTTCGCCAACCTGCTGGTCGGTACTCGCTACGAGACCCTGCAGGTCTACCTCAACAACATGCGCAACAGCAGCGGCCACTTCAATAGCGCCCTGGTGATTTCCTATTTCTTCTTCGTGCTGGTGCTGACCTGGGCCGCCAATCGATTGAACAAGGACAAAGACTGAAATGAGTTTCGTCAGCGTCGAACATTTGCAAAAGAACTACGCCAGCACACCGGTGTTCAGCGACATCAACTGTCGCATCGAACGGGGCGAATTCGTCACCCTGCTCGGCCCTTCCGGTTGCGGCAAATCCACCCTGCTGCGCTGTATTGCCGGGCTGACCTCGGTCAACAGCGGCAAGATCCTCCTGGACGGCCAGGACCTGGTGCCCCTCAGCCCGCAAAAGCGCGGGATCGGCATGGTATTCCAGAGCTATGCCCTGTTCCCCAACATGACCGTGGAGCAGAACGTTGCCTTCGGCCTGCGCATGCAGAAGGTCAACGGCGACGACAGCCACAAGCGCACCGGCGAAGTGCTGGCGCTGGTCGAATTGCAAGAGTTCGCCAAACGCTATCCGCACCAGCTTTCCGGCGGCCAATGCCAGCGCGTGGCCCTGGCTCGCTCGCTGGTCACCCGGCCGCGCCTGCTGCTGCTCGACGAACCGCTGTCGGCGCTCGACGCGCGCATCCGCAAACACCTGCGCGAGCAGATCCGGCAGATTCAGCGCGAGCTGGGCCTGACCACGATTTTCGTGACCCATGACCAGGAAGAAGCCCTGACCATGTCCGACCGGATCTTCCTGATGAACCAGGGCCGTATCGTCCAGAGCGGTGACGCCGAAACCCTCTACACCGCGCCGGTCGATGTGTTCGCCGCCGGTTTCATCGGCAACTACAATCTGCTCGATGCCGACAGTGCCAGCCGCCTGCTGCAGCGCCCGATCCACTCGCGCCTGGCGATCCGCCCGGAAGCCATCGTGTTGGGCCTGAGCGGCGAGCTCGACGGTGAAGTGCGCAGTCACACCCTACTGGGCAATGTGATCCGCTACCGGGTCGAAGCCCGTGGCGTAGAGTTGATCGTCGATGTACTGAACCGTTCGGCGGCCGACCTGCACCCCAATGGTCAGCGCGTGTCGCTTTCCATCGATCCCACTGCCCTTTGTGAGGTAGCCTGAGGGCTTTCAAGGAGTGTTTCCTAAATGGCTCTAGCGATTTTCGATTTGGACGAAACCCTGATTCACGGCGACTGCGCGTCGCTCTGGAGTGCACAGATGGGCCGGTTGGGCTGGGTTGACAGCGAGTCCTTCCTGCGCCGTGACCTCCAACTGATGGACGCCTACGGCAAGGGCCACCTGGCCATGGAAGACTATATGGCCTTCAGCCTGGAGCCGATTGCCGGGCGTACACCGGAAGAGGTCGAGCATCTGGTCGGGCCTTGGGTCGAGGACTTCATCGAACCGATCATTTTCAGCGACGCCTGCAAAAAAATTGCCGAGCACCGCAAGGCTGGCGACCGGATCCTGATTATCTCGGCGTCCGGTACGCACCTGGTCAAACCCATCGCCGAACGCCTGGGCGTGGATGAAATTCTCGGGATCGAGCTGGAGATCAAGGGCGGGGTGTATACCGGCAATACCGTCGGCACCCTCACCTACCGCGAAGGCAAGATCACTCGGTTGATGGATTGGCTGGATGCTGAAGAGGAGAACCTCGAAGGCGCGTATTTCTATTCCGATTCGCGCAATGATTTGCCGTTGTTGCGCAAGGTCGACAACCCGCGGGTGGTGAACCCGGATCCGGTGTTACTTGCTGAAGCCGAGAAGGCGGGGTGGCCGATACATCAGTGGAGTTGAGACCTGGCGACCGCTACGCGGTCGATCGCGGGCAAGCCCGCTCCCACAGGGATAGTGGTGTTTTCACTATCTACTGTGGGAGCTGGCTTGCCAGCGATGAGGGCTTCACAGGCAAACGCCGACTTAAACCAAACTCTCGTCAATCACCAACACCAACTTGCCCGACACCTGATTGCCCGCCAGCTCGGCAAACGCCGCCTCGGCATCGCGCACCGGGAACGTCTTGGCCAGCTGCGGCTTCAAGCGCCCCTCCACAAACAACGGCCACACCTGCTGCCCCAGATCGCTGAGCAGGTCGGCCTTGAACTGATCGTCGCGGTTGCGCAGGGTCGAACCCAGCACCTGCACACGCTTGGCCAGCACCTGGGCCAGGTCAAGATGCGCCTCGCGCCCGCCCATCAGGCCGATGATCACCCAACGGCCATCACGGGCCAGCAGCTTGAGGTTCAACTGGGCATAGTTGGCCCCGACCGGATCCAGGATCACATCGAAGGGGGCAAAGTCATTCAAGGCCTCCAGACCCTCCGTGCGTACCACGCCACCGACAGCGCCCAACTCCTGGCAATAGGCCAGTCGATCCGCCGAGCCGACACTGACCCAGCACGGGTTGCCGAACGCCTTGCACAACTGGATGGCCGCCGAACCGACGCCACTGGCACCGGCATGCAGCAAGACCTTTTCACCGGGCTTGAGCGCGGCAAGCTGGAACAGGTTCAGCCAGGCCGTGCTGTAGACCTCCGGCAGGGCTGCCGCCTCGACCAGGCTCAACCCTTCGGGCACCGGCAGTATATGCCGGGCATCGACCACCACCTCCTCGGCCATGCCACCGCCGGCCAGCAGCGCGCAAACCCGGTCGCCGACCTGCCAGGACGACCCGGGCCCGACTTCACTGATGATCCCGGCGCATTCGAGCCCGAGGATTTCACTGGCCCCCGGTGGCGGCGGATAAAGGCCCGCACGCTGCAGCAGATCGGCGCGGTTGAGCCCCGCTGCAGCCACCCGAATGCGCACCTGCCCCACGTCACAGGTCGGGCCAGGTGCCTGAACCCACTCCACATGTCCGTCAACGCCTTGCAATGCCTTCACAGTGCCTCCATAGTTGAGTCATGACTGAGCCCGGAGCTGTAGCCCCGGGCTTTTTGCATTATGCGACCGGTTTCGATGGAACCGGCGAATTCAAAGACGGCCTAATATGCGTGAACAATTGCCCCCACGTCGAATCAGCATGAAGCATTTCTTGCCAAGCACTGCCCTGGCCCTGTTCATTGGCCTGGCCGCACTACCGCTGTCGGGCAATGTGTTCGCCGCCAATAGCTGGGACAAACTCCAGCCGGACCGTGACGAAGTCGTCGCCAGCCTGAATGTGGTCGAACTGCTCAAGCGCCACCACTACAGCAAGCCGCCGCTCAATGACGCCCGCTCGGTGATCATTTACGACAGCTATATCAAACTGCTCGATCCCTCGCGCAGCTATTTCCTGGCCAGCGACATCGCCGAGTTCGACAAGTGGAAGACTCAGTTCGATGACTTCCTCAAGAGCGGTGACCTGGACCCTGGCTTCATCATCTACAAGCGCTACCTGGACCGGGTCAAATCGCGTCTGGACTTCGCCCTGGCGGAGCTGAACAAGGGTGTCGAGACCATCGATTTCACCGTCAAGGAATCCTTGCTGGTAGAGCGCAAGGATGCCCCCTGGCTGAAGAACAAGGCTGAACTGGACGACCTGTGGCGCAAGCGCGTCAAGGACGAAGTCCTGCGCCTGAAAATCGCCGGCAAGGAACCCAAGGCGATCCAGGAACTGCTGACCAAGCGCTACAAGAATCAACTCTCGCGCCTGGACCAGACCCGCGCCGAAGATATCTTCCAGGCGTACATCAACACCTTCGCCCAGTCCTACGACCCGCACACCAACTACCTGTCGCCGGACAATGCGGAAAACTTCGATATCAACATGAGCCTGTCGCTCGAAGGTATCGGTGCCGTGCTGCAGAGCGATAACGATCAGGTCAAGATCGTCCGCCTGGTGCCCGCAGGCCCGGCCGCCAAGACCAAACAGGTTGCACCGGCCGACAAGATCATCGGTGTCGCCCAGGGCGACAAGGAAATGGTCGACGTGATCGGCTGGCGCCTGGACGAAGTGGTCAAGCTTATCCGTGGTCCGAAGGGCTCGGTGGTCCGTCTTGAAGTGATTCCGGCCAGCAATGCGCCGAACGACCAGACCAGCAAGATCGTGCCGATCACCCGCGAAGCGGTGAAGCTCGAGGAACAAGCCGCGAAAAAATCGGTACTCAACCTCAAGCAGGATGGCCGCGACTACAAGCTGGGCATCATCGAGATCCCGGCGTTCTACCTGGACTTCAAAGCGTTCCGTGCCGGTGATCCGGAGTACAAGAGCACCACGCGCGACGTGAAGAAACTGCTGACCGAACTGCAGAAAGACAAAGTCGACGGCGTGGTCATCGACCTGCGCAACAATGGCGGCGGTTCCCTGCAGGAAGCCACCGAGCTGACCAGCCTGTTCATCGACAAGGGCCCGACGGTCCTGGTACGCAACAGCGATGGCCGGGTCGATGTGCTCGAAGACGAAAACCCGGGCGCCTTCTACAAAGGCCCGCTGGCGTTGCTGGTCAACCGCCTGTCGGCATCGGCCTCGGAGATCTTCGCCGGTGCCATGCAGGATTACCACCGCGCGCTGGTCATCGGTGGCCAGACCTTCGGCAAAGGCACCGTGCAGACCATCCAGCCGCTCAACCACGGCGAGCTGAAGCTGACCCTGGCCAAGTTCTACCGGGTTTCCGGGCAGAGCACCCAGCACCAGGGCGTACTGCCGGATATCGACTACCCGTCAATGATCGACACCAAGGAAATCGGCGAAAGCGCGCTGCCTGAAGCCATGCCATGGGACACCATCCGCCCGGCCATCAAACCGGCCTCGGACCCGTTCAAGCCGTTCCTGGCGCAGCTCAAGGCTAGCCACGATGCCCGCTCGGCCAAGGACCCGGAGTTCATTTACATCCGCGATCGCCTGTCCCTGACCGAGAAACTGATGAACGAGAAGACCGTCAGCCTCAATGAAGTGGAACGACGTGCCCAGCACACCGATATCGAAAGCAAACAGTTGGCTCTTGAGAACACCCGGCGCAAGGCCAAGGGCGAAGAGCCGCTCAAGGAGCTGAAGAAAGAAGACGAGGACGCACTGCCGGTCGAAGACGATACCAAGCCGGAAGACGACGCCTACCTCAGCGAAACCGGGCGCATTCTGCTCGATTACCTGGGGATGAATTCGGCGGTGGCGAAACACTGAGTGGCAAGGCGTCGATGATGGCCAAATAATGTGTGCCTGAACGGCGCAGCGTCATTAAACAGTCATCATTCTGTCGTGAAATACGGGGCTGAGCGCCATGGGCGCCCAGCCCTTTTTTTCAAGGTAGCCCTCGCCATGACCGTCACCGAACAGCTCAGCGCCTTGAGTAGCATACTGGCTCAAAGCGGCTTGCACAGCCTGTTCCAACCCATCATCTGCCTGTCCGAGCGACGCATCCTGGGCTATGAAGCCTTGAGCCGGGGGCCGTCCAACAGCCCGCTGCACTCTCCGATCAACCTGTTCGCCATTGCGCGTCAGGCCGGTCGCCTCAGCGAGCTGGAAATCGCCTGCCGGGAAAGCGCTTGCCGCCGTTTCAGCGCGCAGCAGCTCGAGGGCAAGCTGTTTCTCAACGTCTCGCCCGAATCCCTGCTCGAACCCACCCATCAACCGGGGCGTACCCTGCAGCTGTTGCAACACTATGGTATTGCGCCCAGCCAGGTGGTGATCGAGCTGACCGAGCAGACACCGACCGATGATTTCCAGCTGCTCTACAATGCCCTGCACCACTACCGCGCCATGGGTTTCTCCATCGCCCTGGACGACCTGGGTGCCGGCTACTCAAGCCTGCGCCTGTGGTCGGAGTTGCGCCCGGATTACGTCAAGATCGACCGGCATTTCATCGATGGCATCCATCAGGACGCGGTCAAGCGCGAGTTCGTCGGCTCCATCCTGCAGATCGCCAAGGCGTCGCGGGCGCAGGTGATTGCCGAAGGCATCGAGCTGGCCGAAGAGCTTTCGGTGCTCACCGAAATGGGCGTGGACCTGGTGCAGGGCTACCTGCTCTGCCGCCCGCAGGAGCAGCCCCCGCGCGAAGCCCGCGCCATGCTGCCCAGGCAACCGGATGCGGCTGTCCCGGCGCTCAATGACGATGGCTGCGACCTTGGTGCGCTGCTGATCGAACACCCCGCCGTCTCCTGCGACACGCCCACGGCCGATGTCCTGGAAGCCTTTCGGCGCCAGGCCAACCTCAACTCGCTGGCAGTGCTCGATGCCCAGGATCATCCCTGCGGGATCATCCATCGCCACTCGCTCTCCGATGCGCTGCTCAAGCCCTTCGGCACCGACCTGTTCGCCCGCAAGCCGATCAGCCGGCTGATGAGTGACGACTTCCTCGCGGTCGAACTGAATCAGTCGTTGCAGCAGGTCAGCCGGCTGCTGACCAGCCGTGCCCGGCAGCGCATCGAAGAGGACTTCATCATCACCGTCAATGGCTGCTACCTGGGGCTGGGACGGGTCATTGACGTGCTCAAGCTGATCACCGAACTGAAGATCCAGCAGGCCCGGCATGCCAACCCCTTGACCTTGCTGCCGGGCAATGTGCCGATCCAGCAATGCCTGACCCGGCTATTGCAACAAGGGCGTGAGTCGGTGATCTGCTATGTGGATATCGACAGTTTCAAACCCTTCAATGACATCCATGGCTATGCCCGGGGCGACGAGGTGTTGCTGTGTCTGGCCCAATGCCTGAACGAACGGGTCGACCCCAGCCGCGATTTTGTCGGGCATATCGGCGGGGACGACTTCCTGCTGGTGTTGGGCTGCGACGACTGGCGCAAACACCTGCAACAGTTGCTTGAAGACTTCCAGAGCCAGTGTCGACGCCTCTATCGCGCCGAGGATCTGGAGCAAGGCTTTTTCGTTTCCCACAACCGTCAGGGGCAGCGCCAGGAATTCCCGCTGCTGTCACTCTCCATCGGCGTGGTGCATCTGCGTGAGCAGGCCTGCGCCCACCTCGATGCCGGTCAACTGGCCGAGCTGGCCTCGCGGGCCAAGCACCACGCCAAGGAGATACCGGGCTACAGCCTGCACCTGATCGATACCCTCAACCTTGATAGCGTTGCGCCAGCTCAGGGTCCGGCGCCAGGCAAAGGTGGCAAGGCTTACCCCTCCTCGGGATAGCTGTACTCGAACACCCGAACCACTTCCGAAGCGTGCCAGGAAGCGGCAGCGACGCCATCGGAGGGGCCGGAAAACCGCCCCAGGCGCTCAACACATTCAAAGAAACCGGTGCGCGGCAATCGGCTGGCGCCCTGGCTGATCACCAGTGAACTGCGCAAGGGTTGTTCGGCGCGGGCATCGAGTACCGCCAGGTACTCCAGCGCCGCCGTCAGGGTCTGCATGGCAGGCGTGGGAAACTGCAACCGCTCGAGCAACGCCCGGTACGTCAGCAAATGGCGTTGGCGACGGGCATGATCAAGTTCGCTCAGCAGCCCTTCCCACTGTTGGCGGCTGATGCGCACGGTAGTCACGAGGCATCCCTCCAGCCAGGAACCCCCAGCTCCCAGGCAAGGCTTCGTCGGATCGCCGCATCGGGCAGGCGCTCGCCGCTTTCAATCATCGACAGATAGGACGGGCTGATACCAACGGTCCGCGCCAGGGCCTCGAGCGCCAGGCCCTTGGCCTCGCGCAACACCCGCAAAGACTCAAGACCAGGCAACTCGGTGGCCGCTGGTGCAGTTGACGGTTTGGTGGAAGGTTCATTGAAACTGTGTTCGGACTGCCCTGCTGCACGCAGCAAAGCCTGGTACTGAGCCCATGGCACAACCGCATATTCCGGTTGACCATCACGGCTGATGACCTGAATCCCCATTACGACCCCCTGTAGGATTACGATATGTAATCCGTTTACTACGCACAAAAGCCTTATGTATCTGATACTTAGGCTTAGAGCACGGCATCGGTATCCCTATTTCTATCCCAGTTGGCAGCGGCAGGCCGGGCCCCCTCTACGATCTGGTTGGCTAACTGTACCACCGGAAGGGGGGCAGCTACCAAGCGTCGAGTGCTGAGCCCCCCAGGAAAATACCCCCTGCCCGGAAATCACCCCCTGAGCAAAGCAGAAGGCATAATTAGACGAACGGTATTTATATCAAGTCCTTGATTTCTCAAGCCTTCTCTTAATTTTAATTACAGCCAGCTAATTAGCCGCTTAATTTTAAGCTCCTAATAAATAGCGACTAATCTCCCCCAAGTACTTGATTTCTCAAACCTTCTCTTAATTTTAGCTCCATAATAAATAGCCCTACTAATTAACCACTTAATTTTAAGCCCCTAATAAATAGCGGCTAATTATTTTTAAGGCCATAGCCTGTGCCCCCAAGTCTTTGATTTTCAAACCTTCTCTTAATTTTAATTGGTTAATTCCTTAAAATTAATTAATTAAAAGCTAAAGGTAAAAAACTTCGACTTTTGTTCTTGCCCAACTTCCAAAAATCGGTTGTATACTATCGCCCATGTTCAAAGTTCACTAAGGTATCCCAATCATGGCCGCCATGAAGTTGCCAACCACTGAACCCCAACTGCTGACCGTCAATCAACTGTGTGCCGCGTTGTGCATGGGCCGCACGAAGGCTTATCAGTTGATGGACACTGGCGTTATCGCTTACCTGATGCTGGGCGGCGTGCGCCGCGTACCAATTTCCGAAGTTGCGCGCATTGTTGGCGAAGCCAAGCGGGCAGCCAAACAGGCGCTGATCGCGGAACTGCTGTAAGGGCCGGGAGAATCTGGCGGAATAAAAAACCCTCTCAGCGAAGACGTTTAACCGAGAGGGTTTCGAGGGTTTACTATCAATGCAACACCGCCACTAGGAGACACTAGGAGCAAACACATTATGGCTGATACCACTGAAGTTGTACACACCAAGTCAGCCCTGGCTTTCCTGGAAAAGTTCACGGTCGGGCTGACCGGCTTCCTGCAAGTTGAAGCTATCACGCCCAAGATGTTCGAAGGCGACAAGCCAGATATCAAACGGAAAACAGTGTCAATCGACAACATCGACGACTTGGCCGGGTTCGTTGAAGAACACCAAAACCGTAACTTACACTTCACTTTCCTGAAAAACTCACAGGGTAGCGGCGCGGACGGTGCCGCCTGTAGGGACGACATTACCGGGTGTTATTACCAGGTGAATCTGATTGCTACAGATCCGCCAGAGGGCGCGACCCTGGACGAGCAACACACGCACCTGGCCAAAGAGCACGAGCGCCTGTGCCGGCGGGTCGATGCCTTCCGGTTGGTGCCGACCTTCGTTATCGACACGGGCGATGGGGGCCTCCAATGTTTCTGGGAGGCGGACAAGCCCGTATCGGTGGCCGAAGTCGAGGCTGTCAACAAGCGACTGTGCCGGCACTTCAAGGCATCTGACGCCTGTTGGCGCGCGCGGCTGCCGTACACGACCAACTGGCCCGGCTACGTAGAGCTGGCGAAAGGCAGGACGGCGGTGGAGTCCTGTCTGATCGAGCAGAACGATAACGTCTATGGTCCCGTTGCCTTCAGGTTCCTGACGGCCAAGGCCGGCACCGCCGGTTTGCAACCTTTTCCCGGCGACATGCTGGACGCGGTTCAAGCCTGCCTCGAAGTCGCCCGCAAACCGCAACCGGAAATGGCTATCGGGGCTGCGCTTAGTGGTATGGCTGCTGCCTGCGGCAGTTTCTATAAACTGGAAGATGGTACGCGGCTGAACGCATACATCCTGTGCATCGCGAAAACGGGACTCGGTAAGGATAAGCCGTTAAAGCTCGCCGAGAAGATCGGCAAGCTGGCGCAGGCGAAACTCATCGATGCACCGGGATCGGGTCAAGGCCTGGAAGACGTACTGGTCAGCAATATCGCGACCTATTGCGTCGCGGACGAAATCGCCCATTTCTTTTCGGTCAACAACGAGGAAAAAGCCGCGCCCTATTTACGCGAAAACAACCGCAAGATACTCGCGCTTTACTCGGCGGGTAGCGGTGAAGTACGGCAACGGGCGTTAGCGGGCAAGGAACCCAACACCATCCCGCATCCAGCCTTTAACCTGTTCGGGGTCACCACGCCGGAGAAATTCGGCACGGCGTTTACGCCCGATAATTTTGCCGATGGGTTGGCAGGTCGAATCTCCTACGTCTTCACCGACAGCAACCCGGCGATACGGCGGATCAAGAAGGAATTAACCCTGCCGGATTCGTTCAAGGCTAAAGCGCTTAAAATTTCCAAGAAGGCTGTATTCATGATGCTGATGGACGGGATCACCGTTCACGTTACCGATGCAGCGGACGCGATCATTGACGGGTTGACCCAGGAATTCGACCAGCATAGCCGGGTTGAAAATTCACCTTATGAAAGCGCGGTGTGCATGCGCAGCATGGAAAGGACCGAACGCATCGCGGGCGTGTTGGCCGTATGGGACAACCCGGATAAACCGGTGATCGACGTGGCCCATATTCAATGGGCCGCACAGTTCGTTCGTGCGTCCAATACGATGTTGTTACGCCTTATCAATCAGTACATGCAGCCACCGGGCGAACAGGCCGACGCGGCCAGATTGATGGCGATGCTGGATAGGGGTGGATTCAAAGGCCGCAACGCTAACGAAGTGGCGGCACTGAAGGAAGGCTTCGTGCCAAGGACTACGCTGATGCGCTTGTCCAACCTGCGGAAAAAAGCCTTCGATGCGGCCATCGATTACTTGGTGGGCCGCGATGATCTGGCCCAGAGCAGCTACGGGAACAAGGGCATGCGGGTACTGGGGCTGCCGGGCGAGGACTAGGAAAAGGGCTTACGATCACGGAAAGGCCCGGAATAGACGTGTTCCACCGGCATTGATCGTAATGATCGTACGTGATCGTAACGGGTTTACGATCACCGAAAGGCCCGGAATAGACGTGTTCTTTCTATATAGAGAGAGAGTGATAGTAGAACACACACACACGACGGTTTTTTATTAGCGTCGGTGGATAAATTGATTAGCGCCGGTGGCTAAATTTATTTTTTATCCATTTTTGGGTCCGTGGGCGTGTGTGGTTACGATCATACGATCAAAGGCCAAAAAAGGCCCTGTAGCCGCTCTGGCACGCGGGTTTCCGTGATCGTAAAAAAGTTACGATCAAAGCCGTGATCGTAAACGATCAGACACTTTTTTGGAGGCTCTGTGATGAAGGCGACAAAAATGATTCATCCGAGTCATGCCCGCGAAATCTTGAGCGAAGTAGACGCCGCCCGGTTGCGGCAGAGTGGCTGGCTCGAACTTGACCAAACAAAACCTGTCAGCAAGGGTGCCGCCTTTCAGCGGCGCTATCGCAAACGGCAGTTGATGCTGGGATTCAAGCAGTTTTCCGTTTGGCTGCCCGAGTCGGTATTTAATGCGTTGGCAGCTATGAAAAAACCGAAAGAAAGTTTTGCGGAATTGGTTGAGCGTCTAATTAATTCACCGAATAACACTGGCGAATATGATAGTGGAGAACACACAAAGTAGAAAATCCCAAGCATATATTGGTGTGTGGTCGAACGGCTCTATGGTGCGCCCGACAGGCTACTCAATTACAAAAAGACGAAGCGTAATGGAGTGGTAGAGCGTGTGCCTGGGATCGAAGCCGCCATCCGCTAGACGCTGGTGATCGACGAGCTCGTGGATCAGGTAACCGCCATGCCGCTCAACGGGTAGCTCCGCCAATTGGCGGAGCTTGACGTGGATCTGAAGCAGGAGGGCTATACCGATATGGGTATACCCCAGCGAATACCACTTATCGGGTACTCCAGCCCGTACCGAAAATGCCGCTTTCCAACCTATACGAGTACAGCTATATTGAGTACAGGTATAACGGTACAGGAGGATTCGCCATGTTCATCCGAGCCTATCTCAGAGCTTCGACCGACGATCAGGACGCCAGCCGCGCCAAGGATGTGCTGATCCAGTTCGCTGCCGACAACGACCATAAGATCGCGGCCTTCTACACCGAGAACGAATCAGGCACCAAGCTCGAAAGGCCAGAGCTGTTCCGGTTGCTGGACGATAGCCAGGAAGACGATGTACTGCTGATCGAGCAGGTGGATAGGTTGTCCCGGCTATCTCAGGATGACTGGACCAAGCTCAAGGCTCAGATCGCGGCACGGAAGGTCACAGTGGTATCCATGGACTTGAGCACCAGTCACGCGGTGCTGAAGCCTGTCAAGGATCAGGATGACTTCACCAAGGGTATGATTGCAGCCGTCAACGGCATGCTGCTCGACATGCTGGCCGTGGTCGCCCGCAAGGATTATGACGATCGTCGTCGTCGTCAGGCTGAAGGGATCAAGCAGGCACAGGCCAGAAAGGTCTACAAAGGACGCCCGGTTGACCAGGATCTGCACAAGCGCATCAAGGATTGCCTCGACAGTGGTATGAGCCTGCGCAAGACTGCCACGTCTGTAGGCTGCGCCTTGAGCACGGTGCAACGTGTGATGCGCTAGGAGACGCGCAGACCGCGAGTCCGCCCAAATCCCAATGGACCACGGTGCTAAAACGTCCCACACGCGATCCTGCGAGGTCGGGTTGGGCTTGGAGGGGAATAGTCAGATGAAAACTGCACGACTACTGACGATCCTTGACCTGGCCGACCGCAGCTACGACTTCCCATACCGTCCACCCGGTCACAAAGTCTTCAATGGATATCGGCAACACGAGATGAGGGGATTCAGGTTATGAACGCTATTGAGCCAACCCCTTGCGGCTGAGTGGCCGCGCCTTGTCCACGAAATTCATGTCCAGCCCTCCAGGTGAATGGCGGACCAAGGGGGGCGGACAGGGATTATGGCTCTGTGCGCCCGCCTTAGCCGACGATTGCTTTTCCTGTTTGTCGGTGGCGGCCAGGATCAGGCCGGTGGTAAGCCTCGCCCGCCCCACAGTTCCCATGAAGAACTTGTCCTCGTTCACCACCGGCAGTCTTTCGATGTCGAGATCTTCCATGCGCGCCAGCGCATCGCGCTTGGAGGTGATGTTGGTTACCGCCATGTCGACGCCGACGAACCCAGGTAGCTTGCTCAGTTGCGCCCTGTCGGCCTCGCTGTTGCTTTTCAACCGCTGCTGGAACTGCACGTAACCCGAGTCGCCGGCGAGGCGCAGATAGTCGATCAGACTGGTCGCTTTGTAAGTGCCGAACAACTTACTGTTCGGTTCATTGACCACCACCACCCGCAGATAGGAGCTGCCATACAGCGCTTCGAAATAGGCCTTGATCGCCGGACCGGTGTAACCGTCGTGACCGAGCTTGAATTCCAAGTCTTTGATGCACCGCTCTTTCAGCTCCCGCAGTTCCTCACTACCGACCTTGCCACCGTTCTTCATCACCTCCTCCGCATTCTTCACGTTCAACTGTTCGGAGTTGTGGAGGACATGACCCTCGATCCCGGTGTTCGCCGCATTCACCAATTGCTCGGAGAGATTGACCTTCACCCCGAAAAGGTCGATGTCCTTGAGATTGCCGGTGGCGAGCGACCAAACCATCAGCGGAACGATTAGGAACACCAGATCGAGGGTCTTGACCTCGTACTTACCGACCGTACGAACCCGCATCAGGATTGAAAGGACCACCAGCGCCACGCCGGCTACTAGCAGCTTTATGGTCATCGCGTTATCCATCGTCACCCTCCTCGCCTGGCCTCCTCCGCTCAAGGCCCGTCAAAGTGGCTGACGAGCTCGAGCCTCTGGCTACCTGGCTGGTCAATCACTCGGCCTGTCGCTATGGCCTAACAGGCAGGCCGGTCGATAGCTCGGGTCCGCTTTCCAACGCAACCAGACCGATTCATCGATGGTTTCATTGACCCCCAGGCCAAAGGGGCGGTTGAACTCATTTTTCAAATTCTTGTACAGGCCCAACATGAACTGGGAGTAGGAGTCGGCCATCGGCGCACGGTGATCGCTGGTCCCCACCGTCACTGTTGAGGAGAGCGTCAAACCGCAGGCCTCGGCCTTGTCCTGCAGCCAGCGCAAGGAAATACTGGGCAGGCGGTCATTCTTATAGCCACCGCCCACATTGGCGTGGGCGCCGATGAACCAGCGCTGCTCCACCTCTATATTCTCGGCCTTCTTCTGCCCGTCCTGGGTCACCCAGACCGCCGCCTGATAGTCCTTGCGATGCTCGTCGAGGGCGAGGGCATGGTAGGCATAATCGACGATCCGGCTGAGCTCGGTATCGTGCCACTGGTAATAGTCGCGGCTGAAGGGCACGCCGGAAACCGGGATCCCCAGGGCCCCGACCGTGTCCCAGACGCCGATGAACTTCACCCGCACCTCCCGCGCGAAGGACTGGCGGAAGGAGCGGGCCGGCGCGCTATCCGGGGCTACGGCCTTGTCGCGATAGAGATCGTAGGCCTGGGCCACCAGACTGGCGGACGCCAGGTGCAACAGACCGCACTTGCGGATCAGGCCGACCAGGCTGCGCGCGGTATAGGCACCGCGGCTGAAGCCAAACACGAAGATGTCGTCGCCTGGCTGGTAGTGCTCGGATAGCCACCGATAGCCCTGGCGGATATTCGCCGAAAGGCCGTGGCCGAAGGCGCCGCCGGTCAGCACCTCATGCCACTCGGTCCCCACGCCAGGGTCATAGAAGCAGGGTTGCTGGCCGTCATGGGCCCCCGCCGAGGCGAACGACTGCAGCATCTGGCAGACATTGGTCTTGTCTTGCTGTTTGTTCCAAGTGCCATCGAACAGCAGTATCAGATTCCGCGGCATAGCCATCTCCCCTTGGGCAGAGCCCTGAGTCGCAGACCTAGCGCCCCTGCCCGCGCCCTCGAGCCACGCAGGCTGACAATAATTAATGCTAGGTCGGGGCTCGGCGACCGCTAGAGGGGTTCGCGATAAGCCTTATATCCGCTGCCACCTCGGCGGGGATGACGGCTGTCCCGCTCTGAGTTGCGCCCGCCTAGCGCCGCTGGCTCAGATGGCGATTCAGCACCCAGGCATAGACCAAGCTATTGATCAGCAGCAGCAGCAAAGCCCGCGAATGCAACAATTGATGCGGGATTTCAATGCACCCGTACCTGTTAATGACTTTCGGCAAATTCCACCTGTTCAAAAACTATCACCGCCAACCGAAGTACTTCAACGCGACGAGTTTGGCAGGGTTGCCGTCGTGAGTATCGGGAATTTACGCTTGACGGTGCAGAGGGATGAACTAGGTAGGACGGTCAGAATGATCCCGGCTCTGCGGCCTGACCCGCCAGCCCACTGATAAGGAGTACACATCATGGCAACCACAGTGATTTTTAGCGGCAACGACCGCATATCCGAGGCGCATGCACTGCTTGAGGCGCTCGCTGAATGGTTACAAGCGCAGCCCGAGCAACCGCTACGCCCAGCCTCGGCACACTTGGACTACACCGACGATGGCAGCCTGCGCGGTGTCGTCGTTACGGTGGATGAGGCTGATTGAATGGCTACCCGTGGCCGAAAACCGGGAACGCCAAAAGTCCCAGGAAGCGGACGCAAGCGTGGTTCACTCGACAAAGCTGCGCGCCAGCTAATCAGCGGCGAAGTCGCCAACGATATTTTGTCTGTGTACCGGGCCTTGGGCGGTGCGGCTTTTCTCCTCGACTACGCCAAGGCCCAACCCGGTAGCTTCATCCGCGACTGCCTTGCTCGACTGATGCCACCGATGCCGAAGGAAGATGTTGATGTGCTCAACCAGAACCTGACTATAAATGCCAGCAACCTGAGCGATTTTGAGGCAGCCCGACGCGTTGCTTTTTGTCTGGCAAAAGCTGCCTATGAGCAGGGCCTTGAGATGACCCCGCAGCAGGCCTGCAACGCCCACTGGCAGTCGCCAGCTACCCAGCCCGACCGTGCCCCTGCTCCAACCTCTACCTGTCGAAAACGCCGATCAGGAGCGGTGGGCCAGTGAGCTACACCTGACCGATGAACAGCGCGCAGATCAGGCCCTAGCGCGACGGGAACACGTCAATTTGGATGAGCAAGGCTTGCGCCGCAGGAAGCATCCGCTGTTGTAATCAGGGATCTAGGCGTCGCTCCGTGAAATCCAGTCCGGTCGCAGGGCTATGCTGCTGTACATTTCGCGCAGCGTCGTCTGCGAAAAAGTCCAGTTCTAACTGAACCCATTCAGCAACCGCCAGTACCCTTGGCTGAAACGATTTTGGTAGTTCGACGATTTGGCCGGTGTGGAGGTCGATTGCCGGATGGATGTAGCCTGACAGGTCGATCTCGACATAGATGTGCATGGTGACGGTTCCGCATTTAGCAGTGTTAGCACCCTGCAATCTGGATCAAATCGGCGCTGTTGTTGAGTGTAGCGCACGCTGTATAGGCTCCGTGATTTGATGCAGAAACGCCTATCCCATCGGATCACAGAAGGGCAATGTACCAAAACCAGCCCATACCAAAAACTCCAGTGAAATACACGATCGCAAGAATTAAAGGGTTATTCCACATTGCACCAATCTCCGATAACCGCCGTTTTTTTATGGTTGGTTTGCAATCGGCGCACCGTTGAGTGTAGACCAGTACCATCACCATCGGCCAAGGAGCCCGGTCCTAGGCGCTTCCGACCAGTATGGGCAATATGTAAGGCGACACCTTACACTCTCCAATTCACGGAACGAATGGCAGGACGCTATGATCAAGAGCTTTCGGCATAAGGGATTAGAGAAGCTGCACAAGGACGGTGACACTTCAGCCGTGCAAGCCGAGCACGTCGAGCGCTTGCGGCGCCTGCTGGCCTCGCTGGAAGAGGCGCAAGAACCGGATGACATGTTGCGCCCAGGCAACCGCCTATACCTGATGAAGAAGGGCAAGCACGCCGGCTTTTGGGCGGTCAACGTGTCGGGCAACTGGTGGGTCATTTTTCGTTTCGTCGGCTCCGACGTGGAGTTGGTCAGCTAACCTCGATTATCACTGAACAGGAGGGCACCCTATGCCGATGTACAATCCGCCCCACCCTGGGGAAGCGTTGCGTGAGGACGTGCTGCCCGCGCTCGATTTGACGGTCAGCGAACTGGCCGGGCACCTGGGCTATTCGCGCGGCCACCTATCGGCCGTGCTCAACGGTCGTGCCGCGATCAGCGCCGATATGGCTTACCGCTTTGAGCTGGCCGGACTGGGCAAGGCGCGCATGTGGCTCGCACAACAGGGTGCTTATTACCTGTGGCAATTCGAGCACGGCGAACAGTCGGTCGCTGGCAGAAGTGGCGGTGTGATCCTAGAGTAACCCCGACCCGAAACGCCAAGGGGCCTGCGATCATGTCTACTGGAGATTGACTACAACAATTCCCGCTTGAGCGCCGAAATCCGCAGTTCGTCCAGGTAATTCGCATAGCGCTGGGCCGCTTCCCGCCGTTGGTCCAGCAGTTGTGCCCGTGCGTAGGTGTCACTCAACGCGCCCGGCATCTTGTGGCTCAGCATCAACTCCAAGACCACCGGGTCGATGCCTAGCTGCTCATGCGCGATGGTTCGAAATGTGGACCTCAGTCCGTGCGCCGAGATTGTGCCGCGTTGGTAGCCCAGGCCATTGACCAGCCCGGCCAACAAGCTGTCGCGGGAAATGTGCCTGGCAGCGTGCATGGGCGACGGGAACACCCACCCCCTGCCCTCCTTGCCGGCCAACCGCTGTGCCCGCACTGAACGCAGTAGGGCGAGCGCCTGTGAGGGCAACGCGACGATGTGATCCTTGCCGGTTTTGCTGATGACGAATGACCACTCTGCCCTGTCCAGGTCCAGGTGTTCCCAGCGCATCGCCACCATTTCCATCGGGCGCACTGGCAGCAAGGCCAGCAACCGCAGTGCCGACGCTACGCTGGCTGTCGGTGGCGTGTAGCCGTCGAGCCTGACCAGGAAGTCACCCAGTGCCGTCGGGTCAGTGATCGCCTTGCGGCTGGTTTTCTCGTGTTTCGGTAGAAGCCCGCGACGGCCAGCGGCGGCATTCCGTTCGACGTACTCATTCAACTCTGCGAAATCGAGCACCATCTTGACCACGCCCAAGGCGTATCTGGCCATGACCGGTGTCGTGCCTTCCTGATCGATCACCCGCTTGACGTCGCTGAGTTTGATCTCAGCCACGGGCAATCGGCCGATCACGCCCACTATGTGGTTCTTGAGGGCGCCGCGATAGCCAGCCAGGGTCTTGGCTGCCAGCCCGGACTTGACCTTGTGCTGGATGAACTCGTCGGCCACCGCCGCGAAAGTGCAGGCCTCCGTAGCCCGCTGTGCTGCAATCCCGGCCTTCCTGGCTTCAAGTGGATGCACACCTTTGGCGATAAGTTTGCGCGCATCCCGCGCCGCATCCCGGACCTCAGCCAGTGAAGTTTCGGGGAAGCTGCCCAAACTCAGAACGCATTCCCTCTTGTCGAGGAAAAACTTCATGCGCCAGAGCCGTGAACCGTTTTTGCCATGCAGCAGGTACAGACCCGCCACAGTGCCGTCAGCCTGCTTGCCGAGCGGTTCGCCCTTCGCGTTTTTGAATGACCTGATGGCCAAATCGTTGAGTCGTTTCATGGGGATATCAGTTCGGATTACAGGAGCGATATCCCCAATCGTATCCCCAGATATCCCGAATAGCAACGAACAGAAGCGAACAGCAGCGCACAACAATCAGCCTGAAACCCTTGTATTTACTGGACTTAAGCCCCATGGACAGTGACTTACTTTCTAGCCAGGGGCTTTCGATATGTAATCGGTCGGCATAATCCTTATGCCAATTATATTACCAGCCGGCAAGGGCTTGAGGGGGTTCTCTGTAGTAATGCGAATGCCGGCTCGTCGAGCTCAGCCCTTGTGATGCTCCAGTTGCAAGGCATCCGGGCTGTCCGGCAGGCGTTCGACGACCCGAAGTTTCTCCGGTGTTTGCCGGGCCCGCCAGGCACGAAACGCATCGAGTTCATCGCTGATGGCCTTCATCACCCAGGCCAGCACGGCGATATCATCGAGCATGCCGACGCCCAGCAACAGGTCGGGGATCGCATCCAGTGGGCTGACGAAATATAACAACCCCGCCACCACCGCAACGATCGCCCTGGGGCTGATGGCGCGGTACTCGCCTCGCCACCAGGCCAGGCACAGTGCCTGTAACACACCGACATCCTCCTTGAGCTTACCGAGTCGATGCCCCTGCCCCCGGCCTTTGCGCGCCACCGCGAAGATCAATGCTGGCAACCGGCCGCGAATGAGCAGCCGTTCGGCAAGAGGCAGAAACCTCGCGAAATTCCAGGGTGCTTTCATAAGCCCTCCAGAGGAAATACCGGGTGAAGGTTATCCACAGTAATTGTGGATAACCTTGTGAACAGAGCCACTTTTGCTTCACAAGAGCCCCGTTTTACAAGGGCCTCGCTTAGATCGGGCGTTTTTTACACACATAAAAGAACGCCGGTAATTCGTTGACTGGATGGCCAGGAACGATTACCGCCACAGGACTTGTTGATAAGACTACACCACGACGTTGCAATTGGGTTACCCAGGCCCGAAAACGACAACGCCCCGTCGAGACGGGGCGTTGGAGTATCACGGGCTGCCGATCAGTCGGCGGCGTCCTGATCCTGGTCCTGGTCCTGGCCTTGTTCCATCTTGGCTGGATCCTTGATAGCCAGCAGTTCCAGTTCGAAGACCAGAACCGAGTTGGCAGGGATGGTCGGGCTCGGGCTCTGTGCGCCGTAAGCCAGGTCCGCCGGGATGAACAGCTTGTATTTCTCGCCGACGTGCATCAGTTGCAGGCCTTCGACCCAACCCGGGATCACACCGCTGACCGGCAGGTCGATCGGAGCGCCGCGCTCGACGGAGCTGTCGAAGACCTTGCCGTCGATCAGCTTGCCTTCGTAGTGAACGGTAACGACGTCAGTCGCCTTTGGCTGAGCGCCATCGGCCTTCTTGATCACTTCGTACTGCAGGCCGGAAGCGGTGGTGACAACGCCAGCTTTCTTGCCGTTTTCTTCCAGGAATTTCTTGCCGGCAGCAGCCGACTCTTCGCTCATCTTGGCCAGACGCTCTTCAGCACGCTTCTGCAGTGCGGCGAAGGCTTCTACCAGTTCTTCGTCCTTGAGCTTCTGTTCTTTCTTGCCGATAGCATCTTCGATGCCTTGAGCAACGGCTTTGGAATCCAGGTCATCCATGCCTTCCTGCGCCAGGCTCTTGCCCATGTTCAGGCCGATGCCGTAGGAGGCTTTCTGCGCCGGGGTTTTCAGCTCTACGCCGGTCTGCGAATCGCAACCCGCCAGAACCAGGCCAACCAGGGCAACCGCCGCCGCCAACCGATGCTGTTTCATGCTATTTCCTTGTTCATCCGCCAATAGGGCATTCGAGTAAAGCCGCGAGCTTATCAGGCGGCCACGACCAATGGCTACCGGCATGAGAGCGAGAAAGTTCCGATAAGTTCAGGTCTGCAAACGCTTTTCGGCCCACAAAGGCTTAACGATAGACCATCTTCGGGTAATCAGGGATAGCTGCCTTCACGGTATTGTCCGGCCACTTCGCGCAACACTTCGCACAGCCACTGAGCCGGCAATGGCAGTGGCAGTGCGGCATTGCTGCAAATACCCACCGAACCGCCCGGCTCCTGTACACCCAGGTCCAGCTCGCATAACTCACCGCTGTTGATGTCCACGTGCACCGCGTCATGGGGCGCGACCCAGACCGCATCGCTGCCCAGGACATAACGCCGGCTCAGTGCCGGCGACAATGTTTCCAGTCGTTGCGAAGAGGGCTCGATGGCGCATTGCACGAACAGGCTGTCGGCATGCTTGCGGATCGTCGTGCCGGCCAACGGCAGCACCAGCGGGTAGCGATTGACCTGGCTGCGCTCGGTGGGCTGACGCGCCAGCAAGGGGTGACCGGGGCGCACCACCAGCGACATCGATTCGCTGTACAAATGTTCGAACATCAAGCCCTGGATTTGCGGGCTGTCGGTCATGCGGCCGATCACCAGGTCCAGTTCACCGACATGCAGTTGAGCCAGCAAGTGCGCGCTCGGCCCGGTGACGACACTGACCACCAGGGCGCTGTGGCGTTGATGCAGGCGGCAGAGCACCTCGGGCATCAGCAGACTCTCGACGGTAGACAGCACGCCGACCTTGACCTGCGGCGGCGCGTGTTCTTCGCCGCGCAAGGTCGTCACGCCATCGCGCAGGGCTTGTACACAGGGCCCGGCATAACGCATGAAGCGAACGCCGGCCGGGGTCAGCTCGACGCCGTTCCTGTCGCGCTCGAACAGCCGCGTCTGCAGCAGGTCTTCGAGTTCCTTGAGGGTCTTGGAGATGGCCGGCGGGCTGATCGCCACGACGTCGGCCGCCTTGGCAAAGCTGCCTTGGCGGGCGATTTCGAGAAAGCACAGCAAGTGCCGGAATTTGATGCGGGTATCCAGGTTCATGGGGCAAGCCTATGCCATGCCTGCGACTGATACAAACCTGGAGCGTGGGAACGAGAACCCTGGAGGCCCTACGGGCCTCAGCGCAGCCTGCGGCAGCGGCTACATGAGGTGTTTCGTGGCGCCTGGTGTAGCCGCCGCAGGCTGCGCTGAGGCCCGTAGCAGTCGCCGGTTACATCAGCCCCAGACCGATCTCCACCTCATCACCGTTCAAGCGCACCGGCCACACTCGCAAGCGCTGCTGCGGATCTTCCAGGCAAGTACCATCGGCCAGACTGAAATGCTGCTTGTACAGCGGCGAAGCAATCACCAGCTCGCCCTTGAGGCTGCCAACGATTCCCCGCCCGATCACATTGGCCCCCGACTGCGGGTCGTGATTGTCGACCGCGTGCAAGGTTCGCCCCTGCTGTTCACCCGGCAGGTAGAACAGCGCGACCTGGGCGCCGTCGAGCCAGACCACCACGCCGGAGTCGGCGATCAAGTCCTGGCGTTTGCAGACCGATTGCCAGAGCTCGGCCTCTTGCTTGGGTTCGGGCGCACGTACTGCGTTGCTGGACGGGGCCATCAGAGCACCTCCTCGGTGACAGGGATAAGATTGAGTTCGGCGGCGGCAATAGGCCGGCGTTGCCCGCGCTCCTTGACGAAATGAATGTCCGGGTCAGCGCGCTTGTCGTTGACGAAGGTGCGGAAGCGCTTGAGTTTTTCCGGGTCTTTCAGGGCGTTGGCCCATTCGCATTCGTAGCGATCGACCACCAGTTGCATCTGCGCCTCCAGTTCGGCGGCCAGGCCCAGGCTGTCTTCGATGATCACCTGCTTGAGGTAGTCCAGCCCGCCCTCCAGGCTTTCGCGCCAGACCGAGGTGCGCTGCAATTTGTCGGCGGTGCGGATGTAGAACATCAGGAAGCGGTCGATGTAACGGATCAGGGTCTCGTCATCCAGGTCGGTGGCGAACAGTTCCGCGTGCCGCGGGCGCATGCCGCCGTTGCCGCTGATGTAGAGGTTCCAGCCCTTCTCCGTGGCGATCACGCCCACGTCCTTGCTCTGCGCCTCGGCACACTCGCGAGTGCAGCCCGATACCGCGAACTTGAGCTTGTGCGGCGAGCGCAGACCCTTGTAGCGGTCCTCGATGGTCAGGGCCATCTGCACGCTGTCCTGTACGCCATAACGGCACCAGGTGCTGCCCACGCAGGATTTCACCGTGCGGGTCGACTTACCGTAGGCATGCCCGGTCTCGAAACCGGCCTCGATCAACTCGCTCCAGATATCCGGCAGCTCATGCAACTGAGCGCCGAACAGGTCGATGCGCTGGCCGCCGGTGATCTTGGTGTAGAGGTCGTATTTCTTCGCCACCGCACCGATGGCGATCAGCTTGTCCGGGGTGATTTCGCCACCGGGTATACGCGGCACTACCGAGTAGGTGCCGTTCTTCTGCATGTTGGCCATGAAGGTGTCGTTGGTGTCCTGCAACGGCACCAGCGATGGGTCCATGATCGGCTGGTTCCAGCACGAGGCAAGGATCGAACCGACCGCAGGCTTGCAGATGTCGCAGCCGACATGCCCGCGGCCGTGTTTGGCGAGCATTTCTTCGAAAGTGATGATCCCTTCCACGCGCACCAGCGCATACAGCTCCTGGCGGGTGTAGGCGAAGTGTTCGCAAAGGCTCTTGTCCACGGCCACGCCGCGGGCCACCAGTTCATGCTCGAATACTTGCTTGAGCAGTGCCGCGCAACCACCACAACCGGTACAGGCCTTGGTCTGGGACTTGAGCATCGGCAAGTCGCTGCAACCGCTGTCGATGGCCGAACAGATCGAGCCCTTGGTGACGTTGTGGCACGAACAGATGGTGGCCGTCTCGGGCAAGGCATCGGCCCCAAGGCTTGGGGCACCATCAGAGATCGGCAGGATCAGGGCCGACGGATCTGCCGGCAAGGCGATGCCGTTCTGTACGTACTGCAGCAGGGTGTCGTAGTAGCTGTTATCACCCACCAGCACGGCACCGATGACATGTTTGCCGCTGGCGTCGACCACCAGGCGCCGGTAGCTGGCGTTGGCTTCGTCGATGAAACGGTAGCTCTTGGCACCCGGCGTGGCGGCGTGGGCATCGCCAATGGAACCGACGTCGACCCCAAGCAGCTTGAGCTTGGTCGACATGTCGGCGCCGGTGAAGGTGGCTGCCACTTCCCCGGCCAGGGCACTGGCGACGTTGCGGGCCATGCTGTAACCCGGCGCCACCAGGCCGAAGATGCTGCCATTCCACGAGGCACATTCGCCGATGGCAAAGATGCGCGCATCACTGGTGCGGCAGTGCTCATCGATCACCACGCCGCCGCGCGGGGCGATTTCCAGGCCGCTGCTGCGACCCAGTGCGTCCTGAGGGCGAATGCCGGCAGAGAACACGATCAGATCGGTCTCGAGAAACTCGCCACCGTCGAAGTTCATGCGGTAGCGGTAGTCCTCGCCGGCAACGATGGCCTGGGTGGCCCGCGACAGGTGCACACCCACGCCCAGCGCTTCGATCTGAGCGCGCAGGGCAGCACCGCCATCGGCATCAAGCTGCACAGGCATCAAGCGTGGCGCGAACTCCACCACATGGGCTTCCAGGCCAAGGGACTTGAGCGCGTTGGCCGCTTCCAGCCCGAGCAAGCCACCGCCGACCACCACACCACGGCGAGCGTTGGCGGCGGCCGCGCGGATGGCGTCGAGGTCATCGAGGGTGCGATAGACCAGCCGCGCCTCGGCTTCGGAGCCAGGAATCGGTGGTACAAATGGATAGGAACCGGTGGCCAGGATCAGTTGGTCATAAGGATGACGCCCCTGGGCCGTGACCACTTCGCGGCGTTCACGGTCGATCTCCAGCACCGCCTCCCCCAAGTGCAGGCGCACACCATGGTTGGCATACAACTGCGCATCACCCAGGGCCAGGGTTTCGGCATCGCTGCCGCTGAAGTATTCCGAAAGGTGCACCCGGTCGTAAGCGCGCTGGTGCTCTTCACCGAACACATGCACTTCGAAACGCGCAAGCGCGCCCCGCTCGATCAACTGCTCGACACAATGATGGCCGACCATGCCGTTGCCCACGATGACCAGTCTTTCACGCTGCGCGATCGTCACTATCGAATTCATACAGGTTCCTCACTCCAGGCCATTCACGGTGGCCGCTGCCAAGCGGGGTGCGAGCCCCCTAAATAAACAAAAAAAAAGGCGCCTGGAGCCGAAGCTCCAGGCGCCTTTGCCTGGTATTCATCTGTGTAAGGTTGCGCGGGTACGATGCCCGGCTCACCTGTCCTGTTGTGTGATCGACATTGACCACCGCGGACTGTCTGCCAATGCGTCTTGGCTGACCTGAATAGGTAAAAGCAGGTTACGTGCCAACTACTCCAATGCTTGAAACTCGGCCTTTACAGGCCACCTTTAACGGCAAAATCGAACTCTCTTGGTGCGTTGCGGTGCAAATCTCACACTAATGGGGCGCCGTTTCAGTACACGTCGCGCAGATAACGCTTGTCGCGAGCCATGCCCGCCACATAGGCCTCGGCATCCTCGGCACTGAACCGGCCATGTTCGCGTACCACTGTCTTGAGCGCGGCATCGACATCCCTGGCCATGCGGCTGGCGTCGCCGCAGATATAGAAGTGCCCGCCTTCCTGCAACCAGCTCCAGAGTTGCGCGCCCTGTTCGAGCATGCGTTGCTGGACATAGATCTTCTGCTCCTGATCGCGGGAGAACGCCGTATCAAGACGCTCCAGGTGCCCGTCGCGGTGCCAGGCCTGCAGCTCATCGCGGTAGTAGAAGTCACTGGAGGCACGCTGCTCCCCGAACAGCAGCCAGTTCTTGCCGGTCGCCCCGGTGGCTTGACGCTCCTGCAGGAAGGCGCGGAATGGCGCCACCCCGGTGCCTGGGCCCACCATGATCATCGGTGCCTGCGGGTCCCGCGGCACGCGAAATTGTGCGGATTTCTGCGTGAAGATCGGCACCAGGCCATGCTCGGCACGGTCCGCCAGAAAGGCCGAGCAGACGCCGCTGCGCGCCCGGTCGTTGTGGCGGTAGCGCACCGTCGAAACGGTCAGGTGCACTTCATTCGGCGTCACCTTGGGGCTCGAGCTGATGGAGTACAGCCGCGGTTGCAAAGGCTTGAGCTGGGCGAGCATTTCTTCGACCGAAAGCTCCAGCGGGAACTCATTGAGCAGGTCGATCAACTGCCGGCCCCACAGCCAATCCTTCAATTCAGCCTTGCGTTCTGGCGCCAGCAGTTCGCGCAAGCGCGGGCTGCCATTGCGCTCGGCAACGAAGTTCAGCCAGTCGGGCGTGATGCGGGTGATCTCCAGGTGCTTTTGCAGCGCCACGGCCAAAGGCAGTTCGCCCTTCCCTTTGAGCTGGACATGTTGGCCACTGTCGAGCCCGAGCGTGCCGAGCAGATCTTCCACCAGGGTCAGGCAGTTGCTGGGCCAGACACCAAGGGCATCGCCAGCCTGATAATCAAACCCGGAATCCTTGAGGTCGAAGACAATTTGCCGGGTTTCTTTCACAGCACCTGGACTGTTGAGCAGGCGGTTGTGCAACAGCCGCGCCTGCCAGGGGCGCTGTTTGCTGTAAAGGCTGGCAGGCGCCTCGATGGCGCCCGTGTCCGAGCGAACCGGCTGTGCGGCAGGTTGCCGGACGGGGTTACCCACCAGGGCCGAACTGACCGTATCGAGCCATTGATCCGCCAACTCTTGGTACTCCGGCTCGCAATCGACTCGCTCGGCCAAGCGCTGTGCGCCGAGCTCGACCAGTCGCTGATCGAGCTTGCGCCCAAAGCCGCAGAACTGATCGTAACTGGAGTCACCCAACGCCAGCACGGCGAAACGCAGCCCCGCACAGCGAGCTGCCGCCTCCCCCTGCAAGGCTTGCCACAACGCCGAGCCATTGTCCGGCGCATCACCATCACCAAAGGTACTGGCGATCAGCAAGACGCTGGAGGCTGTGCACAACTCATCCAGGGTCACCGCATCCATACTGCTCAATTGCACGTTGTGATCGGCCTGGCGCAAGCGTTCGGCACACAGGTTGGCCACGGTTTCGGCATTGCCGGTCTGCGAGGCCCAGAGCACCAGATGCCGCTCCGCAGGTGCCTCCAGGACAGTCGCAGTACTCCCCGGGGAGCGAGAGAACAAACCGGCCAGCAATCCGTCGACCAACAAGCGCTTGGCCGGTGTCAGCGGCGCACTGGACGGCAGCGTCGGTACGCCGCCCACAGGCTTTGCCCCTTCACTGCGCAGGCCCATCAGGAAACCCTGCATATACAGCTGCTCATTGGCGGCCAGGGTCAGTTCAAACGGGCCATCGAGGCCCAGCAGACGTGCCAGCGTTTGGGTCGCCATGGTGCCCTGCTCCTGAGAATCAAGTATCGGTTGTTCGGCCCCCGCCTCGATCTGTTGTGCCGGAATTCGAGCGCCACTGACACGAGTCAGGGCGACCGCACAGAACTTGAACGCCGGTTGCAGCGAGATCGGGTCGATCGCATCGCTGGTGACGGCATTGATCGCCAGCGCTTCGCCAAACACGTCATTCCAGTGGAAGGGCGCGAAGCAGGTACCGGGGCGCACCCGGTCGCTGATCTGCGCCGGCAGTACTGCCTGGCCACGCCGCGAACGCACTTGTACCTGGTCGTGCTCGGCAATGCCCAGGCGGTTGGCGTCCTGCGGATGAATCTCGATAAAAGGCCCGGGGTTGAGCTTGTTCAGCGCGGGGACTTTGCCGGTCTTGGTCAGGGTGTGCCACTGGTGCTGCAGGCGGCCGGTGTTGAGCACCAGCGGGAACGTTTCATCGGGCATCTCGGCCGGCGGCAGGTGGGGACGGGCGAAAAAGCGCCCCTTGCCGCTGGCAGTGGCGAAGGCGATCGCCGGGCGCTGGCCGTCGGCATCGAGCTTGAGGGTCTGGCTGATGCCATCGTTGAGGTAGCGGATCGGGCTACGGTCGGCGCTGCTGCCCGGTGCGCTGGGCCATTGCCGAGGGGTCTGGCGCAGCTCCGAATAACTGATACCGCGAATGTCATAGCCGGTGGCGGGGTTCCAGGCGCGCTTGATCTCCTCGAACACCTCTTCGGCGCTGCGGTAATCGAAGGCCTCGGCGAAACCCATTTCACAGGCCACGCGGGCGATGATCTGCCAATCGGGCAAGGTTTCACCCGGCGCCTCGACGGCCTTGGCCATCAACGTCAGATTGCGCTCGGAATTGATCATCACCCCTTCGGCCTCGGCCCACAGGGCACCCGGCAAGAGGATGTCGGCATAGCGATTGGTTTCGGTATCGAGGAAGGCGTCCTGGGTGATCACCAGTTCGGCCGCCTGCAGCCCTTCGATGACTTGCTGGCGGTTCGGCACACTGGCCACCGGGTTGGTGCAGATGATCCAGCAGGCTTTGATGCTGCCGGTGCGCATGGCCTCGAACATGGCCACGGTGCCCTCACCCGACTCGGCCCGCAGGCTGCCGTGGGGGATCTGCCAGAGCGCTTCGACAAAGCGTCGGTCTGCCTCGACCAATGCCGAACGCTGGCCAGGCAAGCCAGGGCCCATGTAGCCCATTTCGCGTCCGCCCATGGCATTGGGCTGGCCGGTCAATGAAAACGGGCCGCTGCCCGGCCGGCAGATCGCTGCGGTGGCCAGGTGCAGGTTGCACAGCGCATTGGTGTTCCAGGTGCCGTGGATACTCTGGTTCAGGCCCATGGTCCAGCAGCTCATCCATTCCGGTGCCTGGCCGATCCAGTCGGCCGCCTGGCGGATATCGCTTTCAGCCAGCCCGGTAATCGCCGCCACTTGCTCAGGTGCATAGTCTTCGAGAAAAGCCGGCATTTCTTCCCAGCCTTCGGTGTAGCGGGCGATGAAATCGGTATCGACGTCGCCATTTTTCAGCAACAGATGCAGCAAGCCATTAAGCAATGCCAGATCGGTGCCCGGCTTGATCTGCAGGAACAGGTCGGCCTTGTCGGCGGTGGCGCTGCGTCGCGGGTCCACGACGATCAGTTTGGCCCCGGCCTTGACCCGGTCCATCATGCGCAGGAACAAAATCGGGTGACAGTCGGCCATGTTGGCGCCGGTCACGAAAAACAGATCGGCCCGGTCGAAATCCTGATAACCGCCGGGTGGCCCATCGGCGCCCAGCGACAGCTTGTAGCCACTGCCGGCACTGGCCATGCACAGGCGCGAATTGGACTCGATGTGACGGCTGCGGACATACCCCTTGGCCAGCTTGTTCACCAGGTACTGGGCTTCCAGCGACATTTGCCCGGAGACATAGAAGGACAAGGCATCGGGACCGTGCTGGTCGAGCAATCCCCGCAGCTTTTGCGCTGTCGCTCTGATCGCTTCGTCCATGCCGACCCGCACCGGGTCGCGCTGACGCTCGTGACGCATGAAGGCATGCTCCATGCGACCAGACTCGGCAATAGCCTGGCCGCTGGTGCTGCCCTTGGTGCACAGGCGGCCGAAATTGCTCGGGTGCTGCTTGTCGCCACTCACCTTGATCACCCGGTTATCCGCCACGGTCATGACGATGCCGCAACCCACACCGCAATAAGGACAGACACTGCGAACCGTTGTGCTGGTCATCCGCGTACCTCATGGCCTTTTGGCCTTAAAACAAAAAGGCGCCTTGCTGCCATCCGCTCTTGAGCGGGGCAACACGGCGCCTTTGTCGTGAAATGTGCAGTCAGCGTTGACTGCTGGATACGCAGGTTATTGCAAGGCACGCGCCAAAAAGCATGCACCCTTGTAAAACAGGGGTTGTAGCTGCCTGGAAGGGATCAATCAGCTTCCCGGGTGCACCGCCAGAGTGCCGAGCGCCCCAAACCGATGCAATCAGGAGATTTCTGCTGCCGGATCGGAAAAATGACTGGAGAAGATAAGACGTAGCCACTTGCCACTCAGGCAGGCCCTGAGGCATAAGACGGCATTCATTTGACAAGGACGTTAACCTTGCGCGTTTTCTACCGCACTCTGCTGTTGTTGGCAGTTCTGATCGCTCTCGGCCTGGCCGTGGCGCTCTACTACATCGCCCGGCCGAATCTGCCCCAATACACGGCGGCCCAGAGCCTGGCATATCTTGAGCAGTGGAGCGAGGCGGATCGCCAGGCCTATTACTACACACCTCAGGGAACCCAGGTCAAAGGCCTGCAATACGAGTGGTTCACCGCCCTGGAACTGCCCTTCTCCAGCGAGCGTTTCGCCGCCCCCGAGCACCTTGGGCGCTTCGGCTTCCTGCTCGATCCGGCGCAACAGGCCAGCCCGCAGAACCCCGGCAACCTGCCGGTTGGCTTTACCCGCCATCAAAACAGCGGCGACAACGCCCAATACCTGGACATCACCTGCGCTGCCTGCCACACCGGCGAGCTGCGCTACAAGGGCCACGCCGTGCGCATCGACGGCGGCACCGCCCAGCATGTGCTGCCTTCGAGCGTACCGACCTTGCGCGGCGGCAGCTTCGGGCAAGCACTGGTGGCGAGCCTGGCGGCTACCTATTACCTGCCATGGAAGTACGAGCGCTTTGCCCGCACGGTGCTGGGCGAGCGTTATGAGACCGACCAGCGCGAATTGCGCCTGGCCCTGGACACGTTCATCAAGGTCGCCTGGAACGACACCCATCGCGGCCTCTACCCGACACTGGAAGGGCCGGGCCGTACCGATGCCTTCGGCCGCATCGCCAACGCGTCGTTCGGCGATGCCATTTCCCCGGAGAATTACCGTGTTGCCAATGCCCCGGTCGATTACCCGCAGCTCTGGGATATCTGGACCTTCGACTGGGTCCAGTGGAACGGCTCGGCGCAGCAACCGATGGCGCGCAACATCGGTGAAGCCCTGGGAGTCGGTGCGACCTTTAAGTTCTTTGACACCGATGGTCAGCCGCTCACCGGCGATGCCCGCTACCCTTCCAGCGTGCGGGTCCGCGACCTGAACCTGATCGAGGAAACCCTGCAACGGCTCAAGCCGCCTGTCTGGCCAGAGGCATTGTTTGGCCAGATCGATCCGGCGCTGGCTAGCCATGGCCGCGCCCTGTTCAAGGAAAACTGTGCCGGCTGCCACGTGCCCGACGTGCAGACCGGTGGCCCGCGCCCGGTGCAACAGCTGAAAATGCTGCCGGTGCAGGCCATCGGCACCGACCCGACGGCGGCCAACAATATTGCCGACCACCGCTTCGACCTGAGCGAACTGCAATGGGATCCGGCGGAACTGGCCAACCTCAACGTCGACCTGCATCCCGCGGGCGGCGAACTGGACATGAAGCAATTGTCAGTGGCCAAGGGCCTGGCTTATGTCACCGCCTTCGTCGAAGCCAGCGCCTATCGCAACGCCAATGTAACTCCAACCGAACGAGCACGGCTGGACGGCTACGGCCTGCCGATCGGCGTGCGTGAGTTGCGTGCTTACAAGGCGCGACCGCTGGAAGGGGTCTGGGCCACCCCGCCCTTCCTGCACAACGGCTCGGTACCGAGTCTCTACCAATTGCTGTCGCCTCAGGATGAGCGCGCAACGACCTTCTATAAAGGCAGTTTCGAATACGACCCAAGGCACCTGGGATACCGCACGGAAGCCTTCCCTGGCGGCTTCCTGTTCGATACGCGGATCACCGGCAACCACAACAGCGGTCACGAATTCCGCGCAGGCCCCCGTGGCAATGGAGTCATCGGGCGCTTGCTGCAACCGGAGGAGCGCTGGGCGCTGCTCGAATACCTGAAAGTGCTCGGTAGCCCGCGAGAGGTGCAATTGCCATGATGAGATCACGCCAACCGGGATTGCCCGGCCGCCTGCTGTCGTACCTGGGTGCGTTCCTGTTCAACACCCTGCTGGCACTGACCGTGCTCGGTTTGCTCGGCTGGTTGCTGGCCAGCACCTGGTACGCCTGGAAGCATTCCGGCCCGGTGCCTGCCGAAGAGCAGATCCCGCCCGGCGAAGCGGCCATGACCCAGGACATTATTCAGACCGCCATCCGCATCGTCGACCAGCACCGCAGCGACACCCGCTACCTGCGTGACGCCCATGCCAAGGCCCATGGCTGCGTGCGGGCCGAAGTAAAGGTGCCGCAGGATCTGCGAGAAGCCATGCGCCAGGGCGTCTTCGCCGAGCCCGGCAAGACGTGGCAGGCCTGGATACGCCTGTCCAACGGCAATGCCTACCCGCAGTTCGACAGCATCCGTGATGCACGTGGCATGGCCATCAAACTGCTCGGCGTACCGGGCAAGCAATTGATGAGCAGCCAACAGGGGCGCGGCGAGCAGGATTTCGTGATGTTCAACCATCCGAACTTTTTCGTCAGCGACGTGGCCGAGTATCGCCAGAACATCGCCGCCCAGGCCGACGGCAAGAAAGCCATGGCGTTCTTCCCGAGCAAGGACCCACGCACCTGGGAGCCTCGCCATCTGTTCATCGCCCTGGGCACTCTTGCGCCGGCACCGGACAGCCCGACACAGGCCACCTACCACTCGGTCTCACCGTACAAGTTCGGCAGTGCCAACGCGAAATTCCGCGTTGTTCCAGACCCGGCCAGCTGCCCGGCCTACACCCTGCCAGCGCTGAATCAAGACCTGCCGAACTTCCTGCGCACGGCCTTGTACCAGCAGCTGTCCACCGACCGCAGCCCGGCCTGTTTCGCTTTGCAGTTCCAGCGGCAGAACGCCAACAAATACATGCCCATCGAAGACACCAGCATTGAATGGCGAGAAGCCGATGCGCCCTTCGAAACCGTCGCGCACATCCGCATCCCAGCACAGGACTTCGATACGCCGGAGCAGAACCTGATGTGTGACAACCTGTCGTTCAACCCGTGGCAGGGGCTGGAAGCGCATCGGCCGATTGGTGGTATCAACCGGTTGCGCAAGGCGGTGTATGAGGCGGTGAGCGAATACCGGCATGCGCGCAATGGCGTGTCGCAATAGGTGCGTGAGCCACATGCGGCAACAGTTTGCAGGGCCCAAGGCAATGCAAACGATCTAGGGTTGTTGACGAGTGAAGTGCGCAGCCTCACGGGGCTGTCGCCTTAACTTATAAAATCTTTAAAAAACCCTGAAAGACTTATATATTGCTTATTAAAACCTCATGAATCAGATAAACTGGACCCGGAAGGCCGTAAAGCAATTGCTGAGGCTACACACCCAGCATCAGGTTCAGATTCGTGATGCCGTCCCTGAGCTTGAGCGTATGCCCGACGTGGCGAACGTCAAATCGCTGGTGCAACACGCCTGCGGCTACAGGCTTCGAGTCGGCAATTACAGAGTTCTGTTCGACTGGCACGGCACGATCCAGGTCGTCAGCATTCAAGAGGTAAAAAAACGTGACGAACGCACCTACTGAAGTGCAAATCATCAACGGACCGGATGGCAAACCGGCATTTGTCGTCATTCCCTATGAGCAGTACATCGCCCAGCACGTCGAAGCCGATCTGATTCCGCACCAAGTGGTCAGTCGGATCGTTGATGGCGCGACACCCATTCGCGCCTGGCGCGAACACTTGAACCTCACGCAAGAGGAAGTTGCCACGCGCATGGGGATTTCCCAGCCAGCTTTCGCTCAGCAAGAAGCGGTGAATAAACCACGCAGGACCACCCGCGAGAAAATTGCGCGCGCGTTTGGCATCAGGGCTGATCAGCTGGAGTTGTGAGCGGGACGCAGAGCGTCGGGGTGAGGCATTCCCACGCTGGAGCGTGGGAATAAGGGGGAACATAAACCCCAGACAGCAAAAAGCCCGCACTAGGCGGGCTTTCCGGTGGATCACAGGCGTTCAGTGGTCCTGTGTTCCTAATATGGCGCAGCGGACGGGACTCGAACCCGCGACCCCCGGCGTGACAGGCCGGTATTCTAACCGACTGAACTACCGCTGCGCATAACACTGAGAAGGATTGGTGGGTGATGACGGGATCGAACCGCCGACCCTCTGCTTGTAAGGCAGATGCTCTCCCGGCTGAGCTAATCACCCTTCACTCTCGGTGTGGCGCGCATTCTACGGAGCGACCTGACCTCTGGCAAGCACTTTCTTTAAAATTTTTTCCAGCCCTTCCAAACACTTAGCGCAGGGTTGGCCTCGGGCACCGGCTCGGAGAATAATGCCCGCCTTATGTGTGTAAGGAGAGCTTCACCCCATGTGGTTCAAAAACCTGCTTATCTATCGCCTGACCCAAGATATCCCTTTTGATGCCGAGGCGCTGGAAACCGCACTGGCCACCAAGCCGGCGCGCCCTTGTGCAAGCCAGGAGTTGACCACCTACGGTTTCGTCGCCCCTTTCGGCAAAGGCGAAGATGCGCCACTGGTTCACGTCAGCCAGGATTTCCTGCTGATCGCCGCCCGCAAGGAAGAGCGTATTCTGCCGGGTAGCGTCGTGCGCGATGCGGTCAAGGAGAAGATCGAAGAAATCGAAGCCGAACAGATGCGCAAGGTCTATAAGAAGGAGCGCGATCAGATCAAGGATGAAATCATCCAGGCTTTCCTCCCACGTGCCTTTATCCGTCGCTCGGCCACTTTCGCTGCCATTGCACCGAAACAAGGCCTGATCCTGGTCAACGCCTCCAGCCCCAAGCGGGCCGAAGACCTGCTCTCGACCCTGCGCGAAGTGATCGGCTCGCTGCCAGTGCGCCCGTTGACCGTCAAAATCGCCCCAACCGCCACCATGACCGAGTGGGTCAAGACCCAGCAAGCAGCCCCTGATTTCTTCGTGCTCGACGAATGCGAGCTGCGCGACACCCACGAAGACGGCGGTATAGTGCGTTGCAAGCGCCAGGACCTGACCAGCGACGAAATCCAGTTGCACTTGAGCACCGGCAAGCAAGTGACGCAACTGTCGCTGGCCTGGCAGGACAAATTGTCCTTCGTGCTCGATGACAAGATGGTGATCAAGCGCCTGAAGTTCGAAGAGCTGTTGCAGGACCAGGCCGAAGAAGACGGTGGCGACGAGGCACTGGGCCAGCTCGATGCCAGCTTTACCTTGATGATGCTGACCTTTGGCGAGTTCTTGCCGGTAATGTTCGAAGCCTTGGGTGGCGAAGAGATTCCGCAGGGGATCTGATTTTTTTTGAAGGCCCTTTGGGCCTTATCGCGGGCAAGACCCGCTCCTACAAGGTCCGCGCTGTGCCTGTAGGAGCGGGTCTTGCCCGCGATAAGGCCCAGCACGCACCAAAACCGTGCTTGATTCCGGCAGCGTTTTTGTGCACTATATTGCACATAGTGAGGACGACCTCACGACTCTATGAGTGACCATTCTGGGGACGACCCCGTCAGTTGATGGAGGTCATCATGCCTTGGATCATTCTCTTTTTTGCAGGCCTGTTTGAAGTCGGTTGGGCCGTTGGCCTGAAATATACCGACGGCTTCAGCCGCCCTCTTCCCACTGCCCTGACCGTTACCGCCATGCTGATCAGCCTTGGCTTGCTCGGCCTTGCCATGAAGGATCTGCCACTGGGCACCGCCTATGCGATCTGGACCGGTGTGGGTGCCGTGGGCACGGTGATTGCCGGGGTCATTCTGTTTGGTGAGTCCATGGCGCTGGTCCGGTTGGCCAGCGTGGGGTTGATCGTGGCAGGGCTGGTTGGGCTTAAGGTTAGCGCCAGCTAGCACCGCGTTATCGTTCATCGCTGGCCAGCGGAGTACCGTCCGGCCAGCTCCCACAGGGTGTGTGCGCCTGGAAGCAGACCTAACGTGTCACCCCACGCAACTCGCTCACCCGCTCGCGTAACAGCCCAGGCTCCGCTGCCTCCATCGGCACCGGAGCCCCCGCCACAATCGTCACCCGTGACCACAGCCGACGAAACAACCCTTTGCGCGGGTCACGGCTGAAAAAGCTGCCCCACAATCCTTGCAACGCCAGCGGGATGACCGGCACCGGGGTCTCTTCCAGCATCCGGGTCAAGCCACTCTTGAAGGCATCGATTTCGCCGTCGGTGGTGAGCTTGCCCTCGGGAAAGATACACACCAGTTCACCGCTCTTGAGGCTCTCGGCGATTTTCCTGAAGGCCTTCTCGTAGATCTGCAGGTCTTCGTTGCGCCCCGCAATCGGGATCGCGCCGGCGGTGTGGAAGATGAAGTTCAGCACCGGCAGCCGGTAGATCTTGTAATACATCACGAAACGGATCGGCCGGCGCACTGCGCCACCGATCAACAGCGCATCGACGAAAGACACGTGATTGCAGACCAGCAATGCGGCGCCTTCGTCAGGAATCTGCTCCAGGTCCCGGTGCTCGACGCGGTACATCGAGTGGCTGAGCAGCCAGATCATGAAGCGCATGCTGAATTCAGGAACGATCTTGAAGATATAGGCGTTGACCGCGATGTTCATCAGCGACACCACCAAAAACAACTGCGGAATCGACAGCTTCGCCACGCTCAGCAGCACGATGGTGACAATCGCCGACACCACCATGAACAATGCATTGAGAATATTGTTCGCGGCGATCACCCGCGCCCGCTCGTTTTCAACGGTACGCGACTGGATCAGCGCATACAGCGGCACGATATAGAAGCCGCCGAACACGCCCAGGCCGAGAATATCCAGCAAGACCCACCAGGCCTGGGCATGCCCCAGGACAGTCAGCCAATCGTTGGCCTGGACGCTCTGGGGAAAGCTGCCCGAATGCCACCACAGCAACAGGCCGAACAGGGTCAGGCCAAAGGAGCCGAACGGCACCAGACCGATCTCGACCTTGCGCCCGGACAAGCGCTCACAAAGCATCGAGCCCAGGGCGATACCGACCGAGAACACCGTGAGAATCAACGTCACGACGGTTTCATCGCCGTACAGCCACTCCTTGGCATAGGCCGGGATCTGCGTCAGGTAAATCGCCCCGATGAACCAGAACCAGGAGTTGCCGACGATCGAGCGCGACACCGCCGGCGTCTGCCCAAGGCCCAGGCGCAAGGTAGCCCAGGACTGGCTGAAGATGTTCCAGTCGATTTTCATTTCCGGCGACGCCGCTGCCGCACGCGGAATGCCCCGGCTGGCCAGGTAGCCCAGGGTCGCCACCAGCACGACCGCCGTGGCGACCACCGGCGCATAGTGCGTGGACGACATCATCATGCCGGCGCCAATGGTGCCCGCAAGAATGGCCAGGAAGGTGCCCATTTCCACCAGCCCGTTGCCGCCGACCAGCTCTTCTTCACGCAAGGCCTGCGGCAGGATCGAGTACTTCACCGGGCCGAACAGGGCCGAATGGGTGCCCATGGCGAACAGCGCCAGCAGCATCATCCCCAAGTGGTTGAACAGAAAGCCGGCAGCGCCGACCAGCATGATCGCGATCTCGCCCAGTTTGATCAGGCGGATCAACGCATCCTTGGCGAATTTTTCGCCGAACTGCCCGGCCAACGCCGAGAACAGGAAGAACGGCAGGATGAACAACAAGGCGCAGAGGTTGACCCAGATTGAACGGTCGCCCTCGATGCTCAGTTTGTAGAGAATGGCCAGGATCAGCGACTGCTTGAAAATATTGTCGTTGAACGCCCCCAGCGACTGCGTAATGAAAAACGGCAGGAAGCGCCGCTTGCCCAGCAAACTGAATTGCGACGGGTGACTCATCGTCCGTGTACCTGCATGGCGCCGAGAACGGCTAAGGCTTTGTCATTGGAATGCCGGTGACAGCGCAAAAGCCACATCGACGCCGTAGATTACCTGAACGCTCCAGCGGCATCTGTAGGCGCTTTCGCACATTTTTCACTCAGCCCACGCAGGTTGGCGATGCATGGCGAAACGAACAACTCCCCGCGCCAGGCGCCCTGCACAGTCCGGCTCGCGACGATCAGCCACATGGCCGCCAATGCCGCCACCAGCACCACCCCTACCCCATTGAAGAAGCCCAGGTGCAAGGTGCTGCCCAGCCTGAGCGTTGCCAGCGCGTAGACCCCCAACGGAAAGGTAAAACCCCACCAGCCCAGGTTGAAAGGAATACCACTGCGCAGGTAACGCAGCGTGATCAACACCGCGATCAACATCCACCACAGGCCGAAACCCCACAAGGCGATAGCCGCGACCAGGCCGATACCCGCGGCGATTTCACCCAGGCCAGGCAAGCCATTGGCCGCGAATACCGCAGGCGCTTCAGCACCCAGCACCAGCATGCCCAGCGCACCGGTACCGATCGGGCCCAGCGCCAGCCAGCTCGACGCCGCCATGCTGGCGTGCGGCAACTTGTGCAGGGCCATGCGCAGCAACAGGATGGTCAGAATGCTGAACGCAACTGGCAGGGAAAACGCCCAGAGCACATAGCCGGTGATCAAGACATGAAACTGCTGATGAGCGTCGACCAGGTGCGGTGCCAGCAAGCCACCGCTGGCAGCCGCCACCTCGGCGGCGACCACAGGCAACAGCCATACGGCGGTCATCTGATCGATGCTGTGCTCCTGGCGGGTAAACATCAGAAACGGAATGGCCACCCCGCACAGCAGCGCCATGGCCACGTCCAGCCACCACAGGGCTTCGACGAAGGGCACGATCTGCACGCCCCAGCGCGGCACGCCAAACAGTAGAAAGCCATTGATGATGGTGGCCAGGCCCATGGGAATGGTGCCGAAGAACATCGACACGGTCGAATGCCCGAAAATTCGCCGCGCCTCATGGAAAAACAAGACCCAGCGAGCGACGTACAACACGCTGAACAGCATGAACAACGCAATGGTCAGCAGCCACAAGGCTTCGGCCAATGCCGTGAGCATGGGCACTGCCAGTTGGTTCAGGGCAAGGGCTAGCACGCCCGTACCCATGGTGGCGGCGAACCAGTTGGGGGTGAACTGGCGAATGACTTCGCGGGGGTGTTGCAGGTGGCTCAAGGGCCGGAAACGCTGTATCGGTGTCGTGGGGCACGGCATGTTTTCGCTCCTGTCCTCAGGTGAGGTCATGCCATCGTAAGGTGACATCTAATATCTATAAAACGGGTAATTTCTCTAACTGTTATCTGTTTTACCTATATTTAGGTTTATTCAGTCTTCAGCGGATGCCTGACGTATGCTCTTACCGCACTCAAGAAAACAAAAAATTGCCTACAAGGAAGTACGGTGTGTTGAGGTCAATCAAAGCCTGCTCCCCCAGCGTGCGCATGCTGCTGTGGGCTACCTTCACATTGACGCTGGCCCGGGCGATCACCCTGCCCTACCTGGTGGTCTACCTCGCCGACAACTTCGCCCTGAGTATCAGCGACATCGGCCTGGTGGTCGGCAGTGCCCTGTTCGTCGGCTCGCTGCTGAGCCTGTATGGCGGTTACCTGATCGACAAACTGCGCAGTTACAGCGTGATTTCGAGCTCGACACTGATCTTCGCCGCGGCCTTTGTCGGCGCCGTTGCCAGCCGCTCGCTGCTTCTCTTCTTTGTGTTTCTGGTACTGATCAACCTGACCCTGGCCGTGGTGGACATCGCCGCCAAGTCGGGCTTCTGTGCGTTGTTGCCGGAGAATGCGCGCAGCGAGGTGTTTTCCATCAAATACACCTTGAGCAACGTCGCTTATGCAGTCGGGCCTTTCATGGGGGCCGGGCTGTTCAAGCTGGATACCCATTGGCCCTTTATCGTCTCGGCGGGCTTGGGGTTGGCCATGTTCCTGGCCTATTGGCGCTGGGGCGATCGCTCGCCGCAAACGGGACTGGCCGGCATGCAAAAGCAGGCCTTTGTCGCCGTGGGGCGTCTTTTGCTCAAGGATTACCGGCTGGTGTGCTTTACCCTCGGTGGCGTGCTCAGCGCCGTGGTGTTCGGCCAGTTCACGGCCTTTCTGTCGCAGTATCTTGTGGTCACCACCACGCCCGAACATACCTACCGGGTCATCAGCTACGTGGTGGCAACCAATGCCGTGACCGTGATCGCGCTGCAGTACCTGATCGGTCGGCGCATCAGCAGCCGCCGGCTGTTCCCCTGGCTGCTGGCCGGCATGGCCATGTTTCTGGTCGGCCTGCTCGGCTTTTCGCTGGCGCAAACGCTGCTGGTCTGGTGCCTGGCGATGCTGGTGTTCACCCTCGGCGAAATCATCGTGATCCCGGCCGAATACATGTTCATCGATGCCATCGCCCCCGAGCATCTGCGCGGCATGTACTACGGCGCCCAGAACCTGTCGAACCTGGGCGCTGCACTGGGGCCGGTCATCTGTGGCTTCGCCCTGGCGGCCCTGGCGCCGCAAGTGATGTTCTACCTGTTGATTATCTGCGTCGTCGCCGCCACCTTGTTCTACTATCTGGGTGCATCAGGGCTGGGGCGCCGCCTCTGAGGGCTGCGACGTTGTGCCACTGCTACCTTGGTCGACGCTGACGGGCCTTGGGCATTCTGCGAGACTGTTTGATCGGGGTTATGCTGGTGACGGCCGCTGTGCGGCCGATCGCTGGCAAGCCAGCTCCCACAGGTTTTGTCCAATCCCAGCGGGTGGACCTATACCTGTGGGAGCTGGCTTGCCAGCGATAAGGCCTGAAGGACCTTCAAGGGCCCCCGCTTTTTTTTGGGAATTCGGAGTACGCATGTCGCTGTCCAACGGGCTGATCGCAGCGGTCGCCCTGGTCTATATGGCCATCCTGTTCGCCATCGCCTTCTACGGCGATCGTCGCAGCACGCCCTTGCCGCCGCGTCTGCGTGCCTGGGTGTACAGCCTTTCGCTGGCAGTCTACTGCACCAGCTGGACCTTCTTCGGCGCGGTCGGCCAGGCTGCCGAGCAGCTCTGGTCATTCCTGCCGATCTACCTGGGCCCCGTGCTGTTGCTGGTCTTCGCACCCAGGGTCTTGCAGAAGATGGTGCTGATCAGCAAACAGGAGAACATTACCTCCATCGCCGACTTTATCGCCGCCCGCTACGGCAAGTCGCAGACGCTGGCCGTTGTCATCGCAATGATCTGCCTGGTCGGGGTCCTGCCTTACATTGCCCTGCAACTGAAGGGCATCGTCCTGGGCGTGAACCTGCTGATCGGTGCCAGTGCCGATGCCGGCGGCACCCGGGCTCAGGACACGGCGCTGGTGGTGTCGCTGATTCTGGCGCTGTTCACCATTGTGTTCGGCACGCGCAGCCTGGACGTCACCGAGCACCACCGCGGCATGGTGATGGCCATTGCATTCGAGTCGCTGGTCAAGCTGCTGGCCTTCCTTGCCGTGGGCGCATTCGTCACGTTCCATCTGTATGACGGTTTCGACGACCTGTTCAGCCAGGCCCAGCTTGCCCCGCGCCTGGAGCTCTATTGGCAGGAAACCATCAACTGGCCGTCGATGGTGGTACAGACCGGCGTCGCCATGATGGCGATCATCTGCCTACCGCGGCAGTTCCATGTCACCGTCGTCGAGAACATCGAACCCCAGGACCTGCGCCTGGCACGCTGGGTGTTCCCCGCCTACCTGATCCTGGCCGCCTTGTTCGTGGTACCGATTGCCCTGGCCGGGCAACTGCGCCTGCCAGGTTCGGTGATTCCCGACTCGTTCGTGATCAGCCTGCCACTGGCCGAGGCACACCCGGCGCTGGCCTTGCTGGCATTCATCGGTGGCGCCTCGGCTGCCACCGGCATGGTGATCGTCGCCAGCGTCGCGCTTTCGACCATGGTCTCCAACGACATGCTCCTGCCCTGGCTGCTGCGGCGCAAGAATGCCGAGCGCCCCTTCGAACTGTTCCGCCACTGGATGCTGACCGTACGCCGGGTGAGCATCGTGGCGATTCTGCTGCTGGCGTACGTGAGTTACCGGCTGCTGGGCTCCACTGCGAGCCTGGCGACCATTGGCCAGATTGCCTTTGCCGCCGTTACCCAGTTGGCGCCGGCCATGCTCGGTGCGCTGTACTGGAAGCAAGCCAACCGCCGTGGCGTGTTCGCCGGGCTGGCTGCCGGCACCTTCCTCTGGTTCTACACCCTGGTGCTGCCGGTTGCAGCCCAGGGCCTGGGCTGGTCGCTGCAGACATTCCCGGGGCTGGCCTGGCTGCATGGCAACCCGCTGAACCTGCCGATCACCCCGCTGACCCAAGGCGTCGTGCTGTCACTGGCGGGCAACTTCACGCTGTTCGCCTGGGTTTCGATCCTTTCCCGCACCCGCGTCTCGGAACATTGGCAAGCCGGGCGCTTTATCGGCCAGGAAACCAGTGCCCGGCCCAACAGCCGCTCGATGCTGGCGGTGCAGATCGACGACTTGCTGACCCTGGCATCGCGTTTCGTCGGCGAAGAACGCGCCCGCCAGAGCTTCATCCGCTTCGCCTACCGCCAGGGCAAGGGCTTCAACCCGAACCAGAATGCCGATGGCGAATGGATCGCCCATACCGAACGCCTGCTGGCCGGTGTATTGGGAAGCTCGTCGACCCGCGCCGTGGTCAAGGCCGCCATCGAAGGCCGCGACATGCAGCTCGAGGACGTGGTGCGCATCGCCGACGAAGCCTCCGAGGTGCTGCAGTTCAACCGTGCGCTGCTGCAAGGCGCCATCGAAAACATTACCCAGGGCATCAGCGTGGTCGACCAGTCGCTCAAGCTGGTGGCCTGGAACCGTCGTTACCTGGAACTGTTCAATTATCCGGATGGCTTGATCAGCGTCGGTCGGCCGATTGCCGACATCATCCGCTACAACGCCGAACGCGGCCTCTGCGGGCCAGGCGAGGCCCAGGTGCATGTGGCCCGCCGCCTGCACTGGATGCGCCAGGGGCGTGCGCATACCTCCGAGCGACTGTTCCCCAACGGCCGCGTCATCGAGCTGATCGGCAACCCCATGCCCGGCGGCGGCTTCGTCATGAGTTTTACCGACATTACCGCCTTCCGCGAAGCCGAGCAGGCGCTCAAGGAATCCAACGAAGGCCTTGAGCAGCGTGTGGCCGATCGGACCCACGAGTTGTCGCAGCTGAACCTGGCGCTGACCGAGGCCAAAGGCAATGCCGAGGCTGCCAACCAATCCAAGACCCGCTTCCTCACGGCCGTCAGCCATGACCTGATGCAACCGTTGAATGCCGCACGGCTGTTTTCTGCCGCCCTGTCCCATCAGGACGAAGGGCTCTCCGAAGATGCCCAGCAACTGGTCCAGCACATGGACAGCTCGCTGCGTTCGGCGGAAGACCTGATCAGCGACCTGCTGGACATCTCGCGCCTGGAGAACCGCAAGATCACGCCCGACTGCAAACCCTTCGCCCTCGGCGAACTGTTCGACACCCTCGGCGCCGAGTTCAAGGTACTGGCACGCAAGCAGGGCCTGGACTTCCGCTTGCGCGGCAGCCAGCTGCGGGTCGATAGCGACATGAAGTTACTGCGGCGCGTCCTGCAAAACTTTCTGACCAATGCCTTCCGCTATGGCAAAGGCCCTATCCTGCTCGGTGTGCGCCGTAAACAAGGGCGCCTGCTGCTGGAAGTCTGGGACCGTGGGCCGGGAATCGCGCCCGATAAACTGCAGGTGATCTTTGAAGAGTTCAAGCGCCTGGACAGCCACCAGACCCGTGCCGAAAAAGGCCTGGGCCTGGGGCTGGCGATTGCCGATGGCCTGTGCCGGGTGCTCGGGCATCCCTTGCATGTGCGCTCCTGGCCGGGCAAGGGCAGTGTCTTCAGCGTCAGCGTGCCAGTGGCCAGCGCATCGGCCTCGGCGCCGGCCAGGGCGATCGAACAAAACGGCCAGCCGCTGGCCGGCATGCAAGTGCTGTGCATCGATAACGAAGACAGCATTTTGATCGGCATGAACAGCCTGCTCAGCCGCTGGGGTTGCCAGGTCTGGACCGCACGCAACCGCACCGAATGCGATACCTTGCTCAAGGACGGCATGCGTCCGCACCTGGCGCTGGTGGACTACCACCTCGATGACGGTGAAACCGGCACCGAATTGATGGCATGGCTACGCACGCGCATGGGCGAACCGGTACCGGGTGTCGTGATCAGCGCCGACGGGCGCACCGAGATGGTCGCCCAGGTCCACGCCGCCGGCCTGGACTACCTGCCCAAACCGGTCAAGCCGGCGGCGCTTCGCGCGCTGCTCAATCGCCATTTGAGCCTGGCCAGGTAAGCACTCACTCAGGCATTTCAGTCAGGCCTTCGGCATCGGTCATGGCCCGCTCGAGCAAATCGGCGGGCAGGCTCTTGCTGGCGCGGGCGCCGAGCAGCCTCAACTGCTCGCTGCGGCTGACCAGGTTGCCACGCCCTTCGGTGAGCTTGTTGCGGGCAGCGCCGTAGGCCTTGTCCAACTGCTGCAAGCGGCTGCCGACTTCGTCCAGGTCCTGGATGAACAACACGAACTTGTCATACAGCCAACCGGCGCGTTCGGCGATTTCACGGGCGTTCTGGCTTTGCCGCTCCTGCTTCCACAGGCTGTCGATGACCCGCAGGGTCGCCAGCAGCGTGGTTGGGCTGACAATCACGATGTGCCTGTCCCAGGCTTCCTGAAACAGGTTCGGCTCTGCCTGCAGGGCCGCTGAAAATGCCGCTTCGATCGGCACGAACAGCAGGACGAAATCCAGGCTGTGCAAGCCTTCCAGGCGTTTGTAATCCTTGCCCGACAACCCCTTGACGTGGTTACGCAGCGACAGCACATGCTGGCGCAATGCAGCCTGGGCGATCACGCTGTCGTCGGCGGCCACATATTGCTGATAAGCGGTGAGGCTGACCTTGGAGTCAACCACCACTTGTTTGTCGCCAGGCAGCATGATCAGCACGTCCGGCTGGAAACGCTCCCCGTCGGGCCCCTTGAGGCTGACCTGGGTCTGGTATTCGCGGCCCTTCTCCAGGCCCGCGTGTTCGAGCACCCGTTCCAGTATCAGCTCACCCCAGTTACCCTGGGTCTTCTGGCCCTTGAGGGCCTGGGTCAGGTTGGTTGCCTCATCGCTCAAGCGCTGGTTCAACTGCTGCAGGCGTTCAAGCTCCTTGCCCAGCGAAAAGCGCTCGCGGGCCTCTTGCTGATAGCTTTCCTCGACCCGTTTTTCGAAGGACTGAATGCGCTCTTTCAAGGGGTCGAGCAACTGCCCCAGATGTTGCTGGCTGGTTTGCGCAAAACGCTGTTCACGCTCATCGAAGATCTTCCCCGCCAGTTCCGCGAATTGCGCCCGCAGTTCGTCTCGCGAGCCCTGCAGGTCGGCCAGACGTTGCTGGTGGCTATCCTGTTGCTCCCGCAATTCGGCATTCAAGCCTGCGCATTGCGCATCCAGGCGCCGTAGCTCGGTCTCCTTGGCCGACCGTTCGAGGTTCCAGGCATGTGCGGCATCCCGGGCGTTGTCGCGCTCGATCTGCAGCAATTCAAGCTCACGCCCCAGGGCTGCAAGTTCAGCCTGCTTGGCCGAATTGGCCTGGCCAAGATCGCTGATTTCGTCGCGGCTGGCATCGAGCTGGGCAACCAGGCCATCCTGGGCAAGCTGCGCCGTAGTGAGGCGCTCATCGAGCAGCACACGCTCGGCCTGCAGGTTCGACAGGCGCCGTTGCAGTGTCCAGGCCAATGCCAGACACGGCACAGCGGCCACCAACAACCCCAGCAGAACGCTGGTCATGTCCAATGTCATAGCCACTCCATATGAGCCAAACGGGAAGACAGTGTCAGGGTATCAGCCATGGGCCGATAAGCTATCGTGCCGGCAACAGCTTGAGTAACCGGTGAGCTTCGTGAGATCCCTGGGCGGCCGCCTGTTCCAACCAGTGCCTGGCGAGTTCCGGCTCATTGACCTGGGGCTGGCTGCACAATCGTCCGAACTCGAGTTGCGCGCGCCTGTCACCGGCACGAGCCGCCTGGCGCAACAGTTCATGGCCGATGCGGCGGTCACGGGTGTTGCCGCAATCGCGGCAGAGCATCAACCCCAAGCGGCTTTGCGCCTCCACCACGCCCTGACGGGCAGGCTGCTTGAGCAAACGCCCGGCAAAATGCTTGACGTTGGGGTTGTCGCCCAAGCGCGGATTATCGAGCAACCACAAGGCAACCTTCAGCGAAAGACGCTTGGGTTCGTTGGTCGGGGCCACGGCAGCGATATTTGAGGAAATTCTTGCACGAAACTTCATAAAAAACTGTGGGGTAAATCGAGAGGCGCGCGACTCTACTCCTTTTTTTGTCAGGAGACCCGTTCGATAGCTTCTCTATTTTTCATGGCTTGTAGGCAATTTTTTTGACGGAAAAATTCCGATCTCCAAACGGAGAATTGCCGAGTGCATAACTCCGAGACAGTTGTATGAATGATGAAAAATGCCTGCACACCCGTCCTAGAGCAAGCGCTCGGGACAATCCACAGAAGCTGTGGATAACTCAGTGGACAACCTTCCTCCGACCCGCGTAAACCCCCACGGAATGGGGCCTGCAATCAAACTGACGATTTTTTCACCAGTAAAAAAAAACGTTTTTTTTCATTGACTTAAAATTTCAAACAAGCCAATGGCGCGTTGTGAGGGTGGCGTTACAAGGATGTGACACCCGTCGCATTCAATGTGCACAACCGCCCTAAAGCAAGGCAGTGACCCGCACCATTTTTGCTCTTGGCGTCAAACACCCCCTAATTAAATAGTGCCAAAGGGCTTCCCACATGGGCCAAGACGAGAGACACTGGCCGGCTTCGGAGCAGAAAATACGCCCTTCGCCCCGCCACTTTCCGGGTTCGGTGGTCACAGCGCATGGCGATGAACACTGAAAAAAAACTTGCAAAGCCACCTAAACATCGTTAGTCTCTCCGGTGTTAGTACCAAGCTGAAAGTCAATTTTTGCCGACACAGTCCTCCAGCACACCTTCTACCGCTCGTAGAACCTGCGCTGATAAAAAGGGACCGGCCTTCTCGATGGTTTCCAGGTAACCACCCCTCAGCCTAAAAAGACCGTTGTCGGGCTCAGTTACTCTGACCGAACCAACCTGCAGATTGATCAGGATCTTCACCCAGCGGCATAGAACCTTTGCCCTGATGTGCTGCCTGCCCTCCTAAGTACCTACCGGCCAGCCCAGGCGCCACATGAAAATGCGCTTCAAACTGGCTGCTTTGTTCCAGCCGGGTTCTTCGTCAGGCCAATGGTGGCCGGCGTTACTGGAACGTTTTCATTTTGCACAGTTCTTATCTGTGTTTATTGCAGGAACACCAGTCATGATGTCTCATCAAATCCATACACAGGATGCCATTCGCACCCTCACCAACGCCTTTGCCCCGATGGACTGCCTGATAATGGCCGCCCGCAAAGGCTGCTTCAGCTTCACGATCGTCAACGAGCACGGTATTGCCCGTCATACCGAACGCCTGTACCCGGAGCAATACTCAAGCGCCGAGCCCCTCCAGGCAGTGATCGATCGTACGCGTCAGGCCTTGACCGCCTAAGGCTTGCCACAAGCCCGAAACGCCAGCCCCGCCCATGCAGCGGGGCTTTTTTATGCTCAAAAAACCACAAAAAACACGGCGCTCATTAAGCACTGGACGGAATATGCTTAATAACTGGAAGCCTAAAATATTTTAAAAACAGCCCTTTACAGCACGAATATGACACTACACTTCAACTCAAGCGGCGCGATCCGCTTCCGGCGGGCCTGACCGATTCACTCAGCTGCCAAGTACCACGGCCCCGCCGGCCATTTACCAGTGCGAGGGCCTTATGGGTATCGCCGCGAGTGAGTTGTGCCAATTCGTGATCCGCCCCACGCTGATCTACCTGGGGCGCCACTGTGAAACTGCCGAGGCGCTTCTACTAGGAATCGCCGCCAGCCAATCGGCACTGGGTTCGGCACTTCACGATCGACGTGGTCACGGCTTGTATCGTATTGGTGAAATGCGCCACCAGGCGCTCTGGGACCAGCACCTGGCGCGCGACCCGGAACTCGCCAGCCTGGTGCGCGGCCTGGCCAGCCAGCATGCGTTTCTCAGTGGCCCGCACCTGGAACTGACCGTCAACCTGCGCTACGCCACCGCCATCGCCTGGATGCTGGTTGAAGAACAGCAAACCCCTTTGCCTGCCGCCGATGACCTGCTCGGCTTGGCCAGGATCTGGCGTCAGACCTTTCAACCCCAAGGTCGTCTGCGTGATTTCACCCGCGCCTGGCGCACCTGCATCGCCCCGCTCGCCCAACAAGCCTGCTAAAACTCCTTGGTCCTACACGGTGATTCGCTAAATCACGCGAATCTGGTCGGATTGTCCTACAAAACCGCTCTATCTCCTGCGATTCAGCCTATAGCGCTGTAGGCGAATTCTTGGTAATTTCCGCATCGGAGATCACCACGGAGTTCTAATAATGAAAAAAGTAATGCTCAAAACCACTTTCAGTCTCGCTGTTGCCGTGGCATCCACGCAAATTTTCGCCAGTGGCTTTGCCCTTAACGAACAAAGCGTCAGCGGCATGGGCACGGGTTTTGCCGGGCGATCCTCTTCTGCCGAAGATGCCAGCACTGTATTTGGCAACCCAGCCGGCATGTCACGCCTCAAGCGCGAGCAGGTTTCGATCGGCGCAGCCGCCATTGTCGCCAAGTCCGATATCAGCGGCAGCGGCACCTTCGGTGGCAGCAATGACGGGGACATGGTTCCAGTCGTTGCCGTACCCATGGGTTACTACGTCAAGCCAATCGACGACCACTGGGCGTTCGGTTTCGGCGTTTACGTGCCGTTCGGCCTGGTCACCGACTACGAAAGCGGCTTTGCCGGCCGCTACTTCGGCGACGACAGCGAAGTTCAGGTCGTCACCCTGCAACCGACCATCAGCTATGCCTTCAACGACAAGGTTTCGATCGGCTTCGGCCCGACCATCAACCGCATCGATGGCAAGCTGGAATCCGCAACCTTGAACCCTGTTACCCCGGGCACGAACGACGGCCGGGTAAAAATCAAGGGTGACGACACCGCCATCGGCTTCAACGTCGGTGTCCTGGTCCAGGCCACCGACAGCACGCGCATGGGCCTGACCTACCACTCGAAGGTCAAGTACAAGCTCGAAGGCGACACCAAGATCACTGGCACAGGCTTCGGTCCGTTCAGCGGCAACAAGTTTGACGCTTCCCTGGACATCGATACGCCAGAGTCCGTCGACTTTTCGGTCACTCACGAACTCAACGCAGACTGGACCCTGTACGCCGGCAGCACCTGGACCCGCTGGAGCCGCCTGGAAGCCATCACCGTCAACAACGAGGGCGTACCTCCACAGCTGGGCGGCAGCGCCGGCCCGATCGGCATCATCAACGAAGAGCAGAACTGGCACGACACCTGGGCCCACGCCATTGGTGCAGCCTACAAGCTGAACAAGGAATGGACACTGCGCACCGGCCTGGCAATCGACCAGGCGCCAACCAACAATGAAAACCGTTCGCCTCGCATCCCGACCGGCGACCGTACCGTGTTCAGCGTTGGTGCCGGCTGGAGCCCGAACGACGATGTCACTGTCGATCTTGCCTACACCTACCTGTGGGAAGAGGACGTCAATGTCAACGACGCCAGCCCTACCAAAGGCGCTTACGACGCCAAATATGAAAACAGTGCGCACGGTTTCGGTACGTCGGTGACTTACCGCTTCTGATTCAGCACCCGCCACATGTAGATTGGGCCGCGCAGCGGCCCCATGCGCCCCTCGTCCTTTACGGCTTTGAGGCAATGGCCTTCTCGATAGCCGCAATCAACTCCGGGTCATCCGGCTTGGTGAAACTGGAAAAACTGGCAATCACCTTGCCCCGGCGATCCACTACATACTTATAGAAGTTCCACTTCGGCGCACTGCTCTGCCTGGCCAGCACCTTGAACAAGTGCGTGGCCTTGTCACCCCTGATGACCTGCGGTTCGGTCATGGTGAAGGTCACGCCGTAGTTGGCGTAGCAGACCTTGGCCGTCTCGGCGCTGTCCTGGGCTTCTTGCTTGAAGTCGTTGGAGGGCACGCCGATCATTTCCAGGCCCCGCCCCTGATAGGTCTTGTAAAGCGCTTCAAGCCCGTCGAACTGCGGTGCAAAACCGCAATAGCTGGCGGTATTGACCACCACCAGCGGCTTCCCGGCAAAGCGCTCGCACAGGTCGATCTGCTCCTTGCCGCGCAATTTCGGCAGTTGCCCCTGCAACAACTCGGGACAGCTGTCCGCCAGGACAGGCAACGCAGTTATCAGCAAGAACAATGAAAGGACAAGGCGGCGCATGGTCTTCTCCCGGAGCCATTAAATGACTGCAAATTACTCGCCCTGGGCGCCGACTAGCAAGCGCCCATGCCCAATTGCATGAGCGCCAGGCCACCGCGCTGCCAACCCCACCAGATAACGGCGAGCAGCAGCCCGCCCAGGACCAGGCCGCCAAGCCAGAGTCTGGCGCTGATCACGCTGCACCTGGCTGCGCCTGCAGCCGCGCTACGGGGCGCTCGCGCACCGGCCAGTTGAGGGCGGCTGCGATCACACTGAGCAGGATGGATATCTGCCAGACCAAGTCATAACTCCCGGTTTGGTCGTAAACCACACCTCCCAGCCAACCGCCGAGAAATGCACCCAATTGATGGAACAGAAACACTATGCCACCCAGCATAGAGAGATTTCTCACGCCGAACAGTGTGGCCACGGTGCCATTGGTCAGCGGCACCGTCGATAGCCAGAGCAGGCCCATGGCAATACCGAACAGGTAGGCACTGGTGACCGTTACCGGCACCGAAATGAACGCCACGATCACCACCGCGCGAATCAGATAAAGCGCCGTCAGCAAACGCGGCTTGGACATACGGCCGCCCAGCCAACCGGCAAGGTAAGTACCGAAGATATTGAACAACCCTACCAGCGCCAGCACCGTGGTACCCACCGCGGCCGGCAAATGCTGGTCGACCAGGTACGACGGCAAATGCACGCCGATGAACACCACCTGGAAGCCACAGACGAAAAAGCCCAGCGACAACAGCCAGAACCCCGAATGCGAACAGGCTTCGTTGAGCGCCTCACGCAAGGCTTGCTCATGCCCCAGGCTTGGCAGCGGGCGATCACGCAGCAAGCCCACCAACGGCACGATCAGCGCTACCAGCAAGCCCAGCGCGAGCAATGCCGCCGACCACCCCAACCAGCCGATCAACCCAAGGGTACCAGGCAGCATGGCGAACTGACCGAAAGAGCCGGCAGCACTGGCAATGCCCATCGCCATGCTGCGTTTCTCGGCTGGCACGGCGCGCCCGACCACGCCCAGAATCACCGAGAACGATGTACCGGACAAACCCAGGCCAATCAGCAGCCCCGCGCTCAGGGACAACGACCAGGCCGAATCGGACAGCCCCATCAGCACCAGCCCCACCGCATAAAGCACGCCACCGATCACCACCACCCGCGCCGCACCCCAGCGGTCAGCCAGGGCACCGGTGAATGGCTGCGCCAGGCCCCAGATCAGGTTCTGCAAGGCGATGGCGAAGGCGAACACTTCACGGCCCCAGCCGAACTCCGCACTCATGGGCGCCAGGAACAGGCCGAAGCCATGCCTTACGCCGAGCGATAGCGCCAAAATCAACGCACTGCCCAGGAGTATCCAACCGCTGGTACGCCATACCGATGTCATTATTTTCTCTCCAGGCATCCGTGTAGAAATGCGGGTATATACCCGCTTTCAGCAAAAACGATAACGCTTCTACTCCAATAGCTCGAGGGTCGCGAACAACGCATTGCGCCGTTCGACACCGAGCTTGTCCAACAACTGCTGCTGCGCCTCTTCCCAGGCCGGCAATGCTGCCTGAAGGCGCGTGCGCCCCTCAGGGGTCAACAGCACCAGACGATTGCGCAAGTCCTCACCTTCAGACAACTGCACCAGCCCTGCACTCTCGAGCACACGCAGGTTGCGCCCAAGCGTACTACGATCCAGGCCGACCGCTTCGGCCAGGCTGGAAATGCTCGGCTGGTCGAGCCGCTGGATACTGCGCAGCAGGGAAAACTGGGCAACGTTGATCCCGAAGCGTTCGAGCGCATCGTCGTAGTGCCGGCTCACGCCACGGGCCGCGCGGCGCAGATGGGTGCAGAAACATTCGGTCGTCAACATAATGCGTGTATATACCCGCAACTGGCCGAGTGCAAGGACTTTCTCGAAAACCGGGGCTTGAGGAGCAATGGAACCAAACCAACGCAAGCCCTGCCAACATGTGCATTCCAGCGATTGCGACCCACCAGCGCTGATGATTCTGACCCACCAGATTCTTTGGGGTTAAGTGTTTTTCGGAAATTTCCTATTTTCTTCCGATGACCACGACCCCAAGGTACAGCCTGCTAACTTCACATCCTCTCTTTCACTGCCATCGCCCCGATATTCCCCCGGCATAGTGCTCTCGCCGAGGTGAAAAGGGGAAAGCAGCCAAAAAGCGCCCAAGGATTAGGATCATGGAAATGAATGCACCCTTGTACCTCTCGTATACCAACGAAGTCTCCCCCGAATTTCTCCGCACGCTGGACGACTTGCAGGAGGCTGACGCTAAAGCTCAACCCCCTCTCGCCATTTACCGGTTGGCAGCGGATTTTTTGCCGCTGATCGAGGGCTGAGTCATGAGTCGTGGAGCTGTCAACGGAATAGGACAAGGACTGCACGGTGACCTGACGACCACTGGCGCGGTGTGCCTCAGCAGCCTGCCCAATGCGGCACATGGGGGGCGAGGGGTGTTGCGGCTCGGGGATAAAACCACCCCTTGCAAGAAATGCGGCAAAGCCGGCGTCATCGTCGACAGCCTGCCCGCCATGAAATGGCATGGGGTACCGACCGTGCTGCATGGTGCGGAAGTCCGCTGCGGCTGCCCGCTAGGCCGCAACACGCTGATTGCTCCGCTCGAGCGGCCGCAGCGGCCCAGCGCCCGCGCCAATACAGCATCGAACCAAAGCGCTGCGCCACAACCTTCCAATGCTGCGGCGCAATCGGTAAACGCTCCTGCTGCCTCTGCAACAACGAAAGCCCAAGCAGCGCATCCGAAATTTTCCGAGCAAACCACGACTCCCTCTTTCGCCAATCCCTCTGCTTGCAATCACCCAGACCAGATGGAAGCACTGGCGAGTTATATTGCTGGTGAGATGAATCGCAATATCAAGCATCCCGCCGTGCTAAAAATGAAAGAGCTGATCAACTACGACAGCAGAGCGCAGGCAAAGAAATTCCTGGAGCGTCCCTGGTATGCCAGGCTGGCCGGACAACCGAATTTCAACGCGATCGCGTTGGCGAAGAAGCTTGAGGCGATGGCGATCTGGACTAAGCAAGTGGGGCAAAATATGGAGTGGGATCACAAGCCGAAACTGGAGGCGATGTACAACGGTGTCGTCTGGCACAAACAAGGTAAGTACGTGTACTTTTACGACATCTGGTCGAACATCCACTATGGATATGTTGGCATTGCAGGTGGGCTCTCAGAAAGCATGCTACTGGATGGCGCTGGGGCTGAACAAATTGCCTCGGACACCGTGCGGAAGCTCGAAGAATTACTGAAAAAGCCCGAAGAGAAGAGAGAGCGCCCCGGCCCTCGCCCTACGGCCAGCCCATGGACGGAGCTGCGATCATGGGATGATGTCGCTGATAGAGTGTCGATCAGCATCGGCGTTAAACTCTACAAGCAGCACCCAAACGGCGGGATAACAGCGAAGATGATCATGGACGAAGTGCTGGCAGTTGCTCCAGAAAACTGGGGGGATGGCGTCCGTGTCCACGTCTGCAAGTAAGTCACGATCACGACACTTGAAGTGGCTATGGATTCTGTTGTTGCCGTTGTTGCCATTGTTGCCGCTGCTGCTGATTGCCCTCTGGAATATTATTGTACTACCAACTGCAACCGTCCATTACTCCAAGGAAGGTGTGCTTGAACTGCGGTACATCTGGAACGTGCAACACCGGATATACAAAGGGCGGATGCAACCCGGGGGCGGCACACACGATAACGGCTTCTTATTTCCTGATGATAAGTTTTTTATGGAAATTTACTGGTGGAACGATAACGGACTCCGACACTGCGTCAACATAACCCCGAAGTGGCCCAACACGCACATCTACCTCGACGCCAATGGCGACATTGATCACAGCGAAGGCAGCGGTACGGATTCGGATCGACTAAAACAGTGCATCACGGATACCGCGAACCCTTGAAAGACGCAGAAGCCTGAAAAAATAGGTTTTTCGTTTTTTCCAGCGCCCCCGAGCAGGTGCAGGCCTGATCAACCAGCTCACACTATCTGCAAGTTCGGAAAACCTTAGCGAATGATTTTTTCCGTATTCTGCAGGCTCCATTAGATCAGCGCCCAGCTCAACAACACGGCCAATTCAAGTAATTCCAACAAGGCGCCGGCCGTATCGCCAGTGGTGCCGCCCAGGCGTCGCAACATCAAATGACGCAGCCAGAAGAACACCACGCCCGCCGTCACTACTGCCCAGGCGCCCGGCCAACCCGCCAGCGCCACGCAAACCAGCACCACCACCAACAACACCCCATGTGCCGGGTTGCGCGGCAGATGCGCCGAGAGTGCTTGCCCCAGCCCACCCGCACGCACATAAGGCGTACTCAGGAACAGCCCGAGCATCGCCGCGCGACCGATGACCGGCGCCAGGATCAGGGCAATGCCCTGTTGCGCCTCGATCAGTGCCAGCAGGGCGCAGAACTTCAGCAACAGGACCAGCACCAGGGTTACCACGGCAATCGGCCCGCTGCGTGGGTCCTTCATGATCTCCAGGGTACGCTGGCGATCACCGAAGCCGCCAAGCCAGGCATCGGCGCTGTCGGCCAGGCCGTCCAGGTGCAGCCCACCGCTGAGCATTACCCAGGCGCTGAGCAGCAACGCCGCATGCAGCAGCACCGGTGCGCCGCCAAGCAGCTGGTCGAGCACCCAGAGCAGCAGCCCGAACAACAATCCCACCAGCGGGTAGTACAACAAGGATTTGCCCATTTCCCCAGGCTCAGGCATCCCTGGCAGACGCACCGGCAGGCTGCTGAGAAACTGCAAGGCAATCCAGAATGGCAGCATGGTCAGAGGCGCTCGCTCAGCGTGCAGTGCTCACCTACGCGGAGGTGGAACAGGCTGCCGTAGCCGACCTCGACCTGCAGCAACTGTTCGCGCGGCAACCCACGCGCCCGGGCCAGCAGCAGGCGCATCACCCCGCCATGGCTGATCAGCAAGACGCGCTCACCGGCAAACGTCCGCTGCAAGCGCTCGACTGCCGCCAGCACCCGCGCGGAGAAATCGGCGACCGGTTCGCCTTGCGGCGGTGTGAAGCCATAAGGGTCAGCCCAGAACAGACCCAGCCCACGCTCATCGGTGAGCATCAAGTCCGCCGCGCTGCGCCCCTCCCAGTCACCAAAATGCAGCTCCTGCAGGTCCTTGTCCAACTGCAAGGGCAGCGCCAGGCGCTCGGCCAGCTCCTGGGCGAACAAGGCGCAGCGTTGCAGTGGCGAACTGATCAGGCGGTCCCAGGGGCCGCCCTGCTCGACCGCCGCGCGCATCTGCGCCCAGCCGGTCTCGGTCAGGGCGTCGTCGAGGCTGCCACGCAGGCCACCGCCGAGTTCGGTTTCACCGTGGCGCAGCAGGTCCAGATGCAGAATCATTGGCCGCGATCGGCGACGGCCGCCTCGGCAAACGTCGCCATCTGCCCGTGCAGGTCGCAGGCCAGGCGCAGCAAGGGCACTGCCAGGGCGGCACCACTCCCCTCACCCAGGCGCAAACCGAGGTCGAGCAGCGGTTGGGCTTGCAGCGTCTGCAGAATGTGCCAATGGCCAGGCTCGGCACCGCGATGACCGAACAGTAGCCATTGCCGGCACTCAGGATTCAACCGCACCGCCACCAGTGCCGCCACGCTGCAGATAAAGCCATCGACCAGCACCGCCACGCCGGCCTGGGCACAGGCCAGATAAGCACCGACCAATGCTGCGATTTCAAAACCGCCAAAGCAGAACAACCGCGACAAGGGATCGCCCGGCAAGGCCGCATGCTTGTGCAATGCCCCCTCAATGACCTGGGCCTTGTGGCTGACACCCGCCGCATCGAGGCCGGTGCCGGGGCCGACCAGATCGGTCACCGGGCAGCCCAGCAGTGCGCACGCCAGCGCACTGGCTGCCGTGGTGTTACCAATCCCCATTTCACCGCCGATGAACAGCTGCGAGCCGGCCGCCACAGCACGCAGCGCGCTCTCGCGTCCGGCCTGCAATGCCTGCAGCCCCTGGGCCGGGGTCATGGCCGGGGTCTGGGCAAAGTTGGCCGTGCCGGCGCCGATGCGCACATGGCGCACGCCGGGCAAATCATCGAGCGGGGTCGCCGTGCCCAGGTCGATCACTTCCAGCTGCGCATTCAACTGCCGCGCCAGCACACTGATTGCCGCGCCGCCGTTGACGAAGTTGTGCAGCATCTGCCCGGTGACGGCTTGCGGATACGCAGAAATACCTTCGGCCACCACCCCGTGGTCTGCGGCAAAGATCGCAATCCAGACCTGATCCAGGTTCGGCTTGACCCGCCCCTGCAACCCGGCCAGTTGCACGGCAACCGTTTCGAGCTGGCCCAGTGAGCCGGCGGGTTTGGTCAGCTGTTGCTGGCGCGCCAGTGCTTGTTGGTGAGCGTCGCGATCAATCGGTCGACAATCCTCCAGCCACCAGGAGTGACTCATAATGCAGGTCCTTTCAAGGTAAGGGGCAGGCCTGCCACCGTCAGCACCACGCGCTGGCAGCGCTCGGCGATGGCCTGGTGCAACCAGCCGGATTCATCGACATAGCGCCGGGTCAATTCACCCATCGGCACCACGCCCATGCCGGTTTCATTGCTGACCAGAATGATCTCGCCAGGCAACTCGAGCAGGCACTCGAGCAGCGCCTGGCGTTCGTCTGCCAGACGCTGGGGGTTATCGAGCATCAGCAGATTGGTCATCCACAATGTCAGGCAATCGACCAGCAGGCAGCGCTCGGGCCGGGCGTTTTCACGCAAGACACGCGCCAGTGCCAGCGGCTCTTCGATCAGTGCCCATTCGGATGGGCGTCGCTGGCGGTGCATCTGCACCCGCTCGTTCATCTCACCATCAAGCGGTTCGCTGGTAGCGATATAGGTCACGGCCAGCGTGCTTTGCATCGCCAGTTTCTCGGCCAGGCGGCTCTTGCCGGAGCGAGCGCCACCGAGGATCAGTTGCAGCATGTCAGTGGGTTTCCTGTTCCAGCCCGCACAGCTTGCTCAGCTGCCGGGTATCCAGATGCTGCTCGACCAGATCGGCCAGGCGCTCGATATCCAGTTCGCGCAGCGCGTGATAGTCGACTTCCTGCACATCGCGCAAACCGGCCCAGCGCAACAATGCGCTGCACGAGGGGCCCGATTCGAACAGGCCATGCAGGTAAGTGCCGAGCACCTGCCCGTCTTCACTCATGGCGCCGTCGCAGCGGCCATCGTCCAGCTGCACCGCGGCCCGCTCCAGGGCGGCGCCCCGGGTGACCCCGGCATGGATTTCATAACCGCTGACGGCCGTATCCTCAAGCAGCAGCCGGCCACGCACATTACGCAGCTGCTTCTCGGCTTCGAGCGTCGTGGTGAAATCCAGCAGACCCAGCCCAGGGCTGGAACCGGCGGCGCCTTCAAGGCCCAGCGGGTCATCCAGTTGCCGGCCGAGCATCTGCAACCCACCGCAGATGCCCAGCAGCTTGCCGCCGTAGCGCAGGTGACGAGCAATTGTACTTTCCCAACCCTGGCTACGAAGGTGGGCCAGGTCGCTGCGCACGCTTTTGGAGCCGGGCAGAATGATCAGGTCGGCAGGCGGAATGCTGTCGCCCGGGCCGATGAACTGAAGGTCGACCTGCGGGTGCAGGCGCAGCGGGTCGAAATCCGTGTGATTACTGATCCGTGGCAGCACCGGCACGATGACCTTGAGCACTTGCGCGGCCTTGTCCGACTGGCGCCGGTCGATCCCGTCCTCGGCCTCCAGGTGCAGGTCCAGCACATAGGGCAGCACGCCGATCACCGGCTTGCCGGTGCGCGCCTCCAGCCAGTCCAGGCCCGGTTGCAGCAGTGCGATATCGCCACGAAAGCGATTGATGACAAAGCCTTTGACCCGCGCCTGTTCGCTCGGCGAGAGCAACTCCAGGGTGCCGACCAGATGCGCGAAAACCCCGCCGCGATTGATGTCGGCGATCAACAACACCGGGCAATCCACCGCTTCGGCAAAGCCCATGTTGGCGATATCGCCCGCGCGCAGGTTGATCTCCGCCGGCGAGCCTGCACCCTCGACCATCACCACCGGATACTCGGCGCTCAAGCGCTGGTGCGAGGCCAGCACTGCCTGCATCGCAATGGCCTTGTAGTCGTGATAAGCCACCGCGTTCATGCTGGTGACCGCGCGGCCATGGATGATGACCTGGGCCCCGGTGTCGCTATTGGGCTTGAGCAGGACCGGGTTCATGTCGGTGTGCGGTTCAAGGCCCGCCGCCTGGGCCTGGACCGCCTGGGCCCGGCCAATTTCGCCGCCGTCGGCCGTCACCGCGCTGTTGAGCGCCATGTTCTGCGGCTTGAACGGCACCACGCGCACGCCCTGGCGCGTCAGCCACCGGCACAACGCCGTCACCAGCGTGCTTTTGCCGGCATCGGAGGTGGTGCCTTGCACCATCAGGGTGGTCATGAAATGTCCTTGAGATAATCATCGAGCGCCTGTTCGAGGCGCTGCCAATCGGCTTCCTCGGCAGGCAGGCCGAAACGCAGGCTGCTGCTCTGTACAAACAGGCGCAGCAAGATCCCGCGTCGAGCCATGAATTCGTGCAACTGCTCGGCGCGATCGGTCACCAGCCACTGGAACAAGTCGCAGCCACCCTGCGGGTTCAGGCCAAAGCGGCCGAGCAGTTGCGCCAAGCGTTCGCTGGCCTGGGCACAGCGCAGAATCTGCTGCTGATGCCCTTGCTTGTCGAGCAGACAATCCTTTCCCAACACCCGGGTCGGCCCGCTGACGGCCCATGGGCCTATCTGTTCGGCCAGCAGGTTCAGTAGCTTGCGCTCGGCCAGGACGAACCCCAGCCGCACACCGGCCAGGCCGAAAAACTTGCCGAACGAGCGCAGTACAATCAAGCCGATCAGCCCGGTACAGGCCGCCAGGCTCAACCGCGGCGTGTTGTCCATGAAGGCTTCATCGACCACCAGCCAGCCGCCGCGCGGCGCCAGGCGAGCATGCCACTCGAGCAACCGCTCAGGCGGCAGCATGCGCCCGGTCGGGTTGTTCGGGTTGACCACCACCAGCACGTCGAGGCTGTCGAGAAAGAAATCCACTTCCGCTTCGCTGATCTCACGCACGACATGCCCACCGCGTCGCCAGCCTTCGGCGTGCTCGGCATAACAGGGCGAGAGCACCCCTACCTTGCCACTGCGGCGCAAGCGCGGCAGCGCCTGGATCGCGGCCTGCGAGCCCGGCACCGGCAGGACCTGGCTGGCGCCGTAGTAGACGCACGCCGCCACTTCGAGGCCATCGTCGGTTTCCGGCAGGCGCGCCCAGGCGCGCACCGGGATCGGCGGGATATCCCACGGCCAGGGCGCAATGCCGCTGGACAGGTCCAGCCATTGATCCAGCGCGATACCGTACAGCTGAGCGGCGCGCTGCAGGCGACCACCGTGTTCAAGCATAAAACTCAGCCCCCAGGCACAAAATCAGCAACCACAACCAGACACCATGACGGACCAGGCGCCAGCCGCGTTCGATCGCATCGGCATCGGCCGCCGGGCCTTCGCCCAATTGCGCGCGCTCGTGCAGTTCGCCGTGATAGACCGCCGCGCCGCCCAGTTCCACGCCCAGCGCACCGGCACCTGCCGCCATCACCGGGCCGGCGTTGGGGCTGTCCCAGGCCGGCGCCTGGGTCCGCCAGCATTTGAGTGCCAGCCGGGTTTTGCCCAGCAACGCGTAGGTCAAGGCAACCAGCCTGGCAGGAATATAGTTGAGTACGTCGTCGATACGCGCAGCGGCCCAGCCGAACCGTTCGAACCTCTCATTACGATAGCCCCACATCGCATCGAGTGTGTTGCTCAGGCGGTAGAGCACGACACCGGGTGCACCGGCCACGGCAAACCAGAACAAGGCGGCGAACACCGCATCGCTGCCGTTTTCCAGCACCGACTCGGTAGCCGCACGGGCCACGGCGGTGGAATCGAGCTCGCGCGTCTCGCGGCTGACCAGATACCCCACGCGCACGCGCGCCTCATCCAGATCATCACGGCGCAGCGCCTCGGCGACCGGCGTGATGTGTTCGCCCAGGCTGCGCAGGCCAAGGGCACAATACAGGGCCAGAATCTCGACGATCCAGCCGATATAGGGCAGCCATGACAGCAGTGTCGCCAGCAGCGTCAGCGGGATCACCGCCAGGAACCAGGCGGTCACGCCGTGGCTGCGCCAACCGCGGCCACCGGCATTGAAGCGCTGCTCGAGACGATCGGCAAGGCGCCCGAAGGCCACCAGCGGGTGCCTGCGCTTGGGCTCACCCAAAAGCGCATCCAGCGCCACCCCGGCGACACTCAGCAACGCCACGCTCATCGATTCACTCCCCAATGGTTTTCATACAGCATGTCGGATAACGGCTTGGGCTCGGCCCAGCCTTCCAGGGCCAGCATGGGCGCCGGATAGAACGCCTCGACCGGCCCCAGGCAAAGGATTGCCAGCGGCTTGGCGCCTGCCGGCAGGCCGAGCAATTGGCTCAGGGCCTGCGGCTCGAACAGTGACACCCAGCCCATGCCCAGGCCTTCGGCGCGGGCCGCCAACCAAAGGTTCTGGATAGCGCAGGACAAGGACGCCATGTCCATTTCCGGCAAGGTCCGGCGGCCGAAGATATGCCGCTCGCGGTCATCGGCAAGCGCGGCAACCAGGACCTCGGCACAGTCGTTGATGCCTTCGACCTTGAGTTTCATGAATTCGTCGGAACGCTCGCCGAGGGCGTCGGCCGTACGCACCCGCTCCTCTTCGACCAGTGCCTGGATGCGTTGGCGCAATGCCCGGTCGCTGATGCGGATAAACCGCCATGGCTGCATCAGGCCGACGCTTGGCGCCTGATGGGCCGCGGCCAGCAACTTCGCCAACAGCGCCGGCGCAACGCTGCCACCGACGAAATGACGCATATCGCGCCGCTCGGCGATCGCCCGGTAGACCGCCGCCCGTTCATCCTCGCTGAATGCGTGCTCGCTCATGGCTTGAACAGCGCCGCCACCGCCTGGGGGTTGGAGGGAAAGTAGAAATGCACATAGGACGCGGTCAAGCGCCCGCACCGATAGACCGCCTCGGCGCCACGCCCGCCGTTGGGGCTCTGGCCCCTGGCGATCGGCGCAAGTTCGGTACTGGTCAGGGAGTGATGATAGGTATGCCCGCGCAAGCTCCCTTCCGGCAGTTCGACCGCCTGCAGGGCCAGGGCTGCCAGACGCTTCTGCATCACCGCCTCGCCCTTGAGCAGGCCGGCCAGCTCAGCGCGCTGGCCCTGGACATCGGTCAGGGCATCGAGCAGGTAGAGCATGCCACCGCACTCCGCCAGCAGCGGCTTGCCCGCTTCATGGTGGGCACGTATATCGGCGAGCATGCTGGCATTGTCCGCCAGGGCCAGGTGATGCAGCTCCGGGTAGCCGCCAGGCAGGTACAGGCTATCGGCGCACGGCAATGCCCGATCGTGAACCGGCGAGAAAAACGTCAGTTGCGCGCCCATCGCTCGCAGCAGGTCCAGGCTTGCGCCATAGGTAAAGGCAAACGCCTCGTCCCGCGCCACGGCGATGCGCACGCCGGCCAACAATGGCTCGACGGCGACCGGCACAGGTGCCGCGAATTCCACCGGTGGCGGCAGGGCCGACTCGCAGCTTTCGGCCAACGCGGCGGCGGCCGCATCGAGGCGCACATCCAGGTCATTGAGTTCGCTGGCCTGGACCAGGCCCAAGTGCCGGCTCGGCAGTTCGATACCGGTTTCCCGAGACAAGCCGCCATACCAGCGCAAGCCTTCGGTCAGGCTGCCTTCGAGCAGTTGGGCATGTCGCACGGTACCGACCCGATTGGCCAGCACCCCGGCAAACGGCAGGTCCGGCTGATAGCGCGCAAGGCCCAACGCCAACGCACCGAAGGTCTGGGCCATGGCCGTACCGTCGATGACGGCCAGCACCGGCACACCGAAGTGGCGCGCCAGGTCGGCGCTCGAAGGCGTGCCATCGAACAGGCCCATGACCCCTTCGATCAAAATCAGGTCAGCTTCGGCAGCAGCCTCCCAGAGCAGACGCCGACTCTCGTCGGCACCGACCATCCACAGGTCCAGCTGATACACCGGCGCACCACTGGCGCGCTCGAGGATCATCGGGTCGAGGAAGTCCGGGCCGCACTTGAACACCCGCACCTTGCGCCCCTGGTTACGGTGCAAGCGGGCCAGTGCGGCGGTCACGGTGGTCTTGCCCTGGCCGGAAGCCGGCGCGGCGATCAACACCGCCGGGCAATGACGCGCATCACTCATAGTTCGATGCCTTTCTGGGCACGAATGCCGGCCTGGAACGCGTGCTTGAGCATGCCCATTTCCGTGACGGTATCGGCCAGTTCGATCATTTCGGGCTTGGCGGCGCGGCCGGTCACTACCACATGCTGCATGGGTGGGCGTGCCTGCAGGTCGCCGAGCACCTGATCGAGGTCGAGGTAGCCGTGCTTGAGGGCGATGTTCAGCTCGTCGAGCACCACCAGACTGATCGACGGATCGCTCAGCAACTGGCGGGCCACCGCCCAGGCTGCTTCGGCCGCGGCGATATCGCGCTGGCGATCCTGGGTTTCCCAGGTGAAACCCTCGCCCATGACATGGAAGCGAACCTGCTCTGGAAAGCGCCGGAAGAACAGCTCTTCACCGGTGCTGGTGCGGCCCTTGATGAATTGCACGACACCACATTGCATGCCGTGGCCCATGGCCCGGGCGAGCATGCCGAAAGCGGAGCTGCTCTTGCCTTTGCCGTTGCCGGTCAATACCAGCAACAACCCACACTCGTTCGGCGCATTGGCAATGCGCTCGTCGATCACGGCCTTTTTGCGCAGCATGCGCGCCACATGGCGCTCATCACGTTCGGTGGTTTCAGTCATCGCAGCTCTCCGCTAACGCGCAGATGGCCGGCATCGACGAAGCACCACGACAGACGGGGCGCCAGCCCTGGCCTGGTGGCAGGAAATCGTCAATGCCGCTCTCACCCGCGCGACAGATGGATGGATCAAAGCAGACGCAGCGTGCGGCGGCCGTGCCCGGATCGGGCCCGGCGCGCGTCAGGCTGCGTGATGCCGTGGGATGTTTCAGGCCGGTCTCCGGGCTCATGAGTGGGGTGCGCACACCCAGGTCACACGCCTTCCCGGACCCGAACCGCATCCAGTGGCCACTGCGCGACCTTGACTCATTTACCGTTGCGGGGGCAGCGCCGGAATCGCGCGCCATGCACGCCCACCGGCTTCCCTGTTTCACTCCGGCAACCGAAACGATTGCAGAGCACCTGGAACAAGTCGCGAAGGTTAGAGGGTTGGGGATGGAGCGTCAATTATTGGTGGCCGATGACGTGGGCAACAAAATCTGGCGGGTAACGGCTGCCCGGTGACGCTCAGCGTTTACGGCACAGGGTCAGGCCATCGCCCAGTGGCAAGAGCGAAAGATCGACGCGCGAGTCATCCTTCAAGGCGCGATTGAGCGCCTGGATGGCCCGGGTATCGGCGCTGTCGGGTTCGCTCTGCAGCACCCGACCGCTCCATAATGTGTTATCGAAAATGGCCAGGCCGCCAACCCGCAGCAGACGCAAGGCGTATTCCAGATAAACCGGGTAGTTGGCCTTGTCGGCGTCGATGAAGATCAGGTCGAAACTGCCGCCCTGACCTTGCCCCTCCAGTTGTGCGAGGGTGTCCAATGCCGGCGCCAGGCGCAGATCGATCTTGTCGGCCACCCCCGCCTGCTGCCAATAACGCAGGGCCGTCTGGTTGTAGTCTCCCGGAAGATCACAGCAGATCAATCGCCCCTGCGCCGGCATCGCCTGAGCCATGCACAGGGCGCTATAACCGGTGAACGTGCCGACTTCAAGCAGCCGCTGCGCCCCGATCAAGCGCACCAGCAAGGCCAGGAACTGACCCTGTTCGGGCGCAACCTGCCAACGCGCCATGGGCATCGCCTGGGTTTCGGCTCGCAATTGTTGCAGCAGCGGTGTTTCGCGCAGCGAGACGTCCTGCAGGTAGTGGTACAGCGCGTCGTCCAGGTAGAGCGTTTGGGCGGTCATGCCGGCCTCCCTTTGTCAGGGGTTACGCGCCAGGCTGGTCGGCTGCAGGACGCGCTTGGCGTTGAGGTAGGTCTTCTGCCAGTAGGCATTGGACAGGTAATCCAGGCGTACCGTACCACCAGTGGCCGGCGCGTGGACAAAGCGCCCTTCGCCGACGTAGATACCGGCATGGCTGACCTGCGACCCGCCGTTGGTGGCAAAAAACACCAGGTCGCCGGATTGCAGCGCATCGCGCCCGACTTCGGGAGCGCGCAGGCCGATCATTTCACGGGTAGAGCGCGGCAGGGAAATACCGGCAGCATCACGGTAGACGTAACCGATCAGCCCACTGCAGTCGAAGCCCGAGTCCGGTGTATTACCGCCCCAGCGATAGGGCGTGCCGACCAGGCCCAGTGCACGAAACAGCACATCTTCGGCAACCGGCGAGAAATATTGTTGAGGGGCCATGACGGCCGGCTCGGTGACCCGAGGCGACGGGGCATGACTGCTACAGGCACCGAGCAGTGCTGCGAAAAGAACAAGGGCAAAGCGCGCAGCCATCGACATAAACAGAACAATCCTGATCTGATCCGGCTTACTCCGCCGAGAGCCTGGCCATGTGCCAGGAGGTTATAACCCGTTAATACTAGTTGCTATTGCCAAAAACGCACACGGCGACGTGCTTTTTTGAGCTACGTCGCCGTTTTTGCTGCGAAACTGCTGAGCTTAATTGCGCGAGATAACCGTGCTCGGGGCCATGGCCAGCGCACGCTTGGCTTCGATAAAGGTCTTGCTCCAGTAGCGGTCGCCAAGGCTGTCGATGCGCACGCCACCGCTGCGGCGGCTGCTGGAGTGAATGAACTGATCATCGCCCAGGTAGATGCCGGCATGGCTGACACGACCACGACCGTTGGTGCTGAAGAACAGCAGGTCACCGGGCTTGAGGTTGTCGCGAGCGACCAGCGGAGCGTTCACGTTGATCATTTCACGCGTGGAGCGCGGCAGTTTCAGGCCAGCCTCTTCGCGGAACAGGTAACCGATGAAGCCGCTGCAATCGAAGCCGGACGTCTCCGAGGTGCCGCCGAAACGGTAGCGGGTACCGATCAGGGACATGCCACGCTCGAGGATGCTGTCAGCCAGGGCGGGCAGTTGGTAAGGCTTGCTGCTGGAGAATTCGGTCAGCTCTTTTTCGCTCATGAGCTCTTCCTGGAGAATCAGGGAAGGCTGAGCCGAAGCATTGGCGGTAACCGGGTTGCTGACCTGCTGTTGCGAAACCGGCGTATGAGCCGCGCAGCCAAAAAGCAGGGTAACGAGTGCGAGGGGCACGAGGGGTGCGAAGCGCTTTAGCATGGGCACGACCGTGTCAAAATCCATAAGAAGGCGCGACTATGCCTTCTCTCATTCTCATTTGCAAATTCAATCGAAAAAAATGTGACTTGTGAGTTTCCCCATAACCTCTAAGGCCCTCCCCCTCAGATAAATGTCCATGTCACCACTCAGTTCGGTCGGCACCGGATTTATCTCGATCGTGAAGCCACCGCTGGCCCGCGTGCGCAACACCGGTTCGTGAATATAAGGGAAGCTGGCGGTGGTGCCAATCACCAGCACGGCATCGAAACCCAAGGCCATCTGCTTATACAGGGTTTCCAGCGCAGGCTCGGGCAGCAGCTCCTCGAACAGGACCACCGGCGGGCGCAAAATGCCCGAACAGACCCGGCAAAGCGGCGGCAAGGGTTGCTGCAGATGCTCTTGCAAGGCATCGCTGACCGCACCACAGGACTGACAATAAAGCGGGGACAGCTGCCCGTGAATTTCAATCAGGCGCTGCACCGGGCTACCGGCTGCACGGTGGTAGCCGTCGATATTCTGCGTCAACACCCAACAATCGGGCTTGGCCTGCTGCAAGCGGGCGATGGCCTCATGCGCCGCGTTCGGGCGCGCACCCAGGCAAGCGGTGCCCAATTGGGCCAGGTATTTCCAGCACAAGGCCGGATTACGCTGCAGCATGGGGCCGGACAAGGCCTGCTCGATCGGGATGCCTTCAGCCGTTACGCCGTTATACAGCCCACCCAGGCCCCGATAGGTCGGCAGCCCGGAATCGGCGGAAAGCCCCGCACCGGTAATGATCAGGATGCGCTGGGCCCGGCGCAGCACGGCGGCGGCCTGGGCAATCAGCTGTTGATCTACCAACCCAGGGTTTCTTTGAGAAAGGGGATGGTCAGCTTGCGCTGGGCCTGAAGCGACGCCTGATCGAGGCGCTCGAGCAAGTCGAACAAGGCGCTCATGCTGCGGGTGCCGCGGGTGAGGATGAAATGCCCGACTTCATCGGTCAGGTGCAGGCCGCGGCGCGAGGCACGCAGCTGCAGGGCGCGCAGCTTGTCTTCATCGGACAAGGCACGCATCTGGAAAATCAAGGCCATCGTCAGCCGCGACTTGAGGTCGGGCAGCTTGATCGGCAACTCACGCGGTGAGCTGGAAGCGGCGATCAGCAAGCGCCTGCCGCTGTCGCGCAAGCGGTTGAACAGGTGAAACAGGGCTTCTTCCCAGTCCGGCTTGCCGGCGACCGATTGCAGGTCGTCCAGGCAGACCAGCTCGTACTGCTCCAGGTTGTCGAGCAGCTCGATGCCGCGATCGATCAGTTGCGCCAAGGGTAGGTAAACCGCCGGTTCGCCCATTTGCTCGAACCGCAGGCAAGCTGCCTGCAACAGGTGAGTGCGCCCCACGCCCTGCTTGCCCCACAAATAAATCAGGCTTTCAGTCCACCCGGCGTCGGCTTCGCAAAGTCGCTCGACGTAGCCTAGGGCTGCGGCATTGGCGCCTGGATAGTAATTGACGAAGGTTGCGTCATCACGCAGACGCACACCTAGGGGCAGCTGAATCGGTTTCATGCTGGCTGAACAGTTCAAGCGAACCGTAAGGGGCCTCTGTGTAAAGTTAGCAAAGTTTATACCCGTGAAGCCGGGTGCACAATGCAACAGACCACAAGCAAAATCAAAGGTTTGCGGTCACTGCACAATTATTTGAGGGCTATTTGACATCATTCTTGCCACGCCAGGGGCCGCAACCCCCGGCGTGCGGCTACAAATCCGGATCAATCTCACCGCCGTACATATCCGACTCTTTATAGAGATCATTGATGTGTCGCAGCAGCACCATGATCACCGCTGCCACCGGCAAGGCCAGCAACACGCCGGTAAAACCGAACAATTCACCGCCAGCCAGGATGGCAAAAATCACCGCCACCGGATGCAGGCCGATACGATCACCCACCAACAGCGGCGTCAGCACCATGCCCTCGAGCATCTGGCCGACCATGAACACCGCAACGATACCGAGCAAGGGGTACAGATCACCGCCAAACTGGAACAGCCCGGCAATCGTCGCCGCGCCGATGCCGATTACAAACCCCATATAAGGCACGATGGCGGCAAGGCCGGCGAGCATGCCGATCAACAGCCCCAGCTCCAGGCCCACCAGCATGAGCCCGCCAGCGTAGATCACGCCGAGCGCCACCATTACCATCAACTGCCCACGCACGAAGGCACCGAGCACTTCATGGCACTCGCCGGCAAGCGTCACCACCTGCGCTTCGCGCTGGCGCGGCAACAGGCGGCGAAGCTTGGCCATCATCAGGTCCCAGTCACGCAACAAATAGAAGCTCACCACCGGAATCAACACCAGGTTCGCCAGCCAGCCGAGCAAGGCAAGGCCCGAGGCCGTGGCCTGGGTCAGCACGACGCCGACGATGTCGGTGGTCTGCCCCATGTGCTCGGATATCGCCGCCTTGATCTTGTCAAACTTCCAGAAGCCATCGACCAGCCCCAACCGGACCTGCACCCAAGGCAACGCCGTGTGCTGCAACCAGTCGAGCATTTGCGGCGCCAGCTCGTACAGGCGCACCAACTGCCTGGCGAGCATGGGTATCAGCACCAGCAGCAAGAGCGCCAGGATCAGGCTGAACAGCGCGAACACCACGATCACGCCCCAGGTGCGCGACAGCCCTCGCCGCTCCAGTCGATCGACCAGCGGGTCGGCCAGATAGGCCAAAAGAATACCGACCAGAAAGGGCGAAAGGATCGGGTGCAGCCAATATACAAAGGCTGCGAACACCAACACCACAGCCAACCACACCCAGCGACGCGTATCAGTCATCAAAGGCTCCAGACCCAAAGTCAAACCAGGGTGCACTTACCAACGAAAGCGCAGGCCCGTGAAAGGTTGTGGCGCAGCCACGGGTGGCGCGCCCGGGGTTGCGGCAGGGACGGTCGCAACCGGTGCGGTCGGTGCCTCGGCGGGAAGCTCCTGCAATTTGGCCAGGCCCAGCTGAGCCCGCAGCTGATCGGCGCTGCCGGTCACCTGGTAGGTGAGTTTGTCCCCCTCGACGCTCTTCAGGCGCGAGCCGTAAGGTTCGAGTATCCGGCTCAGTTCGGCATAACGCTCAAGGTTCATGCCCTGAACTTGCAGCAGCATGACGCTGCTGGCCCCGGGCTTGGCGACGAAGCGCGGCGCAAGGCGGCCATGAATGGCCAGCATCACCGCATCGGCCAATGCTGCCGGGTCGGCGCCCTGGACAGTGCCCTGCTCACGCTGATCGCCCAGCCACAGGCGCCAGGTGGCCTGCCATTGACCGTTGGCCTCGGTGGCGTGCACCGCCAACAAGGCATCGGCGTCATACCGTGCGGAAGCCGCGCGCAGGGGCGCAGGGTCAGTACCCTCAAGGTTCTGGGCGGTGGCAACGACCTGTTCGTCAAGGTCCGCCAGTGGCAAGCGCAGTGGCAGCCCGCGATGCTGGGCAGCACGGCGCAGCGGCTGGGCGCTGCCCTGGCCGTCGCCGACCAGGCTGGAGCCTTCGGAGCTGTCATTGAGCCACCAACCGAGAATGGCCGGACGGTTGTTGCCCCATTTTGCCAGGCCGGCCTTGCGCAAGGCCCGGTCGGTGGTCACCGGGTCGAAATCCACCAGCAGCGACTCGGGTGGGCCGGCTTCGTAGCCGAACTGGCTGATGATTTGCTGCGGGTCCTTGCGCAATTCGGCGAGGCCTTCGCTCTGGAATGCCTTGGGGTCGCCGGTCAGGCGCAGCACCAGCGTCTCCAGTGCCCGTTGGGTGGCCTGGGCCTTCTCCTCGGCGGATTGGCCATCGACCGGTTCGCGCACCTGGTACAGGTTGCTGACGGTTTCGGCATGCCCGGACAGGCTGAGCAGGAATAAGCAGCTGACCAACAAGTATTTACACAGACGCATGAAGGGTTCCCGACGGGCAGAGACGCGAGCCTGGCAAGCCGCGTGCAAACGATTGAACAGCCATTGTGACCACACTTTCGAGCAAAACATTCAAGCCGCCAGCGCAAGATTTTGTCACGAAGTCACTGCTATACCTTATACAGCCCCCGGCGCGCCAACCAGTCGGAGAGTTCAAGCAAATATTTTTCTGCCATATCGGGCCTGCCCGTCGGCCTGAGGATGGCCGCTACCGGGTAACCCTGATAAAATCGCGCGCCTTCGCAGACCGGAGACGGTCAGGCAGCGGGAACAGAAGGCTGTTCCGCAATCCCTGACAGGTCACGGTCGATTCCACGAATCCCCCCTAAAGGCCTGGATCATGAGCAAGCAACCCTCCCTGAGCTACAAGGACGCCGGTGTAGACATCGACGCCGGTGAAGCATTGGTCGAACGCATCAAGAGCGTCGCCAAGCGTACTGCGCGCCCGGAAGTCATGGGCGGCCTGGGCGGTTTTGGCGCCCTCTGTGAAATCCCGGCCGGCTACAAACAGCCGGTTCTGGTCTCCGGTACCGACGGCGTCGGCACCAAGCTGCGCCTGGCGCTGAACCTGAACAAGCACGACAGCATCGGCATCGATCTGGTCGCCATGTGCGTCAACGACCTGGTGGTATGCGGCGCCGAGCCGCTGTTCTTCCTCGACTACTACGCCACCGGCAAGCTCAACGTCGACACCGCGGCCCAGGTCGTTACCGGCATCGGCGCCGGTTGCGAACTGTCCGGCTGCTCGCTGGTGGGCGGTGAAACCGCTGAAATGCCCGGCATGTACGAAGGCGAAGACTACGACCTGGCCGGCTTCTGCGTCGGCGTGGTGGAAAAGGCCGAGATCATCGACGGCTCCAAAGTCGCGACCGGTGACGCACTGATCGCCCTGCCATCGTCCGGCCCGCACTCCAACGGTTACTCGCTGATCCGCAAGATCATCGAAGTCTCCGGTGCCGACATCGAGAACATCCAGCTCGACGGCAAGCCGCTGACCGACCTGCTGATGGCCCCGACCCGCATCTACGTCAAGCCGCTGCTCAAGCTGATCAAGGATACCGGCGCGGTCAAGGCCATGGCCCACATCACCGGTGGCGGCCTGCTCGACAACATCCCGCGGGTACTGCCAAAAGGCGCCCAGGCCGTGGTCGACGTGGCCAGCTGGCAACGTCCGGCAGTCTTCGACTGGCTGCAAGAGAAAGGCAATGTCGATGAAACCGAGATGCACCGCGTGCTGAACTGCGGCGTCGGCATGGTCATCTGCGTGGCCCAGGACCAGGTCGACACGGCCCTGAACGTATTGCGCGAAGCCGGTGAGCAACCATGGGTCATCGGCCAGATCGGCGTCGCCGCCGAAGGCGCAGCCCAGGTCGAGCTGAAAAACCTCAAGGCGCACTGATGCCCACAACGATGCCCGCAACCTGTGATGTAGTGGTGCTGCTGTCGGGCACCGGCAGCAACCTGCAGGCGCTGATCGACAACCTCCAGGCCGGGGACAGCCCGGCCCGCATCGGCGCGGTGATCTCCAACCGCGCTGACGCCTACGGCCTGCAACGTGCCCGCGATGCGGGCATCGAGGCCCGGGTGCTCGATCACAAGGGGTTCGAGGGTCGCGAGGCCTTCGACGCCGCCCTGATGGAACTGATCGACGGCTTCAATCCAAAGCTTGTCGTGCTGGCCGGGTTCATGCGCATTCTAAGCGCCGACTTCGTCCGTCATTATCAGGGCCGCCTGCTGAACATCCACCCTTCCCTGCTGCCCAAATACAAAGGCCTGCACACCCATCAACGGGCGCTGGAAGCCGGCGACCACGAGCATGGCTGCAGCGTGCACTTCGTCACCGAGGAACTCGATGGCGGACCGCTGGTCGTACAAGCTGTAATACCGGTAGAGTTGGACGACACACCAGAGACCCTGGCACAGCGGGTTCATACCCAGGAACATCAGATTTACCCGCTGGCCGTACGCTGGTTCGCCGAAGGCCGTTTGAGCCTCGGCGATCAAGGTGCACTATTGGATGGCCAGCCCCTGGCGGCCAGCGGCCACTTGATTCGACCCTAGGAGATTTTATGCGTCGCGCCCTGCTTTTCGCTGTCGCTCTGCTCGCACTGCCCGTACACGCGGCGGACCTGAAGCCCTTCTCCGCCAGCTACACCGCCGACTGGAAGCAGCTGCCCATGAGCGGCACCGCCGAACGCAGCCTGAAAGAAACCGGCAGCGGCGTCTGGACCTTGAGCTTCAAGGCCTCGATGATGATTGCCAGCCTGACCGAAGTCAGCACCCTGCGCGTCGACAAAGATGTACTGATGCCACAGTCCTACCACTTCGAACGTGGCGGCCTGGGCAAGGCCAAGAAAGTCGACCTGGATTTCGACTGGTCATCGAAAAAGGTCACCGGCACCGACCGCGGCGATGCCGTCAATCTGCCGCTCAACCGTGGCATCCTCGACAAATCGACTTACCAGCTGGCCCTGCAACATGACGTTGCCCTGGGCAAGAAGAGCATCAGCTACCAGGTGGTCGACGGTGACGAAGTCGACACCTACGACTTCCGCGTACTGGGCACGGAAACCGTCGAGACCAAGGCCGGCAAGGTCGATGCGATCAAGGTCGAGCGCGTGCGTGACCCGACGCAAAGCAAGCGCATCACCGTGCTTTGGTTCGCCAAGGACTGGGACTACCTGCTGGTCCGCCTGCAACAGGTCGAGACTGACGGCAAGGAGTACAACATCATGCTTCAGGACGGTACAGTTGATGGCAAGGCTGTGAAAGGCAACTGAAGCTGATGGGCCATACAAGGGCCCTGCCTTGTCAGATTGGATAGACCTCAATCTGCGATGTACTCAAGGAATGCCCCCGTATTGAAAGGTATGGGGGCATTTTTTTATGGCCAGCGTACTAAAAGTGCCGAATTTGTAGGAATAGGGGACAGACCACGATTTCGCAATCGTCAAAAAATCGTGGTCTGTCCCCTATTTCCACCCCTGAACATCCAATTGTATTGGCTCGCGGGACCAATACTTTCTCTACCGACCAAAAGAACAGTCGCTTCTTCTAGGGCCGCTACTGCGTCTTTTACTCCAATTAATAAGTTTCAAACAATTGAATCAGGCTTATACCCATCAATCAGATAAACATCTGCAACATCGCAATCCGGATAAACCCACTTATCCCAATTAGAAATCAACCAAGCCTTACTTACTCCACCACCATCCAAACAGCCTTCTTTGGGAAGACGAATCAATATCAGCCCAGCTTTATATCCTGAACTTATCATCAACCCATATGGCCTATCTTCATCCTGCGTTTCAAAAATCATAAAATCAACACACTTTTCATAAGGCCACTTCCCAGGAACCCTCAATATACTTCCGCGCAAAACAAAATCCCCCTCAACCGCAATCAACTTAAAATATTCTCCCATTTTACCTCACCCTTAAATCATGACCACCTGACCTATCAGGCAGCTTAGTTTGACTTAAACCAAAATCAACCTCTCCCAAATGCTTGCCGCTCTTTGAGCTCACCACTTCAAAGCGCCCATGCTGCGTATCTAATGCGTATAAATTGCCATCCTTCCCTTTATAAACATCACGACCATTTAATTTAGACAACTTATTATCTTTTACCATGCCATTAGCTGCTGTAATAACTGATGCAACACTCTTAATTTGAGCAACCCTTTCTCCCGGTGGTAGATAGGACAAACCTTTCTCGAACTGAGCAACAGTCTGATTACCTGGTAGAAGTAGGGAGTTATTACCTTTTACACCGACAACCCGTCCCGCCGCCTTATCACCAACAATACCTAGCAAAAACCCCGCCATCAAGACGCCGCCGCCGATGAGCTGTCGCTCACCCGGATTCGCTGGGTCTAGAGGGCGACCTTCAATTTCCTCCGCAAGCCTCTGGCCGGCCAGATTGTTCAGCTCGACAAATTTTTCGCCCAGTGGGGAGCCGCTCAGTACCTCATTCAGCGCATAAGTAATCACCCCCTTCGGACCTTGTGCTGCCGCCAGGATGATGTTGACCGCATTGATCTGGTCGGGATGCTCCTGCAGGTAATTATTGATCTTGACTGCTTTATCGAGTACCTGCTGCTGAACCGTTGGTCCCTCGGCATTCACATCAGTCGGCGCAAGCTCTATCGCGCCTGCAAGATCGATCCCAGCAGCGATCAAACCGTTCTGCGCTTGCTCCAAGTCCGCAGGCTTGAGGTCATTGATTTTCTTCAGCTCAGCCAGCACACCATTGCGGACTTGCGGATTGGAAAGTATGTCGCGGGCCTCCTGCCGGCTGTAGCCCGCTGCGATCAATGCATCCAGCGCTTGTCCGACGATTTCTTCGCCTCCCGCCTTGACGGCGGAGGCAGGCAGTCCTGGGTGCAACAGTGTGTCGAGTTGATTGAGAGTCCCACTGATCAACGCGCCCGCCTGGTCAAAGTTGGCGATCGCTGCCTGGTCGTAGTACTGGAGCTCGTTCCCCCACCGCTCTGCGGTCTCCGTCGGATGCGCAACACCCTCCAGCGAAGACTTGCTGATATAAAGATCGGTCTGTTCTTCGTGATCCTTGGTGACCTCATAGGCCTTGTTGATGTCGCGGTTCAGCCCAGCGCTGGAGTCCTGCCCTGTTTGCGCATCGTTGCGAACGACAATGTCACCTGCACCCACGGTCGCGCGGACGATTTGCTCGCGGTCCTTTTCGTAGTTGTACCCGCTGACGCTCCAGGCAGTGCCACCGCGTTCGCCCCGACCTTCCATACTGCCGTCAGTGGTGATGGTGTTGGCCGTGGCGGCTTTGCTGTCGCCGCCGCTCCAGCCCCAACTGCCACCAACGTTGATGTAGTAGTTGTGCTCCTTGTCGACGCCTTCGATGTCGCGGAAACCGAGGGTGTTGGTGTCGAGTTTGAGGTTGCCGCTGTCGGAGGCGATGAGTGCCCCATCGAGCTGAGTGTGATTTTCGGTGCGGATGTCCAGCTTGTCCTTGGCGGTAATGCTGGTCTGCTGCTCGACCCAGTCGGTCTTGCCGGTGGCCTTGCCGGTGCCAACCGAACCACTGAGACTCCCGCCCGCCAAGCCAACACTCACCGTGGCACTGACGTCCAACTGCTTACCGCTGACCTCGCCCGTATCCGGCAGAGAGGCAACGGTGAGATTACCGCCAACACGGCCAATAACATCGTACCGCGCAAGGTTGCGACGGCGATGGTGGTGTCATTGCCGCTGTTGAAGCGCAGTTGGTCCCCGGCAAAGAGGTAGGCTTGCTGCTGCTTCTGGCCGTCGCGCTCCAGCTTGCCTCGGCCCATGTCGACGCTGGCGTAAACGGAAATGAGGTCCTTGCCGCCGACAGCAGGAATAGGGGAAGCAGGAATAGGGGACAGATCACGATTTTGCAATCGTCAAAAAATCGTTCTCTGTCCCCTATTTCCCCTGTCCCCTATTTCCCCGGCGCGAGGCTGGTGTTGGGTGATAGCATCACTGTACATCTCGTGCTATCAAAAGCGCGCGATCTATCATTTCCAAAGTGATATACGGAACAAACCCTAATCTGTCACCCTGTTCGAAGCTGCGTTGATAGCTTGCAAGGCGGCCTACGTCTCCAGCCATCGCCAAAGCAGCCAAATGCCGCAACGGCATAGCCCCCTTCGAGTTTGTTGGCAAAGCTCTATAAGCTGCCAAGCCTTTTTCTATATCTTGAGCAGAAGCCCAAGATATAGCCGCTTGAGAAAGTCTAGTTACATCATCCAATGAGAAATCGACTATTTTCTCCGGCACGTCATTGCTCACAATTATTGGATCGAAACCTCCAGCCTCACCCAATATAAATTCAACAGTCTCTGTAAAAGTCTTCGTAGAAAGGGACGGCATTAATGAAACCCTGAAATGGTCAGAACGCTTCCCTATAGCCGGAATAATCTGAACCTGCACCTTGCCAAGGTCCATGAGGCAAAAATAGTCTCCAACCTCATCTTTTCTGCATCTCCAGCCAAGCTCTTCTAGGGTTGGCAATATTTCCTTTTCTTTCACTTCTTAGCCCCTGGGAAGTTCATTGTCTCAACCGGAATTCCATTGGGATAACCTTGCTCTCTGAGTGGCTTGCCTGGAATTAGACCAAAATCTCTCGCCACTTTCCCTCGCGGAATGGAGCTACCATCACGAATCTGCGGAAAAATTTCAGACTGGCGAATACTAAGATCAGTACTACCAGTCTTGACCTCAATAATACGAATACTTCCATCGGGCGCTCTCGCCACAATGTCTGGCCAGCAGCGACCAACTCCGCATGCACTGTCAAAAGAAACTTCCTTCTGGCTCACTTTATATCCATGAGAATAGCGAAGAGCCTCCCTTTCTCTGGAATCTGATCAATCACATAGCTGGGAGCACGATGAAGCGGGTCATATTTAAGCGCACTTCCGACAGGTTGTGCATTTCTTATTTCTTGGGCTGCATAACCTGCACGCTGCCTCTCGAAAAGAACGACATTTGATGCAGAGCCCGTCCCTTTACACTATCTACATAGCTTTAATCTCTGAGACCAGAGCCAAAAATTCAGACTCAGTTAACTCAAACTCCTCGCCCTCCTCCATTGCCATCAGTGTGAGCAGTGCACGATCCATAGATGCTGTAATTTCTAGACCATGGTCTTGATAAATTTCGAACGCCACTTTAGCAACCCTAGCGACATCGAAACCTCTAACCATTGTTTTTTCTAGATCCATAGCCAGATCAGCTTGTGAATACATTATTTCCAGCTCTCCAACTCTGCACCTGTAGGGGGATAGTGCTGCGCGCTAACTGGCTGCCCATTAATACTCTTAGGGTGAACCCGAATGACATTTCCTGAATGATCATAGCTTTCCATCCATTGCCTGGTGGAGCCAGTCGCAGGACTGTACTCTGTGGCAAACGATGCGCCACGAGTAGTGCCTTCAGTTCGAGCAGGTACTTCCTGTGTGTAATAACGAATTCGTCCATCAGGGAGCGTCTTCGTGACAGCTGCTGTCTGTTGTGCCTTCTGCAACCCTGAAAGCTTTGCCCTCAAAGCAGCTTGAGCATTAACACTTGCAGCCTCACTTGATACTGCTGCGGTTCCTTTTGCGCCGACAACCCTCCCCGCCGCCTTCTCACCAACAATACCTAGCACAAACCCCGCCATCAAGACGCCGCCGCCGATGAGCTGTCGCTCACCCGGATTCGCTGGGTCTAGAGGGCGACCTTCAATTTCCTCCGCAAGCCTCTGGCCGGCCAGATTGTTCAGCTCGACAAATTTTTCGCCCAGTGGGGAGCCGCTCAGTACCTCATTCAGCGCATAAGTAATCACCCCCTTCGGACCTTGTGCTGCCGCCAGGATGATGTTGACCGCATTGATCTGGTCGGGATGCTCCTGCAGGTAATTATTGATCTTGACTGCTTTATCGAGTACCTGCTGCTGAACCGTTGGTCCCTCGGCATTCACATCAGTCGGCGCAAGCTCTATCGCGCCTGCAAGATCGATCCCAGCAGCGATCAAACCGTTCTGCGCTTGCTCCAAGTCCGCAGGCTTGAGGTCATTGATTTTCTTCAGCTCAGCCAGCACACCATTGCGGACTTGCGGATTGGAAAGTATGTCGCGGGCCTCCTGCCGGCTGTAGCCCGCTGCGATCAATGCATCCAGCGCTTGTCCGACGATTTCTTCGCCTCCCGCCTTGACGGCGGAGGCAGGCAGTCCTGGGTGCAACAGTGTGTCGAGTTGATTGAGAGTCCCACTGATCAACGCGCCCGCCTGGTCAAAGTTGGCGATCGCTGCCTGGTCGTAGTACTGGAGCTCGTTCCCCCACCGCTCTGCGGTCTCCGTCGGATGCGCAACACCCTCCAGCGAAGACTTGCTGATATAAAGATCGGTCTGTTCTTCGTGATCCTTGGTGACCTCATAGGCCTTGTTGATGTCGCGGTTCAGCCCAGCGCTGGAGTCCTGCCCTGTTTGCGCATCGTTGCGAACGACAATGTCACCTGCACCCACGGTCGCGCGGACGATTTGCTCGCGGTCCTTTTCGTAGTTGTACCCGCTGACGCTCCAGGCAGTGCCACCGCGTTCGCCCCGACCTTCCATACTGCCGTCAGTGGTGATGGTGTTGGCCGTGGCGGCTTTGCTGTCGCCGCCGCTCCAGCCCCAACTGCCACCAACGTTGATGTAGTAGTTGTGCTCCTTGTCGACGCCTTCGATGTCGCGGAAACCGAGGGTGTTGGTGTCGAGTTTGAGGTTGCCGCTGTCGGAGGCGATGAGTGCTCCATCGAGTTGAGTGTGGTTTTCGGTGCGGATGTCCAGCTTGTCCTTGGCGGTAATGCTGGTCTGCTGCTCGACCCAGTCGGTCTTGCCGGTGGCCTTGCCGGTGCCGACCGAACCACTGAGACTCCCGCCCGCCAAGCCCACACTCACCGTGGCACTGACGTCCAACTGCTTACCGCTGACCTCGCCCGTATCCGGCAGAGAGGCAACGGTGAGATTACCGCCAACCCGGCCAATAACATCTTTACCGCGCAAGGTTGCACCGGCGATGGTGGTGTCATTGCCGCTGTTGAAGCGCAGTTGGTCCCCGGCAAAGAGGTAGGCTTCCTGCTGCTTCTGGCCGTCGCGCTCCAGCTTGCCTCGGCCCATGTCGACGCTGGCGTAAACGGAAATGAGGTCCTTGCCGCCGACAGCGATGCCCACTTCACCACTACCGCTGTGGCGGTTTGACTGATTGTCGGAATCGTTCTGTGCAGCCCGGATGTTGAGGTCATTACCGGCGTGCAGGTCGATATCGCGGCCAGCCTTGACCTGCGTGCCAATCAGGGTCAGGTCGTTGGCGGCATCAAGGGTTATGTCGCGCCCGGCTTGCAATTGGCTCGGCGTGCTGCTGCCTTGCCACTGCTCTTCGGCGGCTTCACCTCGACTGCCGCCAACGCCAACGCGTGCGCTGCCACTGCTGGTCTGGCCATTGATGCCGCCCTGGCTGCGGGTGTTTTTACTGACGCTGCCGTCCACGCCATGGGCCACGCCGAGGGTGATGTCCTTGCCCACCAGGGTGATATCGCGTCCAGCGTCCAGCTGACTACCCTTGATGTTGATGGTGTTGCCGGCGATCGCCGTGATGTCACGCCCCGCACTGAGGCTGGAAGGGCTATTGCCCTGGCTTTCGTAACTATCACTGCTGGTTTGCCGCGAAGGGCCGAAATGGGCTGAAGTGGTCGGCCCGGAGGTGAACTGATTCGCGGCGTCGACGGCGCCGAGCACGCTCGAGCCTTTGCTGATGTTGTTGTCGCCCTTCCCGACACTGCTCAGGGCATCGACCGTGTTGCCCACGTTGTGGCTGACATTGGCGGTAAGGCCCTGACGCTCCCGGCTTCGGCTTTCTTCCTGTAGGGAGTACTCGCTCGCCGTGTCGATCGAGAGGTTACGTCCGGCCCGCAATTTGATGTCGCGCTCTGCCGCCAGGTCCGATCCCTGTTGGTTGTAATCGCGTCCGGCCTGAACATTGATGTCTTGGCCGGCGACCAATTGACTGGAGACTGCAGTGCCTTGGGCGCTGCGGTCCTTGTTGTTGAGCTGCTCGGCCCCGGCGAAATCGGTGAACCCGTTTCGGTCGCTATCGACTGCGACGCCAACCCGCTTCTCGGTTTTCCACTGGCGCTGATCCTGGCTATTCTCACCTGCCAGGATATTCACATCACGCCCCGCGCCAACGGTGAGATTGCGCTCGGCAGCGATACCGCTACCGACTACGTTCACGTCCCGGCTGGCTCGCACCAGCGCGTCACGACCAGCGCTGACCTGGCTGCCAACACTATCGGAACGGGTACTTTCCTGACCGGCGTTATCCTTACTGGCAACCGAGAGAAAGTTGTCGGAGAGCGATAGGCCGACCTTGTTCTTGTATTTGTCGTTATAGCTGTAGGCGCTGTCGTTGGCCGCACCGAGAGTGACATCGCCACTGGGATCAAGTAGCCCGGCACGCAGCTCCACATCGCGCTCACCACGCATTTGGCTGGCATTCAGGACGATATCCTTCCCGGCAGCGACCACTACGTCATTGCCTGCCGACAACTCGCTGCCAACCTGGGTGGTGGCGGTGTTCAACTGGGCCTGGCCACTTTTGGACAGGCCGCCAAAACCCGACTTGCTTTTGCTGTAGGACGAGCCGTGCGCCTCTTGTGCGGACAACACACTGATATTGCCTTGTCCGCCAACCAGCAGGTCATTGCCCGCCTTGAGCTGGCTACCCACCACCGCAACATGGCGACCGCCGTTGAGGCTGATGGCGCCTTGGCTGTCCTGGCTGACGTTGACCGTCAGATCCTTGCCAGCCTGAATGACCGAGGCGACGTTAGTGCTGTCGTAGCTTTCGCGCTGTTGGCTTTTGCTTCTCCCGAACGACCCCTTCGTTTTCTTCGAATAAAAGGAGTAATCCTCATTCTGCGCAGAGAGGATGCTGACATCGCGCTCGGCATCCAGAGCGACGGAACCGGCTCCCTGGACTTGGCTACCGACCACAGCGAGGTCCTGGCCTGCGCTGATCGATATATCGCCACCGGCATTGAGGGTGGTGGATTGCTGCTGGACGTGGTCCTCCTGAGCCGTGACCTTCTTGGTCTTGCCGTAGCGGTGGCTCTCATTTGCGGCCGACGCCAGGGTGACATCACGGCCTGCCGACAAGGCCATGTCACGAGTGGCGTCGATGCGGCTGGCGATGGCGGTGAGGTCACGACCTGCGTCCATGACCATGTCACGGCCTGCGCTGAGGCTGGAGCCCTGTTGGGTGATTTGTTCGTTCAGGTAACGGCTACCGTAGGTATCGCTGCTGCGCTCCTGTAGCGAACTAATATTGATATCGCGACCGGCATGGATTTCCGTGTCACGACCACTCTGCATGACACTACCGATGCTGGAGAAATCACGGCCGGCATCAATCGTGAGGTCGTGGGTCGCTTCAATCCGCGAAGCGCTGTCGAGGTAGTCGCGATGTTGGCTCTTGCCTTCATGACTGAAGTCAAAGCCCGTGACACTGCGCTCGTTGATCACATCGCCGCTGATGCTGGTGAGGCTGACGTCGCGCCCGGCGATGAGGCCGCCGGCCTTGTTGCTCAGGGTGTTGCCGGCCAGCAGGTCGAGGCGCTCGCCGGCTTCGACCAGGCCGCTGTTGACCAGGTCGTTGCCGGCCCTGGCGGCCAGGCTGCTGCTGGCGCGCAGGGTGCCGGCGTTGTTGAGGTCGTGCCCGGCGATCAGGGTCACGTCGCTGCCCTGGATCAAGGCGCCGTTGGCGGCCAGGCGGTTGTTGGCGTTGGCCAGGTACAGCACCGGCACCAGCACTTGCTCGCCGTTGACCTCGGCCGTTTCCAGCCAGACGATGTCGTGGGTCAGCGCGGCGACCTGCGCGGCGGTGAGCGACACGCCGAGCGCCAGGTTCAGCGCGTTCTTGCTGGCGATGGCGTTGTTCATCAGGTAGCGGAACATCGCCTCGTCCGAGGCCTGGCCGTCGATGAAGCGCTGGCCGGTGCGGGCGACCACGGCTTGCTGGATCAGCCTCTGTTCGTAGAAGCCGTCGCCCAGGCGCTTGGCGCTTTGGTCGGGGTCATAGCCGAGGTTGGACAGCAGGTAGTCCGAGCTCATGAACTGCTTGAGGTCGGTGAGTACCGGGTTGGTTTCGATCAGGTACTTGTGCGGTTTGGATTGGGTGCTGCCGAGCAGGCCCTGGACTTTGGCAACGCTCAACGGGCCCGTCTGGCCGTCGGGAGCGCTGGTGTTGATGCCCCGCCCCCGTGCATCCGGCAGGGCTTGCTGACGTTGTGCCGCGCCGACGCTGGCACCGCCCAGGGTCCAGCTTTGCGGGCCGTTATCGACTGCCGTCGCGCCTTGCCCGCTGAGGCGGAACAGGCCGTTCTGACCGGTTGGCAGGTTGAAGCCGGGAAGCGCCAGCGGGTTGACTTGCTGCTGCGCAAGGTCGGGCGGCAGTTGCCTGTTCACCTGGATGATGGTTGGAGTGCCCGTTCCGGCGGCTCCGGTACTCGCATTGCGGTTATTGCCAGTTACGGGCGCAGCCCACGAACGTTCAACACCGTTGCTGATTTTGTTGCTGGCATTGATGGTGACATTGCCGCCGGCCTGAATGACGGCCGGGACGAAGCTCGTCCCCGCAGCTACGACTCTTTGCTCAGCAAATACCGATGCATTTTTTATAACCGCCGGCGCTTCAGTTCTCAGGCCCGAGGAGTAAAGAGAATCGCCCAAGTGAAGGGTGCGCTTGATGTCATGACCACCGCCAAAATTGAGAGTGATGGTTCCAAAACGTTGAAAAACACTGTGCTCACGCGGTGGGCCGCAGCATGTATACGCTTCAGGAGCAACCATTGACTCCTGACCAGCTGTCGTCCAAAAATGAAAATCCTTATTATACTCAGCGTCGTTATATTTATTATATTCGATCAAACCCTCAAAAACATCCACACTGTGAGTTGGATAATCCAGGCACTTCAGATCTACATAATCACCCAAGGCACTCCCAGCATTCTCAAAATTGGCAACACTGATGCTTATATCTTTAACCGCTCCAACCGTGGAGTTATGATTTTTAAAACTACCGCCTTGAACATCTAAATTCCCACCAGAGAATAAACTGCCTGCCTTTGAATTTTCATCCGCGACAACAATTGACCGGTACTTCTGCGCCCATACGAAGTGAGAGTCTTTCTCACCGGTATATCGGGTCCCTGGCGAGTCGCAGTTATAGCAACGGATGCCGATGGCAGAAGAGTACAACTCAGACGCAACGCTAAAATTCGCTCTGTCATTGACAATAGTGTCGGCCCTGATAGAGAAATCCCCCGCACTCTCAATCACGCCGGATATATTTTCCAACAAGGCCGATCTAGCTCCATTTACATCCCTGGCTATTCCAACCCTGCCCATACTGTAAATATCTGACAATTTATTGGTGATGCTATTGGCGCGTATCGCCATATCGCCACCGCTAAAAATCAGCGCTCCTGCATCATTCAGCAAAGTAGTCGCATTGATCTGAAGTTTTGCCGCGCTTGCGAGCGTGCCGTAGTTATTCAGCGTGCCGGCGTTGACGGTCAGCGAATTGGCGGATGTCAGCCGGCCCAGATTGGTCAGCAGCCCTCCCACATTGACTTGCGTCGCCCCGCCGCCCGCGATGCTCGCGGTTGCGGGCAGGTACAACTGCCCGGCTTCCAGGGTCAGGCTACCCAGGCTGCTCACTCGACCATTGCCGGCATAGGTGCCGGCCAGGCCCAGGTACAGGCTGCCGTCACTGGCGATCAGCCCATCGTTGTTCCAGTTCACGCCAGTGCCGACCAGGCTGGTCGAGGCCAGCAATTGCCCGCTGGCGGTCTGGCTGAAGGTGTTGACGTTGACGTTCAGCCGCCCGGCCTGGATCACGCTGCTGTTGGTCCAGCTATTGGCATTGAGGGTCAGGCCGCCACGGGTGACCAGGCTGCCACCGGCATTGATGACGTTGGCGGTGGTGATGTCAAAGGTGCCGTTGCCGACGTGAAGCAACGTGCCGCCCGTATTCAGGAAGCCGCCGGCGGCCAGGGTCAGGTCCGTGTTGGCGCTTTCGAGGTTGCCGTTGCGGTTGTCGAACAGGCCGCCGATCAGGAAGCGGGTTGTGCCGCTGGTGCCGAGGGCGCGGAGTTGGCCGGTCTGGTTGTCCAGGCTGGCGGCATTGAGCGTCAGGGTGCTGTCGCTTTCGATAATGCCGAGGCGGTTGTTGAGGACACCGGCGAGGCTCAGGTCGACTCGATTGCCGGCGATCTGGCCAGCGCTATTGTCAAGACTGTTGCCCGTGACAGCGATCCGACCTTCTGCGTAAAGACCGCCGCTGCGATTGTCAATGTTACCGCTATTGATGATCGCATCGCCCGATTGCGCAGCGATGCGCCCGCCACGGTTGTCGATGCCCGCCAACGCTGTCAGGCTCAGGCGTTGGGCCTGGGTGATGCCGCCCTGGTTGTTGTTGGTCAAGTCGTAGCCGTTTTTCAACACCCCGGTGATGTGGGCGGTAAACGCGGCTTGCAGGCTGGACAACACGCCACCGCGGTTGTCGAGGTTGACGGCTTTGATGTTCAGGTCGCCACTTTGTGCCAGGATCCTTCCGCTCTGGTTGTCGATATCGCCTGTGACGTTGACGCCCAGGTCGCCCTGGCTTTGCAGCGTCCCCTTGCTGTTGGCGAAGCTCGCGGCTTGCAGTTGCAGGCCGCCGTTCTGGCTGTAGATCAGGCCGTCGGCGCTGTTCTGCACGGCGCCAGTGGCGGTCAGGGTGAGTTGCTCGGTGGCCGCGACGGTACCGCGATTGCGGTTGTCCAGCCCGCCGGTGAGCAGCGTCATCAGCCCCTGGCTGGCCAGTTGGCCGCCCTGGTTGTTGATCTGGCTGGCCCGCTGCAGCAGCAACGGGCCGGCGCTGGCGAGCTTGCCGCTGGTGTTGGTCAGGGCGCCGAGCAGGTCCAGGGTGACGGCCCCATTGCCGATCAGGCTGCCACTGCTGTTGTCCAGCGAAGTGCCGGTGAAACCGAGGGCCTGCTGGGCGCTGATCGAGCCGCTGCTGTTGTCGAGGGCCATGGCCTGAAGGGTCAAGGCCGCGCCACTGTCGATCAGGCCACCCTGGGCATTGTTCAGCAGGTCGCTGACGGTCAGGGTCTGGTCGCTGCCGCTTTGCAGGATGCCGGCATTGCTGTTATCGAGGCTTGCCGCATTGACGGTGAGGGTTTTCTGGCTGACCAGCGCGCCAGCGCCACTGTTAAGCAAGGCGCCATCGACGCTGACGGCCAGATCGCCGTTGCGGCTGGAGAGCGTGCCATTGTTGCGGTTGTCGAGGCTGCCGGCGGCGACGCCGAGGCCCTCCCAGCCCGAGATCAGGCCATTCTGATTGAGCACGGTGGTGCCGTCGAGGTCCAGTTGCTGGCTGCTGATCAGTTTGCCTGCGCGGTTGTCGAGGGTGCGGCCGGCCAGGTTGTAGCTCTGGCTGCTGGAGATTTCGCCGCCCTGGTTGTTCAGGTCGCGCAGGTGGCCGATGCTCAGTTGCCCGGCCGTGGTGATCAGGCCGGCGGCGTTATTCAGGTCACCACTGGCATTGCCGAAGTCGATGGCAATGGCGCTGCCGAGCAAGGCGCCGCCGTTCTGGTTGTTCAGCGCGGCGCTGTTGATGTTCAGCGATGTCGTGGCGCTGATCAGCCCCTGGTTCTGATTGTCGAGCAGGCCCGCGACTGTCAGGTCGAGCTTGTCGCGGCTGGTCAGGGTGCCGCCGCTGTTGTCCAGGCTGCCGGCACCGACTGTGAGCAGCCCTTCGCTGCTGATCAGGCCGCCGAGGTTGCTCAGCGCACCATCGAGCCTGATATCCAGCACGGACAGGGCGCGGATGGTGCCACTTCCGTTGTCCAGGCTCAAACCATTGAAGGTGGCGCTGCTGCGACTGAACAACAGGCCCTCGGCCTGGTTGACCACGTTAGTGACGGTCAGGCCCAGTTCAGTGCCGGCGATGACTTTGCCGCCGTCGCTGTTGTTCAGATGCTGACCGAAGACCTTAACGCCAGTAGCGCTGGAGATTTCGCCGGCGCGGTTATCGACGTTATCGACACGGACTGTCAGTGCCTTGGCTGCGCCGACCAGACCGCCGTTGCGGTTGTCGAGGCTGGTGCCGGTCAGGCTCAGGTTGCCCTGGGCGACCAATTCACCGCCTTGCTGATTGAGGGTGGCAATCTCGGCGGTAAGGTCCGCCTTGCTGGAAATACGCCCGCCGGCGTTGCTCACTTCATTGACCTTCAGGCTCGTCGCGCCGCCACCGCTGACCAGGCCACCCTGGCCGTTGAGTAAGCGGTCGGCGGTCACACCCAGGCTGCCGGTGCCAAGCACGCGGCCTTGATTGCGGTTGTCCAGGGTCGATGCCGTGACTTGGGTACGGTTTTGCGCGCTGAGGGTGCCGCCGCTGTTGTCGAGGGTCTGGCTCACGCGGGCGTCGAGATCGCGGCTGGCGATCACGCTGCCGGGGTTGCGCAGGGTCTGTGCTTTCAGGCTGACGTCGCCCGTGGCGTTGCGGCTGTTGTCGGCATTGACGCCGGCTTCGATGATGCCGTTGTTGGTCAACTGGCCGCCGGCGCTCAGGGTGATGCTGTCGCGAGCCGCGAGGCTTTGCTGGTTGGTTAGGGCGCCCTGGGTCTGGACGCTGACGGCGCTGCCGGCGTAGACCGGTCCCTGCGCGTCGAGGCTCGCAGCCTTGAGATTGACCGCGGCGCCAGCAGCCGTCTGGGCGATGCTCAGGTGGCCGTTGGCATCGATCTGGATATCACCGCCACTGGCGGCCAGGTTGCCCGCCAGTTTCACCCCGACCCCAGCTTCGGTGCCCACCAGTTTGATCGCCCCGGCGTACATGCCGCCCAAGGCCGAGGAGTCGATGGCCAGTTGCGGTTTGTCACTGCCATCATCGGCCCGGGCGGTGGCGTTGAGAGTCTGTGCGTTGACGTCGTTGCGTCCGGCCACGATGGTCAGGTTTTTCGCCTGGATCTCGGCATTGATTTTCGCGCTGCGGGTGATGATTTCGAAGCTGTCGACGTTGTTGGCGTTCAGCCCGACGCCGTCGATGGAGACGCTGCCCTGATCGACCTGAAAACGATCGAGGCGACCATTGTCCAACACTGGTTTGCCGGTTGTCAGGGTCACGCGCGGGGTGTTGATGAAACCGCAGCCGTTGCAGCTGATGCCGTAGGGGTTGGCGACGATGACGCGAGCCGATTGCCCCGCCACTTCGGTGTAGCCGCGCAACTGGCTGGGGCTGCCGCCGTTGACTTCGTTGAGGATGGTTTGTGAGGCGACTTGGTTGGTGAGGTTGGGATTGCCGACGATGATCCCGCCCAATTGCGTCGCGCCGGTCTGCGCCGCGACGTTGTTGAGGATCACACCCTGGGTGCCGACGTTGTAATCGTGAAACTGGTTATGGGATAGACCGCTGCCATTGGGGGTGGCGATGTTGATGATGGGTACGCCGTTGCCCGCCTGACCGAGACTGGTGCCTGGCGCACTGACGACGATGCCGTCCGCCTGAGCCAGCAGCGGTTGCCAGAACATGACGTTGGCCAACAGGAATGCCAACCCGCGCTTGGGCATCCCGCAGAAACGCTCGCGAGAAATCAGGGCAGCAGAAGGCTGGCGAGCCAGAAAGGCAACGTGGCGAACGTCCATGTCGAGAATCTCGGGAAAGCGAAAATTAAATGAACAGGTCCATACGGAAGTAAATCGGCGCTTCGCGCTCGGTCAGCGCATCCGGTCGTTCCAGGGAATGGGCAAAGGTCACGCTGGCGGCCAGGTGCTGGCCACGGGCGAACAGCTCGACCGAGTTACTGGACATGCGCCCGTGTTGCTCGCCGTTGAAGCGGTCGCCGCGAATCACACCCTGGTCGTAACCGAGGCTGGTGCCATATTCGGCGAACGCGGGGCGCAGCCATTCCAGAGTCACCGGACGGCTCCAGCGCAAGTCGGTGCGCCAGTAGCCGCCGCTGTCGCCGGACAAGGATTGATCCTTGTAACCGCGGATCGACGACTGCCCGCCAAGGCTGGTGCGTTGCGGGCTGAACAACACGTCTTCGCTGCGCTGGCCGGCCATCAGGCTGCTGAAGCTGAACGACTCGCCCCAAGGCATCGGCGCGTTCGACGTCCAGGGCAACGGCGATCCAGGCCCCGGCGAGCCGGACGCGCGCTACCGCAAATACACCGCCACCGTGAGCTACTTGCAGCCGTTCAATTGATGCCGAACTGCGCTTCGCTGAGGCGATTGCTGCTCAGCGCCAGCTTGCTGTCTTCGATGAAGTTGTTGGTGCGCAGGTAGGCCAGGCCGGCGCTGAGGGAGGTCTTGCTCATGGCGTCGCGGTGGATCACCCCCTCGGCGCGCAGCTGATGGTTCTGGCTGTCGCCGGTCTGCTTGAAGTTGAAGCCGTTGGCCTGCGCCTGGGAGCGGTATTCACTCTGGCTGTAGGTGTAACTGAAGTTCCACCAACCCCACGGCAGATTGTAATAGAGCATGGCATTGTTGGAGGTGTGCTGGTGATCGGTCATCGCATCGTGACCGCCACGCAGCATCAACTGATCGGCCAGGCCCAGCGGGCTATCCCAATCCAGGGTGGTGCCCCACTGCTGTTCACCGGTGCTGCGCTGGCCGTCGTTGCTGCGCGACAAGCCCGTGCGCCAGGGCTTTTGCGGGGTGTTTTTGACCAGCACTTCGCTACCGCCGACGGCTTTGCCAGGGACCAATTCCATCTGTGCCTGATTCGACGGCAGACGGTTCAGTTGATCGACCAGTTGTTCGATCTCGCGCAGGTTGAGCAAATCACCGGTCTTGCCGGGAAAAGCCATCGCCAGTTCACGGTCCGACAGCTGGCTGCCGTCCACGCCCTTCAAGCCTTCGAGCTTGCCCTCAACCACCAACACCCTCAGGTGGCCACTGGATAGATCCTGTTGCGGCAGATAGGCGCGGCTAGTCACCAGGCCTTTCTCGATGTAGTGATCGGTGATGACCTTGAGCAATTCGTTGAGCTGAGTCACGCCCAGGCACTGGCCGATATAGGGTTTGAGCAAACGCTCGCGCTCAGCGGCAGACAGGCTGTCCGCGCCCTTGAGCTCAATGTCTTTGATGGGGAAACAGCGGGTATCGGCAGGGGCTGTGGGTGCTGTGGGCGCAGCTTCTTTGCCGGGTAGTTCCTTGAGTTCTTCGAGACGTCGGCGCTGTTCTTCGAGGAGTCGATCCTGGCGGTCGCGGATCAGGTCTTGTTCACCGGGGGTGGGAATGGGGGCGGCGTGGGCCAGGTTCAGCGGACTTAGACACAGCAAAGCCAAGCACAACCTCGCCACGAGGGCGGGTGGGTACATGTTCGATCCCTCGACACGACGAATGATATCAATATAGTGGCACCATGTTAGATTGCCATCATTCTGACGTCAATCGAATGAACTACCATTTATCTGGAGAATCGGCTTGGAAGCTCGCGAAAGGTTCGGAGCCGCTTTTTTTCGCGGCCAGGGCCGCTCCCACAAGTTTGTCAGCAATCTGAAACCCCGCTTGAGCGGCAATGCTGTTCACTTAAGCCGCAGCTAGATAGTTTTTGGACTGCCGACCTACGGTGTAAGCCAGAAAAAACGCCGCTATCCCAAACTGGGTACGCGGCGTTTTTCCTTAACTGAACAGCATTGCGCTTGAGCGGGGTTTGTTGTTTACCACATCAGGTCATCAGGGATCTGATAGGCCGCATACGGATCATCCGCATCCGGCGCTTCGGTCGAGGTGTTGAGCAGGACGATACGACGTGGGTCGCGTTCCTGGATCTTCACTGCCGCTTCACGGGGAATCACTTCATAACCGCCACCATGGTGCACGATCGCCAGCGAACCGCTGCTGAGCTTGCTGCGCATCAGGCTGTTGACCGACAGGCGCTTGACCTTCTTGTCGTCAACGAAGTTGTAGTAGTCCTCGGTGGCCAGCTTCGGCAGGCGCGACACTTCGATCAGTTGCTTGATCTGTGCGGCACGAGCCTTCTGCTCGGCCTTTTCCTGCTGCTGGCGGTTGAGCTCCTGGTCGCGCCTGGCCTTTTCAGCCATGGCCTCCTGGGCCGCACGCTGCTGGGAGTCATCGACTTCGACCTGGCCTTTGTGCTCCAGGCGCTTTTGCTTCTGTTTCTCTTTGCTGACCTGCTTGACCTGCTTTTGGTTGACCAGACCGGCTTTCAGCAATTGGTCACGTAGGGAAAGGCTCATGGTGCTCACTCACTTATGCAACGGCTCAGCCACAGCTGGGCTGGTTCTTTTCCTGACGTTTGGCTTCGCCCCACAGAGCGTCCAAATCTTCGAGGGTGCAATCTTCTATGGGACGCTGGGTGTCGCGCAATGCCTGTTCGATAAAACGGAAGCGTCTTTCGAACTTGGTACTGGCACCACGCAGCGCGGTTTCCGGGTCGACTTTCAAGTGGCGAGCCAGATTGACCACCACAAACAACAGGTCGCCGACTTCCTCGGCGATGGCCTGGCCATCGTTATCGGCCATGGCTTCGAGCACTTCATCGAGCTCTTCACGTACCTTATCCAGCACCGGCAAGGCATCCGGCCAGTCGAAACCGACCTGCGCCGTGCGCTTTTGCAACTTGGCTGCGCGCGACAAGGCCGGCAGCGCCACCGGCACGTCGTCGAGCAAGGACAGCTGCTCAGGCTCCGACGCCTTTAGCGCGCGCTCCTCGGCCTTGATTTCTTCCCAGCGCTGCTTGACCTGGGCTTCGTCCAGCCGCGGGGTATCGGCCGGGGCATACAGCTCACCGGTAGGGAACACGTGCGGATGGCGACGGATCAGCTTGCGGGTGATGCTATCGACAACGCCGGCGAATTCAAAGCGGCCTTCCTCCTGCGCCAGCTGGCTGTAGTAGACCACCTGGAACAAGAGATCGCCCAACTCGCCCTGCAAATGCTCAAGATCGCCGCGCTCGATGGCGTCGGCGACCTCGTAGGCCTCCTCCAGGGTGTGGGGCACGATGCTGGCGTAGTCTTGCTTGAGGTCCCACGGGCAGCCGAACTGCGGGTCGCGCAGGCAGGCCATCAGGTGGAGCAGGTCTTCGAGTTTATACATCCAACATCTCTCTTTGATTGGACGGCCCCATCGCTGGCAAGCCAGCTCCTACAGGGACCGCGTACCCATGTAGGAGCTGGCTTGCCAGCGATTCGATCTCAAGGCGTACGATTACGCCGGGTCTCGATGATGTTCGGCAACTGGGAAATGCGCCCCAGCAACCGGCCCAATGCATCGAGCCCCGGAATCTCGATCGTCAGCGACATCAGCGCCGTGTTGTCTTCCTTGTTCGAGCGGGTGTTGACCGCCAGCACGTTGATCCGCTCGTTGAGCAAGACCTGGGAGACGTCACGCAACAGCCCCGAGCGGTCGTAGGCACGGATCACGATGTCCACGGGATAAGTGAGCACCGGCACCGGCCCCCAACTGACCTGGATGATCCGTTCCGGCTCACGCCCGGACAATTGCAGCACCGAGGCACAGTCCTGGCGGTGGATGCTTACCCCACGCCCCTGGGTGATGTAGCCGACGATGGCATCGCCCGGCAGCGGCTGGCAGCAGCCGGCCATCTGCGTCATGAGGTTGCCGACGCCCTGGATCTGGATATCGCCTCGCTTGCCCGGCTTGTAACCGGTGGCCTTGCGCGGGATCAGTTCCAGTTGCTCGTTGCCACGCTCCGGCTCGACCAGTTGTTGCGCCGCGTTGACCAGGTGCGCCAGGCGCAGGTCGCCCGCACCGAGGGAGGCGAACATGTCCTCGACGGTCTTGAGGTTGGCCTTTTCCGCCAGCCGCTCGAAATCAACCTGCGGCAGGCCCAGGCGATTGAGTTCGCGCTCGAGCAGGGTCTTGCCGGCGGCAACGTTCTGATCACGCGCCTGCAGCTTGAACCAGTGAACGATCTTGGCCCGCGCCCGCGAGGTGGTGACGTAGCCCAGGTTGGAGTTCAACCAGTCACGACTCGGGTGGCCGTGCTTGCTGGTGATGATCTCGACCTGTTCGCCAGTCTGCAGGCTGTAGTTCAACGGCACGATACGCCCGTTGATCTTGGCACCGCGGCAGTTGTGGCCGACTTCGGTATGCACCCGATAGGCGAAGTCCAGCGGCGTCGCCCCCTTGGGCAGGTCGATGGCATGCCCGTCCGGGGTGAACACGTAGACCCGGTCCGGCTCGATGTCGATGCGCAACTGCTCGGCCAGGCCGCCGATATCGCCGAGTTCTTCGTGCCACTCGAGAACCTGACGCAGCCAGGAAATCTTCTCTTCGTAGTGATTGGAACTGGACTTGACGTCGGTGCCCTTGTATTTCCAATGCGCGCAAACCCCCAGCTCCGCCTCTTCGTGCATGGCATGGGTACGGATCTGCACTTCCAGCACCTTGCCCTCGGGACCGATCACGGCGGTGTGCAGTGAGCGATAGCCGTTTTCCTTGGGGTTGGCGATGTAGTCGTCGAACTCTTTGGGGATGTGCCGCCAGAGGGTGTGAACGATCCCGAGCGCGGTGTAGCAGTCGCGCATCTCCGGCACCAACACACGCACCGCGCGCACGTCGTAGATCTGGCTGAACTCCAGGCCCTTGCGCTGCATTTTTCGCCAGATCGAATAGATGTGCTTGGCCCGGCCGCTGATATCGGCCTTGACGCCGGTCTCCAGCAACTCGTTCTGCAGCTGGGTCATGACCTCGGAAATGAAGCGCTCGCGATCCAGCCGCCGCTCGTGCAGCAACTTGGCGATCTGTTTGTACTGCTCGGGCTCCAGGTAACGGAAGGACAGGTCCTCCAGTTCCCACTTGATATGACCGATACCCAAACGGTGCGCCAATGGCGCGTAGATATCGAAGACCTCACGGGCTACCCGATGACGTTTCTCGTCGTCGGCGCTTTTCACGGCGCGAATCGCACAGGTGCGCTCGGCCAGCTTGATCAAGGCCACGCGAACGTCGTCGACCATGGCCACCAGCATCTTGCGCAGGTTTTCCACCTGCGCCTGAGAACCCAGCACCAGCGATTGACGCGGGCTGAGACTGGCGCTGATGGCGGCCATGCGCAGCACGCCGTCGATCAGCTTGGCGACCACCGAACCGAAACGCTGGGTGACCTCGGCCAGGGTGACCTTGCCTTCGCGCACGGAACGGTAAATGACCGCGGCGACCAGGGAATCCTGATCGAGCTTGAGGTCGGCGAGGATCTCTGCGATTTCCAGGCCTGCCTGAAAACTCGAAGTCCCGTCGGCCCAGGAATGCTTCGCCGTGTTGCCTTGCTTCTCGACTTGCTGAGCGTACTCGCAGGCCGCTTTCAGGGCTTCCCGGTCCAGCGCCAGATCGACGCTCACAACATGATCGAGCCATGCATCGAGATTGATACTGCCGTCGGTGTTGATCGGCTGGTGTGCTCTCACCTGTACCATCTTGCTTACCTTCCCTACGGCGCTTTTACGCTGCGCCTACAGTCGCTGGCTTTACCCCTGCTGGGCCGGCAGGGGTATGCGTTCACGCGCCAGTCGGATTAGACGAGCTTCCTAGCTCGCTTCAAATAACGCCATCGCCTCGACATGCGCTGTCTGCGGAAACATATCGAGAATTCCGGCACGTTTTAACCGGTATCCCTGCCTCAACAATTCGACCGCGTCGCGGGCCAAAGTTGCCGGGTTGCAGGACACATACACCAATCGTTTGGCACCCAGGGTGGAAATCTTGCGCACTACTTCGAAAGCACCATCGCGTGGTGGATCCAAGAGTACCGCAGAAAAGCCTTGAGCGGCCCAGCCTGACGCTAGCAAAGGCTGCGATAAATCGGTGTGAAAAAACTGAATATTATGCAAATTATTGCTGGCAGCATTCGCCGCTGCACGCTGCACCATGGTTGCCACCCCTTCGACCGCCACCACTTCGCGCGCCTGTTGCGCCAATGGCAAGGCGAAGTTGCCCAGGCCACAGAACAGATCCAGCACTCGCTCGTCGGCCTTGGGTGCCAGCCACTCCAGGGCTTGGGCGATCATGGCGGTATTGACCGCGGCATTGACCTGAACGAAGTCCCCCGGCCGATACGCAAGTTCCAGGCGCCATGGCTCCAGCGCAAACCCCAGCGCCTGGTCCGGATCGGCCGGTTGCGGCTCGCCTTCGCCATGCAGCCACAGCTGGGCCGAATGCTCGTCGCAAAACGCTTCGAGCACGCGTCGGTCAGCGTCGGCCAATGGCGCGGTGTGCCGAACGAGCACAGCCAGGGATGTACCACTGAACAGTTCCACATGCCCCAATACCTGGGGTTTGCTGAAGCGGCGCAACATGGCCGGCAACTGTTGCATGATGGGTCGCAAGGGTTGTACCAGGACCATGCAGTCATCGATGCCGACGATGTCCTGGCTGGCTGCGGCACGGAATCCGACATCGAGCTTTTTCGCCTTGGCGTCCCAACGCACGGCGACCCGGGCCCGGCGGCGATAGCCGAACTCGGGACCCACCAGCGGCGCAGCCCACTCCTGCGGCTCGATACCGGCCACTCGCGCCAATTGCTCGGCGAGCATGCGCTGTTTCAGGGCAAGCTGATCGGCATGAGCAAGGTGCTGCACGCTGCAGCCACCGCAGGTGCCGGCATGTGGGCAGGGTGCGGGCCGGCGCATGGCACTGGCCTGGAAAATACGCTCTACGCGTGCCTCGACCACTTTTGCGTGGGCATTGAGCACCCGCGCCTCGATCTCTTCGCCGGCCAGTGCGCCGACGACGAACCAGGTACGCCCCTCGAGGAAGGCAATGCCGCGCCCATCGTTGGCGAGCCGTTCGATGGTAAGGCGCTGCTTCTTGCCCGTGGGAATCTGCGGTGCCCGGCTACCGCCCGCAGGCTGGAAGCGCAGGCCGGCATTACGCTTGGCCATCAGTTGGTCGCATCGAAAATGCCGGTCGACAGGTAACGGTCGCCACGGTCGCAAATGATCGCAACGATCACTGCATTTTCCACTTCGCGCGACAGGCGCAAGGCCCCCGCCACTGCACCACCGGAGGACACGCCGCAGAAGATGCCTTCTTCGCGCGCCAGGCGACGCATCACGTCTTCGGCTTCGGCCTGGGCCATGTCCATCACGCGGTCAACGCGGGCGGCATCGAAAATCTTCGGCAGGTATTCCTCCGGCCAGCGGCGGATACCCGGAATGGCCGAGCCTTCCATCGGTTGCAGGCCGACGATCTGCACCGCCGGGTTCTGCTCCTTGAGGTAACGCGAGACGCCCATGATGGTCCCGGTGGTGCCCATGGAGCTGACGAAATGGGTAATGGTGCCTTCGGTCTGGCGCCAGATTTCCGGGCCGGTACCGAGGTAGTGCGCCTCGGGGTTGTCGATGTTGCCGAACTGGTCGAGCACCTTGCCGCGCCCTTCTGCCAGCATCCGCTCGGCCAGGTCGCGAGCGCCTTCCATGCCTTCTTCCTTGCTGACCAGGATCAGCTCGGCGCCATAGGCGGTCATCGCCGCCTTGCGCTCGGCGCTGGAGTTGTCCGGCATGATCAGGATCATCTTGTAGCCCTTGATCGCCGCCGCCATGGCCAAGGCGATCCCGGTATTGCCCGAAGTCGCTTCGATCAGGGTGTCGCCCGGCTTGATCTGCCCGCGCGCTTCGGCGCGGCTGATCATCGACAACGCCGGGCGGTCCTTGACCGAACCTGCCGGGTTGTTGCCTTCGAGCTTGAGAAGGATGGTGTTGCTGCTGTCACCGGCCAGGCGTTGCAGGCGGACCAGTGGCGTGTTGCCGACGCAATCGGCGATGGTTGGGTACTGCAGGGTCATGGCGTATTCGCAATCCGGACTGCGGGGGGGTCTATCATACCGGCAAATGCCGCGAGTCCATATCACGCAAAGTGTGGCGCTTATGGCTGAACGCTATAAGCCTCGCCACCAGCAGCACGGCGAGTTTGCAGAACAGAGAATGCTTGCCAGGTACCTCAGCCGTCCTGTTCGGCGGCGCTCAGGACGTAGCCCTTGCCCCAGACGGTACGCACTTGCCGCTCGTGGTACCCGATGGCCTTGAGCTTGCGGCGAATCTGGCTGACATGCATGTCCAGGCTACGGTCATGCTGGACATAGCCGCGTTGCAACACCTGCTGATAAAGGAAGGGTTTGCTCAGTACCTCTTCGCTGCTGCGATGGAGGGTCTCCAGCAGGCGGTATTCGCTGGGCGTAAGACCGGCCCATTGCTTTTCATGGCTGACGTCGCAGGCCTGCTCATCAAAGTTCAAGCCCGCGGCCTCCTCGCGCGATGGCTGTCCATGACGCCGCTCGAGCGCCACCCGGCGCAGGATCGCCTCAACGCGCACATGCAGCTCGGCCATACTGAAAGGCTTGGGCAGGTAATCATCGGCACCGCGCTTGAAGCCGGTGATGCGATCGGCTTCTGCCCCCAGCGCCGACATCAGGATCACCGGCGTTGCACTGCGCTCACGCAGGTGCGCCAGCACGTCCAGACCATTCATGCCCGGCAGCAGGATATCCATCAGCACCACGTCGAAATGCTCGCGCCGGGCGATATCCAGCCCCTCGCGGCCATTCCGGCACCAGGTGACCTGGAAACCACAGCGCCCCAGTTGCTCGTGCACATTAGCGCCAAGCACTGGGTCGTCTTCGATGGCAAGGATGTTTGGTGTGCTAACCGATACGGGAGTCATTGGCTTATGCTAGTAATTCTCAATCGTTGATTATTCAGGATAAGCGCCCTCTGCGGCAACTCAAGCCGACAAAAAGTCGAGTGCATTAGCCTCTCAGTCGCGGTAGTTTTCCGGCATGGCCCGCGCGCGGGAATTCGGACGTTGTGGGGTGCAGGAGAGTGGCGTGCTAAATAAACTGGGTATCAAAGGCCGCGTGCTGGTGCTCGCCTTGGTGCCGGCCAGCCTGATGGCACTGGTCCTGGGCGGCTACTTCACCTGGCTGCAGCAAATGGAATTGCAAACCCAACTGTTGAAACGCGGCGAAATGATCGCCGAGCAACTGGCGCCGCTGGTGGCCCCGGCCCTGGTCCGCAAGGATGCCCCGCTACTGGAGCGCATTGCCTCCCAGGCGCTGGACCAACCGGACGTGCGCGCCGTCTCGTTCCTGACGCCCGATCGGCGCGGGCTGGCCCATGCCGGCCCGAGCATGCTCAACCAGCCACCGACCGGCGACCTGATGCACCTGCTGCAACGCAGCGGCAGTGACGCGACCCGTTACCTCTTGCCGGTGTTCGGTCATCACCGCGACCTGGCCGGCGAAACGGTGCCCGAGGAAACCGACCGCCTGCTCGGCTGGGTCGAACTGGAACTGTCCCACGACGGCACCCTGCTTCGCGGCTATCGCAGCCTGTTTGCCAGCCTGCTGCTGATCAGTTTCGGCCTGGCCGGCACAGCCCTGCTGGCCCTGCGCATGAGCCGTTCGATCAACGGGCCGATCAGTCAGATCAAGGAAGCCGTCACCCAGTTCAAGGACGGCAACCTGGAAAAACGCCTGCCCGCGCTCGGCAGCTACGAACTCGACGAACTGGCGGCCGGCATCAACCGCATGGCCGGCACCCTGCAAAACGCCCAGGAAGAACTGCAGCACAGCATCGACCAGGCCACTGAAGACGTGCGCCAGAACCTCGAAACCATCGAGATCCAGAACATCGAACTGGACCTGGCACGCAAGGAGGCCCTGGAGGCCAGCCGCATCAAGTCGGAATTCCTCGCCAACATGAGCCATGAGATCCGCACGCCGCTCAATGGCATCCTCGGTTTTACCCATCTGTTGCAGAAGGGCGAACTGACGCCGCGCCAGCTCGACTATCTCAATACCATCGAAAAGTCCGCCGACAGTCTGCTGGGAATCATCAACGAGATCCTCGACTTCTCCAAGATCGAGGCCGGCAAACTGGTGCTCGACAGCATTCCGTTCAATTTGCGCGACTTGTTGCAGGACACCCTGACCATCCTCGCCCCTGCCGCCCATGCCAAACAGCTGGAGCTGGTCAGCCTGGTGTATCGGGACACGCCCCTGTCGCTGATCGGCGACCCGCTGCGGCTCAAGCAGATTCTGACCAACCTGGTCAGCAACGCGATCAAGTTCACCCGCGAAGGCACCATTGTGGTCCGGGCCATGCTCGAAGAGGAGAACGAGGACAGCGTCCAGCTGCGCATCAGCGTGCAGGACACGGGCATCGGCTTGTCCACCCAGGATGTCCGGGCGCTGTTTCAGGCGTTCAGCCAGGCCGACAATTCCTTGTCCCGGCAACCGGGCGGCACCGGCCTGGGACTGGTGATCTCCAAGCGCTTGATCGAACAGATGGGCGGCGAGATCGGTGTCGACAGCACGCCGGGCGAGGGTTCGCAATTCTGGATCAGCCTGAGCCTGCCCAAGGCGCGTGACGATGATGACGACCTGCCCACTGCGCCCCTGCGCGGCCGACGCATCGCAATCGTCGATGGCCATGAACTGGCCTGCCAGGCTTTGCAACACCAACTGGAAGACTGCGGCCTGGAAGTCAGCGCATTTTCCTCCCTCGATAAATTGCACAAGGGCGTCATGGCCGCGCGTGCGGCTGCAAGCCCCATCGACCTGGCAGTGCTCGGTGTCACTGTCTACGACATGCCGCCCGAACGCCTCGGCCACCATATCCGTGAGCTGGAGCAGATTGGCTGCCAGGTATTGGTGTTATGCCCCACCACCGAACAGTCGCTGTTCCACCCCTGGGTACCCAATGCCCACAGCCAGTTGCAGGCCAAGCCCGCCTGTACCCGCAAGCTGCGGCGCAGCCTGGTCGAGCTGATCAACCCCCGGCGCGTCGCCAGCCAGAACAGCGAACCTTCGCTCAACCGTATGCCCCAGGTACTCTGCGTCGACGACAACCCGGCCAACCTGCTGCTGGTGCAGACGCTGCTCGAAGACATGGGCGCCAAGGTCCTGGCCGTCGACAGCGGCTACAACGCCATCAAGGCCGTGCAGAATGAAAGCTTCGACCTGGTGTTGATGGACGTGCAGATGCCTGGCATGGATGGCCGCGAAACCACCGAAAAGATCCGCCTCTGGGAGAGCAGCCAGCCCGGTGCGGCGCTGCCGATCGTGGCGCTGACCGCCCACGCCATGGCCAACGAAAAGCGTTCCCTGCTGCAAAGCGGCATGGACGACTACCTGACCAAACCTATCAGCGAGCGGCAACTGGCCCAGGTCGTGCTGAAATGGACCGGCCTGGCCCTGCGCAGTCAACGCAATGAGCGCGCAAGCGAATCGGTGGCACTGCAAACCGAGTTGCCGGTGCTCGATCCGGAAGAAGGCCTGCGCCTGGCCGCCGGCAAGTTCGACCTGGCGACCGACATGCTGGCGATGTTGCTGGCCTCGCTGGATGCCGACCGTGAAGCCATCCGTGCCGCCCGCGAAGCGCGCGACCGAACCGCCACCATCGAGCGCGTCCATCGCCTCCATGGCGCCACACGCTATTGCGGCGTGCCGCAACTGCGGGCGGCCTGCCAGCGCAGTGAAACCCTGCTCAAGCAAGACGATCCGGACGCCCACGCGGCCCTCGACGAACTGGACCAGGCCATCACCCGCCTGGCGTCGCAGGCGCGCGTCAGCGCCTGACCTGTAGCAAGCGCAGGCATACCGGGCGTGGCGCGCTGCGAAACCCTGGGCGCCATCGCCAGCACTACGCTGGACAACATTGCCCGCTGGGCGGTAGGCAAACCACAGAATCTGGTCGAGGGTTGAACAGGCGAGCGTGCTAGCATATCGCGCAGATTTGGAGGACCCATGGTCGAACACGATTTTCGCTACAGCCTGCTCAACCCGCATCACACCCTGATCGAATGCCGCGCCCTGGCACCGGGACGCTATCAAGTCACCGGCAACGGCGGTTCGATCCACCATGACGACGTTCTGCTGGTCACGCTCAAGGGCAGCAAGACGTTGTCCATGCGCCTGACCGTGGAAAAGGTCCGTCATCTGATCAACCCGCCGGGCCAATGGGTCGCGGTCGCTCGCGGCCCGGTCTTCGCCGAGCTTGCGATCCATCAGTGGCAGGTCAACTGCGACAGCTGCCAGACCGAACTGGATTTCGAGTTCGCCGTGGATGCCAAGCTCGGCAGCAAGGCGCAAAAGCCTGCTGCCGTCGCGCGCATTGCCGAGCTGGGCTGGACTACACAGGGTGAGAAACACCAGTGCCCGAAATGTCGGGAGAAGAGCCAGTGAAACCCACGCTGTTGATCGGTTTGCTGGGCAGCACCTTGCTGGGCTGCGCCGCAGAGCCGATGAAACTGGAGCAGGAACGCAGCTACGTGCTGGAATGGATCGGCGAACGCCCGCTGATGGACTACAGCCACTTGACCCTGACCCTGGCCGAAGACGGCCGCGCCTATGGCAATGCCGGCTGCAACCATTGGTTCGCACCCTACACGCTGCAAGGCAACAGCCTGACCTTCGGCAAGGTCGGCAGCACCCGCAAGATCTGCGCACCGGCGTTGATGGAGCAGGAGCAGCGTTTCCTCAAGGCGCTGGAAACCGTGCAGCGCTGGGATATCTCGCCGATCGAGCAGGTGCGGTTCTGGCCGGCGCAGGGCAAGCCGCTGCGGTTCTGGCCGGAAGAAGGCTGATCCGATAGCAGTGGCGCCCCCATCGCTGGCAAGCCAGCTCCCACAAAGGTCCGGTGCACGACACATACCCTGTGGTGGCTTGCCCGCGATGAGGCCGGCCGGGTCAGTCTAGGCCCCCTTCAACGCCGTCAACTTCGCCGACAACCCCGCCGCCGTCTGCTCACCGAGCAACTGGTCGCGAATCTTGCCCTTGTCATCGATGATGTAGGTCACCGGCAACGCCTCGCTTCTCGGCAGATCCAGGCGCTCGCCCGGGTCATCGGCCAGCACGGTGAAGCTGATACCCAGCGCCTCGCTGGCCTTTTTCAGCTCCTCGCCCCGCAAGGAATCGAAATTGACGCCCACCACCGTCACCCCCTTATCCTCCCACTGCTTGGCCAAGGCATTGAGTTCAGGGATTTCCGTACGGCACGGGCCGCACCATTCAGCCCAGTAGTTGACCACCACCCAGCGGTTGTCCAGGCGCTCGGCGGCAACCGTCTGTCCATGCTGGTCGAGTCCGTAATCTGCGCCACAACCGCCAAGCAACAGGCTCGCAGTAATGGCCAATGCTGCCGCGAAACGCCTTGTCATGGGTCAATCCTTCTGGTGGATGCATGCAAAATGCAATTTAGCTGCGAGCAATGACCTCGTACGGTTCAGACACGGCTCCAGCATGGTTAGAATAGCCGCCACCTTACGCAAGATGCGACTCGAACATGACCGACTTGACGCTTTATCACAACCCGCGCTGCTCGAAATCCCGTGGCGCGCTGGAGCTGCTCGAAGCGCGTGGCCTGACCCCCACCGTGGTTCGATACCTGGAAACCCCGCCAGACGCCGCCACCCTGCAAAGCCTGCTGGGCAAGCTCGGCATCGGTGCCCGCCAACTGCTGCGCACCGGCGAAGACGAATACAAAAGCCTTGATCTGGCCAACCCCGCGCTGAGCGAAGCGCAACTGATCGCGGCCATGGTCACTCATCCGAAGCTGATCGAACGGCCGATCCTGGTCGTCGGCGACAAGGCCGTGATCGGTCGCCCGCCAGAGAAAGTGCTGGAGATCCTGGCGTGAGCAGCCCCTACATCCTTGTTCTGTATTACAGCCGGCATGGCTCGACCAGTGAAATGGCCCGGCAGATTGCCCGGGGCGTCGAGCTGGCCGGGCTCGAAGCGCGCGTGCGCACGGTGCCGGCCATCTCGACAGAGTGTGAAGCGGTCGCCCCGGACATCCCGGAACAGGGTGCGCTGTATGCCAGCCTGGATGACCTGCGCCATTGTTCTGGCCTGGCCCTGGGCAGCCCGACCCGCTTCGGCAACATGGCGGCGCCGCTCAAGTACTTCGTCGACGGCACCAGCAGCCTCTGGCTCAGTGGCGGCCTGGTCGGCAAACCGGCGGCGGCGTTTACCTCCACCGCCAGCCTGCATGGCGGCCAGGAATCGACCCTGCTGTCGATGCTGTTGCCCCTGATGCACCACGGCATGCTGATCATGGGCTTGCCCTACAGCGAGTCGGCGCTGCTCGACACCCGTGGCGGCGGCACGCCTTACGGCGCCAGCCACCACGCCGGGGCTGACGGCAAACGCAGCCTGGACGAACACGAAATCGCGCTGTGCCGCGCCCTCGGCCAACGCCTGGCCACTACCGCCAAACTGCTGGAGAACACGCGTGGCTAAAAAGCCGAAAATCCTCCCCTCCCTGGAGTGGCTGGCGCCGCGCCTGCGCATCAGCCGGGCGCTGAGCCTGGCCTGCTTCTTTGCCCTGATCCTGTTGTTGACCGCCAACAACCTGCTGTTCGCCGACCTGCATGGCGCCCGCACCGGCGTGATCCTGGCCATCGAACTGGTACCGCTGGCCTTGCTCCTGCCCGGCATCGTGCTCGGCAATGCCCGCGCCCACGCCTGGGCCTGCTTCGTGGTCAACCTGTATTTCATCAAGGGCGTACTGGCGGCGTTCGATCCGTCACGTTCGATTTTCGGCTGGTTGGAAGTGCTGCTCAGCCTGGCGCTGTTCGTCAGTGCGCTGCTGTACGTGCGCTGGAAGTTCCAGCACGACCGCAAGCTGGCCGGCGAAGGCCTGGCATAACGACAACGGGAGCGGGCATGCAAGACTACAAATGGATGTATGAATACTGCCTGAACCGCTTCGGTTCAGCGGCAGCACTCGAGGCTCGGCTGCCGGTGCCCCGCACAGACGCGGCCCTGCGCGACATCAGCGCCGACCGCTACCTGTCCATGCTCGCGCTCAGGGTCTTTCGCGCTGGCCTGAAGCACAGCCTGGTCGATGCCAAATGGCCGGCGTTCGAGCAGGTATTCTTTGGTTTCGACCCGGAAAAGGTCGTACTGATGGGCGCCGAACACCTGGAGCGGCTGATGCACGACGAGCGCATCATCCGTCACCTGGGCAAGCTCAAGAGCGTGCCGCGCAATGCCCAGATGATCCTCGACGTGGCCGCCGAGCATGGCAGCTTCGGCGCGTTCATCGCGGCGTGGCCAGTCACCGATATCGTCGGGCTCTGGCAATACCTGGCCAAGCACGGCAATCAAATGGGTGGGCTCTCGGCCCCACGGTTCCTGCGCATGATCGGCAAGGACACCTTCATCCCGACCGACGATATGGTCGCCGCGCTCAACGCGCAAAAGATCATCGACAAAGTGCCCACCAGCCAGCGCGACCGGGCCCGGGTGCAAGAGGTCTTCAACCAGTGGCATGCCCAGAGCGGTCGGCCGCTGTGTCAGCTCTCGACCATGCTGGCGTTCACGGTCAACCATTGACCCGACCGGCTCAGACCCACCAGTAGCGCACCAGGTGAAAAAAGATCGGTGCGGCAAAACAGACCGAATCCAGCCGATCGAGCATGCCGCCATGGCCTTCGATCATGTGCCCCCAATCCTTTACCCCGCGATCGCGCTTGATCGCGGACATGACAATGCCACCGGCAAAGCCCAGCAGATTGATCAGCAATGCGATAAACAGCGATTGCCAGAAGCTGAACGGGGTAATGAACCACAGGCACCCGCCAATCAGCGAAGCCAGCGCGATGCCACCGACGAAACCCTCAACGGTCTTGGACGGTGACAGTTCAGGGGCGATCTTGCGCTTGCCGAACAGCTTGCCACAGACGTACTGCAATACATCCGAGAGCTGCACCACAATCACCAGATAGGCAATCAACAACAGGTTGCGGCCCTCGAAGCCGGCGATGTCCAGGGTCAGCAAGGCTGGCACGAAGGACACGCAGAACACCGCGATCATCAGTCCCCACTGCACCTTCGACGTGCGCTCGAGAAAGTTCGTACTGTCCCCGCCCATCGACGCCAGGATCGGCAACAGCAAAAAGACGTAGACCGGGATGAAGATCGAAAACAACCCGTACCAGTCCGCCGCGATCAACAGGTATTGCAACGGCAACGCCAGGTAAAAGGCCGCCACCAGCGCCGGGTAGTCGCTGCGACGAGTCGGGGTGAGGGTCAGGAACTCGCGCAGGGCATAAAACGACACGGCATAAAACAACAGGATCACCGCCCAATGCCCCAGCCAGAAAGCGATGCCGATGACCACGACCATCACCCACCAGGCATTGATCCGGGCATTGAGATTGTCGATGACCGCGTTGGGGGTATCGCCCGAACGCCACTTGAGCACCCGGCCAACCAGCGATGCCAGGACCAGGATCGCGCCGATACCGGCGAACAACATCAGTGTCTGCTTATCCATTAATGCTGCTCGGGGTCGAGGGCCAGCAGCGCTTCTCGGCTGCGAAAGAGAAAGTCTTCCTTGCTTTCACCTGGCTCCAGTTGCAAGGGCGCGCCGAAACTGGTGGTACACAACAGGGGCAATGGCAACACCCGGCCCTTGGGCATGACCCTATTGAGGTTGGCGATCCACACCGGAATCAGCTCGACCTGCCGATAGCGCCAGGCCAGGTGATAGATACCGCTCTTGAATGGCAGCAAGCCATCCTCCGGATTGCGCGTGCCCTCGGGAAAGATGATCAGCGAATTCCCCGCCTCCAGCGCGTCAGTCATGGGCACCAGAGGGTCGTAGGACGGATCCTTATGCTCGCGATCGATCAGCACGCCATAGAACACCCGGCTGATCACGTAGCGGCGGATCGGGCTTTTCTGCCAGTAATCGGCCCCCGCCACCGGCCGCGTCATGCGCCGCAGCGCCGGCGGTAGCGAGGCCCAGAGCAACACGAAATCGCCGTGGCTGCTGTGGTTGGCATAGTAGATCCGCTGCACGGCTTGCGGGGTGCTGCCAAGCCAGAGGCTGCGCGCGCCGGTGATGGTTCGCGCAGCAGCAGTGATACCCAGAGCAACCAAGGATTCGAACATGTATGCGCCTTTATTTTTTGCTTCAAAGCCAAGGAAAAACCAGGATGCCGGCCAACAGCACCAACACTTGCGCACAAACCAGCCCAACCTGGTACCACAACAGTCGCAGCGCTCCCTGCTGACGCTCGAGCCAGGGTCGCCCCGCTCGCGCAGCCGGTTGCAACTGCAGCCTTGCCAGCGCCTGGTCCAGTGCCTCGGTGCGTTCAGCCAGATGCACGGCATCGGCAGCCATCCGCTCGAACAGCTCGGCATCCAGGCCAACCCTCAGTGCCCAGTAAAGCTGCCAGAGCCCCAACAGCACCACGACTGCCACCAATGCCAGGTAAAAAGGAAAGATAGCGCTCATTAGCAGCTGCGCCAGGCCAAACGCCAGTGCCGATAGCATCAATGCCTGGGACAGCAGATCCAGCGCTCGGCCACGGCGCAGCAACGCGGCCACAATCCTCAACTCCATTTCAGTGGGCATGAACATCCTTCAAAGGTGACGGGGCCGCTGCTGCGGTGAGCTGCAGCATAGCCTCCAGTGCCTGATGATGCGCCTGGCGCAGGACGATTCCTGGCCGGGCCGCCGCCACCAGGGCGATGGCCTGCTCGACACTGGCCGCCCGCCCGCTGTGCAGGAGCCAGGCAACGACCGCCGTCGCGCTGCGCGAATAGCCCAGCGCACAACACACCAGCAGCGACCCTTCTGTACGCAAGGTTTCGATGGCCTCTGCCGCCTGCAGGCAGCTTTCGGCGCTGGGTGCACACAGGTCCAGCAGGGCAATCGAGCGATAAGGGTAGCCGCGGGCATCGAGCGGCAGTTCTGCGCACAGGTCGACGACGGCCTTGAAAGGGCTGGCGCGCAAGGTTCGCCGTGTGAGAATAGGCCCCAGCCAGACATCGGTGCAGACTTGATCGGGCTGCGGCTTGCGACGAGTCCAAAACCGTGAATTGAGCCAGGCCGTCGCCAGATAAGGCGCGAGCAACCAGGTGACCGCGGCGCTCAACCGGCCATCAGCCTGTTTCTGAAAGCCCGAAGCACCAAAGTAGAGATAGTTGAAGGCGACCATCGCCAGTGCCACCCCTGGCCACAACAGCCAGAGCCAGCCCCCACCCAGCGCAAACGCAGGCAGGCTGCACAGCATGGTGCCGAGCCCATAATACAGTGCCAGGCGCAGGCGTTTGGGGTCGCGGGCCAGGCGACCGCAAAGCAAGGGGCCGGGCCGATCATCCGGCCAGAGCCAGACGCAGAACCAGCCTGCCAGCACGCCTGTCGGCAGGTCGATGAAATGATGTTGCCAGGTGGTCAGCACCGACACGCCGATCAAGGCAAACCAGAGGTGCACCAGCGCGTGCCAGAACCCCTGGCTATGCCGGCTGTAGCAGACCCACAGCACCACCAGCAAGGCGATGTGCAAGGACGGCGCCTGGTTGAAGGGCTTGTCGAACCCGGCCAGCACCGCGAACAACCAGCCGAATACGCCGCTCATTTCCGGTCGTTCGAAGGTAAAACGCAACGGCCAGAGCAGGAAGCAACTGACCGCGATCAGCTGGGCGCTGAGCAGCCGCAACGCGTGACGATTGAGTTCTAGACGGGTCAGGCACAGCAGCAGGGAAAACCCGTACAGCAGGTCGATCGACCAATACGGCACGATGGTCCAGGCCCAGAACGGTATCTGCGTCTCCCAGCCGAACACCAGGCTGGGTACTTCCGGGCGCCGGGCCGTGTACCAGGTGGCGAAGCCGTAACTGGCAAAAAAGAACGGTGCCAACAGCAACAGCCAGAGCACGGCGCGTTTCCACAGGCCAGGCTCCCGGCCCCGTGCTGGCGCGTTCATCATTCGATCCGCTGGGCCAGGGACACGCTGAAGATACCCCACTCATCGATGCGCTGGGTGATCTTGCGAAAGCCTGCCGCCTGCACCAGTTGATCCATCTCGGCCTGACTGCGCCGACGCATCACCCAGGCTTGCCCTTCGCGATGGCTGGTCAAGGCCCGGGCGATCAGTTCCAGTTGCGGGTGCCAGGGTTGCCCGGTGTAGATCAGATAGCCGCCCGGCTCGCAGGCATCACCCAGCCCGGCCAGGGATTGGCCGACTTGCTGGTTGTCTGCGAACAATTCATACAAGCCCGAGACCACGGCAACCGTCGGCCTGGGCGAGAGCAAGGCCAGGTCGGCCCGATCGAAGGCATCGCTCTTGACGAAGCGGGCGATATGCCCGAGACCCTTCTCCTCGATGAGCGCATTGCCGTCACGGACGTTGATATCGCTGTAGTCGCGCAGCAGGATCGACTCCGGCAACGCCCCGACACCCTGCAACGCCTCGAGGATGTAGCGACCATGACCCGCGGCGATGTCGACGATGTGCACCGCCCTGCCCTGTTCGCGCAACCGGGCCATGGCCAGGCGCAACAACTCTTCGACATGCAGCTTGCGCTGGCGAATGCCGCGCCAGCCGATCGACTGCAGGTAGTTCTGATCGATCATTCTGCCGACCGCCGTATGCCCGGAGGGCTGGTTGCGGTAGACGTAATCCAGGGTGCTGCCGGAGTCGAACCCGGTTTCGAAGCCCAGTTTTACCCCGGCCGAAACCCGGCTGCCCAGGCGCATGCCGGCGCGGGTCGCGCGCCAGTACAGGTCGCGCAATGAGTTGCGCGGCAATGGTGCCGCCAGGGTTTCGGCCTCGGCGCAGGTAGCCCCGGTGCGATCGGCATCGAGCAAGGCAGGCAGGGGCAGTGGCTGTTCGAAATTCTGCAGGATGAAACGTCGGGCCCGTGCGACAGCGATATGGCGGTCGCGCTCGCCGAGGGTATCGTGAAAGAACCCCGGCAGGATGTGTTTCTCTTTGCGCAAGGTTCCCAGGCGCTCGAAGAAGCGCTCCTGCGGGCCGCGGTGGACCACGAAATCCGCACCGGAAATCAGCAGCTGCGTCGGAACCCGGATCGCCTCGGCATCGGCCACCACCCGCTCCGCGGCTTCATACAGGCCCAGCAACACATTCACCGAAATGGCCTTGGTAATCAACGGGTCGCTGTCGTAAGAAGCGATGCGCTGCGGGTCATGGCTGAGAAACCCGGCCTTCACATAGCTGTTGACGAAAAAATTGCCGCGCAGCTTGCGCATCAAGCCAAGGCCTGGGCGAGCGAACGGAACGTAGAGCTTGACCTTGAATGCCGGCGAGGCCAGCACCAATGCGCGAATGCTCGGCGCGTAGTCATGGGCCCAGGTTGCGACCAGCACCGCGCCAACGCTTTGCGCGATCACCGCCAGTTGCTCCTGGGCAAGGCCATGTTGTGCGTGCAGGTGATCGATGAAGGTCTGCACATCGCGCACGCTGCAGGCAAAACTCGGGCTGTCACCGCGTGCACCGGGTGATTGCCCATGTCCGCGAGCGTCCCAGGCAAAGAAGTCGACTTCGGGCAGATCCAGCTCATCGACCAGATGGGCAATGCGCCCGGAATGTTCGTGGCCCCGATGAAACAACACCACACCGCGCCGTTGTGCAGGCTCGAGGTCGCTCGCGAGCCAGTGCCGATAGAACAACGCTACGCCGTCGTGGGTGGTGAACCGGCAGTCCTGGCCTTCGCGCATCCTGCTTCTCCCCCTTACTGGTTGCCTGCCGCTTCGGCCAGGCCCTGACGGACACGATTGAATAGGGTGTAGAGCAACAATGCGCACATCACCAGTAACACCACCTCGATCCACAAGGCAGTGACCCAGCCAATGGCCACGGCAGCGCCCAGCAAGCCCAGGCAAAAGGCGCGGTCACTCTTGCCCATGGGGCCGTCGTAGCGCCTCGATGCGCCCACCATCGGCCCCAGCACGCCGGTGTATTCACAGAGGATGGCCAGCAGGATGACCCCGGCAACCGGCCAGGGGCTGACGCCGGCAATAAAGGCAAAGGGCAGGATCAGAGCCGCGTCGGCGATGACGTCGGTCAGTTCGTTGAGGTAGGCGCCGAGCCGCGATTGCTGGTCGAACTCACACGCCAGCATGCCATCGATGGCATTGAACGCCATGCGCAGCAGCATCCACAGGGGAATGAGCGCGAACACCCAGGCGGTGTAGGCAAACACGGCAACCAGCCAGCCCACCAGCACAGAGCCGAGGCAGGCGCCAACCGTCACCTGATTGGCCGTGACACCGCGCTCGAACCAGCGTCGGACCAGGGGGCGCAGCAGATTCTGAAAGCGTGGCTTGAGTTGATAGATGGAAGTCAAGGTCGATCAGTCCTGCCCGAATCCATGAGAGTGACCATAAGGAGTGCCAGCACTCCCCTGCCGAAATGACGCGACTGCAGTATGGTGCAATCACGCCCTCCCGGCTGACTCATCTACGGGGCATTTCCAATCAAAATTTTACGAGGTGGCAGGTCGCGCGATCAGCCGATGTTCAACACGTCGAGAAAACGCGGCGTCGCGCTTTCGTCGATGCGCAGGTTGACGAAGTCGAACAGGTTGCGGTCGGCAAGCTGCGACGGCACCACGTTCTGCAAGCCACGGAAGATGCTCTCGGTACGGCCAGGCGACTTGCGTTCCCACTCCACCAGCATGTCCTTGACCACCTGGCGCTGCAGGTTTTCCTGGGAGCCACAGAGGTTGCACGGGATGATCGGGAACTGCTTGAAGTCCGAATAGGCCTGGATGTCCTTCTCGGAGCAATACGCCAGCGGGCGGATGACCACGTTGCGGCCGTCGTCGGCGCGCAGTTTCGGTGGCATTGCCTTGAGTGAGCCGTTGAAGAACATGTTGAGGAAGAAAGTCTCGACGATGTCGTCACGGTGATGCCCCAGGGCCATCTTGGTCGCGCCGATTTCGTCGGCGAAGGTGTACAGCGTGCCACGCCGCAGTCGCGAGCACAGCGAGCAGGTAGTCTTGCCTTCCGGGATCAGCTCCTTGACCACCGAGTAGGTGTCTTTCTCGACGATGTGGTACTCGATGCCCAGCTCCTTGAGGTAGGCCGGCAGCACATGCTCGGGGAAGCCAGGCTGCTTCTGGTCCATGTTCACCGCGACGATTTCGAACTTGATCGGCGCCACTTTCTGCAGGTGCAGCAGAACATCGAGCATGGTGTAGCTGTCTTTGCCGCCCGACAGGCAGACCATGACCTTGTCGCCGTCCTCGATCATGTTGAAGTCGGTGACGGCTTCGCCGGCCAGACGACGAAGGCGTTTCTGCAGTTTGTTCTGGTTGACCGAAAGAGTGCCCATAGCGCTTGAAATCCGCAAGGTGTGTGACGAAAAGCCGACTATTTTACGCACAAACCGCGCCGGGGCGAAGGCCCTCGCCACAGCACCGGACAACTGACCTGTAATGGGCCCTGACGACGGCCGGCAAAGATTACAAGGTGCTTACAGAGACTTTTGACAGCACGATTTGCTCTAAAAGCACGAGTATTTACCGCGAACTACTTTCCTATACTGGGCTTACGACCAAACACAATAGTCTGGTCCGTTCCTTACTTCGGCCTGTTGGCCGTTAGCGCTCCATTGGGGGGCGATGGCAACAACGAAAGGAGTGACTGGCATGATCCATCACGTTCTGGGGCTTTTCACCCATCCCGATCAAGAATGGCGAGAAATTCGTGGCGAAGAGGAAAGCATCAGCCACATGTATCTCACCCACACACTGATACTGGCTGCTATTCCGGCGGTATCGGCGTTCATCGGCACTACCCAGGTCGGCTGGGTCATCGGTAACCGCGCACCGGTCATGTTGACGCAAGAAAGCGCGCTATGGATGACCGTCATGTCCTACCTGGCCATGCTCGGCGGCGTTGCGGTCATGGGGGCGTTCATCCACTGGATGGCGCGGACCTACGATGCCAACCCAAGCCTGGCCCGCTGTATTGCTTTCGCCACCTATACCGCCACCCCGCTGTTCATCGGGGGGCTGGCGGCGCTCTACCCACACCTCTGGCTGGGGATGATCGTCGGCACGGCCGCCATTTGCTACACGGTTTACCTGCTGTATGTCGGCTTGCCGACATTCATGAACATCCCATCCGATGAAGGCTTCCTGTTCTCCAGTTCGGTGCTGGCCGTGGGGCTGGTCGTACTGGTGGCCATCATGGCGTTCACGGTTATCGTCTGGGGGCTGGGCGTAGGGCCTGTCTACACCAACTAAGGCATAGGGCCCATAGGGCCGTGATCATCGGGCCGCCGCAAGGCGGCCTGATACTGTGCGCATGACCATTGGGCGGCAAACGTCTCGGCAGGCTTTCGAGGTTGCGGCATAATTGCCGCCTCTGGAGTGTCATCACCAATGCCCGAGCTACTCAATTCCCGCGTCGAAACCTGTTTCCAGCAAGCCGAAGCCTTTTTCAATCGCCCCTTCAAGCGCGCGCAAGTCAGCCTCAAGCTGCGCGGCCAAAAGGCCGGGGTCGCCCATCTGCACGAGAACCTGCTGCGCTTCAACCCGCAACTGTACCGTGAGAACCGCGAAGACTTCCTCAAGCAGACCGTGGCCCACGAAGTGGCGCACCTGGTGGCTCATCAATTGTTCGGCGACAGCATTGCGCCCCATGGCGAAGAGTGGCAGCTGATCATGCGCGGCGTTTACGAACTGCCGCCCCTTCGCTGTCATAACTATGCGGTTAAACGGCGCAGCGTGACCCGTTATATCTATCGCTGCCCGTGTGATGGCAGTGATTTCGCGTTTTCGGCGCAGCGTCATGGGTTGGTGCATCAGGGGCGGCGGTATTTGTGCCGGCGTTGCCGGCATACGTTGGTGTTCAGCGGGGAGACCCGGGTTGAATAAGCGGCGCCCATAAAAAAACCCATCCGGAGATGGGTTTTTGTAGACCTTTAGATCGCATCGCTGGCAAGCCAGCGATTGGCGCCCAACGGGCGCCCGTCTACTTAGCGCGCAACACCCTCAGCCACACCCAGGTCATCGGTCGGACGCTCGTCAGAGATCGACGTGCCACCCGACGCCAGTTCAGCCTGCAGCTTGTCTTCGTCCAGCTCCTTGACCCACTTGGCCACGACCAGGGTAGCAACGCCGTTGCCGATCAGGTTGGTCAGGGCGCGCGCCTCGGACATGAAGCGGTCGATACCCAGGATCAGCGCCAGGCCGGCAACCGGCAGGTGGCCAACGGCGGACAAGGTGGCGGCGAGCACGATGAAGCCACTGCCGGTCACGCCTGCAGCGCCTTTGGAAGCCACCAGCAACACCAGCAACAGGGTGATCTGATGGCTGATGTCCATGGTGGTGTCGGTCGCCTGGGCGATGAACACGGCAGCCATGGTCAGGTAGATGGAAGTACCGTCGAGGTTGAACGAGTAACCGGTCGGGATAACCAGGCCGACGACGGACTTCTTCGCACCCAGACGCTCCATTTTCACCAGCATGCGCGGCAGGGCAGATTCCGAAGAGGAAGTGCCCAGCACGATCATCAGCTCTTCACGGATGTAGCGAATCAGCTTGATGACGCTGAAGCCATGGGCACGGGCGATCCCGCCCAGCACCACCAGGATGAACACCACGCAGGTGATGTAGAAGCAGATCATCAGCTGGCCCAACTGCACCAGCGAGCCCACGCCGTATTGACCGATGGTGAACGCCATGGCGCCGAATGCACCTATCGGGGCGAGCTTCATGATCATGTTGATGATGTTGAACATCACGTGGGCAAAGCGATCGATCAGGTCCAGCAGCAGCTTGCCGTAGGCACCCAGGCGATGCAGGGCGAAGCCGAAGATCACCGAGAACATCAGTACCTGGAGAATATCGCCATTGGCGAATGCGCCCACCACGGTGTTCGGGATGATATTGAGCAGGAAGCCAATGGTGGTCTGCTGGGCACCGGCGGCGGCATAAGCTGCAACGCTGCTGGCGTTCAGGGTGGTGACATCAATGTGCATGCCAGCGCCGGGCTTGACCACGTTGACCACGACCAGGCCGATGATCAGGGCGATGGTGGAGACGATTTCAAAGTACAGCAGCGCGTAACCGCCGGTCTTGCCGACCGACTTCATGTTCTGCATGCCGGCGATACCGCTGACCACCGTACAGAAGATGATTGGAGCGATGACCATTTTGATCAGTTTGACAAACCCGTCGCCCAGTGGCTTGAGCGCCACCCCTGTCTCGGGAGAGTAGTGGCCGAGCAGAATACCGATGGTGATCGCGATGATCACCTGGAAATACAGCGATTTGTAAATTGGCTGACGAGTCGTCATTTGTGATTTCCTCAAGTGTATCGCCGGGCATCAATAGCTTGATGCGCACGACACCTAAAGCGCGAACCCTCCTGTACCCGGAGGGATTTGTTTTTTCGAGCTGCGCTGGGCAGTTCTGCAATGAGCTATCGCAAGGCGCGTGCCACTTTGCAGAAAATCGACGCGAGCCAGGAAATCCGGCCGTTCGCGTTCTGGAGGAGGAGTATTTTCGGGGTGAGGCCTTGGCGGATTTCCGCCCATTGCATGAACAACTCCCCTGGCATTGGCGGATATCCGCCTTGCCCGGCGTACCGCCAATGAAGGTAAATCTCAGGCCGAGCGGAATCTCACGCGAAAGGCTGCGCCACCCAGGGGTGAGTCCCCAAGGGTCAGGCGAGCGTCGTAGCTTTCGATGATGTCCTTGACCACCGCCAAGCCGATGCCCTGCCCCGGATTCTGCCGGTCAAGCCGCTCGCCGCGCTTGAGGATGCGTGCTCGCTGGCTTTGCGGCACACCGGGCCCGTCGTCTTCGACACAGAGTTCGATGCCCTCGGGCAACCGTTGCAAGCTGATGCTGACCTCGCCCAGGCACAGGCGGTAAGCGTTTTCCAGCAGGTTACCGAGCATTTCGAGCAAGGCCCCCTGCTCCATCGGCACCTGCCCATTGAGCGGAATATCGAAGCTCACCTTGACCTGCTTGTCTCGATAAACCTTGTCCAGGGTGTTGCACAGGCTCTCGACCACCGGCCGCAACACGACTTGATGGCGCACCAGCCCACTCTTGCGCAGGCTGGCGCGCTGCAGCTGATAGCCGATCTGCTGGCTCATGCGCTCGATCTGGGCTTGCAGAATGCGCGCCTGCTCCCTGTCTTCCGGGCGCTGGGCAATGGTCTCACTGACGCCTTGCAGCACTGCCAGCGGGGTTTTCAGGCTATGCGCCAGGTCCCCCAGCGAATCCCGATAGCGCCCGCGCTGCTCGCGCTCACTGTGCAGCAAGCGGTTGAGGGAGTCAGTCAGGCGCAACAATTCGCGAGGGTGCTCTTCGCTCAGGCCTTCACGAGCGCCGGACTCTACCTGGTCGAGCTCCAGGCTCATCTGCCGCAACGAGCGCAGGCCCCAGGTCATGCCGACCCAGAGCAGCAGCAACAAGGCGAGCAAGGCTGCGCCGAACCCCAAATAGAGCTTCTCGTTCAACCCGGACAACGTCATCTGATACTCGCGTATAGGCTGCAACGCGACAATGCTGAAGGCCGCCGTCTTGCCACCCAGCAACTGGACCTCCACGTCATAGACAAAGAACTCTTCGCCATCGTCCTGACGGATGCGGGCGAACTCGTTGCCGCGGCCATCATAGCGCGGGGTGTAATTGATGTTTTCTTCGACCGTGGCGCGCGACCGCCAGACCAACGTGCCCTGGCGGTTGTAGATGTAGCCGAGCAGGCGACCATCCGGCAGGTCGAACTGCTCGTCCGGCAGCAGCACCGGCATTTGCAGGCTGCCATCCTCCACCCGCGCGGCCGATATCAGGGTTGTCACGTCCGAAGCCAGACGCTGCTCGATGGACTCCTGCAACGCCAGGCTGAAAGCCCCCTGCAGCGCCGGCAGCAAGCCGAGCATGAACAGAAGCGCCAGCACCGCTGCCGCCAGCATCAAGCGCACGCGCAGCGATCGAATCATCGGCAGCGCTCGGTGAACAGATAACCCAGGCCACGCACCGTATCGATCGGCTTGAAACCGCTGGCGCCTTCAAGCTTTCGGCGCAGACGCCCAACCAGCACTTCGATCACGTTCGGATCACGTTCGTCATCGTCGGGGTAGAGTTGCTCCATCAAGCGATCCTTGGCCACCACCTGTTGGTGATGACGCATCAGGTACTCCAGGATCCGGTATTCGTAAGCAGTCAACCCCAGCGGCTGATCCTCGAGCACGGCCTGCTTGCGATTGAGGTCGAGCACCAGGGGGCCGGCAACGATGGTCGACTGGGTGAATCCGCTGGAGCGGCGCAGCAAGGCATTGAGGCGTGCCTCCAGCTCTTCGAACTGAAAGGGTTTGACCACATAGTCGTCGGCACCCGCTGCCAGGCCCTCGACCTTGTCCTGCCAGTTGCCTCGGGCCGTAAGGATCAATATGGGGAAACTCTTGCCTCCCGAACGCAGTTGCCGGATCAGATCCAGCCCGCCCATGCCCGGCAAGCCCAGGTCGATCACCGCCAGGTCATGATTGAATTGTTCGGCTTGATAAAGTGCTTCTTCGGCATTGGCCACTGCTTCGACCACATGCCCGCTTTCCGTCAGACGGCTCCGTAGGTGATGACGCAACAGCGCCTCATCTTCTACCACCAGCAGTTTCATAACGCTCTCCAGGCCCCGTCCCACGACAATTCATCGTGCAAACGCCTTGTTACAACATAATCGCGCCAAACCTGCCGGCCCATTGCCTGCAGGTTTGGCGCAAGGCCGAAACGACTTAGAAGGCGTAGTTGGCCGACAGGTAAGTCTGCGCGCTGCTGTTGAGCTGCAGCGAACCCAGCTTGCTGCCACTGTGTTCGTTGACTTCAGTACTGGCATTACTGCGCAGGTAACGATAACCCAGTTCTACCGAAACGTTCTGCGCGACCTGCTGCAGCACGCCGACCTGCGCACCGATGGCGTAACCGGTGTTGGTATCGCGGCTGTAGCCCGAAGACTCCTGGGACAACCTGGCCACACCCAGGCTACCGCCGCCGAACAGTTTGGTGCTGGCAGTGACCGGAACGAACATATCGTAGCTGCCCAGCAGGTTTTCCTGACGCAGTTTCAAGCCGTTGTGACTTCCGGAAACATTGTCGTATGTCGCGTAGTAGCGGCCTTCCTTGTTCTGCTGACCGAGACGCACGCCCCAGGTGCCTTCCTTGTTGATGATGCCGTCGGCATTGGGATTTTGCAGATTGGTGTTGAGCAGGCTGGATTTCTTGACCTTGTCGCTGGTCTGACCATAGGTGAGGCTGGCAAAAGTGCTGTCGTTGGCTTGTGCCACGGCGCTGGCACCAAGTACAGCCATCGCAAGAATCAGTTTGTTGATAGTTTTCATGAGGATTTTCTCCGCGCCAGGCGCTGTTGTTGGGTACGAAGCTAGGTTAAGCAAGGTGCCCTGAACCGCCCCTGAACCCACCCTGAACCCGGGCTGAACCAAATCGACCGGGCTGAGGTGACTCTCATTGGAGGATCGACCATGCGTTTCTTGCTCGCACTTGCCTTGATCGCCGCCAGCACCCTGGCCCAGGCCGCCATCAAGACCCATGCGCCAAGGTCCGCAGGACCTTCCTGCGATCTGAAGAGCGCGACCGCTACGCGCTCGAGCGTCGCAGCGGCGCACCGAGCCTTCGGCAGCGGCTACAGCATTCTGCGCAAGCACATCTACCCAATCGTCACCGCGCACGGCAAAATGCCGACCATGACTCAGCCCCTGCCCATCTGCTGCTCCGACCTGCAACGCCACTGGCCCCTGCCCCAGCCACTGCCCGGTGCGGTCCTGGTCAGCTGCCGGTTCGATCCCGCCAGCCTTGCCAGCGATGATTTCCAGCGCAGTGGCATCGCGCAAACGTCCAGCCTGCAACGTTCAGTCGCCAAGCGTCAGGCCGAGTTCCTGGCCGGACGCGTCTGTGCCCGCGAGGCCCTGCGCCAACTCGATGGGCGCGAGTACACCCCGGCCACCGGCGAGGACCGCGCGCCGGTCTGGCCGGCGACTATCAGCGGCTCGATCACCCACGGCACCGGCTGGGCCGCCGCCGTGGTGGCGCGCAAAACCGATTGCCAGGGCTTGGGGCTGGACATGGAAACCCTGCTCGGCGAAGAACGCGCTCAACGACTGGCCGCAGAAATCCTGCTACCCGATGAGCTGCAGCGCATGGCCGCAGACCGCGTGGCACTGACCGTCACCCTGACCTTCTCGCTCAAGGAGAGCCTGTTCAAGGCGCTCTATCCGATCGTGCAGCAACGCTTCTATTTCGAGCATGCCGAACTGCTGGAATGGTCCGATGATGGCAACGCTCGCCTGCGCCTGCTCACCGACCTGTCGAGCGAGTGGCACCATGGGCGCGAGCTGAACGCGCAATTCTGCGTCGAGGGTCAGCGGTTATTGAGCCTGGTCAGCGTCTGAAGCCTCATGGGCACAACGGGCAATGCTCGCAGTGCCCGACCCACTCCACCTGAAAGCTCAGGCAACAACTGCGCCGCTGACGGCGACCATCGTCCAGATAGCGCACGGCGCCATACAGTGGGCTGCCTGAGGATTCAAGCAGGCGCCGAGCCGGCGGCAATTCGCTGCCCAGCCGCTGCTCGAGCGCCACGATGCATTGCTCGAGATAGTCCCCGGCGTTGCCCCACAACACCGCCGCCGACACGGCGCCATACTCACTGAGCGCGTCGATCACCGGCCGCAGATTGGCCTGGATCACCGACTCAAGCGCCGCGTCCCCGGCAACGCCGATCGCCAATGGCTTCAGCGCAACCGGCAAGCCGCGCTCATCCAGCGCAATGGCCACCTCGGCAAACCCCAGGGGCAATTGCCAGCCATGCATCAGCCGGGGCACCAGCAACGCAGGCCAGAACTGCATGAAATAGTACTTGGACCATTGCGACACCAGCACCGGCAACTGGCTGGGCATCAACTCCGGCCCATAGACGTGCAGCAAGGTGCGATCGAGCCGTGCGGGCTGCAACAGCTCAGGCAAGCCCAGCACCGGCCGCGGATCGTCCGGCATCAACAAGCCCTTGAGCAGATCGGCAGCAGGCCCGGCATGCCAGTCGGGCGGTGCCTCACTCATTTCTTGTCCTGATAACGCGGCCAGGCCAGGCTGAAACAGGCGCCACCGAGTGCCTCGCTCTTGCTGATCGAGGCGCGACCGTCATGCCAGTAGATGATCCGCCGCACGATGGACAAGCCCAGCCCATGCCCGCCCGAGGCGCGGGTGCGGCTGTCATCCAGGCGCAGGAAGGGGGTAAACAACTTCTCCCAGGCACTTTCCGGCACGCCCGGTCCATCATCCTCGACATCGACCCGGCAACGCTGTAGCCCCAGTTGATAGCTCAGGCGCACCTGGGATTCGGCGTGGCGCATGGCATTGCTCACCAGGTTCTGCAGGGCCCGGTGCATATAACGCGGTTCGGCCTCGACCCAGGCGCCCTCTTCCCCGCCATGGCAAACCCCTCGCAGCACCTTCACATCGGCGCGCAACGGCGCCAGTTCGGAAATCACCTGATCGATCAGGGCATCGAGGTCGATCCGCTGAAAATGCAGAGCCGGCGCCCCCTGCTCCAGGCGGGCGTAGGTGAGCATCTCGTCCACCAGCTTGTCGAGCTCCTGAATGTCGTTATCCATGCCCGCCAGGTACTTTTCCCGGGACTTCTCATTATTGGCCGAGCCAATCATTTCCAGGCCAAAGCGCAACCGCGCCACGGGAGTGCGCAGCTCATGGGAAACCGCCCGCACCAGTTCGCGCTGGATCATCAACGAGCGCTGCAGGTGCTCGGTCATGCCATTGAAGGCCGCCGCCAACCGCCCGATCGAGTCGCCATCGCCCTCCGGTACGCGGGTGTCCAGGCTGCCCTGGGCAATGCGCGTGGCGGCCGACTCAAGGCCCAGCAAGCGCCGCTCCAACCGGCGAACCAACAGGTAGACGATCAACCCGATCAGGCACAGGCCCAGCGCTGCGATCAAAATCAGCATCTGCGGTGGGTAAGGGTTCATCTGGTACAGCGGGCCGAGTTCCAGCACCCAGGGCGTATCGACCATGCCGGCAAACACCCGGATCGAGTCGCCACCCTTGCCCAGCGCCATCACCGTGTCGCCTTCATCGACGCGGCGGCGCTGGTCCTCATCCATATCGGCCTGTTCCAGGCTCACCAGTCGCAAGTCGAAACCGAAGCCCTTGTTCTTTTTCAGCTCTTCCAACCGCCTGGGTTGTTCACTGACCAGATAGCGCACCAGTTCATCGACCAACAGGTAGATGGTCGCCCGCGCCAACTGCTCGCTGATCTGCTGCACCTCGCCGGTCAGCAGCAAGGGCTCTTGACCCACCTGACGCAAGACCTTGGCCGCATGCGGGCCGGTCTGCTCGACCAGCACCTGACCACGGGCCAGCTGGCTGCGTTGGCCATTCTCCAGGCGCGCCTGGTCGAAATGCTGCAAGGCCAAGGGGATTCCCAGCAGACGCTCCCAGATCACCAGCGAACGCTTGCGCTCGACCTCGGTCATGTGCGCGAGGTTGTCGGCCATCAGGGTAAAGGTGCCGTGGGCCAGCCGCTCGCGGTACTGATCGCTGCGCACTTCATTGAGCAGGTGCAGGCTGAGCACCCCAAGCACCGCGACCAGCACCAGCGCGGCAAGCATGCCGCCGTAGATGCGCAGAAAGATCGAGTTCATTCAATAAGGCTGCCCGGGGTCGATGCGGCCCATGGCTTCGGCCGCCTCGCGGACGAACAGATAGCCCTTGCTGCGGATGGTCTTGATCATGCGCGGGTGGATCGGGTCGTCGCCGATTTTCGGGCGGATGCGCGAAATGCGCACATCGATGGAACGGTCCTGGCCGTCGTAGCCGACCCCGCGCAGGGCGGTGAAGATCTCCTCGCGCGACAGAATGCGCCCGGCATTGGCCACCAGCAGCCAGAGCAGATCGAACTCTGCACTGGTCAGCTCGATGCTGCTGTCCGATAGCCAAGCCTCGCGCAGGGTGTTATCGACCACCAGCGGGCCGAATTGCAGGCGCTCGCGCTTGTCTCCCTCAACCCCCTCGGCGCTTTCGCTGCGCCGCAGCAAGGCTTGAATGCGCGCCAGCAGCAGGCGCGGCCGCACCGGCTTGCAGACGTAATCGTCGGCGCCCATGTCCAGGCCCTGGACCTGGTCCAGGTCATCGGTGCGCGCCGTGAGCATCAAGATCGGCCCCGTGAACTGGTCACGCACCTTGCGGCAGATGGCAAAGCCATCCTCGCCGGGCAGCATCAGGTCGAGAATCACCAGATCCGGCTGCTCGGCGATGATCCGCGCCGCCGCCAGGGCGCCATTGCTTTCGATGGCGACACTAAAGCCATTGCTTTCCAGGTAATCGCGGGTGAGCTCGGCCAGTCGCTGGTCATCCTCGACTATCAATACCTGACAGGCTTCTTGCTCCACGGGGGTACCTCTGTTTTTGCACTGTTGTTATTAAAAGGCCCATTGCCCACGGCTGCCAGATAAATAAAGCAACTGATATCAGGACCATCACCACAGGTTTACCCTTGCATTCTACCCAGCCGCGGCGACCAGCACACAACATGCCAAAAGCAATCGGTGATGTGTCTTTTTTGTGATAGGGTTCGCGCCCTCAAAAATTGGCCTCACGTCATTTTTTTTGCAAAAAAAGTATGACTAACGGTCCTAAGCAGGTGGGATGCGGCTTACGTGGGTTTTAGCGATTTCACTCACAATTTACACACAAGTTATCCACAGGACCGCAACCTTGCAATAGGCCCAAGACCGCATTATCTTGTATTCCAAGCACAGCAAAACACTACATGTTGGGTTTTGCGCAAAATACCAAGCACAACTCAAAAGAGAAACTCAAGCCTTTTTCCAGCGCTTTTTTCGTTTGCAGTGAGCAAGAATTAACCGCCAAAACCGTACCAGCGGAGGGCGTCCGAATTTAACGCCTCAGTGGCAGTAAATCGGTATGGGTGCTGCATCAAGTAGTAGCACCCCGACAGCAACCGTTTTTGGATCGACGATTCGAAACCTTTGACTTCGGCCAGGGAGCGGCAACTAAAAAGCCTATTCCCATCTGTTACGAAGTGTGTGCCCGGCCCCATCTTTGGGTGGCCGGTTGTAGTGCTTCTGGACGGAACGGCCGGCACGCCTGGCGTGCCTAAACAAACATAGAGACCGCGGAGACCCCCATGCACACCGACACAACTCGCGAGAACCCGCAGGCCAACGCGCCGCAGGCTGCAGATTCGAACCAGGATCTGGCTGCCACCGCGCCTGGCCAATTGCGCGTGATCAAGCGTAACGGCACTGTCGTCGCTTACACCGATGACAAGATCACCGTCGCCATCACCAAGGCGTTCCTCGCAGTTGAAGGCGGCACCGCTGCCGCCTCGTCGCGCATCCACGACACCGTGGCCCGCCTGACCGAACAAGTCACCGCTACCTTCAAGCGTCGCATGCCTTCGGGCGGCACCATCCACATCGAAGAAATCCAGGACCAGGTCGAACTGGCCCTGATGCGTGCCGGCGAACAAAAAGTCGCCCGTGACTACGTGATCTACCGCAACGAACGCTCCAAGGAACGCGCCACCCGCTCCACCACCGAGCAGCCTGCGCAGCCGCACCCAAGCATCCGCATCACCCGCGCCGACGGCAGCCTCGCGCCGCTGGACATGGGCCGCCTGAACACCATCATCACCGAAGCCTGCGAAAGCCTGGCCGAAGTCGATGGCGACCTGATCCAGCGCGAAACCCTGAAGAACCTCTACGACGGCGTGGCGCTCAAAGACGTCAACACCGCCCTGGTGATGACCGCCCGTACCCTGGTCGAGCGTGAGCCGAACTACTCCTTCGTGACCGCTCGCCTGCTGATGGACACCCTGCGTGCCGAAGGCCTGAGCTTCCTGGAAGTGGCCGAGAGCGCCACCCACCACGAAATGGTCGACCTGTACGCCAAGGCGCTGCCGGCCTACGTCGCCAAAGGTATCGAGTTCGAACTGCTGAACCCGGTGCTGGCCAGCTTCGACCTGGAAAAACTCGGCAAGGCCATCAACCACGAGCGTGACCAGCAGTTCACCTACCTGGGCCTGCAGACCCTCTACGACCGTTACTTCATCCACAAGGACGGCGTGCGTTTCGAACTGCCGCAGATCTTCTTCATGCGCGTGGCCATGGGCCTGGCGATCGAAGAGAAGCAAAAAGAAGATCGCGCCATCGAGTTCTACAACCTGCTGTCGTCCTTCGACTACATGTCGTCGACCCCGACCCTGTTCAACGCCGGTACCCTGCGTCCTCAGCTGTCGAGCTGCTACCTGACCACCGTGCCGGATGACCTGTCGGGCATCTACCACGCGATCCACGACAACGCCATGCTGTCCAAATTCGCTGGCGGCCTGGGCAACGACTGGACCCCGGTCCGTGCACTGGGTTCGTACATCAAGGGCACCAACGGCAAGTCCCAGGGCGTCGTGCCTTTCCTGAAAGTGGTCAACGACACCGCCGTAGCCGTCAACCAGGGTGGCAAGCGCAAGGGCGCTGTGTGTGCCTACCTGGAAACCTGGCACATGGACATCGAAGAGTTCATCGAGCTGCGCAAGAACACCGGTGACGATCGCCGTCGTACCCACGACATGAACACCGCCAACTGGATCCCTGACCTGTTCATGAAGCGCGTCTTCGACGACGGCAAGTGGACTCTGTTCTCGCCATCGGAAGTGCCAGACCTGCACGACCTGACCGGCAAGGCCTTCGAAGAGCGCTACGAGTACTACGAAGCCCTGTGCGAATACGGCAAGATCAAGCTGTTCAAGACCATCCAGGCCAAAGACCTGTGGCGCAAGATGCTGTCGATGCTGTTCGAAACCGGCCACCCATGGTTGACCTTCAAGGACCCGTGCAACCTGCGCAGCCCGCAGCAGCACGTGGGCGTGGTCCACAGCTCGAACCTGTGCACCGAGATCACCTTGAACACCAACAAGGATGAGATCGCCGTCTGCAACCTGGGCTCGATCAACCTGCCGAACCACATCGTCAACGGCCAGCTCGACACCGCCAAGCTGCAACGCACCGTCAACACCGCCGTGCGCATGCTCGACAACGTGATCGATATCAACTACTACTCGGTGCCGCAAGCCAAGAACTCCAACCTGCGCCACCGTCCGGTCGGCCTGGGCATCATGGGCTTCCAGGACGCGCTGTACCTGCAGCACATCCCGTACGGCTCCGACGCTGCGGTCGAATTCGCCGACAAGTCCATGGAAGCGGTCAGCTACTACGCCATCCAGGCTTCCTGCGACCTGGCCGACGAGCGCGGCGCCTACGAGACCTTCGAAGGCTCGCTGTGGTCCAAAGGCATCCTGCCGCTGGATTCGCAACAGATCCTGATCGAAGCCCGTGGCCAGAAGTACATCGATGTCGACCTGAACGAAACCCTGGACTGGGCACCGGTCCGTGCTCGCGTACAGAAAGGCATTCGTAACTCGAACATCATGGCCATCGCACCGACCGCGACCATCGCCAACATCACCGGCGTATCGCAGTCGATCGAACCGACCTACCAGAACCTCTACGTGAAATCGAACCTGTCGGGCGAATTCACCGTGATCAACCCGTACCTGGTCCACGACCTCAAGGCCCGTGGCCTGTGGGACTCGGTCATGATCAACGACCTGAAGTACTACGACGGTTCGGTGCAGCAGATCGAGCGCATCCCGCAAGAGCTCAAAGACCTCTACGCGACTGCCTTCGAAGTGGAAACCAAGTGGATCGTCGACGCCGCCAGCCGTCGCCAGAAGTGGATCGACCAGGCTCAGTCGCTGAACCTGTACATCGCCGGCGCCTCGGGCAAGAAACTGGACGTGACCTACCGCATGGCCTGGTACCGTGGCCTGAAAACCACCTACTACCTCCGTGCCCTGGCCGCCACCAGCACCGAGAAGTCGACCATCAACACCGGCAAGCTCAACGCCGTGTCCAGCGGTGGCGACAACGCCCCACTGCAAGCCGCCCCGGCAGCCCCGGCACCCGTGCCGAAGGCTTGCGCGATCGACGAGCCAGACTGCGAAGCCTGCCAATGACAGCTAGGTACAAGTAACCGTATACATTAAGCCCTAGAAACCCAATAACCCCCTGATAACAAAGGGGGTTATTGGTTTACAGGTGTATACGACCTTCCTATACTCCCGGCCCTGCCAGCTCAGGTCACGGGAACGTATACATTGCAATCCATTCGAATCAAATCCTTCACTGCCACAGACGGCCTTCCCATGGCTGTTCTTGTCGATGAAGAGGGTCGCCCCCCTTTCCTGCCCAACGTCTACGCCACCCTGCGTTATCGCGACCGGGGCGCAGCGTTGACGACCACTGAGAAAGTCCTTCGTACCTTAGGCATGTCCTACCTCTGGGCCTATGCGCGAAAGATCGATATCCATGCTGCCCTTTCCTCTCCAACGTTCTTGACCATCGAGCAGTGCGAAGACCTAGCCAACTTTCTTCGAATGGATCGGGCCGGCCAGGATCGAGAGGTCAGCGCAGCCAAAGTCACAAAGCAACAGAAGATCGTGCGGCTTGAGCAGGTGCGTGGAAGGATGGCGACGAATGATGCCGTGACCCAGCTTTCTGCCGCTGAAGGGGGTTATAGGATCCAGACAGTCGCCAAGTTTTTGGAATTCCATCATGAGCGACTTTGCAATCAGGTACTGGCCCCGTCCAATGAAGCCCTGAAAGCGGCTCGTGAAGTGGCCATCAAGCGATTCCGTAGCTTAGCGCCCAAAACTGGTGGCTCATCGCAGGGAGACCCAGTAGAGGGGCTCCCAGAGTCAGTAATGACCATTGTGGATAGCGCATTCAAAACTGGTTCAGTTGAGAATCCCTTTAGAGAGGGATTCATACAAGCAAGAAACCATCTGATGTACAGGTTCTTCGTGGACACCACAATGAGGCGAAATGAGCTGCGCCACGTTCTAGTCGAAGATGTCGACTATGCACGCAAACGCGTAAAAATTAGAGTATCCAAAACGCTCTCCAGGGTTTTGCCAGTTTCTCAAAATACAGCCAAGTTGTATCGAGACTTCGTAAGCGATTACTGGGCAAAAATTCCAGCAAAAAAAAAGGGCGCATGGTTACTTATTCATTACAAGATCGGGCGATCAACTTTCAAAATCGGCTATAAACCTGATCTTTAAAGTCGCTAGAGATAGTTCGAAAGACATTCCCAATTATTTTGCACCACATACCCTTCGTCGGACGTGGAATGACAGGCTTAGCCGAAAAATTGATGCGCAGCCCTCAGAAAAACGCATGGATCCTGAAGAGGAAAAGCGCGTAAGAATTCAGTTGAATGGATGGTCAAAAAATTCAGAGATGGCTTCCCGGTACGCGGCCAGAGCCATTCGAGAAAAAGCTGATCAGATAGCAGAAGAATTGGCGAATGACATTGCAGGAAGAAAGCCCAATGACTAACCCGACAAAAATATCTAGTACTGCTCTTGATGCGATTATCTTCAACGAAGAAAAAAATCATCATAAAAAAGTCGTGCTACTTGATGGGCGAGCTATAGACATCACAATGGGGACTAAAGTCGCCATTCATGATCGGGATGGAAAATCATGCCCAATTTATCTTGACACCCTAGACAAAAACAATGCTTTTCATGTCAGTATTTTTAAGTGCCTAGCAGCATCTCTTGCTACGCACAGCCTAGGTTATAATTCCTTAATCAGTACCGCACTGAGGGGATGGCTCGCGCTCGACGGCATGAAACTATGCGCCAATGTTGGGCTCAAAGAGCTAAGCTTAATTTTAGAAACCAACAGCTCATACCGCAGATTTATTACTCCACTACTGCGCCGAATTAAAGAAGGCAGTTTCCCCGGCCTCTCGGAAGAGGTAATTGACTTCCTTGATAACGACGAAAAATGGGAGCAAAAGGGCAATGGTGCTTATTACACCCTGATCACCAATGACCCTGAAAGAGGAGCCTTGACTGACCAAGAGTTACATAACATCCATTCGGCACTGAACAAGGGATACTCCAACAATACGGTATCCTTGCGCGCTTTTGCTCTCTGCTGGTTCTTCATAGGCACCGGCATTCGCCCTATTCAAATCAGAAGAATGACTATGAATGACGTCATCATTCATGATCGAGTTGGTATGGAAGTAACTTTGAGAATTCCACTGGCCAAAGGGATGAAAACGATTGCCATGGAGTATTGGGTCAGAAAGGCTCCTACAGTATTAGCTGAATGCTTGATTACTTATCTGGATACCTATAAGCATGCGGGCACCACCAAGGACACTCCACTTTTTTCCGGTACAGCTACAGATCTAGGTATTTTGGTTACTCGAACGTTAGCAGCACTTCCAACATATTCCGACAGACTTGAAGGCCCCATTTATATAACCCCGTATCGCTTCAGGTACACATTGGCGACACGGGCGCTGGCTCAAGGAGCGTCAGACGCTGAAGTTGCCAGGCTTCTAACTCATCGCAGCACGTCGTGTATTCAGTTTTATAGAGCGTCCATGCCACAGTTACAGAAGCCCATCCGGAAAGCCCTGGGAAAGGAGATGGAATACTTTGCCAGCGCCTTTCGGGGGCGCTTGATCGAGCATCTGGATGAGGCCACTCGCGCAGGGGATGATGAGTGCGTCATCGCAGACTACCTGCGACTCACCGGAGAGACGCTTGGGGCCTGTGGAACACGTGCTGAATGCCATCAGCATGCACCTATCGCCTGCCTATCCTGCAGTTACTTTGAGCCCCTGATTAATGCCCCCTGGGAAACCTTGATGGTGGCTTTGATCGAAGATCAAAAGATCGAACCGGAGCCTCGAATTCAGCAAATCAACCAAAATGCGATGTCAGCTATCCAGCAGATCATTGCAATTCGTGATAGTAGAGTGGATGGGGCGGTAGTCTGACATGGGCGATATTGTACACTTTGTTGGCAAAGCTGGCCTCGCCGCTAGTTCGAATTTGGAAAGTTTCATCCTGCATGCAAAAATGAACACTCCATTTACTGATATTACCTGGGAAGATAACAGCTGGAACATCACCAGTTTCAACGTTGGAAAAAACCAAGGAAAGCGCAAAAAAATTGTTCATTTTAAATCGCTGCGCGATCCATCTGGCAGCAAATCAACTGTCGAAATTCCTTTCTCGATGCCATTTTTAGAGTTTGCGAAGTCAGCTTTCAGTGAAATCATGCGTCGATTTCAGCTGCAGGAATTTCGACGTTATCTTTATGCAATGCAAGCGATTGAGCAGGCTCTATTAGACGACAATAGAGCTCCTTGCGTGACTGAAGTCAATGCAACCACTCTGGATAAAGCAGCGGAATTACTGCAAGAACGATTCACAGATGCATGGAGTGTTGGGCGCTGCCTAGAGCGACTCGCAACTCAAATAATTGCACCTGCAAAATTGACACCTACACCCCTAGAATGGGTTTCACCAGTAGTCTACAAGCAACCAACCCGCAATGATCGTGTTGCACCAAAACACGGCGAAAAAATTGTAGGCCGACTCCCGAGCATTCAATCAATCCTAGACTTAGCAGAAATTCACCATAAGAGTGATCACGTTCCGGATCGAATCGTGACTTCTTACGTAACATTGGCCATGTTTGCGCCGAGTCGAGGATCTGAAATTCTATCGCTACCCGTCAATTGTATTCGCCACGTACAAAGCGAAGATGGCTTGATGATGGGAATCGCATGGGATCCAGCTAAGGGCGGCATGCCACTTACAAAATTTGCTGCATCAGAGCAATTTGAAAGTCTCGCACAAGAAACGGTCGATTATTTACTAGAGCTAGGCGCCCCAGCGAGAGCAGCTGCTTTGTGGTATGCAGAGAATCCAGGAAAGCTCTATCTTCCAGACGACATGAAACATCTGAGAGGGAACCCTGTAACTCTTTATGAAGTTGCCAGGATAATTGGCAAGAATACGGCAATTAAAGGCTGTCACGCTGAGCGCTATGGGCTACTGAAGGTAAAGGGCAACACTTCAGACCCAACCCGTCGCGCCGACGCGGCGGCTTCTTGGGTGAGTCTGTACGACTTTAATTCACTCGAAAAATATGTCTTAGCGAAACTGCCTGAGATCTTTCCAGTTTTAGATGGATCCACAGGGTTGAAATGGCATCAGAGTCTATTTGTGCTGCCTGAAAACATCCTTCGCCCAAATGCAGAGATCCTCTACAACATCCCTTCGCCCATAAGTGTTAATCAGATCAATAACCAGCTGGGGTCGAACCCAGGGGGTGTCACTGTCTTCACCCGGCATGGAAAAGTTCAACGTGATGGAAGCCCAGTAGAGATGGCGACTCATGACTTCCGACATTTGCTCAACACCCTTGCTCAAAGCAAGCATCTCAGTGAATCACTGATTGCGTTTTGGTCTGGTCGAAAAAACGTCAAGCAGAATGAATGGTACGACCATCTTCCGCAGGAAGCCTTCATTGAAGCCTATGTGAAACTGGGGGAAAACCTTGGAGACATGAGGACAGGCGAAGCTCTGGATGACAAGGTAAAAGGGCTGATGGCAAGCCATAGCCTTACCGAAGAGGAGGCTCTGAAGACCGAGCTAGGATCCATTAGTGTCACGCGCTTTGGACTTTGTAAGCACGAGTACGCCATGACCCCCTGCCCGCTGGACAAGGACTGCTCGAACTGTTCTGAACATGTATTCGTGAAGGGTGATCGTCGCCATCGCAAAGAAGCAGAATTTCAGTACGAAATTCATTCCAAAGCGGTAGTAGCCGCGAGCGCCGCAATGGCCAACGGAGAGCCCGGCGCCGCACGCTGGCTCAAGCAAAATCAGCCCAGAATGGAGCGCTGGGCTCTCACTTTGGAGAAAATGAATGATCCCACAATCCCTGACGGCACAATGATTACTCTTCCGCCACCTGCGAATACGCAATCTAAGACCGGCCTGGCTCACGCTGTTCGCTTGATCGCGACCAACACCGCTCAACCGGAAGAGGCTGAGCTTGCTGACACAGCTGCTGATGCACTCACGTCTTTGGAGTTCTTCTGATGGGCGCTCCAAAAATGACTGACCAGGCGATCAATCAGTCAGTGATGATGCTTGATGGGTGGACAGGCAAGCTGACTTGGGATCTGTACCTTGAATCCCTCGCGGTAGAAATTGGTCATCGGTATACCAAGGCAGCCATGCTCAGACATGAGCGGATCAAGGATGCTTGGGATCATGCCAAGAATCGAGCCCAGAATTTTGCTGAAGCTCCTAAGAAAGCGCCTGAGGTCGAGTTGTTACTTGCCCGCAACCATGAGCTTGAGGAACGCGTGGAGCGCCTCACACGCGAAAACAACAGGCTCCTGGAGCAATTCGTTCGCTGGGCTCATAACGCTTCTCGGCGAGGAATGAGTCTGGAGGAGCTAGACCGGCCTTTGCCATATGTAAAAACCAAAGACCTGTCCTAGTTATCGACCATTCGCAAGGACACGGATGGGTAGCAGGGAGGGCCTGGATCTTAAATTTCTAGGCTCATGGCTGCCCCCAATTGATCGACCAAGACTACGGCGCTTATCACTACGTCAAAGCATGCTTCCTGGGTCGCCAGAGTCTCTTTCATTGCCGCCATGAGGCTGGCCTGGGCTTCTTGGCGCTTAGCCCTCACATCCGCACTTTGAAGGCTCATAGTCCCCGTAATGGCGCCGGTCATTCGCTCAATCCCCGCCCAGGTGTTAATAAAGACTGCAGAGAGCCTTTGACCCACGTCAGCGGCAATGGCTGCCGCTGCTTCACTACGATCTACTGGACGGACTGAGTAGGAGAGCAAGAAGTGGTGATTCGTCGCCATCATCGGATCACAAGGTGGTGGGGAGGTAGCGAGCTTACCGTAAAGCGACCGATGGTCACGATCCTAGGAGCCACGTTCATCACGCATAGAAACAATGGGCCATGCTGTATTGGTAGCTCAGAGCTCCTTAGGTGCGACGACACGACTTGAAATCAGAAAAATTTAGCCTCGAAATTTCGGCTGAAATGCGTATACTTTCGAGCCTTGAAAAGGGGCCTAACCCTTCAAAAGTATACGTTTTTTCTAGAGATTTTTGATCGTAAGACGCTGAAAGCCACATAGGTTAAGGGATTCATAAAATGTATATGGATCCTACCTAGGCGTTCTGCCAATAACCGGCAGCGGCACCCCGCTCCCACTTAATGATTGAAACATTCTGGGAGCGGAAACTGTGGGAGCGGGCTTGCCCGCGATAAGGTCCGCAGGACCTTCACTGCACAGTTGCAACGGATGTACCAAGGACTGGAAACACCACAATTCCAGTCCCCTCTCCCCCCTTGGGGAGAGGGCTAGGGTGAGGGGTCGATCTCAAAATCACCCCATCCCCCCAGCACCAAAACAGAGGGACAATACCCTCCAGGATTCCCATGTTTTTTGCGTGCAGTACCGTAACGCAACCAACGCATTCCAAAGATCCAACCGGCCCCTGAACAAGGTGGCCCTCACGCAGGAGACAGATCATGCTGAGCTGGGACGAATTCGATAAAGAAGACGGCGAACAACCCGCCAAAGGCGCCAACGCCGGCCACGCCGCCGAAGCTGCCATGGACAAACTCGACGACGCCGGTGGCGAAGCCGCCCGCGCAGCCCGCGTCGTAACCGCGAGCGACTCGGCCGCCATCATCAAAGCCAAGGCCGCCCTGGACAAACTCGACATCGCCGAAGGCTTGGCCGAGCTCGAAGGCTCTTCCGCCCGCGTCGCGGTCGACGAAAAGCGCATGATCAACTGCCGCGCCGACCTGAACCAACTGGTCCCGTTCAAATATGACTGGGCCTGGCAGAAATACCTCGACGGCTGCGCCAACCACTGGATGCCGCAAGAAGTCAACATGACCGCCGACATCGCCCTCTGGAAAGACCCGGAAGGCCTGACCGACGACGAACGCCGCATCGTCATGCGCAACCTGGGCTTCTTCTCCACCGCCGACTCCCTGGTAGCCAACAACCTGGCCCTGGCCGTGTACCGCCTGATCACCAACCCGGAGTGCCGCCAGTACATCCTGCGCCAGGCCTTTGAAGAAGCGATCCACACCCACGCCTACCAGTACTGCATCGAATCGCTGGCCATGGATGAAGGCGAAATCTTCAACATGTACCACGAGATCCCATCGGTCGCGAAAAAAGCCGCCTGGGGCCTCAAATACACCCGCGCCATCTCGGACCCGGAATTCAACACCGGCACCGTCGAGACCGACAAAGAACTGCTGCGCAACCTGATCGCCTACTACTGCGTACTGGAAGGCATCTTCTTCTACTGCGGCTTCACCCAGATCCTCTCCATGGGCCGCCGCAACAAAATGACCGGCGTCGCAGAACAGTTCCAATACATCCTGCGCGACGAATCCATGCACCTGAACTTCGGCATCGACGTGATCAACCAGATCAAGATCGAAAACCCGCACCTGTGGGATGCTGAGCTGAAGGAAGAAGCTTCGCAGATGATTCTGCAGGGGACTCAGCTGGAGATCGAATACGCGCGGGATACCATGCCTCGTGGGGTGTTGGGCATGAATGCGGCGATGATGGAGGACTATCTGAAGTTCATCGCGAATCGTCGGTTGTCGCAGATTGGGTTGAAAGAGGAATACCCGGGTACCACGAATCCGTTCCCTTGGATGAGTGAGATCATGGACTTGAAGAAGGAGAAGAACTTCTTTGAGACGAGGGTTATTGAGTATCAGACTGGTGGGGCTTTGAGCTGGGATTGATTGATTCGACGTAGGTTTTCAGGATCATCTGAACTTTTTTCAGGATTTTATGAAACCATAAGGCCTCAAAGACAGTAAAGCCACCTCAGTGATAGAAGCTGAGGTGGCTTTTTTACGTGATCTACACTCCCATCACTTTCAGCCCACCGATGCCTATCCTTATTTTTCAGCCAGGTCTGGACTTTTGTAAGCGTCTGCCAAAGTCACCTTGCGTAAACTAGGCTGGCACCCACTGATGCGGCAGTAGTTGCCCGATCTCACTTGCTCGCTGCGTCGGTAGCCGTATCAGCACATCTTTGAGATAGGCATACGGGTCGTGCCCGTTCATGCGTGCCGATTGGATCAAACTCATGATCGCCGCCGCCCGTTTTCCGCTGCGCAGCGATCCTGCGAGTCGAGTCAGCCGAAGGGAATTTCACCCCTCGGCTGCTCACAGAACCGTACGTGACAGTCTCCCGTCATACGGCTCTTGACCACACATTCGATGCACGTAGTAAATACCAATGCGCGAACAGCTCCGGATTCTCCCTTCGAACAAGACGCAGCCGATGCTCCGCTTGGCGTATAGAGATTCGGTACTTGCTCTTCATCCATTTGAGTAGGCGCGATTGCAACGCGCTCCACAATCGATAGCTGAAGTTTCTGTACCAGAATTTACCGTAGTATTCGATCCATCCTCGAATCACAGCATTGTACCTGCGAGAAAAATCCCTCAGGTCATCAGTCGTGGACGATGGACGCGCCAGTGTTTGATCGTGTCTACCATCCTGCGCATCGCCTTCATCGACGCTCCGGGCATGCACTTACGAAAGAGTTCGCCCTTGGAGTTCCTCAGGGTTCGCACCTTGAAGTCATATCCGAGAAAGGTGAATCTCGTCGCGACATTGTGCCGCTCGAATGTGTCGATGTAGACAATCTTCGACTTTTCTTCATTGATGGTCAGGCCCACTTCACTCATCCGTCGCGTCAGGCTCTCCCTGATTCGAACAGCCTCACTCATCCTTGTAAAGTGAATAACAATATCGTCGGCATACCGTTCAAACGGTACGCCGCGATGTGTCCTGTCCATCCAACGATCAAAGGCATAGGTGACTTCGCCGGATGCCTACACTTCTGTGTCACAAGCAAGCTCCGTCAGGAAAGCGTGAGTTTGTGCAACGGACCTGCTCCGTTCAAACGGCATCGTCAATTAATCCTCCACGAGTGAGATCGTCAGACCAATACAAGGCAACTAGGTTCGGTTTCGCCAAATTTCGCTGGTCTAGTCCCAGACTATCTGTCAATAACGGACGCTTGTTCAATCGTGACCGCCCAGCTTAGCTTTGATCAACTCAAGAATCCGAGCGCGCTTTTCAGCATCCACCATCAGACGCTGACGTGCAGCGGGCAAGGTGTGGCGCAGGAACGCCTTGCCTCTCTCCTTGATCTGCGCTGCGACGTCCGCATCGCCGAACAACAATGAATGGTATTCGAGCTTGCACACAAACCGTTCGGTCTCCTTAGTATCGACATCGGTTTGCATGAGTTCCCTATCCAGCCGACTCCAGAATTCGTCAGTGTTCATCCAGTGGCCCAACGCTCTGCAATCGGATGCGAGCCGACAATGGTGCTGTTCGATTTTCATAGTGAAGATCTTCTTGACCTTCTTTGCAGTAGGATTTCGAAGCACATCCAGGAGTCCGTTCAAAGGAAGTTCGCTGTGCTTTGCTACATCCAAAAGTAGATCAAGGTCGAGCATGAAGCTTACTGCGACTTCCCGATAGCTGGCGTAGAGCTCTCGACCGTGGGCGATGCGGTTGCGACGAATCGGCATGATGAAAAGCAGATATTCCATGCCGATTGCATTGGTGTGCTTCTGTATCGTCTGGAGCAGTTGATTGAGAGCTGCTCTTTCGTTCACTGATTCCTTCAGGCCAAGCGTCTGGCAAATATCGTGAAAGGTACCTTCGATGAACGGCGGTAGGATGAACGACAACGAAATGTAATCGCGTTGTTTGAAGCGCTCGATGATGTGCTCCGCAAGTGCGCCCTTGCTGGCAACATGAATGTCGCTACGACCCGCCTCCAAAAACCTTGGAATAATGAACTCGTTGATGTACCACTCGGCGATCTCATAGTAATCATCAGACACCTCCCGGTCCTTGTAGTATTTCCGGATCTGATCAATGTTTTCGCGGTACACATGTACAGGCAGTGACAGGAAGCGAAAATCGATTTCCTGTAGAAGATCGGGATCGAAGTTTAGGGTTCGACAGTTGCGGAAACGATAGCGATAGGTCAGGGCATCAAACAGGGTTGGGGGGGCAGAGCCAAAGAGCGAACCGGGGCCAAACATTCGCTTGCCCTGAGGTCCCAGGTGCAGCGCAAGAGAGTACGAAGCGTTTTCGAGTTGGACACGGATATACTCTTCAATTTCAACCGCCGCAGCTTCGTTCTTCTGAAGAAAATACTCTAGCGCCAGCTTTCGATATCGCTGTTCTTGAGTACGACTTTCGTCATCGGTAACCGCCGGAGCGTCGAGTTCGGCCTTTATCCGGCCAATCTGCTCGTTGATAGAGCTACGATCCTTCTCAATTTCTACTAGCAGTTTTGCCTTTATTACGTTGGCTTCCTCGTGCATTTTTGAATGTCCTTGTGCAACGCATTCTGAACAGTCCGCCCCACCATTCATCAGGGCAGCCTTGGAGCCGGGTAGTATAGGGAAGTTCGAAACGCAGTCACCGTCGATCTCAGTGCTCGAGCAACGTCTTCTTGATGGGTTCGCTTCTGCGAGCAAAAGATACGCACCTACCGCTGCCTGTCACACAGCGCAATATTTTGACTTCGGCCTGTGGCAGCTCCAAGCCGAAAGTAGACCTAAGTGAATATACTGGGTCGATGCTGTTGAAAAAGTCCGCTGCAATCGTAGCCGCGAAAAACGGTGCAACGGAGATTGAAATCTGCCGAGTTTTGAGCGGCTAACCGGCTCAGATTTTTCGTACCAGCGCGCAAATGATGTGCTGTCTAGCCCCAACCTCAGATTGCAGTGATTACTCCGACTTTTTCAACAGCATCGGTCGTTATCTGCCTTCCGCTACAGCATTTTCGTTACAAGCAGTTGAGGACGTGGAGATAGGCAGTAACCCCGTCCAGTACATGTGCACCAGCACCCGAAGAGCGGTGGAGGCAGCCCTTACGGTGCTGGTGCAAGGGACGATTAGCTACAAGTCCTCAGGACCCAAATAGTTAATATTCAACTCCCCAACATCCTGGCCGACTTCGACCAAAAGCAACCCTTTATGCGCGATATTGATACGGGACTCAAATCGTCCAACCGGGCTACCGTCGCTACTCAGTACTTGAACCTGTCCATTCCACTTATGTAGCTGCACAGGCGTTCCAGGAGGTGGCGGAACTTCCCGCCAAGTCACTCCACCGCGATAGCTACGATTAGCCCAAACTTGACGCTCTTGGGGCTCGAAGCCCTCGGTGAACTCAACCCACAGCTGTCTTGTTTCAGGAGTTGGCCAATTCGGGAGGATGCTGAACTGAGCCAGTTCTACTGAGCGGAGCCATTGGCGAAGCCCCTCGCTGCTATCGAAGCTTGCATTGGTGTCGGTAACTGCTTTGATTGCGGCCAACCGAGAGCTGAAGCCTGCTTGGATCAGCAGGGATGCGGCGCGGTTTAACGTACCGGTTTCAACGGCAGCGACTGCCAGGCTAAGCTCAAAATTATCCATTGCCAAAGCGTATACCGTATCGCCATTGGCCTGAGCCCTGACGCGAATTGCTTCCATGGCCCATGGCAGGCGATAAACGAGGCCGTTCTCAATAAACCGCATGGTTTCAGCAGCTTGTTCGGAGGTATCGCTGGTCAGAGCTTCTCCTAGGAGCCATTTACGTAGGAGATCCCGCCAATTAGCTGGCAGTACATCAGGTTTGAAGGGATAGAAGGTGAAGACGTGTTCGGCTATGGCGGTGAGCGCTACAACCGCAGCAGCATCATCTCTTTGAAGTATTTCAGCGTTAGCTGTAACCAGCAGCGGATTGAGTATCTCTGCCCGAGCATCTAGAGTTTGTCCAGTAGTCAACCCAATGCCCGCTAGGAAGTAGCCCCGGCGCTGCGCGACGGTTGTTTGGCCCCAAATCAGCTCGGCCCGTGATTTGAGGCCAGCTTGCAAAGCTTGCTGCTCGTGCTCATTACGCCGTAGCAATCGACGCTGCCATAGTGATGATTGCAAAATATCGTCAAGCGCTGACTCGATATCATCGTCCTCAACTTCATTTTCCCCAAGTAAGCTCAGGACTGCTGTGTCGAGCGTGGCGATGTGCTGTTCCCACTCCGCCCGGGCGGCCTCAATTTCCTCGGGTTTTTCCTCATCTAGCACCGGAAAACTCCACGCCGTCGCGTTATTGGTGACGTATTCAACTAACTGGTTGAGGTCTCCGCCGGTACGCCTCCACATGCGGTTCAGCAGAGCAATCACGAGTTGGACCAGACCGCTCTCCATGTTACGTGCCCCTAGGTCGCTAATTAGCCCTTCCCAAGCGCGACGCCGCGTCGGTACCTTGTCAAATATGGGGAACAACACCACACCTTCAACATCGACGTACGCCCGGCCTGCCCGCCCGATCACGTTCTTAAACTCGGAAATCTCAATTCGCTGACCAGCTCGGTATAGCGAATGCATGACTACCGCCGTTGCGGACAGATTTAGCCCCTGAGCTAAGGTTGGTGACGAAATGGTTACTTTGAGGATTCCGTCGCGCAGCAGACGCTCAACTTCCTTCCGGTAGGCTGTGGGCAGCGCGCCATGGTGCAGCGCCACCCCTATTCGCAGGCATCTAAGAATGGCGCTGTCAGTCCCGAGCCACTCTTCGCCCAGCACAATGGCAGTGTTAAGTAGTGCCGGGTCGACCTCAAGCAGGGACCGAAGCGCTCCGCGTTCGTGGAGATCAACGACTACGTCAGCGTAGGGTTCCACACTGCTTCGTTGTGGGCAGAAGATGAGCACGGTCTGACCATCATCAATCAGACGCCAAGCCGTGGCGAGACACAGTTCACGCTGATCGCAAGGAAAAACCTTCGTCCTTCGGCGTTTTGGCCGCACCCAAACGGGGGGAATGAGCCCGAGCAGATAACGCTGCACCCACGGACGTTCATCTCCAACTCGCAGGTTGAGACGGGCTGTAGAATGCGCGGAGCTCCAGATGACCTCGCCGAAGCGAAGACGGGTCGGCCGCCATTCGTTTTTGATCACTTCGCCTGGGTGATCCTTTCGCAGCCAATTGGCAAAGTCTTCCAGTTGGTCACCATCGGGAAGGATTGCCGATAGGCATACAATCCGTCTGTGTGCCGCGTCAGGACGGCGCAGCAATCGCTGGATCTGCACCTCATAACGTACTTCGCGTTCATTTAGACCGATCATGTGGCCTTCATCGAATACCAGCAGCCCCACATCGTCGAGGATGTCAGGGTCATTTCGCAGCGCGAAGTCGATTTTCTCTGGCGTTGCAACAATGATGTCGCGGCTGCGGATCGAATCTTCGTCAATGCCGCTGACCCCGATGCTTCCGTAGAGTGCCGAAATGGTTTTACCTAGAGGACCGAACGTCCTCTGCAGGGTAGCCTCGGTCTGTGCTGACAGCGCGCGCAGAGGGGTGATAAAGGCCACGCGCTTGCCGCCCGCCAAGCATCGAAGAATGCACAATTCGGCAATGCGCGTCTTGCCGGCGCTGGTCGGGAGCGACACCACCAGGTCATCGGCTTGGTCAGCGGCACGCTTAGCTGCTTCGATTTGTGAGGGCCAGAGATCGAACTCGGCACGAGGTCGCCGGAATAACACGGCGATGAACAGCCCGCGTAACTGGGCCCAGTCCATTGCTTCGCCACCGGCAGGCTGAGGCGGGACGTTAACGTGGAACGTGCTAGACCAAAGGTCGGTTACCAAGTGGCTCGCGATACGATACGCCCACCACTGGGGCAGCATGTTCAGCTCAGCAGAAATTGCGAGTCCAGTCGCAAAGCGTTCCTGGGCTTGCTGGAGCAGTGCCTGTTCTCTCCGCTCGATTGCCGATATGAACAAGGCCATAGCAGCCATGAAGGTATCCGTTAGCGCGGTGTCCAGCCCTGCGAGTAGGAAGTCATCGCTATCGCCGGGCAAATCGCCTGCCGCGGCGATTCTATCCAGGTTGGCCTGGATGCCTGCGGCAATGACAGCATCGCTGCCGATCTCCGCTGCGCGATAGTCGAAGACCTGCATGCGCAGCGCATCGAAGTCTCTGCGCATCAGCAAAACGAGGGCGCGCTCTGTGAGGGTGAAGTTCTCTCCGCTCACCACCATTTGCAGCAACGAATAGGAGCGCGCAGACAGGTGCGCTAAGTGATAACTCGCCGCGGCCATGACAAAGTGAAAGTCGCGATCAACCTCGACCGGATTGCCTCGGGCAATAACCGCCTCCAGCGCGGTTGCAGCTTGCTCGAAAGCTATCCGCGCTTGGGTCGAGTCCCCTTGAAGTTCTCGGAGCCGCAGCCCCAGCCCAAGAAGGGAGTAGCCATAGGAGTGCAAGTCGTAACTCAGTTGTGGTGCAAACTCTGGGGCATCCGGCGGCAGCACTCCATCACGCCAAATGATCGCTCTAGCCTGACCGCGAGCAATAAGTCGACCGCGAAACCCGGTGGTTGCAGCTTCCGCGATACTCGCGGCGATGGCTTCAGGTGTTGTTGGCATTAGCGATCACCCGATCATAGACAGCACCCACAAAGAGTGCGTGCTCTTGCACATGCAAGCCAACGGCTCGTTGCGTGATGTGGCCTGGATAGTTTTGGAGGGCGCTGGTCAACAGTCCTACAGGTGCATTACCCGAAAAAGTGAACAGCAGATGTTCAACCTCCTGTGGCTGGATGCCGTGCAAAAGTTGTGCATCATCGATCGCATCAGCCAGTGCCACATTGCCGGCCTCTAAAAGGCGTTCGGCAACGAAAGCGAGTGCATGAGCGGATGGTAATCCACCATCCTTATCCAATCCTGCCCGAGCCTCTTCAAGCACCTGTCTGGAAAGCGTGACACGACTTTTGGCTTCGGTTTTAAGGAAGCGCAGACGCTGTGTGGCCGGGTCTTGCAGTATCCCGATGACATCGTCGCCGCGCATCGCCATGTTACGGTGATCCTTCCAGCGAAGTCGTTTGATCAGGGCACGAAAGCCACCACTCAGTGAGTCGATCCATTCCGTCGCGTAGATCTCACCCAAATCACCTGAGCGAATCTGCTTGCTTGTCGGCAGCTTGCCTTCGATTAAATCAGCTGCGGCGTGCTTTCCCATGCGAGCAAGCGCCCGTGCAATACGCTCCTCTGAAGCGTAATGACCTGGGATGATCGACGCTGTCGCGTTGATTCCTGTCTGGCGGTTTGCCGCTTGTTCAGTCAGCACCTTGCAGGAGTGGTTCCCCACCACGCCATCCGTGCAATCACACCAATCGTTGAACTGCGCCATTCCGTTGCTTCCCTGGACCCGTTTAACCAGTTGAGGGGGGCGTGACACCCCTCGACCATTCGCTCATCAATGCTCATTGAACTTTCTTCGATCATCTACTGGATCAGCTTTCGCCTAGGGCTACGGCTAGCGCCTGTGATACCCCAGATTCTCCGGGCAATACCAAGTATTAATCAAGTACAGCGCGGTAAAAGCTTCCGGGTGAGGTGCTAACCACGAATGGCAGCCAGAAGTCAGCCAGATCATCTCTCCACGCAGAAAAACCACGGAGCCGAACAGGCAGTATGCTCGGTTCAGCGCGGCTTCGATGTTCAGCGGCAAGTGCGGTAGCTAAACGGTGAGGAGTGCGAGCGGAGAAGACCGCAACAACGCTGCCGAGACGCGGCGGCAGGTTTTGTCGGATTTGGTCCAACTCCGGCTTACAGCTGATTCACCCAAACTGGCAAAGGCCGTCAATTCAACGCTGACAGATTGGGTGGCAAGGACCCGCCACATGCAAGCGCGAGAGCACATCCATCAACCGCACCCGATGGCAATCAGACCGGACTAAGGCGCCGGGACGCTTACTAGCTTATCCCTGCTCTCGCCCTGAGCGACGTATTGGACTTGCCCCTAAAAAACCGGACACCAACTCCCCGTTAAATTGATGCTGCGGCCAAGCGCCTGAACTCCCTCGGCGAGCGATATTTCAGGGCGCTGTGCGGATGCTCCTCGTTGTAATGCTCGAAGGCAATGGCCAGGTTGCGTAGCGCCGTTTCTCGATCCGGCTTGGGCATGTGCGCCACGTAATCACGCTTGATCGTCTTCACGAAGCTCTCAGCCATGCCGTTGCTCTGCGGGCTGCGTACTGGCGTGGTCACCGGTTGCAAACCGATCTGCCGAGCAAACAGGCGCGTCTGTTCGGCGGTATAGGCCGAACCGTTATCGCTTAGCCATTGCACCGGCGTGGCGGGCAGTTGGTCGCCAAAGCGCTTTTCCACGCTCTCCAGCATCAAGTCACGGATATCATCACCGCTGTATCCCGTTGGACTGGCGACCCAGCCGATGGCTTCGCGATCACAGCAGTCCAGGGCGAAGGTCACGCTCAGTTTGGCGCCGTCCTCGCAACGAAACTCAAAGCCGTCCGAGCACCAACGCGTATCACTGGTTTTCACGGCAATACGGCCTTCGTGTCGACGTGGCACGCCGGGCTGTTTGAGTCGACGCTCAAGCAGCAGATTGTGATCACGCATGACCCGGTAAACCCGCTTCGCGTTGATCGCGGGCAGCAACTGGGTTTCACGTGCGCGACGCAGTAATCCCCAGACACGACGGTAGCCATAGCTGGGCAGCTCGCTGACCTGTTGCTGGATTTCAACCACCAGTTCAGCGTCGTCCACGGGCCTGTTTCGCCGTACCTTGGGCAAGGCTGATTGCTTGATTCGAACCGTTAATTGCGAGCGCGCCACACCGAGACATTCGCTGACCAGCTTCACTGGTCGTCCCCCGGCAACAAGGGTGAGTGCGCAATCCATTTTCGCGAGCGGGCGATCTCCACGGCCTCTTTGAGGATTTCTGCTTCCATCGTTTTCTTGCCCAGCATCCGTTGCAGTTCACGGATCTGCTTGAGCGCATCGCTCAGCTCCGAGGCAGGCACCACGGCTTCGCCAGCACTGACCGCCGACAAGCTGCCGTCCTGGTACAGCTTGCGCCAGAGGAACAGCTGGTTGGCATTGATGCCGTTACGCCGAGCCACCACCGAAACGCTTTGCCCTGGCTCAAGACTCTCGCGAACCATGGCCAGTTTTTGCTCTGGGCTCCAGCGGCGCCGCCGCTCCTGGCCCAAAAGCTCCCCACTCTTATCGTTGCTGTTAGTCATAAACATAACCGTTTGCCTATCCCTTATCGTAAGGGGGAAACAGTGTCCTGTCTTTCATGGGGCTCGTTCACCAAGCGACTGAGCCCGGAATCCCTGGATGTCATGCAGGACTACATCCGCCATCACTACCTGAAGTCCACGAAGCCACCGGGGCTGATGGTCTACAAAATGTTCGAGACACACATTGAAGAGTTGAACCGCCAATCCGACATCAAGTTGGATATCCCCTCGCCTTCCACTTTTTACCGTGCTCTGAAGGTGCTTCCCAGCTACACGGTGGACGTCGCCCGGCTTGGCCGAAAGGCCGCCGAAAAAAAGCATGGTTTTGGCCAAGGGATCCATTGCCCTGACCGGTTGTTGGCGCGGGTCGAAGCCGACACCCAGGAAGTTGACGTACAACTTGTGGGGGACGACGGCCTGTACATTGGTCGCGCTTACCTCACCGTGTTGTTGGAGGTACTCACCAGCTCTGTTATTGGCTGGAGCCTTTCGTTTACTCCGCCGTGTTTCGAAAAGACGGCCAGTGCACTGCGTCATGCGCTGTCTGCGCGTCAAGACGGCTCACCGGCCGGGCTCATGGAAGAACTAGTCGTAGATAACGGTGCAGAGTTCTACAACGCGTCGTTGCTGAGGATAGCCAACCGCCTAGGGTTTACCGTTCGCTTTTGCTCCAAGGGACAGCCCAATCAGAAACCGCATATCGAATCATTTTTCCGCACGTTGAATTTGCAACTCATTCACGGGCTCGACGGAACGACAAAATCGAATCCGATGATGCGAGGAGATTATGACTCTGAAGGCGAAGCCGTAATGACGCTGGAAGAGTTGCGCAACATCGTCACAGATTGGATTCAAAACTATTACAACAAAACCGCCCACGGCCACCGCCATCTGCCCGCCAACGTCCTGTGGGAGCGAAAGTTGGACAAAATGAATCCGCCAAAAGTCTTCACTGCTGAAGCCATCAGGTTTATTTGCATGGCAACGCACTTCAGCACCATCAATCGCGGTCGTGTCCGGTTCAAGAACTTGAGCTGGAGCGGCCCAGGCCTATCCCATGTCCAGAGTAAATTGATGCCTGGGCAAAAGGCTGACGTCCTATACGACCGCACAAACCTCGGCACTGTCTACGTGCGTGAACCGAGCAGCGGGGTCTTTTATGAGGCCAATGCGGTGCATGAATACCAATACGGCCTGTCCTTGTATGAACACGAACTGGTTCAACAAAAACTGAAGGATGAGGCAAAACTCTTCACCGGAGAGGAAGCCAGGAAGACGTTGCCCCGCATCTGGCAGGCCCTGAGCGAGAGCAAGACGAACAATGCCCGGCGTAAGCGCGCTCGCCTGCGCGACCCTCGTAATAATGAAGATCACTTCAACACCCCACTTGGCGAAATAGCGGTCGATACGCAGTACATCGACAAAGACATTCAGCTTTCTGAGGAAATCGACTTTGAACTTATTGACGACATGCCTGATGACGATGCCGACGACTACGAAACTTTCCAACTGCCCAGGAAGCAATAATGAACGCCGAAATCAAAGACAAGCTCATCCAATTTGCACAATTTGTCGTGAACCACCCTGAGTATGCCGAGGCAATGGATTGCATTTCTCGCAGCATCGACGCCACGCTGACTCGCGGGGAGCCTGCATCTGCACTCCTTACTGGCGAGCCGGGCACGGGGAAATCTACGGTTTGCAAGATCGCCTTGAGCCATTTTGGGGAGAGGAGGATCGTCACTACAGAAGCAGGCACTACTGAGATCGTCCCGGCTTTTTACTGCTCCCTCCAAGCTGGCGCGACAATCAAGAGCCTCACCACTTCCATGTTGCAGGAGCTGGGTTCCAACAACGTGACTGGCAACAGTTCGACCCTTTTCAAGCGTCTGGTCACTCTCCTTCAAACCTGCCAGACCAAACTCATTGTGCTGGATGAGTTTGACAACTTGCTTCGCAAGGGAGCAGAGAAATCTCGCGAGCAGGTATGCGATTGGGTGAGAACGCTCTTGAACGAAACACTGGTTCCGGTTGCGATTGTGGGCATCCCCAGCTGCGAAGAAATCATCAACGCGCACCCACAGCTTTCACGAAGATACCCATATCGGCACAAGATGAATCATTTCACGTACTCCGCACTAGACCCTGCGTCCGTACTCAGCAAAACGTTGCGAGCGTTCGGTGCCGCGATCAAGAAAATCGGAGAGTTCGATAAGTCCATCAGCTTGAGCACAGACCAGCCACTCAAGGCCATGTACCTAGCGACCGGTGGGAACATGAATGGCATCCGCCAGATCCTCAACGACGCCTTCAGAATCGCGCTTCTTCGTAACGATGGGAGCTTCGGATTTGGCGATTTGATCAGCGCTGCCGACCTGTCTGTTATCCCAACAGCCCAATATCGAGGCAATGCCTTTCGTCTGCCACTTGAGTCACTAGACAAAGTCATCTCCGGAGCGAAGGGAAAATGAATATTTTCCACCTTGCTCATGCCTGTCATGAGGAGAGCCCCCGGAGCGTAATGATCCGCACCGCTTACGCGAATGGGTTTGGCTCGGTCTCGGCCATGGCTAGAGCCTTTGGGGCAAAGGAATCACTCCAACCCTTCGCCTGGCAGATGAAGCACTCGAAACTCGTTGGTCAACTGGCCAGCCACGAACACCTCAATGGCCAACAGTTTCAAGAGAGCTTCTACACGCAGCTGGGGCGCACCAGCGAAAGTCCAGTGGAGGTCATGGGGTTGGCCGTGCCTTCGGCCAATATTCGGGCTGATGCCTTCAGCATTTGCCCCGATTGCATCAAGGCGGGCACGCACTCGTCGATTCTTGATCTCAGCTGGCTCCAAAGCTGTCCCGAACACGATTGCAAGCTAGAGTCGGCCTGCCCTCAATGCCTTCGCACAATCCGTTGGACTCAGATTTCAGGGGCTCATTGCCAGTGCGGGTTTGATCTACGCAACACCCCGAAAACATACTGGCATTCGCAGAGTTCGCATTGTCTGCTGAAGATTTTTAGGACAAAAGATCAGGCTGCCTTGGGTCGATTCATTTTTGCACTGAAGGCGCTCCGATACACCAAGCACTCAGACCAAACTCAGGAAATCCTAGAAACCGCCGCTCGGGTCGCCGATTGTGACACTGAGATATTTGAGGGGCTGCTGGAGACGTCCAAACTGCTGTACCCGTGCCTTACGCTGAGGCCACTTCTTGCGCCTTGGATGGCCTCGGAAGACGCATGGATCAAAAGCCAAGTGCAACATTTGCTCCATTCCAAATCCGATATGGCAGAAGCCAAAGGAACGTGTAAATGTATCCGTCCGGCCAAGTCATCTACCCAGCCCTGCAAAGCCAAGACATGGTGTGCACTTAAATTTAAGTGGGCACCAGTTCGAGCCTTTCAAGCGGGTATTTCATGCAACCACAACGCCGTTCCTACTCCAAATCCTTCAAAGTCCAAGTCATTCAAGAGTGCGCCCAGCCCGGCGCCTCGATTGCCAGCGTCGCGCTGAGCCATAGACTCAACGCGAACCTCGTCCACAAGTGGATTCGAGGGCAAAAGCAAAAAAACACGGAGCTGCAACCTGCTTTTATTCCGTTCCCCATGCAGCTAGCCGGAGCAAATTCGCAAACTGCATCATCGAATATCTGCGTTGAAATCCAGCACCCGCGTGGCACTGTCAAAGTGAACTGGCCGACCGAAAGCGCGGCTGCCTGCGCCACCTTTCTGCGAGATCTGTTGCGATGATCCGCATCGACTCCATCTGGCTGGCGACGGAGCCCATGGACATGCGCGCCGGCACCGAAACCGCGCTGGCGCGGGTGGTCGCCGTGTTCGGTGCGGCGCAGCCGCACTGTGCTTATCTGTTTGCCAATCGTCGCGCCACGCGCATCAAGGTGTTGGTACACGATGGCCTAGGTATCTGGCTGGCGGCCCGCCGCCTGCACCAGGGCAAATTTTTCTGGCCGGGTTCTCGACACGGCGCTCACGTGGAATTGGGCGCTGAGCAGTTGCACGCTCTGGTGCTGGGTTTGCCCTGGCAACGAGTCGGGCCGGGCGACGCTATTTCCATCGTGTGACGCCTGCCATGGCCAGCCTGGCCGCGCAATTGTCCGATGAGTCTATCGCCGGTATTGGCCTGCTCTGGCAAAATCGGCGGCATGACTTCGCTTTCCAATCTCGACCAACTAAACCCTGACCAACTGCGCGCGCTGGCCGCGCAGTTGATGCAGCGCGTCGAGACGATGGACAAGCAAATCCATCGTCACCAAACGGTTATCGAGAAACTGACCCACGAGATCGCGCAGCTCAAACGCTTCAAATTTGCCAAGCGCAGCGAGCAATTAAGCCCGGATCAAGCCAGCCTGCTCGATGACCTGATCGACACTGACATCGCAGCCATCGAAGCCGAGCTTGCAGCTCTGCAACCGGCTCCCGTGCCGACCGAGGCTCGTCAAAAGCCCAAGCGTACGGCTTTGCCGCCGCAGTTTCCGCGCACCCTGATCCATCACGAACCGGACAACACGCAGTGCACCTGCGGCTGCGCCCTCAAGCGCATCGGCGAGGATGTCAGCGAGAAACTCGACTACACGCCGGGCGTGTTCACCGTCGAACGCCATATCCGTGGCAAGTGGGTCTGCGATCAGTGCGAAACCCTGATCCAGGCCCCGGTTCCGGCGCAGGTGATCGACAAGGGCATCCCGACAGCAGGCCTGCTGGCCCAGGTGATGATCGCCAAGTACGGTGATCATTTGCCGCTGTATCGTCAAGAAAAGATCTTTGCCCGGGCTGGCCTGGCCATCCCGCGCTCAACCCTGGCGCAGTGGGTCGGCACCTGCGGTGTGCAGTTGCAACCGCTGGTTGATGCGTTGCGCGAGGTGGTGCTTGGACACAACGTGGTGCACGCTGACGAAACGCCGGTACAGATGCTCACGCCGGGCGCGAAGAAAACTCACCGCGCCTATGTCTGGGCCTACGCTACCAGCTCGTTTGCCGACGTAAAGGCGGTTGTTTACGACTTCAGCCCCAGCCGCTCGGGTGAACATGCCCGCGCTTTCCTGCAAGACTGGAAGGGCCAACTGGTTTGCGACGATTTTGGTGGCTACAAGGCCAGCTTTGCACTCGGCGTCACCGAGATCGGCTGTATGGCTCATGCCCGGCGCAAGTTCTTCGAGCTGCACGTCACGAACAAAAGCCAGCTTGCCGAACAGGCCTTGCGCTACATCCAGGTGCTATACGAAATAGAGCATGAAGTCCGCGACCTCGCACCTGACGCTCGACGACGGATACGCCAGGAAAAAGCCGCGCCAGCGATGGATGCGTTGCATGCCTGGATGACCGCCCAGCGCCAGCTTGTGCACGATGGGGTGGCTATCGCCAAGGCTCTGGATTACAGCCTCAAGCGCTGGGCGGCGTTGTCACGCTATCTCGATGACGGCGCGGTACCCATAGATAACAACCACGCCGAGCAGCAGATAAGGCCGTGGGCGCTGGGTCGCAAGAACTGGCTCTTTGCCGGGTCGTTGCGCAGCGGCAAACGTGCGGCGGCACTGATGAGCCTGATCCAGTCGGCCAAGCTCAACGGGCATGATCCGTACGAATACTTGAAGAACGTACTGGCGCGGCTGCCGACGCAGCGGGCGAGCCAGATCGCCGAGCTGTTGCCACATAATTGGATGCCGTTACGCAACCTGTAATGCCCATTCGCTTACGTGTAAATGCTCAGCACTTCAGCTTTATCAGGATGAGATGATTCACGCGCTGAAAATTTCACAGACCAAGCTTCGCTCATTTCTGACTCGTGATTTGGTTCAACGCGAAAAGGGTGACGATACTCGGTGGAAATACTCCGCCAAGAAGCTATGCATGCTGCTTGAGCAACCGACGGGACTTCTCCTGCCAACCGAGCAACCCTCCATCTCGGAAACTTCAACTCAAGATTGCAGCACGCACCTAACCATCGAAGAGACTGCTATCCGCCTGGGCGTATACCCGCAGGCAATTCGTAGCGCCTACTCACGGGGCTTCATGCAGACCGGAGTCAGGAAAGGCCCCCATGGCAGGAGATGGCTCCAGGTGGCTGCGGTAGATCACTTCTCGGAAAATTTCGTGTTCATAGGTCAACTCGCTACGGATCTCGGCCTCCCCAGAACGACCCTTTCAGCAAAACTCCTCCACCTCGGGGTAACTCCGATTTCTGGGCCAGATCTTGATGGAGGGCTAATAACCGTTTACCGCCGCGATGACATCAATAGCAGGATCCAAACCTCTCTACATAACGTTGCTCACTACAAATCCAACGCTGGAAGGAAACCCATAGGCTCCGCCAGCTTCACCGGAGAGGAATCCACATCAAGTACTGATACGGCGCGCGCTCTTGGTGTTGTACTGCACGATTTGAAGCACCTCGAACAACAAGGCTTTATCACCCGAGCAAAAAATCTGAAGACTGGCCGCCATTTCACCAGCAGCTCGGTGGCAAATGCCAAAGCACAACTTGAGAACATGATCTCGCTCAAGCGTTTTTCAGCTCAGCTCGGCATGACCCCACAGACGCTCTCCAGAAGATTTATCCAAAGCGACTTTCTGAAATACCTCCGCATAGGAAGTAAAACCCTAGTATCCCTAGAGCAAATCCGTCGAGTGCAGGAGTGAACGAGCCCCATGAAAGACAGGACACCGTTTCCCCCTTACCATAAGGGATAGGCAAACGACTGTGTTTATGACTAATAGCAAAGATAAGAATGTGGAAATCCTCGGCCAGGAGCGGCGTCGCCGCTGGAGCGTCGAGCAAAAGCTGGCCATGGTTCGCGAGAGCCTGGAGCGCGGCCAGAGCGTGTCCGTGGTCGCCAGGCGCAACGGCATCAACGCCAACCAACTGTTCCTGTGGCGCAAGCTTTACCAGGATGGCAGCCTGTCGGCGGTCAGTGCCGGCGAGGCGGTGGTGCCTGCGTCCGAGTTGAGCGATGCGCTCAAGCAGATCCGCGAACTGCAACGGATGCTGGGCAAGAAAACGATGGAAGCGGAAATCCTCAAAGAGGCCGTGGAGATCGCCCGCTCGCGAAAATGGATTGCGCACTCACCCTTGTTGCCGGGGGACGACCAGTGAAACTGGTCAGTAAATGTCTCGGTGTGGCGCGCTCGCAATTAACGGTTCGAATCAAGCAATCCACATCGCCCAGAGTGCGGCGAAGTAGACCGCTGGACGATGCTGATCTGATCGCCGAAATCCAGCAGCAGGTCAGCGAGCTGCCTAGCTATGGCTATCGACGGGTATGGGGTTTACTGCGCCGCGAACGCGAAGCCAAGTTGCAGCCCGCGGTCAATGTGAAGCGGGTTTATCGGGTCATGCGAGACCACAATCTGCTGCTGGAGCGCCGGATCAAGCAGCCTGGTGTGCCGCGTCGGCACGAAGGTCGCGTGGCGGTAGAGACAAGCGATACCCGCTGGTGTTCGGACGGGTTTGAGTTCCGCTGTGAGGACGGCGCAAAGCTGAGCGTGACCTTTGCGCTGGACTGCTGCGACCGCGAAGCCATCGGCTGGGTTGCCAGCCCGACAGGCTACAGCGGGGACGATATTCGCGACCTGATGCTGGAAAGCGTGGAGAAGCGCTTTGGCGATCAGTTGCCGACAAAGCCGGTGCAGTGGTTGAGCGATAACGGCTCGGCGTACACCGCGGAACAGACACGCCTGTTTGCTCGCCAGATCGGTTTGCAGCCAGTGACCACGCCAGCACGCAGCCCGCAGAGCAATGGCATGGCTGAGAGCTTCGTGAAGACGATCAAACGTGACTACGTGGCCCATATGCCAAAACCGGATCGGGAAACGGCGCTACGCAACTTGGCGATTGCCTTCGAGCATTACAACGAACAGCATCCGCACAGCGCGCTGAAATACCGCTCACCGAGGGAGTTCAGGCGCTTGGCAGAGGCATCAATTTAACGGGGAGTTGGTGTCCGGTTTTGCAGGGGCAAGTCCAAGGAGCACCGCGAGCTATTTATAAGCTACTGCGAAGCGGATGAAATTCTTGGCGCTTCAATCGGCCACACCGCCAACCTTGTAAGACAGAAAAAACTTCATCCCCTACACCAGCATGATACCGGCTACGTTTCTACAGTTCGCCTTCTGCGCCGACATGATATTAACGAAATAAAATAATCCCCTCCTCCGCAAAAACCAGAGCTATTCTGCCACTGGAAATCCCCATAAAAAAACGAGCAAAATCAATTTCATAAATAAGTGCGAAAAATGTTTATAAATTCGCGAAACAGTGAAAAAAGAATTTCGCCCCGGTGAAAAAACAGCTCTACAAGCCTTGAGTTTCGGCACCAGCGTTTCGTAGGCCAATGACGATGAGTGCCGCATCAGATAGCCACCTCTTCAGGGAGGTGGTGCTAGGGAGAGCTTGCTGCTTTGAAGCAGCAATTTCAAAGGGACGAAAACAAGAAACCCACAGCAACCGCGCCAACGGCTGCTGTGGGTCTTGACCGTACTGATGAACAGAAGCCCAAAAGTACGGGCCGTGACTGAGGTGTATCCAGATCACGAAGCATTGTGGAAATGCGCGACGTGATTATAGACCACCTTCGGACGGTATCAACGGAAAGCCAATCAGACTTTTGATGTGTCCTCTGGTTTTGTGAGATGCGGTGTAGTCTGTTGGGGTTACTTACATCCTCTACGTTGGGCATACCAAAATGCTTGTAGAGGCTATGTAAATGACTTTCCTACCCGACTACCAATCACCAATATCGCAGGTGGCCCAGCATGACTGACCACTTCGAACCTATTCTCTTCATTCGCCATCACCGCCATTTACATACCCTCTGGTTAGAATCACAAGCTTGGTTTTGTGCTCGTGATTTAGGCCGTTTGCTTGGCAGACACCTCGATGAACGAGCAGTACGCAAACTCGATCCGGATCAGAAACGAACGCTCTGGCTTCAGCGTTATGGCGAACTTCACAGGTCACTGATGATTAGTGAGTCTGGTGCTTATGCCCTGCTCGTACACCATTACTTCCCTGAGAATCGCAGTCTGCGACAATGGCTGACCCATGAAGTGGTGGCGGTGCTGCGGGACGTGCATCACCCCTTCAATGTGATATTGCCAAACCTGAGCTTGCTGCAATGGCCGGGGTTGTCGCTTAGCCTACTGCATTGGCATAACGAACCCTGGGTCCGACTGCGTGACCTGCCACAGGTCATGTCTGATCCAGAACTCAGGGTATGCGATAGCCCTCCAAAGCGAGAGCGTTCTTGGTGGCAGATAGCAACTCAATTCATCCAGGCGAGCTAATATCTGCATTCGATAAAGTGTGAGGCTGGCAACCTACAAAAGCCACCTCACACTGCCTGTTTACTTCATGCTAATTCGTCTAAAACCCACCGACCACGGAACATACTTTTTACTTGCTCGACGCTCAGAAGCATATCTGGCTTCCTGTGAACAACCGCGTGGCAATTAGCGCAAAGCGTGATCAGATCAGTTTCTGGATCTACTTGCTTATCCCCTTCATACTCAGAAATGGGCTTCACATGGTGTACATGGATAAAACCTTTCGCATGCTCGCCATAGGCCTTCTCGAAGTCAAAACCACAAGCTTTACAGCAGACCCCATGGATCTCTATTGCTTGAAGCCGAAGTTTTGGACAACGCTCATACTTCACGCCGAAATACGTGATCTTTTTTCCTTCAGTGCCGATGATTCTTGTTTCGAACTCCTGCATGTCATCCGTTGGGCTAGTGTCATCGATTTGGATCGGTTTCGGTACAGCTCGAGTAAGAATGCTTTCAAATACGCCTTGGTCAATTGACCGAACGCCGTTACGCCAGTAATTGTCCTTTAGCCTTGGAGGAATGGACTCGAGATACTCTCCGTCGATTTTGTTCGGCACTGCGGTTTCGAAAGGTGTGAAGCCCTGAATAACTGCGAACAAGTCGCCTTTTGAGCTTTTTGCGTCAGCGTACACTTTGCCGATACGTGCCACACCGAAGTAGTGGGGATCGGCACTCAGACGCAGATCAGCAAAAGCTTTGTTCCTCATTTTGCCCTTGTAATACAGCACAGCGGTACCTTCAGAGAGAATCGCTCTGTACTGCTTCGGAAAATGGTAGAGCGCTCCCGTTTGATCCGCCCATTTCGATTCATCGTTTTCAGCAATGACAGCCGGCATCCGTTCGCCCTCTAAGAAGAGGGCAAAGCCTACCAAATGACAGGACCTTTCCTACACAGCTAAAAAAATTTACGTTGCCACATGCCGGGGCGACCTGCAGTTCCTACTACAAACTAATAATCTGACAGCGCCGAGACGCAGCGCGTCAGACCTCTGAAGGAGCCTGGGCCTGACTAACAAGTCCTTAATCACCCCTTATTCTGACGCCGATACTCTTCAACCATTTCTTTGTCGACATCCTCCTTAAAGCACAACGGCGCATACCCACCACCTCGGTTGTATGCACTGCGCTTGCCGCATCGACTGCCATTGCGCGCCGCGTTGTAGGGGCAGGGGCAATTTCCTGGGTAGGAAGAAATGGATTCTTCGATCAACCGTTGCGCAACCGCTGCGTCGGTCAACCGCGCTTCTTTCGCGACGGCATCTATGCAACAGACTAGTGCTAGGGTTGCGAGCAAGCTGATAGCAGTTTTCTTCATGACTGGTCCTTAGCATCTACAACGGACAATCCGAGTAGGCTTTACCATCATGATATCAATAAGCCATCATTTTTTTAAATACGCGAAAAGTATCGTGAGAAATGCAATCTCAGGGGGGGGGATCATTACTCCCCCGAAAAATACACTCCGACTTCCCCCTGAAGTTCGCCTCCAATCAACAACCAGAGCAATACCCGACTCTTGCGCGGACAGAGAAACCCAGCCATCACAGCCCCCCTACCCTGCAAATCCATCTCCCCACCAACAAATCCATACGAGTGCTGCGTCGTAGTCCCCGAGCCAGTACGCGAAGCAATCACCACCGGCAATTCTTCTGCAATTCGCCCAATACGCTCGGCCCATTCTGCATCCACATGCCCGACACCAAACCCAGCGATCACCAGCCCTTCATAACCCAGGCTCACGATCTGCTCGAGCAGCCGAGTATCTGCCCCCAGCACAGCCTCCAGCAGTGCCACCCGGTGATGCGTCTTGCCTGGGTATGGCAATGTCACACGCTCAGCTGGCGCCCCACCCAGATACCGAACCCGCCCTTCCACCATCACCCCAACCGGACCAAATAGCGGCGACGTAAAAGCATCCAGCGCAAGCGCATCAGATTTCCGAACCCAAGCCGCCGCATGAACCTGGTCGTTCATCACAACCTGCACCCCACGCTGGCGACTGTTCTTATCCAACGCTACCTTAATCGCAGCCATCAAGTTGGCCGGCCCGTCGGCGCCAATCTGTGAAGCCGAGCGCATGGCGCCCGTCATGACCAGCGGCACTTCCAGATCCCAGAGCAAGTCCAGAAAGTAAGCGCTTTCCTCAAGCGTGTCGGTGCCTTGGGTCAGAACCACGCCAGTGGCACCCTGCTCGACCTGCGCCTTTGCCCAGCGCAATACAGTCAACAGTTGTTCGAAATCCAGCGAGGCACTGGGCAACAGGCAAAGCGTTTCCACGTTGATCAACGCAAGCTCAGCCAGTTCCGGCAGTGAGGCGAGCATCGCCTCCCCGGTTAACGCAGGCGTTACACCTTCGCCTGCACTTTTCGCTTGCATGCTGACGGTGCCCCCGAGGGCACCGATGGACAGTTTGGGCTGGGTCATATGGGTGTCCTGTCTGTCGTCGAATGGGTAGGCATTCAGGCGCCCCCCACGAACAAGCCAATAATGGGAAGGATGAACACGGTACTGATGGCCATGGAGATCACATTGCCGACGTAGCCATGCACCCAGGCAGGCAAGCGGCGGCTAATGGCGGCGGCCAGTGGCGGTGCGATCAGGGCGCCGAGGGTGGCGCTCAGGGCGATGACGGTGAAGCTGCCACCGAGTGTCAGCACGGCGGCTGGGGCGACGGAGACGATCGGGATGTAGGTGGGGTACCAGCCGAATTTGATCCATTGGCGGCGCCAGACGATCACACCAATGGCCGAGGCCAATGCCTGGGCAGCGATCATTTCCAGCAACCAGCCTGAGCCGTAGGCCGGGCTGGCTGGGTTGAGCGCGTATGCGAGCAATGCGCCCAGCAGCAGGCCGAGGCTGGCCAGTTCATTGCCGAAAAAAGGCGCTTCGGAGAAGTCCGCCAGGATTCGCCGCAGTGTCCAGACGATGCCATAATTCGTTAGGGCTTTCGATGTAGGTTCGGCGCTCGTCTGTAGTGCGTCTTTCGATGCCTCGTGGACGCTTGGCGTCGTTACCAGGGCGGGTATCCACCGGCACAGGATAAACGCCAGGACACTGGCGATCGCCATGCCGGAAACATTGCCGATCACCACCGGCAGGCCCAAGGGTTTGCACAACCAATTGACGATCAGCAGGCACCATGGAGTAACCAATACCGCCCCCATGATCGCCCCGTTGATCGCGACCCGCCAACCCCGCCCGTACAGCAGCACCATGGCGGCCGGCAAGGACACGAAGGCGACGAATGTCGGTTGCCAGTCCCCTGCGGCAATGGTCCAGCCCCAGAGCAGGTTGCTAAGTGCCAGCCCCAGTAAGGAGCTGGTGATCAACCAAGGCCATAGTCCAGTGCCGTAGCAAATGGCGAACCCTTGCCAGGCCTTGCCGGTACGGTTCGCCCAGTAGGCAAGGCCGGCACCCGCCAGCAGGCCGATGGAGGCGAACTCGTGTTTGTAGAAGGCGACCTCGCTGATGTCACCCAACACCCAACGCCACCAGGCGAAGGGGTGATGGAGGTTTTCCATCATGTCCGCATAGCTTGGCCATACGGCATTTGGCGAGGAGGCGCTGGTGAAGGAGGTTATGCCGAGGATGCTGATGGCGGCGATCAATAGAACGATCACCATTAATACATTGGGCGACTCGTAATATGACGGGCGCGATGGTGGGTTTATCGAGTTATCCATGACTCACCTCCTTAGCGCGGCAGCGGCGAGTGCATGGAATAACCGAGCATCGGGTCGTAGAGGTCGGTGCGGCGGTCTCTGGGCAAATCGTTGAGGCTGTTCCAGATGGGGGCGGTGCGCGCCGAGGTCAGGTCGACGTCGGCGTAGAGGACGGTTTGTTCCTCGGCCGAGGCCACTTCACTGATAGGCCAGCCGTTGGTGCCGGCGATCAGCGAACAGCCCAGGAAGCGCTCGCCTCGGTCGGTGCCGATTCGGTTGGCGGCGGCGATGAAGACGTTGTTGACGTGGGCGGCGGTGATGGTGAGATAGGACGCCATGCACTTGCCCGTCGCGTCGAACAACGGCGGTGGGGTCCACACCCAGTTGTTCAGGCTGCAGATGATGTCGGCGCCTTGCATCGCGAGCAGGCGGGGCGTTTCAGGAAACCAGATATCCCAGCAGATGAGCAGGCCGATGCGGCCTATGGGAGTCTCGAAGACCGGCAAACCCAGATCACCGGGCGAGAACCAGAGCTTCTCCTGGTTCCAGAGATGGGTTTTGCGATAGCGCCCGATGAAGCCCTCCGGCCCTACCAGTACCGCCGTATCGTAGATTTTCATGCCATCGCGTTCGGCCAGGCCGGCGGCCAGATACACCTGATGTTTGCGGGCGAATTCCAGCCAGGCCTCCACGCTCGGGCCGTTGGGAACGAACTCGGCGTGGTCGAAAGCTTCTTTACGGGTTTTGAAGGCATAGCCGGTGTTGGCCAGTTCAGGCAGGACGATGAGGTTGGCGCCGTTTTCGGCAGCTTCCCTGGCCAAGTGCAAGCTATGGCAGAGGTTGTGTTCGCAGTTTTCCAGACCGCACTGGGGGTCAAACTGCACAACTGCAATACGAACGGGGCTGATGACGTCGGATGGTTGGGGCATGAATGGGGTACCTTGTTATTGTTATGAGCAACTCAAATGAGTGACATCCATATAACAAGGCATTCGAAAGAGTTGGCAAGACGGCGCTTTCTGAGTGAAGCGTGGGCACTTTCTGAGGATGCAAATGAGGCAGAAGCGATATGTGCGCTGTAGCCGCTGCCGCCAGGCTGCGCTGGAGTCCCGCAGGGGCTCCCCCCGGCGGTCTTGAGATCTTACGCCCGCTAACGCGCGCGAGCGTCGCAGCGGCGCACCGAGCCTTCGGCAGCGGCTACAAGAGCCGCCATTTACCCCAAAGATAGCGCTTGCCCGGGAAGGGGCAAGACGGTATCTACAACAGTTGGCCAGTACCTGTTTAAGGTTTCAACTTATATTCCGGGTAAACCTCCATTGAAAAACCTCCATTGAACTGCGCACCGGTTTTATCGCAAATATTTATCACCGCATCTAGGGCGCTTCTCAGAGAGGGTTCTGTCCATCCTGCATCCACCGAGAAGGATTCGCCCGTAAAATATAGACCAGACCGGCTGCCGTAATCTCGGTTGTACTTCATCAGGCTCACCGCCTCGTAGTAGGTTCCAGCTCGGTAAAGCTTTGCGCAACCCAGTGCATTTTTGTCGGTAATCCATCTTTGCACTACCGTGTGTTCCATATCAATGTAGGGAGAGATTGGCATCTGAATATTGGTGCATCGCATCAGAATTCGATCAAGCTCCCTCACACACTTGACGACCAGTTCCCGATCCGTAAACGCTGCAAGCTTGGTGGCATCGTCCTCCCATGTATAGCTAAGCAATATGCAGTCATAGGCATAATTATCGCTATAGCGATAGGCGTATACATCATGCACAAAGCTATCCGTCACCATGATCTGAGGAATCGTTTTGTTTTTCGACAGAAAGCTTTTCTTGAGAGGTGCATATATCTTGCAGCTGGTTTCCCAGTGCGCTGTCTTGTAGGCATTGATTATCGTGTAGGGCAGCATTTCAGCAGTGAAATTTTCCAACTGGATCTTGGTTTCGATAATCCATGAGGGAAGCGTCACGATCACCGAGTCGAAATCTTCGCTTAAGGCTTGTGTCGTCCGTGGGTCGCTCATATGCCAATCGAAATGGACCCGCGTTTTCTGGTTGTCCAGCTTGGTGATTTTCGTGACCGGCGAATCGGTGATCAGCCCCGCCCCTCTCTCACGGCAATGCTCATAAAAGGATTTGCCGACGCCATCGATATCCAGAAACAGCAGGCACTCATCGAGGGCCGCAAGCCCCAAATAGGCAGGCTTCTGAAACTTCACGCCATTGCTATCGTAAACCGCATCGGCTGTCAGGTAAGGAGCATCCAACGGGGCGCCCTGGACGTCGACGCGGCCATGCACCAATTGCAGATGACTACTGAAACCGAAAATTGCTGTTCGTAACGGGTACAAGCTGCAGACATCGTAAAATGCGCCCCAGCTGCCGTCACCGATGCCGATGGAGTAGAAAATGGCGGACTCTTCGGGCGACATACCCAAGCCACCGAAGTTTCCAGGGGCTTGCTCGGACCATTCGGTGACAGGGGCGAGGCTGACCAAGTCGCGAAATGAAAGCCCTTGGTAGTTTTCAACGATGGCGGCCCACATGGCTTCCCACTCGCTGCCCCCGTAGGCGGCCGCCACATGCTCGGTCATTCGTTTGGCAAAGCTGTGCCATTTACCATAGACACGCTGGAGCACTTCGGTTGGGGGTGGCGAATCACCGGTGCTGTTGTTCCAGATCAGCATTCTCGGTTCGCCATGACCTTCGAGATTTCCTTCCTGAAGGTAAATGCCTGTAGACGAGACCCACTGAGTGCCCGGATTTGGGAAGTCTGAAATTTTCAGGTCAAATAGTTGGGCATAATAAGCCATCAACGACCTGCCCTCTTTTGGGTCCTCTCCGGTTCTGTTGAAGAAGGGCATGCGCATGGCACCCATTTCGAATGGAGTTGAGGCAACATTGTTTTGTCGATTGGCGACCACGGTGAGATGCCTGCCGCCTACCCTCCTCGACTGTTCGATAAGCGTAATCTCAGTAAAACCACAACGCAGTAATTCCCGTGCGGCAGTCAAGCCAGTAACACCGGCGCCGACGATGCAGATTTTATGGTTTTTTTGAGTGGCGCTCGCAAGGCCGGATGGGAGTTCCAATAACTTGCGATAGTCAAAACACAAATCCGGCGGATTTGGGAACCTCCCAGCCCAGTTTGAAACTGGTTGAACCAACAAATTCGTTGAAAATTCTGCTGGGTAGTTATATGACGTTCCGATAGTCATATTTGACACTCCTTGTCACTAGAAAAGGCTAACCATTACCGATTTAGCTTCAGCGCACAAAAACGCGGTACTGCCTCGTTGTGAGCTGCAATCTTTCTAGATGTCCGGTGTGCTCATTGCAAAGCCTGAATTGATGCTCGTCGTTTCAAGTGTTATCAGGCAACTTACTTGGCAAGCCATTTCGGCGAACGCTTTTAGAATGAAAAGTGTTCTTCTGCTGCAGGACTTTTCTTATCGGACCACGGCTACAGAATTTATTGCAATGGTCTCGGGTGCTCAGAGGTCCTTTGGGCCTCAGCGGCGCACCGAGCCTACGGTAGCGGCTCCATGAGTTTGTTGAAAAATTGAACCCGGCGAGACAGCGCCGACTCGCCGGCTTCCTAAACCCCCTGCTTAAAATGCTCAGTGCGCTTTCGCAACACCACGCAAGACCGTGGCACTTGCATGCTCGTTGCGGGCGCTTGCGATATTGCCCAGGGAAACCACGCCCACGAGGCGCTTCGCACGGCTTAATACGGGCAGGCGACGCATTTGAACATCAGCCATGTTTTGCGCGACATCCTCGACCTCTTCATCCTCATAGCAATAGCGGACATCGTTACTCATGACCTTGCGAATCGGCGTGGCACCATCCAGCCCGTTGGCGACGGCTCTTATGGCTATATCGCGGTCGGTGACCATGCCCACCAACCGATCCTGATCGTTGACCAGGATTGCTCCACTATCGATCTGCGCCATCAGGTTTGCAGCTTCCTGAATGGTTTGGTCGGGCCTGGCCGTCTTGACGTCGCGGGTCATTACTTCAGCGATTTTCATAAAATCTCTCCTTTACGCAGGTGAAAGGACAGGCAGTGCGGTGTGCCTATTTATTGCGACCTGACGCAGAGGAGCATGGTTCAAGGTTCTGACCGGACGGCTGTCGCCATCGCTGTGCAAATATCCGATCACCGGGGCCTTGGGGGCTTGGCCGTCAGCTATCAGCTTCATCATAAAACCACGGGATTGCTCAGCACCTCTCACAAAGTCCCCCATTTCTTGGCTGAATTGGGCGAGTTCTTCTTTGATCACCAGATTATTCGCTTGATAGCTGTAGGCCGCTTCGTCTGCAGTAATTTTCAGAACAGTGCAGTCTCCCGAAAAGTGCGTTCTAGAGCCTTCAGTGAGAAAATCAGAACATCGCTGTAGGTTGTCTGAGACTCGAAAAACCAGCCTTTCGTTGCCTCGACAGCCCCAAACAGGCTCCGTATTGTCCGCCGCTTCCAGCACTGTTTCGAAGCGAGGCCACGACATGAGCAACTCCCCTCCCAGTACAACCACAGACGCTGTTGAAAGCGGATTCGCAGCAGTCGCTCAATTGATCACGCAAGCTCGTCAGCGGGCGGTACAGACGGTCAATACGCAACTGATCGAGCTCTACTGGCAGGTAGGTGCCTACATCAGCCTCAAGATTGAGCGGGCTGAATGGGGTGAAGGGGTTGTTGATCAGCTCGCCGACTACCTGGCACACACCCAACCGGGTTTACGCGGTTTTACCCGTCGCAATCTGTTTCGCATGCGACAGTTCTATGAGGCTTATCGAGGTGAGGAAAAAGTGTCAGCGCTGCTGACACAATTGCCCTGGACCCAAACCCTGATCATCCTCAGCCAGAGTAAACGGGCTGAAGAGCGTGAGTTCTACCTGCGGATGGCAATTCAGGAAAAGTGGTCAAGCCGAGAGCTTGAGCGCCAGTTCAAATCGGCGCTGTTCGAACGCACCGTTACCCAACCGGCAAAAGTCTCGGCAGTGCTGAGACAATCTCAACCATCTGCCCTAAGTATCTTCAAAGACGCCTACATGGTCGAATTCCTCGACCTCCCTAGCGGCCACGTTGAGGCCGATCTGCACCGGGGCTTGGTGCTTCGGCTGAAGGACTTTTTGAGCGAATTGGGCCGTGACTTCTGCTTTGTCGGTTCGGAGTATCCGTTGCAGGTTGGTGGGCGGGATTTCGCGCTGGATCTGTTGTTTTTCCATCGCAGCCTCAATTGCCTGGTCGCGATCGAGCTGAAAGTCGGGCGCTTCGAGCCCGAATATCTGGGCAAACTGGGCTTTTACCTTGAAGCCCTGGACCGTGATGAGCGAAAACCCCATGAGAACCCGGCGATTGGCGTGCTGTTGTGTGCCAGCAAGGAGGATGAAGTGGTCGAGTACGCGTTGAATCGCTCACTGTCGCCGGCGCTGATTGCCGAGTATCAGACCCGGTTGCCGGACAAGCAGTTGCTGCAGGCGAAGCTGCATGAATTTTATGCGATGAATGTGGTAGAGGGGTGCTAGCGCGACGCTTAATAACGTTGCCGCATCAATGCACTCCGTTGCTCCCTGAACTTGGCGACACCCGCATCGGTAACCCCGCAGAATTTCTGCAGCCACCGGGCCAGCATTTCCTCTTCCGGGTAGAAGTACTCTCCCTTGTGGACTTGGCTGGAGCGCAGCATCTTGTTCATGTCAGCGTCGAAACTGGCAACCGCATACTCATCGGGCGGCAAACAGTCCGATTCATGGACGATATCCTTGAATACCCAGAGCGCTTCGTTGATATGACTCTGGGCACTGCGCTCGCCACGCTTGAACATGACGAACTGGCTGGTAAACGCCATGAACTGCTCACCCGCGGTGGGCATTTCGACCCAGTCGAGCACGCCATTGCGCATGGCAAGCTTGAACATTCCTTCCATCCAGCGCTGGCAAAAATCGTTCAGGAAGGCTTCGACATTGGCCTTCTTCATATCGCTGAAGAACATCATGTATCGGGTGTCGAGGTGGATGGCGACCAACACGTGCTTTCGCCGTATAACGGCGGCGTGGAGCAGCCACTGGTCTGCCTGCGCTGCATCGATGCCATCCCGGACCATCGCAGCGGCGTCGTCCTCTATCCGGGCAAAGGGCGGGTTTTGCACGGGGGTGACTTTCTTACCCTTGTGCACGCGAGTGAAGAAGTCGGTGGCGGCTTGGGTGCAGTTGAAGATGAGCATTGAGGGACCTTGATCCAAGGTTCAGGCAGTTAATACAACGATTCAACCTACGCTTTCTTCCACCCACGATATCTCATACTGTTGCCTCGCAATGCCTTTGACACTTGTCAGCTGCTGGCGGACGGTATCACCCAGCTTGTGCCATTCTTTCAGTGCCCGTGCATCGAATTCAAGGCTATAGATCATTCACCGCAACCTTCACGCGCTGGGGGGCTGACAGACGCTCACGCACGGTGGCGATCAAGGCCTCATCGTCCTCGGTCATCAATACCGGACGAAACGGCAACTGGCCGCGCTCAGCCACATACTGCAAAGCTTGGCGCATAAGTTCTGAAGGGGTAACGCCGAGCCGTTCCAGCTCACGATAAGCACGGGCTTTAAGCTCGTCGTCGATACGGATATTGATGGAAGCCATGACTGAAGTCTCGCTGTAAAAACAAGCCAAAGTCTCAGCAGTGCTGAGACTTTCTCGCAAACCGGCTCAGTGCAAGCAGCACTGCTTGAACTTCTTCCCACTACCACACGGGCAAGGGTCATTGCGTCCTACCCGCTCGTCGCGTGTGCGGACGGTCTGTGGCGTGCGTTGCACCAGGTAGTAGGCGTGCAGTGCCAACACCGCAGGCTCGATGGCGTCGATCGATGCCTGAAGGTCTTCGGCACTCAGCTCTTCTACCTGCGCGAAGTTCTCTTGCACACCGTGCAGGGCAATGGCCTCCAATTGGGCGGCCTGCTCTGCCGGCAAGCCTTGCCAACCGCCACCCAGTGCCACGCCGCGCATGTAGCCGATGCACCACTCGTCAACGATCATTTCGCCATTGCCGCTTTCGCGGTTTTCCAGGAACACCGCTTCGAAGGTTTCGGGCGATTCCATCAGCTCCGCGGCGAGGGAGTTGAGGTGACGCATGAGTAGTTTGTAGAACCTGTCAGCCTGGGCAGGGTTGCTCCACTTGGGCTCTTTATCTTTACCGCCCCAGATTGCCGGCATCCATTGGCTTGGCATGACCATGACCGGGCCGGAGACGATGGCGGTGAAGAAGCCGTCCAGTTCAGAGGCGTTCTGGATGGCATCGTCGTTGCCGTGCTTCATCAGCACGTCGTCCACCTTCTGCAATTCTTCGTTATCCAGGGGTTCGAAATCTGAAACTTGCATGTCGGTGGGCCTGTGTATGAAAAGTGGGGGGATTTTACGCAGTCAGCGCATGGCGCGGTATTGAAAAGAGAGATTGAACTGGCGGGTTTTATCGGGGGCCACGACGCAGAGCATCTGCCGATGCGTGCCCACGCGGAGAGCGTGGGGCACGAGGAGGGACCCGTGTCAGCGCATGCAGCACTGCTTGTACTTCTTGCCGCTGCCGCATGGGCATGGGTCGTTGCGGCCTACCTTGGGTTCGGCCCGTACGGGCTCGTGGTTGGCTGCTTTTGAGTCCGGACGCAGTTGGGCCCAGTATTGATGAAGGCCTACAGCGGCTACCTTGAGCACTTCGATGAAGGCTTCTTCGGTACTGATCGCTTGCTCCGGGTCGTCAGTTCCACTTCCGATCACGTCCATGCCCAAGGTGTGCATGGTGATCAGGTTAAGCAAACCCTTCTCATGTTCAGGCATGTCGCCCCAGCCGCCTGCAACACTGACCCCGCGTTGATAGCCCAGGCACCAGTCTTCCACATCGAGGCCATCCCGGTCTTCGGCTTCGTTGAAGATTGGCGAGAAGTCATCCGGGTAATCCACCAGCATCATCGCGACCTGGTTCATGTGTTGGATCAGCAGGTCGAAGAAACGCTGGTAGACCTGCTCGCTTTTCCACTTCGGCAAGAACTCGGCGCCACCCCAGAATGCGGCGTACCAGTCGTTGAAATGGATGTCGTCGATGTAGGAGACGATAGCGGTGAAGTAGCCGTCCATTTCCGAGATGGTGCGAACGGCGGTTTCGCCGGCGTGCAGGTCCAGTTGGTCCTGGATGAAGTTGTACTGGGCGAGGGTCAGCGGTTGGTTGCTGATGGTGTAGGCCATGGGGTGGTACTCGGTTGGTTGGATACTGCACACAGCTGGGAAGAATATCAGAAGGACGTAGAGGCTCTGGCGCTCTTGAGATCCTGCGCCCGCTTTGCGGTCGAGCGCAAAGCGGGCGCAGCAATTTATGCCACCCCACAAAAATGCAGACAACAAAAAAGGGCGACCCTCTCGGATCGCCCTTTTCTACACCGCCCAGCAGAGCGGATTTTGTTTGGTAGGCGCGATTGGACTCGAACCAACGACCCCCACCATGTCAAGGTGGTGCTCTAACCAACTGAGCTACGTGCCTGCTGTGGGCGGCATTCTACGGAATTTAATAGGGGTGTCAACTTCGGGATCAACCCCGATGTTTCGGGCTGGCACGGTCTTTAAGATAGCCGACCAGTTCCCACGCCGATTCCGGCACATTCTGGTCGTCGTAGGTCACCGCAATTTCCCCACCGTCGTCGATGATGATCTCGTATTGCTGCATGTCCCGCGCCGTTTCGCACAGGTGCGTACCTGAAGCGCTGATGCCGCTTTCGCGAACCATGCGTTTGACTGTTTGCGCTTCATCCTGCGCCAGGGCATCGGTGTCCAGCTTGCACACTTTGACGATGCCGACGAATCCTCCCGTTTCCTGGAACTGGATTTTCATGGGGTGACCTCGCTGTAGTGATACCTACACGTTGATCCCGACCTTCTTCCACGCCGCCTTGACCGCTTTTTTAGCGGGGGCCCCGTAGCGGGCGCCGGCGACCTGGACGCTGATTTCGGCGCAGTGTTGAAACTGGCTGTTGGCATTCAGTTGTAGCATGGTTTCGTACCAAATCCGACCGGCCACGTCCCAGGCGTTTGCGCCCAATGCCTTGGCCACCAGCACGAAGGCCCGGTTCGGAATCCCGGAGTTGTAATGTACGCCGCCGTTGTCGCCGGAACCGCTGACGTATTTCGACATATGGTCCGGCTGCGGGTCGTCGCCAAGGTAAGGATCGTCCGCAAAGGCAGTCCCGGGGAATTCCATGTCGCGGATGCCTCGCCGGGTCGGGGCGGGTACCAGTACGTCGGCGCCAATCAGCCAGCTGGCGGTGCTGGCCGGTTCGTTGTTGTGCCACTGGCGCACCAGAATGCCGAATACATCGGCGAAGTGCTCGTTCAACGCACCGGATTGGCCGTAGTAATTGAGGTTGCTGGTAAAGGACTGCACGCCGTGGGTCAGTTCGTGGCCGATGACCTCCAGTGAGCGCGTGAAGCGCTGCGACCAAATCCCTGCACCGTCGCCGTAGGCCATCTGAGTGCCATTCCAGAAGGCATTGTCCATGGGGACGTAGGTTCGGGTGCGGTAATCGAACCGCTTCACGTGCACGGTCGAGATCAGGGTCATGCCGTTGTCGTCCAGGGAGTTGCGCTGGAACAACTTGTCATAGAAGGCGTAGGTTATTCCGGCACCGTCGTAGGCTTCGTCCACGGCGGGGTCACCCGACTCGGATTGCCCCTCGGCACGGGCCAGGTCACCAGGCAGCTGGCCGCTGGTGTTGGCGGTATAGACGAGGCGATGCAGGGTTCGCTTGGGCGACATCACGGCCATCAGGCCGGGCATGGCCTGGGCGCTCTCGCGGGTGGCGCGAAAGCTCGAGCCGGCCTTGAGGTTGGCGATGGCCTGGGAGCGAACCTGCGGGTCGTCGGACAGGGCGAGGCGCTCGATGATGTAGGGCGGCACGATGCAATGCAGCGGATTGCGTGAACACATGGTCGACCCTCCCTGGAGTGGGCTTTGCTCAAAGCTTAGCCGCTCGAGGGTTCAGCGGTTGGCGCAGCGTTCTACCGGTATCTGACCTACGCTGATGCAATTTACGACTTTCGGACGCGAACATGGCAGTGACAACCCCGATCCTGGTGGCGCATATCCTCTTGGGCGGCATCGGCCTGGTGCTCGGGCCGCTGGCCATGCAAGCGCGCAAACGCCCCGGCCTGCATACCTTTGCCGGGGAGTGGTATCACTGGGTCATGCTCGGAGTTTGCGTAACGGCCGGCGCGCTGGCGTTGTTGAGCTGGGAGCGCATCGGCTGGCTGCTGGGGGTAGCCGTGGGTTCCTACGCGCTGGCCTTGATGGGCTATGTCGCGGCCAAGGTGCGTTGGAAGGGGTGGTTGAAGTTCCATCTGGCCGGCCAGGGGGGCTCGTACATCGCCCTGTGCACGGCGCTGCTGGTAATCAATTGGGCAACCTTGACCGGAGTCAGCGGCTTGGCCGCCCCGTGGCCTTGGCTGCTGCCCACCCTGATCGGCTCACCGCTGATCGCCTGGGTGAGCCGCGAGGTGGCGCTGGGGCGCAGACCGAAACGCTAGCAAGAAGGTTTGATATTGCCTGCACCGGCCCAATCGCTGGCAAGCCAGCTCCTACAGGCTATGCCATTCGTTGCGCAGTCCCAAATAGGCTCACCCGCTCAAGCTTTCCTTCGCTTTCCTGCAAACGAACCGGCGCCGTACCACCCGGCATCCGCACCTGTACCGTGCCCGCCTTCACCAGACCGGTCAACCAGGCAGCACAGGCCACGGCGCTGGCACTGGTGCCCGAAGACTCTGTCGGCCCTTCCCCGCGCTCGAACACCCTGGCAGCGATCAAACCTTCGCGTTCAAGCGCAGCCCACTGCAGGTTCACGCCGGCGGGGCATGGGTCGCCCTCCCCCAGCCCGCTATCACTGGCGAAGGCAATCCGGGTCAAACTGTCATGCAACGGCTTGGCACGAAGCTGGTTCATATCGGGCAATTCATTGGGGTCAGCCAGCAGACTGACGCAATGCGGATTGCCGATGCGCACGAACACGCTGCGGTCCCAGCGCGGGTCAAGTTGGGCCAGGCGTTGTACCTGGCTGGTTGGACGCGTTTCAGTCACCCGCCCAGCCTGAGCGCCAACGGCCCCGGGGCCGAAGGTAGGTGTGCCGAGGTCGAGCCAGAAGCCCAGGGTGCCGTTGAGTACAGCGGGTTCCAGGTAAGTTGCAACCGGTGATGGCGAGTCGGTCTTGTCATGATGGACGCGTAGCGCAAAGGCTTCATTCGGGTCAGTCAGACCTTGATCGGTGAGGGCCTGGGCGAAGATGGTCAACCCATTGCCGCTGCGCTCGGCGAGGCTGCCGTCGGTGTTGACGATCAATAGGTCGAAGGGGGCTTTGTCCTGGAAGAGGCCGACCAGCAGGCCATCGCTGCGGTGAGCTTTGGCGCCTTGCGGTCTGCTGCCTTCGGGCCAGTCGCAGCAGGCTGCGATGGCCGGCGGGGCCCATTGCCTACGGGTGAGTGCTGCCTGAGCGGCAGTCTCGGGCAGAGCAATGCCTAGTTCGCGCAGGTGGTGTGGCGAGACCACTGCGTAGATATTGCCGCGTGCGTCGTAGAGGGTGGTCATTGAGTGCTCGCTGTGGCTGCGACGCAGAGCGCCTGGATCGGCATTCTCACGCAGAGCGTGTCGTTCAACCAGGGAGAAGCGCGAGTAAACCGTCCTGCAACAGTCCAAAAGGTTACATAGGCCCGGCAACGGCCACACTGTTCGGTTGTTCCACAGCCAACCACCACTTCTGCCCCGCATGGGGCTGGCGCACATTCACCGTCTCGCCCATTTGCGGGGTGCTGATGGCAATGCCCTGCGCCGTCGCCAGAGCGACGATCCGGTCGAAGGGCTCGTGCCAGCTATGGGTCGACAAGTTGAAGGTACCGTTGTGAATCGGCAGCAACCAGCGCCCGCGCAAGTCGAGGTGGGCTTGCAGGCTTTGCTCGGGTTGCATGTGCACGTTGGGCCAGTTGATGTTATAGGCACCGGTTTCCATCAGTGTCACGTCGAACGGACCGTACTGCTCGCCGATCTGTTTGAAACCGTCGAAATAGCCGCTGTCACCACTGAAAAACACCCGCAGATCATTGTCGATAATGACCCAGGACGCCCATAGCGTGCTATTGCTGTCGAACAACCCGCGACCGGAAAAGTGCTGTGAAGGCGTGGCCACGAAGCGGCTGCCGTCGATCTCGGTGGTTTGCCACCAGTCCAGTTGGCGCACCTTGGCGGCAGGTACGCCCCAGCGGATCAAGGTGTCGCCCACGCCCAGCGGCGCCAGAAAATGTTCGGTCTTGGCCGCCAGTTTCACCACCGTCTGTTCGTCGAGGTGATCGTAATGGTCATGGGACAGGATCACGGCCGTCAGCGGCGGCAGCTCATCGATGCTCAGCGGCGGCTGGTGAAAACGCCGTGGGCCGACCCACTGCACGGGTGAGGCGCGCTCGGAGAACACCGGGTCGGTCAGGATGAAACGCTCACGCAGCTTGAGCAATACCGTGGAGTGCCCCAGACGCCAGAGGCTGTTGTCCGGTGCGGCCAGCAACTGCTCGCGCGTCAGCGCCTGCAAGGGGATAGGGCCTGCGGGGCGTGTGTCGGGCGGCCGGCTCAGGAACAGGAACTTGATGCCGATATGCAGCTTCTTCAGAAACCCGTGCTGAGGCAAGGCAGCCAGGTTGCGATAGCGCCCCTCGTGCCGTTGCGAAGATTGTGGCGCCGGGTCTGCATGCAAGGATGATTGAGCCATGAGTACTCCCAGAGTCAGGGTGGTTTTCATACAGCCCAGGAATGATTTGGTGGATAACTTAGAGAATACCCCTACACCTGATTAAGCAAAGTCATTAAGCGTGACAAAAAATGATGATATGCACCTCCCGCTTTCGCTGCAGGAGTTGCACGCTCATGCAGGATCGCGGGGCCATAGCGGTTTGTTCAAACCCTGGAATGGCCTGCAAGGCCACTCTTCATCGTCGAAATAATGATCACAATATTCATGCCATTTATGCGATAAAGAGCGCGATAAAGAGCGTGATAAGAGCGTGATAAACGGCAACTCCCTCACCACCCAATAACGATAGGGGGGGAGAGAACACGTGACTGGTACTCAGGATGACGGAAAACAGGATCGGCAAAGGGCTCTCGTTTGCCAAACGGATTTACCTGCCGCGCATTGTCGGGCTGGCTATCGGCCTGCTCAGTGTGCTGGCGGCCATCTACCCGCTGGATTTGCCAGGCTGGGTCTGGGCGCTGCTTTTTTTCAACGGTCTGGCCTGGCCGCACCTTGCCTATCGACTGTCCAGCCGCGCCCGGGAACCTTACCAGGCCGAACGCCGTAACCTGATCTATGACTCGCTGCTGGGCGGGTTCTGGGCGGCGACCATGCAGTTCAACCCACTGCCCACGGTGACCATTCTTTCGATGATGGCCATGAACAACGTTGCCGCCGGTGGCCATCGTCTGCTTGTTCAAGGTCTTCTCGCGCAAGGCACCGGTATGCTGGTTTCAATAACCTTGCTCGGCCCCGGCCTTGAATTGAACGCCACGCCGCTGCAGATCTATGCCTGTCTGCCAATGTTAACGCTGTACCCGCTCGCAGTGGGCTCGGTCTGCTACGGCCTGGCGATCAAACTCTCCGAACATAAGCGCACCCTCAGGGCCCTGAGCCTCACCGACAGCCTGACGGGCCTGCTCAACCATGGTTCGTGGAAGGACCTGCTGCACCTGAAGTTCCACAAATGCCGGCAGGAGCGCTGCGAAGCGGTGATCGCCGTCATCGATATCGACCATTTCAAGCAAATCAACGACAGCTATGGGCATATCGTCGGCGACTGCGTGCTGCGCCAGCTGAGTGCCGAGCTGAAAAGGAACCTGCGCGAGAACGACCTGGCCGGCCGTTATGGCGGTGACGAGTTCTGCGTGATCCTGCCCTACAGCACGCTGAGCCAGGCCATCGAGATCATGGAGCGCCTGCGCCAGTCGATCAGCAACTACCGCAATGAGCAACTGCCTGAGTTGCGGGTCAGCTTGAGCATCGGTCTGGCCTCCTGCCGCAATGAGTTTGCCGACCCCGCTGCCTGGCTCAACGAGGCCGACAAGGCGCTCTATGCCGCCAAGAACAGCGGTCGCGACAAAGTCAATTTCGCCCCGGCCGACCCGGTTCGCTTTGCCGTCGCCTACCCCGAATGATCCTGGGCCAGCCGCAAACCGCTGGTCGCTCGGGGTGAGCCGTAAAGTAATTCCCCGACCGACGCCCTCGGTTGCTCGCTAGACTTGAATGTCATGGGCGCACGTACGCCTGCTTGCAAGTGGACGAAACATGGGCAAAGACGTCAACGCCGACATAGCCACCATTAGACGAATCAATGCCGTCCCGGCCATTCTTCAGGTGATCTGCGAAACCACCGGTATGCGTTTTGCTGCCCTGGCGCGCGTCACCGAGAGTACCTGGACCGCCTGCGCGGTGCTCGACACGCTGGGGTTTGGCTTGAGCGCAGGCGGCGAGTTGGATATGGCGACTACCCTGTGCCATGAAATCCGCGCGACCCACGAAACCATCGTGATCGACCAGGCCAGCGTCGATGAGCAGTACTGCCAGCACAACACACCGCGTATCTATAACTTCGAGAGCTATATCTCGGTGCCGGTGTTTCGCGTCGATGGCAGTTTTTTCGGCACCATCTGCGCCCTTGACCCGCTGCCGGCCCAGCTCAAGAACAGTGCCATCCGCCCCATGATGGAGTCTTTCGCCCGACTGCTGTCGATTCAGATCCAAAGCGAAGAAAACTTCCAACTCACCGAAGCCGCCCTGCAAAAGGAACGGGAAATCGCCGAACTGCGCGAGCAATTCATCGCCGTGCTCGGCCATGACCTGCGCAACCCCCTGTTCGCCATTTCGGCCGGGGCCGAATTGCTCTTGCGCAAGGCTACCGATGAAAAGTCCCGGGCGATCATCCAGAACATCCTCACCAGTGGCCGCCGCGCCGCGCACCTGGTCGAAGACGTGCTCGACTTTGCCCGGGGCAGGCTCGGTGACGGCATCACCGTCAACGTACAGCCTTGCCCGGAACTGGCCACAGCGCTCCAGCATGGGGTAGCGGAACTCCAGCGCGTTCACCCGCAACGGGTGATTCACTTGCGCATTGGCGATCTTGGGGATCTTCGTTGCGACCGTGAACGCGTCACCCAACTGTTTTCCAACCTGCTGGCCAACGCCCTTCTCCATGGTGAACCCGACGGCCCGGTGGAGGTCAGTGCTGACATCCAGGAAAACGTCTTTGTCCTGGGCGTACACAATCAAGGCCCGCCGATCGCCCCAGAGATCCTGGCACAGTTGTTCCAGCCATTCTCGCGCCCGCCCGGCGGCAACCCGCAGCGCGGGCTGGGCCTGGGCCTGTATATCGCCAACCAGATCGCCCTGGCCCACGGCGGGCGCATGGAAGTCCTGTCCAGCGCCGAAGCCGGCACCTTGTTCAGCTTCAGGTTGCCATTGGCCTGAACTCAACCGGCAGCCGCCACCCGCTGCCGCGCACCTTGAGCAAGCCCCCATTGCAGCACGAAGGCCAACAACCCGGTCAAGGGTGCGGAAAAACTCGCCAGCAGGCCCTCGCTCATCATCAACCCCAGCCCCAGTGCCGTGCCACCGAACCACGCCACCAATCCGACCGGATTGAAGTTCACCTCGCGCAATGGCGCGTCGCCACGACCGCCGATGATCTGCGCCAGCGCCACCCCGACCCACGCCACCACGAAGATCCCCTGATACCCCAGGGCCTTGAGCAGGTAGGCGAAGACGTCGGCGAGCATCAGCGCATAAACGATCGCCCCCACCACCACGGCCCAGGCCAGGTACGAAAAGCGCAGACCGAAGCGCGCGAAAAACGCCTGCATGTTCAGGGTCGCCAGGTAATAGTTGGCCGTGTTGATCCGTGTTTGCGTGGCCCAGACGAACAACAACCCGCCCACGCCCATCAATTGCAGGATGGCCATGACCACCGAGACTTCGTTCAACGCCCCATCGTGCGGGATGCTGCTGACCAGGTAGATCCCCGCCGCGCCATTGAGCAGAAAGGTCACCAGGTAGAACGGCATGCCGAAGTTCCAACGGCCGTGGTACTCGGCGTCTTCAGGCTTGCCGAAGCGCGCGTAGTCGAAGGTGAACAGCATCAGCACCCAGACACCCATGTAGGCCGTGAAGCAGTGCCACCAACCGTAGGCCACCGGCGTTTGTGGGCCGAATTCCAGCCATTGAGGCTGGTAGCCGTAGCGAGCGATCGACAGCCCCACCGCCAGCAGCAGGCCACCGAGGTAGATCGGCAGCAGCACGCCATTGAACTTGTCCAGCCAGCGCTGCACGCTGCCAAGGATCAACGGCACGCTATAGAGCACCACGATCAGCGCGGCCACTGGGTAGGCCACCTCCGGGTAGAGATGGTTGACCGCCACGGCGATGACCGACCCTTCGAACACCGCGTAATAGATCGCCGTGGTGAAGAAGATCAAGGTCGCCAGACACGCGCCGCTGTTGCCGAACAAGCGCCGGGAAAACAGCGCTACCGACTCGCCTGTGCGGATGGCGTAACGACTGATGACCGCGTTGATCAGCCCGTAGCTCACGACCGAGAGCAGCATGCCGATCAAGGCGTTGGCCGTGCCATAGGCAAGGCCCAGGGACGCGCCGACGACGATGTAGAACATGGCGCTGCACACCGCCCACCAGGCCATGGTCAGTGACAGCCGCCCCATGCGCCCGGCCTGAGGAACCGGGACACTGGCTGGATCGTGTTCAGCGTTGCGAGATTGCGATAGACCTGCCATTTGCATGAACTCCAAAGCGAATGAGAAAGCAAGGAACGCGGGCAGCCGCCAACGCACCGAGACACTGCGGTGGCGTGCGGGCAAGGGCTTGCCCGCGCAATGGGAACGACAGGATCAGGAAATGAACAACTCGCTCATGCGTTTGAGCTTCTTCTTGTAGTGCTGGCGAGCCAGCAATGCATCCTCGAGGGTGACTTCGACGAAGTGCGCCTTCTGATTCGGCTGCATCTGGCCGATCAGGTCCAGGTCGGCGCTGATCACCGTACCGATCATCGCGTAGCCACCGCCGGACACCGCATCGCGGTGCAGGACGATCGGCTCCAGGCCTGCCGGCACCTGGATCGAGCCGATCGGGTAGCAGCTGTCGACGATGTTCGAAGGGTCGGAACCGGCACCGAACGGCTGCTCGCGCGGCTGGAACTGCAGTGCGCTGCCGCCCTTGAAGCGATAGCCGATGCGGTCTGCCTCGGAGCCGACCGTCCAGGGTTCGGCGAAGAAGCTCTTGGCCGCCGTCGGCAGCAGGCGGTCGTAGTACAGCCCCGGCACGACCCGCAGTTCGATCTCGCCACCCAGCGCCTGACGCAGCGCCATTGGCAGGCTTGCACCGACCTTGCCCTGCCCGCTCGGCTCACCGATGGGCAACTCGTCACCGGCAGCCAGGCGACGCCCTTGATAACCCCCCAGGGCACCCAGGGCATAGGTCGAGCGACTGCCCAGCACCAGCGGCACGTCGATGCCACCGGCCACGGCGATATAGGTCCGGGCGCCGATCTTCGGGAAATCGAAGCGCAGCACTTGACCTGCGCGTACTGCAAACGCGGTGTCGTGCGGCATCTGCACGCCGTCCAGGCGCGCGGCCATGTGGGCGCCGCTGACGGCCACCAGGGCGTCGACGTTGAATTCCAGTTCCGGGCCGAGCAAGGTGCATTCCAGCGCAGCCGCGCCCACCGGGTTGCCGACCAGGCAATTGGCGGCGCTCAGCGCGTATTGATCAAGCGCCCCGGATGGCGGGATGCCGAGGTGGTAGTAACCTTCGCGGCCCAGGTCCTGCACCGAAGTGGCCAGGCCGGGTTTGAGTACCTTGATCATGCCAGTACCTCCTGCAACGTCTTGGGATAGCCCTGCGGGTCGGCCAGAAACGCATCCAGCGAGAACTCGACCGGACGAATCCGCAGGTCGAAGCTGCCGGCTTCGACATCGGCCACGGCCTGGTCGTAGGTGGCACGATCAATCGGCTTGAACTGAACGATGTCGCCGGGCCGGAAGAACACCATGTGCTCCTTCAGGTAGGCCAGGCTCTGGGACGGATCGTAGATCGGTGCCGGGGTGACGCCGAACATCTGGTAGCCACCGGCGCCGCGCACCGAATAAATGCAGCCGAAACAGCCGCCGTGGCCCAGGGTCAACTTGGGCGTGTCGGTGCGCGGGCGCAGGTACTTGGGCACCTGCAACTGCCGCTCGCGCTCGACCATCTGGAACATGAACGGCAGGCCCGCGACGAAGCCGACCATGGACACGAACCAGGGCGCGCCGCTGTGCGCCTGGATAAACGCCTCGACATCGGCCAGGCCATTGATGCGCGCGGCATATTCGAGGTCGGTTGCCGACGGGTCCTGATGGCGGTCGCGAAAACGCACAGGGTCTCAAAGGTCCAGGGGTCGTTGTAGAGCACCGGCACTTCGATGATCCGGGTCTGGATCCGCCGCTCGGCGACGGCCTTGGCCTCGACCGCCTGCACCGCTTCGAGCAAGGCGTGGGGGGCGATGCGATCCGGGTCGAAACGCACCTGAAAGGACGCGTTGGCCAGGCAGATGTCGAGCACGCCTTCGAGCTCGAGCTTTTCCAGTGCCCGGGTGATGGCCATGCCGCGAAAGAAGGCCTCCAGCGACATACTGTCGGAGACTTCGGCAAACAGGTGCTCATCGGCACCAAAGCTGTAACGAATGGGCTGGCTCATCACTTCTCTCCGCTGCGGCGCTCGGCCAACCAGGTTTCCAGTGTGCCGGTGTTGAACTCGGCGCTCTGCAGCCAGGGCTGTTCAAGCAGTTCGGCGTGCAAGGGCAAGGTAGTCGCCATGCCCGTCAGGGTGGTTGCGGCCACCGCCTCGCGGGCTCGCGCCAGCGCCTGGTTGCGATCACAGCCATGAACGATCAATTTGGCCAGCAACGAATCATAGTAAGGCGGTACGCGGTAGCCTGCGAACAGATGACTGTCGACCCGCACGCCCTCGCCTTGCGGCCAGTTCAGTTGCTCGACCAGGCCGGGGCTGGGGAAAAAGTCCCGGGCCGGGTCTTCGGCATTCAGGCGCATTTCCAGCGCCGCACCGTTGAGCACGATGTCGCTCTGACGTAAGCCGAGCGGCTCGCCACCGGCGATACGCAGCATGGCCTGGACCAGATCGATACCGGTGATCATCTCGCTGATGGGGTGCTCGACCTGGATCCGGGTGTTCATCTCGATGAAGAAGAATTCACCGCTGACGTCATCGAAGAGGTACTCCAGGGTGCCAGCGCCCTTGTAGCCCAGCGCTTGGGTCAAGCGCACCGCGCTGCTGCACAGGGCTTCGCGTTGCGCCGGGTTCAGGGCCGGCGATGGCGCTTCTTCGAAAATCTTCTGGCGACGCCGCTGCAACGAGCATTCGCGCTCGAACAGGTGCACCGCGTGCTGGCCGTCGCCAAGCACCTGCACTTCGATGTGTCGGGCCTGGCGGATGAAGCGCTCAAGGTAAACGCCACCATTGCCGAACGCCGCCAGGGCTTCGCGTTGGGCGCGGGGGAATTCCTCGGCCAGTTCCTCGGCATTCTGCGCCAGACGAATGCCGCGTCCACCGCCGCCGGCACTGGCCTTGATCAGCAGCGGATAACCGACTGATTCGGTCGCCGCGAGCGCCGCCTGCACATCCTGCAATTCACCGGGCGAACCCGGCACCACCGGCACGCCGGCTTGCTGGGCGGTACGCCGCGCTTCGGCCTTGTCGCCCATGCGGCGAATAGTCTGGGCGCTGGGGCCGACGAAAATCGCCCCAGCCGCCTGCACCGCATCGGCAAAGTCAGCGTTCTCGGAAAGAAAGCCATAACCGGGGTGCACCGCGTTGGCGCCACTGGCCTGCAAAGCGTCGAGCAGGGCCTGGGTATTGAGGTAGCTGCGATCGGCGCGGGCCGGGCCCAGTACCTGGACTTCGTCGGCCAGCTGCGCGGCCATCGAATCGACATCGGCCTCGCTGCAGGCGGCCACCGTCGGAATGCCCAGGGCCTTGGCCGCGCGAATGATCCGCACGGCGATCTCGCCGCGGTTGGCGACCAGCAGTTTCTTGATTGCCTGGCTCATGGTCGCCTCCTCACTGGCCGTCAAGCGTGGCGACGATCTGGCCCGGTTCGACCGGGTCACCGTCTTCCACCAGAAACGCGCTCACCCGGCCGGCGACACCGGCCGTCAGCTCGGAGAACTGCTTCATGACTTCGATCAGGCCGATCACGGTGTCTGCCGTGACCTGCGCGCCGACTTCGACAAAGGGCGGCGAGTCCGGCGTGGCGCGGCGGTAGAAGGTCCCCGGCAGGGGGGTAAATACGGTTTGCTCAGCCATGTCAGTTCCTCTTGGAATAGTTGTAGAAAGGCAGGCGTAAAAATTTTTTATGATCCCGGCGTCTCGGCGCCCGGTGCTCCATCGTTCAAAGGGGGGCGCGCACCTCGATGCCAGCCTGGTCCAGCGCGGCGCGGGTAGCCTCGACCAGGGCCAGGGCGCCGGGGGTGTCGCTGTGCAGGCAGATCGAATCAAATTCGATGGCAATCTCTTCGCCTTCGACGGTCTGCACCCGCCCCTGTTGGCAGGCTCGCAGCACCTTCGCGGCGACCTTGGCCGGATCCAGCGCGCCAACGTGGCGGGTGAAGACGATCGAGCCGCTAAGGTCATAATCGCGGTCGGCGTAGAACTCGCGGATCACCGGATGGCCGATCTCCCTGGCGACGCGCCAGGTGGCCGAGTTCGGCATGCAATAGAGCAACAGCGTCGGGTCAAGCCGGTGCAGGGTTTCGACGAACAGCCGGGCAGCGGCCTCGTCGCGCGCCAGGTGCATGTACAGCGCACCGTGGGGTTTGATGTGTTGCAGGTTCATGCCCTGGATCCGGGCGATCTCGCGCAGGGCACCGAGTTGGTAGAGCATGTCGTCGACCAGTTCCTGGGCCGGCGCATTGATATGGCGGCGGCCGAAACCGACCAGGTCGCGAAAGCCCGGATGAGCGCCGATGGCCACGCCCAGGCGCTTGGCCTGTTCAACGGTGCGGCGCATGGTGCTGGGGTCGCCGGCATGAAAGCCGGTAGCGATGTTGGCCGAGCTGATGTAACCCATCAGTTGCTCGTCAACGCCATCGCCGATGGTCCAGGGGCCGAAGCCTTCGCCCATGTCCGAATTGAAATCGACTGCTTGCATTGGTGGTTGTCTCCACGTCATTGGTGCGTGGAACCTAAATTAGAATTCCCTTGCCCCCTTGGGAAGATCTATTATCAGATAGCCAACGTTCTGAAAAACAGATACCCAAGCGCTCAGGATTCCCATGTCTCTTACCCTGCGTCAGGTCCGCTATTTCGTCGCCACCGCCGAGATCGGTCAGATTTCCCAGGCCGCCATTCACCTGAACATCTCCCAGTCGGCGGTGACCACGGCGATCAAGGAACTCGAAGGTTTGCTCGGGACGCTGCTGTTCTCGCGCTCGGCCCAGGGCATGAGCCTGACCGACGCCGGGCGGCACTTTCTCAACCGCGCCTGCGTCATCCTGCGCAGCGTCGACGATGCGCTGAACAGCCCCCTGCCGGACTTCCGTGCCAGCGGCCTGCTGCGGGTCGCGGCCAGTTACACGGTGATCGGCTATTTCCTGCCGCACCACTTGCAGCGCCTGGACCACTGGCACCCGGATGTAACCATTGAAGTCCACGAACAGGAGCGGCGGGCCATCGAGCAAGGCCTGCTGGAGAATCGTTACGACATGGCCGTGGTGCTCACTGCCAACCTGACCCACCCGGACATCGTCTCCGAAACCCTGTTCAACTCCGAGCGCAGGCTCTGGCTGCCCAGCCACCACCCCCTGTGCGAGCGCTCGGCGGTTACCCTGGCGGACGTGGCCCGCGAGCCCTATATCCTGCTCACGGTCGATGAAGCCGAGCAGAGCGCCATGCGTTATTGGGAACAGGCCGGGCAACAGCCCTCGGTGCGGGTGCGGACGAGTTCCGTGGAGGCGGTGCGCAGCATGGTCGCCAATGGCAGCGGCGTCGCCATACTGTCGGACCTGGTCCACCGGCCCTGGTCGCTGGAAGGCAAGCGCATCGAAACCGTAGGCCTGACCGACCCGGTCACGCCCATGAGCGTTGGCCTGGCCTGGCATCGGGAACATGCCTTCACCCCGGCCATGCAGGCTTTTCGCGACTACTTCCACGACGCCTTCCTGACTCCGCAGCAATTGTCGGCGCGGCGCTGAGCGGCCCCCTCGCCCATGCCCGCCGTTTGCTACGCTCGTACAGCGGCGACCGATCTATCGGCATGAGGATCAGGCAATGATTCGAAAAATCGCACTTATCACCGGCGCCAGCCGCGGGCTGGGCAAGAGCACGGCCCAACATCTGGCCGCCCATGGCATCGACATCATCGGCACTTACAACAGCAAGGCCGACGAGGCCAAGGCGCTGGTCAAGACCCTGAAAAAAGCCAAGGTGAAGGCAGCGATGCTGCAACTGGATATCAGCAAGAGCGAAACCTTCGATGACTTCGCCGGCGAAGTGTCCAGGACCCTGCAGAGCGTATTCAGCCAGCACCGCTTTGACTTCCTGATCAACAATGCCGGGATCGGCATCCACGCCAGCTTCAGCGAAACCACTGAAGATCAGTTCGACCAACTGGTGAACATCCAGCTCAAGGGGCCCTTCTTCCTGACCCAGCACCTGCTGCCGCTGATCAACGACAACGGCCGCATTATCAACATTTCCACCGGCCTGACCCGCTTCGTCCTGCCCGGCTATGCCGCCTACGCGGCGATGAAGGGCGCCATGGAAGTACTGACCCGCTATCAGGCCAAGGAGCTGGGCGCCCGGGGCATCGGCGTCAACGTCCTCGCCCCTGGCGCGATCGAGACGGACTTTGGCGGCGGTGTGGTGCGTGACAATCCCGAGATCAATGAATTCCTCGCCGGCAATACGGCGCTGGGCCGGGTCGGCTTGCCGGGCGATATCGGCGGGGCGATTGCGCTGCTGTTGGCCGACGAATCCCGTTGGATCAATGGGCAGCGGATCGAGGCATCGGGTGGGATGTTTCTGTAGTTTGCAACGCCTACAGTTCGGCTTCCTGTACCTGCTCGAAGCGGTCACGATCGATCGAAAGCAGCAGGTCGCCGGCCTTGACCGCCTGGTTATCGTAAGCCTTGAGTTCACGTACCCAACCGGAAACATCCGGGGCGATGATCGTGACCTCGGCACGAATTCGCGGCCAGGGCAAAAAAAATGGGCGACCGAAATCGCCCAAAATGCCTTGCGTGCTCGTTGAATCGAAAGGATCAGCCCTGCTTGCGCTTGTGCGAATCCTTCCAGATAAATACTCCCAGGCCAGCGAAAAACAGCAGCATCAGGCCCACCGTGATCACTCCAGCGATAACCACATTATCGAAAAACATGACGGCCTCCTTCGCTTGCACCTGTCTGATGGCGCCTAAGGTAGCGAAAGAAAGGGGGTGGAAAATTGACCGAGATCAATGGCGCCCATCAATGGGCGCGAAGGGAGGGTGCAAAACTGATCTGCATCAGGTTTTCAGCGTTTCTTGGGTTTGCTCTTCGGCTTTTTACTGGCCTTGGCCTTGGCCAGCGGCATCGCCTGCTCGAAGGCCTGGCGGACTTCGTTGAGGCGTTTTTCATTGAGGTCATGCACACGCTTGGCGCGCTCGGCATTGAGGTCGATCAGTTTGTCGTCTTGGCTCATGGGCGGGCACATCGGGGGTCAAGTCCAATTCTGCCAACGGTCGCTGGCGGTCAGTATTGGCAATAATGCGGGCTGTCAGGCGAGCTGACCAGTGCCGATTGCTACGTGATGTTCCCGACAGCGCGGCATTGGGCCCTGCCCTACACTTGGAGATCGACCCACAGCCCCTGGCGCGGCTCATCGTCGATCAAGGGCGCTACCGGCACGGTGTTATCGGCGTTGACTTCGTCGCCCGGCAAGGCCAGGTACTGTTCGGCGTCCTCCTCAGCCTGGGCCAGATGCCTTCTGCGCTGCTGGCGGCGTTGTTCTTCGCGCAGCAACCAGGCGGCCTGTTCAGCATCGCGCTGCTTGAGGTCGACCGAACCCTCGCTGGAGCCGGGCTGCGCCGGCATCACGGGGGCAATGTCCGGGGTCGGTTTGACCGGGTCGTGTTGCGAGGTGACCGGTTGTGCGCTGAGCGGAATGAGCGGCGGCAGCATTGGGGGTGTTCTCCTGTCGCCAAGGTGTCGGCGGGGCATGGCGCGACTTGAGCCCCGGGCCTGCGGGCATTTGCTTAAATGTAGGTGGTTTTTACCAGAGTCTTTGGCCCTCGGGGGCCCGATCCGTTAACATAGTCGGCTTTTTCAAGGCGGGAGTCAGGCAGCATGGCGCAGCAGTATCAACCGGGGCAACGCTGGATTAGTGACAGCGAAGCTGAGCTAGGTCTGGGTACCGTTCTGGCACAGGACGGTCGCTTGCTGACCGTGCTCTATCCGGCCACTGGCGATACACGCCAGTACGCACTGCGCAACGCGCCGCTCACAAGGGTTCGTTTTTCGCCGGGCGATGTGATCACTCACTTCGAAAACTGGAAGATGACCGTGCGCGAAGTCGAGGACATCGACGGGCTGCTGGTCTATCACGGCCTCAACGGCCACAGCGAAGCCTGCACCCTGCCGGAAACCCAACTGTCGAACTTCATCCAGTTCCGCCTGGCCAGCGACCGTCTGTTCGCCGGCCAGATCGATCCGCTGGCCTGGTTCTCGCTGCGCTACAACACCCTGGAGCACACCAGCCGCCAGTTGCAATCGTCGCTGTGGGGCCTGGGCGGCGTGCGTGCCCAGCCCATCGCGCACCAGTTGCACATCGCCCGTGAAGTCGCCGACCGGATCGCGCCACGGGTATTGCTGGCCGACGAAGTGGGCCTGGGCAAGACCATCGAAGCGGGCCTGGTGATCCATCGCCAACTGCTGTCCGGGCGCGCCAGTCGCGTGCTGATCCTGGTGCCGGAAAACCTCCAGCACCAGTGGTTGGTAGAAATGCGCCGGCGCTTCAACCTGCAAGTCGCCCTGTTCGACGCCGAACGCTTTATCGAAAGCGATGCCACCAACCCCTTCGAAGACGCGCAACTGGCGCTGGTGGCACTTGAATGGCTGACCGAAGACGAGAAGGCCCAGGACGCGCTGTTCGCCGCCGGCTGGGACCTGATGGTAGTCGACGAGGCGCATCACCTGGTCTGGCATGAAGAAAAAGTCAGCCCCGAATACGCCCTGGTCGAGCAATTGGCCGAAGTCATTCCCGGCATCCTGCTGCTGACCGCGACCCCGGAGCAACTGGGCCAGGACAGCCACTTCGCGCGCCTGCGCCTGCTCGACCCGAACCGCTTCCATGACCTGGCGGCCTTCCGCGCCGAGAGCGAGAACTATCGCCCGGTCGCCGAAGCCGTGCAGGAACTGCTCGATCAAGGCCGCCTCTCGCCCAAGGCCCACGCGACCATCCAGAACTTCCTCGGCGACGAAGGCGAAGCCTTGCTGGGCGCTGTCAGCGACGGTGACACCCAGGCCAGCGCCCGCCTGATTCGCGAGCTGCTGGACCGCCATGGCACCGGTCGCGTGTTGTTCCGCAACACCCGTGCCGCGGTCCAGGGCTTCCCCGAGCGCAAGCTGCACCCTTACCCGCTGCCATGCCCGGACGAATACCTGGAGCTGCCGCTGGGCGAACACGCCGAGCTGTACCCGGAAGTCAGCTTCCAGGCCCAGGCCGAAAGCGGTGAAGAAGAGCGCTGGTGGCGCTTCGATCCGCGCGTGGAATGGCTGATCGACACCCTGAAGATGCTCAAGCGCGTCAAGGTACTGGTCATTTGCGCCCATGCCGAAACCGCCATGGATCTGGAAGACGCCCTGCGGGTGCGTTCCGGTATCCCGGCCACGGTCTTCCACGAAGGCATGAGCATCCTGGAGCGTGACCGTGCGGCAGCCTACTTCGCCGATGAAGAATTCGGCGCCCAGGTGCTGATCTGTTCGGAAATCGGCAGTGAAGGCCGCAACTTCCAGTTCTCCCATCACCTGGTGCTGTTCGACCTGCCGGCCCACCCGGACCTGCTCGAGCAGCGCATCGGCCGTCTCGACCGGATAGGCCAGAAGCACACCATCGAGCTGCACGTGCCGCACCTGCAGAACAGCCCGCAAGAGCGGCTGTTCCAGTGGTACCACCAGGCGCTGAATGCGTTTCTCAACACCTGCCCGACCGGCAACGCCCTGCAGCATCAGTTCGGCCCACGCCTGCTGCCGATGCTCGAAAGTGGCGATGACGACGAGTGGCAAAGCCTGGTCGACGAGGCCCGGGCCGAGCGCGAGCGCCTGGAAGCCGAGCTGCACACCGGCCGCGACCGCCTGCTGGAACTCAACTCCGGCGGCGCTGGCGAAGGCCATGCACTGGTCGAGGAAATTTTCGAGCAGGACGATCAATTCACCCTGCCGATCTATATGGAAACCCTGTTCGACGCGTTCGGCATCGACAGCGAAGACCATTCGGAAAACGCCCTGATCCTCAAGCCGAGCGAGAAGATGCTCGACGCCAGCTTCCCGCTGGGCGACGATGAAGGCGTGACCATTACCTATGACCGCAACCAGGCGCTGTCACGCGAAGACATGCAGTTCATCACCTGGGAGCACCCGATGGTTCAGGGTGGCATGGACCTGGTGCTGTCCGGCTCGATGGGCAACACCGCCGTGGCGCTGATCAAGAACAAGGCGCTCAAGCCCGGCACCGTTTTGCTTGAGCTGCTGTATGTCAGCGAAGTGGTCGCCCCGCGTGCACTGCAATTGGGTCGTTACCTGCCACCGGCCGCCTTGCGCTGCCTGCTCGACACCAATGGCAACGACCTGGCAGCGCGCGTGTCGTTCGAAACCCTCAACGACCAACTGGAAAGCGTGCCCAAGGCCAGCGCCAACAAATTCATCCAGGCCCAGCGCGATGTGCTGACGCCACGGATCAACGCCGGCGAAGCCAAGATCATCCCGCACCACGCCGAACGCGTTGCCGAAGCGCAGCGTCGCCTGACTGCTGAAACCGATGAAGAACTGGCGCGCTTGACGGCCCTGCAAGCGGTCAACCCGACCGTGCGCGACAGCGAGATCGAAGCACTGCGCAAGCAGCGTGCCGATGGTTTGGCGATGCTGGACAAGGCGGCGTTGCGGTTGGAAGCGATTCGGGTGTTGGTTGCGGGCTGATTGACAGGCCGTCGGCCCTTTTCGTTTGGAAGGGCCTCTCGCTGGCAAGCCAGCTCCCACAGTACAGTGCCTGTCATACAATTTGTGAACACAGGTATTCTTTGTGGGAGCTGGCTTGCCAGCGATCGACCGCAACGCGGTCGCAATACACTTAAATCGCCGCTGGCACCCCCGCCCCTTCCACCACCATCCACTCGCGCATCCTCTGCGCATCGCGACTGAAACACCGCGACGCCTGCAACAGAAACACCAGGGTCAACAGCATTGCCACCGGAATCAGGTACATGGCGTCATGCAAGCCGACGGCCTTGAACGCCTCGGTCATCTGCCCCGCGCCTGCTTCCAGCATCGCCGCCTGGGCAAAATGGTCTGACAGCAACCCTACCACCACCGGCCCCAACCCGCCCCCGAGCAAATACAGCCCGGCAAAATACAAGGCCATGGCCGTGGCCCGCAAACGCGGCTGCACCACGTCCTGTATGGCCGTGTAAACGCAGGTGTAGAAGTTGTAGGCAAACAACCAGCCAATGCTGAACAGCGCCACGAACACGCCGATTTCAATACGCCCGGCATGCAAGGCATAGGCCGTTGCCACGGTCGCCACCAGCATGCTCGCAGCCGCGAACAGCAAACGACCATTGGCCACACGCTGATGGATCTTGTCGGCCATCCAGCCCCCTACCGTCAGCCCGACCAGGCCATTGACCGCCGTCAAACCGCTCCACACAGCCAGGCCCCAACCCATCAATTTGCTGCACGAGCCGGTATCGGCCATGCCCCCCAGCGGCAAACCGGCCAGGGCATAAACGATGGTGAACGCCGTCCCGATAATGCCCAGCTGAAAATCGCTCAGGTGCCACTCCATCCTGATCGGCTCGATAATGATGGCCGGGATGGTGCGATCGAAGAAATTGAACAGGTTGGCCAGGAACAACAGGAACAAAATGCGCCAGGCATTCGCCAGCTTGATGTCAGCCAATCCAATAGGTGGTACGCGCGTTATCGTGTTTGGCTATTTTGTTAATTACGAAATGGTTAGCATCATTATGCCACCAGGCAAGCCATTACCTCGCCAGCTCCTATACTCCTCAAAGTCGTCCCCACCCCACCAAAGGCGGGACACATAAACGATCGACAAAAGGGCCTGCTATGGAATGGCTGGGGTTGAACATTCTCGCCGAGCTTCCTCCCACCGGACAGATACTCTTGAACTGCAGGCACAACCCCTTCCTGGTGTTGCTTGCCTACCTGGTTGCCTGCGCCGGCAGTTTTGCCATGCTGAACATGGCCGAGCGTGTCAGCCACGTCGAAAAACCCAGTGCGCAAAGACAATGGCGCCTGCTCGGCGCCTTTTGCCTGGCTGGCGGCATCTGGGCGATGCATTTCATCAGCATGCTGGCTTTCGAAACTCCGCTGAAAACCTATTACGATCTGCCGATCACCGGCGCCTCCCTGCTGATCATGCTGGTTGCAGCCTTATTCACAATGAACACGCTTGGGCAGACCGAACTGCGCGCGATGCAGTATCTGCAAGCATCCACCTGCATCGGCCTGGGTATCGCCGGCATGCACTACACTGGCATGTCGGCGATGCACTCCAACGCCGTCCAGTATTATCAAACCAGCCTGGTCCTGTTTTCGATTGTCGTGGCGATCGTCGTCAGTTTTGCCGCCTTGCTTTTGGCACGGCACTTTCGCAATGGCGGCGGCATGTTCCATCAGTTGCTCAAATACATCGCCAGCCTGGTGATGGGTGCAGGCATTGTCAGCATGCACTTCACCGGCATGTGGGCCCTGACTCTGGTCGTTCCCATTGGCAGCACACTTGAACTGCCAATGACCGACAACAGCCTGCACCTGAGCCTGACCATCGCGTTGATTACCCTGCTGATCATCGCCAGCAGCATCAGCGCGGCCCTGGCCGACAAAAAGCTGCAAAGCAAGGAACACGACCTGCTGCGCGTCAATGCCCTGCTCAGCCAATTGGACCAGGCCCGGGTATCGTTACAGCAGGTCGCTCATTACGACGCCCTGACCAACTTGATCAACCGCCGGGGTTTCAATCAGATTTTCGCCGAGAAACTGGCCGAGCAAACCCACAGCAAAGGCATGCTCGCGGTGATGTTCCTGGACATCGACCATTTCAAGCGCATCAACGACAGCCTCGGTCACGACGCTGGCGACGAACTGCTTCAGGTCATTGCCGGGCAAATCAAGAATGCAACCCGCAGCCATGACGATGTGGTCGCACGATTTGGCGGTGACGAGTTTTGCATCCTGATCAGCCTGAACAACCGTGATGAAGCCCGGCAGCTGGCCCAGCGCATCATGCAAAAAATGAAGGAGCCCATCGCCCTGGTCGGGCGGCGCATGGTCATGACCACCAGCATCGGCATCAGCGTGTTTCCCGATGACGGAACGACGTGCGATGAATTGCTGAAAAACGCTGACCTTGCGCTTTATCAATCCAAGGGCAACGGTCGCAATAGCCTGAATTTCTTCAGTTCCAACCTGAAGACCCGCGCCACGCTGGAGTTGCAGCTAGAAGAAGAATTGCGTACTGCCCTGGCCGAAGAAAATGGACTGGAGCTTTACTACCAGCCGATCTTCGACCTGCGCAACGGCGAAGTGGCCAAGCTCGAGGCCCTGGTACGCTGGCAGCATCCGCAACATGGCCTGCTCAGCCCGGACCGCTTCATCGGAATCGCCGAGGCCAACGGCCTGATCGCCGAACTCGACACCTGGGTACTGCGCCGCGCCTGTCAGGACCTGGCCCGCTTGAGCCACAACGGCTGCGAACAGCTCAAAATCACCGTGAACTGCTCGGCCCTGAACCTGTGTCGCGAAGAACTCCCCGGTGAAATCGACCACGCCCTGCGCTCGGCCGGCGTCGCCCCCCATCGCCTGGAGCTGGAAGTGACCGAGAATGCCCTGATGGGCAATATCGACGTCACCGTGGCCCTGCTCAAGAAAATCCGCGCCCTGGGCGTATCGCTTTCGATCGACGACTTCGGCACGGGCTATTCCTCGTTGGCCTACCTCAAACGCCTGCCGCTCGACACCTTGAAGATCGACCGCTCGTTCATCCAGGATGTTCCCAACTCCCCCCAGGACATGGAGATCGTCCAGGCCATCATCGTCATGGCCCATACCTTGCGTTTGCAGGTGGTGACCGAGGGGGTCGAGACGGTCCAGCAGTACGCGCTTCTCGAGCAGCAGGGCTGCGACTTCGTCCAGGGCTACCTGCTCAGCCGCCCGGTACCGCTACGTGACCTGCGGCCGATTCTCGATCAACTCAACCAGCGCAAAAGCGTCAGCACCGTCGATTTCATTCAGCTTTATCCTGGCCGCGATACAGATGGATCAATGTTGCAGGATCTTTTTGTAGATAACCCTGGCTACCGTGCAAGCGCATCAGTTGCGCAGCCAGTCCGCTGATCGGGGTGGCCGAACCCTGTTCACGGGAGAATTTCACCGCGGTGTCCAGATCCTTGAGCAAGGTGCGCACGTGCCACTTGACCGGCTCGAAACGGCTTTCGGCCATTTGCGGGGCCAGAATCTGCAAGGGTTTCGAATCGGCAAAGCCCCCGGCCAGCGCTTCGGCGATCAGGCTGGCATCGACCCCTGATTGCTGCGCCAGAGCGACCACCTCGGCAATTACCAGCGCATTGCAGGCCACGATCATCTGGTTGCAGGCCTTGGTCACCTGGCCGGCCCCCACTGCTCCCATGTGGGTCACTCGCTGCCCCAGGGCCAACAGGATCGGCCGGGCCCGCGCCACATCCGCCGCCTCACCTCCGACCATGATCGCCAGGCTACCGGCCTCGGCACCCGGCGTACCGCCGGAAACCGGCGCATCGAGCCAGCTCATGCCGGTGCGTGTTGCCAGCTCAGCCGCCATTTCACGGGTGGCAGTGGGTTCCAGGCTGGACAAGTCCACCAGCAACTGCCCGGCCCACGCACCCTCGACCACACCTTGCGGACCGAACACCACATCACGTACCACGGCCGTATCGGCCAGGCACAGCAGCACGACATCGGCTGCCTGACACAGCTCGGCAGGGCTCTGGACCTGGCGTGCACCGGCCTCGACCAGCGCCGCGCACTTCTCCGGCGAGCGGTTCCACACCGTCAACGGATAACCTGCCGCCAGCAGGCGACGACACATGGGCAAACCCATCAAACCGATACCGGCAAAGGCCAGCGAAGGCAACGCAGTGCTCATGAACAGCTCCTGTCAGATTAAAGAATCGGGGCAATCGGACGATTTAAACAACAGGCTTGGCAAGGTGTCCCCCTATATCACCCTAGGGAGTGACCCTATCGCTCAAGCCATAGGCGCGCTGTAAAGTCGCGATTTCCACTAAGTGATGGCTCGATGATATCTACTCGGCAGGCCATCCAGTCCAGGTCCATGGCGCAAAATGACTTCCAAGAATAATCCTGCCAATGCGGTATCCGAGTTGGTCCTGTCCTCTACCGCGCATCAACCTACAGGCTCAAAGGAATTCTACAGCGCCCGTCCGCTCACCCCACAGCAATACCTGTATTACACCGAAACCGATATCCAGCGCATCCTCGACAATCTCGATGGCCTGCGCGACCTGGTGTTTCCGCACGCCGCCCATCTGGACGACGACAGCGAACAGCGCCGCGACCAGCAGTTTCCTTCGGTATGCCTGATCGGCCTGGGCCGCTGCGGCTCGAACATTGCGCTGGATGTGGCGGAGCTGGTGTACAACGCCCGCAAGTTCTATCTCAACGAATTCAACACCGAAGACCGCACCTACACCGAAAGGGACTACAGCCCAGCACGCTGGATTCGCAACAACCTGCGTCTGGTGCAGAACAAAGTCAGCAAACCGGTCTTTCTGGTCGAGCCACTGGTGATGCTCGGCGACCTGGACAAAGACATTGCCGGGCGCATCCGTTTTTCGCGCAAGGGCGAGAAAAGCGGCTTCATCAACGACTACAGCAAAATGAAAATCATGGACCTGTCGGAAGTCCATGCCGGTGGCGCCGGTAATGCGCCGATCCTGGGCCAATACCTGGCCAAGATCATTCTGAACAAGGAAACCCAGCGTTTCTCCAGTGCCGACTGGAAGCTGATTCACTCCTACCTGATCGACTCCTGCGGGATCAAGGCCAACCAGTCGCGCCTGTATTTCTACATTTTCAGCGCCGGTGGCGGTACTGGCTCGGGCATGGCCTCGGAGTTCGGCCTGGCCCAGCAGTACTCGTACATGAACAAGACGTTCGACACCAAGCCTGCCGACGAGAACGACAGCAAGAGTGGGCACTCGTTTGTCTTCGAGCCTATTTTCACCAGCGGCATCTGCGTGCTGCCGAACATTTCCGATCATCGCAGCGAAATGTCCGAAGCCCTGCACATCAATGCCGGTCGACTGCTGTGCAAATACCTTTCCGAGGAATGGGATTTCTCTTACAACTTCGACAATGAAGACAGCAGCGAAGCCAGCGTCATGGGCCGCATCCGCCCCTGGAACGCGATGATGCTGATCTCCAACGACATCATGCGCTACGCCGAAGAAAGCGATGACGGCAATATCCAGAACATTGATGTCAATGCGATGGAAAAACACGCTAACCAGTACATCTCACAACAGATCTTCAACATTCTTACCGCTCAGGCGGTGACCACCGACTACGATCAGAACTATTTCCGCCGTGCCGGTATCGATATCGGCGAAACCATCCGCCTGGATGCCAACGACCTGTTCATGAGTCTGGCCGGCCCTGTAGCCATTGCCTACGCAGAGTCTGTCGTGCCGGAACAGCCGTCACCCTCGTCGGACAAGTTCAAAGTGTTCGAGAAGGAGCAGCCACGGCTCAATATCGACGATCTGTTCTTCCGCTCCATCGACCTGCCGCACTTCAACAAGGTCACCCAGGCTATAGAGGGCATCAGCCTGCTGCCGATAGAATCCAAGCGTTACCGTGCAGCGCTGGAGCAATACAAGGGCTCGGGTTACGACGCGGCGGCCTTGCATGACCTGCACTTCTTCAAGAACTGCTCTTCGGTCGTGTCGATCGTTTCGCTGCCCAAGGACTACAAGCTATCCTACATGGACCTGAACCGGCTCAAGACGCACCTCAACAGCCTGTTCCCCAACACCACCCTCAAACGCTATGCGCTGGTGATCGGCGCCTCGGCCAATCTGTCGCTGACAACCCTGATCGCCAAGAGCCCGTGCCTGTCCGATGATTTCCTGACCTTGATCGTGGCCTTCATCAAGCGTTGTTTTGCCCGCACGCCGTACCGTTTCGACGACACGCTGGACAACTCGATCCTGGACTTCATCATCGGCGAGGCGTTCGATGAGGACCGGATCGACGAACTGCTCAACGAATTCGAAAACCCGGCCAGGATTCTCGATACCAACTGGTATGCGATCAAGCCGATGTACGAGAAGAAATACCGCGAATTGATCAACGACAAGAGCAAGTTTGTCTCGATCAACGATATTCGCCTGTCACGCGAATGCGTGAAAAAAGCGGTGAAGTACCTGCGTGAAATCTATCGTCACCGGATCGGCAAGACTCGGGTGATCTCGCTGAATAACCACACCGGTAGAACCGACTATTGAAAGAGCGAGCGGGCGGTGGCTAGTTGACGAAACTGTTACCGCCCGCCCTCTTTAAAAACTTGATTGTTACCGAGCACCACTTATTGACTTTTCAGTCACGCACCATGACTGTTATGGACAATGCCTCATCGCACCAAAAAAGTGCAAGGCCTCAGGGTTTTGTCCGCACCTGAATCAGTACCCAGGGCGAAACCACCACTGCCCAGATTTCCGGACGACGCTCATTGAGGTCTGCTGCCCTTGTATCAGACAGCTTGCTCACGCTCCCGGCGGCGTGCCAGACGGCAAAGTCTTCATGACGGTTCTCGGCCACGGCTTGCGCGACTTCGATCAAATCCAGCGTGGGCTCGACCCACAATAGGGCACCGCGGGCGAAAAAGGGCTGCAAACCCTCCCAGTCAATTACTGCCGTTTCTCCGAGCAGTTTGGCATAGAGGGTGCTAGGTTGTTCTGTCATGGGTTTCACCAAAAATAGTTCGACGCTTTGATGGGTCGTATTTTTGCAGAAAAACCCGGTTTCAAATAAGTGATTGATCGACAAGTTCGGAAAAGCCAAGGATTGCACCCTGGATCTGGGCACCACCTGCCGCTTTTTTGTATCTTTCTGTCAATTAAGCGACGCCTATGTGTTTTGCCCCCGGCAGCCAGCTTTTCAAGCGATAAATTGGCGCTCTACACTGTACCGGTACAGTTGCCGGGGGGATGACCGGGATAGGTGTGGTAATGCTGATCCGGTCCTGTAGCCTTGGTCGCCAGGACTATAAAAACTACAACAGATGATTGGAGCACTAATGAATAAGGCTACTAAGCAGATTTCCAAACTGTTTGCCGCAATGGTACTGGCAGGGGTTGCCAGCCATTCGTTCGCAGCCGACACCATCAAGATCGGTATCGCCGGCCCGAAAACCGGCCCCGTCACTCAGTATGGCGACATGCAGTTCATCGGCGCCAAGATGGCCATCGAGCAGATCAACGCCAAGGGGGGTGTCGATGGCAAGATGCTTGAAGCCAAGGAATACGACGACGCGTGCGACCCTAAACAAGCCGTGGCCATCGCCAACAAAGTGGTCAACGATGGTGTGAAGTTCGTTGTCGGCCACCTGTGCTCCAGCTCCACCCAACCGGCTTCTGACATCTACGAAGACGAAGGCGTGATCATGATCACCCCGGCTGCCACCAGCCCGGAAATCACCGCCCGTGGCTACAAGATGGTCTTCCGCACCATCGGCCTGGACAGCGCTCAAGGCCCGGCAGCCGGCAACTACATCGCCGACCACGTCAAGCCGAAAATCGTTGCCGTCCTGCACGACAAGCAGCAGTACGGTGAAGGCATCGCCACCGCCGTGAAGCAAACCCTCGAAGGCAAAGGCGTCAAGGTTGCCGTGTTCGAAGGCCTGAACGCCGGCGACAAGGACTTCTCCTCGATCATCCAGAAGCTCAAGCAAGCCAACGTCGACTTCGTCTACTACGGCGGCTACCACCCGGAGCTGGGCCTGATCCTGCGCCAGTCCAAGGAAAAGGGCCTGAACGCCAAGTTCATGGGGCCTGAGGGCGTGGGCAACGACTCCATCTCGCAGATCGCCCAGAACGCCTCCGAAGGCCTGCTGGTGACCCTGCCGAAATCCTTCGACCAGGATCCTGCCAACCAGGCGCTGGTGAAAGCCTTCACCGACAAGAAGCAGGACCCGACCGGCCCGTTCGTGTTCCCGGCCTACTCGGCCGTTGACGTGATCGCCGAAGGCATCAAGGCCGCCAAGAGCGAAGATACCGCCAAGGTGGCTGAAGCCATTCACAAAGGCACCTTCAAAACCCCTACCGGCGACCTGTCGTTCGACGACAAGGGCGACCTGAAGGACTTCAAGTTCGTGGTCTATCAGTGGCATTTCGGTAAACCAAAGACTGAAGTTTCGCCTCAGTAAGCAGGTTCCATGAGTAATAGAGCCCACTGCGCAAGCAGTGGGCTTTGTTTTACGAGGTTAATGGGTCAGGGTTCCGCGATCCGGGAACTGACTTACCTGAAAATCTTAAAACCGTCACCAGCGGTTCGCTGGCAAACGCTCGTGCGAAGGTGGCTACAGACCACACAGCCCGGGCTGGAACATGACTCCACCAGTGAAATGCGTATCAGGTTTTTAGGAGCGTTTTGTAATGCCTGAGATCTATCACTTCTTCCAACAGCTGGTTAATGGGATGACCATTGGCAGCACCTATGCCTTGATAGCCATTGGCTACACAATGGTTTACGGCATTATTGGAATGATCAACTTCGCCCATGGCGAGGTCTATATGATCGGTTCCTACGTGGCCTTCATCGTCCTTGCCGGACTGGCCATGCTGGGTCTCGATTCACTGCCGCTGTTGATGACCGCCGCTTTCCTGGCGACCATCGTTGTCACCAGTGCCTACGGCTACAGTATCGAACGGATCGCCTACCGCCCTCTGCGGGGCAGTAACCGCCTGATCCCGCTGATCTCGGCCATCGGCATGTCGATCTTTCTGCAAAACACCGTGCTGCTATCGCAGGATTCCAAGGACAAATCGATCCCCAACCTGATCCCGGGTAGCATTACCTTTGGTCCGGGCGGCGCACATGAAGTGCTGATCTCCTACATGCAAATTCTGGTGTTCGTGGTGACACTGGTGGTGATGCTCGGCCTCACCCTGTTCATCTCGCGTTCACGTCTGGGGCGTGCCTGCCGGGCCTGTGCCGAAGACATCAAGATGGCCAACCTGCTGGGCATCAATACCAACAACATCATCGCCCTGACCTTTGTCATCGGTGCGGCCCTGGCCGCCGTGGCGGCTGTACTGCTGAGCATGCAGTACGGCGTGATCAACCCCAACGCCGGCTTCCTGGTGGGCCTGAAAGCCTTTACCGCGGCAGTTCTGGGCGGCATCGGCAGCATTCCGGGCGCCATGCTCGGCGGGCTGGTGCTTGGGGTGGCGGAAGCCTTTGGTGCCGATATCTTCGGCGACCAGTACAAGGACGTGGTGGCATTCGCACTGCTGGTCCTGGTGTTGTTATTCCGGCCAACCGGCCTGCTGGGCCGTCCGGAGGTTGAGAAAGTATGACTCGCAATCTTAAACAGGCGCTGTTCAGCGCCCTGCTGGTATGGGCAGTCGCCTATCCGGTACTCGGTCTGAAACTGTCCATCGCCGGCATCAACCTCATAGTCGAGGGTGCCAGTGCCTCAACGCTGGCCATCATCGCCGCCTGCTCGGTGCTGATGTTCCTGCGCGTGTTGTTCGACAGTCAGTGGAACACCTTGATGAAGTCCGGGCAGAGAGGCCCGCTGGTTTCGCCCAAGGTCAGCAACTTCATGACCCTGCCAACCACCCAGCGCTGGGTCATCATGGGGTTGATCATCGTCGCTCTGGTGTGGCCGTTCTTCGGCTCTCGCGGTGCGGTGGATATCGCCACGCTGATCCTGATCTATGTGTTGCTCGGCCTGGGCCTGAACATCGTGGTCGGACTGGCCGGCCTGCTCGACCTGGGCTATGTCGGCTTCTACGCCGTGGGCGCCTACAGCTATGCCCTGCTCTCGCACTACTACGGGCTGAGCTTCTGGATCTGCCTGCCGATCGCCGGCTTGATGGCCGCGACCTTCGGCTTCCTGCTCGGCTTCCCGGTACTGCGTCTGCGTGGCGACTACCTGGCCATCGTTACCCTGGGCTTCGGCGAGATCATTCGCCTGTTCCTGCGTAACCTGACCGACCTCACCGGTGGCCCGAACGGCATCAGCAACATCGAGAAGCCAACGTTCTTCGGCCTGACCTTCGAACGCAAGGCAGCTGAAGGCCTGCAGACCTTCCACGAATACTTCGGCCTGGAGTACAACTCGGTCAACAAGGTGATTTTCCTTTACCTGGTTGCCCTGTTGCTGGCGCTGTTCGCGCTGTTCGTGATCAACCGCCTGCTGCGCATGCCGATCGGCCGTGCCTGGGAAGCCTTGCGCGAAGACGAAATCGCCTGCCGGGCCCTGGGCCTGAACCCGACCGTCATCAAGCTTTCGGCATTCACCCTAGGCGCCTGCTTCGCCGGTTTTGCCGGTAGCTTCTTCGCTGCCCGCCAGGGCCTGGTGACGCCGGAATCCTTCACCTTCATCGAGTCTGCGACCATCCTCGCCATCGTCGTATTGGGCGGCATGGGCTCGCAGCTGGGCGTCGTCCTCGCCGCCACCGTGATGATCCTGCTGCCTGAGCTGATGCGTGACTTCAGCGAATACCGCATGTTGATGTTCGGTGCCTTGATGGTGCTGATGATGATTTGGCGCCCACAAGGTCTGCTGCCCATGCAACGTCCTCACATGGAGCTGCGCAAATGAGCAGAGAGATCCTCAAAGTAAATGGCCTGAGCATGCGCTTCGGCGGCTTGCTGGCGGTCAATGGCGTGTCCCTGAGCGTGAAAGAGAAACAGGTGGTGTCGATGATCGGCCCCAACGGCGCCGGTAAAACCACTGTATTCAACTGCCTGACCGGGTTCTACAAACCCACTTCGGGCAGCATCCAGCTCAACGGTGAAGCGATCGAAGGCCTGCCTGGCCACAAGATCGCCGGCAAAGGCGTGGTGCGTACCTTCCAGAACGTGCGGTTGTTCAAGGAAATGACCGCCGTGGAAAACCTGCTGATCGCCCAGCACCGCCACCTGAACACCAATTTCCTGTCAGGCCTGTTCAAGACCCCGGCGTTTCGCCGCAGCGAGCGCGAGGCGATGGAATACGCCGAGTTCTGGCTGGATAAGGTCAACCTCAAGGAGTTCGCCAACCGTCCGGCCGGCACTCTGGCCTATGGACAGCAGCGCCGCCTGGAAATCGCCCGCTGCATGATGACCCGTCCGCGGATCCTCATGCTCGACGAACCGGCCGCCGGCCTCAACCCGCGGGAAACCGAAGACCTCAAGGCGCTGATCGGAACCCTGCGCGAAGAGCACGACGTGACCGTGCTGCTGATCGAACACGACATGAAACTGGTCATGAGCATCTCCGACCATATCTTCGTGATCAACCAGGGCACGCCTCTGGCCAACGGCACACCGGAACAGGTCCGCGACAACCCTGAAGTGATCAAAGCCTACCTGGGGGAAGCGTAAATGCTGCAGTTCGAAAACGTTTCTACCTTCTACGGCAAGATCCAGGCACTGCACGGGGTCAACGTGGAAGTCCGCCAGGGCGAGATCGTCACCCTGATCGGCGCCAACGGCGCCGGTAAATCGACCCTGCTGATGACCCTATGCGGCTCGCCTCGCGCCCACAGCGGCCACATCCGCTACATGGGCGAAGAGCTGGTCGGGCTCGAGTCGGCGCAGATCATGCGCAAGAGCATTGCCGTCGTGCCGGAAGGCCGCCGGGTGTTCGCCCGCCTGACCGTCGAAGAGAACCTGTCCATGGGTGGTTTCTTCACCGACAAGGGCGACTACCAGGAGCAGATGGACAAGGTCCTGCAGTTGTTCCCGCGCCTGAAGGAGCGCTTCAACCAGCGCGGCGGCACCATGTCCGGCGGTGAACAGCAAATGCTCGCCATCGGCCGTGCGCTGATGAGCAAGCCCAAGCTGTTGTTGCTCGACGAGCCTTCGCTGGGCCTGGCACCGATCATCATCCAGCAGATTTTCGACATCATCGAACAACTGCGACGTGATGGCGTGACCGTATTCCTGGTCGAGCAGAACGCCAACCAGGCCCTGAAAGTCGCCGACCGTGCCTACGTGCTGGAAAACGGTCGCGTGGTCATGCAGGGTACTGGCGAAGCCTTGCTCAACGATCCGAAAGTACGCGATGCGTACCTGGGTGGTTGATGCCACGTTGTAAAAAAACGGCCTTCGGGCCGTTTTTTTTATCCCCCCTGTAACACCCACCCCTGAGCAGTCTCTACTGTTACAGGCAAGCAACACATCCCCCTGTGTAGCGCCAATCCCAAACTCAACCACTGGAGCATCGCCATGAACAACCAAAGCACCCTGGGCCTGTCCCTCTCCGCCACCGCCCTGGCACTGGCCCTGGGCTCGGCCCTCAGCCTGAGCATGATCCCCGCCGCCCATGCCGCCGACGACATGGAAAAATGCTACGGCGTCGCCATGAAGGGCAAGAACGACTGCGCAGCAGGCGCAGGCACCACCTGTGCCGGCACTTCGAAAATGGACCATCAAGCAAACGCCTGGAAACTGGTCCCTAAAGGCACCTGCGAAAAAACCGCCAGTCCCACTTCGCCCACCGGCTTCGGTCAGCTCCAGGCCTTCAAGGCAAAGTCCTGACTCCCAACCAATCGACCAGCCTGAGCCTCGATCATGACAACTCCAGCCGCCACCGCCGTGCATCGAGCCGCTCAGGCCGCCTGCCAGCTACCAGCCCGAGTCGGGGTGGGGCTCAAGCCCGAGTACTTTCGCGGTCTGCTCGAAGACCATCCGGACATTGGTTTTCTTGAAATCCATGCCGAGAACTACATGGTCGAGGGCGGGCCTTTTCACCGCTACCTCGGCTTGCTTCACGAAAAGTATCCGCTTTCGATCCACGGGGTCGGCTTGTCCATCGGCGCCGAAACCCCGCTGGACCGCGACCATCTGCAGCGCCTGAAAACTCTGTTCGAAAGGCACCCACCGCAAGCATTCTCCGAACACCTGGCCTGGTCCAGCCACGGCCCGCTGTTCCTCAACGATCTACTGCCGCTGGCCTACGACCGGACGACGCTGAACCGTGTTTGCTCCCATGTGGATCAGGTTCAGGAAACACTGGGGCGCCCCTTGTTGCTGGAGAATCCGGCCACTTACCTGGAGTTCAAGGCCTCGACCCTGGATGAAACGGATTTCATCAGCGAAATCGTGCAGCGGACCGGTTGTGGCCTGCTGCTCGACGTCAACAATGTGTATGTCTCGTGCATCAATCATGGCCGCGATCCACTGGCGTACCTGTCCGCCCTGCCCCTGCACGCCGTGGAACAGGTTCACCTGGCAGGCTTCAGCGAAGATGCCGACGGCATGGGCCAGCGCCTGCTGATCGACAGCCACTCGGCCCCCATCGATGACGCGGTGTGGGCGCTCTACCGCCAATTGCTCCAGCGCATCGGGCCGATCCCTACGCTGATCGAGCGCGACAACGACCTGCCGCCCTTGCCGCAGTTGTTGGCCGAAGCCCGCCGGGCTGAAGAATTGATCATGGCCTGCGAGGTTCAGCCATGAGCACGCAAGCCGATTTCGCCGCGGCCCTGTTCGACCTTGAACGCACCGGCCCGACCGATCTGTTCAGCAGCCCGGCGCCTGACAGTCGATTTGCGGTCTACCGCAACAACGTCATCAGCTCATTGCTGGGCGCGATGGCCGACAGCTACCCGGTGGTGCTGCAACTGGTGGGCGAAGCCTTCTTCAACGCCATGGGCCTGGCCTACGTGCAGTCCCATCCACCTCGCTCGCGCCTGCTGGTGGAATATGGCGAGGACTTCGCCGCCTTTATCGAAAGCTTTGAACCAGCTGCCAGCCTGCCCTACCTCGCCGACGTCGCGCGCCTGGAGCGGCTGCGCATACGCGCCTACCACGCCGCCGACAGCAACGCCGTCGGCCATGCAGCGATTGCCGAGCTATTGGCGCAACCGGAAAGTCTGGTCGAGCTGCGCCTGAGCCTGCACCCAAGCCTCTCGATTCTGGTGTCGGACTTTGCCATCTGTTCGCTCTGGCAGGCCCATCAACATGACGGGGAGATCGAGACGGTCGATCCCTGGCTGCCCGAGCGCGCCCTGGTACTGCGCTGCGGCCTGGAGGTCGAACTCCTGGCACTTGATCCTGGAACCTGCGCGTTCATCCAGGCACTGCAGAGCGGTCTGCCCCTTGGCCAGGCAGCCGGCCAGGGCTTGCAAGCCAGTACCGGCTTCGACCTGGGCCACTGCCTGGCCCTGCTGATCGGCAAAGCCGCCATCACTCAACTGCACACACGGTAAAAGGGCTGAGCATGAACACCTACAAGGGTACCCGCAGTCTCCCCGTTCGCCTGGTAGAGCGCGCCATTGCGTTGTTCGAAGCGATCCCCCACAGCCTGGTCGCATTCATCGCGCGCTTCTCGATTGCGGCGGTGTTCTGGAAATCCGGGCAAACCAAGGTCGAAGGCTTCGCAGTCGATCTGATCTCCGGCAACTTCGAACTGGGCATGCCGCACCTGGCCGACTCGACCATTCCCTTGTTTCGAAGCGAATACCCGGTGCCGTTGCTTACACCTGAAGTGGCGGCGCACATGGCAGCCTTTGCCGAACACTTTTTTCCGGTTCTGATTCTGGTCGGCTTCGCCACCCGTTTCTCTGCACTGGCGTTGCTCGGGATGACCCTGGTCATTCAGACATTCGTCTACCCCGACGCCTACCCCACCCACGGTACCTGGGCGGCGGTGCTGCTCTATCTGATGGCCCGTGGGCCAGGAGTGCTTTCGATCGACCACCTGATTGCCCGGCGCTAGAGTTTTTCCAGTGCCTGGGTACTGCGCTGGAACCAGCCCATCAGGTAATCGGCCAACACCTGAACCCTCCTGGGCATGCCACCCTGGTACGGATGAACCAGAAACATCGGCGTGCTGCGGGTCTGGTAGTCGCGCAACAACCACTGCAAGCGCCCATCACCCAATTCGGCATGCAGCATGTAGGACGGCAGCCGAACGATCCCGGCGCCCACCAGCGCCGCTTTCTTCAGCAGGCTGTAGTGGTTGCTGGCGAGCGGCCCCGAAACCCGCACACGGAGCAATTCATGGCGCTGGTGGTACAGCCATTCCTCCCGGCCGCTATAGTGGCTGTTGAGCAGGCAACGATGCTCGGCAAGCTCCATGGGCGTATGGGGCTCCCCATGCTGCGCCAGGTAGGCCGGGCTGGCGCAGGTGACTTCCTGCATGGCCAGCAGGGGCCTGGCCACCAACCGCTCGTCATTGGCCACGTTCGAGCGGATCGCCAGGTCGAAGCCATCGCGCAATAAATCCCGGTAACCATTGTTGAGCTCCAGTTCGATCTGGATCTCGGGATACGTGCCCGAGAACTCAAGCAGCAACCCCTCGAAGAACGTTTCCCCCAGCGAGACCGGTACCGTCATGCGTACCGGCCCGGCCATGTCGTCCTTGAGCCGGGCCAGCGCCTGGCGCGCTCTTTCCACTTGGGCGACCAATGCCTGTGCCTGGGGCAACAGTGCCGCGCCAGCGGCCGTCAGGCTGAGGCGGCGGGTGGTTCGGTGCAGCAACAACACTGAGTGACTGGTTTCCAATCGACTGATGCGCTTGGACAGCTGGCCTTTGCTCCAGCCCAATTGCTGCGCGGCCAGCGTAAAACTGCCCGCCTCCATCAACACGGCAAAGGCTGTCAGGTCATCCAGTTCGCTCATGCATTGTTTCCAGATGAAAACCAAAGGTTGCCTATTAGCACGCTTATCTACAGAAAAAACCACCCTAGACTAACGATTCCCCTACCGCTACCGAGGAATGGCTCAATGAAAATCCTGTTGATCGGCGCCAACGGCACCATTGGCTCGGCAGTTGCCGAAGAACTGGCCCAGCGCCACGAAATCGTGCGTATCGGCCGCAGCAGCGGCGACCTCCAGGTCGACATCAGCGACAGCGCGTCGATTCGCCGCCTGTTCGAACAGACCGGGAAGTTCGATGCACTGGTCTGCGCCGCCGGAAATGTGACCTTCGCCCCGCTGGCGGAAATGACCGAGAAAGACTTTGCACTGGGCTTGAGTGACAAGCTCATGGGCCAGGTCAATCTGTTGCTGATCGGCCGCGACTATGCCAACGACGGCGCTTCGTTCACCTTCACCACTGGCGTGCTCAGCCACGACCCGATTCGCAGCGGCAGCTCGGCCGCGCTGGTCAATGGCGCCATCGACAGTTTCGTGCGTGCTGCGGCGATCGAATTGCCACGCGGCCTGCGCGTCAACTCAGTGAGCCCGAATGTACTGGCCGAAGCAATGGACAGCTACGCGCCCTATTTCCGCGGGTTCAAGCCGGTTCCGGCAGCCGACGTCGCGCTGGCCTATGCCAAGAGCGTGGAAGGCTTGCAGACTGGCCAGACCTACCGTGTAGGCTGAACGCCACCCTTGTGATCGGCGGGCAGCCTGCGTAACGTGGCGGCACTTCTCAGGAGACCCTCTTCGATGCGCGCTGCCCGTTCCGTACTCTTTGTTGCCTTGCTGCCCCTGTTCGCCGGTTGCCAGATGTTCGCCGATAAACCGACGAACGCCACCGCCGGCATGACCCGCATGCAGGGTGTACTCAAGGGCGAAGGCGGTCACCTGCTGTTTCAGCCCTGCCAGGAACAACGGCGCTTCATGGTCAACGACACCGGCAATACCGGCGTACTGCAGGAAGCTTCCGCGCAGGCAAGCAAGCCCGGCACGATCTTCGTCGACCTGCTCGGCAGTTTTGCCGCGAACAAGGGTGGCGGCAACGACGGTCAACTGAATCTTCATCAGGTCTATCGCATCGAGCGTGCGGCCAGCGCCTGCGAAGACCCGAACTTCAAGCGCCTGACCCTGCGTGCCAGCGGCCACACGCCGAACTGGGATCTGAAAGTCAGCGGCAAGGGCATGGTCCTGGAGCGTGAAGGCCAGCAGCCACTGGCCTTGCCTTACCTGGAAGAACAACTGCCTGACGGGCGCTTCAACCTGACCAGTGAGGCCAACGACCAGCGTATCGAGTTGTGGGTTGCGCCGCAGCGCTGCGTCGATAGCGTCACCGGCGGCGTGCAACACCTCACGGCCGAACTGCGGGTCAACGGCCAGACCCAACGCGGCTGCGCCTACTATGGCGGTTCGCGCAACGAATGAAGGTCTTGACCGACTATCAGTACAACGCGTCTTGCATTGTTTTTATCCTGACCGAAAGCAGGCTTTACGGCTTATAATTGCCGGTTCGTGTAAAGCTGCCGGGGCGCCCCTGTGGCCCGGATATTGGACCCTGTCATGTTACGAATCACTGAACTGAAATTGCCACTGGATCATCCTGACGAAGCCCTGCGCCCTGCCATCGTGCAGCGGTTGGGGATCGCCGATGATGAGCTGCTGGAATTCACCCTGTTCAAGCGCAGCTACGATGCGCGCAAGAAGTCTTCCGAACTGCAATTCATCTACACCATCGATCTGCACGTGCGCGATGAAGCCGCGCTGCTGCGCAAGTTCAGCGAAGACCGCAACGTCAACCAGGCACCGGATGTCAGCTACAAGCCCGTGGGCCATGCGCCGGAAGGCTTGAGCGAGCGCCCGGTGGTGGTTGGCTTCGGCCCCTGCGGCATTTTCGCCGGTTTGCTGCTGGCGCAGATGGGTTTCAAGCCGATCGTGCTTGAGCGCGGCACCGAAGTGCGCCAGCGCACCAAAGACACCTGGGGGCTGTGGCGCAAGAGCGTGCTCAACCCCGAGTCCAACGTCCAGTTCGGCGAGGGCGGCGCCGGCACCTTCTCCGACGGCAAGCTCTACAGCCAGATCAAGGACCCCAGGCACCACGGCCGCAAGGTCCTGCACGAGTTCGTCAAGGCGGGCGCCCCGGAGGAAATCCTCTACGTCAGCAAGCCGCATATCGGGACCTTCCGCCTGACCGGCATGGTCGAGACCATGCGCCACGAGATCCAGGCGCTGGGCGGTGAAATCCGCTTCCAGCAGAAGGTCACCGACGTGTTGATCGACGACGGGCAACTGCACGGCGTGGTGCTGGAAAATGGCGAACAGATCGCCTCGCGTCACGTGGTCCTGGCACTGGGCCACAGCGCTCGCGACACGTTCCGCATGCTGCATGGCCGCGGTGTGTTCATGGAAGCCAAACCCTTCTCGATCGGTTTTCGCATCGAGCATCCGCAGTCGCTGATCGACAAGGCGCGCCTGGGCAAATATGCCGGCCACCCGAAACTCGGCGCAGCCGACTACAAGCTGGTGCATCACGCCAAGAACGGTCGTTCGGTGTACAGCTTCTGCATGTGCCCGGGCGGTACCGTGGTGGCGGCCACTTCCGAGCCAGGCCGGGTCGTGACCAACGGCATGAGCCAGTACTCGCGTAACGAGCGCAATGCCAACTCGGGCATCGTCGTCGGAATCACGCCAGAAGATTACCCGGGCGGCCCGCTGGCCGGGATCGAGCTGCAAGAGCGCCTGGAAGCCCACGCCTATGTCCTGGGCGGCAGCAACTACGAGGCACCGGCGCAACTGGTCGGCGACTTCGTCGCTGGCCGGCCTTCTACCGAGCTGGGTAGCGTAGAGCCGTCCTATAAGCCCGGCGTCGCCCTCGGCGACCTGGCGTTGGCCTTGCCGCAATATGCCATCGAAGCCATCCGCGAAGCCTTGCCTGCATTCGACAAGCAGATTCGTGGCTTCGGCCAGCATGACGCGGTATTGACCGGTATCGAAACCCGGACCTCATCGCCGCTGCGTCTCACCCGCGACGAGTCCTTGCAGAGCCTTAACGTCAAGGGCTTGTTCCCGGCTGGCGAAGGTGCCGGTTATGCCGGTGGCATTCTGTCTGCCGGAGTCGATGGCATTCGCATTGCCGAGGCCGTGGCGCGCAGCATGCTGGGCTTGAAAGACTGATCACGCCCTCGGCATTGCCTGGCTCGCACCGGGCCTTGCCGAGGGGTTTCAGATGCCGGCGCGCAGCACGGTCGCCGGCAACGCTTTGCCTTCATCGGCACAAGCCGCTACTGAAGCTATCAGCGCATCGAGCTGATAGCCCTGGGCTTGCAACCAACTCGGCTCATAGTAGGTGGTGGCGTAACGCTCGCCGCCGTCGCAAAGGATCGCCACGATCGATCCACTCTCCCCCGCCGCTTTCATTTGCTGCGCTGCTATCAGTGCACCGATCAGATTGGTCCCGCTCGAACCACCCACTCGCCGTCCAAGGCGCCCTGCCAGGTAATGCATGGCTGCCAGCGATAGCGCATCCGGCACTTTGACCATTGCATCGATGACCCGGGGCAGGAACGAGGCCTCGACCCGTGGACGGCCGATACCCTCGATCCGCGAACCGCAATCCAGGCGCAAGCTCGCGTCGCCGCTCTGGTAATAATCGAAGAACACCGAGCGCTCGGCATCGGCGCAGAGCACCCGGGTGCAGTGCTGCCGATAACGCACATAACGCCCCAGCGTCGCCGTAGTACCACCGGTGCCGGGGCTTGAGATCAGCCAGGTGGGTTCGGTATGGCGCTCGTAGCACAGCTGGGAAAAAATCGACTCGGCGATGTTGTTGTTCGCCCGCCAGTCGGTGGCCCGCTCGGCGTAGGTGAACTGGTCCATGAAATGGCCGCCGCTTTCCCGGGCCAGGCGTTCGGACTCGGCATAGATCTGCGTCGGGTCGTCAACCAGATGGCTCTGGCCCCCGTAGAAAGCGATCTGGGCGATTTTTTCCTGGGAGGTGGTCGCGGGCATCACGGCAATGAAGGGCAGCCCGAGCAACCTGGCAAAGTACGCTTCGGAGATGGCCGTGGAGCCACTGGAGGCTTCGATGACCGGCGCGCCGGGGTGCAGCCAGCCATTGCACAAGGCATACAGGAACAGCGAGCGCGCCAGTCGATGCTTGAGGCTGCCGGTGGGATGACTGGATTCATCCTTGAAATAAAACTCTACCTCGGGAAAGCCCGCCAGCGGCAATGGGATCAAGTGCGTGTCGGCACTGCGCTGGAAGTCCGCTTCGATGATGCGTATCGCTTCGCGCGCCCATTGGCGGTTCTCGCTCATGCTGGTCTACCTGTTGAATGCCAAACTTCAATCTTAGGACTTTTCCTACATACGACACAGACACAGTGGGACTCCAATTTCCCGCCTGACTGCTAGGCTCTGACCTTTATGAGCCTACCCCCATTCTTATAACAAAATAGAATATAATTTTTGTTTTAACAACTAACAGTACGCGTTAGGGTGGACCACCTTTAAATCACAGCATGGAGAGCGAACTTGCCTCTGCGTAGCACTTTCACACGGTTCTTTCAGTTGGAAGCTGCCAGCGGTCTGTTATTGATTGCAGCTGCAGCCCTTGCCCTGATCATCAACAACTCACCGCTGTCGTTCCTTTACAACGGCTTGCTGGATACACCGGTCGTGGCCCAGGTCGGCGCGCTGAAAATCGCCAAGCCATTGTTGCTATGGATCAACGACGGCCTGATGGCCCTGTTCTTCCTGCTGATTGGCCTCGAGGTCAAGCGCGAGATCATCGACGGCCACTTGTCCAGGCCTGCGCAGGTGATCCTGCCGGGTGCTGCGGCCATTGGCGGGATGGTGGTACCCGCCCTGATCTATTGGGCAATGAACAAGGACAACCCGCCCGCCGTGGCTGGCTGGGCAATTCCCATGGCGACCGATATCGCTTTCGCCCTGGGCGTGCTCGCCCTGCTGGGCAAGCGCGTGCCGACTTCGCTCAAGCTTTTCCTGATGACCCTGGCCATCATCGATGACCTGGGCGCGATCATTGTTATCGCCCTGTTCTACTCGGGTGAATTGTCGAGCCTGTCTCTGATGCTGGCCGCGGCCTGTCTGGTCGCGCTCGTGGCGATGAACCGGCTGGGCGTGGTCAAACTCGGCCCGTACATGATCATCGGGCTTATCCTTTGGGTCTGCGTCCTCAAGAGCGGCGTGCATGCAACCCTGGCCGGGGTGACGCTGGCATTGTGCATTCCGCTGCGGACCCGCAATGCCGAACCCTCGCCCTTGCTGAGCCTGGAACATGCACTGCACCCCTGGGTGGCCTTCGGCATCCTCCCGCTGTTCGCATTCGCCAATGCCGGCGTATCGCTGGCCGGTATCACTCTGGAGAGCTTCACCCACCCTGTTCCAATGGGGATCGCCGTCGGCCTGGTGGCGGGCAAGACCCTGGGCGTGTTCGGCCTCACCTGGCTGGCAGTCAAGGCCGGTATCGCCGCCTTGCCGACGAGCGCCAACTGGGGCCAGGTACTGGGGGTCTCGATACTCTGCGGCATCGGTTTCACCATGAGCCTGTTCGTCGGTTCGCTGGCTTTCCAACCTGGTGTCAGCGAGTACGCCGGCATGGATCGCATGGGTATCCTGACCGGTTCGATCATCGCCGCCCTGGTGGGCTATGGAATAACCGCCATGGCCAGCCGGAAAAACGTCACTGCTTGATCGATGGCCAATACGAAAAAACCCCGGCCAGCACAAGCTGAGTCGGGGTTTTTAGTTTTAAAGCTGGCGTTGAATCAGTGCGCGACGCGGCTGGTACCGTCGACGGTCATGATTCGCACACGCTCGCCGACCCGGAAAATCTCGTTTTCCTGAACCTGCTGCACATAGGCACGCATGCTGCCGTCATCTTCACGCACGGTGATTTCTACACCCTGGGTACGAGTCAGGCCTTCTTCAGAGGCCGAACCGATCAGGCCACCGGCCACTGCGCCGATGACCGCCGCGACGATACTGCCGCGACCGTCACCCACCGAGCTACCTGCCACGCCACCGACAATCGCACCGGCACCGCTGCCGATAGGGGTCTTGGTACCTTCGATTTTCACGGGACGCAGCGATTCGATGGTGCCCATGCGTACGGTCTGCACCCTGCGCGCCTCGTCACGGGAATAGGAGTCGCCGCTCAGGTTCGAGGCGCAGCCGCCCAGCAACAGCGACATCGTGGTGAAGGACGCAACCAGCAATACAGATTTACGCATAGGATCATCTCCATAAGACAGATATTCATTAGACTCCGCGCGCTGACGACTGTCACGACACGAGCAGTATAAAATTGCTTCCATTCAGCTTCGGTACAGACTGCCTTATTTCTTTCAAAGTGCTGGAATGTATGCCACAACCGCGAGCCTGCTTGCGCAAGGATCAGCATGGATTACTTCATTATCACCGCGACCACCGTGGCGGGGCTGTACTTCCACTGGTGGCTCTACGTTCGCGCCACAACTAAATATCACACTGATTAAGGCGCCAGACGCTCGCGTTGCCAGGCATTGTCCAGCAGACGGTAATTGAGGCGATCATGCAGACGGCTCGGGCGACCCTGCCAGAACTCGATGCGCTCGGGCAGCAGACGGTAGCCGCCCCAATGCTCGGGGCAATGGGGTTGAGCATCGTTGAAACGCTGCTCGGTGGCCTTGAGCAAGCCCTCAAGCTCGGCCCGGTCGGCGATGACCTGGCTCTGCGGTGAAGCCCAGGCGCCCAGGCGGCTGCCCAAGGGCCGAACCTGATAATAGGCGTCGGACTCTTCTGGCGTGACCATCTCCACCCTGCCTTCGATACGCACCTGACGCTCCAGGGCCGGCCAGAAAAAGGTCATGGCAGCGAAGGGGTTGGCCGCCAGCTGCTGGCCCTTGGCGCTATCGTAGTTGGTGAAAAAGGTGAAACCCAGGTCGTCCAGGCCCTTGAGCAACAGTACCCGGCAGTGCGGCCGACCGTCCCGATCTACAGTGGCCAGCATCATGGAGTTGGCCTCGACCGGCACCTGTTCGGTCTTGACGGCCTGTTCGAACCATTGGCGAAACAGCTTGAAAGGTTCGGCAGGCGCCTGGGCTTCGGTCAGGCCATCGCGGGCATACTCACGGCGCATAGCGGCCAGGGTCTGGGTCATTGCAGCGTTCCTTTGCTATCAGTTGGTCTTGGTCGTAGTCGCGACCTTTTTCGTTTCCGTAGCTTTCTTGGCAGAAGCCTTGGCCGGTGAGGCCGCTTTCTTGGCGACGGTTGTCTTGGTCGGCGCGGCTTTCTTCGCGGTGCTGGCTTTCTTGCTCGCAGAGGCCTTGCCGGAAGCTTTTACCGGTGCTTTTTCCGGCGTTTTCGCCACAAACTTGCTGTCCTGGGCCGCGGCCAATTCGGCTGCCGACGGGGTCGGCTGCTTGTACTGGTTAAGCAATGCCAGCATGGTGTCTTGCGGCGTCACCAGCATTTCTACCCGACGGTTCAACGCACGACCCTGCAGGCTGTCGTTGGCGGCGCGTGGCATGACCGAACCCATGCCGCGCAGCGAAAGGCGATTACGTTCCAGACCGCTGAGGCGGAAAATCGCGGCGATCGACTGAGCTCGCTCCTGACTCAACTTCTGATTGACTGGCCCGGCGCCGCTGGTGTCGGCATGGCCCAATACCAATACTGCGGTCTTGGAGTCCGTCTCGATGATTTTGGCCACTCGCGTGATCGGACCAAGGATAATCGGCAGCAGCATGGCCGGACGATCGGGGTTGAACGAGCTATCGACCGGGGCGGTGATGACCAGCACATTCTCGCGGCGCTCCAGCTCGAACTTGCTGCCCTTGATCGCTTCGCGCAAACGTGGCTCGTAACTGTCGAGCCAGGCCTGGGTGACCTTGTGGTCAATTTTTGGAACAGCCTTGACCGCCTCTTTCTTGTCGCCGAAAGGCCACCACCAGCTGCCTCCAGTGTCGGCCTTGGCACTCGCGTCCTTTGCAGCAGGGGGAGCGATTTTTTCCGCGGCGGCGGCGGCAGCTACCCTGGCTTGGGCTTCGGCTGCCTTGGCGCCTGCAATGTCCTTGGCTTTTTCATCGGCAGTCTTGTCCGAACCAAAAGGCCACAAGTCAATGCCGCCTCCGGCAGCAGAGTTGTGTGGAGTTTGAGCACAGCCCGTAACAGCCAGGCAAAGCGCAAGAGCAAGCGATTTATGAGAGGACATTTTAGTTCCACACAACAAAGTGAACGACAAAAACGAGCCCGAAAGCCCGCATAAATATTTGATTAGAGGACAAAAAATGGGTCGGGTTCCAGCAGCCCGTCGGCTCAATCTATGACAGGCAGCTTCCCAAAACACGTACCAGCTTCTGTGCCCGTGGATCCATCAGGACGTACGGCCCAAGGGTATTGGTCACAAAGCCAAATGCCACGTCATGTTCAGGGTCGGCGAAACCGACCGAACCACCGGCACCCGGGTGGCCAAAAGCCTTGGCGCCCAGGCCGAAGGTCGCATTCGGCACCTGGGGTTGATCGAGCATGCAACCCAGGCCGAAGCGGGTCTGGGTCAGCAGGGTCTTGTCCTGGCCAATGCTGTGTTCGCGGGTCATCTCCTCGAGCAATTCGAATTCCAGCAGGCTGCCATCGAGCAAGCCGCTATAGAAGCCGGCCAGGCTGCGTGCATTGCCATGGCCGTTGGCGGCAGGTTGCTGCATGCGCCGCCATTCCGGCTTGTTGGTACTGGTGAGGATCGACGGCGGGTTGGTGAAGGCCCGCGTGGACATGGCCTCAGGTTCACGCATCGTGACCTGCAGCAGACGCTGGGCCGCCTCATCGCCCAGGTTACCCTTGCTTCGAGCGATATGGGCAACCCGGTAGAATTCTTCATCGGCCAGGCCGACATGGAAATCCAGCCCCAGCGGTCGCGCAACCCGGGCCACGATCGACTCGCCCGGCCCGCGTCCGTCGGCGCGGCGAATCAGCTCGCCGATCAACCAGCCATACGTAATGGCGGCATAGCCATGCCCTTCCCCAGGGGTCCACCAGGGGGCTTCAGCGGCCAGTGCGTCGACCATGGTTTGCCATTGATACAGGGCCTCGGGAGGCAGCAATTCACGCAGCGCCGGCAAACCTGCCTGGTGGCAGAGCAATTGCCGCAAGGTGATGGCCTGCTTCCCGGCTGCAGCGAACTCCGGCCAATAGCGGGCGACCGGCACATCCAATTGCAGTTTGCCCTCGGCGACCAACTGCAGCGCAGTGACCGCCGTGAAGGCCTTGGTGCAGGAGAACAGGTTGGCAATGGTGTCGCTGTGCCAGGCCTCCTTACCGTCCTTGTCGGCGGTGCCTGCCCAGAGATCGAGCACGGTTTCCCCGCCGATCTGGATACACAGCGCCGCCCCGCGCTCTTGTGGATCATCGAAGAGCGCGGCAAAGGCTTCGCGCACGGCTTCGAACTTGAGTTCGAAATGGCCCTGAATCTGCACCCGGTGACTCCCTGCACTACCATTTTTCAAAGGGGTGAGCATTGTTCCAGCCCTTGCAGGTTTTGGGAACAGATGCGAGCCAGGCGGTCAGCCCGGTATTGACCACTCATTGCTCGGGAACCGTCTGATCGACCGTCTCTGCAGGCACCTGAACATTGTCCTTGACCTGCTCCGCTGGTGCATCAGGCACTGCGGCCGCGGCCGTCTTGCCCACTTGTTGCAGGGTTTGCAGGTTGCTTTTGCGCACGGCGCCGACGAAGCCCTGGAAGGGCACATCGGTAATCCCGACCAGACCGAAGTGGCCGTTTTCGCCATCGAGCAAACGTCCGGTCACAGGTTGATCGAGGTACTGGAACCAGTGCGCACCGACAATGGACGGCTCTTCCATGGCGGCCTTGAGGAACGCGGCATAAGCGCTGCCGCGGTCTTCTTCCCTGGCCACCTCCATCACACCTGGCGAGAAGGGCCCACGATCACGCGAACCGAAATGGAATTCGCTGACCAGCAAGGGCTTGTCCAACGCTTTCAAGCGGCCGAAATCATAGCCATCCTGCGGCTTCGGCGTGTAGAAATTGAAGCTCAGGACATCACAGTATTGGGCGCAGGCATCGACCGCTTCTGGCGTGCTCACGGCAAAGCGGCCGCCCAGCAACAGGTGATTGGGCGCGTGCCAATTCAGCGAATCGGAAATGGTCTTGAAGTAGGTATCGGCAAACACCCGCTGGAAGTGCTTGAAGTCAGCCTCGATCTCCGGGTGCTCAGGGCTTGGCAGTGGCGGCTCGAAGCCTGGGTCTTCCATCAATTCCCACGCTGGAAGATCGATACCCCAGGCCTTGGACAGACCGGCCTGGTTACGGTATTTGTCGCGCAGTTGTTTGAGGAAGGCGCGCTTGGCCGGCACGTCGGTGGTCAAGCGCAGTGTGCCGTACGCCAAGGCGTAGCGCGCTTTCGGATCGTCGCCGGGGCCGGCCCAGGCCAGTTCGTTGTCGGCGAAGTAACCGATCAGCCAAGGGTCGTCACGGTGATCACGGGCAGCAATGGCCACGGCCCGCTCGGTGGCCATGGCAAAGCGCGGATCGAACGGGTCTGGCATGCCGCCCCACCAATCGGAACCTGTGCTGATACTGGCGTAGTCGCCGACGATCGACAGTGGCAACGTGTAAGGCACGCGATCGTTTTTCATCAGACCAGGGTCGCTCCAGTTACCCAGGGTGTTGAAACCCCAGGCCTGCAGACGATCGAGGGTATGGCCCTGCCAGCGCTTGGCATCGAAAGTGGGTGGCGGGCAGTTTGTGGCTTGCGGTTGCTCGCTGGCAGTTTCGACCTGAGCAGCATCGACCTTGCCGGCTTCGGCAGTGCCTGCTGCCGCTTCAGCGGTTTTCACACAAGGTTGGGCATTGGCGCGGGCCAGGTTGGCGGCGTAGAAATCGTACCAGCGCCCGCTGTTGTAGCCTCTGTCCCTGGAAGAACCATTACCATCGCGGTTGTCGCTCTCACCGTAGTAATGAGCCAACGGCTCTTCTCCCTGGGGCAGCCCCGAGAACATCCATTCGCGACCGGCGACATAAGTCTTGCCGCCATCGGCTGCAACGGCATTGACCCCCAGCGAATAAAACGGGTGCCCCTCTGGCGTTACCAGGTACCAGCGCCCGTCGCGTTTTTCGGTACGGAAAAAGCCCTTGGCCTCGAATCCCGGCCCCTGCGTCCAGCCACCGAACTTGTCCAGAGGCTGCTTGGCGCGTTCGGCGAGCCAGGTCTTGAGTACCTGCTGCTCCTTGCTCGCGGCCGTTTTGAGCTGTTCATCGCTGCCGACTTTTTCCGGCCATTTGCTGCGCGTGTGCTGGCCATAGCTATCGACAATGGCGCTATAGGCCGCTTTCGGCAGCTCATCGCTATCCTGCACCCCAAAGCGCTCGAGCAGGATGCTCTGGGCCACGGCCGGCTTGTTCATTGACAAGGTCACCGAGACCACCTTGCTCAGGTCCAGCTCGCCGACACTGCTGGCCAACAACAGGCGTTGACCGTCCTGCTGCCAGGGCATGGGGGGCCCGGCACGCATGCCGTGAGTCAGTGGCGTACTGGTGCGCAATGGCACCAGCAATGTCTGCGCGGGGCCGGCCGGCAGGTCGACCCGGCTGGTCAGGGCCTTGCCATCACTGCTCTGGATCGTCACATCGACGGTCAGCGCCCAATTCATCGCGCTCTGGATTCGCAGGGTCATGGCGCTTGCCGCGGACCAGTCCCACACGCCGCTTTGCGGTGTCAGGCGCAGGCTCGGGCGTTCGACAGGGTTGAACACCACCCGACGCAATACCTCGCCTTCGGCCGTCTGCTCCGCGTTGGACTGTGGCAGGCTGGCATTTTCAGTCGCCACCTGAACCACATCGGCAGGGCGAACGAAGTTGAACAGCGTCTGCTGGGCCGCCCACGACGGGGTAGCGAACAACAGTGCAAATACAGCGGGCAACGAACGGCGAATCATAGTGATCCAGCTCTCCTTGATGGGCTTGGGCCTTGACGACAGTGCATAGACAACGCCGCGCGACATTGATGCGAAACGCGTCAGGAAATTTCCCGGCGAAAAGGCGGCAAGGCATTGAGGATAGCCTTGCCATAGCGTTGCGTGACGACACGCCGGTCGAGCAAGGTGATGGTGCCGCGATCCTGTTCGGTGCGCAGCAGGCGCCCGCAGGCCTGAATCAGGCGCAGCGAGGCATCGGGCACGGCGATCTCCATGAAGGGATTGCCGCCGCGGGCCTCGATCCACTCGGCCAGGGCTGCCTCGACCGGGTCATCCGGCACCGCAAAGGGAATCTTGGCAATGACGACGTGTTCGCAGTAGGCACCCGGCAGGTCGACCCCTTCGGCGAAGCTGGCCAGGCCGAACAGCACGCTGGAATCGCCACCGTCGACACGCGCCTTGTGCTTGTTCAGGGTTTCCTGCTTGGACAGGTTGCCCTGGATGAAAACCTGCTTGCGCCAGTCGCGGTCCAGCCCATCGAACACGTCCTGCATCTGCTTGCGCGAAGAGAACAGCACCAGCGTGCCGCGCGAACCTTCCACCAGCTCCGGCAGGTCACGGATGATGGCCGCGGTGTGGGCCGTCGCATCGCGCGGGTCGGCACGCAGGTCCGGCACCCGCAGCAAACCGGCGTCGGCATGATGGAAGGGGCTTGGCACGATCGTGGTCACGGCAGTCTTGGGCAACCCGGCACGCATGCGGTAGCGATCGAACTTGCCCAGCGCGGTCAAGGTCGCGGAGGTCACCAGTGCGCCGTAGGCGACATTCCACAGATTGCGCCGCAGCATTTCCGCCGCAAGGATCGGGCTTGCGTTGACTTCGATGTCGAACATCGCCCCGCTTTCGGCCAACGTCAACCAGCGCGCCATGGGCGGGCTGTCTTGCGGGTCCTCGGCGGTGAACGCCGTCCACAGTTCCCAGTTACCCTGGGCGCGCATCAGCAGGCTGCCGAACAGCGGATACCATTCTTCGGCCTGATGGCTGGCAATTCCGATGCTGACCTCGCCGTCCATGCCTTCCTTGAGCAACTCGGTGAGCCGAGTGAAGACGTCGGTCAGACGAGAGAAGCCCTTCTTCAGTTCGATGCCCATCTCGCGCATGTGCTCCGGCACGACGCCAGCGACAAAGCGATGGCGCGGCCGCTCGCGGCCTTCCATGTCTTCGCCGGCGCGGAAATCGGCAAGTTGTTCGCAGGCGCTGAACATGAATTGCTGCTGGGTCTTGATCTCCCGGGCCAGTTCCGGGACTTGCTCGATCAGCTTGCCCAGATCGCCCGGCAACGGATGCTGGGCCAGCAGCTTGGTCAGGTTCTTGGCCGTTTGCTCGAGCCAGTCGGCGGTGGAGCGTAGCCGCGTGTAATGCGCGAAATGGCCGATGGCCTTGTCCGGCAGGTGATGACCTTCGTCGAATACATACATGGTGTCGCGGGGGTCCGGCAGCACTGCGCCGCCGCCCAGGGCCAGGTCGGCCAGGACCATGTCATGGTTGGTCACGATCACATCGACCTTACCCATGCCCTCGCGCGCCTTATAAAAGGCGCATTGCTGGAAGTTCGGGCAATGGCGGTTGGTGCATTGGCTGTGATCGGTGGTCAGGCGCGCCCAGTCATGGTCTTCCAGGGCCTGGGGCCAGCTGTCGCGGTCGCCGTCCCATTTGTTGCCGGCGAGCTTCTCGATCATGCTGGTAAACAGCTTCTGGCTGGCTTCATCGACTTCGATCTTGAAGCCTTCTTCTTCGAACAACTGCGCCGTGGCGTTCTGCGCATGGCCTTCCTGCAAAAGGATGTCGAGTTTCGACAGGCACAGGTAGCGGCCCCGGCCCTTGGCCAGGGCAAAGCTGAAGTTCAGCCCGCTGTTGCGCATAAGGTCAGGCAGGTCCTTGTAGACGATCTGCTCCTGCAGGGCGACGGTGGCCGTGGCAATGACCAGGCGCTTGCCCGCGGCCTTGGCGGCCGGAATCGCCGCCAGGCTGTAGGCCACGGTCTTGCCGGTACCGGTACCGGCCTCGACGGCAACCACCGCCGGATCGCCGCTGCGCCGGCCTTCATCGTCGCAATCGATATCGCCCAGCACCTTGGCGATTTCAGCAATCATCAAACGCTGGCCGTAGCGGGGCTTGAGGCTCTTGGCTTCGAGAAAACGCGAATAGGCGCCCTGGATCTGGGATTTGAGTTCGTTACTGATCATGGTTCTGGGGCGCGCGAGCCTGGATAAATTTTCAGTGTTTCGGATAGGCCGCTATCATACCCCGCTATTGAATCGAGCGCTGAACGGAGATCCTGCATGACCCCCTTTGCTATCCCCTACACATTGCATGTACTGGCAGCCCTGATTTGGGTCGGCGGTATGTTTTTCGCCTGGATGATCCTGCGTCCCGCGGCGATGACAACCCTTGAAGGCCCCGCCCGGCTGAAGCTGTGGGTGGAAGTTTTCCGACGTTTTTTTGTCTGGGTCTGGGTTGCCGTGGTGATTCTTCCGATCAGTGGCGTCGGCATGATCCACATGCGCTATGCCGGGTTCGAAGCCGCGCCACGCTACGTTCACGTCATGATCGGGCTCTACATCGTCATGACGGCGCTGTTTATCCGGATTCAATCGCTGCAATTGCCGCAACTGCGTCGCGCCGTCGATACAGCGGATTGGTCGACAGGTTCCGCCACGCTGGGCCGCATCCGTCGTCTGGTGGGGATCAATCTGATCATTGGCATGGTACTGGTCGCGCTCGCTTCGGTTCGGCCGATGCTGTAACTGCGCATCAAAGCGGACACCTCGTTCCCACGCTCTTGGAGTGGGAACGAGATAAAAGGCAGCAGCCCTGTTACAGACGCTGTACCGAAACAGAGCCCGCGGCACCCGCCACCCCAGGTTGCCCCGGCGCTCCCGGTTGACCACTGCGACCACCCTCGGCGCGGTAGACCAGGCAGCCCTTGCTCGCGCCACCGGCACCCGCCTTGCCCGGCGCGCCAGCCACGCCACCCGCACCACCCTCGACACGTACCTTGATCTGTTCACCCGGGAAGTTACGCGGCACCTGCAGACGCACCTGGGCACCCGCAGCACCAGAATGACCATCGCCTCCGTTGTCGCCATCGGCACCCTTCCCGGCCTGCCCCCACGTGCAGCCTGCCGCCTCGCCATTACCACCGTCCAGGCCCGCATAGCCTGGCGCGCCGGCGCCACCGCGGGCGTCGATCGAAAGCTCCTGTGCGCTCAAGGACTGCAACTGCAAGTCAAGGTTGCGCCCTGGCAGCGCCGGCTTCAGGTGAGTGCCAGGTGCACCACGGGCCATTATCTGGCTGCCGGTGCCCAGCTGCGCGCGCTGCGCATGCAGACGCAATTCCTTTTCGCCCGGCACGATCGCGATTCGCGCTTCATGGCCCAGGCGCAACTCACCCACATTTATTTCGGTCAGATTGGACGGAATCAGCAAGGTGCCATAATCGGCCACTTCCAGGCGCTCGAGCTGCACAACGCTGGCCTTGCCGGGCAATCGCATCAGCGAGTGGGCGTCGACGCTGATGACTTCAGCCGTGGCCATGGGGCTGCACAATGCAGCCAGTACGATCAACTTACGCATGCCTGGAAGCCCCCGTCGGTGCCGAAATCGATTGCACATGAAAAATACCCACCAGCAAGATCTGCAGTCGATCGAACCAGCGATGGCTGCGCCCACGCAAACGGCGATTGAACAGCAACACTTCCAGCGCATGGAGCAGCAGCAGCGCAGCGCCCACGGCATTGATCAGCAGGTTGAATGGATTGATCATAGGCATGAACAGATTCAGCAGCACCACCCACCAAAACACCACTGTCAATGCCTTGCCCACCCCCCAAAACCACTTCATACGCGCCCCTTGCAAATTATTCTTGGTATAGAGGAGCGATCATGGTCGCTCCCGCGAGGCCCCTGCAGGGCTCAAGATTCAGGCTTGAACCATGACAGGATATCTCCTGCCCGCACAGTAACGGCTTGCAGGCCTCTTATACCAGAGGTCTGTTTCAATTCAGATGAAGCTCCACCCTGCGGTTCTTCGCCCGACCTTCTGCTGTTGAGTTGTCGGCCACCGGCTCGCTTTCACCACGCCCTTGGCTGGTGACTTTCTCCGGCGAAAGGCCCTGAGTGATCAGAAAATCCGCAACATTTCCGGCACGACGCTCCGAGAGGTTCTGGTTATAGGCCTCGGAGCCCTGGCTGTCGGTAAACCCGACAACCAAGAGCGCCTTCATGCTCGGGTCGTTGAGTTTGTCTATAAGCACCGCCAGTTTGCTGGTGGCAGCCCCCGTCAATTCGTCGGAATTGACGGCGAACATGAGGTTACCTTCGTCGTTGAGGGTAATGACGTCCGAGACAGGAGGCCGTGCAGGCTCGCTGACCGGGTACTGCGGCAGCGGGCAACCATTGTGCTTGACGGGAGTGTTGGCCGGCGTATCGGCGCAACGATCACGACGATCGAATACGCCGTCGCTGTCTTCATCGCCATCCTGGGTGGTGGCGCACCCCGAGAAAATACTGCTGACCAGAAGGACGGGAACCGCTGCCCTGGATAACACACTCATGTGAAATGCTCCTGTGTCACCGGCCCCATACCGGTCACACAGGAGTAAAGACCGGCCCACAGGACTTAACAAGCGGGGCCGGCCGGGCTTCAGCGGTTGATCTTGATCTCCACGCGACGGTTCATTGCACGCCCGTCAGCGGTCTTGTTGTCGGTGACCGGCTGGGATTCACCCGCACCCTCGACCGCAACGAAACTGCTGCGTGGCACACCGCTTTCCACCAGGTAATCGGTCACCGATTGCGCGCGTTTCTGCGAGAGTTTCTGGTTATAGGTATCGCTGCCCACGCTGTCGGTATGACCGGTAACTTCCAGCCTGGCGCCGGGTGCTTCGTTCTTCAGGCGAGTGGCAATCTTGTCCAGACGGACCTTGTCGGCTGCGGTCAGGCGGGCAGAGTCGAACTCGAACAGGACGTCACGAATCACGATCACCTCTTCCTTGACCACCACGACCTCTTCAACCACAGGCGCCGGGGCTGGTGGGCAGCCATTGGCATCGACCTGAACACCTCGCGGAGTACCAGGGCACTTGTCACGGCTGTCAGGCACACCATCGCCATCCTCGTCGCCGTCGCCATGCACCCAGCAATAGCCGGCCGCCATGCCGGCCCCAATGAGAGCACCCCAGCCAGCCCAGGTCGAGCTCTCTGTAGCGCCCAGTGCAGCACCAGTAACGCCCCCGACAGCAGCGCATGTCGGCCAGTCGGTTTTTTGTAAACCTGCACAACCAGACAGCACACTGGTTAGCAGAACCAGGGGTAATGCCGTGCGCACAATGCTCATTTTAAGGTTTCTCCTTGGAGATTAAGTTAAAACCCGTACTCTGGGAGTAAAGCCCCCTCAATCCATCTCCGCCAGCAATAAGCCATTATTGGAATAACATGTACGTAGGACCAGGCCCCAAGCTAGTCTTGGCAGTATTAAAAGAGGACTCTTGATGAATGACGGTTTTTCTTCGCGCACGCCCCAGCAAGCGCTGGCGGCATTGCTCGATCGCTATGCCCCGCAGCGGCTTTTGCTGGTCGGCAGCCGCTTCCCGGCACTGGACGCCTTCGAGGCTGCCCACCCGGACACCGCTGTGTATGTAGCCGAACCCGGCCCTCTGCCGGCGACATTGGCCGGGCAACGCTTCGACCTGGCACTGGCAGTAGGCTGCCTGGAACAACTGAACAAAAGCAGCGGCCAGAAACTGCTGGGCGGCATCCGCAACCTCAATGCCAGCCGCATTGCCGTGCTCGCCGACCTGACGGCCTGTGGCTGGAGCGAAACCGACTTCTATTCCCTGGCCCTGCAAGCCAGTGAACGTTTCAAACGCGATGACCAGGTCTTGAGCCTGTTCACTTATGATCTACGCGAATACAAACAGGTGCCGGACTGGCTCAACGCCAAGTTCTGGGCCAACCCGCAAAACTTTGGCAAGTATTGGTGGTGATCGAATGAGTGTCTCGATCTGTCCCTGCGGCAGCGGCAATCTACTGGACGCCTGTTGCGGGCATTATCACAACGGTCACCCGGCACCCGACGCGCAAACGCTGATGCGCTCGCGCTACAGCGCGTATGTGCTTGGGTTGATCGACTATCTGGTGGCCACCACCTTGCCGGCGCAGCAGGCCGGTCTCGATCGCCAGTCGATCAGTGACTGGAGCGCACAAAGCACCTGGCTGGGCCTTGAAGTGGAAAGCGCCGAAGTCCTGGGCGGCCAGCCCGAGCACGCCTTCGTGACCTTCACCGCGCGTTGGCACGATGAAGCCGGCGAGCACAGCCACCGCGAACGCTCTTCGTTCGTGCAGAACGACGGGCATTGGTATTTCATCGACCCGACCGTACCACTCAAGGCCGGGCGCAATGATGTCTGCCCTTGTGCCAGCGGCCAGAAGTTCAAGAAATGCTGCGCCAGTTACATCAAGACCTGATCTGGAGCAGACTCGAGGGAACTGCCGGAGAAGTGAAATGCATGCACGGGCACAAATCACGGGCATTATCGGCCTTCTCATTCTGCTGAACCTCTCCGGCTGCTCGACCTGGTTCACCGGTAACTTCCAGGACCCCGACATTCACCTGGTCAAGGTCGAAGTGATCGAGGCCAAACTGCTGGAACAGCAGTTCATGCTGCATTTTCGCATCGACAACCCCAACGACTCGAATTTGCCCATTCGCGGCCTGCAGTACACCATCCGACTCAACGACATCCTGCTGGCCGACGGTGAATCCAGCGACTGGTTCACCATCCCGGCCAACGGCCGCGAATATTTCCAGGTGCCGGTGCGCACCAACCTCTGGCGACACCTGAAAGACATCGCCAGGCTGCTGAAAAATCCCGACCAGCCGATCCGCTATCGGCTCGATGGCGAACTTAAAACCGGATTATTCTTCGGCCACGACCTGCACTTGGCGCGCAGTGGTGAGATAATTCCCGGCGATTTTATTCCGGAGTGACCCCAGATGACCCAGCAACCCCATGTTCATGGCCCAGACTGCAACCACGACCATGATCATCATCACGATCATGATCACGGCCACGTTCACGGTCCGCACTGCAACCACGAACCCCAGGAGCCGGTGCGCAACGCCCTGAAGGACGTAGGTCGCAACGATCCCTGCCCGTGCGGCAGCAACAAGAAGTTCAAGAAGTGCCACGGCGCCTGAGCCGGGCAAGCGAAAACGGCCTGATGATCAGGCCGTTTTCATTTTTGCAAATAAAGGCCCTGCCCCTGCTTGCGTGGCGTCATCGCGCTCACTAACGTAGCGCCTTTCCCGATGCCACACCCGCAGGAGCCTCGCCATGGCCTCGCCAGCCCTTACACATTTTCTCCCCAGGTTCGGCGCAGCCGCAGCGATGGTCGGGCTACTGGGCCTGACGGGATGCCAATCCTGGCTCGATCGCAGCTACAACGACAGTCTGCCGGCGACCACCGGCGTACAGCAACTCAAGGGCCTGGCGCAGAGCGTTTCGGTGCGGCGCAACGCCATGGGCATGCCGCTGATCGAAAGCAGCAACTTCCATGACGCCCTGTTCGCCATGGGCTATGTACATGCCAGCGACCGCATCAGCCAGATGGTCGGCATGCGCCTGCTCGCTCAAGGTCGCCTGGCCGAAATGGCCGGCCCCGGCGTACTGGAGATTGACCGTTTCATGCGCACCGTCAATCTGAAAAAGGACGCCAACGCGCTCTACGCTGCCGCTTCGCCACGCCTCAAGCGCTTCTTCGAGGTCTATGCCCGCGGGGTCAACGCCTATCTGTTCCGCTATCGCGACAAGTTGCCGATGGACCTGGCCGAATCCGGCTATCGCCCGGAATACTGGAAGCCGGAAGACTCTGCATTGGTCTTCTGCCTGTTGAACTTCGGGCTGTCGGTCAACCTGCAGGAAGAAATTGCATCGCTGGTCCTGGCCCAGAAAGTCGGTGCCGACAAGCTGGCCTGGCTGCTGCCAAGCTACCCGGACGAGCCGCTGCCGTTCGCCGAAGCGGACAAACTCAAGGGCCTGAGCCTCGTCGGCCAGGTGCCAGGGCTAGGCGACCTGAACAACGTCGCGAGCCAACTTACCGACCTTCACATGCTGGGCGTGGCCGCCTCGAACAACTGGGCCATCGCCCCCCAGCGCAGCCGCACCGGCAAAAGCCTGCTGGCCAACGATACCCACCTGCCGATCGCGATTCCGTCGGCCTGGAACTACGTGCAGATACGCGCGCCGAAGTACCAGGCAGCCGGGGTCTCCATCGCCGGCGTGCCAGGCATCGTCGCCGGGTTCAACGGCAAAGTGGCCTGGGGCATGACCATGGTCATGGGCGACAACCAGGACCTGTTCCTGGAAAAGATCAAGCGCGAAGGCAACCGCCTCTACTATGAAGTCGATGGCAAGTGGCAGCCTGCGATCGCACGCAACGAAACCTTCTTCATCAAGGGGCAGCGGCCGATCCGCGAAACGGTCTATGAAACTCGCCACGGGCCACTGCTCAACAGTGCCCTGGGCGAGCGCAAGAATGCCCTGCAGCCTCAGGCCCTGAGCAGCGGCTTCGGCCTGGCCCTGCAAACACCCGACCTCAAGGGCGACAAGAGCATGGACGCGCTCTTCGACCTGTCCCGCGCCCAGAACGTGGAAAAGGCCTTCGAGGCCAGCCGCGAAATCCGTGCCTCGGCGCTGAACCTGGTGCTTGCCGACGCCCAGAGCATCGGCTGGCAAGTCACGGGGCGCTTCCCCAATCGTCGCGAAGGCGAAGGCCTGCTGCCGTCGCCTGGCTGGCAAGGACGCTATGACTGGGACGGTTACGCCGACCCGATGCTGCATCCCTATGACCAGGACCCGACCCAGGGCTGGCTGGGCACCGCCAACCAGCGCACTGTGCCCAGTGGCTATGGCATGCAGCTGTCCAATTCCTGGTATTACCCCGAACGCGGCGAGCGCATTGCCGAACTGGCCGGTGCCGGCAAGCACGATACGCGCAGCATGATCGCCATGCAGTACGACCAGACCACCCTCTTCGACGGCAAACTGAAGAAAATGTTCGAGGCTCCCGGCATGGCCCAGCCGCTCAAGCAGGCTATCGATGCCCTGCCCGAGAGCGAACGGGCGAAGGCACGCGAGGCCTACAGCCGGCTGATGGCGTTCGATGGCAAGCTCAGCCCGCAGTCGGCCGATGCCGCGCTGTACGAGCTTTTCCTGCAGGAAAGCGCCAGACAGACCTTCCTCGATGAGCTGGGCCCCGACGCAAGCCCCGCCTGGAAGGCCTTCGTCGCCAACGCCGACCTGTCCTACTCGGCCCAGGCAGACCATCTTCTCGGTCGCGAAGACAGCCCCTATTGGGACGACGTCAAGACCGCGCGCCAGGAAGACAAGCCGGCGATCCTGGCGCGCAGCCTGGCCGCCGCCGTCAGCAGCGGCGAAAGCCAACTGGGCAGCGATCGCCGGGCCTGGCAGTGGGGCAAACTGCACCGCTACACCTGGACAGCCGACAGCAGCAAACTGGCGCCCTTCATGAGCGCCGGCCAAGGGGCCCGCATCAACGCCTTGAGTGGCTACCTGAACCGCGGCCCACTTCCGGCCGGCGGCGACCACACCACCCTCAATACCTCGGCTTATCACTGGGGGCAGGATTTCAATACCTGGCTGATTCCAGCCATGCGCATGGTGGTCGACTTCGGTCAGGCCGAGCCAATGATCGGCCTCAACAGCACGGGCCAGTCCGGTAACCCGGCCAGCCCGCACTATGCCGATGGCATCGACGCCTGGCTCAAGGGCCAGTACGTGAGCTTCCCGATGCAACCACAGAACTTCGACAAGACCTACGGCAGCAAGCGCCTGACACTGGTGCCCGGCAAATAAGAGCGACCTGTTTCGAGACGTATGGTGCGGAACTTGCTATGAATGTGATGTCTGGCATCTGCCGGTAACGCACCTCACACGCTTCCAATGCTCATTTGGATCTAAGGACTGCACAATGAAAAAAGCATGGCTGACGCTTTCTGCACTGGCACTTTGTCTGTCGGCGGGCACCACCCTGGCCAAGGAATACAAGGAACTACGGTTTGGCGTCGATCCCTCCTATGCCCCCTTCGAGTCCAAGGCCGCCGACGGCAGCCTGGTAGGCTTCGACATCGACCTGGGCAACGCGATTTGTGCCGAGCTGAAAGTCGAGTGCAAATGGGTCGAAAGCGATTTCGACGGCATGATTCCTGGCCTGAAAGCCGGCAAGTTCGACGGCGTGATCTCGTCGATGACCGTGACCCCTGCGCGGGAAAAAGCCATCGATTTTTCCGATGAACTGTTCTCGGGACCAACCTCCTTCGTATTCAAGAAAGGTTCCGGCCTTAGCGAAGATACGGCCTCGCTCAAAGGCAAGACCGTGGGCTACGAGCAAGGGACCATCCAGGAAGCCTATGCCAAGGCCGTACTGGACAAGGCCGGCGTGAAAACCCAGGCCTACCAGAACCAGGATCAAGTATATGCCGACCTGGTTTCCGGCCGCCTCGACGCCTCGATCCAGGACCTGCTGCAAGCCGAACTGGGCTTCCTGAAGTCGCCACAAGGTGTCGATTTTGAAGTCAGCAAGCCCGTCGACAGCCCTCTGCTGCCCGCCAAAACCGCGATCGGTATCAAAAAGGGTAACAACGAGCTGAAGGCACTTTTGAATAAAGGTATCAAAGCGTTACACGATGATGGCACCTACGCCACTATTCAAAAGAAACACTTTGGCGATCTGAATCTGTACAGCGGCCAATAATCCGCGACCTGGCGCTCATTCCCGGGTGGGGATGAGCGCACCTCATTGACTGCCAAGGGCCTGATTCATGTTCGAAGACCTGTTGCAGCACCTGGGGCTCTCGGCATTCAGCTTGAAGGGCTTTGGCCCGCTGTTGCTGCAAGGCACCTGGATGACCATCAAACTGTCCATTCTCTCGCTGCTGCTGAGTGTTGTCCTGGGGCTGCTCGGCGCCAGCGCCAAGCTCTCGAGCGTGCGCCTGTTGCGCATTCCTGCGCAGCTCTACACCACGCTGATTCGCGGGGTGCCGGACCTGGTGCTGATGCTGCTGATTTTCTACAGCCTGCAAACCTGG